>WQBJ01000033.1 GCA_013032095.1 Ruegeria atlantica | reverse complement strand
TCGGTCCGCAGCGGCTCGCCGCCATCCGAGGTTCCAACGATTTCAATCACATCGCCGGTGTTCAGTTCCAGGCCATTGATGTTGCGTTCGGCAAACGAGCTGCCATTGGCAAACGCGTCGCCCGCATCCAGATCCCAGGTGAAATTGTCGACCTCGAGCCCGTTCACCAGAATGCTCAGTTGCGACTGACCGTCGGATTCATCGAAATAACCGAGCGTCAGATCATACATACCCGATGCTGCCGTGAAGGTATAAGAGGCCCGCTGTTCACCGCTGCTGCCAGCCTGCAGCAATTGATCCCCGGACGCGCCACCATTGTTCTGCACGACAAAGCCGCTGACTATATTGAACGTCTCGGTCTCAACCCGGAATGGATCAGACGGCGGTGGAGGCGGCGGTGTCGTCAGATCGACCGTGAAGGTCGCCAGCGTTGGATCAGCGGCCACCGGATTGCCGCTGGTGTCCTGTACCTCACTGGCGTTCAGCGCGACCGTATAGTCGCCCTCGTCCGCCAGATCCCAGGTCCCGCCCGGTGTCGCCACCGTATAGGTCACTGTCCGCGGCGTGCCGTCGCTGCCGACATCCACACTCACGCCTGTCACCGACAGCGGACCACTTGGTCCGGTCACGGTGATATCGCCCACATCGATGCTGGAGACGTCAATCGAGACATTATCCGCAAAGGTCACCGTGATATCGGTGCTGGACGCCCCAACATCCGCCTGCCCGATATCCGGTGCCGAAGAAGATTGCACAATAGGGTCCGTCGTGTCCGGACCGGCTGCGCCGACAAACTGGAAGTCGAAATAGTCGGTCCGCAGCGGCTCGCCGCCATCCGAGGTTCCAACGATTTCAATCACATCGCCGGTGTTCAACTCCAGGCCGTTGATGTTGCGTTCGGCGAACGAGCTGCCATTGGCAAACGCGTCGCCCGCATCCAGATCCCAGGTGAAATTGTCGACCTCGAGCCCGTTCACCAGAATGCTCAGTTGCGACTGACCGTCGGATTCATCGAAATAACCGAGCGTCAGATCATACATACCCGATGCTGCCGTGAAGGTATAAGAGGCCCGCTGTTCACCGCTGCTGCCAGCCTGCAGCAATTGATCCCCGGACGCGCCGCCGTTGTTTTGCACGACAAAGCCGCTGACTATGTTGAACGTCTCGGTCTCGACCCGGAACGGATCAGACGGCGGTGGAGGCGGCGGTGCAGAATCGATTGTCAGGTAGATAGGCTGTGTTGTCGGTCCAAGCGGGGCATTCGCATCGTCCGGATCGATAATGGAAGCCACAAAGGCAAGCGGAACTTCGTCTTCTCCAGTGAAATTGTAGTCGGCGACGCCCGAGAAATCGAACAAAGACGAAATGTCCTGATCAGAACCGGTTAAAACGACGTCGAATGTCTGGAACTCAACGATATTGTTGGCCGGGAAATCCGTCGTCGCCAATGCCGCCAGTTGCGCGTCAAGCTGTGGCGCGTAAGCCTGATCATCAGCATCGCCGTTGTAGAACTCGTTCGTTTCGGGCTGAACGATCCCCTTCGCCAAGGTGACGCGCGCGACCGAACCGGCCGGTCCGTTCAGGATCACGGTAGGTCCGCCGCTGGTGTACGTCCCTGTTTCCCCTTCGCCCAGACCATTGACGGTCAGGGTCGGCTCCAACCCCGGTGTGGCTTGCGACGACACGGTATACGCGCCGGCATTGTTCCCCGCGCTGATCAGTTCTCCGGTACTGGTAGAGCCATCCGCGTAGGTGACGGTCACCGTTGCGCCGATGATCTCGGCTCCCGAGATTCCACCCGTGTCCCAACCGAGACTTGCACCGGCATCAAGCAGCGATTTGCTTGCGCCAGCAATCGAATTCGGGTCTAGGTCGACCGAGAAAGTGACGGTCTCTCCGGGCTCGAAGCCACCATTCAATGCCGGGTCGAAGGTCACTATGAGCCCTTCATATCCAGAGGTCCCGCCAAGGCCGACATAGTTGGAGGCATCTGGCGTGGTATCGACCCCTGTCCCGTCGTCCGAGTTGATGGTCAGCCCCTTGAAAACGGTATCACCGGCCAAACCGAACGGGTCGACGACCGCATCCGGTAAAATGGCATTGGTCAGGTCGAACTCGACCTGAGTAATAACTTTTTCACCGGTATTTGTGATCTCGAATGAGCCATTGTCAAAGGTCGACTTGTTAATATTGTCAGAGGTTTCAGTGACCCCGATGCGCGCTGCGCCAATGGGAACGTCCACGTTTTCGACATCTATCCAGTCCCACGATGCCGCGAAGGAATCGTCTCCGTCTGGCGCCGAGGCTATCATGCCGACAAAGGCACCGGTCGTCGTTCCCAGATTGTCATACTGGCCTTTGACGGCAGCAACCACATCGGGCGGAAGTGCCAGGGCGGATGTCGCCACCCAATCCGTATATGTGCCATCATCGACGTAGCGTGCACGTGCTGTCGCGGTTTCACTCCCAGACGTCAGGTCCAGATCAATCGCCACCTGGAAATTTGGATCCCCTACCCCGGCGATCACCGGGGCCTCAATGCCGGGGATTTCGACAAAGGTGGACAGGAAGCTGTCATCGGTCTCGACGATCAGTTGGACGCCGTATTTGATCGTCCCGCCATCATCAACAACGGCTATGGTCGCCTCAGCATAGTTGGACTGATCACCGGGTCCAACAACCAGCCCTACCTTTTCACCACCATCCCAGACCTTGGCGGGCGGGTCGGTATTCAGCGAATAGGTAAAGATATTCACCATCTCAGTGCTTATGGTCAGTTGCAGCGCACCCGGGGCACCAAAGCCGATCCCCAGAACGTCCTGCTGCGTATTCGCAGCGCCTTCGGCCGTTCCATCATGCGCAACATCAAGGCTCACGAAACTGGATGCACCACCAAGGTTGAACACACCCCCATTGTAGAGACCTTGAGTTTCGTCCCCGCCATTGTCGGTGGCGGGCAGAACTCCATTGCGGAACACGGCATTGACGCCGATATCGCCTGCGATGCTGTTGCCCGGCGGGACCGCGCCAGCCGGTGTCGAGGACGGATTGCTGAGTTCAAAGCCCCAACGCGCCGTCTCACCTTGCGCAATCGTGACGCCTAAACCGTCCAGCGGATCGCCAACATGTGTATCGACGGTATCGTTCAACCCGTCCTCATCCAGATCGTCGCCGGGATCGATTGGCATCCCGCCCGGGATCAGGAAGCTCACCGTGTCGGCCCCGTAGGTCGCCACGACGATCAATCCCGAGAAATCGTCGATTCCATCCCCGTTATTGTCGATCATCGTAGGTGAAAGCCCCTGATCAGGCAGGGCCACAAGGGCAAGCGGGTTCGACCCGCTCAGCGATTCAGTATGGACAATTGTCGCACTGTCTGTCCGACCATCGCCATCAGTATCTACGGGCATCGCGAAATAGAGCGTTTCGTCGAAACTGGCCGCAACAATAGCGCCTTGCAACTGCCCCCCGAAATAGGTCCCCGTATATTCGGTCAGCCCGTTGGTCGATTCCGGCGTCACCACCAGCGATCCGTCTTCGGTCGGGTCAAGCAGTTGCGATTCCGGCGAATACGGAGTGCCGTCCATGACGCTGGTGCCGTCAAAGAAGTCCAACGGGTTGTCGATGGAACTGCCGGGATGACTCCAGTCATAGCCGGAAAGAACGTCAAACAGATCCGGGGGCAGACCGGTGCTTGATGTGACATCCACCCAGTTTCCCGACCCGTCCTGCTCATAAATGATCAGAATTTTATCCAGATAATCGCGAGCATCAGCCTCGTTGTCGAAAATCTGAACGCCGTTGACGATGATCGGGTCCGACGATGTAGCGCCCGCATAGGTGCCATCGGAGTTGAACGCCGCCTGCAAGGCGATCTGTGCCGCCCTCAGCGGGCTGGCATGGCCGCCATAGGTGCCATACGGGTCGGTCACGTTTCCCAGATAATGCAACTGATCGCCAAAGCCGCTGCTGCCGGATTCATTGAACTCATTGGTTGCGTATTCCGTGGTCCAATCATCGACGATCGCGCCATCGGAGAACGACAGCGGCTGACCGCCCCAGCCTCCGTTCGGCCCGTTGTCCCAAGTGAACACTTCACCGTTTTCCATAACGATGACGTCGTAGGGGTTGCGGTATCCCGGCGCAAAAAGTTCAACGGGGTTGTTCACCAGCTTGAGCTGCCCCTGATCGCTGACCAGAACATAATCAGTGATCTTGGCCTGGTTCAGACCGTTGTTTCCACCAGCCCAATCGGGTTGCAGAACACCACCAATCTCACCGTTGTCATCAAGCGTGAAATTGGGGTCCAGGCTGAGGTCCTGAATGGACAAGGTCGCTAAGTCGATATTGGGACGCGACGGATCGTCCAAGGTCGGAAGATCCAGAATGAACTGGTTGCCATTGGCATCCGTGCGGATGTCATAAGACTCCAGTTCGGTCAGGTTGATTTTGATGATTGCGCCGGACCAGGCGAAATCGGTCGTACCCGCGAAGTTGTTTCCCGGTGCGCCCTTGTTGGTGATCCCGCCCACCGCGACATACATGATGACATCGCCGGTCGCCGGGTCGATGGCCAAGTCGATACCATTATTGCCATGGTTTTCCTCGGACCGAGGCAGACCGCGCAGTACGGCGACATTCGACAACACTGCGCCGGTGTCCGGATCCAGAGTAATCCGATGGACCTGGCCGGAATTTGTGTCCAGGCCGCTATCCTCGCCCACCGCGATACGCCAGTCTGAAGAGGAAACATACAGCACGTCATTGCCGTCGTCGTCCTTGGTCACGACCATGCCGGTGACCAGCCGTTTCTCGTTCCCGTTCAGATCCCCGTCGTCATCAAAGTTCTGCGTGTCCTCGGGAATGACATCAATTTCAAGGGTATTGGTGGCGACAAACTCGTCCATCGAGTCGGCATCCGGGCCATCAGGCTGTCTTTCGACCACATAGCGGTAAATGGTACCGTCCTGCTGAGCAACAAACAGAACAGGATTTCCGGTCTTGCTGAAATCAATGGCGGTGGGGTTATTCGAAACGCTGCCGGTCAGTCCTACTACGCCGAATGAAATTGGTTCCATGGTCCACTTGCCCCCCTTTTAACATAATACTGAATAAAAGACCTTCCAAAGCATTAGAACGGATAGCCGTTAGATCAGCCTTTGGCGTGAACTGCCGAAGACGTCTGGTGGTCGGAGCCCCGTGCAATCGGGTGAAAACGCCCCCTTACCGAACGCGCCACGTTCTGAAAAAGAAAATGCGAGCAATGTGGCACCACCACGGACTGCTTTAGGTAGCGTTCCAGAATATGGTGGGAATAATCACTACCGGGCCGGTACCGCATCACAACTTGGCCCGGAGCCAAAGTATCCCTTTTTTCTGACATGATACTGGCCACGCGCCGAGTACCGTCTGGAAGCGATATAACCAGCTTCCCTGCGCCTTCCGCGCAGGTGTTGGGAACAATCAGGCACTCGTCATCAATTCGAAGAACCGGATACGCTTTCGAATTTGCGCAGCGGTACGACACGTCAACACCCGCTTTGGCCGCGCGGTCCCGTGCCCTCTTGGGTGTCGCCTCTGTCCCCTTCCGCCGGAAAAGCCGCGATGCCAGCTTAGAAATGGATCTGGCCATGACACAAGCACCCACCAGAATGATCATCTCAAGCTCGCTTCTGTAGCTGACCGGTTTTGAGCACATTGCAGCGTTTAGGCGGCCGCGGACCTCTTTTGGCGTTCCGTGGCTCATGAGGGCCTGCGTCGGGCCCAGCAATCCGGGATGAACTTTGAGGCGCGCAGAAAACCCCCGCACTTCCGAGCCCAGCAAATCCGCGATCTCGGGGCGCAACGGACGTGGACCGCAGATGTTCATGTCGCCCTTGAGCACGTTCAGCAATTGCGGAAGCTCATCCAGCCGTGTTTCCCTGAGGAACCCACCCAAGGGAGTCTCGAGGCCCGACCCTGAGGGAAGAACTTTGTCCTTGGTCAATTGAGCCGCTTTGGCCGTGTCCAGTGTTCTGAACTTGTAAATATCGAACAGCTTACCGTTTCGACCGACCCGCTTGCCTCGATAGAAAATCGGCCAGCGCTGCGTCGCCATCAGGGCCAGACTGATCAAGACAAGCAGCGGCAGAACCATAAACAGCAGTAGCGCCGCTATCGATGCATTGTAAACACGATGTAGAAATTCAGAGCGTGGTAAGAACCCAATAGCTCTCCGTCGTGTACTCCGGGAGATCGGGCGGGTGGAGGAGGCATCCGGCTTCCCACATCTGCTCGTCGAAACTGTGGTGCCAGACGCAACTGGGTTTTTCTGGAGTTCTGAACTCGCTGCATTCGGTTCAATATTGTGAACCTGCGATTGCCCTTTTCGCCTCGTATCACTTGTTGTTTTCGCGATATAATCCAAATGCCGAAAATTACTTTTCATTGGACAATCTTTCCTCGTTTAACTCAGGCACTGTTTACGGTCGTACAGCTTCACACCGAGGAGTCGTTGCATTGAATAATGCTGCAACGTCAGAAGTATAAAATTCAAAAAAATTAGGTATCCACTACCAGATAGCAGTCGACAACCCCCCGGACATTTCCATTTTCAAGCTTATCAACAATACGCCTAAAAGCAAGAAAGCTGATGCCCAAGCATTCTCATTCGCCAGGTCACTAAGCCTGACGAGCGTCTTCAATAGAGATTCTACAAACGATTTTATGGACTTGTCGTTTTTCAGGCAGAAACACCTGCCTTACCTAAAGAAAACCGAGATTTTTGCTCACAAGACCATCAAAAGATATGGCACTTCTTACTAAAGCCGACGGGCCGAATCGTAGCGCTATTTCAGACGCGCTTGGCACCTGCAACTATAGGTTTAAGGGATGCTATTTTTATCAAGCAAAAAGGTTGGCACAGGACCCACCATTCAGCTTTGACCACGCGCCTTTTCTCTGATGATAGGCTGGGCATAGTAGGCCGCGATCGCTGCGGTCAGAACGGCAATGGACCCAAACACTGGGAAAAAGATCCCGAACGCCACCAGAAAGCTCGTGCCGAAATACAATGAAATGCCACTTGCCAAGCATCCCACAAATATCCCGATCGCCAAGTATCCAACCATTATCACTTCGCCTTCGATACTCTGTTCCGCCTGGCGTACATGCCGAGGCATGACGCAATTCTAAAACGAGACTGTGCCCAGAATTGGGCATCGCTGAACGAAATCGATAAAACTACCTGTTGTCTTCTACTGGTTATTTCAACCTGCTCGTTGATGCGAATTTAGTACAATAACGTGGGATGTACACCACCAATGATCCAGCCCTGCCATTTTCAGTAAGATACCGCCAATTTCTGTGATCCAATTATCGACGAATGTCCGCCCCTGGAGCCCGAATTTTGGAGAAATGAAAAGCGGAAAACATTGAGAATCAGAGAGTTACCGGGGCAACTGCTTTCAACTAATCACCAGCCAGTCACGAGCTGTATTTGCCTCAAAATTGCCCTAAGAATAACACGAAAGTGAAAAGGTTAACGCTATCTAAACAAAACAACCTTGAGAGAATCACCTATCTGGTCAACAATATGCTTTGTTTGTGAACTAACGAGTTGGAAGGGAGTAATTGAAGTGTCTGATTTTAATGAAGACAAGACTGAATCCCCAGAATCTCCGGAACGCCGCGAACTTCTCGCTAAAGCGGGCCGGTATGCCGGCGCGACTTCCGCCGCGGCTTTGGTTCTGTTGTCAACGACCAAAAGTGCAGATGCCGGGGGTATTTTCAAATCCGGTGGACGCCGCCGTCGCCATCATGGTCAACACAATGGGCCCCGGAGAGGCCGCCGGGGTCGCAGAGGCAGAAACGTCTCATAACAATTTTCACTGAGACCCTCTGGGCGACAAGAAGCTGTCGCAACACGTCGCAGTGTTGCGGCACCTCTGTTCTCAGGGCATTGGCCCAAACAGAGAGTGTGACGGTTGCGAATTCAGAAAACTTCCGGGTTAGGCTGCAGCGGAGTCGTGACCGCCGCCTAGGAAACAATTATGGTTTCCTTATCAAGGTGCTGCCTGCCTGTTTCTAGGAAAAAGGGGTTTAGCATTCTCACTCACCTCCTGATCCCGACCGGTCCAAGCCAGCTGGAGTGGATTGGCGACGCGGCTTACCTTTTCCTCGAGGATGAGCAGTCCCTTTCTGTACTGAACGCCGAAGCGGCTCAGGCGTGGCCGCAGTTTCAGACGGGTGTGCTCTGTAAAGATGACACCCCTTGTGATGCTTCTATTTGCACCCCCTCTGTCGTTGCCAGTCTCAAGTCGATAGGCGCAATTGAGCCGCTTTCAAGTCAGGAAGGCGCCGTTCCGATCAAGGAAACGCTGCTGGTCGATACCGGTGTCTCCAAGGTTCTCATTGGATTTGACAGCAATATCCCCGACTCGGTGATGGCCGCGTTCAGTCATATGGCAACACCTGCAAGCCCAACCTGCGATGCGTATGTGTTGGTGCAACGCCTGTCTGACAAGACCGGGGTTGCGTCACAGGGTGAACCGCCGGTTCCAGTTGGGGATGACATGTTGGTTCCGCAACTGAAACTCACGATCACCGAGGCCATTCTCGACCATGCCGACCAACTGTTGTTGCATGCTGCGATTGCAGTGCATGACAGCGGGCACGCGATGCTGCTTGTTGGAGGGCCCGGCGCGGGAAAAAGCACCCTGGCAACCGCCCTCGATACCGCTGGCTTCACACTCGCAGGGGACGATGTCGCTGTTTTGAAATATGACGGGTCTGTTTTTGCCATCCCCTTCCCGTCAACATTGAAAACCGGTGCATGGGAGCTTCTGGACGCCAAACAAGACGAGATTTCCGAGGCGAACACGCATTTAAGGCCGGATGGGCAATACGTCAGATATCTAACAGTCGACGCGGAAACGGCGCTTACCCCACGCCCGGTCAGCTGGATCGTGTTTCTCGATCGCCAGAACGACGAGGCCCCGACCCTGTCACCGCAACCGGTCCCTCAGACAATTTCTGGGCTCATCAGTCAGGCTTGGTCGGGTACAAGCGATCTGACCACCGAAGAGTTCGGCGCCCTTGCGGCATGCGTGAATGACGCATCCTGTTTCCAGTTGCGCTATTCCGATCTGAAAAAGGCAGTAGCCGCACTTCGTGATTTCTGTACCGAACCGGTCAGGGACATCTGACCCCTCTGGACCAGGAGCCGAGTATGATTGCCCCCTCCCCTTTCGAACGACTGGCCAACTGCCTGAACGGAGATTTCGGAGGAAACCCCGATTGGTTCGAACTGATTTCGGTCGCGACGGACGAGTTCGTCGCAACCGCGTTGTACCGAAGCCTAATCGCCTCGGACGCGGCTGCCTGGGCTGAACCAGAAGCACGGGAATATCTGGCAGAACTCGAACGTGCCAACAAAATACGCAATCACCAGCTCTGGGAGCTTACTCGCGCGGCGGTTGCCGGCATCAATGCGGCAGGTATTACACCAGCGCTCATCAAAGGAGCGAGCGAGATGTTGCTGCTCGCAAAGCCGTCGGAGTTGTCACGTCTTCTCATCGATATCGATTTACTCGTCTCTCCGGCCGACATACCAGCGGTCCAGGCCGCACTGGGTCTAGACGGGTTTGAACCTGTCGAAAACAGCCAGTACGAGCACTCGCCCGGCAGCTACTGGCGCCCCGGAGCCGTAGCCACCCTCGATCTGCACGATTCACTGCCGCCGAGAATAGCGGAGCTGCTGACCGAAAAGGATATAGAGACGCGCATGATCCTGCAGGAGCGGGACGGCATCCGCTTTCTGATTCCAGATGACAGCCTGCGCTTTCTCATCAACATCGCTCATGACATGCTGCACCACACCACCCTTGCCAGCGGCTCGACCAGCCTGCGCTATCTGCTGAGCCTTGTCGAACAGATTGAGAATTCGCAATCAGGGATCGACTGGGAATGGCTACACAGCAAACGGCAATACTGGCGCTTTCGGCTAGCATTCGACCTGCAAATAGCGATGCTCGAGCACCTTTTTGCATTGAAAGTACCCGTAGCAGAGCCTCCGAGTTGGTTCGTGCAATTTCTGCACTGGCGGCGGCAGCTCAAGTTCCGCAAGCCGCGCTTAGGCCAGATTGAGTGGATGATCGTTCGCCATGGGCTGAAAACATCGCAGTTCATCGCGACGCGCGTTAAACTGCGGAATGCGTCGCAATCTCTGGGTACGGATTGACAAGAGCGCCCTATGCTAATCCATCAAAAGGATGGACGAAAACAATCTGCGCAATTTCGGCAAGTGGGCGCACCTAAATTGAGATAGGTTCTGGCGGAAACTCAGCCGGCATCGAAGTCATACAGATGATCCGGGAAAAGTCATTTCGGGGGCATAGCCTGCCCCCCTTCTAATTGTTCGCGGACATCGCCAACTGAGGTCATCAAGTTTTCAACCGCATTCAAATTCCAGAGAATCTTTCAACCGAACCGGTCGTCTCGGAAACGACTTTCAAAACAAAAGCCTTCATGCGATGTCTGTCGCCCTACGGTTTTTCAGTTATTCAACACTTGCGTCGCAATGCTCCAAACACGTCATTAAAGCGGATTGCAGTTTTTGGGGGTCAATTGCACCGTTGGCACCTATCACAACGGCCTGATTTTGGCGGGCCTTATCCCCCCACGGCGCGCGGCGGGTCAATTGGGTTCGGCTCCCCACCAGATGCAACTCGGCCCTTTGATCGGGCAATTCTGCGACGTCGAAGATGCCCTTGGCCCGATAAATCTCGACAGGTAGACCGGCCAAGAAGGCCCTCAACTTGTCCAGAGACATCTTGCCAGGCCCGCTCCAACTCCAGGTATCGAAAGTTACATCTTGTCTATGCTTCGACGTCATTTCTGTTGATTGGGCACGAGATGGGCCGTCTAGTTCCAAATCGCGGGTGCTGACCAGCAACTCAACGGGCACTTGACCGTGGGTTGTCTCAATGATCCGGGCATTTGGGTAAAACCACTCGGCTTTCAACGCCTCAATTTCGGGCCTGGTCACCAAATCTGTCTTGTTGATTACAATTACATCGGCTGCGTCCAACTGATCCATCGCCAGCCTGGCCATATCGCCTTCGAGGCCATTGAATTTCTCGGCATCAACCACACTTATGACGCTGTCCAGCGTCACATGCCCGCGCAACCTTGGGTATTGCAGGGTGTGGGCAACGCGAGCCGGGTCGGACACACCACTGGTTTCGATGAGGACGTATTCCGGAGCCCCCTCACGCAGATTCATCAGGCCCGCGATCTGTTCGATAAGGTCGGTTTGCACCGTGCAACAGATACACCCGTTGGCCAGGCTGTAAATGTCGTCCTGAACGCTTACGATCAACTGGCTGTCGAAGAGGCGGTACTGGAGGGAAAAGTCAACATTGGCGTCGCTGTTTTTCACCGCCGCAAACCTGGCCTCGATTATCTGACGTCATTCTCCGAAACTCTTGACCTGTATTGCGGTGCCGATCATCCGTTATACGATGTCGCCCCTGAAGGGCTCTCACCGAGCGCCCTCGCCGGAGTCAGCTTTGCGCGTGGTATTCACGTCCCCGTACTGCCCCAAGCCGCCGTCGAATTCCTTGCCGAACCAAGTGCAACGGCTCATCAAGCAGAGGGTCTCGGATTTCTGATCTTGTCGGGCCGGTTCATAGGATATCTGCCGCGCCGTTATGCCGAAATATGGGTTGAGCGGGGTCAAATGCGTCCACTCTTGCCAGACAAATTCAGCTGCGATGTCACATTTAGTATTTTCACTAGAAAAGGTGGGGAGAGGACCCCCGTCATTCAGGCCTTTCTGGAAGAGATTGGAAGTAACAGCCAATCTTAGTGTTCACACCGTTTGTGTCGCACGTTTTTGCTCCGGTCATAGGCAACGAACCACTGAATCCAATTAACCTGCGACTTTAGTTAAAGCCGACAGCCTGAACATCCAACTGATTGGCGCCCGACGCGTGAGCAAGATTACTGCTTCTTAGGGGCAAGAGCTGTGCGACCGCGAGCTTCCAGCGTCCAGCACTCACCATTTTCTAAGACCACGGCCGTGAGATTGTGCCCATAGCCCGCGCCAGTATCAATATTGATACGATTACCATGATGTTCGGGAACAGAGACATGACTGTGCCCATGAACGACCAGCCATGGGTGCTGACCCCTGCAATTCAGAAACTCATCTCGAATCCAGATCAGATCGTCATGGTCTTGCTCGTCCAACGACACGCCAGGCCGGATGCCTGCATGCACAAAGAGGATGTCGTCCGTCCGGTGAAACAGGCTCAACCCGTTCAGGAAGTCGATGTGGACCTGCGGTACAACCTGTTTGGCTTGAGCGTGGACTTGATAGATCCGGTCTTTGTCCGTGACCTCGACCCCATAGGATTTTAAGGTTTCAGTGCCCCCAATACGTGGGTGCAGCCAGTGATAACCGACCAGCAAACGAGCGTCGTTACGCGGGTAATCCTCAAGAAACATCGCGCACATCTGATCGTGATTGCCACGCAGGAAGATCCAGTTTTTGCCCTCGGCCTGACCTTTGACCAGAAGGTCGAGAACTTCGCGGCTATGAGCACCACGGTCGGTGTAGTCACCGATGAACACCACTTTGGCGTCAGGCCCGCCATCCTGTTCGATGCGGGCAATCGCTTCTTCGAGCATTCCCAACTGGCCGTGGATATCACCGATGGCGTAAATGGGTTCAGGCATAATTTCCTTCCGGGTGTCTGAGGCCACTGAAGGGCCTCAATCGGACCAGTTGATCTGGAAATCCTCACGAAAGGCGAAACGGACCAAGTGGGCCTCAATCACCTCCTGCCATTTGGCCAGATTGCCCCGAGGGCCTGTAGTTGCCGAGATGGTCAGGCTATTGTCGTCCGCTGTTAATGTCACCCGGTTACCGCCGGGGAACGAGACGCTGCCCTGAGTTGGGTTGAACGACACCTCGGCCTTATGGGACCAGTGTTTGCAAAGCTGCTGCAGGTATTTGCTAGCCGCTGCAGTTTGCACCACGCCCGACGCAGATTGATCCGGCAAAAGGCTCAACCCAGCCTCGGCGGCGCCGCGAATAGCTTTCGCAAACAGTGTGACGTCGATATTGGTGGCCACGAAAGTTGCGCCCAGATCTAGGCATTTGCGCTGCATCTCTGGATCAAGCGTCAGGATTCCCGCCGCTTTGCCCGCGGCGACGATACGAGTGATAGCATCTAAAACGGCTTCGACGACCTCCGGGTGATCTGCATTGCCGATATGGCCCATATCGGCGGCAAGGTCTGAAGGGCCGATAAAGACACCATCCACGTCAGTCTCCAGAATATCTTCCAGCGCCTGTAGCCCGATCCGGTTTTCCACCTGCACCAACAGACAAATCTGTTCATCCGCTGTTTTCAGATAGTCCGGGATCGCCGCAAAACGCGACGCCCGTGCTAAAGCCGAGCCTACGCCGCGCACCCCGTGCGGCGGGTATTGCACCGCGCGCACCAGCTCGCGCGCCTGACCGCCGCTTTCGACCATCGGCACAAGAATGTTCTGCACGCCCGCATCGAGATATTGCTTGATCATCCAGGTCTCACCAATCGGTAAACGCGCAACTGGCGTACTTCCTGTACCTTCGATCACCTGCACCTGTTTGAGGATCGAGCGCAGATCATTTGGCGCGTGCTCCCCATCGACCAGCAGCCAGTCAAACTGCGCAGTCGCCGCGATCTCGGCAGCATAGGAGTTGGCCAGTCCGACCCAACAGCCGATCTGGGGGTTGCCCGCCTTAAGCGCAGCCTTGAATGTGTTCTGTGGCGCAGGCATGGGCGCTCCTTTACGCGAAGTTGATGTCGACCGAACCGAAGGGGCCAAAATCCGCGTGGATTTCAGTACCCGAGGGGCATTCGACCGGGCGGATGAAGCTGCCGGACAGGACCACCTGACCGGGTTCAATGCTTTGGCCATACTGCGCCATACGGCGGGCAAGCCAGACCACACTTTCGACCGGGTCGTTTAGCACGCCTGCGCCCAGACCAGTTTCCTCAATCTCGCCATTTCGGAAGGTCAGCGCGCCAACCCAGCGAAGGTCGAAGGCATCGACCGCATGGCGTTCGGCGCCCAATACGATGCCCGCATTGGCGGCATTGTCGCTGATCGTATCGAACACAGTGCGCGCCTTGCCGGTCTCGGGGTCAACGCGCTGTATACGGGTGTCGAGAATTTCAATCGACGGCGTGACGTAGTCGGTCGCGGCGATGATGTCGTCACGGGTGACGTTCTCTCCCCCCACGGCGGATTTCATCACAAAGGCGATTTCGGCCTCGATCCGCGGCTGGATGAAACGGCCAGCTGGTACAGTGCCACCATTCTCAAACGCCATATCGTCGAACAGTATCCCGCTGTCAGGGATGTCTATGTTTAGCGCATATTGCATGGCTTTTGAGGTCAGCCCGATCTTCCAGCCGATCACCTTGCGCCCTTCGGCCAGTTTCTGGCGATAGATGGCGTTCTGCACTTCATAGGCGTCGTCCATCCCCATTTCGGGGTGGCGCAGAGTCAGCAGGCCTATCTGTTCGCGGGTTTGTTCGGCTTTCAACAGTTCGGCTGCCGCGCGGGCGTGATCCTCGGGCGTCATACCAGTTCGTCCTCGATTGTGTTTCGCAGGGTACCGATGCCTGCGACCGAGATCTCGACCACATCACCAGGGACCAAGTATTTCGGCGGATCGAACCGCGCGCCTGCACCTGTGGGCGTGCCAGTCACGATGATATCGCCAGGCTGCAAGGTCATGAAGGTCGAGATATATTCGATCTCGCGCCGGATCGGGAGCATCATGCGGTTCAGCGTATCGTCCTGACGCAGTTCCCCATTTACATGGGTCTGGATGCGTGCGTCGTCCAGTTGGGCGGCATCGGTAAAGGGCACCAGCCACGGACCGATGGCACCGGTATTGTCCCAGTTCTTGCCCTGAGTCACGTTGAATTTCGCGTGACGCACCCAGTCGCGGATCGTGCCTTCATTACAAAGCGTCAGCGCAGCAATGTGATCATAAGCATCGTCCTGAGAAATCCGGCGGCCCGTCTTGCCGATCACGATGGCCACTTCGCCTTCGTAATCCAGCGTGTGGTTTTCCGGCGGGCGGATAAGCGGGCGGTCATGGCCGGTAAAGCCGCTGGCAAAACGCGGGAACAGCGACATGTATTTCGGCTGGTCACTGCCATCCTTATATTCGGCGTTCCGATCAGGGAAATTCACGCCAACACAAAGGATACGGCGGGCGTCCGGCATAACCATCTCATAGGTGAACTCCTTATGCGTGACGGGCTTGCCCTCAGCAGCCAGGGCCAGTTGATCAAAGTCACCAGCGGCAATCACCTCGAAAAGGCTTGCGTGACCTGGGAAAGCGTCATTCAGGGCAATCGCACCTGCGTCGGTGATTGCGCCAAAAAAGGTTTCACCATTGGCGGTGTAGGTTGCAAAACGCATCAGGCCTCCTCGGCGGGGTCGATCCCGCCCATGCACAGGTATTTGAGTTCCATGAAGTCATCCAGACCGTGGCGCGAACCCTCGCGACCCAGCCCCGACATCTTGACCCCGCCAAAGGGGGCTTCGGCAGTTGAGATCAGACCGGTATTGATGCCGACCATGCCATATTCCAGGGCCTCGGACACACGCCAGACGCGGGCGAGATCGCGTGAGTAGAAATACGACGCGAGACCAAACTCAGTGTCATTGGCTGCGGCCACGACTTCGGATTCAGTGTCAAATTTGAACAGAGGTGCGACCGGACCAAATGTCTCTTCGGTGGCCACAGCCATGTCCGAGGTTACGCCGGTTAGGATGGTAGGTTCAAAAAAGGTGCCGCCGAGTTCGTGGGCCTTGCCACCCAGCGTGACTGTCGCACCTTTTGCGGTGGCGTCAGCGACATGTTCGGCCACTTTTTCCACGGCCGCCAGATCTATCAGGGGACCAAACATGATGCCCTCGTCAAACCCATTTCCTGTGGGCATGGTCGCCAACTTTGCGGCCAGCTTTCCGGCAAAGACGTCATAGACACCGGCCTGAACATAGATGCGATTGGCGCAGACGCAGGTCTGGCCGTTGTTGCGGAACTTGGCGATTACCGCGCCTTCGACGGCAGCGTCCAGATCGGCGTCGTCAAAGACGATAAAGGGCGCGTTGCCGCCCAGTTCCAACCCCAGCTTCTTGATTGTCGGCGCGCACTGCGCATAGAGCATCGCGCCGATCTCAGTCGAGCCGGTAAAAGTCAGTTTTTGCACGATCTTGCTTGAGGTCATTTCACCACCGATGGCGCGCGCCGAGCCGGTGACGACTGAGAACAGGCCCGCGGGCAGACCGGCTCGATCCGCCAGCACCGCCAGTGCAATGGCCGAGAACGGGGTTTGGCTGGCTGGTTTCAGCACCATCGAACACCCGGCAGCAAAGGCCGGGCCGGCCTTGCGGGTGATCATGGCGTTGGGAAAGTTCCACGGTGTGATCGCTGCGACCACCCCGATGGGTTGCTTGACGGTGATGATACGTTTGTCCGGTGCGTGGCCCGGGGTGATATCGCCATACGCGCGACGGGCCTCTTCAGCGAACCACTCAATGAAGCTGGCGCCATAGGCAATCTCGCCCTTGGCTTCGGCCAGAGGTTTACCTTGTTCGGCAGTCAGGATGGCGCCCAGATCCTCTTGGTTTTCCATCATCAGATCATACCAACGACGCAGGATCTGACTGCGCTCTTTGGCTGTGCGCTTAGCCCAGCCTATCTGGGCGCGCTGCGCATCGGCAATCGCTTCGGCGGTTTCAGCAGACCCCAAATTGGGCACTCGGCCAATCAACTCGCCCGTGGCCGGGTTAGTCACATCCAATGAGGTTGCAACCTCGGACGCAGTAACCCACCGAGACCCCACCCGCGCGGCTTCAACCAGCAGCGAGGGATCATTCAAATGCAACTCTGTCATATGGTACGTTCCTATGTTCCGGCCTCAGACCGAAAAGCTGATATTGGCCTGACCTGTTCCGGAGCTTCCGAAATAGGGCGTGTAGATGTCGATCTCGCCCTTGTAGCTGCCCCAACCCAGAGCACCGAACAGCAGGGCGGTGTCGTTCATGGCGCATTCGCCAGCGCATTTCTTGGCGTAGTCGGGCAGAAGCTCGAGGAATTCCTCGAAACGGCCCTGTTCCCACAACTCCAGAACGCGCAGGTCCATCTGCCGATTGAACTCACCATTGACCGAGTTCAGCCCGTCTTGTGAACGTTCGTTGGGCGAAAAGTCATGGCTGAGCGAGCCCGAGGCCAAAATCGAGACATTGCGCCCGGACCGCCGGATGCCCTCGGCAATGGCCTCGCCCCAGACCCGGTTTTCGGCAATGGACGAGAATTGATTGACCGCGACCGGCAGGACGCGTGCGTTGACGCCGTCATTGATGAAATACATCGGCAGAAGGGTGCCGTATTCCATGCCCATATCGGGGTGAGAATGGCCAAGGGCACGATCTCCTCGCTCTCTCAGAACGTCAAGAATGGTTTCCCCCAGCTCATGATCACCGCGATAGTCGAACTCCATATCCGCCAGCATGTGCGGCAGTTCGTGGCTGATGAAACGGCCCTTGTGGTGCTCTTTGGTGTTCAGGTGAAAGCCCTGATTGGTGATCCAGTGCGTGTCGAAAATGACAAAGGTGTCGACCTTGCGGTCGATCGCATCCTGACGCAGGCGCGCATATCCATCAATGGCAGGTTGGCGGATGCCTTTGTATTTCGGCATCGTGTGGGACATCCAGATGCTTGGCACATGCGTAATCTTCGCGGCCTGTACAATCTTTCCCATGATCGTCTCCTCTCCATAAATGTGTTGTGCGCCTGTCAGCCCGTTCAGGTCACCGGGAAGATCACGTTTGTCTGTCCGGTCCCGGAGGACGGGAAATACTCGGTGACAACCTCACATTTCGCATCATACGCATCCCATCCCAGCGCGCCGTAAAGCATGGCGGTATCGTGCATCGACCCTTCACCGCAGCAGAAGTTCGCGTATTCACCCAGCATTTTCAGGAATGTGGCGTGATCACCGGCTTGCCACATGTCAAGAACATGCAGGTCCACCTGGCGGTTGAATTCCGAACTGATGGTGAATGTACCATTGTTTGCGGCATAATCCTTGTTTGGCCAGATTTTGTGGCTCAACGATCCCGACGCGACCAGCAGAACCTTGCTGTCGCTGGCCTCCACCGCTTCGCGGATGGCCTCGCCGACAAGGCGGCTTTCGTCGTGGCTGTGAACGGTGCACCAGGCAGCAATCGAGACCACCTTGAAGTCCGCCTCGCGGCTCATGAAACGCATCGGAACAAGAGTGCCGTATTCCAGTTCAAGGCTGTCCACCTGATGGCTGAGCGTGTGCACACCCTTTTTCGTGGCGATATCGGCAATGGCATCGCCAAGCGCCGGGTCGCCATCATATGCGTACGGCAGGTCTTTGATGAATTGTGGAAATTCATTCGAGGTGAACAGGCCTTCGAAATGCTTGTTGGCGTTAATGTGGAAACCCGCGTTCACAACCCAATGCGTGTCGCAGATCACCACCGTATCGGCACCCAATTCCTTTGCGCGCCGTGCAATATCCCGGTGGCCATCAATCGCGGTTTGACGCGCGCCTTTGACCGGGCCTTCCTGCTCGGACATCAGCATGGTCGGCACATGGGTCATTTTGGCTGCGAGAACGATTTCTCCCATATTCTCCTCCTAGAGGTTGAGGTATGCGCGTTTCCAGATTCTGTTGCGGCAGGCTGTTACAGCTTACCCAGTTGCATGATCCTGTGCTGGCCGGTGGCAAAGCCCACATGTTTCTGTTCCATGTAGAACTCAAACGACCAGTCACCGCCGTCACGGCCGATGCCCGATGCTTTGACGCCGCCAAAGGGGGTTGGAAGGTGGCGAACGTTTTCCGAGTTCACCCAGATCATCCCAGCCTCGAGCTTGTCGGTAAAGCACAGGGCGCGGGTCAGATCGTTGGTCCAGACGTAGCCAGTCAGACCGTAAGGCGTGTCATTGGCCATCTGCAGCGCCTCATCCTCGCTAGAGAACGGGATCGAGGTCAGAACCGGGCCAAAAATCTCTTCCCGTGCGATACGCATTTGGTTGTTGGCGTTGGTGAACAGGGTGGGACGCACGAAATAGCCTTCATTGCCGACCTTGACGCCCCCTGCTGCGACGGTCGCGCCGTCCTCTTTGGCGATGTCGAAATAGCTGGTCACCTTGTTGTAGTGTTCTTCTGTCACCAATGGGCCAATCTCGGTCGCCGGGTCCAACGGGTGGCCCACCTTTATGTTGTTCACACGCTCGACCAGCTTGGCCTCGAACTCCTCCTTGATAGTGTCCTGCACCAGCAAGCGCGAGGATGAGGTGCAGCGCTCACCGTTGATCGAGTAAATCATGAAAATAACGGCATCCAGCGCCCGATCCAGATCGGCATCGTCGAACACGATGACCGGGTTCTTGCCGCCCAGTTCCAGATGCATCCGCTTGAGCGTGTCGGCACCTTGCTTGGTGATGATGCTGCCCGTGCGGCTTTCTCCGACAAACGCAATGGCCTTGATCAGCGGGTGCTCAGTCAACGCTTTACCCGCATCGGGGCCAAAACCATTGACGGTATTCAGCACACCTTTGGGCAAGCCGGCCTCTTCGGCGATTTCCACCAGCAGACGGGCAGACAGAGGGCTGTCCTCTGCCGGTTTATGGACCACGGTGCAGCCTGCGGCCAGCGCTGGGGCGATCTTCCAAGTCGACAGCATGAACGGTGTGTTCCAAGGGGTGATCACACCCACCGGCCCGATCGGAACGCGGGTCGTAACGTTCATCAGGGTCGGCGATTTCAAATGCTGGCCGTCGCGCGCCTGCACAACCTGATCCGCGAAGTAACGGAAGTTCTCGGCCCCGCGCAGTGCTGCCTTGGACATGAAACGCAGGGTTTGGCCCGTGTCCCAGCATTCGCACAGAGCAATTTCCTCGGCACGGGCCTCGATGGCGTCGGCCACGTTCAACAGGATGCGGCGGCGTTCGGTGGCGGGCATGTCGCGCCACTCGGCAAAGGCGGCGTGGGCAGCTTTGGCGGCGGCGTCGATGTCATCTGCCGTGCCATGCGCCACGTCACAGATCACCGATTTGTCGACCGGTGATGTAGACTGAAACACACCTGCCGCCCCGTCGCGATCCCCTCCGGCGATGCGATTCTTGATGCCTGTCTCTTTAAAGCGCGCCAAGAAACCCGCCAGTTTATCGATGTTTGTATCCAGTGCGCTCATGCTTCAGGTCTCCTGGGTATTTGCAGCCAAATGGTCCCGGATCGTGCCGGTCTTGGGCGAAAAGTTTGGGTCGATGTCGCGCATCTCAAGCGAGAGCGCGATGGAATGCTGCAAGAAGGCCGGTGCCAGATACGCCTTGACCGCGTCAAAAATACGGGCTGTGGCGTCCTGTTTAACCTCGTCGGGCCGCCCGGCGCGCAGACGGATCGAAATGTCGATGAACCCATGCGCGGGATTACCGTCCGCAATGGCGTAGTGATCGACCTTCGTGGCGCGGACACGAATTCCCGGCATTGGAAAGGTGTCGATATCAGCCGCCGTTGCCCGGATACACTCACACAGGCCAGCCATGTCGATCTTGTCTTCCAGATTTCCGGAATATTCGATGTGAAAATGTGGCATGCGCTTTCCTTTATTTGTTAACATGTTTACTATTTTGAAACGCCGCCGTCAAGTGTTTGCTTTGTTAATCTTTGCAATTTCAGAAATGGCATTCTAGAAGACCGCATGAACACTCAAAGTCACACCAAGAGCACCGCACGCTCTCTCCCGATTGCGTTGCTGCGCGCCCGCGAAACCGTCATGGCCCCCGTGCGCGACATGCTGCAGGGCATTCAATTGACCGAACAGAAGTGGCGTATCCTGCGCGTGTTGGACGAACTGGGTGAAGTAGAGCAAAGCACCATCGCGCACGAAGCCTGCCTGTTATTGCCCAGCCTTACCCGCATCCTGCGCACGATGGAGGCCGAAGGTCAGATCACCCGCCGTCAGGACAGCCAGGACAAGCGTCGCACCATGGTTCAGATCACCGATGAGGGCCGCCGGATTCTCGAAGAAAACCTTGCGACCTCACTGGCGATTTCCAACAATATCGAGGCGCAGATGGGTCGCGAAAAGCTCGACAACTTGCTGGACCTGCTCGAAGAATTGCAGGCAGTCAAAGTCTGACCCCGTCCAAATCGGGCGGGGCCAGATGAGCGGTAGTTAAAGAGTCGCCAGCCCGGCATCCAACGCGGACAGGATTTTGACCACGTCATCAGAGGTGATGATCAGCGGCGGCGACAAGATGATGTTGTTGCCCGACACTCGAACCATCACACCGTCTTCGTACGCCGCCTTTTGGACCTGCAGCGGCAGATGTTTGGCAATTGGAGCTTTGGTGGCACGATCCGAGACCAACTCGAGCGCGCACATCAGTCCCTCGCCACCGCGCACGTCTCCGATCACGTCGTATTTCTCGGCCAGTTTCTGAAGGCCGGCATAAAGTTCATCGCCTCTCGCGGCAGCGTTTTCCCAAACGCGCAGACGGTTGATTTCCGACAGAGCCGCCAATGCGGCCGCCGCACCAACCGGATGGCCCGAATAGGTGTAACCCTGATCGACCGACGCCTTGCCGGTGGTATCATTTTCGAACACCTCGGCCACTTCACCCGAGATCATCGCTGCGCCAAAAGGGAAGTATCCATTGGTGATGGCCTTAGCAGTGGTCATGATATCCGGCTGCACACCCCAATGCCGCGCACCGCTTTCACTACCGGTGCGACCGAAGGCTGTGATGATCTCATCCGAGATCAGCAGAACACCGTGTTTCGAGCAGACCTCGCGCACCATCGGC
Source organism: Ruegeria atlantica (assembly GCA_013032095.1). Taxonomy (GTDB): domain Bacteria; phylum Pseudomonadota; class Alphaproteobacteria; order Rhodobacterales; family Rhodobacteraceae; genus Ruegeria; species Ruegeria atlantica_E. The sequence goes on along the minus strand of WQBJ01000033.1, from coordinate 18,083 downwards.
ATGAAGCTCTTATGCGGCGGGATCACCCCCCCTGCCCCCAGAACAGGTTCCATGATGAAAGCGGCGACAGTGTTCGCACCTTGGAACGCGATCTCGGCCTCCAGCGCTTTGACACAGAGTTGCGCCAGACGCTCAGGGTCGGTCTCATCGAACGGGTTGCGATAGGCCCAAGGGGCCGGGATGTGGAAACAGCCGGGCATCATCGGTTCATAGGCGGCACGGAACTTCTGGTTGCCGTTAACAGAAGCGGCGGCGAAATGGGTGCCGTGATAGCCCTGTTTGAGACTAATGAACTTTGTGCGGCCCGCTTCGCCACGTACCTTGTGATACTGACGCGCCAGTTTCAGCGCGATCTCGACCGAGTCCGATCCGCCCGAGGTAAAGAAGGCGCGGGTCAACCCGTCCGGCGCAAAGAACTGCGCCAACTCATAGGACAGTTCGATGGCCTTGTCGTTACTGGTGCCGCGGAAGGTCGAGTAATAAGGTAGTGCGTTCAACTGGTCTGCGATGGCCTGTTTCACCGGATCGCAGGAATAACCCAGATTGACGTTCCACAACCCACCCACGGCATCCAGCGCCTTGTGGCCGTCAACGTCGATAATGCTGACCCCTTCACCTCCGGTCAGGATGGTCGGCGGGTTTTTCTGGCTGTCAGCCGGATGCGCCATCGGCTGCCAGAAATAACGGGCGTTGTTTTCCTTCAGAAAGTTGGAGTCTTTCATATCGCGGGTCTCCGGAGGTTTGTCCGCCCATCGGTCATGGGAGGAACTCGGTTGGAAAGGTCTCGGGCATCTGGCCGCCAAAATTCGCAGTCAGATCCTTCGAGAGGGTGTTCAGTGCAGCTAGAATCTCGGGCAATCGCGCGCTGGTGGCGCGAATTTCGGGCACGGCGATGGCGATGGTGCCTATGGCAATCTGGTCGATACCAAAAATCGGGGCCGCAAAGCCAAACACGCCATCTTCGTAGCTGCCATTGCTGTTGGCCCAACCGGCCTGTTTGATATCCGTGACCCGCGCACGAATTTGCTCGGGATCGGTCAGAGTGGTTTCGGTAAAGCGCTTGTGCGGATCGGTATCCAGTCGTTCCCGCAGGAACCCAGGGCCAAAACTCAGCATGCACAGGCCCGAGGCGGTGGCGTTGATTGGAATGATCTCACTGGGGTCCAGGCTGACACGCACACTGTGCTTTGTGGTCTCAACCACCAGCGCGGTTTGCAGAGTATCTTTTTCCAGAAGCGTCAGATGCAGGCTTTCGCCAACCTCCTGCATAGCCGTCTGCATTTTCTGCCTGGCACCCTCCAGACCGGGCCGGGCGATTTCCCGCAGCGCCGCGAGCCGCAGGGCCGCTGGTCCGATAGAGTAGGATTTGGTTTGCGGATTCTGCTCGATCAGCCCGAATTCTTCCAGCGCACGCAGGTGCCGTAGGGTGGTTGCCTTGTTCGAACCGGACAGGCGCGCAATGTGACTCAGGCCAATTTCCGGCTGTGAGCTTGAAAAAAAGTCAAGCATTTTTAGGGCTTTAAGTGCGGTACCCATGTGTTTTACGTCCTCTCGCTTAGGTAATACTTGACAGAATGCACTTAACAAAGCAACATTAATATTGCTAACTCGGTTCAAATATTGAACCACTACGGGAGGTGTCAATGAAGAAATTCCTTACAACCGCCGCCTTTGTAGCGTCAGCTACAGCTGCACTGGCGGAGTATCCTGAGAAACCTGTAACCTTTGTTGTTCCATGGCCTCCGGGTGACCTGGAAGACGTGCTAACGCGTATGATTGCGGACGAGTTTCAGGCCATGTACGGCGTGCCAGCTGCAGTGGTGAACAAGCCAGGTGGCGGCGGCGGCCCGTTCCCAGGCGCGGTCGAGGTCGCGACCGCTCCGGGCGATGGCTACACCATCGGCTCTTTCGTAATTGGCGTTCCGGTCATTGGACCAGATATCGGAATACCCGAACTCAATCCGAACCCATTCGATCCCATCGGGATTTTCCTAACCTATCCCTTCGTGATCGCATCCAGCAAAGATGCTCCATTCTCGAACTGGGAAGAACTGGTGGAACACGGCAAGGAAAACGATGTGGCGCTTGGCCACTTCGGATCGGTCCTGCCGCCCACTCAGGTCACCTTTGCGGCCGCAGTCAGCAGCGGCTTCGACTTTGCAAGCGAAGCAGCATTCGACGCGCTGGACTGCAACACGCTGGCGTCAGGTGACGTGGATGTGATCAATACAACTCTGCAGCTCGTTCTTCCCTGTCTCGATCAGGTGAACGTTTTGGCCAGCATCGGCGGCGAACGGATTTCACTGGTTCCGGACACCCCCACGATCGTAGAGATCAACCCGGACCTGCCGCTGGCATTGTGGAACGGCTTGTTCGTTCACAAGGATACGCCACCCGAGGCACGCGAAAAGATCACCGCTGCGGCCCAAAAGGCGCTGCAATCGGACACGGCCAAACAGCTTGCCGAGGAAACCGGAGCGCTGATCTACTGGCAGGACCCGGATGCTTCGAATGCGCAAATCGAACAGGATAAGGCTTCGTTCGCAACAATCGAAAAGATTCTGGGCGAATAAGCACCTGACGGGGCGCAGGCAGGTTACCTGCGCCCTGTTGCATGTCGGGGAGGGACATGATGATTGCAAAAACACTTCAGGACATGTTCAGAAGGTATCGCCGCCCCGGCGACATCGTCTTTGCCACTTTTTTCTTTGCGTTCGCGCTGTTTCTGCTTAGCCAGCTGGGAACCGAAACCCAGGCGGTCAAACGTACCAAATGGTTTGCGCAGCCGGCGTTGTGGCCAACAGTAGCCATCTGGGGAATGGTGATATTCTCCGGTTTTCATTTGCTGGGCTCGTTTCTATCCCCCCGCATCCCTGGACGTTGGAGAGAACTCGCCTTCTGGCTGAAGTCTCTGGAGTACGTCATCTACTTCCTGATTTACGTCGTCGCGGTGCCGTGGCTGGGCTACCTGCCCTCGACTATGCTGTTTGCTGCCTTATTGGCCGTGCGTACCGGCTTCCAAACACCCGGCGCCATTAGCATTGCCCTTGCATTCGGAGCGGTCGTCGCCGTCGTGTTTCGGGCGCTTTTACAGGTCAATATACCGGCAGGCAGGATGTACGAATATCTGCCTGACCCTGTGCGCGTTTTTGCGCTGACCTATCTGTGAGGTCGGGATGGACAATCTGATTTCCGGCTTTGCAATTCTGGCCCAATGGCAAGTCCTTGTTGCGCTTATCATTGGCTCGGTCGGTGGCGTAATCATCGGGGCGCTGCCCGGTGTCGGCGCCGCAGTGGCCATTGCGATCCTGCTGCCCGCCACCTTTGCTTTCGAACCTATTGTCGGCCTGACCCTGTTGCTGGGCATTTACGGCTCATCCATGTATGGCGGCGCGATCCCGGCCATTTTGATCAACACACCCGGCACCGCGGTAAACGCGCTGACCACATATGACGGCTATCCCATGACCAAACGGGGCGAGGGCCATCGGGCGCTGTCGCTGGCCTATTCCGCGTCGTTCTTCGGTGGCATCTTCTCGATCATCTGCCTGATTGTCCTGTCACCGGTGCTCGCTTGGGTTGCTCCGCATTTTGGCAGCCGCGAGATTTTCCTTGCCGCTTTCATGGGCGTCCTATTGGTAATCCTGGCCCATCGCGGCCAGACTTTCTCAGCCGCGATGCTGGCCTTTTTTGGCATCTTCCTCAGCACCGTCGGGTTGGAGCCGGTCAAATACACCAAGCGCTTTACCTTTGATCAAACCTGGCTGTCCTCAGGCGTGGATCTGATCGTAGTGGTTCTGGGCCTGTTTGCGATCAGTCAGGCACTGCTGCTGCTGATCGACAAGGAACACGCACCGGGAGAAGCCCATGTGCGCGGCAACATCTTTGCCGGACTCAAGGAACTGCTCGGCCTGAAACGTGTTGCCACCGTTTCTTCATCGCTGGGTGTGATCATGGGGATGGTGCCGGGCACGGGCGAGTTCACCTCGCAGTTCCTGTCTTACACCTACGCGCAAAAGACATCGAAAGACCCCGACAAGTTCGGTGATGGCTCGCCCGAGGGGCTGGTGGCGTCCGAGGCGGCCAACAACGCCGTACCCGGCGCGGCGATGATCCCGCTGCTGGCACTAGGTATTCCTGGTGAGGCGCTGACCGCGATGATGCTGTCGGTGTTCTACGTGCACAACGTGATCCCTGGCCCGCAGTTGTTTGCCGATCAACTGGATTTCGTCATGGCGCTTTACATGTCGCTGATCCTATTGAACGTGATCGTATTGGTCTTCCTACTGTTCTCAACCAACCTGCTGCTGAAGATCATCCAGATCCCGACACGCTTTCTGGGTATCATGATCCTGACCCTATCGTTTGTCGGCGTGTTCAGTCTGCGTAACTCGGTCACTGACTGTGCGATAGCAGCAGGGTTCGGCGTCTTCGGCCTGATCCTGAAGCGCCTGAACCTGCCGATTGTGCCGATCATTCTGGGCATGGTTCTGGGCGGCATCATGGAGGTCAAGCTGCGCAGCGCCATGGCGCGGGTGAAAACGCCACTTGACTTCATCGACAGGCCGATCGCCGCGATCCTTTTTGTCATGATCCTGGGCATCATCCTGCTGCATATCCGTACGCTTGTGCAGGAGCATAAGGAACGCATAAAGCCGCAGCCGGTTCTCGACGAAGACTCAACTCAGCAAGGATAGCTCTCATGGATCAGTCCGCGATTGACACGCTGCGTGCACAGGAAGTTACCCCGCGCGGTCATTTCATCAACGGCGCGTTCCACGCCGGAGAGACGGGCGCGCAACATCAGGTGTTGTCACCGATCAACGGCCAGCCCCTGGCACTTATCGCCGAGGGCAGCCCGGCAGACGTCGATGCGGCCGTCCAAGCAGCGCGGGCAGCGTTTGAAGATGGCCGCTGGTCACGCATGGCCCCGGCGGGACGCAAGAAAGTGCTGCTGAAACTGGCCGATCTGATCGAGGCACGCGCTTTAGAAATCGCTGTTCTGGGCGTGCGAGATAATGGGACCGAGATCAATATGGCCTACAAGGCCGAAGCTCTCTCGGCGGCAGCCACTTTCCGCTATTATGCCGAAGCTATCGACAAGATTTACGGCCAGGTTGCACCGACGGGTCATGACGTTCTGGGCCTTGTTCATCACGCTCCGGTTGGTGTCGTGGGGGCAATTGTTCCGTGGAATTTCCCCCTGATGATAGGCAGTTGGAAGATCGCTCCAGCGCTGGCGGCAGGCAATTCCGTCGTGCTGAAACCAGCAGAGAGCGCGTCGCTTAGTCTGCTGAAGATTGCGGAGCTGGCCGCTGAGGCCGGGGTGCCCGACGGGGCGTTGAACGTGGTGACCGGGCGAGGCTCGGTCGTGGGTGAAGCGCTGGCGCTGTCGATGGATGTGGACATTATGGTGTTTACCGGATCAGGCGCGACAGGGCGGCGGCTGCTGGAATACTCAGCACGGTCGAATTTGAAACGCTGTTATCTGGAGTTGGGCGGCAAATCCGCCAATATCGTCTTTAACGACGCCCCTGATCTGGCCGAAGCCGCCAAAGTTTCGGCGGCAGGGATATTCCGAAACTCAGGTCAGGTTTGCGTCGCGGGATCCCGGCTGCTGGTGCAGGAAGATATCTACGAAGATTTCGTTGCAGAAGTATCGCGCCACGCTGAGGCCTTCCGCGTCGGAGACCCGCTTGACCTGAACAGCCAGATCGGTGCGGTTCACAGCCTGTCCGAACTGGAGGCGAATTTGGACTTCGTTTCCAAGGCCGAAGCCGAAGGGGCCGAACGCCGCACTGGCGGCAACCGAATACTGACCGAAACCGGGGGTTACTATATGGCCCCTACTGTAATGGCGGGTGTGAAAGAGACCGACAACCTGTTCCAGAACGAGGTTTTTGGCCCGGTTCTGGCCGTCACCCCGTTCAAGAACGAAGACGAGGCGATCCGTCTGGCCAACGCAACCGTCTACGGACTGGCGGGCGGTGTCTGGACCTCGAATCTCAGCCGCGCGCATCGCATGGTGGCCGGGATAAAAACCGGCGTGGTGCATGTGAATACCTATGGCGGGGCCGATCTGACCGTACCGTTGGGCGGCGTCGGCCAATCGGGCAACGGGCATGACAAATCCTTGCATGCGTTGGAAAAGTACTTCGATCTGAAAACGGCCTGGATCAAACTCTGATCCGTGAACGGGAGGGCATCATGACCACAAAAACAATCCTGCTGATCGGCACTTACGACACCAAAGACCCCGAGATGCGCTTTATCGAGGATACCATCCGGGCGCAGGGTGCGGACGTTCTGACCATGGATGTTTCGGTCTTGGGTGACCCTCAAACGCCAACAGATATTTCGAAACACGACGTGGCAGCCGCCGGTGGCATGACGATTGAGGAGGTCATCGCACAGGGCGACGAAAACAAGGCTTTCCGCGTGATGGCCGCAGGCGCCGCCAAAGTGGTGGCGCAGACCTATGCCGAGGGTCGGTTCGATGGGATGTTGGCCACCGGCGGTACTATGGGTACCGATCTGGCGCTGGACTGTGCGCAGGCCCTGCCAATGGGCGTACCGAAATACATCGTATCGACTGTCAGCTTTTCACCGCTGATCCCGCCGCACCGTCTGGCCCCGGATATCCAGATGATCCTCTGGGCAGGTGGGCTTTATGGCATGAACTCGATCTGCCAATCCTCGCTGGCCCAAGCCGCCGGGGCGGTCGTCGGCTCGGCCAAGGCCGCCGTCGCGCCAGATCGAAGCAAGCCGCTGATCGGGATGACCAGTCTTGGCTCGTCCTGCCTGCGTTACATGAAGACGCTGAAACCGGCACTGGAAAAGCGCGGTTTTGAAGTGGCCGTGTTCCATTCAACCGGCATGGGCGGCATGGCGTTCGAGAAACTGGCAGGCGAAGGTGCCTTTGCCTGTGTAATGGATTTCTGCATGCAGGAGTTCGGCAACCTGATGGCGGGCTCGGTTGTGTCTAGCGGCCAGGAACGTGTGACCAATGCCGGACGATCGGGCAGCCCCCAGATGGTAGCTCCGGGCGCGCTAGACCTACTGGATTTCGCGGGCTGGCAAGACATTCCCGAACAATACGCCGACAGGCCGTTTCATGAGCACAATCGGCTAATCAAAAGCTCGGTCTTCAACGGCGACGAACGCCGCGCTTGGATCCGGGAACTGGCCAACCGGCTGGAGGCTGCAACCGGGCCGGTGCATTTCTTCTTGCCTGTTCAGGGAGTCGAGGCTTGGGACAAGGAAGGTGAAGAGGCGCATGATCCGGCAGCGCTGGCCGATATGGTGGATGAGGCCCGCAAGGTCATGCCTGGGCGGGTGCCGATGACCGAGCTGGACGTTCATATAAACGATGCTGCGTTTTGTGACGCAGTGCTAGCGCAGTTTGACGAATGGGTTGCGGACGGGACAGTCAAAACCTGACAACAACCTTGTTTCCCGTTCTTTGCCAGACAAAATTCTCTCCGGATCCGCAGCAAAGCTCGAACCATTTGGTTTCGTGCGGATTCTGGCACGCGACCAAGTGATTGCAAGTCACCCGATTGAATATGCACCCGGCGCGCACCGAATAACCAGCCGAAACATATGACGGAACCTGCCGCGAATGCCGGCATAGCTGTCAGCGAACTTGCGAACCTGACGGTGGCACACTCGAAACTGGCGCAAAAAGCCCGCAACGAAGCACTGAGAATCAGACTTCTACTACGTTGCAGTGATTTAGAAACTCCTAAACTGGCTCCTTAGCGTCTCTCAAAATCGTGTAAAAGCAATAGGTTGAGTTTACTTGCGTTATTAAGTGTTGACTTTCGTTTCATATGCAACGACATTTGTTGCAAATGTAACGACCTGTCTGACTTTGGGTAAAAACGGCAGAGTTCTGGCAGTATCGCATCTTTGGAGGACACACATGGCCAAGGCATTCGCGTCTCAGGGGGACATGACTGAAAAGAAAATCTCGTTCACCGAGGTGGGCGAAGGTCTTTATGCCTTTACCGCCGAAGGCGATCCAAACTCGGGCGTGATCATCGGCGATGACAGCGTGATGATTGTCGAGGCGCAGGCAACTCCGCGCTTGGCGAACAAGGTGATAGAATGCGTGCGATCTGTCACTGACAAGCCGATCACCCACGTGGCGCTAACCCACTATCACGCCGTTCGCGTGCTGGGTGCCAGTGCTTTCGGCGCACAGCAAATTCTCATGTCCGACACGGCGCGTGCGATGGTCGTGGAACGCGGCAAGGAGGACTGGGACAGCGAGTTCCAGCGCTTCCCCCGCTTGTTCGAAGGCCATGAGAGCATTCCCGGTCTGACCTGGCCCACCACCACGTTCAGTGACTCGATGACGGTTTATCTCGGGAATCGCCGGGTCGATCTGATGCATCTGGGCCGGGCCCACACAGCGGGCGACATCGTCATCCATGTGCCCGATCAGAACGTCATGTTTACCGGCGACATCGTCGAGTATCACTCGGCCTGCTATTGCGGCGACGGTCATTTCAACGATTGGGGCGATACGCTGGACAATATCAAATGGTTTGACGTCGATGCTATCGCGCCAGGTCGCGGCGACGCTCTGGTCGGCAAGGACATGGTAAATGCCGCCATCGAAAACACTCGCGATTTTGTCGAAAGCACATATCGTCCCGCAGCCAAGGTTGCGGCACGCGGTGGATCACTGAAAGAAGCATGGGATGCCGTACGCGAAGCATGCGATCCCAAATTCGCCGACTACGCGATCTATGAACATTGCCTGCCCTTCAATGTCGCCCGCGCCTATGACGAGGCCCGCGGCATTGACACTCCACGCATCTGGACCGCTCAGCGTGATCTGGAGATGTGGGAAGCCCTGCAGAGCTAAGGCAACCGGCCCGGCCTTTCGGCCGGGTATCCAATCAAATCGAAACGCGCGCAGCCAGAGGACAAAACCGATGTTCGATGATAGATACACGCTTGCCTACAAGCGTTATCCCTATAAGAAATCGACCGATCAAGACGCCGCAACCCCGGTGCGACACCCGGTTGTTGTGATGGGTGGTGGCCCGATCGGCGTGGCGACTGCACTTGATCTTGGGCGTCAGGGCATTCCGACGCTGGTGCTGGACGACCACGAAGGCGTCGGCATGGGATCGCGCGCGATCTGTTTCGCCAAACGCTGCCTTGAGGTTGCAGGCCGCTATGGATGCGGCAAACCGATGGTCGATAAAGGGGTAGTCTGGAATCTCGGCAAGGTCTTTCACAAGGATGACCAGGTGTTCGAGTTCAACCTGTTGCCCGAAGAAGGTCACGAATACCCCGCCTTCATCAACATGCAGCAGCCCTACTACGAAAGCTACCAGCTCGACCGTTTCGAGGAACTGCAATCGCAGGGAGCACCGATTGAAATCCGCGGCAAAAACCGAGTGGATGCAGTCGAAGTGCACGACGATCACGTCACCCTGTCGATCATGACGCCGGATGGTCCCTACACGCTTGAAGCAGAATGGCTGATCGGGTGTGACGGTGCCTCGTCGCCACTGCGCACAATGTTGGATCTGGATTTCACCGGCAAAGTCTTTCAGGACAGCTTCCTGATTGCCGACATCAAGATGAAGAACGACAGCTTCCCGACCGAACGCTGGTTCTGGTTTGAACCGACCCATGGATCGGGCGCGTCCACCCTGCTGCACAAGCAGCCCGATGATGTCTGGCGCGTGGATTTCCAGATCGGCTGGGATGTCGACCGCAAAGAAGAGATGAAAGAAGAAAACATCCGCCGCCGCCTCGACGCGTTCCTGGGCGAAGGTGTCGAATACGATCTGGTCTGGTCCTCGATCTATACCTTCCAGTGCAAGCGCATGGACAGTTTCCGCCACGGTCGCGTGTTCTTCGCCGGCGATGCGGCGCATCAGGTGTCGCCCTTTGGTGCGCGCGGCGCAAACTCGGGCATGCAGGATGTCGACAACCTCGGCTGGAAACTGGGCATGGTGATGCGCGGTGAAGCGCCTGAAAGCCTGCTGGAAACATACGACGTTGAGCGCATCCACGGCGCAGATGAGAACATCCTGAATTCGACCCGTTCGACCGATTTCATCACCCCGAAGTCCGAAACGAGCCGCATTTTGCGCGACGCCGTGCTGTCCCTGTCCGAGAAGTACGAGTTTGCGCGCCCCATGGTGAATTCCGGACGTCTGTCAGTGCCCTGCACCTATGATGGCTCACCGCTTAACTCGGCAGATGCCTTGAACGGCCCCGCCCGATCACGCCCCGGCTCGGTTTGCCCGGATGCTCCGCTGGGTGACGATTTCCTACTGTCCAAACTGGGTGACAAATTCATCCTTTTGACCATCGACGCCGATGCTCCTGACATGATCGAGGAAGACGGAGTTCAGGTCACCCGGCTGGCCCTTTCGGTCAAGGATGACAAAACCGGTGCGCTGAAAAAGCGATACTTGGGCGAGGTAGATAGCGCGGTTTACCTGATCCGCCCGGATCAGCACGTGGCGGCCCGCCGTCCCGGCTTTGACGAAAATGCAATCCGCGCTTCGATCCGACGCGCCGTCGGCAAGGAGTAAACCTCATGACTGACTTGATTTTGACCCCGAACATCGATGGCGTCGACGATTTCTATGCTGAACTTCTGGCCGCCCACGAGGGGCTGGAGAAAGATGAAAGCGATGCATTGAACGCCCGCCTGATCCTGGTTCTGGCCAATCACATCGGCAAGCGCTCGGTTCTGAGCGAAGCGATCAAAGCCGCTGGAAACTAACTTTTTAGGGAGGATACTATGAACTTGAACCTTAAAGCCCGCGCCCTTGCCTGCGTTGGCGCCACAGCCATCGCACTCTCTTTCGCATCGACCGCGATGGCCGAAACCACGCTTGCTCTGTCCAGCTGGCTGCCGCCGCGCCACCCGATCGTGACGGGCGCAATCAAACCCTGGGCAAAGCAGGTTGAAGAGGTTACTGACGGCCGCGTGACGGTCCGAGTTCTGGCCAAACCGCTTGGCCCGCCACCCGCCCATTACGATATGGCATCCGAAGGTATTGCCGACATCACTTACGGTCTGCATTCCTTCACCACAGACGACCGTTTCGCCCGTTCTCGGATCGGCCAGTTCTCTTTTATCGGTGACGATGCTGTGGCAGGCTCCAAGGCGTTCTGGAACGTTTATTCCGGCCCGCTGGAAGCTCAGAAAGAGCATGAAGGCACAAAGCTTCTGGGGCTTTTCGTGCATGGCCCGGGCATGTTGCACAACAATGTCCGCAAGATCGAAACCGCCGATGATTTTGCCGGCTTGAAGATCCGCGTTCCAGGCGGCTACATTTCCGATCTTATGTCTGGCATGGGTTCCACGACGCTCTTCATGTCGTCGGGCGAGGTCTATGAGAAGCTTTCGCGCGGCGTTATTGATGGGGTGACCTTCCCCTATGATGCCCTGGCCGCTTTCAAACTGACCGAAGACGTCAAATACACCATGACGGTGCCCGGCGGTCTCTACAACACAACCTGGTTCATGGTCATGAACGAGGGGAAGTGGAACGAGATTTCCCCAGAAGACCAGGCGGCGATCGAAGCGATCTCGGGCGAGGCTTTTGCTGCACTGGTGGGTGAAGCCTGGGTCGGTGCCGACGAAAAAGGCAGCGCGGCCGCTGAAAAGGCCGGGATCGAAGTCTATGACGCGCCGGCCGCTGTGGTTGATGCGATCAAGTCTCAGGCCGCAAACGCCGAAACAGCGTGGTCCGAAGCAATCTCGGCAGATGGCTATGACGGTGCAGCTGCCCTGAAAGAACTGCGCAAGCAGGCTGGCGTGGACTTCTGATCCATGGAGCGGCTTCGCCATCGTTTCCCCGATCAGCCCCCGGAAGAGGGGCTGGATATCGGGCTGCTGCTTGACAGGACGCTTGGTGCCGGCGCCGCTCTGATCCTGTTCTGCCTCATTCTCATCACCTGTGTGGATGTGATCGGGCGTTACTTTCTGAATGCACCACTTTCTGGTGCATTTGAACTCACGGAAATTCTGCTCGCAGCCCTGGTTTTTCTGGCGCTGCCGCTGACAACGGAACGTCGTGAACATATTGAGGTCGACTTGCTGAACATGATCCTCGGCAAGCATACCCAACGGCTGCTTTCGGCCTTTGCCGGGCTGTTTTCTGCGGCCCTTCTGGCCACCTTCTCTTGGCGACTGTTTACCCATGCCGCCAAGGCAGCCCATGACGGCGCGGTCAGTAACGCGCTGGAGATTCCGCTGGCACCCTTTGGTTATCTGGCGGGCATTTCCTGCATGGTCTCAGCCTTCATTGCCTTTCTGCGCGGTTTGCAACCGCCGAAAGAGCGCAACACCAACGAAACCCCTCCGGAGGCTTTGCCATGATTGAGTCGCTGATCGGTTTTGCCGTCCTGCTGGGGCTGATCCTGTTGCGGGTGCCGATTGCCTTTGCCATGGCGGCGGTTGGCGGGTTCGGCTTTGCCTATATGCGCGGCTGGGAACCGGCTTGGGCGATGACCGGACAGGTGGCTTTCGACACCGCGTTGTCTTACAGCCTGTCGGTCATTCCGCTCTTTATCTTCATGGGCAACGTGCTGGCCGGGTCCGGTGTGGCGCATGGCCTTTTTGCAGGCGCTGACCGCCTGTTTGGCAAGCTGCGCGGTGGCCTTGCCATGGCATCGGTTTTCTCATGCGGAGGCTTCTCTGCTGTGTGCGGGTCCTCGCTGGCGACGGCTGCAACTATGTCCAAGGTGGCGATGCCCTCGATGCGCAAGTTTGGCTATGACGACCGGCTGGCCACCGGATCCATCGCGGCGGGCGGCACGTTGGGCATCCTGATCCCGCCCTCGGTGATCTTGATCATCTATGGTCTGCTGACCGAAACCAACATCGCCAAACTGTTCATCGCCGGCATCATTCCTGGCATCATCGGAGTTGTGCTCTATCTCGGAGCAGTCATGGTCGCGGTCCGCGTGAACCCCGCGCTCGCGCCCGAGGAAGAAAATACGGAACCGATGAGCCGAACCGATCTGGTTGGCGTCTTCTGTGTGCTGGGCCTGTTCCTGTTCATCATGACCGGAATCTATGGCGGGTTCTTTACCCCGACCGAAGCTGCAGGCATGGGCGCTGGCGCCTCGGTGTTAATCGCCGTAGCCTTGCGGTCGATGACCTGGAGCGGGTTTTTCGCCGCCACGATGGATTCCATCCGCGCCACGGCGATGATCTTTGCCGTCATCATCGGGGCCGAGCTGTTCACCAATTTCATCAACTTCGCCGGACTGCCTGACGCACTGTCCAGCTTTGTGATCGACAATGAAATGCCGGTCTGGGCCGTAATCGTGTTCATCATCGTAGTCTACATGATACTCGGCTGCGTGCTGGAGAGCTTGTCAATGATCCTGTTGACCGTGCCGGTTTTCTACCCGCTGATGTTCGAGCTGGAGTTCGCAAACGAATTGCTTCTCGACCCCGAAAACGCACTGATCTGGTTCGCCATCGTGGTTGTTGTCGCGACCGAGATCAGCCTGATCACCCCCCCGGTCGGCATGAATGTCTTTGTGCTCAAGGGCGTGCTTCAGGACGTATCGCTGGCCACCATCTTCAAAGGCGTCCTGCCCTTCTGGATCGCCGACATCCTGCGGCTTGCCCTTCTGATCCTGATCCCCTCACTGTCGCTCTGGCTTGTGGGACTGATGTGAACCGCGCTGACCTAACCCCTTCGGAAAGGAGGACACGATGAAAATCGAGAAAATTCACCACGTCGCCTATCGCTGCAAAGACGCCAAGGAAACCGTCGAATGGTACGGCAAGATGCTGAATATGGATTTCATTCTGGCCATTGCCGAGGACCACGTGCCCTCGACCCATGAACCTGATCCCTACATGCATCTGTTCCTGGATGCAGGTGACGGCAACGTTCTGGCCTTCTTCGAATTGCCCACCAAGCCCGAGATGGGCCGCGATCCGAACACGCCGATCTGGGTGCAGCACATCGCCTTCAAGGTCAAAGATCGCGCGACCTTGATCGAGTTCAAAGAGCATCTCGAGGCCAACGGCGTCGAAGTCCTTGGAGTGACCGACCATTCGATCTTCCACTCGATCTATTTCTTCGATCCCTCGGGCCACCGGATTGAACTGGCCTGCCCCGACCCAGAGGAAGAGGCGATGCTGGCGCGGATGGACGAAGTGAAATGGCTGATGCTCGAAGATTGGTCGAAAACCAAGAAAGCACCGAAACACGCAGATTGGCTGCATGCCAAAGAGCTTAACAAAAACGCCTGACGCACGGCCCCGCGCCGGGTTTCCGATCCGGCGCGGGACCTGATTGCCGACGGGTTTCGGCAATACGCTAAGAACTACTGGGTGAGGTCATGAAACTCTACTCTTATTGGCGCTCTACGACCTCATACAGGGTCAGAGTTGCCCTGAATCTCAAAGGTCTCAGCTATGAGACCCGCCCGGTTAATCTGGTCGCTGGAGAGCAAAGCGCGCCCGATTACACCGCCCTCAATCCCGGCAGGGGTGTTCCTACCCTTGATCTTGGGGATGGCACTCTCCTGACCCAGTCTCTTGCGATCATCGAATATCTGGACGCCATTGCGCCCGAGCCTAGGCTACTACCGGAAGACCCGCTGCAGCGCGCTCGCGTTCAGGCTGCCGCACAGACCATCGCGATGGACATTCACCCGGTGAACAACCTGAAGGTCATGGTCTATCTCAAGGCCCATATGGGCCTCACAACTAAGGGCCAGCTTGCCTGGTTCCGCCATTGGATGACCGAAGGGTTTGCCGCCTATCAGGCCTTGTTACCCGAAGGCGCGACATTCAGCTTTGGGGACACCCCCGACCTCGCCGACATCTGCCTTGTTGCTCAGCTTTACAACGCGCATCGCTGGGGCGTTGATATGAGCCCCTTCTCCCGCCTTCTCGAGATCGAGGAACGCGCGCTTTCTCTCACAGCGTTCAACGATGCGCGCCCCGAAAACCAGCCCGACGCGGCTTAAAGGTGAAAATATGACGAAACTCCTTCCCTCTTGGGTCGAAAGCGCGAACTCCGCCACGACCGATTTTCCGCTCAACAACCTGCCATACGGCGTTTTCAGAACCGAAGCAGGCGCGCTGCACTGTGGCGTGGCCATCGGAGACAGGATCCTCGACGTCACTCAGATGGAGGCGGACAATAAATTTGATCTGCCCGGCGCTGCATTTTTTTCAAGTGGTTCTTGGAATGGCTTCATGGCGCTTGGCGCTCAGGTGTGGGCTGATTTCCGTGCCAATCTGATTGACGCACTGGCCGCTGGCTCTGCCCGTCAGGGCGAACTGGCCGCCTACCTTGTCCCGATGGCGTCCGTCACGATGGCAATGCCGTTTGACGTCGCCGAGTACACGGATTTCTACGCGGGCCGCAATCATGCGTTCAACGTCGGCACGATGTTCCGTGGCCCTGAAAATGCCCTGCCCCCCAACTGGTTGCATATCCCGATCGGTTATAACGGTCGCGCGTCCTCGGTCGTGGTCAGCGGCACTGATGTGCGCCGTCCTTGGGGTCAGCTCAAAAGCCCGGATATGGATGCTCCGATCTTTGCGCCGTCCCGGCGGTTTGATCTGGAATTGGAGATGGGTGCGATCGTTGGGCAACCTTCGAACGGCCCCGTCTCCGTTCAGCAAGCCGATGACATGATCTTCGGCTATGTCCTTCTGAACGACTGGTCCGCGCGCGACATTCAGGCTTGGGAGTATCAGCCCCTTGGCCCGTTTCAAGCTAAAGCTACCGCAACGACGATCAGCCCGTGGATCGTGACCAAAACAGCGCTGGAGCCCTTCCGCACCTCTACGCCCGAGCGCGAAAAGGAACTGCTCCCTTATCTGCAAGAGCCAGGCCCAATGCTCTATGACATCGCGCTTGAGGTCGGACTAACACCAGACGGTGCCTCGGAAACGATTATCGCGCACACCAACTACAACGAGATGTACTATTCCGCCGCCCAACAGCTGGCCCACCACACCACGAGCGGCTGCCCGATGCGGGTGGGTGATTTGCTTGGCTCAGGTACGATTTCTGGTCCGGAAAAGGAAAACCGCGGCAGCCTTCTGGAACTTAGCTGGGGCGGTAAAGAACCGCTGACACTGGACAGTGGCGAAACGCGCAGCTTTCTTGAAGACGGAGATACGCTAACCCTGCGCGGTGCAGCGCGAGGCGACGATTATCGCATCGGGTTTGGCCCATGCACTGGCACGTTGCTTGCGGCCATCGATCAGCAGTGAAAGAAACTAAAAGGGCAGAGTCAGTTCGGCCTCTACCCACTGCATCAGTCGGACTTGGCGACTTTCAAAAGCGCTGAAATACCTTGTTCCAGCGCTTCGCGATCCTCGGGGCTCATTGCATTGAGCATTCGGTTGGCACGTTCCTGAACCTTCGGCTGCAAATGCCTGAACTGTCGAAACCCTTCTGTCGTACACCGATATACCCGGATTCTTCGATCCTCATCTGGGATCTCGCGAACAATTAGCCCCTTTTCACCAAGTCGCTTAGCAGCCCGGCTGACTTGGACTTTGTCCAGTGTTGTTCGACGGGCGAGATCCAGCGACGTCATACTTTCAGCGTTTGCCAGAAGAAACAGCAATCGCCATTCTTCACGCGAAAGGCCCAATTCGCGCTCATAGACATCCGTCAGATTTCTTGAGAAAGCTTCGGACGCCACAGCCAATCGGTATGGAAAAAATGAATCGAGTTGCATGTTAAATGTAGAATAAGTCAATATCGTTGCATCTGCAACGATTTGTTTGTTCAAAGCCGGTGTTGATTCACAAATGCGGTGAGCGATTCACTGTGTGAGTCCAGCATGATAGCTAGTGGGCTTTGTCGAAAACTTCTCTGAAGAATGAAGACGGATGGAAACTGCTGTATTGGAAGGCTAGCTTCGAAACCTGCTTGAATGGGCAATATCCGACTCCAAACCGGCTCTTTCGATCAGCTGTGCAACTTCGATGCCACCCGATGTTGTGGGTAAGGCCGATTAAATCTAGCGCACTGGTATAGAATTTGGTGACGGATAGCGATTGCCAAAGTACGGGAGCCACTCACATGAAGATTTCTCTTCGGATTGTCGCGAAAAAAACTTTGCGACAGCCCCATTGCGACCAACCGCTCAAAATTTATTGCGAGGACGCCATGCCCTCGCAATTTCTGGTTTGCAGACTCGAATGGTTTAGGCCGCAGCGATCTGACCCGCTTTTTCCACCAGCACCTCTGCCTGACGGATTGAAGCATAGTCGATCAGGCGACCGTCCAGAGATACGGCCCCTTTACCTGCCGCTTCAGCCTCGGCCATGGCAACAAGAATGCGCTGAGCCTTGTTGACCTCAGCATCCGACGGCGACATCACTTCGTTCGCCAGCGCGATCTGGCTGGGGTGGATCGCCCATTTGCCTTCACACCCCAGAACGGCGGCACGTTTGGCAGCGGCACGATAGCCGTCGGGGTCCTGGAAGTCGCCAAACGGACCATCAATCGGTCGTAGACCGTTTGCGCGGGCGGCAACCACCATACGCGCCAACGCATAATGCCACATGTCGCCCCAGTGGGTCATGCGTCCGCCATCCACATCCGCATCGGTCAGAACCGAATAATCGGGGTTCACGCCGCCGATGATCGTGGTCCGGGCGCGGGTCGAAGCGGCATAATCGGCAACGCCAAAATGCAGGCTTTCGTTGCGCTTCGAGGCCGCCGCGATCTTGCTGACATTCTGCATACCCAGCGCGGTTTCAATGATGTGCTCAAAGCCGATCCGCTTCTTGTAGCCCTTGGCGTCCTCAATCTGGGTGACCAGCATATCGACAGCGTAAACGTCGGCCGCGGTTCCGACTTTGGGGATCATGATTAGGTCCAGACGCTCACCGGCCTGTTCGACCACATCCACGACATCGCGGTACATATAGTGGGTGTCCAGGCCGTTGATCCGCACCGACATGGTCTTGTTGCCCCAGTCGATATCGTTCAGCGCCTCGATGATATTCTTGCGCGCCTGCTCTTTTTCGTCCGGTGCAACCGCGTCTTCCAGGTCGAGGAAGATGACGTCCACATCAGACGTGGCCGCCTTTT
>WQBJ01000032.1 GCA_013032095.1 Ruegeria atlantica | reverse complement strand
TCAACTCGTGCCGCCAGCCATAAATCTGCTGACGGGTCACATCGTGATGCTGCGCAACCCGCGTGACTGTCGCCCCGTCGACCCCCACTGACGCGACAATCGCAAGCTTCTCCTCGTCGCTCCAGCGCCGACGCCGTTCAACGCCCAAAATCTCGCCGCGCATGACAAACTCCCCCTAAGACACGTCGGTAACGACGTCGTTAAGCACGTGTCTTAAATCATCAGGAGGAAATCAGGCAGGCGGTGAAAATCGGGTGCTTACGATCGGTGGCCGGAGTTTGCGCACCAGAGCGCGAAATGCGGCTGCTTGAATCCACCTTCGATACGTCGATTTCCTGAGTGACAGCCACGCCCGCTTAAAGCTCAATGGGCGAATGGATGGATAAATAACCGCCTGAATCGCAGAGTGTCCGCAGTCAGACGCGCTTTGCGGATACTTTGCTCCCATCGACGGCGACGACGAATGAAACACCGTCAGCCTCAATGTGGAAAACGTGCTTTACCAAGCTCAGATGCAGCGTCGGCATTGGGTCGTCGATTTTCGTAGAGGCAACCAATTCGGCGTCGTCATTTCTGTTATTGAAGGGATAGAGCCGCCTTAGAATTGCTTGCCCCGTACGTATTGGGCGCGTGAGATCGCAACTTTTTAGCGATTGACACTGTAGAGGCGCTCAATGCTGCGCGGCACTTTCTGCCCCTGAAACTCGTCTATCTCTAAAGTGTTCCAACTACTCAAAAAGGTAGCTTCCGTCCTGTTCAGGATGTGGCAACGGAAACCCGTCTCGCGCAAAGAGGTCGGAAATCGCAACACTAACTGTGTCCCCTTCCACTGCGTCTCCGCTTTCCGCCCCGAGACGTTGTTGAAGGAACGCTGCATCATCCGCGGTGTCTCCCATGGGCCAAAGTGCGCTGCCAGCCATTTTTCTCTTCTGCTGCATCAAACTGTGCAACAGACAATCAAAACTTTCAGCACGGTAAGTGGGATGGATCGCCATAGGGACGTGAACCTGAACAGGCTTGGTTTGGCCAATGCGGTGGACTCGGTCATTGCATTGCTCTTCAACTGCCGGGTTCCACCAGCGAGACAAATGAATAACATGGGTTGCGGCGGTCAGCGTCAAACCAGTGCCTGCAGCACGCGGCCCAAGCACCAGGAGATCGAAACCACCGTCATTCTCGAGGCTTGATTGAAAGCGGTTTACAATTGCTTGCCTTTGCCGAATTGGCGTTTCACCATTGATCAGGTCGATGGATTGCAGTCCAAACGCCGCCTTTGCCAGTTCGATAAACCGATATTGCATTTGGCGATGCTCGATGAAGACCAGAGCACGCTCTTTTTGTTCGCGCACTTTCTCCAAGATTTTGAACGTGGCAGTGAGGCGCGCGGAAAGGGCAACAAAGGTTTTATCGTCGTCGCCACTACTTAGGTCCGGATGCACGGAAACGGACCTGATGTGATGCAACATTTTCAGCGCCCCACCCTTTTTTCCCGAGGCAAGTTTTGAGCGTGCGTCATCATAGAATTCAGCTTGAAGGTCCGGCATCTCTAAGGGCAGCAGGAACCGTCGTTTTACGGGCAGGTCCCTGGCGACCTCTTCTTTGAGACGCCTGAGCGCCAATGGAGGACGCCCCTCGGACTGAAACACACGGGTGTAGAGTTTCCGCATGTTATCCGCCTCGGGTGTTCCAAAACTGTCGCGGAATTCGCGCAAAGAGCCCAAACTGCCAGGTGCAAGCTGATCCATGATCGCCCAAAGATCGCTGGTAGAATTCTCAATTGGAGTACCGGTCAGGCCAATTCGGAAATTGGCCTTCATTGCCCGAGCCGCGCAGGCGCGTAAGGAACCAGGCGTCTTGAGTGCCTGAATCTCGTCGAAGACAGCAGCCGCAAATGGGATTTGCGCCAGCGAGTGCTGATAGTTTGTCATCGTCGAGTATGTGGTGAGGAACCATGTCTTGTGACCCGCGCCGGCTTCAGAAGCCCGCGCCAGGTCACCAAAATCAAGAAGGGCCTCTCCGGTCGCTGTATCCATCCCCTTTGTCCCAACCTTGCGTCGCGCTCCGATACCGCTTCCGTATAGCCGGATGAGATGGCCGAGGCCGGGAGCCTCGACATGTCGGGTAACTTCCTGCTCCCAGTTCTCAAGAAGGGAGGTTGGTGCAACGACAAGTATTGGACCGCGCGGTGCTTTCCCTTCCTCCATTTGATCGTTGAGCCAGACCAAAAAAGCGATCGTCTGAAGTGTCTTCCCGAGACCCTGTTCGTCCGCGTTTAGCACGCCAGGAAGACCCGAAACCCAGGCTGATACCTGCCAAGCCAAACTTTCTTTTTGGTGTTCCCTCAGAGGGGTAAGTATCGCGCTCGGCACCGCTGCGTCAGTTGTTTGAGTCCTTGATTTGAGATCTGGACGCCAATGCACTTCGTCAAAATTGTCCTCTGTTTGAAGAACTGCGGGGCCGGTATTTACGTCTTCCCCCTCCGACCCGGATTCTTCGCCGCCTTCATCTTCTGTACCGTCCTCCTCTGACTGCCGTCTGTGGATTTCGGCTTCAACGGCTTTCAGAACCTCCTTGGTTGCCGGTACGTGAACACCAGATTCTGTTACGCTTTCGTCTCCGTTCTGAATGGCGCTCTGGACCGCTTGCACAAGGTAACCAAGATCATCAGATGGCATGACCTCGATTTTTCTACGCACCTCTTCCGAGAAAACTTCGGGTAGCCAAGTGGTTACACCCTCCCCTTGCGTGGAGATTGCTGGGGGCTCATAAGTTCCAATTCCGATTACCCGTTCGGAGAAACGTGCGTACTCAGCGGTTTCGACAAACAATTTGCCGGCCGCACGGCCGATCGCCTCCTCTCGGCCGACGTCATCAAGACCCTCAAAAGCCCCAGAAGCCTCCAGTGAGCGCTCCACAGCTTCACTGATCCGTCGCCCGGGGTTTCGGATGAAGTCAGAACGGTCTCGGGTGGGTGCTCGCTGCATTTCTGCCATCACCTGAAGTGCAGGCGCAGCAGAACGGTCAATGACAACGAACTTTCCGGGGCCCAGCCGGTAAGCATTCAATGCCCCACGTTGGCGAACTTTTCGCTGGAACTCATCAAGGTCTGGGCCGTTCAACTCGGACATCTCTTCAGAAGGTTCCACAGCTTCGTCCAGCGTTTCACTGGAAAACGGCAGAACCTCAAAATCATCTCCTTCAGAATTCGCAGAAATCGAAAAGCCGTCAGAAAGGCTTACTTCCAAGCCTGAAAGGAAGTCCGACATTGAGTTCCTTGCGGCAGCTGTGTTCTGACTTTCTGACACTCCGGGGTCCAAAGCCCTGCGAAAGCGTGCAAGTGCTTCCCATTGCCCGGCATCATCAACTCCGATTGGTTGTTCAGCGACTTCCAATGCTTCCAGCATCCAAAGTGGGATACGTTGTTGTCCTCGGTCAGTTGATAAAATAGCGCCGGTTCGCTGCGGCATTTTGCGAATGCCGCCCCGGTACCACTCTGATCGCAAACGGAAATTGTCACCCCCTACGACCCCGTCAACGTCGGTCCGCAGTGTGAGGTCTGTCAGGGAAGGCAGGCCGAGAAGTTTTCCTGATTTCGCGTCTAGTGCCGCCGCCAAACGATGCGACATCCAAATGCTCTGGCCCGACAACTTAAGTTCGTCCGATTGGCCATTGGCCAATGCCTTAAGGTCAGCAAGCGCAAATGCCACGCGCCGATCCTGAACAGACAGTTCGGCAAGATCGGGTTTGTGGGTGCCAAGCAATCGTTTAAAAACCCCGGGTTCTTGAGAAATACTTACTGTAATACCCGCATCATCAACCTCTGGTTTGAAATCCACTCTCAAATCCCCATCATCACTTTGCCTTGCCAAAAACCGAGGTGCGGGATGGTTTCGGCGCCACGGCTCCCGCGTATGTTGGCGACGTCATATTTTCGCTGATAAAGCTTGGGTGCATTGCGCGCATCCGCGTCAAAGATATGCACCTTGAAATTGTATGTGCCTTCCACAACAATCTTCTTGCCTATGCGCATTATGAGTAGGGACTTGTCCCGGTCCCCTTCTTGCAATGCGAAGCGCACATGTGTGGATTTTTGTCGAAGGTCGCGGGGCACCTTTGATTGCGCGGCTCGGTGGCCTTCCCTGTTGAAAGCAACCCAGACCTCGTCGATCCTGTTTTTCTCATAAAGGTCCCACCAGAATTCTTCACGATCGGCCCACATGTGACCACGTTCGACCTCATTCAAAATCCGGAAGAGCATGCGAATATCCGCACCTGTCAGCCAGTGAAGGAACATCCCTTCGATTTCCGGCGGAACCTGATTCCATATCGCGTTCCGACTGACCTTTGGGTGTCCGTACAAATCCAACAAGCGATCCATTAAAATCTGTTTTAGGTCTGCGGGAATTCCCTTTTCCTTCCACGGCTGTAGCAGCGCGACCACCGCTTCCGCTGCACCGGTGGCCATCGCGGGCTGACCTTCAGGTTTTAGCCAAGCCAACAGGCGCTCAATATCCTCTTTCTCTCGAAGGCGTCGGCCAACAAGCTGAAGAAACCTAAAATGAGCATCCACCATCAACCCAGGTGCGTGAGGCTGACGAATACCCAAGTCCCTCAAGCCACTCCAAATATCACCGAGAGAAGCCATTTTTTCAGCGATTTCATTCACAACTTTGGATGGGTCGAACAAAGAGGGAAAGTTAGCCAGAACCTTTTGCCACTGAGCGCCGATGCGCGCGGCAACTTGCTTCAAAGCAGTTGCAAGCGCCTGAGTATGTGCGCCTGTTTCTTCGAAAGTCTCGATGTAAATTCGCGTCATCGCACCAAGAAATCCTGGCCTATCCGACGCCGGTATTTCATCGAGAAAAAAAACGCGTACCCGGTCAAACTCCGGGTCTTCGCGATAGGCCGGCGAAAACGCATGCTCTCCTGCCTCCATCACAAAACTGAGCGAAACATCCTTCCAATCGTTTTCCAAAATTCGTTTCTTGAGTATGCGCAGAAGTTTATCGGCGTCGCGCAAACGCGACTTCGCAGGTCCAAGATCGTCCAACACCCGCCCGCAATTTCTAAGCAGAACAGTGAAGTTTGGCGGCACGACCTCCTCCGGTGTGGTCAGCCTTGACAGGATCTCCGACATCGCCTCGCTGCTCATTTTTCCGAAGCCCTTTTTCGCAACAAGTCGCTGACTTTTTCCAGATCTTCGACCGTTTCGGGAATGAACTCGACGCCAGGAGGCACGTACATGATAAAACGGAGGTCGATCCTCCTGTTTGCCGACCTATCCCTTGCCGCCTCGTCGACGATGGGTCTCATTTCCCCATAGCCTGCGAACGCGAGCAGCGGCTGACCCAGAAGGTTCTGATACTTCAGCATGTCAGAGCCTAGCTGCTCTTGGTCCGGTGCAATGGCTGTGAAGGCCGATAGGGCCCTGCCTGCCGACAATTTGAGGTTGTAGGTGTTGCCACCTTTACTATCCGTGTGGCCCTCGACCTGAATGGTCTCAAAGAGTACGAGGTCCGGGTTGCACTCCTTTGAAATGGTACTTCGACGGCCAACAGAATAGCATGGCAGTTCCCGATCAAGGTGCTCTCCAAGCAACCGCACGACCTGAAGACTTCTTCCGGTCAGGCTTCTCGCGCCAGACGCAAAAAGCCCGCTCCCTTGAAACCGCAAAGCATCGCCTTGAGCGGTAACTGTCAAACCCTCAATTTTCTGCGTTTCTATATCCTCCTGAACGACTTGGGCCAATCGCTCCAGCATCTGGCGTCGAACAGAAGCCGCCGCGAAACTGTACTGTTCCAGCGGGTTTTCCTCTGAAACAATCGCTTCAAGCTCCGCTATGCGGCGTTCCAGCCTCAGGATTGTCCGTTTAAGGGAAGCAACTTCGGCCTCAAGTTCTTTCTTTATGACTTCCAGGTCATCGATCCGCTTGTCCTGCTCCGCAACGGTTTTGCGCAGCTTGGCAAGCTCTGCGAGTGCAGCCTGAAGTTCAGAGGTTGCCCGGGCAAGTTTCGCTTGGGTTTGCTCGAGCTTTATTTCGAGCAAATCTCTCTCTTCTAGGGCCGCATCGCGCTCGCTGCGCGCATTGTCTCGCTCAGAGACCACCCGGTCGTAGAATGTTCGTGGAACGTTGTCTTCGGAACTGAATTTACTTGCGAAGAAAGCCAGAAGCAAAATTACGATAAACAAGAAGCTGACGGTCATGTCCGTCATGGACACAAACGCGGATTCTGCCTCCTCTTCATGAATGTGCTTTCGCGACAAACCACGCATCAGGAGACAACCCTGCTTTGTTGCGGTTCGAACTGTTGAAGGCTGTCAACGATGGCGCGCAGCGAGTCGAGTGCGGCATTCATCTCACTTGCCATATCCTGAACGTGGGTGCGAATGGACTGCATCGACGCTTCAGTGCTGCTAGCGTAAAGTTCGAATGCGCCACCCAGCTTCTGGTCGATATCATCTATGCGTTCGCCCTGCCCTTGCATTTGTCGAACAAGTGCTTCGATGGAAGTAACAACCGTGGAGATAGCCTGTTGCTCACTTCCGATGGTCGCACTCGCGGCTTCAAGCGTTCTGGCCGCCGATTTGGCAACTTCCTCAGAAGACATGACCACTGTTCCGCTTGCGCGCTCAACACTTTCGCGCAGCTTGTTGATGGAACTGTCCATACGCTCCACTGTCCCGCGCACAGGTGATACGGCTTCGATCATGTCTCGGGAAGAGTTGCGGAAGCTGTCTGCAGCGGCATTTCCTGCCTGCGCCCCTTCACCGACCGCTGCAGCAAAACCTTGCATCCGACGGGTGCCACCATCGAGTGTTTCAACCATGCCTTTCAGTTGGGCTTCAATGTCTTTCAACGGAGACAAAAGATCCCTGCCGGCTTGCTCCGAGACACCTGCTGCCATTTCGGCAACTCTATTCGCGGCAGTTTGATAGCTCGTTGCCAAAGAGGCCCCCGCTTCGGAGATAGCTGCACCCACTTCGTTGCCAGCGGTTTCCATGCGCCCACGCGCGGCTTCTGATCCAGCCTTGGCTGCATCTTCCATATCCTCTTTCATGGTGCGCGCAGCTCGCGTCATTTCTTCTGCTGCGGCCGACATTGCGCGTGCGCTTTCGCCGGTGTTGTCTCTGATACCTTCGAGGGTGCGGTTCATGACAGCCAACAGTTGTTCTGCACCTTGCGTGAAGGCCCCGCCCGTCTGTTCCGCAGTCTCCGACATTGCAGATCTCAGATCATCGACAGCCTTGGCTACCCGAGTGACGGCACTTTCCATCTCCGTACCCATGCGCCCGGAGGAGTTGTCCATACGGTCTGCCAGCAAGGCGAGCCGGTCGCCAGCCTGCGCCATGCTAGCGCTTGCAGCCGTCAATGCCTGACCCATCCCATCGGTGACTTGCCGGGACAAGTCTTCCGTCATCGATGTCACACTGTCCGCGCCTTGTTGGCTCAGTTTCTCAAGGACAGGCGCCATGTTCTCCTTAATCGAAGTCGAGACGGCTTGTGGAAGTTCCTCTCTCAAAGGACGACCGAGTTCAGCGACCAATTCGTACGCGAGCTTCTTGTTTGCCTCTTGGGCGTCGCGCTGCACCTTGAGTTGTTCCAGCGCCAAGCTTTCAAGGCTAATGAAGTCGAAACGGCGTTCCAGCTTGCGAACCAATTTGTGCAATGCCTTGTCGACGCCGCCGACTTCGCTACGCAGCAACAAGGTGAGAATGATCGAACACGCCAACCCGGAGAGAGACATGATGAACTTGGCCGAAGCTAGCTTAATCAGCGTCAACATTGTCACATCGTTGATTTCTTCACCGCTCGCCATGGCGTTCAAGGCTGCGATCAGTCCCAGAAAGGTGAATGCAAGTCCCACGGACACGTAAATGCCCGGCAAGATGCGGTAAAAACCTGCGCCATAACCCAGGTCTTCAAGGTTGAAAAAGAATGCCGGGCGCACAGTGTTTCTGCGTGTCGGCGGATCGAAACGATCATCGACAAACAGTGTTTCACCGAATTCTTCCCATGCTTCCTGAAGCGGCTCCTTTATGCGTGGACTTCCAGAAAGTTCAGTGTCCATCCACAAGGAAACTTCGTCAAAACCGGTAGCCGCGAACGCGTCCTGATCCATTGTGCTGAGCTTACCGGAAAGACGCCGCAGAATGGATCTTCGGCGCCGCATATCGAAATCAAACAGTACGGCAAAGATAAAGCAACTAGTGAAGAGACCGAGTGCGACCCAACCCGGCGCGCTTTGGTATTTTAGCGTTGACGCGATGCCAAGAATATACTCCCCGAAATTTATGCCCCATTGTTCCATGTTCATGCACTCCAGGATTCCATAACTTGTCGTTGTGCCCGCATGAAGAAATGCCGCGTCAAGAGCTCTCGAATTTCTTTGTCCGTCATGACGATATTGCGCATCTCGCCGTCTTGCCGGAACATCTCTACCAATCCGTGAAAGAACGCCTGAGAGAACGTGTTGTAGACCACGTCAGCAGGGTTGTTGCGGACCATTTCGGTCATCTCTGTGTTCATGACCTCACGGGTCACTCGCTCAAAGCGAAGAATATCTTCGTCTGAGAACTGCGTGCCATGCCGTTCGTTGAACGAGTTGATGATGTCCGAAAGCGATTTTTCCTCTTCCTCAGTGTATGGGTTCGCGCCGAACTCGGTGATCGGGTCAAGTGTCCGCGTCTCACCTGCAGAAAGGGATGCACTGCCTTCTTCGTCTTTTTGCAACCTGAAGGCTGAGAGGTTCAGCATGTCGTCCGTGACGGTGATATCTGCGGGCACTTCGCGAGACGGCAGCAGCCGAGACAACCATGTCGTGAATACATAGAGCTTTTCCAACCATGCATCGTTGAGCGGTACGACCTGAGCGACAAATGCGTAGAACCGCTGGAAACTCTTCAGCAACTGCCGGAACTCTTCTTTCTGTGCCTCGTCTTCATCCAGTTCAAACCGGCCCACGGCAAGGCGGACTATGCCTTCCAACGCGAGGCGATCCTGGGTGGACAAATCACCTTTGAAAAATTGATCGGCAAAGCGCGCGACCTCGTCCTTCAGAATGTAACCCGAGGACGAAATTCGCCGCTCCAGATCGTAAATCTGGTTCAGATCGGTGCGCTCTTCCAGAGCTGTCGCCTGAAAGAAAGGTGCGAAGGCGTCCTTGATCTCTTCCATCGTATTCTGGAAATCGAGAACAAAGGTACGGTCCTTGCCTGCATGTGTCCGGTTCAACCTGGCAAGCGTCTGTACTGCCTGCAATCCAGCGAGCTTCTTGTCCACATACATCGCAACCAGCTTCGGCTGATCGAAGCCGGTCTGATATTTCTCAGCGACGACCAGGACCTGGTATTCGTCAGAGTCAAACCTCTTGGGAAGCTCAGTTTCGGCAAACCCGTTTGCGCTGGCTTCAGTCCAAAGTTCACCATCAATGTCCAAATCACCCGAAAACGCCACCAATGCTTTCAAGCCAGCGTAGCCTTTGTCTTCGATGTAGCGGGTCAACTGTTGCCAATAACGAAAGGCGTGCTCCCGGCTTTGCGTCACGATCATCGCCTTTGCCCGTCCATCCAACTCCTTGGCAACATGACGGCGGAAGTGTTCAACGATGACTTCGATCTTCTGATCGATCGCAGTCGGGTGCAGCGACGCATAGCGGGCAACGCGCGCCTGTGCTTTTCTGCCCTTGAATGCGGGATCATCCTCGATGGTTTTTTCGAGTTGGTAATAGGCCTTGTAGGTCATGTAATTCTGGAGCACGTCCAGAATGAACCCCTCCTCGATGGCCTGACGCATCGAGTAGAGGTGAAACGGATGTGGCTTGTTATCAGATCCGGTACGGCCGAACCGTTCCAGAGTCACGTTGCGGGGTGTCGCGGTGAAGGCAAGGAATGAGATGTTCTTCTGTGGTCCTCGTGCTTTCTGAAAGGCTAGGACCATGTCCTCGATATCATCGGAACTGGTGGCGTCTCGCGTCAAGGCATCGGTCATGGCCTGCGCGGCTTTGCCGGACTGGGATGAATGCGCCTCGTCGATGATGACAGCGAAGTTCCTGTCCGATTGACCAGAAATCGTTGCCAGATGCTCGGTGCCGAATTTCTGGATCGTCGTGATGATGATCCGGGCACCGTTCAGGATAGCTTCCTTCAGGTCGCGGGACGTGCCATCGATCTTCTTCACCACACCTTCAGTCTGAGCAAACCCACCGATGGTGTTCTGCAACTGGCGATCCAGCACCAGGCGGTCCGTCACGATGATCGCGGTGTCGAAAACCGGTTTGTCATTTTCATCATGCAGGTTGATGATCTGATGCGCGGTCCAGGCGATGGTGTTTGACTTACCCGAACCGGCACTGTGCTGGATGAGGTAATTCTGGCCTGCGCCACGCAATTTCGCGTCGGTCAGAAGACTGCGTACGGCATTAAGTTGCTGGAAGCGTGGAAAGATCAGCATCTCTTTGCGATTTCCGCGCTCAAGGTGAATAAAGCGTCCGATCAGATCGAGTAGCACCTCGCGTGAAAACACCGCCTTCCCGTCGGGCAGATCCTTGTAGAGATAAGCGACGCGGTTCTCACCAGGCACATCGGGGTTCCCTGCCCCTCCATCCCGGCCGCGGTTGAAGGGCAGGAACCGTGTCTTGCTATTCATCAAGCGGGTGGTCATCGACACGTTGTCCTGATCCACTGCGAAGTGAACGATAGCCCCACGCTTGAATGTCAGGAGCGGTTCGCCGGCAGGGGAGCGGTCTTGCTGGTACTGCTTTTCAGCATGTTTGAAGTTCTGGCCGGTCAGCAGGTTTTTGATTTCCATCGTCGCGACGGGAATACCATTGATGAAAGTGACGAGGTCTATCGCGTTCTGGTTTTTCGCGCTGTAAGTGACTTGCCGCATCACGGACAAGATGTTTGCCTCATACAGGCGAGTGAGGTCTGGATTCAGTTTTGAGGCTGGTTTGAAGAAGCAGAGATTGAAGCGGATATTCGGCACCAGCTTGATGCCTTCACGCAACACGACGTGGGTTGGGTTGTCTTTCAGTGCGTTCTCGAGACGCTTCAGAACCTCCGCTTCCGCCTGCGCAGCATAATGCTCCTCAAGGACCTGCCATGCATCTGGCTGGGTCGTTTTGAGAAAGCGGAACAGCAACTCGATGTCCAGGGCATAGGCAATACTGTAGTGAGACGCGCAGTCGCGTTCCATGTATCCCTGCTCTGAAGTCAGGCAGGAGACGATGTGCGCCTCGAACACCTTTTCCTGATGAATGTCAGCGGTGGTGTGGGTGGTTTCCATGAAGGTTTGCATCCTAAGTTCACCCACCGGGCAATCACTTGGGCGCGTGTTGTTCCAAGTTTCAATTAGGGCGTCTCGGTTTGTTGCGTGCCACTTCTGTATCTCACGGTGCTTTCGCAGAACCGATTTATCGCCGTTAAGCGGTTCACAATTGTCGATGCGAAAGTTGGCCGTGCCATCACTTGTTTTTACGCGGAAATGAGGAGGGGGGTGTTCGTTTGCAAATATCTCGATTTTCAGTCCGTTGAATCTTGCAACCATGTGCTCCAAATACACGCCACCTTCATGCTCTTGGTGGTCGTGACCTTCTGTTCGGTCGATCGCGGCTTGCAATGTATGAACACTCTCGTGGTCGAATGGAACTACGTACTCCATCACGTAACCATCCCTTCTTGAAGAGCGTCGAAACAGTGTTCGGGAATACCGGCACTTGTTTCTAAGTTGATCTGAGGTGCAACAACGCCAGCGGTTGGGGTGGAGTAGTATCCGTTCACGATGCCCCTCCTGACATTGGCGCCCAAATTTGCTTGAGTGGCAACTTTGCGCGCGTCTCGTCCGATAGTTCTCCATAGGTCCGGAACAGTGCCTTCAACAGATCCGACATCTGCCACAGCCGCAGCTTAAAGAAATTGTTGTCCAGCTCCTTCTGGGCAACAGCGTTCACCCCTCCGATGCTGACCAGCAATCCCGTTTGAGCTTGTGTGTTGGAAGTTGAGCCAATCAAGCGTAGCACGACATCGTGGTTAGCCGCCCCGTCCCCAGACTTCACCTGAACGCAAATGCGGTCCTCGCCCAGTCCTAGCGTCCCTCCCGCTGCGAGGATATCTACACCACCGTCCGGCCCTGGCGGAGAGATTTTGGTCGTGTATCCCTCAACACGCATTATTTCAGCCACGAGTTCAGCCAGCGCGTGGCCTGCGAACTCAGACTTAATCAGCGAGATGATTTGCTGATCGGCAATGTCCTCAATGTCGGTTTGATATTCGTCTGCTTCGCTGTCTTGGTCCTCTGACCCACTCAAAAATACTGGCCGCGCTACGTGGCCGCTTTTTTGGAGTAGCGCTCCGGGATCTTGATCAGTTTGCAAAACAGCCTTAACACGCTCTAGCGCAGAGTTGCGTTTGATTTCGCAAATGGTCATGAAAGCACCGAAGCTGTGCCGGAGATCCTGCTTGAATGTATCGCGCGGCAGCGACTCCTGTTTCCAGTCGACGGTCCGAGAATGTCTATATTCGCTCGTCACGTCGAACTGGTAATCACCCGTCACGATCCCGATGGCGACACCGTTCGTTAGCTTGCGCGGCATCACAACATAGTCGCCAATCTGAATTCGGTTGACGAACTGGTTTAACTGCGCTGCGAAATTGCGCAATCGGTTCGTACCCTCGTCGGGCCACACCTCTTGCAAGCACGAGAAAATTGCATCACGAGAATCTAGCTGCGATAGATCGCCAACTTCGAGAAATCCCGGGAACAGCTTTCCCTGATCAACGGCGTCAAACTCCCGCTCGCCATGCGCACCCGCCCTAACAATCCACAACTGGCTCATGCATACATCTCCTCTTGATTGGTATTATGGCGGTGGTCGAACTTGACTTGTTCCGCGATGTCGACCTGCCCCGTAACTGCCGCAGTGATCAGGGCGGAGCGGTATTCTTGGAGTCGGTTTATGGAGACGTCGGTTCTGTCTTTGATTGCGTCAAAACGCGCAGTCTCCCGGTCGAGAAAGTCAGCTATCCGGCGTTGGGTCTCGAGGTCGGGGAGGTTGATTGGTATGTTCTTGATGCCGCCAAGTGTCAGACCAAAGCGGGTGACACCGTTCGCCGCGTTTCCAAAATCTTCTTGCGATTTTTTCGATAGCAAGTGCCAATAAAGAAACGGACCGACCATCCGTCGTCGGTCTGCTCGCAATACCGAAAGGTGATAACCGCAAATCAAATCACGTGCAGTGGATTTGACCAGAGACGGGACCCCAATGTCGTCGGGAGTTTCGGAGTCCTTTGTGATGATAACGTCATCAACTTGCACTCTGAACTTCTTGATCTCAGCAGCGGTGGCGCTTCCGGCCTTAAACGGCATGTCGTTGTGGATGAAGTTGTTCTTATAGACATCCACATAGTTGCAGAGGCGAACTGGGTGCTCATCGATTTTGACAACCTTGTCGACGTTGCTCGTCAAAATCTGGGCCACATCGCGTAAACGGTGCGTCGTCACCCAACCACCTCCTGCAACAAACCTGAAATTTCTGTTTCCAGAATCGCTCACGAGCAACTGCCCCATGACGGCGGCTGTAATTAACGCTGAGCGCTTTTCATCGACCAACTCCACCAACCGCTGCTTTTTCTCGATCAGCAGGTCTATTCTTGCGGTCTCCCGGTCCAGAAAATCGGCAATCCGGCGCTGGGTCGCGAGGTCGGGGAGGTTGATTGGAACGCTCTTGATGCCGCCAATGGTCAGACCAAATCGGGTGACGCCGTTCGCCGCGTTTCTGAAATCTTCTTGTGATTTTTTCGACAGCAAGTGCCAATAGAGAAACGGACCGAACATCCGTCGGCGGTCTGCTCGCAATATCGAAAGATGATAACCACAGATCAAATCTCGCGCGGTGGACTTGACCAGAGATGGAACCCCAATGTCGTCAGGAGTCTCGGAGTCTTTTGTGATGATAACGTCATCAACCTGTACTCTGAACCTCTTGATCTCAGCTGCGGTGGCGGTTCCAACCTTAAACGGCATGTCACCGTGGATGAAGTTGTTCTTATAGGCATCCACATAGTTGCAGAGGCGAACCGGATGTTCATCGGTTTTGATAACCTTGTCGACGTTACTGGTTAGAATCTGGGCCACATTGCGTAAACGGTGCATCGTCACTCGCCCACCTCCTGCAACAGACCTGCGATCTCGGCCTCAAGCGCCTTCAATTCTGCATCGATCTCTTCGAGCGGACGGGGCGGCACGTATTTGTAGAAGTAGCGGTTGAAGTTGATCTCATAGCCGACACGCCCGACATCGCCATCCCGTGCATCGGTGTAGGTCTCATCCACCCAGGCATCGGGAACGAAGGGCAGAACCTCGCGTTTCACATAGTCCTGCCAATCCTCGTTCAGTGGCACCAATTCATGATCGCGCAGATCGGTGTCGGGTTCGAGATTGTCGGTCTTGTCGCGGCAAACCTCGGCATCCTCGTCTCGTTCTGACAATGCAGACTGGATCGCCTTTCTGACTGGCGCTCCGACTTTGATGCTAGCCCGGCGAAGAGCGGTAGAAAGCGCCTTGTCGAAATCGCTACGGTCCAACCATCGTTTGTCCGCGGGCAAGAATTTCTGCAAAGCTTCCAGAATTTGGGTCTGATCATCTTCCTCAAGTTTGAGGAACGGCTTCGCTTCGCGCAGTGTTACCAACGCGTCAGGCGTCACCGCAAAGGCAAGCTTCAATGGACGTTCAACCCGGATTTCACGAAATCCAAAATCGGTTGTGTTGAAGATCTTGGACACGTCTCCCCAGTTGCCTTCACCGTTCAACATCCCGGCATAGATGCGGGTGATCTCGTCACAGGCCTCTGGTGGAATTTCCCGGCGCTTCGATCCAAGCGATTTGCGCATGGACGTCCAGAAACGTTCGCCACTGGCATCGATCAACTGCACCTTGCCACGCCGGGCAGTGTCCTTGCGGTTGGTCAGTAACCAGACATAGGTCTGGATGCCCGTGTTGTAGAAGAGGTCTGTTGGCAGCGCGATGATGGCCTCGACCCAATCGTTTTCCAGTATCCAGCGGCGGATCTCGCTCTCGCCCGACCCGGCACCACCGGTGAAGAGGGGCGATCCATTCATGACAATACCGATACGCGATCCTTGCTCGTCATCGCGCATCTTCGAGATCATGTGCTGCAGGAACAGCAACTGCCCATCCGAGATGCGAGGCAGGCCTGCACCAAAGCGGCCCGACATGCCGTGTTCCGCCGCCTCATCCTTGATCGGATCAGCGTATTTCTTCCAATCCACACCATAAGGTGGATTGGACAGCATGTAGTGGAAGCGCCTGTCTGCATGGGCGTCTTGGGTGAGCGTGTTGCCAAAAGCGATGTTCTCAGGGTTATGCCCTGTCACCAGCATGTCGGACTTGCAGATCGCAAAGGATTCAGGATTGAGCTCCTGCCCGAAGAGTTCGACCCGGATGCGTTCGTTAAGCGCTTTCATCTCCATCTCGGCGATGGAGAGCATTCCACCCGTGCCTGCGGCGGGATCGTAAACTTGGCGAATGACGCCTGAGCCTGTCAGAGCACCCTTGTCATTGATCAACAGCAGCGAAACGATCAACCGAATGACTTCACGTGGGGTGTAGTGTTCCCCGGCTGTTTCGTTCGAAATCTCCGAAAAGCGACGGATGAGATCCTCGAACAGATACCCCATCTCGATGTTCGAGATGGCATTTGGGTGCAGGTTGATCTGGGTGAATCTGTCGAAGACCTGGTAAAGCAGCCCGGCGTCGTTCAGACGCTTGAGTTGGTCCGTGAACAGGAATTTGTCGAGAAAGATATCACGGACATTGCCTGAGAACTTGGTGATGTAATCGACCAGGTTCTTGTGGATATCCTGGGCATCCTGCCCTTTGAGAGAGGCGAAGGTGAAGCGGGACAAGTTATAGAGGCGGATGTTTTGCCCGACGACGCCGGAGAGCAGCGTATCACGTGCCTCGTCTTCTATGTCTTCGGGCAGTGACGCTGCCATGTCGAGAACATCTTGTTTGCTCTCCTCGAGGATACAATCCAGACGGCGCAAGACGACGAAGGGCAAGATGACCTTGCCATATTCAGATTGTTTGAAATCTCCGCGCAACAGCTCGGCGATGGACCAAACGAATGATCCCAGTGACTTGATATCGGTGCTCATAAATTGACGTGACGCCCTTACCGGTTTTGACGCGAAGGCGCGCTGCCAAAAGGCAGGTCTGAACCATGTTCTCCACGCCGCCATCCAGCGGCCACCGCCCCTTCGCTGTGCATTCTGGGAGGCGTGTGCTTCAGTTGGCCAAAATAAACCACCAGTTGTGCCGCCAATCTATGCGGTTTGGCAAGCTGGGTGACGTCTTTGGGACTAAGGATTCCATATTAAAAACAACAATATGCCGATGACACGGAAGCTGTGGACGACAGCCTCCGTATGACTCTTGAGTCGGCGTATGCGGAACGATCAATCCTTAAAGCGCTCGCAATTCTGTCAGTCGACTTGCGTATCCAAGCACGGAGATGCCGCCAGTACTTTGATCAGTCTTTTGAAATGATACTCGCCCTTTAAGGCTTGGGCTTTCAGGTTGGTGGCGAGGCGCTGCTTCAAGAAGGTCGTTGTCGCAACCACCCGTAAGCTGGCTGTCTTTATATTGATGCTGAGACTCTGGAAGACCGGGGAAGAGTTCCTTTGGACGAAGGAGGTCACTACCTGATCTAAAATCCCGCCTTAATCGGCGGGATACGATGTCTTTGCGGGATGGAAGGCAGTTCGGTCTTGTCCAAAAACATGGAGCCAAACGGAACTCGCATTCAACATATGGAGGTAGTCAAACTGTGAATAACTTCGCAATGCACTGCTGACGCGAATGAGTTTAGCGGCGTCCCGCAAGGGTTGATCAGATTGAACACGGGATTGAGGCTCAAGGTTCCCTCAGAACACTTGAAGGAATCTGCGAAATGCGGCCCATTTTCCGTGAGGGCCGGCATTTGAGTGAGGATGACTAACGGGCTCCGGAATGAACGATAAATTTTCCAAAAATCCCGGCGACGAAACCCGCCATAGCCGCTGCTGACCGCAAGGGAGCGCGGAATGTACGGGGGTGGTTCTTCAAATCGGGACATCGAGACATGGTTGAGTTTTCGCACTGATATTTTGCGGGGTATGCGAGAAGCGATTTCCCTAGGCGACGCTCCAACATATCAAGAGCTGGATGAAGCGTATGAAGAGGTCCAAGAGATAATTGAAGATATTTTGTCGGAGTTATCTGGCGACTACGAGCCATCGATATTGGATGAAACGCACTTTGCGTGATTGGTTGTCCGCATAAAAAGCAGCCCGTGTTTGTTGACTTTCAAGCTGCCTATCGTATGCAGTCAGCGAGCTGACCGGAGCAATTTCATGGCTGACGACCCAATAAAACGCCCTTC
The DNA here is from genome assembly GCA_013032095.1 of Ruegeria atlantica. Lineage (GTDB taxonomy): Bacteria > Pseudomonadota > Alphaproteobacteria > Rhodobacterales > Rhodobacteraceae > Ruegeria > Ruegeria atlantica_E. The sequence continues at coordinate 23,169 of WQBJ01000032.1, read as the reverse complement.
CGAGGTTATCCGTGCGGCGTTGAAGCAGCATGGGCTGACGCTACGCGCCCTCGGTGAGCAACTGGGGGAGCGGCCTGAAAAGCTGTCTGTGGCGGTGAAATGTACCAATGGCGTTGGCCCCAAAGCCATCGAATTGCGGAAAAAAGTTGCAGAAGTTCTCGGACTTGATCCCTACGAGGTCTGGGACCCGGTTTTCATGACACCAAAAATTCGGCAAAAGGGCGGTTACTCCAAACTCAAGCGCCGGATGGAGATGTCGGAAGATGAGTTTGAAGCCTTGTCGCCAAAAGACAAAGTACGTTCGATTCTTGCGGACTTTGACACGAATGTTCGAGAGTTGGCGGAATTGTTAGATATTCCTTACAGCACGCTCACATCCGCGATCTACGGCAATTTCAATGACGATGCTCGCAAACGGGTGGCCGAGTATCTGAGGGTTCCGCCAGAAGATATTTGGCCCGATCTTTACGCCCGGTATGATTTGAAATTGAAAGTGCCCTTCAAAGAGCTGCTTTCCAAAAACCCGGATCTTAAAACGCTTCACGGGTTTGGTGACTTTACAAAACCCTTCGACGCGGACCCTACCCGATCCGAGGATTAAGCGTCGTCTTGCTGGGGTTAAAACCAAATTCAACCAGTCCCGCCCGCCAAAAGCTACCAGCGCGACGAAGAGCATTTTTAGCTCCGCATGAACCTGCGCACCAATGCAGTAAGGGTGCGCTGAACCCAACCACTGCTCGACAGATTAAAATCGCCAACATTGCGACGATACTGATTGATTTGAAGTGCTTCCTGATAGACATGGGCCCACATCCTTTCAGGTCGAAAGTGGGCCTCAATGATTACACTCATCTTTCAGGGCTGGTGGCTCTATAAGGTATTTGCAAAACTCTCCGCCTGATTGGCGCCTGGTGTGATTTCATGCAATTAACATGAACATTCCAAAATAAGGCTTGGCTCAGGCAAAGAACTTCTCGTTCACACCTCTCTTAGTGACCTCTGCTTGCCCCCTATAGGCCGGCCGCCAGCAATCGCCCGGTCCATTTTTGCGCAATGTAATCCGCCATGAACCGTGAGGGCGCGGTCAGCGTCACCATCCCCCCTGCCCTTTCAGCTTCGGCCAGATGGGGGTAGATTCCGGTACGGGGCAGGATCGTAGCACAAGAAAAGTTGGCGACGGCGTACCAGTTGAACCCCCTCAGATTTTAATCTTACAATTCCTTGATTTTGCTGGCGCGGAATTTGTCGCAAACAATTGCTCGTTCAATTGAGACGGCAAAGGTCGGCTGTGCGGACAAAGCCGCCGTATGCTGGTTGCCAAAAGACTTTCAGCGAAGCTGCATGTGAATATGATCGTCATGGCGAGCAGCGCGGCACCCCTGAAATCCGATGCGGTCGCTTCCAGCGTCTAGGCTCTCTACGAGATGTGGTTCAACGAAGATCCTGCCTACTCGTGGGTCGGTAGATAGCACTTCGAGAACAGCACGATTGCGTTCCGACTCAAGATCGTAATCTCGCCAAAGCGATTGGAGTGCATCAAAATCCCACCGAAGCGTTGGCCAAGTTGGCTGGCAGTGCGTTGGGCCTTGCTCGAATGCGAAGTACCCGATTGGAGATCGAACTTCTCCTGGCAAGTACCCTGACGCATCGGCATAATAAAAGGCCAAGTCAGCTTTTTCTCCGTCATCGTGCGAGAGGTGGGGAAGTAGCGGAAAACCATCGAAAAACGGAAAGTTTGCGTCCAAAACGAGGGTTGTTGTGCCCGGATAGCGTTGTTCCACCTCTTCGGCTGTATCCAAGAGAACCTCGGCGAGTTCGGGCGTCACATAGTTGCGGTTGAGCGCGCAGTACATCCAACTTTGCATTGCCAGAGGCCCACGTTCAAAACAGCTCAGCGCAACCCTTCCAAAACTTGGCGCAACCCAAACAGTAGCAACTGAAAGGGCAATGTAGATCACGGCGAATGCCAACAGTGTCCTTCGGAACGCTAGGGCTAATAGCCAAGCGATGCCGCCCACCTGAGTGAGCAAAGTGAGAATGACGATGACGGCAAAGTGCAAAAGGTAACGAAACATGGTTGATTGGTGGTCGAATCTGAGACAGAAATCAACGATGTGCAGTTAACAATTTGGGTTCACTGCCGCCTTTCGTGATTGACGAAATCGTCATCATATCCAGAATACTCCAAACTGATTTTGGGCAAATATTTGGATTTCTGATGGTAGATACGATTAGGCAAGCAGCGCAGAAAGATCGGGAAGGATGGGATGCTCTGTTCGATGCATATTGCCGTTTCGGCGGAGAAGAGCAGACCGCAGAAATGAGGAACAGGGTATGGGGGTGGATAAACGACCCAAACGCTCAAACCCGGTGCTTCGTCGTTGAGGGTGATAACCAGCAACTCATTGGTTTCGTTCACTTCCGATCATACGAACGACCTATGCCTGCAACCGTAGGAGCCTACATTGATGATATGTTTGTGTCTCCCTCTGCGCGAGGACAGGGCATAGTCGACTTGATGATCCAAACAGTAGGCGACTTTGCCAAGGAGCAGGGCTGGGACGTCGTGCGTTGGATGACCTCCGAAACCAATTACAGGGCTAGAGCAGTTTATGATCGGCATGCAGTGAAGAGCAATTGGGTCACATATCAACTGAAGTCTTGAGTATGAAGGTTTGGGCTCACTGCCGACATTTTCCGCGACGCAGAATTGCCAAGGCTTGTGATACTATCCTGCCCCGTACCGGAATCTACCCCCCCGATAGCCGCCGTTGCACCGGGACAAATCTGCCGCCCATCCTATTCAAACCAGGACAGTACTATATCAGGGTTTTCAGCGATCCACTGGCGCGCATAATCATCAGGATCTGTGCCATCGACTGACAACGCATATACCAGGGCGTTGATCTGATCCGTGGTCAACTTGACTTTGGAGAGCATTGAAGCTGCCAGAGGCTGTGTTTCTTCCAATTCAGCCGCATAAAATATGTGTAGCCGGGCAGCATCCCAGGCAGTTGGCGTTGACGATTTTTCCAGCCAGTCCGGATCGTCCGTGGGTTGGAATACTTCCCACTGAGCACTGTCATAAGCAGGTTCGCTCAGAGGGACCAGATCATAAAGGGAAAACATGTGATGGGGCGTGTAGCAATAGAATACAATATTTTGGTGTTGTGCGACCGCGTTATCAACCTGCGCAAGGGCGAGCGCCTCGTCCATTTCCACCAAGGTCATGGTTTCGGAATAGCCGTAGGACCTCGCCCTGATCTTTTCTACATTTGTCGAGGCCCATCCGATCCCACCAATCCACATCTCTCCGAGTCCGTCCCCGTCGGCATCGAAATGCGCGGCCATTACCGGATCAGTCAGATCGCTCAGCGCGCTAATGCCGGTGCGCTCCTGCGTGTCTTTGGTGACGCAGATTCTTTGATCGGACAAAACCGAATTTGGATTGAATCTCACGCTTTTTTTCTCAAGGACAAAGGTGTCGTGCAGATTCTGTTGGTTTGGCAACCAAACCTCTGGGTGCACATGCATCGAACCGGAATCCATGGCTTCGAAGATGATCGGGTTCGTGCCATTCTGCAACTCCACCGAAATGCCAAGATTATCCTCTAGCGCGACCTTCAGAATGTGTGCAGTTCCACGGGCGGACGCCCAATTGGGCACCCCAATCACAATCTCCTGCGCCATAGCCGTATGTCCAACCGACGTTGCCAGGGCCGCCGCGGCCAATTTCTTGAAGATATTCATCGGGATAGCTCCTTATCGTATGTGTGGGATTTCCCAGTCGTATTAAGGCTTTGACGGATCGGACGCGCCTCTGGTGCAACCTGTCGGGACAAATCAATCGCCGCCTGCAAGAGAACGTTGGCTCCTGCGACCAGGTGCTCGGGCTCGGCCCACTCTGCTTCGTTGTGGCTAAGCCCGTCGCGGCAAGGCACGAAAACCATGGCGGCCGGGACCTTGCGCGCAAGCTGGCAGGTGTCATGACCTGCACCAGAAACCATGTAGCGATAGGGATAGCTCAGATCACGAGTGGCCTTGTCGATGGCGTCGATACAGCGTGTGTCGAACTGCACAGGTGGATTGTGCCAGATCATATCCAAGGCGACCTGAACCACCTTTTCCTGTGACGCGGCAAATCGAATGGCGGTATCCATTTCGCTCAGCACCCGGTCGTCGGGGTGGCGAAAGTCGATTGTGAACTGAATCTCGCCCGGGATCGTGTTTCGGGCGTTGGGGGAGACATGCAGCTCTCCCACGGTGCCAACCCCGTCCGGACCATGTGCAAGCGCAATATCCTGAACCGCGGTAACCAGGTGCGCCGCGGCAACAAGTGCGTCGCTGCGACCGGACATCGGGGTTGAACCGGAATGTGCGTCACGGCCGGTCACGGTCACGTCGTACCAGCGTTGCCCCTGTCCACCGGTGACTACGCCGATGACCTCGTCATGCTGTTCCAGCAGAGGGCCCTGTTCGATGTGGGCCTCGAGGAACGCACCAATCTGGTGCTTTCCGCAAGGCGTGTCACCTTCGTAGCCGATCCGCGCCAGTTCTTCGTCCACCCGAAGCCCGTCCGCATCTGTCCGGCTCAGCGCGAAATCCAAATCGAAAAGCCCCGCGTAAACCCCCGAACACAGCATCGCGGGGGCAAAACGCGCGCCCTCCTCGTTGGTCCAGTTGACGATTTCTATCGGGGCATCAGTTTCGATGTTGTGGTCGTTGAGAATGCGGACGATCTCCAGCCCTGCCAGAACGCCGTAAACACCATCGAAACGCCCGCCATGCGGTTGCGTGTCGAGATGGCTTCCGATTGCGACGGGCGGCAGGTCGGGATTGCGCCCGGGTCTGCGTGCGAACATATTGCCCAACCGGTCAATATGGACGTCGCACCCGGCATCAAGGCACATCTGGCGAAAGACATCGCGGGCCTGCCGGTCTTCATCGGACAGAGCCAAGCGTCTGCACCCGCCACCGGGCAACGCTCCGATCTGGCTCATATCCAAAAGGCTTTGCCATAAGCGGTCACCGTTTATGCGCAGACCCCGGGTCATGCGGCCTCACGGTGCAGGGCCTGGCACAGGCAATGAACGCCGCCACCGCCTAGGGTGAACATCGACATATCGGGGTCATAGACCTCGAAGCCGAGGGCGCGCATTTTGGCATTCAGATTCGTTGCCCCGGCCATCGACAGCACCTTGTTGTCGCCCAGGGCCACCAGATTGACCCCAAGGTTCTTGGCCTCACGGTATTCCACATCGACGATTTTGATGCCCCAACCCTTGATGACATCCACCAGCCACGGCTCCATTGCGTCGATGCAGGCCACGGCGAGTTTCTCGGCCAGGGGCACAATCAGCCCGTCCATATGGACAAATTCGCGGCTGATTGGGGCGACGACGGCCTCCCATCCCTCAGACCGAACGAACTCAGCCACTTGTTCCGAGCCCTCCTGTTCGGATCGTTCACCACAATAACCGATCAGAACGCGCCCGGGTTCGATGATATTGAAATCGCCGCCTTCAAAGTGACCGGCTGTCGCGAATTTCCAAATGGGGATATTGTTGTCCTGGTAGAACTTGATCGCGGTGACGTAATCTGCCCGCCGACACTTTAGTTGCATGTGACAGATCAAAGCGCCCCAGGGCGTCATGGCAGAACTGTCGCGGGCAAAAAAATTGCGATGCAGGACCGGGTCGCTGTCAAGAAAATGGCAGTTCACCCCGTTCTCTTCATAGATAGACACCATTTCAGCATGTTGCGCCATCGCCCGTTGCAGGTCGAAGGTCACGCCGGTCTTGTGCGCGTTGGCCAGTGTCCGCCCGATCAGGGGTCCGGCTTCGACCCATTTGAAGTACTCGGGCCGGCCCAGCAAAACATCCGTAAGTCTTGAGTAATCGTTGTTGATGCCCCATTTGGGCGCGCGCTCACCGTTCAAAGCCATATTGCCAGTCCCTCTATTTGAAGACGTCATTTCGGCAGAGCGTGGCACGGCAATTACATTTAGAAAATTACAAAGTAAGAGATTTCATTTGCATAAATATGCAAGTAAAATCGGCCTATGCTGCCACCATCTCTTTCCAAAGCTGACATTCACCTGCTTCACGTCTTTTCGATCGTTGTTGAAGCCCGCGGCTTCTCGGCGGCGCAGGTGATATTGAACGTGTCCGCGTCAACAATTTCGCGGCAGATATCTGATCTTGAAACGCGTCTGGGCATGCGGTTGTGCGAACGGGGGCGCAAGGGATTTCGTCTGACAGACAAAGGTGAAATCGTCTACGCGGCCTCTCGTAAACTGTTTGCGGCGCTGGATCAGTTTGGCGAAACCGTAGACGGGACACGCGGTAAGCTGGTCGGGCGATTGTCGATAGCCGCGATCGACAACTGGGTCTTCAATGATAGCGCTCCGATTACGCCAGCCTTATCGGAGTTTGCCCGTATCGCACCGGATGTGATCATCGAACTGCATTCAATAGCGCCAGGGGACATAGAGATTGGCGTGCAAGACGGACACATCGCTTTGGGTATCGGCGTGTTTCACAACGAAAAGCCGGGGCTGATTTATGAACCCTTAAAAACGGAAAGGATCAGCCTTTACTGTGGGCAAGGTCATCCGTTGTTCGAGGCAGAAACGGAAGCCGATGTCGAGGATCTGCTGCCCAAGGCAAACTTCTGTAACCGTGCCTATCTGAATGAAGGCAGAGTTGCGCCGGTTTCACGTGGTTTGCGCTCTACGGCCATGGCACACCAGATCGAAGGCGTTGCCATGTTGGTGTTGACGGGTAAGTTCATCGGATATCTTCCCGAAGGGTTGGCGGATATTTGGGTCCGCCCGGGCCGGATGCGCGCCGTCGGGAATGGTCGGTTCGATCAGAAGTCTCAGATCACGCTCGTCCGCAAGCGCGGCGAGGAGCCAAATCTGGTGGTCAAGACCTTTACCGAGCTTCTTGCACGTGCATGCAAAAATGATCTGGCTTCAGATTAAGCGCCTTGTTTGGGACTTGGCACAGTTTCTTCAATTGCTCTTAACCCCAGAATTTGGGTCATAGGTGATGCAGTATCCGAGGGGGCAAGATACCTGAGCTCAGTGCAGGAGAGGCGTGCTCCAAGCGCAAGAAAATAGAACGCCTCGTTAAGCATTGACAGGAAAGTTAGTCGGGTTAAGACGGCGCCTGACTATACAGGGCGATTATGCCAAAGTCAGCTTGTCGCAGTTTTGAACTCTTCTTAGGTGCCTTAGGTCTTACTGGAGCCTTTGGGTTCCGGCAACTCGACAATAAAACGGTTCATCCGGTTAAGAATAGTAATGAATGAATCGATGGAGTATCCAAAGATAAATGCAGCGATAGACGTTATCGGGGCTGTCCCTGTCGCTGGCTGCCCGAGCATTCCCGCTGGAGCGAACAGTGCAGAGACCAGATAGCCCACAAACGCCCCAAAAAACAGTCGCAGCATAATGTCCCGAGTGCCTAGAGGGACGAGAAAAGGTTCACGAATGGCTCGTACCAAACAAAAGATAATTGCGCCCAGAGCTCCGTGTAGAGTCGGGAGAAGCCACTGATGAATAATGCTCTGATACTCAACGAGTTTCTTCTTCAGTACAACGATGCTTGCTGTCCCGGTCCCGCGGAAAAGTTCAGAGCCGCTAGCTAGAGGAATTGTATTTGCCAAATCAGCAAATGATGCTTGATACCAGCGAAACTCTGCGTCCAGAGTCCTGTTACTAAGTTCCGCAAAGAATTTGCACAGTTCCTCAGTGCTTTGCGCAGAATTGGGACCAATAATTTGCTCGCCGAGTTTTAGTTCTCCATCTCCAAACAGGCTACTAAACTTACCACGAACCCATCGGGTCATTTGTTGAGCCGGCCAGAATTCGAGATTCAAACTGTGAGCTTCTTCTTGAGCATCGAGCCAGATTTTATCGTAGTAGGCCATGTCTCGAGCTGCCAAGATGAAACGGTAAACATCCTGGTCATCAAGTTGAACGTTTTGGTACTGACAAAAATCGCGCGTATGAACTATTTCCTCAATGTTTAGGTTGCGTTGTGTTTCGAGAACGCTATCCAAACTTCCCATCACAGCACTGGCGCGCGTCGACCAATAGGTCCAATGCAAAGAAGCGGCGATAAACAGAAGCCCAAGAATCGCAATAAGGTTTGTCGAGGAAAATAGCCGCTTTTTCTCCGCGGCTTGCGTTTTTTCTCCCAGCCGAAAGCTGCCTGATAGCACGGCTGCGAGTGTACGCTTCTCAATTGTGGGAAATGTCTCACTAACCACGCGTCGCAATTCAGCATAGTGATCTACGCCATTTTCAGCGTTTTTGTAGGCATTGAGTGCATTTTCAAGCTCAGATGCGTGGGCCGATCCTGAAGCGACGAGATAATCACATACCCGTTGCACCTGCTGAATGAAGCGATCATTGCTCATGGTATTAGCCACTAAATTAGTGTGCCGGAAATGGTTCCCGACCCATTCGGGTTTGGACATACGCATGGTTGACCAGGCAAGCCAGGTGGAGAAGCCCAACACCATCCCGAGCCAGTTACACACCGAGACCCAGGCGCTTGTGAAAACACTGGTTCACTGGAAGCAATACTATATACAACCAATAGTATGAAAGAGCGTACCATCAAACAGCTCCCCCTTGAGAATAAAACAATAAAAAAAGTGCAACTAACAGTTTAGCATAAAACCAGTTGCTCACAAAATTCATACGCAGCGAAGCGTATCAACTTGCTCGACCAAAGTGTTCAAAATCGCGCCAGGTTAGAAAACGCCCCTGGCCAGATCCAGTCCAACCGTTTCAATTGTCATTGGGTGGCTTCTCTCCTGGCAGTCATTGAAAACTGCACTTTGGCACATTCGATGCCGGTGGAGCAGGAGCCGCCTACCCCATCCGCAATGGGCCGTCAGACGACAATTTGATGAACCCCAGACGGTTCGGTCAACGTATCACGCGGGTGAATGTCCGCAAAGATTTCGATGATGTTGTTCTCTGGATCCCTGAAGAACAATGTCCGGTGGGGCCAATCCTGGTTTGTGGGCGGTTCGATTATGTTCAGGCCATTTTCGACAAGCTTGTCCCAGGCGAGATCGACGTCAGCGGGTGGCACGCGAAAGCTGATCTGGATGGAAGCGGATGTTGGGGGCACACTCGGCCCATCATAGGCGCGGCCGCGTTTTCGCAGACCGAGAAACAACGTCCCAACCCGAAAGAATATCATCCGTTCCGGAAACTCCTCTTCGATCCGGAACTCGAACAGCCGTTCGTAGAAGGCTTTCATCTTCGCGAGGTCATCGCAAAGAAGGATCACGTAGTCCAGGCTGCGAATGGCTTTGAAGCCTTCATGTTTGTTCATGTTTGTGTCGCCTTAGAATTTTGGTTCGTGAAAACGATCGTCGGGGATAACTGCAATTGGCGCGACTTCCACCAGTAAGTCGGGTGCGACCAAGCCTGCGGCCTGTATTAGAATGCTGACCGGGCCATGCTCCAGTTGCAGGCGATCCGCCCTGACTTTCTGGATCGCTGGCATGTCCATCGGGTCGAGATAGAAAACGGTCAAGGACACGATATCTTCCAAACGTCCCCCGACAGCTTTCAAGTTGGTTTCGACATTGTCGAAGCATTGCCGTGCCTGAGTTTCGCAATCGCCCTTGCCAATGACATTGGCGTCTTTATCCCAAGCGACCTGTCCGGTCATGTGGAGTACGTGGCCGTTCGGTTGGACCACGCCATGATGGAAGGGGCGCCCAAGTTGCGGCCATCCAGTCGGAGGATTGTATCTGATCGTCATAGAGATTCTCGCCCTGTTGTTTGGTAAGATTGGAGCGGACAACCGCGTGTTGCTCAAACGACAATAATTGAGTGCAAGGCTTAGAAAATCTCGGTCTCTTTCCGAACTCGCCCGTGCTAAAGCACTCTCAGGAGGCTCCATGACCTATCGATTTCCATCCCTAAACGGGCTCAAAGCGTTTGAGGCCGCAGCGCGGCACTTGAGCTTCAAAGCCGCCGCCGCGGAGCTTGGTGTAACGGCCGGTGCTGTGAGCCAGCAGGTCAAGCGGTTGGAGATGTCTCTCGGCATTTCGCTCTTTCGGCGCCTCCCTCATGGTTTGTTGTTAACGCGAGAGGGCGCTGTTTATCTCCCGGATATCTCGCGTGCGTTCGACATCCTCACAGATGCCACCGAAGCGGTTGCTCCAGCCCTCAATGGCCGTAAGCTGAGCATCGGCATAGACCCGCTTGTTGCGGAGCAACTGCCAAAAGGGTGGCCACGGCATTCGACCGAGCTTGAGTCTTACGTTCGGGAGACACGGGTCACGGACGATGTGGAACTGATCTGGAACAACGAGCTCGATGCATTGCTTCTGGCCAGGCAAACCCGACATGGAAATCTCTCAGAACAAGCGGTTTGCCCAACAGGGAACACATACCCTGTTTATTTCGTTACGCGGCCGGGCCTGGCTGAGTGCCGGCAGTCGCGTGCTATCATCGATGCACTATCATCGTAGATGGTAAGATCCAAACGACACCGTCTTTGGGACATTGGAATTTACGCCGGCTTTGAATGTCCGCAATGCGTGCGCTACCGCACCAGAGACGAGGCACGCGCCGATCTGTTCGAGTACACCGAGGTGTTCTACAATCGGAAACGTCGCCATGGGTATATTGGCAACGTCCGTTTCAAGCGAAAAAATGAGCTTTAGATGCGGTTGCGCCAATGACCACTCCCATCATGAGCGCCCAAACGTTCAAGTTGGGTCGAACAACCGCTTACCGATGGCATAGACTTGGGTCCATTTGATGATCGAGTAAGATTTCCGTAGACCAGTCGGCCAAAATGGGTCTTTGTGAACCAAACGCTCCGCTTCATCCTCGGAGCCGGCGTTCACAACCCACAGACCATCGCGCCCCCGTTCGGCAGGGTCTGACAGAGGGCCCGCCGCTTCTATTTTATCCGAGTTCTCCTCCAAAAAATGAAGGTGCTTCGCCATATGGGTCTTTCGAATGTCTGGATCGGCGTCCGCTGCGTCCTCAAACAGTATGATAAATTTCATGTGCCAGTCTCCATCAGGGTATCTCAAAACCGAGAATGGCATACCAATGTTGATGATTGAGTCGACAATTCTGACGATTTAGTCTGCAAGAATGCAGAGCCACGATTGGAACGATCTCAAGTATCTCTTAGCGCTTCACCGAGAAGGAAAGCTAAAGGAAGCTGGGCGGATGATTGGCGTCAGCGACTCGACGGTGGCCCGTCGGATAAAAGCGCTCGAGCAATCCTTGGAAACCAACTTGTTCCTACGCAACGCCAATGGGCGGTACGAACCAACGGACGCGGCCCTGCAAATCCTGACACACGCTGAGACCATCGAAGCAGGGAACACGGCGATAAGGGAAATTTCAGGAGAAAGCGTGCATCGTATCTCGGGTTGCGTCCGCATAAGCTCGGTACCAATTATCGTGAACCGTTTCCTGGTCCCGAGCCTAACTGCTTTGAACAGTTTGCATCCCAACCTCACCATAGAACTGGTGCCGACTTCGGATAATCTGGATTTGTCCAAGCGAGAGGCCGACCTTGCCGTGCGCTTTGCGCGTCCATTGGGTGGAGGTTTGCGGACCAAAGCGCAAAAACTCGGCGACGTGTCATTTGCTGCCTACGCCGCAAGCTTCATCTCGCCGGACTTAGACGAGACACTCGGTTGGATCACCTATGACGAGGCAAATTCAGACTTGCCGCAAGCGCGTTGGCTTGAAACCATCGCGACATCTTCGGAACGGCGTGCCAATCTAAGAGTTGCGGATGCCGAGACGGGCATGCGGGCGGTTGCCGAGGGGCTTGGAAAGATGCTTTTACCGCGTGTCATTGCATCTGGCGATCCGCGATTTCGAGCAATCGAACCAAAAGGGAGCGCTGAGTACCCAGATAGGGAGGTCTGGTTGTTGTCGCATGTTGATCAGGCTTCAAGGCTATCGATCACTGCGGCCAAAGATTGGTTGACCAGTCTGGGCTGGGAGTAAGAAACGATGCCGAGGCAGTTACTTGCACTGGTCGTACCATTCGTAGATTTGGGCTCGTTAACCGCCGTTTTCTGCAGTGTGCCTCGAATGAGGCTTCGAGCCCTAACTAGACTTTCACGACACTTAAGGCTTCGCTCGTGCAGCAAGTCGTAAATCGCACATTTTGGACATTCGGTTTGGCGATCGGAAGGCCGACGAGCACAACATTACTGCTTTTCGTGCTTCAGCGCCAGTATTGGATGCCGATTGACATATCAACGCCTTTTTGGCGCAGGGGATAGTGCACACCATCTTCGTCTAAAGCGGCCCATTTTTCCAATGCCCTGAGGGCTTCAGCCGATTTATCCCGATCATAGGTGCTGGGATCCTTAGTCAAACCCGTTAGATACTCACGATGATGCCAGAGCTTCAGCAATCCTTTTTGATGCCTATTGTGCGGAGTCCACGAGCCTTCTTCCTTCAGAGAACCCAAGCGCAAAGCGAATTTTCTCTTCTTTCTGATCTCGTTGAATAGTTCGCGTCGAAAATTGGCCTCATTGGTGTTGGCAAATTTCACGAGCTGATTTTTCAGCGGGTGATGGGTTTGCTTCTCGAAAGGCTCTGCATCGTAGTAAAACAGCCGATAGACGTGATCGAGCCACTCGCCGCCGTTGTGCGGGGATCTCGTCAATTTGATTATGTGTTTTTTGCAGAGAGCCTGGGCTGCTTGGGCAACAAGCACTGGATCGTCGCGGTCAATTGTCGGCCATTTCTTGATACGCTTATAGAAAAATCCGCCATCGATCAGCACCGCAACTTTTCAGACTCTGGCCATACAGTCATTCCACCAAACGCCAAAAGCCCCGCCGTTCGGTATCTCTCTAAGATTGGTGGAGAAACCTACTGTGGCGGGGCGGATAGTTCATATATCGCACAGGATCCTCAAATTACAAAAACAAATGGTAACGTCGGGTAATAAAAACTTTGAAAAGTGCTGCTGCCCGGCTTGATCAAAATTGGGGCCCGCATTGTACGTCATGCCCGCAAGCTCACCTTCCAATTGGCGGAAGTGGCCGTGCCGCGCACTGTCTTCGGAGCCATCCTCAACGCCATACGCGGCTCAACAGGTATGCTCGAATCCCGGATTACACCGCGTATCGCCCAAGAAAACGTTGCATCACGGTACGCTTACGCGTCCCAAGACGCCATTTGAGCGACAACGCATCGGATTTGAGACGCCTGGCTATTTTACAGCGCACAAAACCGACCAAAACTTCAATCAACAACGGGGTGCTTGGGAAGTGTCGGGTTAGCAAACCTGTATAATGCGGACGCGTTCGAATTTGTTAAAGAGAACAGAATGAAATGCCAAGGCGTTATGGCCATTGGCTCGCTTGGGCCAGGGCACATTGGGGCAGAATTCATACCAGCGTGCCTGCGCAGCATGTCGGCTGGATCGCTGTTCGTATTCACGCTCAACGAAATCGAAAGCAAATTCCAGTCGTTTCGCACCGGAGGCGAAACAGTGGCTTCGTTGCGCATCGGGCAGATCGTTCACGACGAGTTCGGCGACCACATCAAAGGGAAAATATGGGTGCCCGTGTCATTTGTATCGCGCGAACCTGATCTTGCATCGGTTCGGCGTTTTTACCGGTTATCTTTCAAAACCGCATGGGTGTAATTTGCGTTTTGTGTGCCCAAGAAACGGAGCACTGGCAAACACGATGACATCATTTTTCTCATCGCGTACGCCCCGCGTGCTCACATATTAAGCAGTTCCATGGCTCAACAAGCTCCAACCACTACAAACGCAGATAATCCCAAATTGGCTATTGCCGCGGCGCTGTTTGCGATGCTTTCGTTTTCCTTTGGCGATGCACTCGTCAAATATGTGAGTGCTGATCTAAGCCTTTGGCAAATCCTGGTGCTACGGTCGGTGTTGACAATCCCGGTACTGATTGTGATTTGCCGGATACGACCGAAACCGCTTCCGATCTGGCCGACGAATGTTTTTTGGACGGTTTTACGTAGCAGTCTAATGATCTTGATGTGGCTGTTTTACTATGTCGCGCTGCTGGTTTTGCCGATGTCAGTCGCAGCATCGGTTTACTATACGATGCCAATTATCGTCGCACTTATCTCGGCGACGATAATTAGGGACAAGATCGGGACCGGGGGATGGAGCGGCGTTGCCATCGGGTTTTTGGGCGTTTTGCTGATCGTGCGGCCCGACAGCAGCGGCTTCAACCTCTTTACGCTTTTTCCGGCGGGCGCCGCGCTGTGTTTTGCCATCGTGGCAATTATTACCCGCAACAAAATTCGCGACGAACATCCCTATGTTCTCACCCTCAACCTTCATTTGGCCTTCCTGTTGACAGGCGTGGTAGCTACCGTGTTCATCTACTCGTTCGGTGACGTTGCGGTAGGCCCGTTTTTTGGCGGGCCATGGAAAAGCGTCGGCGTTCACGAATGCATTGTTATTGTTGTCCTTGCTCTTTCGGTGACCCTCGGCAATCTGGGAACGTCATTAGCGTATCAGATTGGTGAATCCTCCATGATCGCTACTATCAGCTTCTCCTATATTCCATTCGCTACGTTATGGGGGCTCCTCCTATTCAGCGAGTTTCCGGATTCCATTACGATAGCGGGCATCGTTTTGATTATTGTTGCCGGAAGTCTAGCGGTTCGGAAGTGATTGAGAATGAAAGGCAAGTGTGGGTGCCTCACAGCTAATAGCCTCCAAATGGAAGCCGTTTCCACGACTCGGGGCTAACGGCATAAAGGTGCCGAATCCACCTTCAATCAGTTCCTGATCTAGTATTCGGACATTTGCCCTTTACGGGTCTGCTCCAGACAAGCTTGATATACCTAAATACGAAACACCCAGTTCCACGCGATGGAGCAGACTTGAAAATCATGCCCAATATCACTGAAATCAAATCATGTTTGGGAAATGTCGGGTGAAAATGGGAGTTTGAAATTTAAAGTTGTGTGATGATTTAGAGTTCAGATTTGTCGGAGTTGGTCGCATCTGGAGCCGGGAAGAGGAAGTGTTGCTCTACGAAGCGACTGCTGCGGGTATCTCGGTGACCGCTATCGCAGATCGCCATGGGCGAACAGTTGGTGGAATCCGGGCGCGCCAGCAACGTATGCAGCTACGGGACATGAAATCAGGCGAACTAATTGATCCGTTGCCGCCGCTTCAGCACTTCGCCAAGTCAGAGCGTCAAAATGTGTCTTCCGAGTCGGCGCGGAACGTATGGCGGCCAAAAGCAAAAAGAGTAAAACAATCTTCAGTTCAGGAAACGATACCAGACTTTGTGGTTGACCCCGACAGTGACCCGATTTCACAAATTTGGGCCGCAATCCAGCATGATGTTCGGCATTATGTCTCATCGCGTCACTCTGATCAGGCGATGCGAGCGCGCAATCAAGATATAACCCTCAAACGTCTACACCCCGGATCGGACCTTCGACCCGCTGTCAGTTTGGATCAGCTGGCACAAACCTATAGCATAACGCGAGAGCGGGTCCGACAGGTGCAAATGAAAAGCCAAAAAGTGCTGATTGCTCGTTCAATCGCCAAGCCTCGTGCGTGCCATCTGGTCATTGCCGCACTCATTGATCGCAATGTGCAGAACGAAGGTGATAATGGTTCGATGTGGCTTACGCGACTTCTTTTGGAAGAGCGGGTATCGCGCGAATTTGGGCAGCTTGTATTGCGGGTAGCTGGAAAGGTGCTTGGCCTTGGACCGAAAGACTGCGCCAACTTGACCAGTGGATACTCCGAGGCCACTAAGAAGCTACCCAATGCGCAAAGGCGGGCCGAGCGAGAACATCAAATCACGTCGGCGAAGCGTCAACGCACATCGCAGGCGGACGGGTTTGTTCTGAATATTCTTAAAAAAGCAACCTTCGGCGGAAACTCGGCTGCAAGCGAGATTCTTGTGGCCGCAGACCTTCCTGCTTTGCGCTCCTGTAACGGCCACCGTGAAGTTTTTGTGTCCTGTCTTCAACAAATGGTTGCTTATGAAAGTAGCGGTGAGCGTCGCCTGATCCGCGCCCTCGATCAATGCTCGGTCGTGGATCAGTTTGCCGCTCAGGCTCTTGAAATACCCTATTTCGATCCCGAATTTGGCCAACGAACCTATTTTCCGGATCTGTTGTTGCGAACAACAGAAGGGCTGGTCTTTGTCATTGAGATCAAAGCGCGGCCATTGCTCGCGGATCGTGAGGTGCAGCTCAAGGCGGCTGCCGCCGAAGCGTATTTGGGGAACCGCGGCGTTGGCTATTGTGTTGTGGATCAGAATGGAGAGAGCAGTGATGACATCCGCAATGTCGCAGTATCTGAGCCGCTGAAATCGGTCATTCGAAAGAAATTACAAGAGAAAGGCGTGTTTCGATACAGTGATCTCAAATCTCATCTCGGCAGTTGGCCCGATGACACAGTACTAGATCAGGTACAGAGCCTGGCCTTAGCATACGATCTCGATTACCGGTCGCAGCTTTTTCCGTCAGCGAAGAGCAAGAATGGGCTGCGTTTGGATTTTGCGCTCCGGGTTTCGCACCCTTCAGCAAAAAGAGGTTAGTCTGAAGTTTTACATCTGAAGTCATATGCCGATGTAGCTGTCAGTCAGCTTGATAGGTAGCAAGCCGTGAAATCGTGAACCTTGAGACCCGAGTCAAAACGCCAGGAACGGGTTTCACCAAAGGTCTGATAAAATGGGTTAGCGCGTTTCTTTTATGTCTCTCAGGGTGTTGAATGCCCGGATGGTTGGGTAATGGATGTTCTCAACTGAGACAATCTGCCGATAGTTTAACTGGACGACCTTAGCAATCTACCTTGAGCGCTCAGGCTCCGGCAGCGCTATGTTGCACAGCAAGAAGAAAGACAGCCATGATCAATTTTCAAAACATTATACTGTGTACGTCAATTTTTGTGTGCTCTGCCTGTGGTGACCCGAATTTGGACTTTGGTCCTGACCCAACGAAAACTACCTATACAGAACCTCGTTCGTCTGGATTGAAAGCGGTTCGTCCTTTCCCAAATCCAGACGATGTTTGCCAGGTAATCCAAGAGCATGTAGCTATACGGGAGCCTGTGGATGACGGCACTTTCCTGATTGCTTGCCCTAAACATGAACGGGGTGCAATTAACGACAGACTAAAGGAAGGCGCTAGGGTGATTGGCCACGCACGGCACTGGACAATCTTATCGGTGCCTGTCGCCCTGTGAGCGCCGAGCATTGCAGACAAACCATTCCGACTGGCAACAACTGCTATGGCCAACAAGGCCGCTCGGGCCATTTGGGCGATGCTCACGAAGAAACAGGAATACCGGCAGAGCCAGCGTTCTAACCGCGCCTACTGCCTACGAGATGCAAGACGTTGAAGTGATGATGTGGAAGTAAGTCAACCAAGAGCAAGGACACTCCGGGAAGGTCTGCGGCCCTCTTCTAAGGTCGATAAGCCGATTGGAACCTCGCTCGCGGAATTCATCCACTGCCCGGCAGGGCATTGCGCAGCAATGTCCTGAAAGGGAAGGCCAGCGGTCAAAACCGCGCAAACAGGGCGGACACATGACTGCTTCTGACAAACGCACGAAATCAGACCAAAACAGACCGTTGCAATCAGGCGGGGTCCATATACATCCACACAGGACGTTCGGTGCCAGGTAACGAATGGTGGGTGAGCGGACAAAGCAGAAAATCGGTGTGTATGGTTGAACGTCTGTTTCTCTCCTGTAATCGTGGAAAGCAATTACGCAAAAATTTGTTTGATCCAGATTTCAAACATTTTCCTTGCAGCGTCGTTCGGTTTGGATTTCTGTCCACCGACAAGATAATGGCTTTGTTCAATTGGAACGGCATCGCCCACAATTGCAATGGCTCTTCCGGTCTCTATGGCAGTGTTGGCAAACCTTTCCAGAATCACCGCATATCCGCCCCCGGCGGCGACAATATCGACGGCCGCGATGGTTGTATCCAACACCACTGAGGAGGACGGTGATGTATATTGCACGTCAAGCGCCGAGTAATACTTCGGCCACATGTCCTGAAAGCCCAAAATCTGAATTTGAGGCCCTTGCAGAAGCTCTTTGGCAGAGAGTGTCTCTGATCCTTGCCTGTTGATGGACGCGATTGGAACGATACGCTCATCCGAAATTTTCTCGAAAGGTGCGTCATTCCATTCGCCCTTTCCTAATCGCAGTTCAACATCGACATGGTCACGTCCTGCGGACTCGGCCCAGATGTTCGATATAAGCCGGATAGAAAAATTGGGATGGTTGCGGGTGAATTCCGGCAACCGGTGAGCAAGGAATAGGGTCGCCGTGGAGATCGGCACCCTCACGATCAGTTCCTGCGTTTGGCTGGACCCGAAGAGGCTGGTTGTCGACAGATCAATGTCCCCCAGAGCACGCCGAACCGAGAACGCATAAGCCTGCCCGACTTCGGTCAGGCTAAGATGACGCGCCGCGCGAAAGAACAAGGGGCAGCCGAGCTGGGTTTCCAGCGAGCGCACATGCAGGCTGAGCGCGGATTGCGTAATGCCAAGCTCTTGTGCTGCAACGGTGAAATTCAGATGCCGGGCGGCGCATTCAAAGGATTTTAGCCAGATGAGATTGGGCGTTTGTGGCATGGTTATCACCTAAATTTTTCGCTGATAAGCGCAGTTTTTATTCGTTTTACACATGACAGGCAATGTTTGTAGGCTTTGCCGGATATCTACAAAGCGGATCTTCAGATCAGCTTCTGCAAAAGGAACGCGCATATGAAAGTTGGCTTCATTGGTCTTGGAAATGTTGGGGGGAAATTGTCGGGGTCGCTGCTACGCAACGGCATTGATCTGACCGTGCACGATCTGAACGCCGAACTGGTAGCCGATTTTGTCAACCGGGGTGCCAAGGCTGCGGAGAATCCGGCGCAGCTGATGCACGACTGTGACGCCGTGATCACCTGCCTGCCGTCGCCCGCCGCATCGGACGCGGTCATGCAGCAGATGCTGCCCGAGGTGAAAGAGGGCAAGATCTGGATGGAGATGTCCACCACCGACGAGGAAGAGGTCAAGCGTCTGGGCGCGATGGTCATGGAACGCGGCGGCACGGCTGTGGACTGCCCGGTTTCAGGCGGCTGTCACCGGGCCGCGACCGGCAATATTTCGATCTTTGCCGGCTGTGATCGCGCGACCTTTGACAGGATTGCGCCGTTCCTGAAAACTATGGGCCGCCGTATCCTGCACACTGGCGAACTGGGCTCTGCCTCGATCCTGAAGGTTGTCACCAACTATCTGGCCACCGCCAATTTGATCACCTGCTGCGAGGCGTTGGTAACCGCCAAGGCAGCGGGCATGGATCTGAACACCACCTATGAGGCGATGAAGATCAGCTCTGGCACCTCGTTTGTGCATGAAACCGAAAGCCAGGTGATCCTGAGCGGCTCGCGCGACATCTCCTTTACCATGGATCTGGTGAAGAAGGATGCCGGCCTGTTCCAGCAGGTGGCTGACCGCCACAACGTCCCGCTGGAAATCTCGCCGATGCTGGTTCAGATCTTCGAGGACGGCATCGCGCGCTATGGTGAGCGCGAGCTGTCGCCCAACATCATCAAACGACTGGAGGAAGCCACCGGATTGGACATTCTTGCCCCGGGTTTCCCGCCTGAAATGCTGGATGATGAGCCGGAAGAGCCCGGTTACGAGGTGATCCCGCAAGGCAGCGAACTCAAGGCTGCCGAATAAGGCAAGGCGCAGCTATCATGAAACGGATCTATACTTATGGCGGCTTCCCGGCGTCGCGGAACCTGACTGTTGCGGATATCAAGGCGGGCAAGGGCAAACGTAAATTTGTCCAGACCACAGCCGTGAACCGGATCGAGGCTGCCGCAGCCGAAGCGGCGGGGATCGACCATCTGTCCATCGTCGATCACGATCTTATGGAGGTGCGCGCAGGCGCACCCAACACATTCACCACCGCCGCGCTGATGGCCAGCGACTATGAAACCCATCAGGATATCCTGCGTGCAGGAATCCGCGCCGCCGCTGCTGGGGCCGACGCGGTTTATACCCTGCGCAGCTTCAAGGCGGTGGAGCTGCTGGCGGACGAAGGTCTGGCCGTACAGGGCCATCTGGGTCTTGTACCGCGCCTGTCGACGCAGATCGGTGGTTTGCGCGCCTATGGGCGCACGGCTGATGAGGCAATGCAATTGGCCGAGGACCTGCGCCGCCTGGAAGATGCAGGCGCCTATGCGGTGGAATTGGAATGTGTCGCCGATGAAGCGATTGCCGAGATCAGCCCGCGCTCCGGTCTCATCACCCACTCGATCGGGTCTGGTGGGGCGGCCGATGTGATTTTCCTGTTTCAGGAAGACGCCTGCGGCGACACTGAAAACCCGCCGCGCCATGCCAAGGCCTTCGCTGATATGGCTGGCGTCCGTGCGCAGCTTGAGGCCGAGCGGATGAAAGGCCTGACCGTCTATCGTGCGGCTGTTTTGGATGGCAGTTACCCCGATGCTGCCACCAGCATCGCCATGAAACCCGGCGAGCAGGACAAACTGCGCGAGGCGCTGGATAGGCGCCGCCCATTCCACGAATAGGTCCGATCATGCATTGTCGACCGTCCCGCAAATACCCTTATGAGCCGCCTCCGTGCAGGCCCTGAACAACAGCTCTTTTGATTCAGGAAAGGATATTCCCGTGACGACTGCAGACACCAACCCGCAAGATAGTGCAACAACCCAGTCAGAGCCCGGCCCGATGAGCCGTGTATGGCATTGGCATCCGGAATTGCCGGTGAAATATGCCCCTTATTGGAACTGGCCACCGAAATTGGGCGTGCTGGGGAAGTGGATCTGGCAGAACTGGCTGCAATTCTCGGATCGGTCGATCTTTTTGGTGCTGGCTTTTGTGGTCGCGTTCTGGCTGCAACCGGTCGGACCGGAACAGACCTCTTATGCCTTTGGTTGGATGTCTTGGGTCTTCATCCGCAACTGGGTGCTGTTACTGATCGTTGCCGGTGGTCTGCACATGTGGTTCTATGGAGTCGACGGGCAGGGCAAGCTGCTGAAATACGACCCGCGCCCCTACATGAAACGCAAGAATGCGCTTTATAAGTTCGGCTATCAGACCTGGGACAACATGTATTACTCGCTGATCTTCGGCGCGCCCTTCCTGTCGCTTCTGGAGTGCTTCCTGCGTTGGATGTACGCCAACGACTATATCGGCACGCTCAGCTTTTCTGCGCTCCCGATCTGGTTTGTGCTGCTGTTCCCGGTTCTGGCGATCTGGCAGAGTTTTCACTTCTACGTCGTGCATCTGTTCCTGCATCAGCCGATCATCTACAAACACGTTCACGCCGTGCATCACCGCAACGTCAACACCGGCCCATGGTCGGGTATGTCGATGCACCCGGTCGAGGCGTTTGGCTATCTCAGTGCCATCCTGATCGTGCTGATCCTGCCCAGCCATCCTGTTCACATGATGTTTCTGGGCTATTGGCTGATGCTGGGCGCGGCTTCATCACATTCCGGCTATGAGGCCATCTGGGCAAATGACCGTCAGGCCCTTTTGATAGGTGCGTTTTTTCACCAGTTGCATCACCGGTATTACGAGTGCAACTATGGCAATGCCGAGATGCCCTGGGACAAGTGGTTCGGCACCTATCATGACGGGTCCGAAGAAGCGACGCGCATCACCCGAGACCGAAAACGCGAGATGCACGCAAAAGGTCAGGTGAACAAAACCTGAGGGAAACGAAACCTGCTGATCGCCTGCAAGGGGGATCAGCCGTCGGCCATTCGGATCTCATCAATCTACAGCGCGACCTGTGACATGCTGCGCTCAACTCACCGCTACAAAGGAATGCGCCATGCGCGATCTTCGCAAGTTCTATATTGACGGTCAGTAGGTTACACCGCATTCCGCTTCGGAGTTTCCGGTTCTGAACCCCGCGACCGAGCGGCAGATCGGCGTGATCACCCGGGGAATGCTACGGATGTCGACAGGGCCGTAGCCCCCGCTGCGCAGGCCTTTGAGACCTATTCCCGCACCTCGAAGGAGGAGCGGCTGGAGTTGCTGCGCGCGCGGCTCATCGCTGACGTTCTCTGCGGGGCGCTTCGACTGGCGGTAAGAGCCCTTACCGGACCTTCGACAACACCCGAAGTCTCGCTCGTGCGGCAAGTCGCGAACCGCTCATTCCGGACATTCAAAACCAAGTACTGATGGCTGGTGAGCGGACATTGCCGCCTTTGACTTGCTAAGACAGATTAGCGACCGCGCCGATAAAATCGGTCCACCGCTCGCGATCCACAAATCCATAATGTCCTGCGCCCGCCCACTCGTGCGTTGTGCAGCAGGGAAGCTCAGAGCAAAGGTGCCGTGGCATTTCCGGTGAGATAATATCGTCCGCAGTACCATAAAACATCTCCACCGGTTGCTGGATCTGCTTTGGCGAAAACCCCCAGTTCCACAAAGCCATCGTCATTTCGAAAACTCCTTCCTCGTGTTGCAGATAACCAAGGCGAAAGTTCTCTTCGAATAACGCTTGCTGCTCTGGATTGCGGAGTATGGTTTTGGCTTCGTTGGGCATTTGGTCAACGACAGACTCCACATATGAGGGGATGTCTTTCAATGCACTTTTAGCGCCCATACGCTCTGCCCAGCGGATCAGGAAGGTCAGATGGCGCAGTTTCGCGATGGTCTTCAGGTCCTTCAGTACCAGCATTTTGGTAACGCCGGGCTCATCAAATGGCGCCACAGGAGAAGCGAGCGCCACCTTGCGCACACGTTCGGGCATGTGAAATGCCACCGCCAATGCGTGGGGGCCGCCTCCGGAATGGCCGGCTACGTTGAATTTATCGAGGCCAAGATGGTCAGCCAAATCCTCCATATCGGCGCCCCAATCGACCATTTTCCGATCCTTCTTCGGACTAGACCCTCCGACACCGGGCTGGTCTGCCGCAATCCATCGCACTCCAAGCGACGCGGTCAGATCGTCGTCGGGTTGACGAATGACGTGAGAGTCGGAAAACCCATGGCTAAAAATCACTGGTGTTCCGTCTGGGTCGCCGTAAGTGCTGAATGCGAGCGTTCTACCATCTCTGAGAGTTATGTGTTTGGTCACGTTGTTCTCCGAAAACGAAATAACTTTGTGTGGTGAGCTCATTGGACTGCTGGCA
>WQBJ01000031.1 GCA_013032095.1 Ruegeria atlantica | reverse complement strand
TCATTGCGGCGACTCGGCGTGGTCGGTCTGAATCGAAAGACTGAACGCCGAATTGGGGAGACAGCAGGTCGAAAAAGAAAAACGTAAGCCTCGTGTATATGGACTTCGAGTACCCACGTTACAAGCCTTGATGCGATGGAGGGCAACAGAGCATTTGAGCCTGTCCGGCTAAGAACCAAGCAAGTAGAGGTGAATCCGTTGCTCTTCGATCCAAACTTGAAGGCGGCTTGGGTCAGCGGCACAGAAGACTTACGACCGCTATTAGGAGTCTATCCTGCTACATACGAGATAGCGAAAAGCGTCCGTTTCGGCGCACTTCCGACATTGATGCATGGTGCAGCAATTTGCACTTTGGGCTCAGAGCGGTCGTTCGCTACGTTCCGTCTCAATGACCGCTCTGCGGACTTTGCAGCCATCCGCATTTTCACGCCAAAGGACCGCAGTCAGCCCGAAGCCGACATTCATGCGGGACGAAGCGCAAGGTTTGCTGCATGCGCGAGAGATCCGGCCAGACTTATCGTAAGCGGACTTTCGTAAAGGCATGGCGGACCTAGCGGATACTGCGTCCCGCTCCAAGATCAGTGGAGCGCA
This sequence comes from Ruegeria atlantica, assembly GCA_013032095.1. GTDB lineage: Bacteria > Pseudomonadota > Alphaproteobacteria > Rhodobacterales > Rhodobacteraceae > Ruegeria > Ruegeria atlantica_E. The sequence goes on along the minus strand of WQBJ01000031.1, from coordinate 42,842 downwards.
GTAAGCCAAAAGTGCAAAGTCGGTTGGCCGTCATATGCCTTTAACGTTCTGTTTCCGCTTAGATGTTGCCTTCAAAGCTCTCTGGGTAAGATCGCCCCATCTGTTGAAAGCTCTCCTCCCCAGCGCTATTTATTCGTAGAATGGCACTGCTGGGCAAAGGTGAAGTGACGTATAGGTCAAACTCTTTTCGGTCACTAGGATAACCGAATTTAGCTGTGAATGTTGCTATTGCCGCTTGAGCCGAACTGTGAACGTGTCGGCTAACTGACATGGGAACCGCAACCTCAAGTACTCGCGGGCGACCGATCTTAGAAAGCTTTGCTTTTAGTTTGTCATCCCTCAAATGGAATGAAGCCACCTCTCCTCCCCAGATGCCCAAAAGCTCTTCTAGGCCGCCATCGCAGATTGTTAGTGGGTGAGAGGTCATCCAGAACATTCCCTCTCTTATGTCCTGCTGGGTCTGAAAGGGGCTCGCGTCTTGCAAAATTTCGACTTCGTCTTCTGTCAAACTACCTGCGCTGGCAAGCTTAGCGAGGCGGGCACGCAAACTTTCAGGTGTTGAAAGATGTATACCTTCGCTGAGTAGAGTTTCGACTTCGTCATCCGTTAGCCGCGTATTATGGAAAGCCCTGATGGACCGCGACTTCATGAGATTAGATATGAGCCCCTCAACACCAAAGAAAGACCTTGCAAACACATTTTCAGGACGAACAGGTGGGCGGTCGAAAATTGATGCCCGATGGTAAGTATTGAATATTTCCTGTTCACGGAGAAAATAGTTGCAGAGAGTCTCAGTGTTGCTTTCAAGAACCGCAAGCAATTCAGCATCGAAAGTGTTCACATTCCATAAATCTATGATTTTCCTCAACTAAAGCCCCCCTTTTAATGGCACCCCGTGCTTCCTGAAAAATTGCGGGACTGTCTTCTTTTACTCTTCGTAATGAGGGCCATCCACGGTGACGTTAGACAAATCAAGCCCATCTTGCATCAGTACTAGACAGAAGCGTTTGAAAAACGAAAAGAACTTTGGGCTAGACATCTCAATGTCTACAGCTCGAATCTTGCTGTCAGGATCATCGAAACTACCTTTTTGTAGATAGATGAGAACACCTGGCTCATATTCATTACCATGGTTTCCACTGAAGGAAATTCTGTAACCGATGACCCGCTCGTCATCCATCGCATGACCGTGTTCTACCAGGTACTCCTTCATACTCTCGGTGTCAGACCGGTCTGCTGCAACAGACCCTTTAAAATCGTTGTACTGAACAGATGCTACGAAATCAGACATTTTCTACTCCAGGTCGTTTGGGGGAATTTTACTCAACCCTTTTCTAGGTCACTCGTATTGCAACCTGCTCTGCACGACAACACCTTCAGTTTGCGACGTCGCTGCGACCGTTTTTCAGCACCGCCGCAAGTCGACTTAGAGCACTTAGCCGCTACTTGGCAGCCTATCCAATTGAGACGCGATCATATCTATTGATGGTCTCCTCGATTGGGATAATGTCAGCCCAGTGGGGGGCTAGATGACATTCACGACGCTTGAGCAGGAGGCCATAGTTCTAAATGCCGCAATGGGCATGGTGGACGATATGGTGAACCACGCCATATTTTGTTCGCCGGGCGAGGTGAGAGAACACACAAATCTCCTGCCTCAGACGTCGGACACCCTACGACAGTTCGCAATCCTGCTGCGCGATTTCCTTTCGCCGGTCACTGGGAGGGGGCAAAGGCCGATGCCTTTCGGACTGCCAAAGCCGCCCCAAGGCGGCAAGGCTACCGATCATACTACACTCTTTTATCTTGCGCGCATTTGCGAGAACCCGTTGTTAGGGAGCGATACAAAAAACCTTTCTATACAGGTTCATCATTTTATTGAATGGCTTGAATGCTCCGCCTTTGTTCCGGGAGTATGGTTGTCGAGCATCGAGGTGGAGGTCAATTTAACTATTAAGCGCATCGACTTCATTCGCATGGGTGGAGACATCGGGAAGCACAATTTCCTGCGTCTCGGCGGGCAAGCTGCCAAACTGATAAGAATCCTCGGGGAGAACGGCGTTACGATTAATGAGAGCCAAGCCTATGCGGCGTTACCGGATTGCTGGGATTGGTTTCACACTCACTTGTTCGCCTACCATGCGAGCACGATAGCGGAATTCCTGAACAACATACGTTATGCCATTCGGCTCTACGTCGAGCCCGCCGCAAGATCTCGCTATCGGGTCACAGGAATGATCGACGATTACCTCGAAACCTACACCTATGACCGGCCCGCCGAGATCAAGTGCGAGTTTGCATGGGGGCAATATTATGACTTGCTGAATAGCACGCGGCGAAGACCAAACTTTCCGCAGTTCAGCGTGACACAATCGCTGAAGAACCGGTTCTGAAAGGCTTACCGCCTACGCTCCAAGCGAGCGTCATGGGAAACGAGCAAGTCCGCTACCATCTCCCCTGAACCTAGCGCCACAAGGCTGCTCACCTTAAGCGAATAGATGTTTTTGCTCAGTCAGCGAAAGTTAACATCGTCCGAACCCCCTCCGTTCGATTGTGGTTGGTTGATGCGCTTGCGGCGAAGGTCTGCTCTTTCTCATTGCTCACGCAGCATGCGTCCGCCGCCCAGTTGCCAAATCCTGCCACTTTGCAATTGTCGCTGTCTGCGCATCGAAGACCTTCGCGCCCTGAGCACCACTGGCAACTTTGGGCTCAGAGCGGTCATTCGCTGCAGCGCCGCGTTAAGTGGTTTGCCGAACGTCTGGTCTGCGGACAAAGCTACCTTTGGTGGCGTTGGCTCAAAGGTCTGGTCCAGTACGTATAGCGACTTCTTTGGTGACACCGGTCGTCGCGATGCTAACCGACTATACCAAAGAGCCAACCTGCCGCCATTGAACCGGTTACCGCAAGGGCGAGGTAAAGCAAAAACGGCTTCAACTTCAGCACTGGATAGATGGCCATCGCGCCCCAGATGCTGACGACGCCGCCTGAGACCAGAAACGCCATCGCCGCACCGGATGACATGCCATGATCCATGAGCGAGCGGGTCAGCGGCAAAGCGGCGTATCCGTCCAGATAGGCAGGCGCACCAACAATGACCGCCAGCGGAACAGCCCACCACACGTCGCCACCCACGTAAGATGACAAGGCTTCAGGCTCCAGCAGGCTTTGCAGAACAAACTCGGCTGCGAAGGCTGGGATCAGGCATATCAAGACAAGACGGGAAATGGCGATGAACTCAGTTCGAAAGTGCGCGCGATGTTCCGACGAATGCCAGACGGCCCACTCGATTTCATCCACCTGGCAGACCTGCCCGAGGCTTCCGACAAGCGCATTATCACGCAGCGCCGATTGAGCCCATGGGCGCTTGCTGAGCAGCGCGGTTACGCCTCCACCGAACAACCCCAACCCCATGGCGGCAAGCGTTTTGCCGATGGCAAAGCTCATTCCTAAGGTTGCGGCGGTTGTGGCCAGCATGGCTGAATCGGTGACCGGTGACGACAGCCAGAATGCCATGACGGGAGCCAGCGGCACACCGGCAGCCAGCAACCCGGCCATTAACGGCAATACGGTGACACCGCAGACGGGCGTAACCGCACCGATCAAGGAAGCTGCAACAATGGTTTTGAACAGATTGCCGTTGAACACCTCGGCGATGTGGCTGCTGGCACCGCTGGCACTGACCCACGCCGCGATCAGAATGCCGGGAATGACAAGCGGCGAGACCTGAAGCAGGCTGATCGCCACAAAAGCGAGCGTCTCCAAGGCTTTGGCGGGAAAGGCGATCGAAATTACCACCACGGAGATTAGTGCCGCAGCAATCAGGATTTTCGTTTTCGAGATTCTGGGGGTGAGAGCGCTGTCGTTTGCCATGGCACATCCTTTCAAAGGCTGCGTCATAGGTAGCAACTTGATTGATCTCCGAATAACGAATAGTTCTGAAGGCAGATATAAGAATTTTCGAAACCTTATCATGCCTCATCTGGATAGCGACCTGCTCAGAACATTCCTTGCTGTCAGGGATACCGGCAGCATTCTGGCGGGGGCCGAGAAAATCCATCGCACACAGTCTGCCGCCAGTATGCAAATCCGAAAGCTGGAGGAGCTTCTCGGCAAAGACGTCTTTGTGCGACACGGGCGAGGCGTGCGTCTGACAACTGCCGGTGAAAGGCTTGAGCCTGTTGCCCGAAGGGTCGTCGGAGAGCTCAATGAGATCTTTGCGGAACTCACCGGTGCAGAGTTGACTGGGGTGCTTCGAATTGGAATTCCTGACGACCACAGTTCCGAGCTCCTGTCGAAAATCGTCGCAGATTTTGCCCGTGACAACCCTAAAGTCGAACTGAACGTGCAGCGTTCATTGAGCACTGGTTATTCAACTGCTCTGGCATCCGGGCAGATGGATATCGCGGTTCACGAAGTCGCCGAATTGGGTCCCAATATGGAGCCATTGAAAGATGAACACATTGTCTGGGCAACATCACGGGCCCATGCCGTTCACGAAACAGACCCTTTGCCAGTTGCGCTGTTTGATCGTGACTGCTGGTGGCGGGACGTGGCGGTGAATGCACTGAATGAAAGCGGTCGCAACTACCGGGTTGTCTATTCCAGCGAAAGCGCTTCGGGCGTCGCCGCAGCCGTTAGAGCGGGTGTTGCTGTTGGTGTTCTGAACGCGGACATGCTGACGGCTGACATGGTGCAATTGACCGCGGAGAATGGGTTTCAACCGTTACCCGCGTCCAAGCTGGTGATTGAATATGGTCAGAATATCAACACAGAGATTTCCGAAGCGATGGCGGATGCAATTCGAAAAGCGTTCGGGGTCGCGAGTTGATCCGCGCTGCGCTGGTATCGTTGACTGCACCCAGGTTCACTTTGCGTACTACTGCGCCCGTTTGAACATATCGCAGCATCGGTTGAAATGGGCTCGAAGAAGTCATTCGCTGCGTTTTGTGTGAACGTCCGGGTAGCCTTTTCTACATGGTATTTCCAATAGGGCTTGCCCTATTGGAGCACATCAGCAGATGTGTTTATCCTGTCTCATATAAATAGTATTTGATTTTTGGGCCATATGTTCCGCATAATTTAAGAGGTTATTGAGACAGCAGGTGCTACATGATCATTGGCTATGCACGGACTTCTACTCTAGATCAAAAGGCAGGTTTGGATGCCCAGATCGACGAGCTCAAAAAAGCGAGCTGCGAAAAGATTTTCGAGGAGCAGGTTTCTTCAGTCGACGTGACTGCTCGAGACAATCTTACTGCTGCGCTTGAGTTCGTGAGAGAGGGTGACACCCTTGTTGTGACGCGCTTAGATCGTTTGGCGAGATCTGTAGCGCACCTCATGCAAATACTGGATAGCCTGAAAGGCAAGGGTGCGAACCTCCGCATTCTTGGTCTGGGTATCGATACGGGCAATTCGACAGGAAAACTTATTCTGACTGTGCTTGGAGGCATTGCCGAGTTCGAGCGGGACATTATGCTGGAACGACAACGCGAAGGGATCGCGAGGGCAAAAGCTGCTGGCAAATACAAAGGCCGTAAACCCACCGCTCGGGCGCACGCAAAGCAAGTGCTTGAACTTCATAAAGCAGGCACTGGGGCAACCGAAATTGCAAAGACGATTGGGATTGGGCGAGCTTCCGTCTATCGCATTTTGTCTGATGAGAGTATCCAACAATCTTTGGAAAAAATTGCCGATACAGCTGCGAGTTGACGCTCACTTGGTGAACTCGAGTTCACTACAGCTTTTTAAAAAATCCTCATGAACAACGAAAAATTAACCATTGTGGCAAATGACTGTAAACGAACCCAAGTCAGTCACTCGCGGTTTATCAAAATAGAAGAAACAGAGTGTTCGCTAAACGTTTGGCCGGTTGACAGTGACGTCGCAGTGTCAAAGGTATTCCTGTCAAGATGGAGCCGCGCGTGGAAACGAATACCAGATAACCAGCATGCAATATTCACGCTATCAACTTACGCAAATTGGTTTCAAAGGATGGGATCGTTGGGATAACATTGCCAACTGGGACTGCCCCACGTCTGGAGGCGTATATGTAGTTCACTACTCTTGTGAGGGCTTGCCAGATTTCTTGCCTGAAAGCTCGGCTGGCTGGTTTAAAGGCAAGAACCCTTCGGTGCCTGCTGAAACACTCACAGCTAACTGGGTAGATGAAGTCAGCATTATTTATATTGGCAAAGCCAACAACCTGAGGCGACGGCTCCAACAGTACGCAAGATTTGGAGCGGGAAAGCCAGTCGGGCATTGGGGTGGACGATTGATTTGGCAATTGCCCGATGCCCATAACATGTTGGTTGCTTGGCGCGAGACACCCGACGAAGTTCCGAGGACAGTTGAAAAGCGGATGATTGGCGAATTCCGCAAGTCCTATGGCAAACCACCGTTTGCTAACGATCCGCATCGTTTAGGGAAGTGAGATGTGTTCAAGTGAACTCGAGTTCACCGGATGCAGTCCCGAGGTGTGAGAGGCCGTCGGCACCTATCTTGTACCTCTGCACTTTGGAAAAATCGCGCAAATTGGAACAAGCTATCCGTCCGTTCCGAGTTCTGAAATTCGTCTGTTCCGCCGGTTTACAAAATCCGTGGTGCTGTGCATTACAGCCCGATACTCCTCAACATTTTCAGGATATCCATCTCTCTGAAAGTTTTCGGACGGTAAGAAGAACCGAACTTGTCCTTTGTCGACCAAATCACTCAACAAGAAAAACTCAACATAGCCATCAAAGCTATGAAATAGATCAAAAAAATCACTGTACCGCTCCAGTACCTCCGAAAGCGGGCTTTCTTGACGAATGTAGTGACGCCGTATGCATTCAAGCGTTAGATCAATTCTATCTCTGATTTTTGGATGACAACCGCGAGCCATGTTTATTGTCCGCTTTTTGTCAATCATATTGCCGGGGAACAATATATATGCGCCAATCGTCGAACAAAGCCTGAAAAATTCGGCCATTCGATCTTCATGGATCAAAGAGGTGATTGGGATCATTCTATTTACGCACTGGAACGTGTTGCTGAAGGCATCGCTGCTTAATTGGAACTCACCTTTTGCTGAAAGATGATACAGGTACGTTCCTGCTTTGGTATCCGTCAAAGTGAACAGGGTGCCGTCTGGAAGTGGTTTGCTCCACAAATACTGATGATATTTTCGAAGTGTGGGGCTGTATTTGTCAGGGTCTTTCCCACTAGGCGTATCGCTAAACACGTCAAAATCTGTATCGACAATCATGAGCTGGCTCGAAATCTTGGTGACAAATTCTTTCTAAAGGAAGTCTAACCCAAAATTTAATAGAACGGCATTGCGTTGTTCCCAAAAAATCTAAACAATGTACCGTCAAAACCAAAGTGAACTCAAATTCACTGCACTTCGATCTTGGTTTCTAGCTTCAAGTGCTCACTCTCGGCTAGCTCTTCTTCGATAGATTAAAGGGGATATCTGGAAGGCGCGGGAGATGGTTCTTGAAAACTGCTTCATTGAGGCTCGGTCGGGACCGCAAGTGTCGCTCCAATCTTCCGCGAGCAATTAGAACCTTTGCGTCGGTTGGTGCCAAACGGGACGCTTCCAAAAGCAGCGCTAGCGTCTCAAACTCGTTGCTGGGTGGCGCTGACACCTCAGCCCTTTCTTCAATTGCCGACACCAAATCATCACAGCCTTTTTGCTGTATCCACACGGTCACTTCCTTCGTTTCCTGTGCCGCGCTCGAAGGAAGGTGTGCGTGCCGTTTTGAGAGGGCTTTGATTTTCCTGTCGAGTGCGGCAAGGAGGGAGACATGAAGCTCGTGAGCCAGGCGTTTGCGTTCTTGGTGCCATTCGCGCATCAGTAAGCTAGAAATACTGTCTCGTGCCGTTCCAGTTCCCATCAGAGCTGCACATGCAAATACTGGACCCAGTACCAATGCTCCTGCAGGTCCAATCGCAAGCAAGCCAATCGCGGTTCCCCCAGCATTACCGGCTACCCCTAGCCCGCCTCGTGCAACTCCGTCTATCAGCATCCAAGCCGGAAGGTCTTCCAGTGGAATTGCGCCGCGCCAAACCTCTACGCCGCCGCGAACCAGACCAACAGCGAAGGCAAAAAACAGAACATCGAGGTCCACAAGTTCCGACGCGTGGTCGAGTGCTTTCGCCAACTTTCCTTCGACAATGCTCAAGTCAAATCCGGGTAATGTTGTTACAAGGCTGGCCCATTCTTCGCCTTGTTCCCATGCTTTTTGCGCGAGCTCGCTATTGGCAATCACCGGGATGCCTGGGTATTTCTCGAAATGCTCAGTGAGTATGCCGAGCGTTTCCCCGCACTTGACTTGAATTTCACACCCGTCAACCAACAAATCAAAACCTGGCATATTGCTACTTGCTGGCATCACAACATCGTGCCCTGCGGCAACCAATTGATCCAGCACAAGCCGTTCGGCAGTATAGCCGCGCAACGATATCTGTGCCCCACGCATCGCAAACTCATGAGCGTTTGCCGCAAAGGATAGCGGGTCACCCAGGTTGATATTTCTAGAAAAGTCCGCAGCACTTAGCACGTTTCGATCCATTGCGATTGCGTGCCATAGGAGCTCTCCTGTAGTCAGGGTGGCAACTGCCGTCGCATCGACGAGATCAGCGTAATCTGTCTTTGTCTTAGGAGAGCATATGCTTTCGTCCCAAGGCTTCGGGGGGCTTCCGGCGGGAGCAGGCAATGGGCCACCAAGAGTACTTTCGATTTCCGCGATCCGCTTCCGCATCTGGAGCTGTGATGATTTGTTGAGATGTTGAAATTCGGTCGATTTTCCATTTGCGCTGGCACGCGTGTCGGTGATGAATTTTTGGACGCCGAGATTGGTGTCCTGACTGCCTCGCATGGCCAGCATTGCGCAAAGTCTCGCTGCTACTTGGCTACGGGCTGTGCTGGTCGATTTTCCAGCTCCAATCCAGGCTAAACCACCCAGGCCGACCAAGAGTGTCGCAGGATTAACTATGACTGCCAGAAGCGACACAAGTCCTGGGCCGCTCACAAGTGGGATAACTGCGCTGGCTTTTGCCGCCAGAATGTAAGGAGCAAACCCGCTATTTGCGACGACACCGGCAAATACGGCCCAGCCCGCACCACTTGCCATAGCCGCCTGAGACTTTGTTCGAGCGCGCTCCAGAGCCTCCCTCGTGTCCAAGTCGGTCTGCTTTGTAATCTCGTCAAAAGTGGTTTCATCACTGATGAAGTCCAAAAACTCTTCTGATGCGATTTCGGCGAACGGCAGTGGATCACTCTTCGAAAAAGTGTTTCGAGCGGACGCAACAATCGAACTTGCTGACGCAGTCGCCTTTTCGACCAACCCACCAGTTGTCGGTGTTTGTGCAGCTTTCTGGCGTCTTTGGCGCAGTTCTGGTGAAAGGCGTTCTGAAGTCCGCACGGCCAAAGCGGCAGAAGACCTGTGTGCTGACTTGAATGTATAAGGTGTCTCAGAAACGACCGACAATCCTTCGGAAATTCTAAACCAGAGGCGATGTCTTAGGGTTGGTGTCGAGATTGGTGAGCAATCAAGTTCATCAGTGGCCGCGCGCACTCTCTGAGCGTCGTCAGCGTCATAGAGTTTCAGGCTCTTTGCAACGCCATCAGTGGTTTGTCGCAACAGGTTGAGCAGATCGACGCTTTCTAGGATTGCAATCAGGCTACAAAGAGATTGGCGATCTAGAAGTCCAATACCTGCTAAAATGGCATCGGGCGGCAGGTCAAAATTGGTACTAGTAAAAGATTTCATGGCAACACTCTCGCGAGCAATTTCACGGCAGTCAATCCGAGATATTTGCCGGGCTGTGATCGACGTTCAGTAGAAACAAAGGTACCCCCCTGAAGCGTTGGTGAACTCAGGTGTTGGCCAATCTAAAGCATTGATTTTTAAAGTTTCAGTCTCAGACGTGCCCAGTTCAGAGGGTTACGATACAGATCGTTGTCGATGGCGCTTGAAGTGCAAACCTTGAATAGTATGTTCCAAGGTTCGCCAAAACTGCAGAACGCATTGTAAATACGACATAAAAAAGGCGGTGCGCTATTTCTGCTCGGCATCTGTTGCCTCGATCTTCCGACCCCGGTGAACTTGAATTCACTGACTTTAAAGATGGTATGCCAGAGCAGAGGCACGTGATTGAAAATGAACTCAAGTTCACTGGGGAAGGTCAGGTAGCGAGACTTCGAAGGACTAAAGTGGGAAACGTATTTTGAGCGATACCTGGGATGTTGAAGCGCTAGGCTTCTTCGCTCTGCTAGTACGCCGCAACACCTGAGTTGGGGTAGTAGTGGCAATGAGTAGAGGCATCTTTTGCTGCCTCGAGTTCGATTGTGCCGATGTTGAAGGTATTCGCTAATTCATTGAGCGTGTAGAGAATGTCAGCCACAATGACGTCTAGTTCCTGGCACATCGAAAACGCGTTGACCCATGCACAGAAGTAGCTCCTCAAACGCAGGTAGTCTTGAACAGCTGAGAGGCGAAGGTTTTTGTCGGCGGTTTTCTCAGCTTCGATCAGCATTGCTTCGGTGCTCTGCAATCCGATTTTTAAACGTCCTTCCAGCCGTTCAAGGTTTGTCTCAGTCGGGAAGACATCGACACCATCGCTTGTTTTAACGACATGGCACCCAAGCATTCTGAATGGCTGTGTGACTGGTCGGATTAAATTCGGTTCGGATTTTTGTGGATGCGTAGTGAAATTCCCGCCCGGCAGCTTGGCGATGCCAAGGCGCAGGGCTTCGAGTGCGTATGCGAGACTGATTTTGTCTTTCCCGAGCAAGAAGAAGTTATCAGCGTAATTTATCAAAGCGGTGTTCGCGACTTTGATCATTTTGAGCTTGCTGATGCTGAACTCGGCAACAACGCTCGATGCGGGACTGCCCTGAGGAATGCCGAGCGGGTGGGGATGAATAATATTGGTGTTATACCCAGAAGATATTTTGGATGGGTGTATTACCCACTGGGCGGATGACGCTGCTACGATCTGCATGACTGCCGATTTTGGCAGCGGGAGCCAGTCTACCAGGGCGTCCTTGGAAAAGCTTGGATAGTGGTCTCTGATATCTAGCTCTGTCACATAGGCATAGTCCTCTTTTGTAATAAGCCGGAGCGTCTCTTCGACGGCTGCATGGACGCCCAGGTGGTTGAATTGGAACGGGGCGGGGGAATAAGCCATTTGGAGCAGCTCCACCGCCATACGCTGAGCTCCTCGGGCCACAGGGCCGAAGTCATTGATGGTTCGATGGCCGACGCCGGTAAGCTTCGGGATGTTCTTGACCACGACTGGTTCATTTAACTCGACCATGGCTTTACAAAGCTTTGAAGCTTCCAAAATCTGGCTAATCGACAGTCGATCTTTAATGGGGCGGCGTTTATTGGCTTCGACCATTTGAGCCTGGAGGCAGGCCAGTGAACTTAAGTAGTTGTATCGCGCCTGCGGTCCCTTCTTTGGATCAGTGAACGTAAGTTCACACCGTTTGCGCAATCGCTGTTCTTTCTTTCTCGCTTTTGCCAACGAGTGAACGTCATTGTTGAAGTTGGAAACTTCCTGCGGATAAAGCGGGACGTAGTGATTGAAGACTTTGATCAAACACGGGTTGTTACTTGCATTCGCACAGAAGTTGACGGCCATTTTGGCGTTCCTTCGGGTGATCGGGTCTAGCCCATGCGTTTCAGGCTTCGACGTCTTTCCAAGAACTTAGCGTAGCGATTTCAGAAAATTATCTACCTCTTCCTCACACCAGTAGAGCCTGGAACCCACGCGGATTGGGTTCGGGATGTGGCTGTTTTCAAGGTCACGATAGATGCTGGAACGGGACCGGCCACCGAGTTTTTCGGACAACTGGCGAAGGGTAATGTAGCGGTTTGGCGTCAGGGTCATTTTGGGTCTCCTTGGATCATGGAGACAAAAGTAGCTGTGAACTTTTTGGCCAAAAACGCCAATTTCCAACTATTTTTTGGCCATTAGATTGGGCCAAATCAAGAATTCAGGGCTGCAATCGTGGTGCACTCAAGTTCACTGGGTGGGTGAGCCTATTTGAGGCTAGGTTTAAGTGGTTTGTCATAGCCAAACAGCGTATCTGGATCAGTTAGGCCAAAAACAGAAGCAATCCGCCCAGATAAATTGGGAAGGTGGTTGTCGTTCTTGTCTTCCATAGCTCGTCGCAAGGTCCGTGTGCTGCATTTCAAAAAAGGACCGTCAGCCTGAATTTTGATGTCTCGAAGACCTAACGATGCAAAATCAAGAGCGTCATAATCGGTGTTGAACTCGCTGTGTCTGTAGTCTTGTCGGTTCCACGCGCGAATGCACGCCGTCGGCATTGCCTGGTAACTACGCTTATCCTTAACCCATGCCCTAACAGCGATCACAGCTCTGCGCCTTACTTCGTTTTCAATTCGGCGTCTGATGACGATCAATGGGCGTTTACCTGCTCCTTTCCAACTCGGCTTTTTGCCTAGATGATAGTCCGCGGTTAGCTTTAGAAGGTGATCTGCCAGCCATTCCGGCAGTGCTATCTGGTGTTCACTGCAAAGAAGAATTGCTTGGTATATAGCTGTCGGATCGCCACGGATGATGGCCTTCTTGAACTCCAAAAGGAGCACCGCAGGTTTTTCATTCAGGTTGATCGCCTGTTCTCTTAAAATTGTTTCTGAAGCCATCAAATGTGCTCTTCTTCTTAGCCGTCACATGATCCGCCCACGTCTCCATGATCACGCGTCGCTGCTCTAAATAATCTGTCCGCCGATAGGCTCGTTCAATCTGACCTCCCACCGAATGAGCAAGACAGGTCTCCGCAATTTCGTAGGGTGTGTTAGTCCGGTCTGCTACCCAATCCCGAAAGCTGGACCGGAACCCATGTGGTCTGTATGGCAAACCCACCTTGCGCATGTGATGACCCATCGTCATGTCCGAAATCACTCCCTTGCGAAGGCCGGGGAAGAGAAATCCATCCCGATTAAATGGCTTTGCAAGATCGACCACGCTCAAGGCTTCGCTGGATAGTGGGACGCGGAAATCAGAGGTTTGTCCTAGCCGCCCCTTCATTTGATCCGCCGGAATAGTCCAAACATCGTCTTGAATTTGATCGAACCGAATGAACCTAATTGGGCCGGATCGAACCGCCGTCAGGATCAGCATTCTCAAAGCGAGATTGGTCGTCGTCGGCTCTTCCAATGTTCTGTAAAATTCGGGAACTTCGTTCCACGGCATGGCAGCAATATGCTGAGGCATGTGTCTGGACTTCCCGAGCAGAGCCTTTGCTTTCTCTGTGGCCTGCAAATCCACGTCCAACCCAAGGGCCGCAGCGTGTTTGAGGACGATGCCTAGGCGATTTATGGCTTTACGCGCCGTCTCTCCCTTGGAATGCCAGATGGGCCTCAGAGTGTCCCGAATGTCGATCTGATCGATTTCTGATACAGGGACCTTGCCCAGTTTTGGTAATACGTGCAGTCGAAGGGGAGAAAACCACCGTCCAGCCTTACCGTCGTTTTTCAATTCGGCTTTGCGGCTCTCATATGCGTCCAGAGCGACTTCAGTTAGACAGTGCAGGTTGCGCTCTGCTTCGCGACGCTGTTTCTCGCGCTCTTTGATGGGGTCGATGCCCTGACGCGCAAGGGTACGCCAGTGTTCTGCCTGCTGTCGTGCTTCCTTAAGCGAGACAGCGGTGGTGGACCCGAGACCCATCTCACGCCTGCGCCCATGAACTGTGATCCTGAGAAACCATTGGCTGCTACCATCTTGCCGCTTGTATAGCCACAATCCGGCGCCGTCGCTGTACTTGCCGGGGCCTGCGGCCTTGACTGCCGACGCTGAGAGTTTGTGGATCGGCCTTGCCATTCGTCCACCTTTGTGTCCACCTTTTGGTGTGGGATACCTTGCATCAATTTGGGATGAAATGAAATAACTAAGCCATTATTATGCTTAATTTATCAATTTAGGCTGGCACGGGTTGGAGCAGGGTGATCCATGGTCTAAATGCCGTGTGGGGGCACCACCTTAACATCCAGTTGCCTCCGATTCTGGCTGATAGTAGCTTGTAGTTGTAGGATTTCTATTGTCGGATTGTCCGATGTTGTCCTGTCGCGTGCGCTGTAATCTACCCCCAAATAGGGTACCGAATTGGGGTACGTGCCACACGATTACTGGAAGGTACCCCCAATACCTGTCTTGAGCGACGCACGGATTCGGGCTTTGAAACCTAAGGAGAAGCCCTACAAGCAGGCCGATTTTGACGGACTATATTTGCTGGTAAAGCCGAACGGTTCGAAACTCTGGCGCTTCAAGTATCGTTGGCTCAAAAAGGAAAAGCTGCTGGCGCTGGGCAAGTACCCTGAAGTGACACTGGCCGATGCGCGACGGAAACGGGGCGACGCCCGCAGCCTGATCGCAAATGGCGAGGATCCTTCCAGCGTTCGCAAAGACAAAAAAGCCAGAGAAGAGGCAGAGAACAACGCTAACTTCTCCAAGTTGGCGGCAGAACTGCTGGAAAAGAAGCGCAGCGAAGGCCGTGCCGAAGCAACGCTTACAAAGACCGCCTGGTTTCACCGGCTACTTTCCGCAGACATCGGGAAAATGCCGATCACGCAAATACAACCGAGCTGAATACGCGCATTTTTGACAACCTTAAGGAGATTGAACAAGTTTAAGTCCAATCTTATTGCAACATGCGAATGTGTGAACTTGATGCTATTCAAATTTGATCATGACTGGTGCTTTCGAGATACACACCAGACAGGTCACAGTGCGCCTTCGTCGCCCAGGAACTCGATACCAGCTGTCGCGCCATCACTGTAAGCAATGCAATTCCAAGGAGCACGATCCTCGCCAACACCGACAGTGACTTGTGTTCCAGCCTCGCTAAACGCGGACGAGAGCACAACGACTTGCGAATTGTTCGTCGTGTTGGCTACATCTCGCAAACACGCCTGCTGAGCGGGTGTGAGTTCGGCGGACGCACTGGATGTACTCGTGTCGTCACAGGCCGCAAGCATTGCGAAACAAGTTGCGCCTGAAATCATCACCATCTTTTTTTTCATTTTCTTCTCCCTCTGGGTCCGTTGAAATTAGTGAAACTGGATGCGCTTGTTTGAAGCTCTCGCGTCTGAGTACCCAACAGAACATGCTACCATCCTGTAAATACCTTTCCCAAAACTTGCTGCGGCGGGCTTGGTCGGCGGAACGATATTTCGTTGACTGCCAAGACCGCCAACAACGCGTGATGGCCGAATGACGTCGCTGGCAAGAGCTAGAGCGAGCTTTGGAGAGAGGGCTCGTATGTTGTGTCTGAGCATCGCATCCTCCCAAGCAAAATCATTTAAAAAAGCCTTCCGACCGCCAGCACTCACTCCAGCGGCCGGAAGGGCCCGACAAATCGGGCGACAGCGACTACAACGGAGGTAAAATAAAGTTGCGTCAAATTCGCATGTTTGAATCTAATATTTAATAAATCAATATTTTTTCCGCGCGTAAAATTCTTTACGCTCTCGTGCGATGGGCTTCTGCTTCCAAACAAAAAGGTAAGAGGGAGCATCCTTAGGGGCGAGTGCGTTCTCCTGAGCGGCGAAGCGTTTGAGACCGCACAGAAAGTAAGAAAGGAGTGAAATATGGGATTTGGCGAAGCAGTAAAAACGTGTTTCTCAAAATACTTCCAGTTCTCCGGTCGGGCTTTACGCTCAGAATACTGGTGGTTCTTCTTGTTCGTAGTTCTCGCGAGCGCTGCTTTGGCTGTGCTGGATACGATCATATTCGGGACCAACCCCGAAACAGGGCAGGGATCTCGGGTTCTGTCCTCTGTTTTCCAACTGGCTGTTCTCATACCCATGCTGGCCGCCGGTTGGCGGAGGCTGCATGATACAGGACGACCTGGCTGGTATTTGCTGCTGCCGATGGCGCTCAGCATTACAACGCTCTTTGTCATGCTGGGTGGGGTGGCGTTCTTCACGGTATTGGAGCTAGGGACCGAGAACCCTGACGCATTACGAGGACCCGCGGCAGTCCTGGGCGTGACCGGTATTGTTGTTGTCTCAATTCTTCAATTGGTTCTGTCCATTCTGATGATCTGGTGGTTGACGCGCCCTTCGGAAGAAGGCGCAAACGAATACGGCGAACCTGTTTCCTGACCTGGTTGTCCAGGCAACAAGCCGGCACCTCTGCTGAATGACAGTGCGAACCGCAGCGCCATGGAGAGAGAAAATGAGTTGCAAGCCGATTTCCCTTGGAAAGTTACTGATGGCTATGGCGACCACAGCATCAGCGGAGTGGTCGTTCAGTTCCGGGCCTAATCCCAATGCATTTATTCAGACCGGAAACATGACGTTGGAGCTTCAGTGTAACCGTATCCGCTTTGCTACGGCTGGATACGAGGACAGCCAGGACATTGTGGAGAAGCAAGGGCTCACCATTCGTTTTTTGAAAACCGGAGCCACCGAGGTTGGTGCATTTCAGGTTGGCGTAGAAAACGCTGCCTTACAGATCGTCGACAACTATCCCGTTGAAATCAGTTTCAATAGTCAGCAGGACTACGGTTTTGTAGTGGACCAGCTTGCGGCCAATGCGTCGGTCAATTTGTCGATGATTGATCAAGATGTCAGCTATGGAATTTTTGACTTAAAAGGTTCCAGCGCGGCAATTCGGTCCCTTCGTTCTGCGTGCAACTCGGATGTTAGCCAGGGGGCTTCCTACGAAGCTCCCGAAGGTATCGTCTATTGTGGTGGCGGGGCGATAAAACGCGTGATCGAACCCGTAATTTTGGACAATCCGGAGGGGGAGTGGGACGCACGAGTAACAGTCAACGGCGAGTCGATCAGAGCCATGACGGCCCACAGTTACTTCGGAAATTCTGAACCGCCGACCGGATTTGTTGTTGCCCTACTTGGGGAAGACAGGTCCGAGTTTCTGATTTTTAGCGAGGGCTCGGCAAACTGGCTGGAATACGGGGACTACAGGTATGATCAATGCAATTGATGCCGCTATCCAACCGGCTTCTCAATTAGTGCGCCAGTTGAAATGTTTGGTTTCCGCGATTGTGCTGGTTTCGGGTCTAATTGGGATTTCACCAGCTTTCGCGGCTGACTTATCACAACTACCAACCGGTTTGCGGACAAAGGTTGATCTGGCGACACAGGCCTGCGCGTCGTTCAACGACGGTCAGCTTGACTTAGATTGGGGCGCGGTTGAAAGGGTCGATCTCGACGGAGATTTGCAACGCGACTGGGTTCTGAACGAGTCTGGTTTTGCGTGCTCGAGCGCCGCATCTCTTTACTGCGGCACTGGCGGATGCATATCGCACTTTTGGGTTAGGGAAGAGGTGCACTCCTTGCTAAACCAGGCTGGAAGGTCGTTGACTTTGGGCGTCAACGCATTGTCCTCGCGAACGTCCATGGATCCAATTGCGACGGAATAAATCCGACGCCATGCGTCAGCGCCAGTATTTGGGATGGCGAAGCCAACACTTGGCGCTCGTCTGCTGGCGATTGGGAGTAAATTGCATTTGGACACCGCAGATAAGCCTGAGAGCCAGTTTGTTCGATGGGTTCTCTGTAGCATGCAAACTTATGTGCAAATCGTGCAAAGTTACGCGCAAATATCGCGCAGAGTTATAGGCGAACATCCAAGGTTTTCTTTAATGAAATCAATGTCAAAAATGCAGCGTTATGAACGCACCTACATCCAGTCTCGGAAATTGCAAAGTCTTGTTACGAATGTCCGCTTTGGGCTGAGACCGGTCCTCAGCAACCATTGAGCCAACGGCAAATTTGTCCGCAGAGCAGTCGTTGCTACATCGCGCACCGAATGACTACATTGAGCCCAAAGGCGACTTAGGTGATGGGCTTAGCATTTGTCGTTTGCGCGGAAACTGAACCTTCGTTGCGCATTGCGCCAATGTCCGCTCCATTGAGGCCTTGCTACCTACGTACCGCTCAATTTGCGAAACTTAGATGGTGAAATTCCAAACCAGCTGGCAAATGTGCGGCGGAAGCTGTTGACCTCGCTGAACCCAAGATTGAAGGCAACCTCCGCGACAGAAAGGTCAGTGCCCGACAGCAGCGACCTGGCTCGATCTGTCTGTTCAGCCACACGGATCTCTTTGAAACTGGTGTTCTCTGCAGTGAGTTGCCGTTGCAGCTTGCGTACGCTGACACCCAATGTAGCCGCCACCGTTTCGATGTCGGCGTGTCCCATGGCGAGTTGCGCGCGCAAGGCGTTCCCAACCACCTCTTTGGTGGTTGAGGGCGTTTGCCGCGACCGGACATCGCGGATGCCTGCCAACGTCATCGCCAGCCTCTCATCGGTTGTCCGCGGATTAGGGGTTTCGATTTCTGACAGAGGGATCGCAATGCTGGCGGCGGATCCTCCCACACGCACCTCTGCATTGTAGATGTACTGCAGCGCGGTTTCGGTACCTCGGTGCACCTCTGGCATCTCCACCCAGCTCGGCCGCCAGCGGCGTCCACAGAACTCGCGCACCACAGACTGCAGCACAAACGGAAGGTCCTGATCGATCAAATTTGCCCCGGCGATTCCGCCGAGCATGGCATCAAACCCAAGCACAAAATGATCGCCAACCACGCGGGTGCGCATAACTGACCCCCGTTGCAGGAACGGCAGGATTTTTTCGGCCCGCGCCAGGGCCACATCCAGTTTCGGCGCGCCGAGCACATAGTCTGCGTAGGCCCCAAAGGAGGCGTAATGGAAGTCTTGCGTGATATAGGCACCGATGTGTTTTTCGGAGATCTTCAGGCTGGCGGCTTGCATGAACCGTGCCTGAAGTCGATAGGGGAGGAACACCGTCGGGTCTTCCATTACCGCTCGCGACAGTCCAGCTTCTTTCAAGGCATGTTCGGACACCCGCGGCGATGCAATTTGGTCAAGCCCTTGTAGCGCGGGGCGAAACGCCAAGGTGCTTTGCAAAACCGTGTCCATGACGGACAGTTTGTCGTGAAATGATCACTTTTGGAAGTGGCGCGGCCTCCCCCCACAAATTACCTCCAGTTTAGCAAAACGAATGACCCAAACTGAAAGTTGGAGACCAAACATGAAACGCCGTTCCGTCCTGAAAGTTGTTCTGACAAGCGCACTGATTGCGGCTCTTTCGGTGCCTGCGGTCGCCGCCGCAGACAGCGCAAAGCCCGTGATTGAAGGTCTGCCAATGGCGGCGCGGACCGCGCCGGTTCCTGCGGGCGTGTCCCCGGAATTGGCCGGGCTCATCGAAAGCCGTCAAGTTGGTACGCATGCCGAAACGCCATCCTCCACCGAGCAATGGCTTACGTTGCAAGCCGAGTTTGACGCTGCCTCCCTGCAAGGGGTCGCACGTTTGCTTGAGATGACCGGCGCTCAATTCGCCATCGAGAACGTGGCGGGGGTGACCACCTACCGTGTCACGCCAACTACTATTGATCCCCGGTGGGCGGACACCGTTTTTGTGCACGTGCACGGCGGGGCCTTTGTCTTCAATGGTGGTGAGGCCGCCATGGCCGAAGCGATCTGGATGGCGCATGGTTTGGGTGTTGAGGTGGTGTCCGTCGATTATCGCCGCCCACCGCTGCATCCGTTTCCTGCCGCAACAGACGATGTGATCGCCGTGTGGCAGCAAGTTATCAAGGACCATGACCCAGCCAAAGTGGCGATGTTTGGCACCTCTGCGGGGGGCAACCTGGTGTTGTCGACGGTTTTACAACTGCGCGACATGGGCACCCCTTTGCCTGGAGCCATTATGGCCGGCACGCCGGCTGTGGATCTGGCGCAGACGTCGGACAGCTGGATCACGTTGCAGGGTCTTGATCCGCTTGGCGCCCGCGAAGGTGTGATTGAAGGCACGTTTGACATTTATGCGGACGGTACCGACCGCACCGATCCGCGACTGTCCCCGATCTACGCCAATCTGGACAACCTGCCGCCGACGGTTCTTCTGACCGGCACACGCGACCTGTTGCTGAGCGACACGGTGCGCATGCACCGCGCCCTGCGCGCCGCAGGGGTTGCCGCCGATCTGCATGTCTACGACGGCCAGTCACACGGCGACTACATGGCAGGTTTCTTCGTGAACGCGCCAGAGACTCATGACGCTTGGCGTGAGCTCAACACCTTCTTTGACCTGCATCTGGAGTGACCAACCATGACCGTTTTTGCAAAACTCCCGCTTCTGCTGTTGGGTCTTCTGATGACCCACAGTGCCCACGCAGAGCCTGTTAAAGGTTTCACCAACATGCTCGCCGCAGAGACATTTACCGGACGGATAGAGGCCAGTGAGAGCGCTCTGGTGGCCAATTCGGTGCGCGGCATCCTTGCGGCGGTGCATTTCAAGCCGGGCGATACGGTTGAGAAAGGCCAATTGCTGTTTGAAATTGCGGCCCCCGCTTACGAACAAAAGCTCGCCGCCAGCCGTGCGGTCGAAAACCGTCGTGAGGCCGAATTGGCAACAGCGGAGGCCGAAGCGGAACGGCAGGCGAAACTTGGCGCGCGCGATGCGGTTTCCGAACTGGCCGTTCAAGACGCTACGGACCGGCTGATACTGGCCAAGGTGGCGTTGCAAGAGGCGCAGGCGCACCGTGCATTGGCAGAGCTTGAGCTGGCTTCGACACAGATCAGGGCGCCGATTTCGGGGCAAATTGGGCTCGCCCACAAACAGGTGGGCACCTATCTGGACACAGAAAACGGTCAAGCGCTGGCGCAGATTGTGCACACAGACACGATCCGCGTTGTGTACGGAATGCCGTACAAATCCCTGATCGCGCTGGACCAGTCGACGCCAGAGGGCCTGAGTGCTCTGATGGAGCGCTTTCAGGTCGACTTGCATTTGCCAGGTGACGTTCAGCCACTGGCACAGGGTGGCCGCGTGCTTTTTGCTGAAAGCGTGCTGGCCGCGAACGAAACCCTGCGCATCTGGGCGGAAATCCCAAATCTTGAGCGCGGCCTTATTCCCGGCTTGAACGTCGAAGTCAAAGTCAGCTTTCCAAACTAAAGCAGGTCGCGCGTCAGGCGCGGCCCACTTTTCTTCTCTTTCCTGGAGCAGTTCCATGGCCCGGTTCAGCGATCAAATCCACACCCTGAAATACCTGTTTGTCGCGGTCGCGGCGATACAGCTGGTGACTGCGGCATCGGGCACCATCGTCGCACTCTATTTTGCCCAAACCGGCGCGTCTCAGGAAATCGCCTCGCTGGCGCCCGCTGCTTACTCGTTGGGGTTCCTGATCGGCTGTTTCTACATTGCAGGCTGGATCACCAGCATTGGACATATTCGTGCATTTTCTGCGGCGGCGGCCATATGCACCGCTGCCGCCCTGCTGTTTTCCGTGACTGAAGACGAGCCCACGCTGCTAATCGTGCGCCTGATGACCGGCGTTGCAACCGCGGGCCTATTTGCCATCGGTGACGCCTGGATCAGCGAAACCGTCGACGAAAAATCGCGGGGCCGATTGCTTGCCGTGTTTGCCATTATCCTCGGGTTGATGTCGGTTCTCAGTCAGGTTCTCGTCATCGTTACACCCGACGATCTGAACCAGTCTTTTGTGCTGATGTCCTTGCTCTACTGTCTGGCCATTGTGGTGATCGCCGCCACGCCCAGCACGCCGCCCGAGGGCAAAGAACGGGCAAATGTGCGTTTCAAGGCGCTGTTTCAAGACGCGCCGACTGCCGCCCTCGGCGCGCTCACCGTTGGTATCGTGTCCACCGTGTTCATGAATGTTGTGCCGTATCGGGCGGCTGTCATTGGCATTGATGCCGCGGATGTGGCCATTGGCATCGCTGCGATTTACGTCGGGCGTATCCTGTTTCTTTATCCGCTTGGATTTGTGTCAGACCGCATGGATCGGCGCTGCGTCATTGTAGTGACGGCGACAGTCGCAACCGGCGCCCTTGCGGCCTTCGCCACTTTCGCCACTGGCGACGGTGCGCGCCACTCCGCCATCGTGGGCACGCCACTATACATTGCAATGCTCGCCGGATTGATCCTGCTGGGCGGATCGATGCTCACCCTCTACTCGCTGCTTTTGGCTCACGCGATGGACCGCACTGTGCCCGTCTATGTCGCGTCCAGCGCTGTCACAATGCTGTTTGTCTTCACCATCGGTGGCATTGCAGGCCCACTCATGACCAGCGTGCTTTCGGCGGTATTTGGCGATGCGGTCATGGGCTGGATGCTTGTACTTGCGATGGCCGTCTTCGCGGGCTTCACCGCTTTTAGGATCAAAACAGTTGCCCCGGCTGCCAGAGCGGAACAAACCCACTTTAAGGCGACCGAAGCCACCAGCCTCAAATCCGTCCCCACCCAGAAACGGTAAGGTAGGAGACCGCCATGACCACCCCCACCACAAACCTTTTTCGCGCCGAAAAAGCCACTCTGCTCATCTGGTTGGTATTTGTTGCCTTGGCCATCAACGCGGCAAGCGCGACGCTGATGGTACGCGCGGTTAGCGTTTAAACCGCCGAAATAGCCTGAGGAATCACATTCCGCACAATCTACCGAATTATGAATGTCTGCTGCGGAGCTTTAAGGGGTCATTCAGGCAAATAAAGCTAATGTCGGTTTTGTCCGCAGAGCAGACACTCACTGCGCAAGCCCACCCATCACAAGCGAGGTCAAAACCGGACGTTCATTTTTTGCAAAACTCGTTAGAAAATCTATATCGCCGCTAGACAACCTGGTGCTCAAACGTATTCTCCAATTCTTGCAAGTATCAAACATCGGCGCATTCGAAAGCTATCGGTGGGTTCGCGATCTGCCTTTGGATACAGCTTGCAGAGGCGCTCCGTTTTGGACCGTACTGAATTTGTCGCTCTGTAAAATTCCTTGCGAAACAAGTGTTAGAGTGCTCAGACTGGCATGGTCACATGAAGGGAACACCGGACAGCTGCCCGAATAACACTGAAAACGTCACGTTTTAGCGTGCGCTCCTTCGCCCGTGGCACGACGGCTCCCGGTGCTAAGCCGACTGTCGGACAAATATGGGAGGAAAGACTTTGAAAAAACTGACAACCACACTTGCTGGATCGCTGATCGTATTCGCCGCTTCGATGGGTGCTGCGCAAGCCGACAAGCTGACATTTTACTGTTCGGCGCAGGAAGACTGGTGCCAGTTGATGGCGCGCAGCTTCGAGGACGCCACAGGCATTGACGTAAATATGACCCGCAAATCGTCGGGCGAGACTTTTGCGCAAATCCGTGCGGAAAGCTCAAACCCAAAAGGAGATGTCTGGTGGGGCGGCACAGGTGACCCGCACCTTCAGGCGGCCGAAGAAGGTTTGACCATGGAATATGTCTCGCCTATGCGGGACCAGCTCCATGACTGGGCGATTTCACAGGCCGAAAGTGCCGGCAATAAGACCATCGGTATCTATTCGGGCGCGTTGGGCTATGGCTACAACTCCGACCTTCTGGCCGCCAACAACCTGCCTGAGCCCGCCTGCTGGAAGGACCTACTCAAGCCTGAGTACAAAGGGCACGTTCAGATGGCAAACCCGAACTCGTCCGGAACTGCCTACACGACGCTGGCGTCGATGGTGCAGATCTTTGGCGAGGACGAGGGCTTTGAGTTCATGAAAGGCCTTCACGCCAACATCAATCAGTACACCAAATCCGGTTCGGCACCCATCAAGGCCGCGGGCCGTGGCGAGAACACGATCGGCATTGTCTTTATGCATGACGCGGTCAAGCAGGCGGTGTCGGGCTTCCCTGTAAAGGTTGTCGCCCCGTGCGAGGGCACTGGTTACGAGATCGGTTCGATGTCTATCATTGAAGGCGCACGCAACGAAGAAGAAGCCAAGAAGTTTTATGACTGGGCGCTGAGCGCTGAAGCGCAGAACCTCGCGCTTGAAGTCAATGCCTTCCAGGTACCGTCAAACAAAGGTGCGCAGACGTCTGAAAGCGCGCCGGACATGAGCCAGATCAAGCTGATCGACTATGACTTCAAAAAGTACGGCTCTTCTGATGAGCGCAAGCGTCTACTGCAAAAGTGGGACGAAGACGTGTCGGTGCTGCCGCAGTAAGTGGCTGACACTGCGAAAACCAGGACTCACCCGGTATTGATCTTCTGGATCATTATCGGGTGGGTCGGCTACTGCCTGCTGCCTTGGTATATGGTTGAGGGTGGCCTTTGGTCATTTGAATGGCTCTTTAGTGGCTATCCGTTTGATGAAGATTTTGCGCCCGCTCTCTTTCTGACCGCGCAGGGAGAAAAGCTCTGGCTTGTACCATTGCTGATCCCGCTGGCTTTGCCGCTTCTGGTGCTGGGTAAACCCAAATCTGATCCGATCTACGCCAAGATTCTGATACTCGCGGGTGCTCTGGGCTTTGGCTGGTTGATTGCGCAGGGCTTCGGGATCGGCATTCGCGGTTTCAACTTCGACTGGCTAAAGGCCTTGTTTGGCGAGCCTAAAATCCGCCAGTTTGGCATGGGCTACGGCGCTATGCTCTGTGCATCAGCCTTCCTGTTCCTGCTCACGCAGGGCATTGCCGCACGCGGTGCAGTCAACGGCGATGTGTTTGTCGTCAGCGCCATCGGCGGCGTCATCACAATCGTGACGGCCTTTGTGTTCTTTCCAATTGCCAACATGCTGTTTTCGGCCTTTGTGACAGAAAAAGGAGCCTATTCGGTCTTTGTATTTGCTTCAAAATTCTTCGATGATCGTCTCTGGGGACTGGGCTGTTTTTGGGGCGCGAAATGCGGCGCCGCTTGGAACTCCCTTTTCCTTGCGATTCTTGTCGGCCTTATCACTACTGTTCTTGGATTGTGCTTTGCACTTGTGGTCACCCGATCAGGGTTTCGGTTCAAGCGCGGCATGCGCGCGCTGACGGTTTTGCCGATCATCACGCCACCCTTCGTAATCGGGCTGGCTCTGATCCTGCTCTTCGGCCTGTCTGGATCGGTTACGGTCTTTTTTGCTGATCTCTTTGGCGTGCAACCGACGCGGTGGCTTTACGGCATGCCGGGTGTCCTCATCGCGCAGACGCTGGCCTTCACCCCTATCGCGTTTCTTGTGCTGATCGGCGTGGTCGAAGGCGTGTCTCCGTCGATGGAAGAAGCGGCCCAAACGCTGCGCGCTAACAGGTGGCAAACCTTCCGGACGGTTTCGCTGCCCTTGATGCGGCCCGGTTTGGCGAATGCCTTTCTGCTCGGCTTTATCGAAAGCATGGCCGACTTCGGTAACCCGCTGGTTCTGGGTGGAAATTTCGACGTGCTGTCGACCGAGATTTTCTTTGCCATCGTCGGCGCGCAATATGACCAGGGGCGGGCGGCCGTGCTTGCCATGGTGCTGCTCTTCTTCACACTGTCTGCCTTTTATGCGCAGCGCGCGTGGCTCGGGAAGAAAAGCTACACCACCGTTTCCGGCAAGGGGGATGCCGGAGTGCATCCGCTGATGCCGAACGGTCTGGCCATTCCTGTGGTGGCCATAGCGACCATCTGGGCGCTGTTTACAGCTGTTGTGTACGGCATGATCATTTACGGCAGCGTCGTAGAGCTTTGGGGCGTCAACAACACGCTCACGTTCAAACACTATGTCACCGCCTTCTCAGTGCGCTTTGAAGAGGAAGGTATCCGCTGGACAGGTGCGGCATGGGACAGTTTCTGGACGACCATCAGCATTGCGGCCATCGCGGCTCCGCTAACGGCTGCCGTCGGACTGGTAACCGCCTATCTGCTCACCCGGCAAAACTTTGCAGGAAAGAACGCATTCGAATTTGGAACGATGCTGTCCTTTGCTATCCCCGGTACCGTGATCGGTGTCAGCTACATCCTTGCCTTCAACGTCCCGCCGATCGAAATCACCGGCACCGGTGTCATCCTCGTGGTCAGCTTCATTTTCCGCAACATGCCAGTCGGCGTGCGTGCGGGCATTGCATCCATGTCGCAACTAGACCGGTCGCTTGATGAATCCTCGCTGACGCTGGGCGCAAACTCTTGGCAGACGTTCAGACGCGTGATCCTGCCCCTGCTCAAACCCGCCATTCTGGCTGCACTCGTCTACAGTTTCGTCCGCGCTATGACCGCGATCTCGGCGGTCATTTTTTTAGTGTCGGCCGAATACGACATGGCGACCAGCTACATCATCGGGCGCGTCGAGAACAATGATTACGGCCTTGCCATCGCCTATTCCACCACGCTGATCTTCGTGATGCTGGCAGCGGTGGGGCTTTTGCAATTCCTCGTGGGCCGCGTGCAGATCGGACGGCGTACCCAAATAGGAGCGGAAAGAACGACATGACGGATACCAACATTGCTAGTAAAGCCGCGCCGGTTCGGTTCGAAGGGGTGTCAAAAGTGTTTGGCAAAGATGTTGTGGCCGTCGACAACATCGACCTGCACGTGGAAGCAGGTAAACTGGCGACGCTGCTGGGGCCGTCGGGCTGCGGTAAAACAACGACGCTGCGCATGATTGCCGGTTTGGAAATGGCGAGCTCAGGCCGGATCGTGATTGGCGACCGGGATGTGACAAAACTGCCCGCGACCGATCGCGACGTTTCCATGGTTTTCCAGTCTTACGCCCTGTTCCCACATATGAGTGTGCTGGAAAACGTGATGTACGGGCTCACCTTCTCCGGCTTTGACAAGGGAGAGGCCAGATCGCGCGCGCTCAACGGATTGGAACTGGTGGGCCTCAAAGGCTTTGACAACCGCTTGCCAAGCGAGCTGTCCGGTGGCCAGCAGCAAAGGGTCGCCGTCGCCCGGGCTCTGGTGCTGGAACCGCAGGTGCTACTCTTTGATGAGCCCCTATCGAACCTCGATGCTAAACTGCGCCGACAAGTGCGTGAGGACATCCGCTCTATTCAGCAGGACCTCGGACTGACGGTTGTCTACGTAACCCACGATCAGGAAGAAGCGCTGGCCGTCTCGGACGAGATTGTCGTCATGCGCAACGCCGCCATCGCCCAGATTGGGACCCCGCGACAACTCTATGACGCGCCAATCGACCGCTTCGTGGCCGACTTTATCGGTGAAGCGAACCTGATCGACTGCAAAATCGTCGAAGTCGACGGCGATCAGGCGACAATCGAAATCGAAGGACACCGCCACTGTTTGCTTTCGCGCGATTTGCCCGTGGGTCCGGCAACTCTAGCGGTGCGTCCGTCCCGCATCCTTATCGGATCTGAAACCGGCATTCCGGCAAGAGTCGCCAAGGCAACCTATGTCGGCGTGCGCATGGAATACACGCTGACCGGCGCATTCGGACAGGTGTTTGCCGTGCAGGACGACGTGGATGACCCGTTGCAACCGGGCACCGACGTCAAAATGGCCTTTGCAGACCGGGGGCCGGTTTTGCTGCCGGAAGGTTGATATTGGCGAAACTCGTTGTCATTTCGCACCCAGAAGTGCTGGTGAACCCAGAGATCGCGATCACCGACTGGGGGCTGAGTGAGGTGGGCCGCGCTCGGGCCGAAGTATTCGCAATCGCTCCGATCATGGCCTCGGTCAGTGCCATCTGGTCCAGCACCGAGCGCAAGGCAGAACAAACAGTTGCCATACTGGCCAAACCGCACGGCCTTGAAGTGAAGTTAAACCCGGTGCTTGGCGAAAATGATCGCAGTGCCACGGGTTTCTTGCCACCGTCCCGGTTCGAAGCCGCGGCAAATGCATTCTTCGCCGCACCGGATTTGAGCTTCGCGGCTGGGAAACCGCAAAGGATGCACAGGCCCGTATTGTCGGGGCGGTTACGTCGATCATGAACGCGCACGATGGTGGCGACCTTGCCATCGTCACCCACGGCGCGGTTGGGACGCTGCTCTGGTGTCACTTCTCTGGCGTGCGGATTGGTTGGCAGCACGACCAGCCTGGGCAGGGCCATTACTGGAGCGCTGATTCGGACACGTTGTGCTGTAACTCCGGCTGGCGGGTTATCGCCTGACGCAAATCAGACGCGCCATGCCTTCTCGCAAATGGCTTTGAGATCATCAAAGATCTTTGGCGTGCCGGCAATGACGCGGCCACCATAGCGGATCATTTCATAGGCGTCCTGATCTTCGACGACACCACCGGCCTCTGCGATCAACAACTGACCAGCAAGACAGTCCCATGCGTTCATATGCTCTTCGACATACCCCAACAGCCGGCCTGCCGCGACATAGGCAAGCGACAGCGCTCCACTTGCATTGCGATGATACATAGCCCCGCGTTCTACGATGCCTGAAATGATTGGGATCACCTTTACCGCTTCGATTCGGTTCGAATATCCGACTGAGACGGTCCCGCTTGCCATATCGACGCCTAATGCAACCTGCATTGGCTGCCCGTTGAGCGTTGCTCCCGCACCCCGCATGGCGACATAGGTCTCTGCCACATTCGGTTCGTGAATGACACCGATTTGCGTTTGTCCTTCTGAAACAACCGCCAGGACTATCGTCCACGCCGGAATGCCGTTTACAAAGTTCGTGGTGCCGTCAATTGGGTCGATCACCCAGTCAAACCCGCTGGAACCTGATTTCGCAGCGTGCTCCTCTCCGAAGATTCCGTCGTCGGGATAGGCCTCGGTTATTTTTTCGCGAACAAACGTCTCGACATTCCGGTCGGCTTCGCTGACCCAATCCTGAGCACCCTTTGCATCCACCACCAGAGTGTCTCTATTGCCAAAATATCTTAAAGCCAACGCGCCTGCTTCTACAGCCAATTTGGTGGCGAACATACTTCGATCAGAGATGCTATGCACTCGACTCTCCTGCAGTTAAATTCTGTTTCTGAGTACAACCAATAGGCCGTGCTAGGAGCCAGCACCACAGCGACATTAAAACCACGTATCGTCGATTTATCCAGATACTCATTACGATAGCGAGATGAAGCCTCAAACAAACGGTGGACGGTGAGCCCATGCAAATTATGTCTCATACGTGAAGGGTCGCTTTGAGCACTTTTAGCCCAATGCGGATTAATTACCGAAGGTACGGTTTAAGCCCATAGAACTCTTGACCGACCTTAAGTATTGCGACGGCTTTGTCGGCAGAGCAGACATTTACGCCGAGTTCAGTGAAGGACTGCATTGAGCCCAAAGCAGAAACGCCATGCGATTAAGCAGAAAAGCCTGATCGCACCAAAAATCAGTGGTCAACAATTCTACTCAGTTTCCGAGGATCGCGCCCAGAGATTGATTTCCTCTTCCGAGCTGACCTCGTCAATCTTGGTGAGTTCCGCTTCGGTAAATTCCAAATTCCGGACCGCACCCACGCAATCCTTGATCTGCTCAGGTCGCGAGGCGCCAATAAGGGCTGTCGTAATCCGGTCACCTCTCAGCACCCAAGCAAGCGCCATCTGAGCTAATGATTGACCTCGTGACGCCGCTATGTCGTTTAGAGCCCTGACACTCGTCAGTGAACGTTCGTTGATCATGCCGTCCAATAGAGACTTGCCTTGGGTTGCACGACTGTCATCGGGAATGCCGTTCAGGTACTTCGATGTCAAAATACCCTGGGCAAGTGGCGTGAACGCAATCGATCCCACGTTCAATTCGTCAAGCGTATCCAACAGCCCGTCCCGCTCAACCCACCGGTTGAGTAGGTTATACGACGGCTGATGAATCAAGCACGGCGTGCCAAGGTCTTTCAAGATGGCCAGCGCTTCGCGCGTTCGTTGCGAGTTGTAGCTTGAAATTCCGACGTAAAGTGCGCGCCCAGAGCGCACTATATAGTCTAGGGCTCCCATAGTTTCTTCCAGTGGGGTATCTGGATCATAGCGGTGGGAATAAAAGATATCTGCGTATTCTAGCCCCATCCGCTTGAGCGACTGATCACAAGAGGCCACAAGATACTTTCGTGATCCCCACTCCCCATAGGGGCCTGGCCACATATCATACCCCGCCTTGGTAGATATGATGAGTTCGTCCCGATAGCCTGCGAAATCAGTTTTTAAAATTTCGCCGAATGCTTCTTCCGCCGATCCCGGCGGCGGGCCATAGTTATTTGCTAAATCAAAGTGCGTTATACCCAAGTCAAAAGCAGTGCGGCAGAGATCGCGCTTTGTCTGGTGCGGGGTGTCCCCACCAAAGTTGTGCCATAGCCCAAGGCTGATCGCGGGTAGCTTTATTCCAGACTGCCCACAACGGCGATAGACCATTTGCTCGTAGCGGTCCGGATTGGGAAGAAAAGGGCGCGGCCGAGGCTTCGGGGGGCGTTGTAATTTGCTCATCTGTCCATAATCCGAGATCATCACCCCGTGTCAATTCAACGAGATAGTAATCGGCAATCAGCGAAGCCTGCCGTGTAGACGGAACATGCCTCAGGCATTGCCAGCGCAGATTGTCAAACTGCAAACTAGTCCTCGAATAACGCGCGAACCTTCGACATGTCATAGGCATGTTCCGTCAGGTTTTCAGGATCCCATTCGCTTCGCTCAGCTTCAAAAAAATCCCCGCCGTATACGTGGATTGCTCCGGTCAACTTGGGGATAGGGTTTGTAACCGAGTGAATGAGGTCCTTACCAAGCGGAGCATATTCACCCGTCGACAATGCTCGAGTCCCCGCCGCTTCAATGCGTCCGTTAGGGTCATCTGCCACGCGCCGCCAAAAAATGTTATCTTCTCGACCACCATAAATACCGATCACGGCCCACATTTCGTGATTGTGGGGCATTATGGTCATTCCTGGCTTCCAGACGACGTTGACGATTGTCAGATCACCTGACTTTTAAATGGGAAAGATACCGCTTTCGGTCGGCTCTCCCAAGGTTTGCGTCACGCCCGCGGGATCGCGCATCGCCCGGTCCACCACCTAAGCCACCGATTTAAGAGACGCGTCCTGATCTACTGCGGTCCGGCAGTCCGCTACAAACTGTTCCATGTTCCACATATCTTCAGCCCCCAATTGCATACGATAAATGCATCAGGGTAGCACAGGCTGTAAAATAGACGAAATTGGGACCCAGATTACAGCTGCATGTATCTGGTAACTAAGACTTCCAATGACTGCTTGGCCTGCTTAGCGTTCGTTCGCCAAATCGGGGCGGATGTCTACTTTGCGGGACATCCGTCGATTGCATCGCTTACATCAGGCTGTCTGTTTGCTTAATCGAACATGCGTTCGCCCTGTTCGTCGATCACCTGTTTCGCCTTTGCGATGCTGAAGCTTTCTCCCTGATCCCGGGTGTCAAAAACATCCGCCCGGATCACAGTATGGGTCTTGCGGTCTCCGTCGATGGTCTTTTCGATACGGGCTAGAAGGCGGTATTTGCCACCTTCGGGCATCAGGTCCGGAAAGATTTCGAACCCTCTGTAAGAGACTGGCTCCAGCTCCGACTTTTCACCACCACCGAAGAGTTTAGAGAAGAGGGACATTGGGCAGCTCCTTTCAGCGTTGCTATGACGGGAGACTAGCGCCGCTTAGGACAGGCGTGAAGCATGTCGTGCTACCAGAACACTTGTCTTCGATCCGGCGCCACGCTCTTTGCGTTGCCTAATACGTCCAGATTCGCGGTAAAAGTCCATTCCCCCGCACCACTCTCCCTTAAACGGACTGTCCAAAACCGCCATTCTGGCACGCCGCCGCCAACGACCGCTTTGAGCCCTGAGCGGACATTGATACGTTGAAGCAACTAGCTGTCGCCGATAGAGTTTCATAGAGAGTTTGCTGTTATGTACACCCTGATTGACACTGTGGTTGTGGGCGGAGGTCAAGCTGGTCTTTCCGTTAGCTGGCACTTAATGCAGGCTGGTCATGATCACGTTGTTTTGGACCGTGGGCAGATTGGCGATACATGGCGTAACCGCTGGGATTCGTTCTGCCTGGTCTCTCCTAACAAACTCTGCCGACTTCCAGGTTTCCATTACGATGGGGATGATCCCGATGGTTTCATGCTCCGCGATGAGATCGTTAAGTACATCGAAGACTATGCGAGAAGTTTTGGTCCGCCCTATCGAGCGGGCGTCGAGGTGGCTAGAATCGAGGCAAGTGCAGGACCGGGTCGGTTCAAACTAACCACATCAGATGGCGAAATCAGAGCGCAGAACTTGATCGTCACCGTCGGCACGCATCAACACCCGAATATACCAAGTTGGCACTACGATCTGCCCGAAAGAATTACTGGCATACATACGTGTGACTATCGCAACTCAGCGTGCCTACCGGATGGTGCGGTGTTCATTATTGGAAGTGGTCAGTCAGGGTGTCAGGTCGCTGAGGACCTGCATTTATCCGGGCGCGACGTACATCTTGCAGTAGGCAGTGCTGGCCGCATCCCACGTCGCTATAGGGGGCGCGACATTTTTGAATGGGACTTGGCGACTGGGTACATGAACATGGCGGTGAAAGACCATCCCAAAGGGACAACTATCCGGTTCAAAGCCCATCCACATCTCTCTGGGCGAGAGAGCGGTCGTACAATTGATCTGCGCCAGATGGCGCTCGACGGGGTCAAACTACACAGCAAGGTTGAGGGTGTTCAAGACGGGTGTTTGATTTTGGCGGGCGGACTTGAAGAGACGCTCAAGGCAGTGGACGATGTGTGTCGCGCGGAAATGGAGAGCATCGACACGTTCGTTGCAGAGAATGGACTCGATGATCCCAAGGAAATTGTTGACCCGATCAACTGGCAGCCCAAACCTGAACCACCGTTCTTAGACTTGGCTGCGGCGAATGTTTCAACCGTCATATACGCAACTGGGTTTCACCGCGATTTTGGATGGATCGACTTGCCGGTCTTCGATGAGACTGGCTATCCGCAATATGAGCGAGGTATTACGGATATAGCAGGCCTGTACTTCTGCGGATTGCATTGGATGCATACACAAGGGTCAGGCCTGTTTTATGGCGTGGGCGAGGACGCGGAGTACGTAGTTGATCACCTGATTTCCACTTCGAACTAATCCCAAAAATGTTGTTTAGAGAATGGGGCTTTCGTGGCCTAAGTCGGCTTTGTCCGCATAGAGGACGTCGCCTCATTTTTCCTTCTAGAACTGGGATCAGTTCCTAGCCAAAAGCATCGCAAGAGCCAAAGCGACGTCACCTATTACCCAAAATGTTATTGCCAATCCAGTACCGTCCACCGCGGTCAATTTTTCAGAACCGGCGGCAGTCCATATGGCCATAGGAACATTGAACACGAGCATGGCCAGCTTCAAAGAAACCTTTAAAGAACTGCCTCCCGCACCTGTCGGTGCGGCTCCGCAGCATGGGCAACTCAAAGCCGTTTCTTGCTGCGCTCGCGAAGGCGGCAACTGACGAAAATTACGCATAAAAAACACCAGAACAATTTATTACCCTACGTAAGGCTATCTACATAATGGTGTTCGTGTCTAGATTTTTCCCTCATAGGTTGCTCGATTGGTTGATGCTGTTGTTTGTCACGCCAGTACACAAGCTCCGTAGAGTAGATTTTCGATTGTCCGCTCCGAGCCCGAAGCGGAACTGACTATGGTGCAGTCTGAGTCAATTGGTGTTGTAGAAGCGGTAAAGTATTGGCGGGGCCGCGAACTGCGGCGAGTTATGATATAGTTGGCGCAGCAACGACTGACGGAGGATTTGCTGATGCTACGTTTCAGTATCGCCAATTTTTTCCTTTTTTTGGTTCTGGCAGTGGTTCTATCCGCGCAGGTTGCCAAGGCAGATGAGATTTTACAAGCGGCCAGAAAAGGGGATACCGAGGCGCTGGAGACCTCGCTCGCTGCAGAAGGAAGCGTTGATCCAACCAGTCTGGAGCGGCCTTTGTTCTTCGCCGCTCAATCCGGCCACACCGACGTTGTCGCAATCCTTCTCGAACATGGCGCAGATGCCAACACGATGCTCGACTATGGTAGTCCTTTGCAGAAGGCTGCCCGTGGCAACCATGAACAGATAGTTGAACTATTACTGAAGGCGGGAGCAGACCCAAGCGCACAGGCGGGCGATAAAGACTATACGCCGCTTCATGATGCCGCCGAGAGGGGCGCATTGGACGCCGCCAAAATTCTTGTGGCTTATGGTGCAAACGTTAATGCACGAGAGTTTTGGGGTGTGCCGCCAATCCATCTGGCCACAATAAAAGAAAAAGCAAAGATGGTTTCGTTTCTCTCAGAAAGCGGTGCACGACCAATCGAGCCGCCGCCCGTTTCCGAAACTGAATTAGCGACTGCCGACCTGGAACTCGGGCGGATTGCAGCGATTAGCTGCACGCAATGTCACATCATCGAAGAAGGAACCGCACCAAGCGGAGCGCACAATCACGGGCCGTCGCTCATTGGTGTGGTCGGACGCGCCAAAGCCGGTGTTGAAGGTTACAACTACTCAAACGCAATGGCTTCCCTATCCGGTGTTTGGAGCGTCTCAGAACTCAATCAATTCATCGCCGATCCCGCAGGACGTGTTCCTGGGACAGAGATGGCATTGATGCCGGATCTGTCGGACGCCGAAAGGGTCGCTTTGATTGCGTATCTTGGTACGCTTCGAGTGCAGTGAGCCAATATCAGTGCACCGATTCAGGTTGTCGGGCTAAGGTCCGCTTCGTCCGCAACTCGGTCGCTGCCTTAATTTTGTTTAACGTCCGCTGCGTACAAGAGCCGCCGTTGATGTCTGTGCCTGATTACAGGTCCTGACCCTAATGACCAGCTTGCCATATGGTCGATCGACCGAGCCATTGCACAAGCATGAGAGTGCGCCCTGAAGGTGTGGCTAAGCGTACAACCCATCCCTCGTGCGCGCGGTTTTTTCGGTCCAACTGTCTGAATTGCACGTATCAGGAGTATCACAAACCACAGACAGATTGCTTTGTCTCGTGATCCCGTTGCTCCGCTGGCAGCGAACATTCCAGTTATGCTCAGTGGACCCGAGATCGCGCGTTTGATTGGATTTGGGAGGAAAATCATGACCAATAGTTTCGACGTGAAAACTACGTGGGCTTCGGTAATGGATGAAACCAAGAACCCACTAAAAAACCAGACCCTACCCACGGCCCATTTGTTGATGCAGATGTTGGCATGGATGTGGAGTGCGATTTTCTCGCTTATGGTCGGCAGCTACTTTGTGTTCGGAGTGACTGCTGCCGCGCATATGCTGTTAATAGGCGGCCTCTTTGTAACACTGCTGGTATTCAGAAAGTCGGAAGCGACGAATGCCGACTAGTTGACATCTGGTGCTGGCGCGCGACCTTCAACTGTGCCCGACGGGGCCTGCAAGTTCCGGCTCGGCCGGCAGCGCGTGGTCTGGCGGCTCTACGCCGTGCTTGTTCAACCACTCAAATACCGCACCCCAGTCGTGCTGCAATAGTGGCGCGTTGCGGTATTTCCGCAGGCTTTCCAGTTTGCAGTTAAGATCGTAGGGGATGGTGCGGGGCCATTTCTTCATGACCCGATGTTCTTTTCCCGTTCTCTATTGGGTCAAGGTAGATTTCAGTTCTCCTGACGCGGCAGTCCGAGATCGTCTCTCAGCTTCCCTACGGCCAGCCAGAGTAGCACGTCTGTGCGCCTTCCATCGTATTCCTCACCGTTGGCCATGGTTTTGATGACATTGTCGATACGATCCAGTCTCTCTTCCACATTCCGTGCGTTGAAGGTTCTCATGGGTTTCCTTTGACAGCTTTGATCTACCCTCAAACCTTCATAGCTAATTCTGATAGTTTTGCGGTCAAACATGTTTCAACCAATTACTTTCGCTTGCCTTGTTGCAACACCTCTTGCTGCTGAACAGGCCGACCCGGCGCAGGTTACCGTTCCACTCTTTGTCCGGTACTGTCAGCATCTGTTGCGGCCATCTGGCATAGACCCGGCCACGGTAATGGCACTACCTCTCAGTTATCCCTCTGTTGGGACGGCCCGCGCTGCACCTCCAGCAGGTTCCCCTTGTCAGCAGCGCGGGCCTTTTTTGGTCTGGGTTATGTGCTGGTCCGTATCCTAAATACCCGGCGAGCAAAGCCCTCTTTGCAATTCGGGCGTTCCCGCGCTGCGAGTGTGCAAGCTTCCGACGGCGCGGGAGCTTTGGCTGGTCTAACGACGTCACAGGCTCGTATCCAAGCTACACGGCGCCACAACCCCATTTTCAACCACAGAAGTCTGAACTCTGTAACCGGACGTTGTCGCGGCAATAGTGGAACAGCTTGGATAAGGCAGACCAGATGGTCCGATGGCATTGGTTTGAGTGGACATAGATGAAAACCCTGTAGTGTGACTAATACCACACTGGATTTACACTACGTAGAAAGTATATTTTCCCCTTTATTTACGGTTTGTTAAGGTGATTTCAGTGCAGATGGAGGATGTTTGCTGCCGGGGTCGCTAGTTTACTTAATCCCTTATTTTATTGACTATATCTTAGATGTGGCGGTGGAGCTTGGCGTGATCGCCACGGCCGACCGCAAACGAAACACAACCACAAACTAAACAGACTTCAAAGGACAAGCCGCGCATCAAAAACAGCGGTGCGCGGCATCTATGCGGCCATTCGATGTATGACAGTTAAAGGAAACTTTGTCCGCAAAGTGGTCGTTCATGCCAAGTGCAGCGGATGACCGCGTTGAACCCATTCTACTAAATGCTGCACGGTGCACAAATGTCCGATTGTGGGTGAAGCATCACCAGCCGCACGGGACCCGTTGGATCAAATCTCCCACTTCAAGCCTGTTTCTTGTTCAGTAACCTCCCAAAGCCTTGCCATGACGGTTTTGTCATACGCATGCGGGTTCAATGTACCCTTGCCGACCGGACCAACGGCTTCAAAGCGGCCTGTTGGTCCGTAGAGCGCGCGTTGTTCGGTCAGAGTCTCTTCGGTGGCGCACATGACTTCGGGATAGGACCCTTGTTCGGCCGTTTGAACCATCGGCGTCATGGTCATGAGCCACCAGATAAACCGCATCGTCCGGCTGCCACTCGTACTGATCAGTGACGTTGCCGACGAGCCAGGATGGCAGACATAGACCTCGACCTCGGTGCGCCCTGCGGCGGCAAGCCTGTCCTGTAATTCATAAGCGAACATCATTTGCGCCAACTTGCTTTGCGAGTATGCGGTGTTCGGGCCATAACCCTCCTCCCAGTTCATATCGCCGAACTTGATCGTCTTAAGACCCATGTTGTAGCCGAGACTGGCGACAACAACGATCCGACCTTTCGAGGCTTCGATCCGCTCAAACAGAAGGCCACAGAGTAGGAAGTGACCGTAATGGTTGGTGCCAAGCTGGCTCTCGAACCCATCTTCTGTCAGCTTGCGGGTTGGCACCTGCGCGATGGCAGCATTGCAGATGAGCGCATCAATCTGGGGAACGGAATTTAGAACCTCGTCCGCAGCTTCACGCACGCTTGCGATCGAAGCCAGGTCCATGCGTATGAAGATCACTTCTGCTTCACTGCCGAACTCACTCTTCAGGTCCGCGACAGCTGCCTGAGACTTCTCAGCCGAACGGTTCAACATCACGACCTTGGCGTTCTTTTTTAGGAGCGTCCGCGCGGCCTGGAACCCGGCACCGGCGTTGGCACCCGTGATGAGGTAGGTCTTGCCGGAGAGGTCGCCGAGGCGCTCAGGCATCCAGCCTTTGGGTCCAAATGTGGTATCTGGCATTTTTTGTCTCCTATCCGCGTTGGCGCATGGGCCAAGCGAACTTTGTTTAAGCATGGAAATGCAGATAGCTCTCATCAGAACGCAGAAACAGGCGAGATTATCGCAAATACTTGCCCGATTATATCAAGATAGTTGTCAGCATCGATCTGGAGCCTTTACATCGCTCTTATGAGCAAGGATCAGATCAAGCAAATCATCGCAGACCGAACCGCAACGGACGGCCTGACCGAGACGGGTATCAAGGGTGTACGGCTGTTTCGCGCCACGCAATCAATCCCCTGTGTTCCAGCCGTTTACGAGCCCTGCGTCGTGGCCATTGTGAGCGGTGTAAAGGAAGCCGTTCTGGATGGCCGAAGATACGAATACGACAACAGTCAATACCTCTGCTGCCCAATGTCGATGCCGGTCAAGGCGGGGACGCCTTTGGCCTCGCATGACAACCCTCTCTACGGGGTTATGATCTCTCTTGAGCAACGCGCCATGGCCGAGTTGGCAATGGAGATGGAAAATGCTGGGGGCGTTCTGCCTTCGGTCAAAGGAGAACTGCGGGAGCCAGGAATTAGGTTTGCACGATGGGACGATGGGTTCACGGAAGCGCTGCTGCGGCTACTGCGGCTCGGAGACAGCGAGACGGATATAGCGGTTCTCGGCGAGGCGCGATTGCGTGAGCTGCTCTATTCGATCCTGAAGGGAGAAGCTGGCACCTTCGCACGGCAGGCATTCGGTGCTGGCAACGCGATTGCACGTTCCATTGCGCACGTGTCGTCACACTTGGACGCGCCGATCTCGATTGACGATATGGCAAGCCGAGCGGGTATGAGCCGGGCGGTCTTCCATCGTAAATTCAAGCAGGTCACGACGATGGCACCAATCCAGTTCGTTAAGTCGATGCGCCTCAACGACGCCGCCATGAAGATCGCGGGCGGGATGCCTGTGAACGAAGCCGCAATGGACGTTGGTTATGTCAGCCCGTCCCAATTCAGTCGCGAGTTCAGGCGCATGTATGGGCAATCGCCGAGGCAATGGGGAGAGGCACAGAAACTACTGGTCAAAGTTGCTTGAGGCTGACTTGCGTGAGCAGAGCGGACCTTGGAGCCACCGCAGCGAACGGAAGCTTTATCCGCAGAGCAGTCGTTGCTACATTGCGCACCGAATGACTGCATTGAGCCCAAAGCGGAAGCTTTCAGGTCTTTAGGTCAGTAGCCGCACTGCTAAAATCATTCGCCACTTCTTAGCCTCAACCGCTGGTGCTAGTGGGCGCGAGATTGTCCTCTCGGAACGCAAGCGGCCTAAGAGTGTTCCTGAGCGAATTTTTGACCCAACAAGATGTATTGGTCGGTCCACGGGAGAGGCTCAGCGCGAGTGAAATCTGCCAATGCTTCAGCGTGCCGGCTCGCCTCTGTGGGGTCGCGTCCGGCTATGGCAACTTCGATCGCAAGGCGTCTGAACCAGAAATGATTGCGGCTCATCGAGCCAAGCGCTAACAAATGCTCGCCTTCCTGCAATAACTTCAGCTGGATATCGCGATCGCGCTCAAGTCGCGCCATTTCTGCGAGTACCATTGGCCCACAATAGCTCATTCCCGCACGTTGGCATGCCGAGAGAGCCGACTCCAACATTGTCCGTGCACGTTCAGGGTTACCGCAATCCTCCTGCACCAGTGCTTCGTACATGAGCCGACGGCCCTGGAACCGCATGGCTCCAAGCATCTGTTCCAGTTCAGATACCCGTTCTAGGTGCAGCGAGGCGTCTTTTAGTCGACGCAGATCGTACAAGTCTTCCACGATGCCAAGTCGCGCGATGAGCTCCGCTCGAGTGTCCTTGATGCGTTCGGCTTTGGCGATCGCGTCAAGCGATAATTCCAGACATTCGTCGAGCGGACGAAAATAGTGTCGTATGTAAGAGAGTTGCGCATAGTTTGCGACTTCGATGCGGCCGAGGCCGTTGTCTCTGGAGATGTCGAGGCAGCGTGAGAGATACTCATCGGCTGTAATAAGACGGCCTCTGATGAACTCAGCATCGCTCATACCGCTGAGTGAGCGTGCTTGAAGTGCCGGATCGTCTATGGATTTGGCAATTTTAAGGGCCGAAGCATGAGAGGCGAGGCATTCATCGATTTGGCCCAACGGGAAATGGATACTTCCCCGCAAATGCCTGGCTTCAGCAAGCTCCGATTTAAAGTCATTTTTTTCGGCAGTAGATTCTGTCTTGCTTATCAGATCAAATGCCTCGTCGTATCTGTCGGTAAGACGCATCACCGACGCAAGGCCGAGCCACGCGGTACAATACTCGCGCGCGTCTTTGGCGAGATCGAGGCTATGGTTATAGGCGGCATCGGCTTCCGTTGTGCTGCCAAGTTCGAGCATCAGTTCGCCCTGCAAAGACAAGAGTTGGAACTTGTCATCATGGCTCTTGGCGATTCTGATCCCGCGTTCGACAAGCGCAAGCGCGCGATCGGATCTAAACTTCAAACGCTCTGTGTGGGCGGCCTCAAAATAAGCCCGTGGCGCACTCTCGTCTTTTGCACGTTCGAGATGCGCAGCCATCAGAGCTGGTTCGTCATTGTCGATCAAACTGGCGATCCGCGCATGCAGTTCGAAGCGGCGTTCTTTGAGTAGTGATTGATATACACTGTCGCGGATCAATGCATGCGCGAAGCGGAGCTCGTCACCGGCCTTCACTACAAGACTTTCAGCAATAAGCCGATCAAATGCGTACTCCGGATCTTTAATCAACTGCCTTACCAGTTCGGGTCGAAAGCGTTGCCCGATGACCGACGCCACCTGCAATGCTGATCTGTCAAGTTGCGGAAGTCTATCCGTACGGGACAAGACGATGCTTTGGATTGAACCGGGAACGCGTTCGCCTCGAGCTGCTTCACCTTCAAGCAGCAGTTGTTCAAGGAACAAGGGATTGCCGTCAGCGCGGCGGATGCACTCGAGCACATAGTCGTCATGGCGCAATCCAAACGGCGTGGCGAGTGCTTCCGCTTCGCCCTTCGACATTGGCGCGAGATCAATCGTGGTAAGCGACGCTGGCCGGGCTCTGTCCCGCCAAGTCCGGTCCAACGGATCGCTGTCGATGCGTGTTGTCAACAAGATCAGCACGCGATCTGCCGACAGTTGAGCGGCGAGGTCGGCCAATGCGTCCATTGTAATCGCATCTGCCCAATGGAGGTCTTCGACTACTAGGACAAGAGGACGCTCCTTGCAGCGATCCCGTGCAAGAGCGCCGAGGATCGCGCGTTTTCCGGTGTTTCGGGTGCTGTTGCCCATGGCATGATACAGGTCGCTCAACATGCGCGGCTGGGGCAAATCAAGCAGATCGTTAAGAAACACCTCTTGATCTTCGGGTAGGCGCAGACGACGCAATGCATCCTTCGCAGCAGCGCGTCGCAAAGCTTCGCTGTCCGTGTTCGAAACCGCCAGCAATCCGTACAATAGAGTCCTCAGAACCTCACGGCCTCTAACCGCGCCAAAATCGAGCGCCTCAGCCCGCTGTACTTCGCAACCCATGTCCTGCGCGATGTGCGCAATTTCACCGGCGAGACGAGATTTTCCGATGCCAGCTTCGCCGCGGATAACCGCTACACCGCCCATAGATTCGGTTGAAGCATCTTCAAGAAGTCCTTGCAATTGCCTTAGTTCGCGCCGACGTCCGACGAACCCTTTGTTGCTTTCGGTGCGTTCGTCATCGCGCGGACCGATAACCCGCCATACAGATACGGGTTGATCGACGCCGCGGACCGCCACTTCTCCAAAGCTCTTTGTGACAAAAGCGTTTTCGACTGCTCGCTTCATAGCCGGTGAAATAAGGGTCTCTCCTCCCGTCGCCAGATCCTGCAACCGAGCGGCGAGGTTCACGGACTCTCCGACTACCGTGTATTCTCTGTGAACATCGCTGCCCGTTCCAGCCGCCACCACCTGGCCGCTTGCGATGCCTAAGTGCGCCTTTAGCGGCAGAGCTTGTTCCTGGCTGAGGGCGTCCATCGCGCGATGGATATCTATCGCCGCCCTAACCGCCCGCTCGGGATCGCGATCGCGCGCGATGGGCGCGCCGAAGAGCGCCATTGCGCTGTCACCGATATGCTTGTCGATAACGCCCCCATATGCAGCGACAACCTCATCAACTTTAGAAAAAAACCGGTTCAGAAGGTCCCGGGTAGCTTCGGGTCCGAGTCTTCCAGCTAGCGTGGAAAACCCTTCCAAATCTGCAAACAGGACTGAAACCTCTCTGCGATCCGCTATCTCTTCTGGCTCGGCGCCTTTCTCTACCTCAGCAACTTGGCCGGCGACGAGCGCTCCCAGAATTTTGCGACGAGCGCCCAAAGATACGCCGATTTCTCGGAGGTCGTCATCGGTCAGATAGACAAGTGCATCAATGTCGATTTCGTTCTCGGCGAACACCTTCGCGTACTTACTGCACCCGAGTTCATCTAGCCATTTTTGGAGACTCGAAGTCATCGTGGTCTCGCAGTCCCGTCTTGCTCCACCATATTCAAGCAGTGGCTGCCATCGTAGCAGGAAAAGCTAACATTCGGGCGCAGTCTTTTTAGAAACTTGATCGTACGTCAGGTCTGCGAACAAAGCCGCCTGTCGATCAAACGTATTCAATGACCGCTTCGAGCCCAAAGCTGACGTTGCTTATCCCGGCCATGCAAAAGTCTGCGATGACCTCATCAGTGCATCAAGTGCAGGCGAATGTTTTCGGCCGGGGACTGTAAAGGCCGCGATAGTTCTTGAAACTTCTGGCTCAACAAGCGGGCGCTGCAACAAGCCCGGTAGAGTGACCGAGTACTCAGGCATGAAGGCAAAACCAATGCCTGCAGCAACCATTGCTTGTACCCAATCTTCGCGCTCAGAACGGAAGCGAGCGTACAGTTCTACACCTTTTGACTGACAAACCGACATTACCATCTCGCGCAACTCACAAGCCAAGCGATCTACATAGTTTTCTCGAGATAAATCTTGGAGCGAAATTGAGTTTAGTTGTCCAAGGCGGTGCTCCGGCGGAAAAACAACCACATATCTTTCTACGTAGAGTGGTCTAGCCCTAAACTCTTCTTCTAGTTCTTCAGTCAGCGTCATCAAAGCGACATCGATATCACCATCAGAAAGTTTTTTCTTGAGATCCGACGCGCTTGCCTCATTGACTGTAAGCACCCGATTTCTACCGCCTGCCTGATTTCCTCCTGATGATCTAAGACACGTGTTTAACGACGTCGTTACCGACGTGTCTTAGGGGGAGTTTATCATGCGCGGCGAGATTTTGGGCGTTGAGCGACGCCGACGCTGGAGCGACGAGGAGAAGCTAGCGATTGTCGCGTCAGTGGGGGTCGACGGGACGACAGTCACGCGGGTGGCGCAGCATCACGATGTGACCCGTCAGCAGATTTATGGCTGGCGGCACGAGTTGA
>WQBJ01000030.1 GCA_013032095.1 Ruegeria atlantica | reverse complement strand
CAAAAGTGATTTTGGTCAGCTTGCCGAACGCCTCTTCGGGCAGATGTTCAGCGACCGAGAAGTGCTTGACGACAAAACCGGCGGCCAGCTTCTGCACATAGAAACGTTGCCGGATGTCTTTCAGGCTTCGGAACCTGTACCCTGTGGCCTCGCCCCTCACACGCCCTTTGATGACGGCTTCGCGTGTTCTGAAGGCTTCCATCACGGCTTCATCGCACCAGGCCGAAACAAACGTCTCGTCGCGCTCAACACATTCCGCTGCCACAAACTCGCGGATGGTCCGACGAAGCTCGATCTTTCCGAGATCCGGGTCCTTGTAATCAATCAGGCCCTTGTCGGCCTCAACGAAGCAACCGATCGCCAGATTGTATGCCCGGCGCTGCTGCCGGATCAATCCGAGAAGGAAGTCTTCATGCTTCGGCCAGGCGCGTATTTTTCTTGTGCCTTTGACCCGCGCGCTTGCCATGCTGGGCGTTGCAGAAGGAAGTGATATACGCAACGAGCTATGTGATGTCGAAGTGTCCGGCGTGATCGTCTTCTTCCAGAAGCCTGATGCCGCCTCCTGATCGTTCGAAGATGTGGCGGATGAGCGGGACCCCGGACCGCGTGATACGATCCGATGTGGTAGCCACCAGCTGGATTGGTTCCCCTCGCAAAGCCCGTTCCAATAAGGTGAGGAACCCTGGTCTCCTGAAATTGAACCCGGATCCAGTGTCACGGACAATTCGTGCACCGAAAAATGCGTCGAAGAGGAGCCGTTGCTGGGTATCAAGGGAGGATTTTTGCTTTGCACTGGACACTCTGGCATAGAGAACAACTTCGGGATCAACCGGCACCCAGACGCGGAAAAGCCCGCCGGGTGTGCGTTCAAACCGCTCGTACCGCCCTCCTTCAACCCACCGTCTCACTGTCTGACTGGTGACTTTCTCGCGCCGCGCAATCTGCGGTGTCGTC
Organism: Ruegeria atlantica; assembly: GCA_013032095.1. Lineage (GTDB taxonomy): Bacteria > Pseudomonadota > Alphaproteobacteria > Rhodobacterales > Rhodobacteraceae > Ruegeria > Ruegeria atlantica_E. The sequence continues at coordinate 42,798 of WQBJ01000030.1, read as the reverse complement.
ATCCACATGTTCAGGATATGTTCTCACGCGAGAGTATTACACCCGTAAAATGTTGCGTTTGTTGCGTTTGTTGCGGAAACTTAAGTCAGTAAACTTCGCGGCCAGAATGGCACGGGCACGGATGCGCACTGGCTCGTCTACCATTTCGCCGTCGACCATCACTGCGCCTTCGGCAGCTTTCAGAACTCGCTGTGCCCACTGAACCTCAACATCGCTTGGCATAAAGGCGTGCTTTACCTTCGAGATTTGGCTCGGATGGATGCATAATTTCCCCGTCATCCCGAGTGCCTTCGCATGCTCTGCATCCCGCCCGGACACCGAGGGATCGTTGACCTCGACCGTTACACCGTCAAGAGGTGCGGAAATTCCGGCAATTCGAGATGCAAGAACGAGCTCGGAACGGGCCAGGAGAAGCGCGTCGCGCTGGTGCTCACAGCCCAAATCGGCGCTGAAATCAACGGACCCGAAAGCGAGGCGCGTTACCGCCGGGGCCGCTGCGATTTCACGTGCGCAGCCCAGGCCTTTGGCTGTCTCCACAAGCGCGATAATCGGTAAGCCGGGAAGCTGCTCGGCGATTTGTTTGATATCTTCCGGGTTTTCCGATTTAGGCAGCATCACAGCGGATAATCCGCGATCCCTCAGCGCCCGCACATCATCGGCAAACCAGGGCGTGCCCACAGCGTTGATGCGCAGAATGACCGGCAAATCCGTAAAAGAACCGTCGACGTTTGCGCGCGCTGCCTCCTTGTCGGCAGGCGCCACGGCGTCCTCCAGATCCAGGATAATGGCATCCGTGCCCGAGGAGGCTGCCTTCGAAAATCGTTCCGGGCGCGTCGCAGGAACAAAGAGTGGCGTTCGGGTCGCATTCACCATGCCGCAACCGCCTCCATTGCAACTGGCCCGCCAATAGCTGCAGTCCAAAGTTTCATACCATCGCCCGTGGCCTCGGCGTTTAACGTGAAATCAGTGTCATCGAAGACAGGCGAATGACTGCGGAAGCGGAAACTCTTGGCCGGTGCGCCCTTCAGATTGGCGGCGTATAGGCACAGCATCGTGGCCTGCATTGGCCCGTGCACGACGAGACCGGGGTAGCCTTCCGTGTCGATGCAGAACGGTTTGTCATAGTGAATCCGATGTCCGTTGAAGGTAAGCGCGGAATAGCGGAAAAGCAGCGTTGGGTGTGGAGTGATCACCTTGCTATGGGTGCCGATTATGGCCGGTTCAGGTACCGCCTTGGTCCGCCCTTCCTTGGGCAGATCTCGGTAAACGATATCCTGACGCTCGCTAAGCACGGCCCGTCCAGCTATCGAAACCTCGTGATTGACCGTGACGAAACACAGCGCGCCGGTTCGTCCGTTTTTCAGCTGAATATCCGAAACCACTGAGTGACGTTCGACTTTATCACCTATGTGGATGCTGTCATGAAATTTGACCGCACCGCCAGCCCACATTCTACGCGGCAATGGAACGGGAGGCAGGAAACCCCCGAGCGCGGGATGCCCGTCGCGCCCGAGCTCTGACATTGGTGCAATGGGCTGATTTAAGCACCAATGTATGAGCAGTGGAGCTCGGTCTTGCGGAGCAGTATCAGAGGGAATGTTGAACGTGGCGTCGAACTGCGCCGCCAGCGAAGGGGACAGAGTTTCAAAACCGGTTTCTTCACGACCAATCCAGCTTTGAAGATATTGGATATCGACTTCCACATCAGCCTCCAACAGGTTTAAGAGCCGGGACAGCGCCAAATGTGCGGTCCTCACCCAAGAACCGTGCCCCCGGAGCGGGAAACCTGACGATTCCATTCGGGCTGGCCACACTGATCCGCTGCAAATGTGGGTGAGTGGAAAGCCCGGCCATATCGTTGACTGAAGCAAGAGCGATATTTGCCTCTGAAAGCAATGCAACCGCCTTTTGGGAGTCGTAGCGAGCAAATGCTTCGCTCACCAGAGCGTCTACCTCGGTACGGTTGCTGACGCGCGCAACGTTTGTCGCAAATCGAGGGTCTGTGCCGAGTGCGGTGTCGCCAATGAATTCAGAGCAAAGTTTGATCCATTCCCGATCCGATTGGATGGAAATCAAAACCGGTGCGCCACTCTTGGGATAGAACACCCCGTACGGCGCAATCGACGGATGCGCTAAACCGATACGTTTGGGGCTCTTGCCACCTTCGTAGTTCAGGAGCGGTACAGTCAGCCATTCCGCCACGACGTCAAACATGGATACCGAAATCTCGGCCCCGGCGCCGGTGACGCCACGCCGGATCAGCGCTTCTAGGATCGCGGAATGCGCAGCTGCACCGGTGGCAATATCGACAATGGAAATCCCCACGCGTGCTGGCTCAGACGGACCACCTGTAATTGAACACAACCCGCTTTCTGCTTGGATCAACAGATCATAAGCCTTGCGATCCGCCATCGGTCCGTCTTCGCCGAAACCAGATATGGAACAGGTGATAAGCCGCGGATTATCTTTCCGCAGGCGTTTGACGGAAAATCCAAGTTTCGCCATGGCGCCAGGTTTGAGGTTCTGGATGAGAACGTCTGCACCGGAAACAAGCTTTTCCAGTTCGGATTTGCCTTCTTCCGAAGAAAGGTCCAGCGTTACCGACTCCTTACCCCGGTTCAGCCAGACAAAGTAACTCGATTGTCCCGAAGCAACGTCATCATAGCCGCGGGCGAAATCGCCCTCAGGTCGCTCGACTTTGATCACCCGCGCTCCGGCATCCGCCAGTCGACATGATGCGAACGGGGCTGCTACGGCCTGTTCGATAGCTACGACGGTGAGTCCCTCCAGCGGCAGCATCAAAACGACCTCGGCATTCCAAGAATGTGCTCGGCAACAAAAGACAGGATCAGGTTGGTCGAGATAGGGGCCACCTGATACAGCCGAGTTTCACGGAACTTCCGTTCGACGTCATATTCATTGGCGAAACCAAAACCGCCGTGGAATTGAAGGCAGGCGTTGGCAGCTTCCCAGGAGGCTTTTGCCGCAAGATATTTGGACATGTTCGCCTCGGCGCCGCAGGGTTTGCCCGCATCGTACAGCGCGCAGGCTTTCCAACGCATGAGATTGGCCGCCTCGACTTCGATGAAGGCTTCGGCGATTGGGAATTGCACGCCCTGGTTTTGCCCGATCGGCCTTCCAAAGACCTCGCGGTTGCTCACATATTCCGTGACCTTGTCCGTGAACCAATACCCGTCGCCGATGCACTCGGCCGCGATCAGCGTTCGCTCGGCATTAAGGCCTGTCATGATATATTTGAACCCTTTGCCCTCCTCGCCGATCAGGTTCTCTTCCGGGATATCCAAGTTGTCGAAGAAAAGCTCATTGGTCTCGTGATTGACCATATTGGCGATAGGTTTGACCTCCATGCCGGATGCCATCGCGTCTTTGATGTCTACGAGAAAAATCGACAAGCCTTCGGACTTCTTTTTGACCTCGGCCAGCGGAGTGGTTCGGGCCAGCAGGATCATGAAATCGGAATGTTGTACGCGGCTGATCCAGACCTTTTGGCCATTGATCACATAGCGACCATCTTTTTTGACCGCCGTGGTTTTGATTTTGGTGGTATCGGTGCCGGTGGTGGGTTCAGTCACGCCCATAGACTGAATGCGCAATTTACCTTCTGCAATCAGAGGAAGGTACTTCTGGCGCTGTTCTTCCGAACCATGCCGCACCAGCGTATTCATATTGTACATCTGCCCGTGACAGGCCCCCGAGTTGCCTCCAGCACGGTTAATCTCTTCCATGATCACCGAGGCTTCTGCCAGCCCCAGACCAGAGCCGCCATATTCTTCCGGGATCAACGCTGCCATCCAACCCTCTTGGGTCAAAGCGTCCACGAATTCTTCCGGATAGGCTTTTTCCTCATCCACTTTGCGGTGGTATTCCGCCGGAAATTGGGCACAGAGCGCCTGCACGCCGTCCCGGATGTCCTGATAGTCGTCTGAAAAGAAGTTCATGGCTACCCTCGGGCTTCATTGCTTTTGCATTTCCCTAAATCAAATCGCCGTCATTGCACAAATATATGATTGTGATAATTTCCATATAATAATTGTATGGGGCTGAAGTGGACATACGACAACTTCGATACTTTTTGGAAATCGTAGAACAGGGTTCTTTAACCGCTGCATCACGTACGTTGAACGTCGCCCAACCGGCTCTATCACTGCACCTACGCAACATGGAGGAACGGCTCGATACAACATTGCTTGTTCGAAAGGCCGATGGCGTTGAACCAACGGAAGCTGGCGAGATTCTCAGATCAAGAGCACGCAGTATCCTCAATGAATTAGAGCGAACTGAAGACGAAATTCGCAATCTGGACAAATCACCAGGTGGCGCCGTTCGACTGGGACTGTCGGCCACGATCAGCGAAATTCTAACCTTGCCACTTATTGACGCGCTGATGGAAAAATACCCTCGGATTACTCTGAACATCGCAGATGCAATGAGCGGTTTCGTCACCGAGTGGCTTGAGGAAGGCCGCGTGGACCTGGCTGTTCTTTACAATACTTCTGCGGGTGGTCAGACGAATGCAGACGTTCTCGTCGAAGAAGAACTAGTCTTGATACAGCCACCGGACAGACCGATCGCAAAAGATGTTTCCCTTCGTTGCCTCTGTGAGGCGCCGGTCATTCTTCCATCAAAAGGCCATGGGCTCCGCGATCTGGTCGAGTCAGCTGCCAGATCAAGAAAAATCGAGGTAAATGTGGCGATGGAGATCGATTCCTATCGCAATATAAAAAACTTGGTGGCCAAGGGTTTTGGCAATTCAGTGCTGCCACTGCATGCTGTGACAAAGGAGTTATCTGAGGGCTCGTTAACATATGCAAACTTCGCCAGATCAGAACTGCGCAGAGGGGCAATTCTAAAACGTTCCGGCACGCCGAGCCGTGCGCAGCAAGCCGTTGAAGAAACTATTCAAGAGGTCGTTGCCGATTTGGTTCAAAGCGGCAACTGGGCGGGGGCTACTTTGTCGTCCAGTTTGACCTAAGAGGTAGATGTCGCACGGTATTGTCGCGAAATTTGGAACAGGTTTGCTGCTTCGGTGGGGTTCTGTCGCAATCTTTTGACCATTGACCGTCGTGATGTTCGCGCCTGTGCGGCGAATGGATGAGACTCACATCAAGGTGAAAGGCGCGTGGGTCTATTTCTACCGAGCCGTCGACAAACACGGAAAAACATTGGATTTCATGCTTTCACGACGTCGGCATGAACCTGCGGCCACGAAGTTCTTCGCCCGAATGCTGGAATGCAATGGTCTTCCACGAAAGATAGTCATCACCAAAGTGGTGCGAACACAGCTGGTATAGAAGCTGTTAGCGAGATGTTGAGGAACTTTGGCTGTCCAATCCCAATCGAGATGATTACGTGAAAATACCTAATAATCTCGTCGAACAGGATCACCGCCTCATTAAAAAATGTACTCGACCGATGTTGGGCTTCAAAGCCTTTGCTTCAGCAGCAGCGACGCTGGTGGGGATCGAAGTGGCTAACATGATCCGTAAGGGACAACTCTCGCACGGAATCTGCCCTTTCAAACAGTTCGCGGAGCGGGCTGCCTAAGTCAGACCTGCTCGCGGAAACAACGCGTTGCGTTCAAAATTTCGCAATAGATTCGCCACCGGTCCAGCCGTCGATAAGATTGTTGCTGATCTCAGAACTCAAAATATCATCACGACAGCCGGCTCATTTTCTTCGAGCGGATGGGAAGTTTCACTTGAGGTCAATGGCGATCTGACTTCGGTGCCCTTCTAAAAGAAGTAGTCTCAGGCTTTGAACAAAAGCCCCCATCGGAATCTCGTTCGAGTTTTCGACGTTTCAGGAATAAGTCGCAACACAGACGATCAACGAAGCGCTCGTGAATGTAGGCCAGACCCTTGCCGTCGTGTTTCTGGTTATTTTCCTTTTTCTTGGTCTGCGCCCCGCTTTGGTAATCGAAAGCATCGTTCCGTTTGCCGTTACGTTCTCATTGATCGTGATGGTTCGATGGGGGGTGGACCTTGAGAAAATCTCGATTGCAGCCGCGATCGTTTCGCTGGGACTTCTGGTGGATAGCCGTCTGGTTGTGGTCGAAGAAATTTGGAAACAGCTTAAACTTGGGAAATCTCCTAAAGAGGCGGCAACTCACGCGGGGGGCAGTTCTTTGTGCCGTTGGCAGTGGCCTCGATCACGACGGTTTCCACCTTTATCCCAATGCTCATTCTGGAAGGTCAGGAAGGCGAGATGGCCTTTTCGCTTGGCGCTGTTGTTGTGTTCATGCTGACCGGGTCCTGCTTGTCGGCACATTATCTGCTGCCACTGTTTGCAACACGGATCTTGCGGCCTGCGCCCGAAAAGCCCGGGAAAACTGGCTGGAACATCGCACCATATTCATCAAACGTCCGAACAGATCCAAGAGCCATGAACCCAACGAGTTCGTTGGATAGTGTTCACGAGTTCACTGGAACAGGTGGACAATTGAGCCGCGGAGCAAAAGATGACGGTCTTCTGCGAAGGTGTGAGCCGGAAAGCGCAAGACGATATCTTGGTGGCAAAAGCCACACCCAGATCTGACCCGGCTTTTTCCACAATTTGAGCATTCGGCGGATCGTTCTACGTTGTGTAGTGGAGAAGCGAATATGGAGCTTGTGAAGCAAAGGTTACGCCTCCTTTGCCTCATCATCCTGGCCAGTCTGGCAGCAGACCGGTCAAACGGCCAGGCCGACACGGCGGAGGCAATCGAAAACAGGGTGCTGTACACGGTGATCGAAGGCCCAATTGGACCGGCAACCGTGCACCATGTTTCACGTGTGATTGAGCAGTCGCGTAATCAAAACACCGCTGCAGTCGTCTTTCAACTAAACACTCCCGGTGGGCTGGCCGATGCAATGCGAGAGATCATTTCCGAGATTCTCTTGGCGCCAGTTCCGGTTATTACTTATGTTGCTCCGCCCGGTGCCCACGCAGCAAGTGCGGGAACCTACATCCTGTATGCCAGTCATATCGCCGCGATGGCACCGGGAACCAATCTTGGCGCGGCCACTCCGGTAGCGATTGGCGGTTTGCCCGATGGATTGCCTGGGCAGCCGCCCGATTCAACGGACGAAAAGAATGGGGAAGCTAATGGTGACGCGTCCGATGACCCGCTGGCGCCCAAGGATGCTATGTCGGCCAAGGCGACAAATGACGCCGCTGCCCTAATCCGCAGTCTGGCGGAATTGCACGGGCGAAACGCGGACTGGGCTGAGAGCGCGGTGCGGCAGGCCGAAAGTTTGTCCGCGGCGCAGGCCCTGGAACTGAACGTTATCGACCTGATGGCTTCGGATCTTACCGCGCTATTGCGTGATGTGGATGGTCGCAGTGTAATGATGGGTGAGGCTCGAATAACGCTTGAAATCTCTGACCTGCCTGTGGAGCGGATCGAGATGGGGACAGTCACCCGAATTCTCAGCATTCTGTCAAACCCGAATGTGGCACTGGTGCTTATGATGCTTGGCGTTTACGGCCTGATCTTTGAGTTCTGGAATCCCGGCGCGATTGTTCCCGGTGTCGTCGGTGCCATTTGCCTTACACTTGGGCTTTATGCGCTCAATCAGTTGCCGCTCGATTATGCCGGGCTGGCGCTGATCGGCCTCGGGGTAGCGTTCTTGGTTGCCGAAGCCTTTTCTCCAAGTTTCGGGGTTCTGGGACTTGGCGGAATAGTCGCCTTCTCGCTGGGGGCTGCGATGCTTGTGGATACAGATGTCGAAGCTTATCGCGTTTCGTGGTGGCTGATCGGAGTCTTGGCACTGGTCAGCGCCTCAATCCTGGCTGTGCTTTTGGGCTACACAATTCGCACCTATCGGCGAGCACCGGTGTCGGGGGCGAACCGGATGCTGGGGGCAAAGGCTCGTGTGCTCGACTGGTCTGGCGGAGCCGGGTTTGTCTGGGTCGAAGGTGAACGGTGGCAGGCCCGAGGCCTAACCGACCTGCGGCCTGGGCAAATGGTATACGTTCTGGGTATCAACGGTCTCACGCTGCGCGTCGGGTCATCGACCGGCAAGAAATCAGAGGCTCGCGAAGGAGTACGATGATGGAAGCATTCCAGTTTGAATGGATCGCCTATCTCATCCTGATGGTGCTGGTGTTCCTGTTCCTGCAAGCGGCTATCTATATCTTCCGGGAATATGAGCGGGGGGTGTTGTTCACGCTGGGGCGGTTCACAAGGGTCACGGGGCCTGGGTTCGTTCTGATCATTCCGGTGGTGCAGCAGCTTGTGCGCACCGATTTGCGGATGTTCGTCGAAGATGTACCCAGCCAGGATGTAATCAGCCGGGATAATGTATCGGTCAAAGTGAATGCAGTAATCTACTTCCGCATCGTGGATCCGCAGCGCGCCATTATCAACGTGGCCGATTTCAGGGCCGCGGTCAGTCAACTGGCCCAGACAACGCTACGCTCGGTTCTGGGCAAACATGAGTTGGACGAGATGCTGGCCGAACGCGACAAGCTCAACGCAGACATTCAGGAGATTTTGGACCGCCAGACGGATGCCTGGGGCATCAAGGTCGCGAATGTCGAGATCAAGCACGTGGATATCGACGAAAGCATGGTACGTGCCATTGCCAAACAGGCCGAGGCAGAACGCCTGCGCCGGGCGCGTGTCATCAACGCGCAGGGTGAATTTCAGGCTGCATCGAAACTGGTGGAGGCTGGCAAATTGCTGGCGACACAGCCGAACTCCATGCAGTTGCGTTATTTCAACGCCCTTAATGATATTGCAACTGACGGCACAACGACGGTCGTATTTCCGCTACCCATCGATCTTCTTCCCAAATCTCAAAAGAAAGACAATTGAAACTTGCCACGGACTTGCCTCAGTAAGAGGTGGATGTGACCACACCGAACAACGGGAAAATGGCGCTTATTCTGGGTGGCACCGGTGTTCTCGGGCGCCATGTGGTTCGGGAATTGCAGTACGCGGGGGTTCTCCGTCGGCATCGCAATGCGTTATCCTAAAAGGTCGATCAGAAGGCATGTGTCGCAAACTTTGGGGTTTAGTTGACGAGCATGCGTAATCTGACGTTTGTTCTCGTTGAATAGTTTTCGTACAGGATCACCGTTTCATAAATCTGCGTGTCCGGCACATGTGCGGGGTCAAGTCTTTCTGATCTGCGTCTGCCACCTTGGATGGGATCGAAGTTGCCAACATGATCCGAAGAAAGTGAAAGCCCGATAGATGCGGTCAGCACGGCCCCGGGATCGGGCCAATCTCGGACCTGAAGCTAATACGATCATGCTTTGCCAAATCCCTGATTAAATCTAATAAGAATCGTCGGGATTTCGGCCAGTTAGCTGAAGGTAAAGGGCAATCTGCAGATTTTGGAGCTATTCTAAAAAATGTTAAGATCAACCACCGAAAACTCCGTCCAAGCAAGACGATCATGCAGCCAGGGAGACCAGTTATGAAGGGTGACAAAAAAGTACTCGACTATCTGAACAAAGCGCTTCGGCACGAATTAACGGCCGTCAGCCAATACTGGCTTCACTACCGCCTCCAGGATGACTGGGGACTTGGGAGCATGGCCAAAAAAAGTCGGGAAGAGTCCATCGAAGAGATGGAGCACGCCGACAAGTTGATCGAGCGGATCATTTTTCTTGAAGGCCATCCCAACCTGCAAAAACTGGACCCGCTAAAGATTGGCGAGAACCCGCGTGAAACTCTGGAATGTGATTTGGCTGCTGAGCGAAGCGCCCGTGCCCTCTACAAGGAAGCACGAGATGTGTGCAAAGCCGCAGGTGACTATGTTTCCATGGGTCTGTTCGAAAGTCTGATGTCAGACGAAGAAGGCCACATTGATTTCCTCGAAACGCAATTGGACCTCTATGACCGCGTCGGTCCTGAGTTGTTTGCTCAACTGAACGCCACCAAGATGGAAGAAGCCGACTAAATTACGGTGAGATCCGTTGACGTGCGGATTTCCGAAGTGACTAGGCAGATTGTAATGGCAATGCTGTCACTGGGTGAGTTCGGTCGGGTGGGTTTTGGTTTTGAGAAAGCTGCTAGACGAAAAACGCAGATGTAAATTCTAAATTACCTTGCGGACCACCACTCGGCGTCAATAGCGCTTTCCGCTTCGTTTGGTGAAGAAATCAATGTCGCTTTGGCGAAAACTTTGGATGTACTCTGAGAGCGAGGTTGGATTGACTATGACATTCAGCTCTACAGACGCGGTCCGGCCCCATTCCCGCATTCAACCGCCATCACGTCGACGGTTTGAACCACTTGAATAAAGCTATGAGCAAGTCCTGAGCTGCAACTCAGAGGACGAGTGGTTTTCTTAGGGTGACGTCACATTTCGGGACTTTTTTCCGTAGTGCTCTGCAAGTCAAAGCGCACCAGACGGGTGCGCTTTGAAGTCTTTGGTGCTTCTAGGTGTTACTGCCAATTGGCTTCGTTCAGGTTTTTCTTTGCGATGACCACATTGTGCGCAATTTTGGCGAGGTCGATTGTATCCGGTCGGAATGCATTCAGTGTTGTTCTTGAACCCGACAAGCTCACACTCGGGATACCCACTACCACCTACGGTTTTCTACCGATCCGTTTCTTGCGCATCCAATTGAAGCCGCTCAAGACCCGCAAGAAACGGGTCGCTCAATGCTCACGTCGTTCTCTAGTTGATAGGTATGCAGCTACAGAAAGGCATGATCATGGAACTTAGAGGCAAAACCATTATTGTTACCGGGGCAAGCAGTGGGATAGGCGCTGCGGCAGCACTTCTGTTTGCCTCAGAAGGAGCGAATGTCGTATTGGGCGCTCGCCGTGAGGCCCAACTGAACACAGTCGTCGAACAGATTACCCAAAGCAATGGGCACGCTGTGTGCCTTGCGGGTGACGTGACCGACGAAACATACTCCAAAGACCTTGTTGATCTGGCGGAACGGCAATTTGGTGGTCTTGATGGTGCATTTAACAATGCTGGCATTATCGGCGAGTTAGGGCCAATTCCAGAAATGGAAACAGCTAACTGGCAATCTGTACTAGCAACAAACCTCACCAGCGCGTTTTACGCGGCAAAAGCGCAAATCCCGGCCATGGAGAAACGTGGTGGCGGATCTCTTGTTTTCACTGGAACTTTTGTTGGTTACAGCAATGGGGGCATGCCGGGCATGGGAGCCTATGCCGCATCAAAGGCAGGTTTGATCGGGCTCACACAATCGTTGGCATCTGATCATGCAGCGAGGGGTGTCCGGATCAACACTGTATTGCCGGGTGGCACAAAAACCGACATGGCTGGTGACGATCCTGCGGCGCGCGACTTCATTGCCGGATTACATCCCGTGAAACGCATGGCAGAGCCGAGGGAAATTGCTCAATCGGCGTTGTTCTTGTTATCGGACAGAGCAAGCTTTGTGACAGGTTCTCCGCTAGCCGTTGATGGCGGCATAGCTATCCGCTTGCTTTGAATCTCGGCTGTTGTTTGCTGTGTGGTCAACTTCCGAACGGTCGGTGTTTCTGAAGCCGGACAGATAGTTTGCGAAGTTCCGCTATGGACCGTTCAGCGACTGAAATTGAGCAACCTGATTTGACTGATCTATGTTGATTGTTGGTGCGATATAGGCCTGTGATCCATTGGGATGCCGGATGGCTCAGCCGTTCTGGTCTGTGAGTTGAGGTTCTCACTATTTTCTACGGAGAACCACAACGAGGTGCCAAACCTCGCAAGCGTATTTGTTCGTTTCGCTCTCATAGAGATGTGCGAGGCGATTGTAGAACTCTGTCATGAGCTGATCGAGATGCTCTGAGTTGACGGAATTGGAGCCGAACAGATGCGTTCTTAAAGTGGAGTCACCAAAGGCGCGGATGTACCCGACATATTTTTCAGCATAGGTACCAGGCTCTTGAATATGGTCTTCGAATATGTCGCTGGCTTTGGTCGGGGAGGGTTCGACGCTGATGCGGTAGATTTCGAATGCAGTTTTTAGTTCGGGGTTTTTCACAAGAGTATGGCGCGCCTCGGCCTCGGTCATGAACCAAAGCGAAAACAAAAAGGACTCCAGGCTTTCGGAGCTGATGAGGCCATCCTCTGCCATTGTCTGGGCGACAACATAAATTGCGCGATATATGCCGCGCCCGGAAGCGGCAATCCCGTTCTTCTCGGATGTGTCGGGGACAGAGCCAAGTGTTCCGACAACTAGAAATCCCCCGGCGCGAATTTCCAAGGCGCGCTGAAGCAAGAATTGAGTCCAGTCTTTTTGCGCAATCCGGTCGACAATACGCCGCGCATCACTTAGCAGATCGGCGAACCAGACGGTTCCGGCAGAATCCAGTTGAATGCCTTGGCTCAACCAATGGCTCGCGAAAATGCACGTCCCAATGGAAACCGTCTCAGATGACGTGACCTGATCGTAAAAAGACCCGATGGCGGCTTCTGTGCGAATCCCCTTGGCGATATGTGCGTAACCATCCGAGCCTGAGACCAGTTCGAACAAGGTGTTCCAGTCGTTGCCAACTTGATCGGAATGGCAAACGACAATGGGGGTATCGCTGAATTTCTCCAGACAAGCCTCGATTGCCGGTTTGACCATTTCGATGGAGTTGACGCCCGGCCCGCACCCATAGTCCACGATTTTGAACTCGGCGCAGGGCGCATCCATTGAGTGCACAAGCTCTCGAACAAGTGGGGACAACAGGCGCACCAACTGTAGTTGGGCCGAGGAATTTTCGTTGTAGTCCAACATGCCTTCGGTTGATTTACCCGATTGCTTTTCCTTGTCCGTCATTGTTCTGGTCCTCAAGTCGCGCCGGGCCATCAAATATCAAAACAATACGGTTTCCGCCGTAAATTGTCAGGTTAATCCGCTGGACGAAATCACCTCTGGGTATTGCAGAACTGATTGGCCGTGACAGTGTCAGCAAAGTCGGGCGCTGCAGCCGTTGACACCAATTTCACGCTAAATGCGCGGTGAAAGAGCTTCGCGCTAAGCGGTCGCATTCCAAACCGCCAATTCCGCAAATTGTTTGAAAGGATAGTCTTCGTTTGCGAACTGGCCTCGTAGGAGTATATCAACCACTTCAATTCCAACCAGCGTTGCGGAAGCTGTTTCAAAACTGCTTGTTGATCAGGTCCAATGCCGCCTCCAGTTGCAGGACAAACTCAATTGCCAACGCAGAGGGGGGACGGTGCGCCGGTCGCATAATCGAGACGTTTAGAACGACATTGGGGCGGAACGCGCGGAAGACGACGGGTCTCGGTTCTGGTTGCATGTTGACGTATCCAGCGGCGGTAATCGGATCGCAGATGCAGTAACAAAGTCCTTTTTCCACCAGTGTCAATGCCGGGTGAAAGGTTCTGAGTTCGAAGCGTTGTTCGAAACTGGCTTTTTGACTGGCGAATGCTCTCTGGGTTGCGACCAGGTTCGGATGTCCGTCCTGCAATCCGGCCATCGGGCGCCCCGACAGATGATGGGCTTCGACTGTGTCCAACTCGGTCAGTGGATCACCTGCCGGGATGGCGCACACGCATCTCATGTCGAAATCGACAGTGTCTATGGCTGCAGTGGGTTTCGGAGTTTCACCCAACCCGATGTCATATTGCTGAGAGGCAATCCATTCCTCGATCACCGGTGACGCACGCATCATCAGCGACGCTTTCACATCCGGCTTGTCCAACAGAAACTCGGCGAGGATCTGAGGCATCAACAGACTGGCGGCGGCTGGCATGCAGGCGATGTTCAGTCGACCCTTAGTCAGTGCACCGATCTCGCGCATTGTTCGGGTTGAAAGCGACAAGCGATCAAGGATCGCTTCGGCCTCGGTGATAAAGTACTGAGCTTCTGGAGTAGGGGCCATTTTACCGCGCTGCCGACGGAACAGGGCGATCTCCAACTCGGCCTCGAGGTTTGCGATCAAAGCACTGACGGCCGGTTGGGTTCGACCGAGGATTCGGGCAGCATCGGATACTGTGCCCGTCCGCATGACCTCACGAAAGGCCTGTAATTGGCGAAAACTGAGATTCATTCGACGTTGATAATCCTAAACTTTTTCAAATAGTATAAAGTAACTTTATTTTATAATCAATTTATTCGTTTTGACTTGATGTGCCGCGTTCGCAATTTTTCCCGCCACGAATGCACCACTTGCATTCGCTATGACGGAGGGGGAAATGACACGGTTTGCAAGTGTCCTGCTGACAGTCCTGATCTGCCTGGTTGCCATTGGGCAATTCGTGCAGGTGATTACCCGGTATGTGCTGGAAATCCCGGTCATGGGGCTGGAAGAGAGTCTGCTTTATCCCACTCTGTGGCTGTACATGCTGGGGGCGGTCAACGCCTCGCGCGAGAACACGCATATTCGGGCCAATGTACTTGAGATTTTCCTCTCCACCGAGCGCCAGCATCAGGTTCTTGCGGTCATAGGTGAGGTCATCAGCCTGATCGTTGGTATCTGGCTGACCACTTGGGCTTGGGACTTCACCAAATACTCAATGCGCGTCTGGCGCGAGAGCCCGACGCTGTACCTGCCGACCTTCTATGTCGATGTCGCTTTGTTTGTCGGGTTGGTCCTGATGATGATCTTTACCGCCTGGCACCTGCTGATGCATTTGCGCGCGCTGTTTTCTCCCGTTGCCGATCCCGCCATTGAAGGAGGCTTGAAATGATCGAGATCGCGCTTTTCGCCGTATTGGTACTGGTCATCCTGCTGACACTTGGCGTTCCTCTGCCGTACTGCTTCGGCGCGGGTCTGATGGTGATGTATTTCGCGGGCGACGTGGTCATGAAGGGCAACATGCTGTGGGGTTTCCAGCAACTTGGAAATCCGGTGCTTCTGGCCATTCCGCTGTTTGTTTTGGCGGGGACGATCATGTCCGTGTCCGGCATCGCGGCAAGTCTTCTCAACTTCGTCAACATCTTCATCGGCCATCTGAGGGGAGGACTGGGCGTTGTGGCCACAGTGTCCTGCGCGCTGATCGGTGCGATTTCTGGCTCGGGCCTGACCGGTGTTGCTGCGATCGGACCGCTGCTGATCCCGGAAATGGAAAAACAGGGCTATCCCCGCGAATACGCAACGGCGCTGATCGCGAACGCATCGCTCTTGGGTCTGTTGATCCCGCCATCCGTCACAATGATCGTCTATGGCTGGGTGACAGATACGTCGATCCTGGCCTGTTTCCTGGCAACGCTGGGGCCCGGTCTACTGATCATGGCCAGCTTTTCGGCGGTCAACATCCGTATGGCCCGCAGGTTTCCACTGCAACTGAACGAGCCCCTTAAAGGGACGGCATTTATGTACGAAGCGACCCAGCGCGGATTCAAAGCCACGCCCGCCTTGCTGATGCCCGTGATCATTCTCGGCGGTATCTACGGCGGCATCATGACCCCGACCGAGGCCGCCGCCGTGGCCGTGATCTACGCGATCCCGGTGGGCTTCCTGATCTACAAGGGGCTGGATATGCGCACCTTCTTTGGTGCTGGCAGAGAGGCCGCCACTTCGGTTGGCGCAATTATGCTGATGATCCTGTTCTCGATGATCCTGAGCCAGATGTTTGTATTGGAAAGCGTGCCCCAGGCGATTGTCGAGGCGATCTTCTCGGTGACCGAAAACAAAGCCCTGCTGCTGGTGCTGATCAATATCCTGTTGTTCCTCGTTGGTATGGTGGTGAATGACGTGACCGCCATCATCCTGATCGCACCGCTGCTGCTGCCCTTGATGCAGGCTATCGGTGTCAGCCCGATCCAGTTTGCCGCGATCATGGGGGTCAACACCGCGATGGGAGGTGTGACGCCGCCTTATGCTTCGATCCTGTATCTGGGTGCGCGCATCGGTCAGGTGCCGGTCACCAAGGTGATCCGGCCCGCCATGACCCTGATCCTGCTGGGCTATCTGCCCGTCGTGTTCCTGACCAGCTTCTGGCCGGACCTGTCGATGTGGCTGCCCCGTTTCTTTGGCTATTAAGCCGCCCACTTCATCACTCACGGAGGAGACCTATCCATGATGAACTTTCTGAAATCCACCTGCCTGGCTGCAGCAGTTGTGGCAACCGCCGGCATAGCTGCCGCGGATACGCTGAAAATCAGCCATATCCGCCCCCAGGGCGCAACCATTGACAACGAACTGCGTGTTTTTGCAGAAGAGCTTAAGACTGCGACAGATGGTTCGGTGGAACTGAACCTGTTCCCTGCCTCGGCTCTGGGTGATTATACCTCGGTTCAGGAGCGCATCTCGGTTGGGGCCATCGACATGGCCGTGCAGCCTGCTGCCACCGCTGTTGATCGCCGTATGCAAATCTCGGCTTTCCCATATGTTGCGGCAAACTGGGATGAGGCGAAAAAGATCTATGGTCCCGGCGGTGCAATCCACGCGGCAATGAAGGATCTTTATGCCAAGCAGGACATCACCATGCTGGCAGCTTATCCCGTGTATTTCGGTGGAGTGGCACTCAACACTGACGCGGTGAACCCGGGTGATCCGACCGCTGCAAAAGGCATCAAAGTCCGTGTGCCGGGCATCAAGAGCTTTCAGCTGACCGCGGACGCTCTGGGTTACATCTCATCGCCAATTCCGTTCTCGGAAGCGTTCACCGCGGTACAGACTGGTGTTGTTGACGGTGTCGTCGGTTCGGGTGCCGAAGGCTACTATGCCTCGTTCCGCGATGTGACCACGTCTTACGTGCCCGTGAATACGCATTTCGAAGTTTGGTACATGATCATCAACTCGGGCACTCTGGCTGAGATGAGCGAGGAAGATCGTGCAGCGCTGGAAACGGTAGCACTGGACTTCGAAGCCAAGCGTTGGGAAGCAGCTGAAGCCGATCAGGGCGCGTTTGAACAGAAGCTGGCCGAGAATGGGGCCACAATTGTTTCTCTGACGGACGAAGAACTTGCCGCTACCGCTGCCCATGTGCGTGCGCAGGTCTGGCCTGAGGTCCTTGAGGACGTGGGTCAGGATTGGGGTCAGCGCATACTTGACCAGATCGCCGAATAACCGGCCAGACCCCGATATCGGGCAAGGCGTGCACCTCCCTGCGCCTTGCCCCGTTCCCTGACGGAGATCAGCCTATGTTCAGATCCCTGCAAGATGATGACCGCGATCTGGTGACGCTAAATGTCAACGGTCAGATGGTTACAGCCCGCAAAGGTCAGTCGGTATGGAGTGCTATGGCAGTTGCTGGTCAGGTCGAGACACGCAAGGCGGCCCTGTCAGGCGAAGCACGCAGTGCCTACTGTGCTATGGGCGTCTGTTTCGAATGCATGGTCAACATTGACGGTCTTCCAAATCAGCAAGCCTGCCTGCGTCGGGTAGCCGATGGCATGAAGGTTTTGACACAGGACATTTCCGAAGACACAGAGGCAGATGATGCAGGCCTTTGATTGCGCGATTGTCGGGGCAGGCCCTGCTGGAATGTCCGCCGCCATTGAGCTGGCGCAGGCCGGAGCTGACGTGGTTGTATTGGACCGGGCTGATAGGGCAGGGGGGCAGATTTACCGGTCTGCGGCAGACAGCCCTTTGCCTGATGCGGCAAGCCTCGGCCCGGACTATGCGGCAGGCGCGGATCTAATCAGTCGGTTTGAAGATTCGGGGGCGAAACATCTTGCCGGTGCCGATGCGTGGCATCTGGGGGATGACGGTCGAATTCTGTTTTCCTATCAGGGCGAAACGCGCGAGCTGCACAGCCGGGAAATGCTGCTGTGTCCCGGCGCGATGGAACGACCCATGCCGATTCCGGGCTGGACTTTGCCCGGCGTCATGACCGCTGGAGCGGCTCAAGTTATGCTGAAATCAGATGCCGTTGTCGCCGACGGAGCGGTTTTTGCCGGGTCCGGTCCCTTGCTGTACCTGATCGTGGCACAATATCTGCGACTGGGCGTACCTGTGGCGGCCTTGGTCGAAACGACCCCGCGACAGCACTATCTCGACGCCGCCCCTTTGATGCCCCGCGCACTGCGGCAACTTGGGCAGCTTCGCAAGGGGTTGTCATTGCTGCGGGAAATCCGCGCCTCGGGCGTTTCCATCTATCGACACGCTGAAAACCTCGAGGTGCTCGGGGATGAAAACGCCAAGGGGCTGCGTTTTGTCGCGTCAGGCAAGCAGTATGAAGTCGCAGCCGATACGGTATTTTTGCATCACGGCGTCCAACCCAATCTGAACATGACTCGGGCGATGGGGCTGGCGCACCATTGGAACAGCGCGCAGATGTGCTGGCAGGTCACGGTTGATGCCTTTGGCGAGAGTTCAGTCGCGCATGTTTCAGTTGCTGGAGACGGTGCAGGGATAGTTGGTGCGGACGGCGCATGTGCAGCAGGGCGAGTGGCCGCACAGAATATCTCGCATCGCCTGGGCCGGATTTCGCGGGCCGAAAGAGACAACAAAACCAAGTCTGATTTGGCATATCTGTCTGCTTTGAAGCCGTTTCGCCGGTTCATAGACTGTCTTTACCGACCGACCGACGCCTTAAGTTCGCCGCGCCAAGCGAATACTTTGGTCTGCCGCTGTGAAGAGCAGTCGATGGGTGACCTGCGCACAGGGTTCGAACAAGGCGCCCGCGACCCCAACGCCCTGAAATCCTTGACCCGATGTGGAATGGGACCTTGCCAAGGTCGGCAATGCGGGCATCTGGTGACCGGGCTTCTGGCCCAGTGGCGTGAAGAAAGCCCGGAGGCGGTCGGCTACTACAGGTTGCGCAGCCCTCAACGCCTGCTGACTTTGGACGAGCTTGGCCGTTATGAGACAGTGACGGCGGAGGCTGCGGAATGAAGGCGGATGTTCTGATTGTTGGCGGCGGCATTCAAGGCTGCGCAACCGCCTACCATTTGGCTCGCAAGGGCGCTTCTGTGATCGTGGTTGAAAAGGACTATTCTGGACGCCATGCGTCGGGTGTCAATGCGGGCGGCGTTCGTCTGTTGGGCCGCGACATGGCCGAGTTGCCGCTTTCTAAGGCCTCGATGGAGCTGTGGCAGACCCTGGATGAAGAGTTGGGCCACGACACGGGCTTTAGACGCCAGACCCTGATCAACATCGCTGCGGATGAGGTTGATTTGGCGACCTTGCGCGCCCGTGAAATCAAGATGCACGACGCCGGGTTTACGCATGAGCGGATCATCGATCGGGACGAACTAAGAGACCGGTTGCCCTATGTGAGTTCCAATTGCGTTGGCGGTGTAATCTCAGATCTCGACGGCTATGCCATTCCCTACAAAGCAACCTCCGCGTTTCGCCTGGCAGCAGAAAGAATGGGCGCGCAGGTGATTGAAAGCGAAGAGGTGCTGAGCCTCCGGCGCGTCGGGGACACATGGTTGGCGCAGGGCTCTCAGCGCAGATACGAGGCCGAAACCGTCGTCAATTGCGCCGGCGCCTGGGCCGATCGAATCGCGTTGATGATCGGGGACAATGTCCCCCTCAGCCATGCTGCGCCGATGCTGATGATCACCGCCCGGATGCCGCATTTCGCAAAGCCGGTTGTGGGGGCGGTCAGCCGCCAGCTCAGTTTCAAGCAGTTCGAGAATGGCACGGTTCTGATTGGCGGCGGGGCCAAGGGTTTTGCTGATCGTGCCAACAACCGGACACGGCTGGACTACGCCAAACTTGCCGCTGCCTGCCGCACAACGGCCGAGTTCTTTCCGATCATGTGTAAAGCCAGCATCAACCGGATGTGGGCCGGACTGGAAGCTTATATGCCGGACAACCTGCCTGTGATAGGGCCCGCTGTGAATGCTCCGCGCGCATTCCACGCATTCGGGTTTTCCGCGCACGGCTTTCAGATGGGCCCTGTTGTAGGGCAGGTTCTGGCGGATTTGGTGATTGGCGGACAATGCCGTTTCAATCTATCGCCCTTCCGCATCGACCGATTTGACCGCAAGGTCCTATAATGGAGAGTCCCGACATGACAATCACCCGTATCGAAACCGGTAAACGCATGAGCAAGATCGTTAAGCATAATGGTGTTGCCTATCTGTGCGGCCAGACCTCGGACGCTGCCACAGTTGCAGACCAGACGCGCGAAATTCTTGCCAAGGTCGAGGATCTTCTGGCCAAGGCAGGCAGCGACAAAACCCGGATATTGCAATGTGTGATCTGGCTGGCTGACATGGCGGATTTTGCCGAAATGAACGCGGTCTGGGACGCCTGGGTGCCTGAAGGGCATGCGCCGTCTCGTGCGTGCGGCGAAGCCAAACTGGCGCGCGACGTGCTGAAGGTAGAGATGATTGTGACGTCCGCCTGTGATTGAGTTCGACGGGATTTGCTTGCGTTGGTGCATCGACGTTTTTGGACATGTTCCCAACGTCGGCGCCTTCCAAGTAGGCGGAAGCAGATTCGAAAGATTTGACATCGCACGGAGCCGCACGTGCGGTGTGATTAGTC
This sequence comes from Ruegeria atlantica, assembly GCA_013032095.1. Classification (GTDB taxonomy): domain Bacteria; phylum Pseudomonadota; class Alphaproteobacteria; order Rhodobacterales; family Rhodobacteraceae; genus Ruegeria; species Ruegeria atlantica_E. The sequence continues at coordinate 22,478 of WQBJ01000030.1, read as the reverse complement.
GGTGATCCTGCTTGATCATGTAGTTCAGAAACTTCGACCTGATCGTTTGCCTCATCTGGCGTTTCACCAATTCAAGGTCGAAGAACGCCGTCTATTTTGACACTCTCGGTTATTTTTCTATTCTTTTTTGCAATCTTAACGTAGTGATCCGGTCGAAACCGGGATGAGCGCGACCACCAACGATTTCAAATCCTAACGCTTTAAATTTCCTTTGGTTTGTCAGCAACTCAATGCGCGTTTCAAGAGCCAAGACCCTCAGCCCTGACCGGGTCGCGACCTGCTCGGCTTTTGCTATCATGCAGCGGGCGAGTCCCATTCCTTGCATTTGTGGCACAATGGCGAACCGGCCTAGAAAGAGGTCTTCTTCACCAGGACGCATAAAGAGGCAGCCAACCAGATCGAGATCGTTATACGCCAGTAGAAGCAGTTCTTGATGGGATCGGTTCTGAAGGTCCTGCGTTGTGCATTCAAAAACCGTGCTGGGCGGGTCAATTCTTCCGATGTTCTGAGAAAACGTCTCGCGCAAAAGATCGAGAAGGCCGTTCCAATCGTCGAAGCTTTTGTCAGCGAGAAAAAGGCGAGTGTCTATTGCGACGGCCTTATTGGGTATGTTCTTAATCCGGGTGGCTGCTGTAAAGTTCCGAGTGTTCATTGGGGCCTCTCGGTACGATTTGGGCAAAAACCAAACTTCTTGCGAAAGCTGCGTGAAAAGGATGTCGGGCTGGAAAACCCGCAAGCCACTGATATTTCGATAATCTTGTAGTCAGTGTCGCGTAACAATTGGCGGCCGCGTTCGAGCCGCAGATCTCGATAGAAACCCGCCGGTGATTTGCCGGTGTAGGTCTTAAACAATCGCTCCAACTGCCGGCGGGACACGCAGGATTTTTGCGCAACCATGTCCATGGACAAAACGTTTTCCAGATTGGCAGACATCACTTGAGCAGCGGCAATCAAGTGCGGGTTGCGAGAGCCAAGGATCGTCGACATTGAGCTTTGTGGCCGCTCTTCACCTTGGCGCAGACAGAAATGTACGCACATTTCAGAGATGGAGACAGCAAAGTCACGGCCAAAATCGGCAGCGACCAAATGCATAATTAAGTCGGCCGCCGCCATGCCGCCACCGCAGGTAATGATTTTGGTGTCCGCGCAAAAGAGGCGATCTTCGGGATCCAAAAATGGATAGCGTTCGCGAAATCCCGGCTGATCTTCCCAATGCAGGGTAAAGACGCGGTCATCCAGAAGGCCAGAGCGTGCAAGGATATGTGCCCCACCGCCCAATGACCCAACACGCGCTCCAGAGCGATAGCGATTGTACAGCCACCGCGCGGCAGGTTTCTCCTGCTCTGCGCTCAGCTCGGACCCTGCTACAACGAACGCAAAATCCGCAGTGCTCATACGTTGGCTCGAAGCGTCGACGGCCATGGTCATGCCGTTTGAAAACTGCGCTGGCTTTCCATCCAGAGAGACTGTCTGCCAAGAATAAATCGAGCGCATACACAACTTGTTTGCCATGCGAAGTGGCTCAACCGCCGCGCTAAAACTCAGCATCGAAGCGCCTGGCATCAAAAGGAAAAGAAACTTCTTCGAGTTGGACGAAGCCACGATTCCCGTGTCGGAGTTATAGGCGCGCAGCGAGGCTGCGCGCCGGGTAAGGCATGGCGAGTGGGGAGAGGGGTGCCGTGCCTTGGGGTCTTCGAAGGTGTTATCCTTCATAATCGCTGAGTGTGAAGAACAGCGTGTCGCCGATCTCGCACAGCGCCGGGGTGCGTTTGCAGAATACGACGCCACCTTTGTTGAAGTACAATTCCTCAGGTTTTTCCCAAGGTTCCTTCAAGTTCCAGATGTAGCCCGCAAACTGACCGTCCTCGACGACGTCGCCCAGATTCACGCGCGGTTCGAACATTCCATCCTTGCGGGCGAAGATGTAGTGATCGCCGGTCTGCATCGCTTTTAGAGTTACCTTGTGTTCGGGCTCGGGCAGCACTTCATCGGTTTGCAGAACGCCCAGCTCGCGCAGGCAGCGTTTCATGCCGTTCCACGCAAAGTCGCGAATCCAGGGGCGGATTTTGCCCGCGCCGCCCAGCTCGGTCGACAAGTAGATTTTGTCCAGCGGCAAGATTTCACCCGACAGGGTCGTTTCGTGGACCCGATCACCGACGATTCCCAGAGGCGCGCCAAACAGTTCCAGGAACTTCATCTGCATCGCATCTTTGGCTTCGTCATTCATCAGACGGATCTTCACCGAGGGGTGATGGTCGATAGACTTGCCAGCAGAATGCAGGTCAAAGAATGCATCGCCCCGCGGCACGATATGGTTGGTGATATACCACGCGATCATCTCGGTCGGAGAGCCGTACTGGTTGCCCGGGAACACCCGGTTCAGGTTGGCTTCGCCTGTCCAGTCCAGCGGCGAGGTGCGGCGACCGGCATAGAAGGCCGGGGCGTTGGCGGCGGGCAGAAAGATGATCTGACCTTTGATGTCGCTGGGTTCCAGCTCCTGATACAGACCGTTGGTGATCGAGACACCTTCGTATTCGTCACCATGGTTGGCACCGATCACAACGGCGACCGGGCCGTCGCCATTCTTGATCGACATGATCGGCATTGGCAGCCAACCATAGGCGGACCGGTCCGAGCTGAACTGGATGCGTACGTAGCCGTGCTGTTTGCCTTCGGCATCCAGATCAATCTCGCAGGAAGGGGCGAGGCTTACTTTGGGGCAGGGCATTGGGTGTTCCTTCTACTTATGCCGCTTGTGCTTGGGTTTGGAGTTTGCGCCAGGCGACGCCAAGTTTGGCGATACCTTCACGAATTTGGTCTTCGGTGATGAAGCTGTAGGCCATGCGAATGAAATTTCCCGGATCCTCAGTGGGGAAACTCAGGCGACCCGAAGAGACTTCGACCCCTTCGGCGATACCCAACTCCACCAGCTTCTCGGCGTCGGTGCCTTTTGGAAGCTCCGCCCATAGGAAATAGCCACCTTGCGGTGCACGGATTTTCGCCTCGGGCAGGTGTTCGGCGAATGCGTCGATCATTGCGTCACGGTGAATGCGCATCTGATAGATCATCTCGTCGATGTGATGCGCCATCTTGTTCGACTTCATCAGTTGCACGACAATCCGCTGGGCAAAGGCGTTCGAGCCGCCATCAGCTTTTTGCATCGCCATGCGGCGGATCACTCCTGCATCACCGATGGCCCAGCCCACACGCAGACCCGGGGCCAAAATCTTGGACACCGTGCCCAGGCTGATCACATGTCCGGTAGTGTCCATCGACTTGATCGAGGGGATCACCTTCCCTTCAAATCGGATACGGCGATAGGGATCGTCCTCGCAGATAACGAAGTTGAACCGTTGTGCCAGTTCCAGCATCTTTTTTCGGCGCGCCAACGAGGTCGTGACACCGGTCGGGTTGTGGAAATCCGGTACGTCGAACAGCAGTTTGGGCATCTGCTCGGCGTTGTTTTCCATGTTTTCCAGTTTGTGTTCCAGCTCGTCGGCGCAGAACCCTTCGTCGTCCTGACCGATGTCGATGAAGCGCACGTTGTGGGTGCGCATGATGTGCACGGCGGTCATGTAGGTGGGGCGGGTGACAATCACCGAGTCTCCGGCTTCACAAAACGTGCGAAGAGCCAGATCGAAAGCGCTTTTTGACCCATAAGTGACCAGCACGTTCTCGCGTTTGGCCTTAATGCCGTCTTCGGCCACGAATTTGCAGATTTCGTCCCGCAGGTCGTCCAAGCCCATCAGCGGCGCATATTGCATGGCCTCTTCGCGAAGCGGGCCTACTGCCTCTGTCGCCTCACGTACCACATCGGGCAGGCAAGGCGGATACGCTGCGCCGGAATTAAGCGCGATCGTACCCGGTGTATGATCGAAGACCGATTTGCCTAGAATGGCGGAACGGCGTGCGAATCTGAACTCAGTCATTATCTTTCCAGTCAGGTTTCAGGATGCAGCGGTCATGCGGGCGGCTACGAAATCTTCGATGGCGGCCCCCACGGATTTGAAAACGGTGATTTGAGTGTCGGATTTGCGCGGCTGTGCCTCACCACGGCAAAGCTCGGCCATGTCGCCGGCAATGTCATCGCGGGCGATCACGCCCTCGGCCAACGGCTGAGTGATATCGCCGGCCTCGGCCATGGCGCCATCATATGTATCGACAATGATGCCTCCTGAGGCGCGTTCCAGGGCTTCGTTGTCCGCCTCGCGCATTTCAGTGGTAAATCCACCGACCAGATCCAGATGCGCGCCGTCTTTCAGCAGCGCCCCCTTGATCAGCGGATCGTTGGTGATGGTGGCTGCTGCGATTACATCGGCCTGCGCTACGGCGGTGTCCAAATCCGTGATTGCGGTCACGCAGTCGTCGAACTGCGCAGCCAGTGCCTGAGCTTGTTCCGGGCGGCGCGCCCAGATTTGCACCGAATTATAGTCGCGCACGGCTCGGTGGGCGGGAATCAGATTGCCTGCAATGGTACCTGCGCCGACGATCAGCAGGTTTTTTACGTTCTCTCTCGCCATCAGCTCCGCCGCCAGCGCTGAGGTCGCAGCGGTGCGGCGCGCGGTCAGTTCGCCGCCTTCCATGGCCGCTTCGGCTTGGCCCGTTACGGCATCGAACACTATCACCGACGCATTCACCGCAGGCAGGTTTCGCGCTGAATTACCGGGCGCAATGAATAAAATCTTCACGGCCAGTTTGCCGCCTTCCTCCCATGCAGGCATGGCCAGAAATGAGGCGTCCGGTTCTCCGGGAACCGGGATCGTATGCGCAGTACGCAAAGGTTGCGACACACCTTTGGCGAAGGCGTCGCGCAGCTGCAGAATCAACTCCTTCCAAGGCAGAGCGTCTTTTACCTGCGCATCCGAGAAAACCTTCATTTTGCTGCTCCCTGAAGAAATGTCTTGCGTCAAATAATATATTATCTAGTATTCACCTCACGTCAACTCAGAATTACAGGGCTCTCATGGCACCCCAATACGCAGACTTCTCCAAAGAGGAATTCGAACAGCGCTATGCGAAAACGCGTGCGCTGATGGCTGAAAAGAACCTTGATGCAATGCTGATCACCGAGAGGCTGAACTATCAGTACTACTCAGGTCACCGTTCCGAGCAGTGTGCGGTAGACAAGATTCGCTCGTACATGGTCATCATCCCCAAAGACGGCGATCCAACGCTGATCACCATGCCGTTCGAGGTTGCACAGGTTGAGCAAACCTCGTTCATCACTGACATCCGCACCACTGGGGGCCTGATGGGTCACCCGGAATTCATCATCGGCGTTTTAAAAGACCTTGGTCTGTCCAAGGCTCGCATTGGGTGCGAATTGGGTCGGGAGCAGTATCTGGGTATCTCTTATCTGGGTCTGCAGGAGGTCATGAAAGGTTTGCTGCAGGCCGAGTTTGTCGACGCCGCCGATATCATCCTGACCGTGCGCAACGTGAAATCTCCGCAGGAGATCGAATATTTGCGCCGCGCTTCTATCATCTCGGCCGAAGCACAGAAGAAGACCTTTACCCAAGTGCGCGCGGGCATGACCGAAAACGAAGTCGCTCAGATCCTGCGTCAGAACCTGATTGCCAATGGAGCAGAGAAGATTTCGCTGCTGTGTGTACTGTCGGGGGCGAATGATAAGGGTATCGTGTTGCTGCCGACTGACCGAGTTATTCAGAAGGGTGAAACGCTCGGTTTTGACGTCGGTGTCAGCTACAAGGGCTACTGGTCTGACTTGGCCCGCACCGCGTCGGTGGGTGAGCCATCTGCAGATCTGAAAGAGTTCTACAACTGGATGATGCGCCTGCGTCATGACTGCAACATGCAGCTGACTGCAGGCAATAAGCCTGCGGATGTCATCCGCGTTGTTGACACATATCTGGAAGAACGTGGACTCAAGACCATGGGCGTGGGCCGGGTCGGCCACGGTGTAGGTATCGAGACCACCGAATATCCGTCGCTTGCGGCTTTCGAAGATATCATCTTCGAGGTGGGCAACGTCTTTGCCTGCAATCCGAACTTCTCGAACGAGCTGGGCTTCATCAATGCCGAGGACAACTGGGCCGTCACCGAAGGCGAGCCCGATCTGTTGTCCGCACCGGTCGCGGACTGGGAAATCCCGGTCATCGAGGCCTGATGGCATAGGGGGTGTCGCCGGAACACAGTGGCATCCCAACTAAAAAACAGGGAGGAAAACATGAAATCGAATTTTCTGCGTCGCACCGTTTTGAAAATGACCGTTGGGTTGGCAGTAGCGGCCTTGCCGGTGATGGCATCCGCCGAAACCGTGGAAGAGCGCGGCCAGGGGGATGGTCTGCGCGTGGCTTACTACAACTTCGCTCCCTTCGGGTACGTAAACGCGGACGGTGAAGTTGTGGGTGAGCAGGTCGAAATCCTGCGTCACGTGCTAGGTGAAATGGGGCTGAAGGTTCAGTCCGAAACCGCGACCGAATGGGGCAACCTGATCCCCGGCCTCAAGGCCGATCGGTTTGATATCGTTGCAGCCGCGATGTTCGTCACTCCTAAGCGTTGTGCTGAGGTTGCCTTTTCCGAGCCGACCTTTGGTATTCAGAACACCATCATCGTTCCCGAAGGCAACCCGGACGGCTTGGCAAGCTCGTATGAGAGTATCGCCGAATCCGGCAAAACGCTGGCGGCGATAGCGGGAACCGCACAGGTGGATTGGGCCAAGAGTGTGGGTGTCGAAGACGCCAGCATCATGCAGGTTCCGGATAACCCGACCGGCCTTGCTGCAGTTCGCGCAGGTCGCGCCGCAGCGTTCACCATTGATGCGCCGGGCGCACGCATTGCCGTGAATAGCGATGGCGGAGAAGGGTTTGAAATGCTGGAGCCTTTTGCCGAGGTCGGTGGCCAGCCTGCCAGTCCACATGGTGCTTACGCGTTTCGCCCCGATGAGGCCGAGTTTGTGAAGAAATTCAATGAAACGCTGAGTGCGTTCATCGGCACGCCGGAACATATCGCCATCATGGAGGCGCATGGTTTGCAGGAAAGCGAGCTGCCAGCCCGCAGCACCGCGGATTTGTGTGAAGGCTAAGGTGGTTTTGGCTGGCCGGGGCGATTGCTCCGGCCGGTAGGTCTATCTGACGGGGCGGTCAGGTCTGATGTGCCTGAGAGGAGCCGATATATGGACAAAAACAAGACACTTGGGAACGGTCCGGGCAAATATCGGATAGGTGTTATCGCCCTAGCCAATGATCAGGTGATTGAGCGCGATCTGGCACGCATGCTGCCGCCCGATGCCCTGACTTTTACCACCCGGATCGCCTTTGGAGGCGACTGCACTCTGGAACAGCTGGCCAAAATGGCGCCGGTTTTGAGTGACGCGGCGCAACTGCTCAATCCTGAGGTCGAACTGGATGCGGTGGTGTTCGGCTGCACGTCGGGAACGATAGCAATTGGCGCGGATAATGTCCGCAGCGCAATCCGCAAATCCGCTCCGAAGGCCATCGTCGTGAATCCGGTCGAAGCTGCCTGCGCAGCGTTCAGCCATCTGGGTGCCAAACGCCTGAACTTGGTTACACCTTACCAAAGCGACCTTGCTGATCTTATGGCGCGCACCTTTTCAGAGCGCAGTTTCAAGATCGTCAACCGATACGATTTTGGCATTACTGACTCTGCCGATATTAGCCGGGTAACACCGGAAGCGATCGAAACCGCCGCCACTGAATTGGCGACTGAGGGTGTAGATGCGACCTTTATCTCCTGCACTGACTTTCAGTCGCTGACAGCGCTGGATCGCATCGAGGCCTCGACTGGCCTGCCTGTGGTTTCCAGCAATCAGGCGATGGCGTGGCAACTGGTCCTGCATTCAGGTCTGACAAACAGCATACCCGGTTATGGCCGATTGCTGGCCGATATCAAAAAGAATGAACCAAAGAACCAACACGGAGAACTGATATGAAACTCACCCGCCGAAGTCTGCTGTCCACCGCGACTGCGACAGTTACTTTTGCATTGAGCGTGACTGCCAGCGTTGCTGAAACTCTGAACGAGCGCGCAATCGGCGAAGGTTTACGGGTCGCATTCTACAATTTTGCGCCTTATGCCTATAAAGATACAAACGACAATCTGGTGGGCACCGACGTAGAAACGCTGACTGCGGTGCTGGAAAAGATGGGCGGCAAAGTGGCCGAGGCGGACTCGACCGAATGGGGTGCGTTGATCCCTGGCCTCAAAGCCGACCGTTTTGATGTGGTCGCCGCGGGAATGTTTGTAACCCCCAAGCGCTGTGCTGCCGTGCAGTTTTCCGAACCGACATTCGGAATTCAGCAAGCCATGCTGGTCGAAGCAGGCAACCCCAAAGATGTAAGCAACTATGAATCCATTGCTGAAAACGGGCTCAAAGTTGGTGCTGTCGCGGGGTCAGCTCAAGTTGGATACGCGCAGGCGGCCGGAGTTGAGGATGCAAGCATCGCGCAATTACCGGACAACCCCACTGGAGTTGCCGCACTTAAGGCGGGCCGCATTGATGCCTGGGCGGTTTCGGCACCTGGTGTCAGGCAGATCGTAGCCAGTGATCCCGGCGGCGTCGAGGCAACGCCAATCTTTGCCGAAGTAGCTGGTAAGCCCGCAGTGTCGCACGGAGCCTTCGCATTCCGCCCCGAAGACGCGGAATTTGTCCAAGCATTCAATGCGACAATGGCCGAGTTTATCGGTTCGCCCGAACATATCGCGATCATGGAAAAACACGGCATGACTGCTGATGAACTTCCGATCAGTTCGACATCCGAACTCTGCGACGGCTGAGTGAACAACCAAGCCCGGCCCAAACGCGGGCCGGGAAATTAATATTTGCGGGGAGTGCGTATGAATCGCATCGCTATCGTATCCGCGTTGATCGCTTTTCTGGTTGGCTTAGCATTCGCCACGTTTTCAGAAATGCGGGTGTTCCTGCCCGCCATTCTGAAAGGTGCAGTGGTAACCGCCCAGGTCTCGATCCTGTCGATTGCGCTTTTTTTGTTCATGTCGGTCATTTCCGGTATTGGTCGGTTGTCCGCCAAAACACCAATCCGTTGGATTTCGATATTCTACATCGAAGTTTTCCGGGGAACGTCGCTTCTGGTCATCCTGTTCTGGATGTTCTTTGTGATGCCTGAATTCGGAGTGACCCTTTCACCGATGGTGGCTGGTGTAGCGGCAATCGGCCTGAACTTTGGCGCTTACGGGGCCGAGGTCGTGCGCGGCGCAATCGCTGCAGTCCCGAAAGGACAAACAGAGGCGACTATCGCGCTGAACATGACGCCGTATAAGCGCATGACCCGGATCGTGCTGCCGCAGGCCATCGCGATCATGATCCCTGGCATGAGCAACCTGACCATCGAATTGATCAAGGCCACTGCACTGGTCTCGGCGGTGACTCTGGTCGACATCACCTATGCTGCGGTTCAGCAGAACCAGTTGCATTACCGGACGGTGGAAATCTTCTTCATCACCATGTTGCTGTACTACGTTCTCGCGCAGTTCGTTCGGTTTGGCGGCGAGGCACTCGAAGAATATTACACCCGCCACCTGAGCAAGAGGGTCTGAGCCATGGACTGGAGATGGGATTTTACCTTCGACGTGGTTCTGCCCAAGATGTGGCAGGCGGCAGGCGTAACGATCTGGGCTACAGTGGCAAGCTTCGCATTTGCCCTGGTTGGCGGGCTGATCCTGATGCTTCTGAAAACCAACCGCTCGGCTTGGATCAGTCGGCCGGCGACAGAGGTGATCGAGTTCATTCGCGCAACCCCACTACTGGTGCAAATCTTCTTTCTGTTCTTTCTGCTACCCGAAATCGGAATAACGCTGCCACCGCTGACAACCGGTATTCTTGCGATCGGAATCTACAATTCCGCACTTTGTGCGGAAGTTTATCGTGCAGGGTTTCAGGCTGTACCGAAGGGCCAGTGGGAGGCATGCATTGCGCTGAACCTCTCTACCTATCGCACCTTCCGCGATGTGATTATTCCACAATCGCTGCCGCCAATCGTTCCGGCACTGGGCAACTATTTGGTTGCGATTTTTAAGGAAACGCCGTTGCTGTCCTTCGTGGCCGTGGCAGAGATCATGCAAGTCTCAAAACTGATCGGCGCAGAGTATTACCGGTTCACCGAGGCGATCACCATTGCCGGGATCTTCTTCCTGGTCATGAGCCTGATCGCAGCCTTCTGCATCCGCATCGTCGAAAACTACGTCAAGAGGAGCATCCTGCATTGACCCACCCCATGATACAATTCGACAAAGTCCTAAAGGCTTACGGGGCGCTGCAGGTCCTGAAAGACTTGAATTTCTCGGTCGGCAAGGGCGAGGTGGTCTCGATCATCGGTCCATCCGGTTCCGGAAAGACCACCGTGCTGCGCGTTTTGATGACACTGGAGCCTATCCAGGGCGGCACCATGTTCGTGGATGGCGAGCCATTGAACAAGATGAACATGGACGGCCAATTGGTTGACGCGTCCAAGGCGCATATCCGGCGCATCCGATCCAAGATCGGCATGGTGTTTCAGAACTTCAACCTGTTCCCCCATATGACCGCGCTGGAAAACTGTAACGAAAGCCCGATTTACACGCAGGGTAAAACCAAGGCCGAGGCGACGGAAGAATCCATGCGCCTTCTGGAGATGGTGGGATTGGCTGACAAGGCCAATCATTATCCAAGTCAGTTATCCGGTGGTCAGCAGCAACGGGTCGCAATTGCCCGGACGCTCGCTATGCACCCTGAGGTCCTTCTGTTTGACGAGCCGACCTCAGCTCTGGACCCGGAAATGGTGGGCGAAGTGCTGGAAGTGATCCGGGAATTGGCGCGGTCTGGCAACTATACGATGTTGCTGGTTACGCATCAGATGGGCTTTGCGCGTGAAGTCTCGGATCGGGTCTGTTTCTTCGATGGCGGAAAAATGGTTGAACAGGGCAAGCCGGACGATCTTTTTGGTAAACCGCAAAATGATCGTTTGAAACAGTTCCTGTCCAAAGTTCTGGAAGCGGGATAATATATTTTCAGAATGGAGTGGCCCCGAACATGAAAAGCATTATCAACTACGGCGACGGACCAAAGGCGATTTATGAAATTCTAAAGCGCCAAATCATAGCCGGAGAACGTGAACCCGGCGAGGAACTCAAGATTCTGCCTTTGGCCAAGGACATGGATATCTCTATCGTTCCATTGCGTGAAGCCGTACGGATGCTGGCCGCCGAAAATCTTGTCGAGCTTCGTCCCCGGCGCAGCCCGATCATTGCCAAGCTGGATGTACGTGATCTGGTTGAAATGAACCAGATACGCGGTGCGCTAGAGCCCATCATTCTGGCCGATGCGGTCCAAAGGCATACCGCCAAAACGCTGGGCGAATGTGAAAAAGTTCTGAAACGCACTCTAAAGGCGCGGGATCCCTGGGAGATGGTGGAACTCAACAAGAACTTCCACCTCGCGTTGCTGGGGCCTTCGCGGCTGAAGCGATCGCTGGATATTGTTTCAGATCAGTACGACGGCATTGCAAGGCTGACCCAGTTTCGGGTGATCACGCATGAGGAACAGTTGGGCAAGCTGCACGAAGAACATGCCCGTATCTTCGAGGCGACGAAGCGAGGTGATGTTGACGGAGCCGTTGCTGAAATGACCCGACATATAGATCAGGCCACCGATCGTGCTGCAAACGAGCTGACCGATGAAAGAAACCATGACGGTTCGTCCGTCACAAACTCCGCCTGATCTGTTGATCAAGGCGCAACTTTTGACGAAGTAAAATGCAAACAGAATATGATTTTGTCGTGATCGGCTCGGGCAGCGCCGGAGCAATCATTGCGGCCAGATTGGCCGAAGAGAGCAGCAACAAGGTGCTGTTGCTGGAAGCGGGGCCAAAGGATTCCAGCCTGCTGTTCCATGTACCTGCGGCCATGCGTTACGCCTATAATGCTCCGAAATATAACTGGAACTTTGAAACCGAACCTGAACCCTATCTGAACAACCGAGTCTTGGTTCAACCACGCGGCAAGGTGTTGGGCGGGTCCAGTTCGATAAACGGCCAGCTTTACCTGCGCGGTCATCCCATGGATTATGAAGGCTGGGCTGAATGCGGTGCACATGGCTGGTCCTATTCAGAGGTTCTCCCCTATTTCAAACGGCTTGAAACTCGCGTTGACGGCAACAGTGAGTATCAGGGACACGAAGGGCGGATCCGTGCTTCGACCATGGGATCCGAAAACCCTTTGACCCAAGCTTTTCTGAGGGCAGGGCAAGAGGCTGGCTATTACCGAACGGATGATGTGAATGGCGGCCAACAGGACGGGTTTGGTTATCTGCCCAAGAACGTCGCCGAAGGGCGCAGGTCCTCAACCGCTCAATGCTATCTTCGCAATCCGCCGAGCAATTTGGATATTCAGACCAACTGCACCGTTCTCAATCTGATCATTGAGGGCAAGACCGCCAAAGGCGTACGCTATGTACAGGCCGGACGAGAGGTTTCCGCTAAAGTCCGGCGCGAAGTGGTGTTGTCCGCTGGCGCGTTCAATAGCCCGACGATCCTGATGCATTCCGGGATAGGTCCGGCCGCTCATTTGCGTGAACATGGCATTGAAGTTATCCACGACCTGCCCGGCGTCGGTGAGAACCTGATGGACCACCCGCTAACCTCGTTGCAGGTGAAGTGCACGCAGCCGGTAACACTTTACAAACACCTCAACCTGTTATCTCAGGCCAAAGGCGTTGTTGATTGGGCTCTTAGCCGCAAGGGGTTGCTGGCAAACAACCATTTTGATGCGGTCTGCTTCATTCGCACCAAGGCGGGTGTGCGCTTTCCCAACATGCAGATTGCACTATTTCAAATCGCAGTGGCCGAAGGGTCGTCGGATTTCATCAAGGAACACGCCTTCCAGCTGCAGTTCACCAATCAGCGTCCGCAAAGCCGTGGATACGTCAAACTGGCCTCGAACGACCCTTTTGCAGCCCCTCGTATTCGCTACAACATGTTGGAACATCCCGAAGATGTCGAAGAACTTGTCGCTGGTTTGCGCCTCTCACGGGAACTGACCCAGCAGCCTTCCCTTGCGGCCTTTGCCGGCGAGGAAATCTTTCCCGGACCCGCCGTACAAAGCGATGCTGATATCGAGAGCTGGTTGCGTGAAAACTGCCACTCCTCGTACCATCCTTCGGGCACCTGTAAGATGGGAGTGGATGAAACATCCGTTGTCGACCCGGAATGCCGCGTTCACGGCATCGGAAACCTGCGTGTTGCAGATGCGTCGATCATGCCCATAATCCCCTCGGCCAATCTCAATTGCCCGACGATGATGATTGGCGAGAAGGCATCGGATATGATCCTGGGCAAAGCCCCGCTGCCACCGTCGAACCTACCTTATTTTTCCGACCCCAATTGGGAATCTTCGCAACGTTGAGCAAAACTGCTGCGAAAAAAGGGGACGGCCAATGGCCGCCCCCTCTAGTTGGGGCGTTAAGTTTAAGGCTTTGAAGCCGTCAGACGAGGGAACAAGTATTCCTGAACCGCGGTTTCACCACCGACACAGCCCAGACCGCTGATCTTTATGCCGCCGAAGGGGACATCAATGTAGGCGGTGGTCAATTGATTCACGGCTACGCTGCCAGCCTGTAGACGGGCTGCGACGGCCTCTGCCTCGGCCTGATCGGGACCGTACACATAGGCAGACAGACCCAGCTCGCAATCATTGGATCGGGTGATGATTTCGTCCAGATCGTCATATGGAGCAATACAGGCGATAGGACCAAAAATCTCTTCGTCCATACCCAACGCATCGTCAGGTACATTTGCAAAAACTCTGGGAGGTGAAAAGAAACCTGCTTTTGGAGGCGCGGACTCATTCAATATGGGTGTTGCACCCTTGGCCAGAGCGTCGGCGGCGATTTTGTCCATCGATTGCACCCGCTCCATATTGGCCAATGGACCCATGGTGGTTCCTCTGACCGCACCATCCCCCAAAACAAGTTTCCGGGCATAAGCGCCAGCGGCCTCCGCAAAGGCGTCATGCTGGTCGCGGTTCACATATATGCGGTTGGGCGCAGTGCAAACCTGCCCGGCGTTCCAAAACCGCTTTGAAATCAGCGCATTGGCCACTTCTTTCACGTCCGATCCTGGCAACACGATCACCGGGGCGTTGCCGCCCAGTTCCAGTGTACATCGCATGATCTCAGCCCCGCATTGTGATGCGAGAATTCGGCCCACGTTGACCGAGCCAGTATAAGAAAGGTGACGCATCGCGGGATGTTTGATCAAACGGTCCGACAGTTTGGAAGACGAACCCATGACTAGATTGACCGAGCCCGGGGGCAGATCGGATTCGTTAATGATCTCGACCAGCATAGCAACCGACGAAGGCGTATCGTTGTTGGCCAGAACCACCACTGTGCATCCCGCCGCCAGAGCCGGAGCAATATGTACCGCGGCAGTCTCGACCGGGAAGTTCCACGTGGTGATGACGATTACTGGCCCGACCGGAACCATATCGATGGTGCGGCGCGCGCCTTGTCCTGGCCGTTCGTAAGAGAATGTCATAGTATCCGCCATCTCGGCAAAATGCTCGAACATGCCAACGACGCCGGACATTTCTAGCCGAGCTTCACCCAGCGGTTTGCCCTGTTCCTTTGTGATCTGCGCAGCCAGTTTCTTGGACGCACTTTTTACTCGGGAGGCGATGTTATCCAGAACCAAAGCGCGTTTTTTAGGAGGAACTTGCGACCAAGTTTCAAACGCACGACCGGCGGCCTCGGCGGCACTATCTGCATCCTCCATGTTGGCGCAGACAAAATTATCAAACGGCTGATCGAGCGCCGGGTTTACTAAAGGGCGGATTTCGCGCCCCTCGGCGGGAAGTTCATTGTTGTTGATGATCGGTTGAAACATTTTTGCCTCTTGGCGCAGTCTGATACTTCGGAGGTGATACTAGATAATATAGTATTTTGCAATAATCTGCTCAATTGGGTCAAAAAAGGGTTCTGCCGCAAACTTCGGTTTCAGGTTAATGAGAATGCGTGTTTTGTTTTTTGGGAACGCAGAAAAAAGCGTCCTATCTAATCCTATTACGGGCGCTTCAATAGACTGCTACGCAACTGTCGCCTTTCTAGCCTAGATCATGAGACCGTCCGCCATGGCGATCCAACGCCTACCCACCCTTCAATTGGGATGAATAAAAGTACGCAATGGCCTGTGCTCTGTTTTTGACCGCCAGTTTCTCGTAGATATTGGACAGGTGAAACTTGACCGTGTTGGTCGAGATTTGCAGCTCTTTCGACAGGTCCCGGTTCGACATGCCCTGTGCCAGTGCTTCGAGAATGGCGCGTTCTTTGCGAGACAGGCTTTGGATCGGGTCCTGCTGCATTTTGCGGACGTCGATGAACGGGAACACCATTTTTCCGGCCGCCACGTCGGCACAGGTTTCCAGCAGGCCCTCTACCTCGCCGGACCGGGCGGCAAATCCTGCGGCCCCGGCCTGCATCGCCAATCTCGGGATTTCACCAGTCGTTTCCCCATAGACGACAAACCTCGGGGCGTTGGCCTGTTCGCGCAACACTTCGATCAGTTTCGCGGCCCCCAGAACCGGAAGGTTCCAGTCCACCACGCCAACCTGAACGGGCACTCGCATCACAGTTCCCAGAAAACCTTCGGCCGTGGCGGAAGTCGCCACCAGTGAGAATCGCGAGTCGCGTTCAAAGATTTCTGACATGGCGGACAGGACCAGAGGATTGCTGTCCGCCAGCATGACATCGATCGGAGCGTTAGCGGTAGCAGCCATCTGTTTCATCCTATTTTTATCAAAAGCCACCTAAATGGGTAGGTGGGAAATTGGTATACTTTGGTATTTTTACCCAAATGGGTGGGAAATTTCCCATCCCTTTAGCCATCCTAAAGCAGTAGTAAGTTACGTTGCGTGATTGGGCAAGTCCGCGTTTTCTATTTGGCAACGTAACACAACAGGTCGAAACGCCCGACCAACTGCCGAGGATGTCTAACGATGACCTTTCAGATTTTCCCACCGCTCGAAATCCCCGAGACCCTTGCCGCAGGTCCGGGACCGGGCAATACCGACGCCCGCGTTCTGCACGCTTTTGCCAATGCGGGTGTCGCGGACCACATGCAGGGCGACGTCCTGCGCGGGATGATCGAGTGCAAGCATATGCTGCGCAAGATCTGGGGCACCGAAAACGCCTATACCTTCGCCGTTGCCGGTACCGGTTGGAGCGCGCTGGACACCATGTTCTCGGCCGTCATGCCCGGGGACAAGGTGGTTGCCTTCACTAACGGTACCTTCTCGGGCATCGATGCGCTGACCCTGCGGATCAAGGCCGCTACGCCTGAAGAACATGCCGCAAACCCGCTCGACCCACAGGCCGCGAGTGTTTCCGTGATCGAGGTTGCGCACGGCCGACCGGTGACGGGTGAACTGGTCGATGCCGCTCTGGCCGAGCACCAGCCGAAATGGGCCTTCATGGCGCATTGGGAGACCGGCTCGGGCCGGATCAACGATCTGCGCGGTTTCTCGGATGCGTGCGAACGACATGGTGCGATGGGTCTGATTGATGCCGTCTCCTCGCTGGGCGTCGATGATTTCTCGATTGATGACTATCCGGGGATCGCCGGTTGGGCATCCTGTCCGCAGAAGGGCCTGTGCTGTTTGCCGCTGACCTATGCACCGGTCAGCTTTACGGACGCCTATATCGAAACCCTGAAGACAACTGGCGCTTATACTTACGTCCACAACCCGATTTTCGAGGCCCGCCACTGGGGGATCGTTGATGGGCAGGACGTGGAGAAAGGTACCTATCATCGCACTCATTCGGGATACGCGGTCGCGGCCTTCCATGAGTCCCTGCGCCTGACGTTGCAGGAAGGTTTGGCCAAGCGTTCGCTGTCCTACCGGACCCACGAAAGGGTTCTGCGTGACGCCGTGATTGAGATGGGATGCGAGGTGACTTCGGACATGCCGAGCCTTGTCGTGCTGAACCTGCCGCCGGAACTGGCAGGCCGCGAGATGGAGCTGGTACAGAATTGCCGCGCTCGGGGTTTCGGCATTTGGCCGACGCTTAGCGCGCCCGTGCAGGTCCGCATCGGAATTCTCAATCAATTGAATCGGGAAGCTGTCAGCCGGATCGTGCGCCTGTTTGCCGAGGCTCTGCGTGAGTTGGGCGCCGAGGTTGATCAGGATGCAATCGAGGCCTTGCTGGAAAGCCGCTACGGCACATCGATAGCTGCGTAATTGCACTGCATGAACGGGAGGATTGCAGATGGATATCCATGAATACCAAGCGAAAGAACTTCTTTCCAATTTCGGTGTCGATGTGCCCTCGGGCGCGTTGGCCTATAGCCCGGAACAGGCGGCCTATCGTGCGCGCGAGCTGGGTGGCGACAAGTGGATCGTCAAAGCACAGGTCCACGCGGGCGGGCGCGGCAAGGCCGGAGGAGTCAAGCTGTGCAACACCGAGCACGAGATCTATGAAGCCTGCGACGACCTGTTCGGGCGCAAGCTGGTCACGCATCAGACCGGTCCGGAAGGCAAAGGCATTTACCGCGTCTATGTCGAATCCGCGGTGCCAATTGACCGCGAGATCTACCTGGGTTTCGTACTCGACCGCTCCAGCCAGCGGGTCATGATCGTGGCCTCGTCGGAGGGCGGGATGGAGATCGAGGATATCTCGGCTGAACGCCCTGACAGTATTGTTCGGTCGATCGTTGAACCTGCAGTTGGTCTTCAGGAATTTCAGGCGCGCGAAATCGCGTTCAAGCTTGGTCTGGAGCCCAAACTGGTACAGCACATGGTGCGCACGTTGCAGGGTTGCTACGCCGCTTTCAGCGATCTGGACGCCACCATGGTCGAGATCAATCCGCTGGTCATCACCGGTGACGACCGTGTTTTGGCACTGGACGCCAAAATGAGTTTTGACGATAACGCCCTGTTCCGTCACCCGCAGGTCGCTGAACTGCGTGACAAAAGCCAGGAAGATCCGCGTGAAAGCCGCGCAGCTGACCGAGGCCTGTCTTATGTCGGTTTGGACGGCAATATCGGCTGTATCGTCAACGGTGCTGGTCTGGCCATGGCGACCATGGACACGATCAAACTGGCCGGGGGCGAGCCTGCCAACTTCCTCGATATCGGCGGCGGCGCATCGCCCGAGCGAGTGGCCAAGGCATTCCGCCTCGTTCTCTCGGATGACAACGTGCAAGCGATCTTGGTTAACATCTTCGCAGGTATCAACCGCTGCGACTGGGTGGCCGAAGGTGTCGTACAGGCGCTGAAGGAACTCGACCTCGATATCCCGGTGGTCGTGCGACTGGCCGGTACAAATGTCGAAGAAGGCCAGAAAATCCTTGCTAAATCAGGCCTGCCAATCATTCGGGCAACCACATTGATGGAAGCCGCAGAACGCGCCGTTGGCGCATGGAAAAACGACCTTACTCAAGGCACCAAGATGAGGGCTGTGTAATGAGCATTCTTCTCGATCGTGACTCGCGTGTCATCGTACAGGGTATCACCGGGCGTATGGCACGGTTCCATACCAAGGACATGCTGAATTACGGCACCAACGTTGTCGGTGGTGTCGTGCCCGGCAAGGGCGGGGAAACCGTCGAAGGTGTTCCGGTCTTTGACACCGTCAAGCAAGCCGTCGAAGCTACCGGGGCGGATGCCAGCCTCGTGTTCGTGCCGCCGCCATTCGCAGCTGACTCGATCATGGAAGCCGCCGATGCCGGTATCCGCTATTGCGTTTGCATCACCGACGGTATCCCGGCGCAGGATATGATCCGGGTGAAACGGTACATGTATCGCTATCCCAAGGAAAAGCGCATGGTCCTGACCGGCCCGAACTGCGCGGGCACCATCTCGCCCGGTAAAGCTCTGTTGGGGATCATGCCGGGCCATATCTACCTGCCGGGTAACGTGGGCATCATCGGTCGTTCGGGCACGCTGGGCTATGAGGCCGCCGCACAGCTGAAAGAACGCGGGATTGGTGTGTCGACCAGTGTCGGTATCGGTGGTGACCCGATCAACGGCTCGTCCTTCAAGGATATCCTGCAGCGGTTCGAAGAGGATGAAGACACCCATGTCATCGCGATGATAGGTGAAATCGGCGGCCCGCAAGAGGCTGAGGCGGCGGAATACATCCGCGATCACATCTCGAAACCCGTTGTTGCTTATGTTGCGGGTCTGACTGCGCCAAAAGGGCGTACCATGGGCCATGCGGGTGCGATCATCTCGGCCTTTGGCGAAAGTGCCAGCGAGAAGGTTGAAATCCTGTCCGCCGCTGGCGTGACCGTGGCCGAAAACCCCGCTGTAATTGGTGAAACAATTGCTCGTGTGATGGAGGCTGCGTGATGGTCAAACCCTCGGTTCTTGTTACCCGTCGTTGGCCTGCCGCCGTCGAGGCGCAACTGGCCGAGAACTACAATGCTGTACTCAACACCGGGGACAAGCCAATGTCCCCGGCCGAAATCCGGGAAGCGCTGAAATCCTATGACGCAGTTCTGCCAACCGTTACGGATACGCTCAGTGCAGAAGCTCTGGATGTGCCCGGCGCGCAGACAAAGATCCTTGCCAACTATGGCGTCGGCTACAGCCACATCTGCGAGCCCTCGGCGCGCGGGCTGGGCATGACCGTGACAAACACGCCTGACGTATTGTCCGAATGCACTGCCGACATCGCCATGACCCTGCTGCTGATGGTGGCACGCCGTGCTGGTGAAGGTGAGCGCGAATTGCGCGCTGGCAACTGGACCGGCTGGCGTCCAACGCATCTGATCGGCACCAAGGTCAGCGGCAAGACGCTAGGCATCATCGGCTATGGCCGCATCGGGCAGGAAATGGCCCGCCGCGCCCATCACGGGTTCGGTATGAATATCCTCGTCTATAACCGCAGCCCGATTGCTCCGGATGTGCTGGCCAAGTGCAACGCGACGCAAGTGGATACGGTTGATGAGCTGTTGCCGCAATGCGATTTTGTCTCGCTGCACTGCCCCGGAGGCACCGCAA
The DNA here is from genome assembly GCA_013032095.1 of Ruegeria atlantica. Lineage (GTDB taxonomy): Bacteria > Pseudomonadota > Alphaproteobacteria > Rhodobacterales > Rhodobacteraceae > Ruegeria > Ruegeria atlantica_E. The sequence continues at coordinate 2,504 of WQBJ01000030.1, read as the reverse complement.
ACCGCCATCTGATCAACGCACGCAGGCTGGACCTGATGAAACCCGATGCGTTCCTGATCAACACGGCACGCGGCGAGGTCATCGACGAACGGGCTCTCATTCAGTCCCTGTCCTTCGACATGATCGGTGGGGCCGCGCTGGATGTGTTTGATGGTGAGCCGCGCATTGCTCAGGACCTTTTGCAATGCGACAATCTCGTGATGCTGCCGCATCTGGGCAGCGCCACGCGCGAGGCGCGCGAAGCGATGGGGTTCCGCGTTCTGGATAACCTCAGCGACTTTTTTCAAGGCCTCGAACCGCGCGACCGGGTGATCTGAAGCCATCTGGATACCATGAAATTAACGCCGATGCCGCCGGATTGGCTGCGTCGGCCCACACAGGAGATTTGCCCCGTGAATGCCCCGCACCGTACAGACGGTTTTTTCACCCAGTCCCTTGCCGAGCGTGATCCTGAGCTGTTTGGCTCGATCACATCCGAACTGGGCCGTCAGCGCGACGAGATCGAATTGATCGCGTCCGAGAACATCGTCTCTGCCGCCGTGATGGAGGCGCAGGGCTCGGTGATGACCAACAAATACGCCGAGGGCTATCCCGGTCGTCGCTACTATGGCGGCTGCCAGTTCGTCGACATCGCCGAAAACCTCGCCATCGACCGCGCCAAGCAGCTGTTCGGCTGTGAGTTCGCCAACGTCCAGCCCAACTCAGGGAGCCAGGCAAACCAGGGCGTATTCCAGGCCCTGATCCAGCCCGGTGACACCATTCTAGGCATGAGCCTCGATGCAGGCGGTCACCTGACCCACGGCGCGCGCCCGAACCAGTCGGGCAAGTGGTTCAACGCGGTGCAGTACGGCGTCCGCAAGGAAGACAACATGCTGGATTACGATCAGGTCGAGGCGCTGGCGAAAGAGCACCAGCCCAAGCTGATCATCGCTGGCGGCTCGGCCATCCCGCGCCAGATCGACTTCGCCCGGATGCGCGAGATTGCGGACATGGTCGGCGCCTATCTGCACGTGGACATGGCGCATTTCGCCGGTCTGGTTGCGGCGGGTGAGCACCCCAGCCCCTTCCCGCATGCCCACGTTGCGACCACTACCACCCACAAAACCCTGCGCGGCCCGCGTGGGGGTATGATCCTGACCAATGATGAAGATATCGCCAAGAAAGTGAATTCGGCCATCTTCCCCGGCATTCAGGGCGGCCCGCTGATGCATGTGATCGCCGGTAAGGCCGTGGCCTTCGGTGAGGCGCTGCAGCCTGCGTTCAAGGACTACATCAAGCAGGTCGTGGTGAACTCGCAGGCGCTGTCGGATCAGTTGATCAAGGGCGGTCTGGACACCGTGACCCACGGCACCGACACCCATGTCGTGCTGGTCGACCTGCGCCCCAAAGGCGTCAAGGGCAACGCCACCGAGAAGGCCCTGGGCCGCGCGCACATCACCTGCAACAAAAACGGCGTGCCGTTTGATCCGGAGAAGCCGACCATCACCAGCGGCATCCGTCTGGGCTCGCCCGCCGGCACCACCCGCGGCTTTGGCGAAGTCGAATTCCGCCAGATCGCCGATTGGATCATCGAGGTCGTCGACGGCCTGGCCGCCAATGGCGAAAACGGCAACGGCGCCGTCGAAGCCAAGGTCAAGGCCGAGGTCGCAGACCTCTGCGCCAAATTCCCGATCTACCCAAACCTGTAAGTTGAAGGACCCGAACAATGAGCTTTCATTCCATTGAACAAGCCCCAGCCCGCCTGAATCGCAGCGAACTGGCCGTTCCGGGCAGCCAGCCCGGTATGTTCGAAAAGGCGGCCACGTCTGACGTGGACGTCATCTTCCTCGACCTGGAAGACGCGGTCGCACCGGACGAAAAAGAGCAGGCGCGCAAGAATATCATCGAGGCGCTGAACGACATCGACTGGGGCAACAAGACCATGTCGGTGCGGATCAACGGTCTGGACACCCACTATATGTATCGTGACGTGGTGGATGTGGTCGAACAGGCCGGTGAGCGTCTGGACCTGATCATGATCCCCAAAGTCGGAACCGCCGCTGACGTCTATGCTGTCGACATGCTGGTGACCCAGATTGAGGACGCCAAAGGCTACAAGAAACGTATCGGGTTCGAACACATCATTGAAACCGCACTTGGCATGCAGAATGTCAGCGAGATCGCGGCGGCCTCGAAGCGCAACGAAAGCCTGCATTTTGGCGTTGCCGATTATGCCGCCTCGACCCGCGCCCGGACCACAATCATCGGCGGCGTGAACCCCGATTATTCAGTTCTGACCGATGCGGATGCGGAAGGCGGACGCATGACCCACTGGGGCGACATGTGGCATTATGCGCTGGCCCGCATGGTGGTTGCCGCCCGCGCCAACGGTCTGCGTCCGATTGATGGTCCGTTTGGCGACTTCCAGGACCCCGACGGCTATCGCGCCGCTGCCAAACGTGCCGCCGTTCTGGGGTGTGAAGGCAAATGGGCGATCCACCCCAGCCAGATCGCGCTGGCGAACG
>WQBJ01000003.1 GCA_013032095.1 Ruegeria atlantica | reverse complement strand
TCGATGCCCTGAATATCCCCAGACCGGCCTGATAGCCTGATGTCGTCACACAAATGCGATTCTCGTGTTAATAATTTCAATTACTTACGCGATTAACTGTCGAACTCCGGTTCACCGCTCCCGGGTTCACATCGGCCTGGGTTGTCGGCAACTTGAACTTCTCCAATCCACGGCAAGCACTTCTTGCACCAACGGATCAGATCACCCTCTCCGATCTGCGTGTGATACAGGTCGAGATTGATGCGCAATTGAGGACGATCAATAGCTGAGACCAAAGCCAATACATCCTCGGTCGAACCGAACGGACAACCGGGATGATCCAGCAGATTCAGGTTCTCCAGCGTAAACACCACACCTTCTTCCTCAGCCAGATCGCAAACACGGCTCAGTGTATTCCGCGCCTTAAGCCACATTTCCCCCGTGACGGATTCGTGCTGCCAGATCGGAATACCGCCATCGCCCAGTCCTGTACCGTGCAGATTCAGGCGATCCACACCCAATCGCTTGCCGATCTGCGCAGTTTCACGCGCGGATTTGAGCAACAAATCCGCACCCGCATCATCGGCCAGGCGACCCTCGAGATAACCGTTCATAATAGTGTAGTTCGCACCGATGCGTTCGAGTTTTCCAAGGTCCAGATCGGGCCAGTTCCACAGGCCAACACCGAACCCCATTTCTGTCAGGCGCGCAGCGCGCCAGTCCATCGGCTTGTCCAGCCATAGCATTTCGGCACAGGCCGCCAGTTGGAACGGTTGGGGCATGCTAAACCTCCGGATTTTTGATGTTCAGATTGATCCACCTTCGACCATGAAATTCCCCGCGCTGCACATGGCGGCGTCGTCCGAGGCCAGGAACACCACCATTCGCGCCACGTAAACCGGGTCAATCGGATCGGGCAGGCACTGACGGTCGACCTGTTTAGCCAGTGCTTCGGGCGTAACCCATAGATCTTTCTGGCGCTCGGTCATGATCCAGCCGGGCACCACCGTATTTACCCGAATGCGATGGTCGCCCAGTTCGCGCGCCATGGTGCGGGTCAGGCCATGTACGGCGGATTTGGCGGTGGCGTAGGCCGGGAAACCGGAGCCCGCCTCCCACCAGGAATTCGAGCCAAGGTTGATGATGGACCCGCTACCTCGTTCGATCATCGCGGGTGCGACGGATTGGATGGCAAAGAACATATGGCGGATGTTGGTCGCCATACGTTCGTCCCAGTAGTCCGGCGTTACTTCGCGCCAGTCGTGCCGATCGTCATGAGCGGCGTTGTTGACCAGAACGTCAGCCGCGCCAAGCTCATCAACAAGTTGTTCCAGCGCCGCACGCAGCCCGTCGATATCGCGCAGATCGCACTGTGCGAAGGCGTGTTCGCCGTCCACCTCCGCCAGCAAAGCAAGCCCGGCATCGGCGTCAATGTCCAAAAATCCAACCTTGGCCCCTTGCGCCGCGAAGGCTCGGACCGTCTCCGCGCCAATGCCGCCTGCCCCGCCGGTGATGAAGACAGTCTTGTCATTCAGACTGGGATAGGTGGCAAAGTCTCGGGTCATCCGTCACGCTCCATGATCCACTCGACCTCGGGGGCCGCAACAAAGCGCCATTTCCGCAGAGGCCCGGCCATGACGTTCAGGTAGTACATTTCAAATCCATAGGGCGCACCGCAAGGGTGATGGCCGCGCGGGACGGTCACAACATCGCCATCGGACACCGCCATCGTCTCATCCAACTGGCCGTCATCTGTGTAAACGCGTTGGATGCCAAACCCATTGGCCGGGTTGAGGCGGTGGTAATAGGTTTCTTCCAGATAGGTAATACGGGGGTAATCATCCTCGTCATGGCGGTGGCTGGGGTAGGAGGACCAGTGGCCGTTCGGCGTGAACACCTCGGTCACCAGCAAACTGTCGGCATAATCCTCGTTCTCCATCGCGATGTTGTTGATGTAGCGAGTGTTCACGCCCTTGCCGCGCTCGGTCAGGGTGATGCCATCGGGTCCGATGCGGCGCGCTTCGTGACCGCCCCTCCCGGGGGCCGAACACACAGCGATAACGCAATCGGTTTCGGCAACGGCCTCCCACTCGGTTCCGTTCGGCAGGTAAAGGCAATGCGGCGGCGACTTTTCGAACACGCTCATCCGGTCGCCCAGAACACCCCAGTCCTGCCCAGCACCGGTGATCCGCGCCTTGCCTTCAACCATGACCAGAATGACCTCTCGATCCCCCGTGGCCTCAGTCGCCCTGCCGCCTGCACGAAGTTGGTACAGGCCAAACCCGACATACCGCCACCCAGCGCTGGCCGGGGTGATGTCATGAACCTTGCCGCGCGCGCCAAAGGGTTTCTTGAGCAGATCTGCCATTTTTGTCTCCTTGGACGGCGGTCAATGGACCGCCCGGTTCTTGTTTTAGGCAGCTTGCCTTCGATGCAGGGCCGAAAGCGCCTCGGCCAGCCGCGCCTCGGCCCAGCTCTCCCCGACAGCGCGGCGCAGGATATCCGCCTGGCTCTCCGGTGCATTGCCCCCGATTGGAGGATCGGTATCCAGATTAGTCGGGAACGGGTAGCCTTCAGCCGTCGCAGCGATCGCTGCATCCAATTGAGCCGCACTCAGACTGCCACGCTGTGTCAACGCTATGAGCGATGGGAGGACCGCAATAGACATCGCCTGACGATCCACACCCTCCATCGCGCGCCCAAACGCCGAAGAGATTTGCAGTAGGTTTGCCATACGGTGAATGTCAGCGCTGCTGTTTTCACCAGCCGCATGAAACAAGGCCGGGTTGAAAAACACTGCGTCGCCTTTGGACAGTGGCAACTGTACGTAGGCATCCTCGAAATATTCCCGATGTCCGGCATCGTGAAATGCCAAATAGCCCGCCGGATAGAGCTGCGAAAACGGCAACAGTTTCGTCGGCCCGCTTTCCACCGGCATGTCGCAATGGGCAACCGCGCCCTGCAACGTCAAAGAAGCTGTAACAAGGTGAGCATGTGCGGGGTATCGGGCTGCATTGTCCGCATTTTGAAAGCCGAGGTGGTAATCCCGATGCGCCTGTTGCGCCTTACCGCCTGGGCGTACCTGATTGACCTGCGCCGTCACTTGGTAATTCGGTCCAAGCCATGCCTCACAGGCGGCGGCGATGGACGTATTCCCAAAATACAGCGCAAATCCTTCAGGGTCGCGCAGGCATTGCTTTTGCAGCGCATTCCAGATCCGGTCATTGGCACCCGAAGCGGCGAAGTGGTCGCCTTCACCCGCCCCACTCCGACGCTCTTCGTCGATGATCTGACGAAACACATCCGTGGCCCGATCTATAACTGAGGTATCCGGATAGGCCCCTTTCAGAGCGATAACCCCGGCGGATTTGTCCAGCACCCAACCCCATTCCGCAAGCAAGGCTCGCCGCTTGTAAGGCTGTTTCAGCACCGGGCGCAACGCCTGCATGTCATAAATCGGTACGTTCTTTTCCACGGTCGCGGCATGAGGCACCGCGCCAGCCGAAAGGTTCTGAGAGGTCAACACCTTGAATTCATCCAGATCACAGGACTCCCGGTCGAAATAGCCGACATATCCAAGCTCTTGATGCACCATGACGTGCTCCTTTCTCATGGCTTCGGTGTTGTCCCTCGGGGCGGTCTATTACGCGGTGATCTCCAATCCTGCCTGCGCGCAAACCTCAACAATGTGGTCGTAGCCCATTTTGGAATACTCGTAGGGCGGTGCTTTGGCCGGGTCCTGTTCGGCCTCAACCACGATCCAGCCGTCGTAATCCATCGCCTTGAGGGCATTTGCCACGGCCTGGAAATCAATGCAGCCATCGCTCGGCACGGTGAAAGCGCCGGCGATCACTGCATCCAGAAAGCTGCGATTTTTATCGCGCGTGTCTTGCACGACAGCTGGGCGGATATCCTTGAAATGCACGTGATGAACCCGGTCTCCCCAACGGTTCAACGTCGCCATCACATCGCCGCCACCGAACAGCAGGTGGCCGGTGTCGAAGCACAGCTTCACCTCGGGGCCTGCCCCCTCCATCAGCCAGTTCACGTCATCCTCGCTTTCGATGATCGTACCCATGTGATGATGATAGGCCATTGTCATACCCTTATCGGCCATCCATTTCGCCAACTCGGTCAGTTTGCCCGCATAGGCCAGAACCTCATCCTTGGACAGTTTGGGGCGGTCATTGACCGGCGTTTCGATCTGACCCTGCACGGTGTTGGAGCACTCGGCATAGACGATACACGGGCTGTCCAGCGCCACGAACTGTTCGACCTGTTCACGCACGGCTTCGCGTTCGGCTGCGAAGTCATTGACCAGCGACGCACCGGAACACCACCCACCGCAAAGCGCAATATCATTGCCTTCGAGATAGGCGCGCAGCCCCTCGGTATCGCTGGGCATCCGCTGGCCGCGTTCGACACCGGTATAGCCGATCTCGCGCGCCTCTTTCAGGGCCTGGCCCATAGTGTAGGCGGCGGTCAGATCCGGCAGATCGTCATTCTGCCACGCGATCGGAGAGATTCCGATTTTCACGCTCATTTCGTGTTTCTTTCCTTGATGGCGACTTCATAGGCCGCACGTTTTTCGTTCACTTCAGGGCGGATGCTGACCTCGGGCACGGCCACCTCCCACCATGTGCCGCCATATTCGGTCGAGGGGTATGGGTCGGTGTCGATGACCACCACGTACGGCCCCTGGATGTCGCCGCGTTTGGCCAGCGCGTCCTCAAGCTCGGCAATCGAGCTGACCTTGACCGAGGTCGCCCCCATCGCCGCCGCATGGGCCGCAAAGTCGATGGCCGAGGGCGTCTCATGCACCGCGTGGTCCAGCAGGTTGTTAAACTCTGCCCCGCCGGTACCCATCTGCAAGCGGTTGATACAGCCGAAGCCCCGGTTGTCGGTGATGACCACGGTAAAGGACACACCCATCATCGCGGCGGTTGCCATTTCCGAGTTCGCCATCATGTAGGTGCCGTCGCCGGTAAAGCAGATCACATCGCGGTCGGGCTGGGCCATCTTGATGCCCATCGCCCCCGCGATCTCATACCCCATGCAACTGAACCCGTATTCCATGTGATAGGCGCCGGGGCGCGGCGCTTTCCAAAGTTTGTGCAGCTCTCCAGGCATGGTACCCGCCGCGCACATGACAACAGTGTCGTCATTCGAAGCGCGCTGGACAGCGCCCACAACCTGCATGTCGGTCGGAAGTGCGTTGCCGTCACCGGGGGCATCGGTCAGTTTGTCGACCTTGCCAAACCATTCGGCCTTGAGGGTATCGGCCACCGGTTCCGCGCGGAAGCCCTGCATGGCAGCGCCCAACTCCTCTAACCCAACGCGGGCATCGGACTGCAGCGGCATCGCGCCATGTTTCTCAGCGTCATAGGCGGCAGTGTTCAGGCACACCATTTCGCGTTCGGGGTTCGAGAACAGACCCCATGAGCCGGTGGTGAAGTCCTGCAACCGTGTACCGACCGCCAGCACCAGATCGGCCTCGGCGCAAACGTCATTGGCAGGCTCGCCGCCGGTCACCCCAATGGGGCCGAGGTTCAGCGGATGATCCCAGGCCAGCGCTGACTTGCCCGCCTGTGTTTCAGTGATCGGGATGTTGTGGGTTTCCACAAAGCTCTGCAGCGCATCGGTCGCGCCAGAGTAATGCACCCCGCCCCCGGCGACGATCACCGGACGTTTGGCGGCTTTGATCGCGGCAACGGCGCGGGCCTGCTCGCCCTCATCCGGACGAATGCGGCGCTGATACCAGACGCGTGGCTCGAAGAAACTTTCGGGATAGTCGTAGGCCTCGGCCTGAACGTCCTGACAGAAGGCCAGTGTCACAGGCCCGCAATCCGCCGGGTCCGTCATCGTGCGGAAAGCCCGTGGCAGGGCGGTAAGCAGGAGTTCTGGCCGCGAAATACGATCGAAATACCGGCTGACAGGCTTGAAGCAGTCATTGGCGCTTACGGTGCCGTCGCCGAAATCCTCGATCTGCTGCAACACCGGGTCCGGTCCACGTGTGGCAAACACATCGCCGGGTAGCAGCAGAACCGGCAGGCGGTTCACATGCGCCAGAGCAGCCGCGGTCACCATGTTGGTCGCACCCGGCCCGATCGACGAGGTCACCGCCATCGCCCGCGTCCGCCGCATCTGTTTGGCATAGGCAATCGCGCAATGCGCCATAGTCTGTTCATTGTGACCGCGATAGGTGGGCAGGTTTTCTTTGACAGCGTGCAGCGCCTCACCCAGCCCCGCCACATTGCCATGGCCAAAGATGGCCCAGACACCTGCAATAAAAGGCTCTCCGGCCTCGTTCATCTGCGCACCCAGATAGCGCACCAAAGCTTGCGCTGCGGTCAGTCGGACTGTGTTGCCCATTGTGATCCCTTTCAACACAAGGCCATTTTGGCCAATCCTGCAATTTCGTTAGATGTTGGGCCAGATGGCCCCAAAAAGGGGAACGGCGTTAAACCGTTCCGCCCAGAGACCCTTCAAGCTCGGCCATTTCCTGACCTCCCGCCATCAGGTCCTGCAATTCTTCCGGTGTTATCTCACCCCGTTTTGCCGTGCCCAAGGTCTTGCCCCGATTCAACACGGTAAAGCGATCCCCCACAGCCAGCGCATGGCGGACGTTGTGGCTGATGAAGACAACCCCGACGCCCTGACTGCGCACCCGATCAATGGTCGCCAGAACGTTAGAGGTCTGACGCACCCCAAGGGCCGAGGTAGGTTCATCCAAAATAAGGATCTTAGCACCGAAATACACCGCGCGGGCAATGGCGACGGTCTGACGCTCACCACCAGACAGCGTTCCTACGGCTTGATCCGGCCCCCGCAGGTTGATGCCCATCTTGCGCATCTCTTCCATGCAGACATCGTTGGCCTGTTCAACGTCGAACCGCTTGAGCAGCCCTTTACCCTTGGTTGGCTCGCGTCCCATAAAGAAGTTGCGTGTCACGCTCATCAGCGGGATCATCGCAAGGTCTTGAAACACGGTCGCAATACCCGCCTCCATCGCATCCCGAGGCGTGTCGAAATGCAATGGCTTACCCTCGAACAGGATCTCTCCCTTGGTGGGTTTGTGCACCCCGGACATGGTCTTGATGAAGGTCGACTTGCCTGCACCGTTGTCGCCCAGAAGGCAGTGACATTCCCCCGGTTTGACGTCAAAGCTGACGCCGGCCAGAGCGATGATGTTGCCAAAGTGCTTTTCGATGTTCTTCATTTCGACGATAGGAGCCGCGTCGCTCGCGTCGCCATGGTGGAATTTGGTGTCTTCGGTCATATCAGCGCTCCCCCGTCACACGCTTGCGGATCGCGTTGTTGAACAGAACGGCGATCAGCAGCATGGCGCCCAGGAAAACCTGGAACCAATCCTGGTCGAAATCGGTGTAGGTCAGGCCGATGACCACCATGCCAAAGATGATCGAACCGAAGAAAGCCCCGATAGCAGACCCATAACCGCCGGTCAGCAAACAGCCCCCGATCACAGCCGCGATGATCGCTTCAAACTCCTTCTGGAAGCCCCGGCGTGCGTCGGTCGAACCCGCATCCATCACGGTGATGATCGCCACCAACGCCGCGCAGCAGGCTGTCAGCATGAACAGCGAAACCTTGACGCGGCTCACGGGCACACCCGAGTTTGACGCGGCGGTTTTGTCTCCGCCCGAGGCAAAAATCCAGTTCCCCGCCGGAGTGCGCAACAGCACATAGGTCGCGGCCAGTGCCAGCACGATGAACCACAGAATCTCAACCGGGATACCCGGTACTTTCGGCGCGCCGCTTTTGAACGTCTCGATCATGCCGTTCGCGGCCAGCCAGCTGAACAGGCTGCCGAACGCTTCGCCTGAGAAGAACGGCCCCAACCAGTCGTTTTCGGTTGCATCGCGCACGCCGCGCAGTTGCGTGGACCCGCCCGTCGCCATTTTCAAACCGACCAGAGACAGGCCCCGAAGGATAAACAGAAAGGCCAACGTCACGATAAAGGACGGCAGACCGGAACGGATCACGATATTACCGTTAATCGCACCGACCATGGCCGCAAAAACGAAGGTCATCGGGATGGCGGCGATCAGCGGCAATTGCCACGTCACTACGCACACACCGAAGAAAAGGCCGGAAAACGCCACCATCGAACCGATGGACAGGTCGAACTCGCCGCCAATCATCAGCAGAGCGGCCCCGATGGCCAGAATGCCGAGTTGAGCCGCAGGCGTCATGAAGTTCATTATCCCTGCAAGAGTGAACATCGACTCATCCGCAGTGAGCGCGAAGAAAATGACCACGAGGACGACACCGGCCATGGCGCCAAGCTCGGGGCGTTTCATTAGCTTGGTCAGGAACGGTTCGCTCTTGACCCTTTCGTCGGCTGCGACGGGCGCTGACTGACTCATGTTCTCCTCCCAATTCGATTGAAACGGCGCAGGTCACGCCGTTTCATATGTCTCTGTCCGACGGGCTTAGCGGATGCCCTGCGACGACAGGTCGATCACCTGAGCAGCTTTTTCCTGAGTGACCAGGTTCGGACCCGAAGGCACGTTGCCACCCGGCATCAGGCCGTATTTCGCGTGCAGGCCCATAAAGTTCACTGCCAGGTAGCCCTGCAGGTATTGCTGCTGATCGATGGCAAAAGCCGCGTCGCCGTCCGCGATCGACTGCAGGAAGTTCGCCGAAAGGTCGAACGAGGCCACGTTCACGTCGCGTCCCGATGCTTTGACCGCTTCGACCGTCGGCTCACCGGCCGAGCTGGCACCCAATGCCATGACTGTGTCTACGTCTTCATTCGCGGCCAGAGCAGCGGCGACTTTTGACTCGATTTCGGACGGATCGTTGGAAGTCGGCAGCACTTCGACATTGCCGCCGAACCCCTCGGCAAAGCCCGCGCAGCGCAGGTCAAGTGCGACGTTGCCCACCTCGTGGTTCACACAGATCGCGGTTTTGCCGCCCATCGAGGCCAGCGCCTCACCGGCGGCTTTACCCGCGTCGAATTCGTCCTGACCAACGTGCAGAAGCGCACCCAGATCCTTGGAGACGTCCGACCCCGAGTTGATCGAGATCACTGGGATACCGGCCTCAACCGCGCGTTCGATTGACGGCCCAAGTGCGTCTGCGTCGGGGATTGAGACGATCAGCCCGTCAGGTTCCTGGTTCACGGCAGCGTCGATCAGCTGCGACATGGCCACCATGTCAAAGGTTTCGGGCGCGCGATATTCCACATTCACGCCGACATCCTTACCTGCCTGTTCCACGCCGTTTTTCACAACGTTCCAGAACGCGTCATTTGCCTGACCGTGCGATACGACCACGATCTCCTGCGCAAACGCAGGCGTAGCCAAGGCCAATGCGCCAGCAGCCAATGCGCCTTTTACGAACTTATTCATTTGGTTTCCTCCCATAAGAACAGTTTGTCTTTTTTTGTCGGGGTCTCAGCCCCAATCATTCGGACGGGCCGAATCTCCTCCACTCCGGGAATCTGGTGGAGCTTTCCCCAGTTTCCGGATATCCGCTCATTTTGCAACCGGTTTCAAAACATCAGCCATCGCCACCGGCTGCCCGGATTGCGCCGAACGGGTTGCGGCCTCGGCCATGGCAAGGGCGGCAACACCATCCTCAAGCGTCACCGGCATCGCGGAACCGGACTGCACAGCCTGAACAAACGCATCCCATTCCGCGCGGTATGCGGGCATATAGCGTTCAAGGAAAAAGTAGGTCGGCTTTGCCCCGGTGACGCCATCAGCGGTCGACTTGACCACCGCGTTTTCCAGAATGTTATGGGCCTGCAACAGGCCACCTGACCCCAGCATCTCGATCCGCTGATCATAGCCATAGGCGGCCCTCCGCGAGTTCTTGATCACCGCGATCTGACCATCCGCATAAGTCATTGTCACAACGGCAGTATCCACATCCCCTGCCTGACCAATTTCAGGATCTACAATCGACGTACCTACGGCTGAAATCTGCACCGGCAACTGGCCCATCAGATAGTTCGCCATGTCGAAATCATGGATCATCATGTCCCGGAACAATCCGCCTGACACCTTGATGTAACTGACTGGTGGGGGTGCCGGGTCAAAAGAAGTGATCGACAGCATCTCGGGCCTGCCGATTTCACCCTGATCGGCGGAAGACTTCAGAATGGAAAAGCTGGGGTCAAACCGACGATTGAAACCCACCATCACCGGTTGACCGTTTTCCGCCGCCACCAATTGGCAAGCCAGAGCCCGTTCAAGGCTGAGATCAACGGGTTTTTCACACAAAACGGCCTTACCGGCCTGCGTTGCAGCCTCGATCAGGTCAGAATGGGTGTCAGTCGGCGTTGCAATAAGAACCGCATCGATCGAAGGGTCCGCGATGATCTCCATGGAGTCCCGCACGGTTGCACCCTGTTCGGAAGCAAGGCTTTCAGCCGCATCGGAAATCGCGTCAGACACTGCGCAAAGCTGGCTGTGAGGATGCGCGGCGATGGCCTGTGCATGTACACGCCCAATACGCCCCGCGCCAAGCAATCCGATTCTGAGCATGGAGGCCTCCCGATTCTTTATTTCGGGGACACCATGAGTCTCTTTGCAACCGGTTGCAAGATTTTTTTCACAAGGACGACTGGAGCAAAGTAATCCGCTGGCTCTTCAAAAACTCAATTTGGACGCACAGCGACCAGAACAACGTTTAGTTCGTCTTCCAAAGCCTGCAACTTCTGGAGATCTTCCTTAGGCAGAGTAGCTGAATCCGTATCCACAGCGGCAAGTGCCACAACCGGGCTGCCGATTTCTTTTTCAAGCGCCCGGACAGCGTCCAGTTTATCGGCTTCTAGCGTTGCAATTGGGTAAAGCATGTGAGTCTCCTGTCGATTAATGACAGCAAGTATAGCCGATTTACCCGGTTTTTCGGAGTGAGCTGGATTGTGCCAAACCAAGAAAGCTAGATATCGCCTGCCTTGAAGCAGGTATCGACACCCCAAATGGGTCGAGTTTCTTGTAGTTAAGCTGGCGATCCCTGAAGGACTCGAACCCTCAACCTGCTGATTAGAAGTCAGCTGCTCTATCCAGTTGAGCTAAGGGACCGCTGAGCCCTTCTTGCGGTTTTTACGGGCGGGGTTCAAGACCCAAGCGCATGAAGGCTGAATTCGGATCGGTTTCATATCCAAAGATCGGCCCGCAATAGGAATAACCCAGCGCCTCGTAGAGTTTTCGGGCCGCATCATATTCCGGTAGATGCGCCGCGCCGGTCTCCAGAACCAAGGCTGACAGTCCTTCGGCTCGCGCGAGGTCTGCCAAGTATTCCATCATTGCCCGCGCCAGACCTCGTCCGCGGGCTTGCGACAGGACATGCACCGACTTCACCTCTGCCGTACCATCCGGCAACGTTTTGAGCGCACCGCAGCCCACTGGCTGCCCATCGTCGTACATCGCCCAGAACCGCATCCCCGGCCCGGCCAGCGCCTCGGCATTCATGGTGTGGTTGCTTTCCGCCGGCCCGGCGATTTCGCTGTGGGCAAAATGCGCCTGGACCACTGGGCGCAGCGCGTCCGAGGTTGGATCGGCCTCGCAAATGTTGATCAAGTCAGTGAGTCCAGGGCGCGCGCCTGTCGGTGGCAAAATTCTCGCCGTAACCACGAGCGCGCAGGTTGGGTTTACGCTTGTGCGGCTCGCTGACCTGCGCGTCGATGCCGTTGTCCTTGGCGTAGTCCAGCGCTTCTTCCTTGGTGTCGAATTTCAGGCGCACCTGAGTCTGCGTGTCACTGGACGAGGTCCAGCCCATCAGCGGATCAACTTCGCGTGCGGACGCGGGGGCATATTCCAGAACCCACTTGCGGGTCTTGGCCATCCCCGAGGTCATCGCGTTTCGCGAAGGCTGGTAAATCCGTGCGCGCATGTCGCCTCTCCGTACTCACTTGGCTGGACCTGTTTATGCGCCAGACGCGGCGTGTGGACAAGTCCGCAATTGTCGCAATTCAAGGGTTTGGAAATGCCCTCTTGAACAAGAACAAAAACAGACCAAAATCAGGCCCGAAAGGAATCCCCCTGATGGCCTATGCTCATTCCGACAAGACCCAACTGACCGCCGAGGACGTCCGCGCCCGTCTGAAACTGGAAGGCGGCAAGTCTTTCGTGATGCACACCGAATTCTCACCCGCCGGGGATCAGCCGACAGCGATCACGGAACTGGCCGGAGGTGTGCGGGATGGTGAGCGCGATCAGGTGCTGTTGGGCGCGACCGGCACGGGCAAAACCTTCACCATGGCCAAGGTGATCGAGGAAACCCAGCGCCCCGCCATCATCCTTGCGCCGAACAAGACGCTGGCCGCGCAGCTGTATGGGGAATTCAAGGGCTTCTTCCCGGAAAATTCGGTCGAGTATTTCGTTTCCTACTACGACTACTACCAGCCCGAGGCCTATGTGCCACGCTCAGACACGTACATAGAAAAGGAATCCCAGATCAACGAGCAGATCGACCGGATGCGCCACTCGGCCACCCGGGCGCTGTTGGAGCGCGATGACGTGATCATTGTGGCCTCGGTGTCCTGCATCTACGGTATCGGCTCGGTCGAAACCTATGGGGCAATGACGCAGGACCTGAAGGTCGGCAACGAATACGACCAACGGCAGGTGATGGCCGATCTGGTCGCTCAGCAATATCGTCGGAACGATCAGGCATTCCAACGTGGTTCGTTCCGGGTTCGGGGCGACTCGTTGGAAATCTGGCCCGCTCACCTGGAAGACCGGGCGTGGAAATTCTCGTTCTTCGGCGAGGAGTTGGAAACCATCACTGAGTTCGACCCCCTGACCGGTGAGCGCGCTGCGACGATGGAGCAGGTGCGCGTCTATGCGAACTCGCACTACGTGACGCCGAAGCCAACGATGAATCAGGCGATCATTGGGATCAAAAAGGAACTCCGCATCCGGCTGGACCAACTGGTCGGTGAGGGCAAATTGCTGGAAGCTCAAAGGCTGGAACAGCGCACCAATTTCGATCTGGAAATGCTTGAGGCCACCGGCGTCTGCAACGGGATCGAGAACTACTCGCGCTACCTCACGGGCCGCGCGCCGGGCGAGCCGCCCCCGACGCTGTTCGAATTCATCCCGGACAACGCCATCGTGTTTGCAGATGAATCCCACGTCTCCGTCCCGCAAATCGGCGGCATGTACCGGGGCGACTATCGGCGCAAGTTCACGCTGGCCGAGCACGGGTTTCGCCTGCCGTCCTGCATGGACAACCGCCCGCTGAAGTTCGAGGAATGGGACGCCATGCGCCCGCAATCCGTCTTTGTCTCGGCCACCCCTGCGAAATGGGAGATCGAGCAAACCGGCGGCGTCTTCACCGAACAGGTGATCCGCCCCACCGGCCTGCTGGACCCCGAGGTCGAAATTCGCCCCGTTTCCATGCAGGTGGACGACCTGCTGGACGAGGTGCGCAAGGTTGCCGCCGATGGCTACCGAACGCTGGTCACCACGCTGACCAAACGCATGGCCGAGGACCTGACCGAATACCTGCACGAACAGGGTATCAAGGTGCGCTATATGCACTCGGATATCGACACGCTGGAGCGCATTGAAATCCTGCGCGACCTTCGCTTGGGCGCTTTCGACGTGCTGGTTGGCATCAACCTGCTGCGCGAAGGGCTCGATATCCCCGAATGCGGTTTGGTCGCCATTCTGGACGCGGATAAAGAAGGCTTCCTGCGCTCCGAAACTTCGCTGATCCAGACCATCGGCCGCGCCGCGCGAAACGCCGACGGGCGGGTGATCATGTATGCCGACAAGGTCACCGGCAGCATGGAACGCGCCCTGAACGAAACCAACCGCCGCCGCTCCAGGCAGCTTGCCTATAACGAAGAACACGGCATTACGCCCGAGACGGTGAAGAAGAATGTCGAAGACGTTCTGGCCGGGCTTTATGAGGGCGACGTCGACATGAACCGCGTCACTGCCACCGTCGACAAACCGATGCACGGCGCCAATCTCGAAGCCCATCTGGACGGGTTGCGCGAGCAAATGCGCAAAGCCGCCGAGAATCTGGAATTCGAAGAGGCCGCCAACATCCGGGATGAGATCAAACGCCTGGAAGCGGTCGATCTGGCCGTCGCCGACGATCCTATGGCGCGTCAATGGGCGGTCGAAAAAGCCTCGGAAGACGCGGTGAAATCACGCGGGCGGTCAACGGCCGGACGGCCGGGGCAGCGGGGCGGGAATGTGAAGAGAAGGAAAAGGTGACTTTTTCATACTTTCTCCACTTCAGGCCAAGGCTGAAACTTCAACCCTCGCCCTTCATAGTATTTTACACGTAAAAAGTTGAGGTCGCTCGTCCAATCATCGACAGCGTAACGATTGGCGATAGGATTTCTCCTAATAGCAAGTGAAGCGATGTTTGCGAGAAAGCAGGCAACTGCTCTCAGCCTTGTGGTCGAGTTTGGCTCGCCGTATTCATTCGGAAACGTCTTTTCCACGATTGCTGGTAATTCCATCTCAATAAAGTCTGACAGGAACTCCTGACGCTTTTTTTTCGGCCATCCATTGGTTTTCCCAACAGTGTAACCAAAAAACTTCAGCGCGCTCTGTTCTCTAAAGCCTCCGCTTAAAAAGCTTTTGCTGCTGCTCAGATCTTTGGTTTCGACTAGCGGCCAAGGCCACGTTGGTATTGGTTCTTCGACTTCTTTGGGGCAATCAATTCTGGCGTCATGGTTATCAAGGAGATTGAAAACATAGTCATAAAAGCCAGATATTTCTCTTGGCAAAACACCAATAAGTTTCCTGAGAAAAACAACGATCGTCTCGTCGATTTCCTCTTCGTAGTCAGTCACGTCGTCCAAGTTTTCTGCATCGCGCAGCAGCTCTGCTAGAGCAGAAAAGTGGAAAGATAAGTCTTGCGATTCGTGAAGTAAGGCGGAAATGTCATCATCGTGTATACGTTGCAGAAGCTTTTTGCCTGTAGTTGGCTCCATCAGCGATCTCCTGATTTTTTTTCAGAGACCACGTGGAAAAAGCGCAAGCAATCATACAGCGAAAAAATGCATCACTGAACCTTCCATAGTTGCAATAGTACAATGAAGCATTTTGGTATCCTTGTACGCCGTGCGCGCTCGTTTGTTCTGCTCGACCAGCCCTTGCCACCCCATAGCCCGTAGCGATATTCCCTTGCTGCAACACATCACATGACCCCACACACTTCCAACTTGCAGCCCAGCACGCACTCCTCCACGTTTGAAATCACGAATTGTGATTCCAAACGGTTGCCATGACGAACGCCAAAAACCTGCCCAGCACGCATGAGGTCCAAAGCGCCATTCACCGGGTGCGCGGCACCCGCGTGGTGCTGGCCGAGGATCTAGCGCAGTTCTATGGAAAATCCGTCAGCGCCTTCAATCAGGCCGTGTCGCGCAACAAGGACCTGTTCGAGGGCTACCGCTTTCAGCTGACCGATGCCGAGGTCGCCGATTTGCAATCACAGAATGTGATTTCAAAACCCAAAGGCCGCGGCGGGCGGCGGGTCAATCCTTGGGTCTATACGGATTACGGCGTGGCCATCGCCTCGGCCCTGTTCAAGGACCCGCGCGCGATCAAGATCACGCGGATGATCACCGAGGCCTTCGTTGACGGCGCAAATGCGCTGGCCGAGACCCCGCGCAGCGTGCCGGAAATCCTGCCGCCACAGGATGCCCCCACCCCGCTGCTGCCCAATTGGGATCAATTGCGCGATCTGGCCGAGAACATCCTCGATTCCGGACAGCAGAGCCTGGTCGATTACATCGCCAACCCCACCACCAAACGGCAACAGGCGGTCGCGGTGATCATGAAGACACTCGCCGAAACCGCAGGTGAAGAGGTCCGCACCCAGCATGAACGTCTGCGTCTGAGCATCGCCCAACGCCTGGCCACCGGCGATTTTGCCGACGACGATGATCGCAAACGGCTGCTGGAATTGCTGCAGGCGATGAAAGGTTAAACCCCCAGCTCGGCCCGCAATTTTTTGGTCAGTTTGGCCACGACCAGATCATAGGATGTCACAATGTGTTCACGCAGGGATGCGTCGGACATGCCGCGTTCCTCATAGACCTGCAACCACTTCATCCCCCGCGAGGCTAGATAAGGCGCTGGGCGAATGCCGGGCTCATCAGACAGCACTTCAAACGCCAAATCGGTAGCCTTGAAGGTGAAGGCATCACGCCCGTCGTTCCAGCCGCAGATCGCAAAGACCTTACCACCCACCTTCCACACATCCGCATTGCCCCATTGCACCACATGGCTGGTGGCCTTGAGGCTGGCACAGAAGGTGTTGAATTCGTCTCGGGTCATGGCCCGATCCTGGCTATCAATCCTAACTAGGGCAACCTGTTACGGTTGCCCAAATCTCAAGACCTTATCCCGTGTGCCAATGCGCTACCACGTCATACCCGACGGGCGATGGCGGGCCCTCCAGATACTCTGCAAATTGTCCCCAAATCTCCGCCACTTTGGGCGCGTTTGCGTTCGAGGTTTCTTCACTTTCCACCACGGAGACTACGAAGCCACTGCCATCCTCGTTCATCACATTGGTAAAGCAATGCATCCCCGGCATGCCCATAATCTCGGCTTTCAGGTCATTCAGCTTTGCCGTGGCCTCGTCGCGCGTGCCAGGCTTCATTTTATATTGGGTAACGCGTGCAAACATGATTTTCCTCGCTATCTGGGCGATGTCCCCCCCTAAGACGGCCAATACGGCGCGTCGGGCGCAGTGTATCACAGTGATGAGGATTCTCTTAGAAACGGGTCAAGGGCGCACGAATTTGGCAGTACCAACCGAGCGTGATCTGGGCGTATCCGCTTGTTGTGGCAGCGTATTTTGGACAGGGACCGGCGCGACGTTGCCACAGGCAACACCATCGCCGTCAGGATCGTTGCGGGCATGATATCCCGGCTCACCCGCCACAAACGGTCCTGGCACCAGTTTTTCGACCGCATCACACCCAGCCATAGCAATCAAGTGTATCAGAGCCTCTTCACGTTCGAATTCGGATGTGCGCAGATAAACCCCCACAGCGATGACCATTGTTGTCATCGGCAGCATAAGGACCATCAATAAGATCCGAAACGGAGACAACGCACGCTTGCGCAGAGCCTCAGCACGTTTGTGACGGCGCGAGAGGTCTGGATCGTGGGATACCAGTTCGGATATGGACCTGCGGTTGGGCATCTCTTTTTCTTAGCCCAGATTTGCGGCGAAACCGAGACCCAAACCCGAACTGAAACAATATCTCGCGGCGAAAGCACAATGCGGTTATCGTTTGCATGTTTCAAACACCTTGGAAACACGTAAGCGATGACGCAAACCAGCCCTTTTCGCCCGACCGATAACACTGCTCGCAATCTGGCATGCGAACTGATCGACACGGCAACCTACGGAGCCCTCGCAACAGTGCGCCCAGACCTCGGATTGCCCTCGGTATCGCGAGTCGCCCTGGCTACCGATATACGCGGCGAACCAGTGACCTTGATCTCGACACTGGCCGATCATACCCGAGCCTTGCAAACCAACCCAGCCTGCGCCCTGTTGATCGGCGAGCCTGAAGAAACAGGCGACCCCCTGATCCACCCGCGTTTGACTTTACACGCAAATGCCGTGTTCATCCCGCGCGACAGTGCAGAACATTCAGACCTACGCACACGATATCTGTCCTTACGACCCAAAGCGAAACTCTATGTCGATTTTGCCGATTTCGGGTTTGTGCGTTTCGAGCCCTTGGATGCCGTGCTGAATGGAGGCTTCGGCAAAGCATGGCGCCTTGCCCCCGCAGATCTGAAACCTGATCAGCGCACCACGTGAACCGCGCAAGCCGCGTGACGGACAACATGGTTCGTAGTTGAGCCCAGCAAAAGGTCCTGCATACCGGGTCGGTGTGATGCCATGATGATCAGATCGGGTTTATGTGTTTCGGCCCAATCCAGAATGGTTCGCCCGGAATGCCCTTCGATCACCACACCGGTGGCATTTGGCAGTTTGGAAGCCAAATCATCCAATTCAGTCTGCAGCGCTTTACGGGCTTCAGTCAGGTATTCAGGAGGCATGTAAGAAATCGCATAGTTCGGAATATGCTCGACCACATGCAACAATGTCACCTGAGCATCGGGTGTTGCCAGAATTTCAGCCAATTTCAGGGGACCGGAAATATCCCGTTCGGCATCGAAAGAAATGGGAACAAGAATGTTGTGATACATGACGCGCACCTCCGTTTTTCTCGGACCATCATCTGCGGTAATGGACGTTAAAGCTTTGATCCAAATCAGGAATTGCTAAATGTATCTGCCACATCATACATCACCGGCTCAAAGCTTTTGCACAGCTCGTTGATCTTGCGGTTGCGGTCGCGCATCTCTGGTGTCCGAAGCATGGCCAAAAAATCCTCGCGACGCTCCCATTGAGAGTAGTTGGCAATCCGCGTCTGGGCGTCATTCACATGCAGCCCGGCAGAAATAAACCCCGGCTGTTTCGAGATAAACTCGGCATAGGCATCGGTCAGCGCCTCTAACAGATCGTGGCAGGTGCCAGGGGTCATTTCGAATGTGGTGATGACGGTCTGGACGCTCGCGTTCTTGGAAATTTTCGGCATCTGGATTCTCCCTTATCTTTCGTAAGCCTAACACAGGATTTGAAAAGGTCTCGTGTTTCCTTTCCAGATAAAGGCTCTTTGTTGGCTTCCAAAAATGAGCAAAATACTAACCATTGGTTAACCATGTTGGCCGATGCTGCGCGCATGCGCCGGGTTGTTTACCTTTTTCTTCTACTGCTTGCCGCCCCCCCGGCCTGGCCGGGAGCATGGCTGCGGGAAAAGGATAAGGCCTTTACCGCAGCTTCGGTGACCGCTTTTAATGATCCCAACGACACTTATGACTACAAAACAGCATTTTATGCGGAGTTTGGGTATAGGCCCAAGCTGACAATCGGACTGGACATCGAAGAGAACCGCGACCTCTACGGGCATGCGCTTTTGTTCGCCCGACTCCCTGTTTCCGATTTTGGGAACTGGGGACGTCTCGCAGCCGAATTCGGGGCTGGTGCGCACCACAGGCAACGAGACGCCTGGGCGCTGTACAAGCTGACCCTTTCCTATGGAAAAGGGTTTCAATCCGGTTGGGGGAACGGTTGGGTGGCCGTTGATACCGCAGTAGAATATCGCACACATGACGCGGTCTTCCGCAAACTGGATATCACAGCAGGACTCTCTGCGGATCGGCTACTGAATCCTCTGTTACAGTTGGAAACGACTTATACTCCTGACAAGCCGCTGTTCTGGAAAGCGCGCCCGTCGATCATGATCCGGCCCAGGAGCAGTAAGACCACTTGGGTTCTGGGCATTGAACGCAATCAGGCCCGCACTGATACGGGCCTGAAAATCGCACTGTGGAATGAGTTCTGAATGCGGTGAACTGATTATCCGGAACCAGGGCAACCACCCACTAATCAGCGTTCCATTCGGATGATTGCAGAAACTTCTCCACGCACCGCTTCGGGCCACCGCAGGTTGATCGCATCCTTGTCCGCCCCCTTCTCCATTTCTGCGTAAGGGGTGGCAAACCTGGTCGTGCCAAAGACCGTTCTCAAAGGATCCAAAACAGTGACCGCATCGCAACTGCGCGCGAACCCGTTGAATGGCAATCTACCTCCAGCTTGAACCGCCCAGACACTAGAGGCCGAACTTTGCGTGTGCCGAACACGTAGTGGGTTGGCAACCTTCGTAGTGATCCCATGGAAGGTATTATCTTGGAACGTCACATCACGATGCGCAAGTCGGTTCAGGTCAGCGAAGGTGGTGTCTACCCGTTCGGCACGGTCGATGTTTCCGCTTGTTGAACGAAACTTATTCCCGGTCACCACAACACCGTTCAAGAAATGCCCGGCGCCATGCGGACGAATGACAATACAACTGAACCACGGAGCAACTTCGCTGGAGTAGAAAATATTGTCGGTGATAGCCATCGAGCTGAACGAAAACCCGGCAGTGTAGACTGGGTCCGGGTCCCGTTCATTGGTCCACTCGACAAAGCAGTTGTCGACATAGTTTTCCGAGATGGTTGAACTGTTGTAGGTCCCGATCATGATCATGCCCGCGCTGCGAACGCCTTGTGGGATGCTGTCACCTTGGAAGAAGTGATTTCCCAAGATCATGTTGTTTGTCCCGCCCAGAACGGCGAAGTGCAGGAACCGGACCGCCCGATTGTGACGCAGCTTTACGTCATTGGCCGTGGTGTTCAGTGCGATCGACTTTCGGTCCGAAACGTTGAAGGACTCTTCTGTCGACAGGAACTGGCAATTGTCGATCAGCATGCCCTGACACCCTGTTCCGATCGAGGTGATCCCGCGGTCCTTGGGACGGCTGATGAAACAATCGGAAAGCGCAAAGGTGCTTCCTGAAGGGGCCAGCCGGATACCGCTGCTGCGGCCATTGCACTGAAACTCGATCTGTTCCATCCCGAATTTCCGCAATGTGCTGAAGCCACTGAAGTCCAGCAGGTACTTGAAAACCTGAAAGGTAAAAGTCTGCGTGCCAGAGGCATCATAGATCGGTGCGTTCAGCGTGATCTCGCCCGCGCCTTCGTTCTTTGACCGAACATAGATTTCCCGCCCGACCCCATTGCCCTGCACCAACGCTCCGACCGGAATGTTGGCCACATTGGCAACGTTGGTCAGGCGGGTGGGATCAGAGGGGTTGTAGGTCGCGACCGAGGTGAACGTCTCGGTATCCCAGGCCGAGCTGCTTTTGACGTCGAACTGCCCGTTTCGGATCACACGTCTAACTGAATATCCGCTTTGCCGATTTGGAACGGCGGCGGCCATATCAATAGGTTCCGTAACCGACACCTTGCGCCCGCCCATGTCCAACGATTCATGGTCAGAGTTATTCAGCAGTGCCTGAAAGGCCTTTTTGAAGGCTAGCATTTCGTCACCAAACGCGTTGATATAGCTTGGTAAGTCGAAATTCTTGGTCAACAGCAACATCTTGTCATCGGGCATTGTCACGATGCCCTCAAAATCCATCTCGGACGTCATCGACGTGTTTTCCGCCAGAAAATATGTGCCCTCAGGCACAAAGACGCGACGCCCATTTGCGGCCTGATCTGCCGCCTCAAACGCGATTGTGTCATCTGTCACGCCATCGCCGACAGCTCCGAAGTCACGCACATCGACGAGGCTGATCAGGTTTCTCAGGAAAACTCCGGTGACATCTGTGATCTCGATATCGTCTACACGAATAACAGCACCATTCGCTCCGTCGATATCCAGACCAAAATGCCCGTACAGTGTTTGCACGCCCCAAGGCATGTCCACGCCCGGGCGTTGGCCAGTGCCGACAATGGCAGTAACCTCATGTACAGTGCCATAACCAGAGAGCTGAACGACCGGCCCTTGCTCGATTAGACCTATGACTTGCACATCCCCTGCTCCGCCTGCCCAACCGGCGATTCGCACCTCGGGCAATGGACCACTGATGGCCTTAACCCGCGCCTTGATCTGCAAATAACACCCCGGCAGCAGCGGCGTCTGGCCCATATAGCGCAGACGCTGAGTGGTGCTGACTTTCAGGATTTCCAAGCAACCACCGAAATCGGCATCAGCCGGGACAAACGCACCGGTGCCTGACCCATCATAGGTAGGCGAGCCAGGCGTTCCATCGCCGCTGGACCACACGTTCAGACCGTTCGCGAAAGCAGGCGGCATGAACACGATGCCGTCGGTGATTGTCTTGTTCATAGAAATCCCTTTCCCAACCGCGAGTGGTGATCTGCCACGCGCATAAATTCAGTGCCCGGAGACCGCGCGCCCCGAACGCAAAAGCCTGAGTATCGAAGAGGGATTAACCGCCACTCATGTCACCGTGACGGTGGTGTTGCGTCAGGCCGCCGGGTCCGAGTTCCCCAGTAGCTGCACGCCGTTGATCTTCCAGCCGGTTTCAAGCGGCACCATCTGATAGTCGAGAATATGGACGCGACCCTCGCCGTCGGTGATCATAACCTTTTGCCACAAAGCACCAGCCACTTCGCGCAATTCGAGAAACCGCACGTCGGCCGGACGCCAGACCATCGGGTAGCCGCGTTTGACCATGACCCCGAAATTCTCGGGCGTCTGGAACAGACGCTGAATATTCGGGCTGGCAAATGTAAAGGCGGTGGTAAAGTCGTCCGCCTTGAAAGCTTGAATCTGCGCCGAAATATTCGCCTCGATCTCGTCACTCTGGGCAAACGCGCCCGAAGCCAAACCGGCGCACAAGTATAATGCAAACACAAAACGACGCATGGGGCCACCTCCTGTCGAAAGGGTAGCCCCACGCGGTATTAGGTCAAATCAGACCAGTTCTCCCGCCAGCGCCTTTTCGATTAGCGCAATGGTTTCTGGAACACCGTAGAGCGCAATGAAGCCACCGAAACGCGGCCCCTGCGACGCGCCAAGCAGCACCTCATAAAGAGCCGTGAACCAGCCACGCATCGGGTCAAACCGCTCGCGCCCGATGGAGTAGACCACCGATTGCAGCGCCTCGTCCTCGACGGGACCGTCATAGGTTTCAAGCGCGGCTTTCAGTGCCTCCAGCGCTTCACGCTCCTGATCCGTTGGCGCGCGGTGCTGACGGGTCGGCTTGACGAAGTCGTTGAAGTAACGCACGGCAAACCCTGCCGCCTGATCCAGATCAGGATGGGTTTCCGCCGTCGCCTCGGGCGCATAGCGACGGATGAAGCCCCACAGAGCCTCTTTGTCCTCGGCCCCCGATACGGACGCCAGGTTCAGCAACATCGCAAACGGCACCATCAGCGTGGATTCCGGCACGTCTCCGCCGTGGATATGCCAAACGGGGTTGTTCAATTGAGCCTTCAGCTCCTGCCCCGGATAGGCGCGTAGCTGCTGGTGATATTCATCTACCGCCTTTGGGATCACGTCGAAATAGAGGCGCTTTGCCGTCTTGGGCTTTTGATACATGAAGTAGGACAGGCTTTCGGGCGCGGCATAGGTCAGCCACTCTTCCATCGACAGGCCGTTGCCTTTCGACTTGGAAATCTTCTGCCCCTGCTCGTCATTGAACAGCTCATAGCTCAACGCCTCGGGCGGCTGCTTACCCAGCGCCCGGCAGATTTTCGACGATTGCGTAACCGAGTCGATCAGGTCCTTGCCCGACATCTCATAATCCACGCCCAGCGCGGCCCAGCGCATGGCCCAGTCCGGCTTCCACTGCATTTTGACGTTACCGCCGGTGACCGGGATCTCGACCTTCTCGCCATCGGGCTCCTGATAGACGATCGTTCCTTTGGCGACATTACGCTCCAACGTCGGCACCTGCAGCACATGGCCGGTTTTCGGACTGATCGGCAGGAAACACGAATAGGTCTCACGCCGCTCGGGTCCGAGGGTCGGCAGCATAATCTCCTGGATTTTGTCGAACCGTTCCAGCGCGGTCAGCAGTGCCTCATCGAACTTGCCGCTGGTGTAGTAGTCGGTGGCCGAGGCAAACTCGTACTCGAACCCGAAACTGTCCAGAAAGTCACACAGCATCGCGTTGTTGTGCTGGGCAAATCCTTCGTGCGTGCCAAACGGATCACGCACCTTGGTCAGCGGCAGATGCAGGTCTTCTTTCAATTCTTCCTGCATCGGTACGTTGGTCGGCACCTTACGGAACCCGTCCATGTCATCCGAGAAACAGATCAGCTTGGTCGGAATGTCGCTGATCTGCTCAAATGCGTGACGCACCATCGACGTCCGCGCGACCTCACCAAAGGTGCCGATATGCGGCAGACCCGAGGGGCCATAGCCGGTCTGAAACAGCACATATCCCTTTTCCGGAGCCGCTTTCTGATAGCGTTTGAGCACCCGGCGCGCCTCTTCGAAAGGCCAAGCCTTGGACGACATCGCGGTTTCACGCAGTTCAGACATCAGATTTGCTCCATCGGGAAAAACAGCGCCGGTCGCCCTATGCAACCGACCGACCCCTCCTATTGTGCCGGTGCAGCATGAGTCAATAAACTGCAGGGTTTTTCCTGATGAGAAGGCCGCTTTACGCGGTCAATCGGTCAAGTTTGGCGGCCCAGATGAAATCATTCTCGCTCAGACCACCGATTTCATGCGTGGTTAGTTTGACATCCACATAACCCCAGCCAAAGGAGACGTCCGGGTGATGTCCTTGCTGATCGGCCAACCACGCACAGAGATTGGCCAGATAAGTCGCCTTTGCGAAGCCTTTGAACTTGTAATGACGGCTCAACGCCTTTGCGTTCGCGTCCAGTTTCCAATCGGACGTAAGCTCGGCCATGTGAGTATTGGCCTCGTCCTGGGTCAAAGCCGGAACGCCGCCGGAACAGGGCACGCAAGTGCGGTCCGATAGGCTGCAGGTTTCTCCTGTTAGGGTCATGATCCGTTCACTCCGCTGCGGTTGTTTTTTCCGGGAACTTGTTGGGCAGCAACCCACGGGACTGCGCCTGACGTACATCGGCAAACAGGTCGCGGTCGGCGGCTGCAAACAGCTCCTCTGGCGAGTTTAGCACGAAATAGCCCATCTGGTGCATGTCGATCCGGTAGGGCGTGCGCAAAATTGTCATGATATCAAACGGGTCGCGGTCGGGAATTTCGCTTTCAACGGCGTAAACCAATTCTGTGGGCGAGGACGCAAGCCCCGATCCCAGCGCCTTGATCTCACCGTCCTGACGACGAAGACCGAACTCAATCGAGAACCAGTACAGCCGGATCAGCCAGGAGTAATCCTTGTCACCGGCCTGAACTCCGGCCTTCCCGATGGCATGACTAAAGGCGGCAAAGCGCGGATCGCTCAATAGCGGGGTATGGCCGAAGATTTCATGAAATATATCCGGCTCTTCAATATAGTCGAAATCTTCGCGTGACCGGATGAAGGACGCGGCCGGGAACACCCGGTCGGCCAGCATGCCAAAGAAGGTCTTGAACCCGATCAGCGCCGGAACGGGCTGAACCCGCCATCCAGTCATATCCAGCAACCGCTCCGAAATATCTGCGCAGGACGGCACACGGGTTTTGGGTAGGTCCAGTCGTTTCAGCCCCTCAAGGTAATCGCGCGCCATATAACGCTGCACGTTCTCCTGCTGCGCGGCATAGAGGTCTGCCCAGACGGCATCCTCCTCTGGCGTATAGATGATGTGGCCACGATCATCGGCCACCTTGGCGACATACTTAGTCGACTTTGGCATTACTTTTTCCTCCTCAGGGAAAAGTATAGCCATGCAGCCAGATGATTTTGGTTTGATTTTGTAGTGATTTTGAATAAATTTGGAGAATATATATCGTAGGATCATGTTTTATGAAACAAACCCTTCAACCCGCGGACATCGCCATTTTGCAAGAGCTTCAAGCCGATGGCCGATTGTCGATGCAGGACCTCGCGGATCGCACCGGCCTTTCGGCATCGCAATGCTGGCGGCGAGTGCGTGATCTTGAGGCGTCTGGCGTAGTCTCTGGGTATACGGCGCAGGTCCGGGCCAAATCAGTCGGCCTCGATGCCATCGCCTATGTTCACGTCGCCTTGCGCGACCATCAAGAGAACAACATCACTTCATTCCTGCGGCTGGTTGAGACCGAACCGCAGATCGTCGAATGTGCCTCAATCACTGGGGATCATGACTTCATCCTGAAGGTTTACGCCAAGACGCCCGAAGACCTCGAACATTTCATCATGCAGCGTCTACTGAAATCTGGTTTGGTACGTGACACACGCAGCAATTTTGTGCTGCGACAGACCAAAACGCGCGGGCCTTTGCCCATTCTCTGATCAGGCAAGAGGCAAAATCCGTTGAACCTGCCCGCCAGCCCTCCTATCGTGCGAGCGCAGAAAAGCTCAATCAGGACGACACCATGACCGAACAAGTACCCCACCCGATGTCCCCACAGGATTGCCTTGTTGCGATCATGGTTGCGGTTTCTGCGTCAGATGAGACCATCCGCACGGCCGAACTGGTCAAGATCGAAGGCGCGGTCAACATGCTGCCGGTGTTTGCAGAATACGATATCGACCGTACGCGCCGGGTGTCGCAAACCGTGTTTGACCTGTTCGAACAAGAGGACGGGCTGGACGCCTTGTTTGGACTGATCCGCGAAAACCTACCCGAGCGGCTCAACGAAACAGCCTATGCATTGGCTTGCGACGTGGCCGCAGCAGACGGATCACTTGCGGAAACCGAGCTGCGGTTGCTGGAAGAGATCCGCTACGAGTTGAACATCGACCGCCTGCACGCCGCAGCGATCGAGCGCGGCGCACGAGCACGCCACACGACCTGAGATCAACTGCCGGCCAAAGCTCCCCAGCGCTCAATCAACGCCCGCTGAAGTTTACGTGACCTGCTGTTCCAACTGCGCGCACCATCAGGACGCTCGCGCAGCGCTCGGGGAATGGTGGCACGATGTTCAACGTCAGCGGTAAAGACAGCGAAGGCCAGTTCCGAACCATCTGGTGCGGTGATGAACCCGCCCAGTCCCGACACGAAATTCAGCGTCCCGGTCTTGGCATCCACCTTTATCGGGTGATCCTTTACCGGGCGACCTTGCCCATCGACCAGCGTGAACTTTTTCAGCAACGGGCGCAAAGCCCCATCCTTGCGCGCTGCCACAAGGGCCGTCACCAGAGCCTCAGGCGCCATGCGTGAAGCATCCCCCAAACCCGAATGGTCCACCATGGCCACACCGGCCACGCTATAGGTCTCTGCCGCCCAGCGGTTCATTTCCATGGCGGAATCGGTCAAGCTCTGAATATCCGCACCACGCGCTTTCGAGGCCGCCATCCCGACCATCTCGGCTGTCACATTAGTCGAGTATTTCAGCATGCCACGCAGGATACTCTCTAGTGTGTCACTCTGGTGCAGTACCAGAACGCTTCCCTCTGGCGTTTCCCGCGTGATCTGCACGCGGCCCAACACGATACCGTTGGCACGCGCCAAAGTTCGAAAGACATCACCCGCATAGAGCGCAGGCTTGCGAACCGGCAACCACCGCGCGCCGCCGTTACCAAGCGCACCGCTGGCCACGGACCAGCGATCCTGCCGCGCGCTAGGCTGATAGGTGTAGATCGGCAAACTACGCTTTTCGACCCGCATCGACGCCATATCCACCGACGGCGTGTAACGGGCAGTCCGCGCGTCCATAGTCACCTTGTAGTTGGCACCTGCGCGTTTCCACTCGAAATGCACGCGATTGAAATTCAGCGCGATGCCACTGATGGCTGGGCTATACCCCAGATGATCCGGTTGACCCGGATCAATGCTGAATACGTAAGGCAGCGCTCCATCATATACCTTGAAGGCACCGCGCACTTCGGTGATGCCCGCCTCGCGCAGATTGGCCGCCATCGTCGCAAGATCATCGGTATCCAGCAGGGGGTCCCCGCCGCCCACAAGGATCAAGTCTCCATTCAGAATTCCGTTCTCAATTGGACCGTCCGCTATCAACGCTGTCTCGAACCGGTAATCCGCGCCTAAAACATCCAACGCGTAGAGCGCGGTCAGCGCCTTTGCGACACTGGCAGGCGGCAATCCCTGATTACCTCCAAATGCCTCAAGCTGAGCGCCGGTTTCCACATCAGCCACGGCAAAGACAACTTCACCGCGCAGTCCTGCCGCTTGGATCAGGCGTTCAGCCCCGCTGGGAAGATCCCCGCGCAACTGCGGGCGCAACGATTGCAGGGGGGCGTCGGCCAAGGCCGCACCCGACACAACCGAGGCCCCAAGACCTGCCAGAAACAAACGACGCGAAATACGATCAACCATGGGCCAATTAAAATCCCAGAGATCACAGGCAAACAACCATTGAATGGGATTATGCGCCCATGGGGGCTATTCAGGCAACACCTCGCCGCTCCATCCCCCGCGCGTTCGTATCTCGGTCGAGCTGACATCCACCATCGGCACATTGACAAAACACCACGCCGGAGCTTGCGCCCGCCCCAGTAAATGCCGCGCCTGCCCGTCGATGCGGTATTTTGCGTAAAGCCTTGCAGCAGGCGACATCCGCGCCGAGATGCGATCTCCCGGCCGAGCCATCACCCCCACCGGCACGCTGTCCATGATCAGCCGCCAGTCTTTCCATTTATGGAATTGCGCCAGATTGTCGGCCCCCATCAGCCACACAAACCTCACCTGAGGGTACAACCGCTTCAGGGCTACCAACGTATCCGCTGTTGCGCGCGTTCGCGTTAGGGCTTCAATATCCGTGATTTCTACCCGAGGATGCTTCATGACCTCATGGGCTGCACGCATGCGCCTCGCAAGCGGCGCAGGCCCCTGCACCTTGAGCGGATTTCCCGGTGACACCAGCCACCAAACCCGGTCCAGTCCAAAGGCCTTCATCGCCTCAAGCGTTACGTGTACGTGGCCCCGATGCGGTGGGTCGAAAGACCCGCCGAACAAACCAATGACCTGCCCAGGCCGTGCGTATGGGATCGTGCTGCGCAACATCCCTTGCTGATGTTCAAAGAAATTGACGCTTGTCAATCACATAGGATCGGTGGCCAGACCATGAGAATTAACTGCGCGAGTCGACCTGCCGCCCCGCTCAAAGCAAACATGCTGCCAGTTTCAACCCGTTCCGTGTGGGTCATCTTTGGAAAACCGCAAGCCCGAAACTAATGCATAGACCAACAGGCAGCAGAACCCGAACAGTTTCATCCCATCTTCGATAACCACGCGATGCGCGCCAAAATGGTGCTCCAGAACGGTGTCGATCGCTATCGAGCCGACGAAGAACAAGGCCGTGGCAACCAGGAAACTGTTTTCGAACCAACTCTGCCAATAAAAGCTAAGACACACGATCGCCCCCAGAAATGTCGCATAGAAAACGACAAATTTTCTTTGATGCTCTTCATGTAATCTGTACAGGTCATCCAGTGTGACAACTGTTGCGAAACAGAAGCCAAGCAAACAAAGAAGGACACCGCCATCCAGCTTCCCAATGTTCAATACCCGTTGAATAGCCGCAAATCCAAATATTGCAGCCGCTGCCATGGTGACCAGATTGCCCAATAACGAAACTGCGCCTGCTTCCGAGCCACAGCAACCAGCGATACTTCCTGTCCTGTCCATCCTCTGGAATGCCACATTGAGCGGGTCTCGCAAAAGATCACCGGGCTCCCACCACGGCTGAGCAACTGTTCCGATCATCACCACCAAAGGAAAGCCAAACGCAATCACTCCGAGGCACAGGATCAACCATCTTGGACGTGCGTTTTCGATCGAGACTGCCCTTCTATCC
Organism: Ruegeria atlantica; assembly: GCA_013032095.1. Classification (GTDB taxonomy): domain Bacteria; phylum Pseudomonadota; class Alphaproteobacteria; order Rhodobacterales; family Rhodobacteraceae; genus Ruegeria; species Ruegeria atlantica_E. The sequence continues at coordinate 228,953 of WQBJ01000003.1, read as the reverse complement.
GGCGCGTACTCCCGCTCTACTAAATTCCAGAAAAAGACGAGGCAAACGGCGGATATCGAAATGTACAGCCAAGTTCTTGGTGACAAGTCCAAAAGGGGTAGACCCTGTCTCGACAGGATTGTTGCCAGCATTAACAGAACTGGAACCCCAATCAACGACGACTTTAGGATACGCTTCACTCGTAACTCCTTGAACAAAAAACTTTAAAAAAACCCCCAAGATCCCAAGCAAACTGATTTGAGTATAACACGGAGACTCAAAAGCACTACTTCGTTTGTCTCTAGGCAGTGGAATCCGAATTAGCCCCTGATGATTGGGGTAAACGTCGCCTGGAACTCTCAGTTGCGTCCTCTTACCGGCACGTTCTCGACCTATCTGGATCCGCCCAGGGCGGCACCTATGGAATGCCGTATCACTCCATCCCTCGCTGAAGTTCAAAACTCAGGGCTTGTCAATCAACGGGTTGAACAGCATCGCCCAGCCTCACCCGCCCGGGCTGCACCACTTCGGCACACCAGCCCCCATGTCCCCGCACGGCGGAATAACCGCCTTTGCCCAGCGCCTCCTCAATCCGGCTGCACGGCGCGCAGATCACGGTAAAGCGCAAAACGGCCTCCCCCACCTGAACCTCGCGCCCCTTGAGCGCCGCCAGATTGATCCCTGACACCACCAGATTGCGCCGCAGGATTTCGGGGGCAACCGGCCCCTGCCCCAGGTAAGACCCAATCGCCGCCAGATGCTCCTGCTGGATCAAAGTCACCGCCCGCTTGCCCGCGCGACTGCGGTCGCCGTCGAGGCCGTCAGCAGAGATCGTGGACGCATCCACAACCTCCACTCCAAGCCTTCGGGCCGGACGAAGACCTATCCACTCGACCCGGCCAGGCTCCGCCCAGCCCCTTATCAATTCACTCAGCGACAAAACTTCTCCGGATCACTCGCTCAAACATCTCGCAACTTCGGCAGATTCAGCTACTTCCTTAAAGGGCAGAAATGGAACGTCGCTTTCAACCATGCATTTTATGTGAAGTTTCGAATTCTCCGAGGGTTCTTGCCATTCTATATTTGGATAGTTGACGCTTATGGGCAAATCCAACTCGGGCTCAATGATTGTATCCAAACAAGCTAGGTACAGGCTGGGCCTTGTCTTATCGCCTGAATGCGAAGAGTAGCGCAGCAACTGATGAACAAACGCCCGCTTAAGCCTTTCGTAGTCTTCTGTTTGCGCGAAGCCGTCCTCAATTTCGACAAGGGATTGAATAAGCCGGAAGGTGATGAAGTACTCAATGTCGACCTCTGTCTTTGTCGAAACATTTATCCTGTTCAAGATATCGAACGATGGGTCTTCCGTTCTTTGAATTCCATCCACCAGGGTCTGCGTCAGGTTGTAAGTTGAACAGTAGGATTCATCTTTTTTGGCATCATAGCCCAGTGTCTCTTCAGCACGAACCTCCAATGAACCCATCACACCGAAACTTAAGAAACCAGCGAGTTGGATTCTCGCCTTTTTGTTAATCTTCATTGAAACAATCTCCCGCTTGAGTTGTGTCTACCTTGCGGCACGTGCCGAGGAAACAGCCATCGCTGAAATTGCCTGTTTCTTGCAAACGGGATTGAGGACACGCAAAATACTCTGCCGCCCTATTATGACCCTATTGTTCGTGATTGCCCCCACCAACCGCATCCGCTATCACACCGCCCAACTTGATTTCCCCGACCCAGAGGACGCGACATGGCCGCCTATCAATATGTCTACCACATGCAGGGTGTCTCCAAGACCTATCCCGGTGGCAAGAAGTGTTTTGAAAACATCCACCTGAGCTTTCTGCCCGGCGTGAAAATCGGTGTTGTCGGCGTCAACGGCGCGGGTAAATCGACGCTGATGAAGATCATGGCGGGCCTCGATACCGATTTCACCGGTGAGGCCTGGGCCGCCGAGGGTGCCAAAGTCGGCTATCTGCCGCAGGAACCGCAGCTGGATGAATCGCTGACTGTCCGCGAGAACGTGATGCTGGGCGTGGCCGCGAAAAAGGCCAAGGTCGACCGCTTCAACGAAATCGCCATGGAGATTGCCGAGAACTACTCGGACGAGCTGATGGAGGAAATGACTACCCTGCAGGACGCCATCGACGCCGAGAACCTGTGGGACCTCGACAGCCAGATCGACGTCTCGATGGAGGCCCTGCGCTGCCCGCCGGACGATGCTAACATCGCCAACCTCTCGGGCGGTGAGAAACGCCGCGTCGCGCTCTGCAAGCTGTTGCTGGAAGCGCCTGACATGCTGCTGCTCGACGAACCGACCAACCACCTGGACGCCGAAACTATCGCTTGGCTGCAACAGCACCTGATCGACTACAAGGGCACCATCCTGATCGTCACTCACGACCGTTATTTCCTGGATGACATCACCGGTTGGATCCTCGAACTCGACCGCGGCCGTGGCATTCCGTACGAGGGCAACTACTCCGCTTGGCTGGAACAAAAGGCCAAACGGCTGGAGCAGGAGGCCCGCGAAGACAAGTCCAAGCAGAAAACCCTGCAGCGCGAACTTGAATGGATGCGTCAGGGTCAAAAGGCCCGTCAGGCCAAATCCAAGGCCCGGATCAACGCCTATAACGAGCTGGCCGAACAGTCCGAACGCGAAAAGCTGACCCGCGCCCAGATCGTCATCCCCAACGGCCAGCGCCTTGGCGGCAAGGTAATCGAAGTCGAGGGCCTGTCGAAACACATGGGCGACAAGCAACTGATCGAAGGGCTGGACTTCGCCCTGCCCCCCGGCGGCATCGTCGGCGTCATCGGCCCCAACGGTGCCGGTAAATCGACCCTGTTCAAGATGCTGACCGGTCAGGAACAGCCCGACAGTGGCACCATCACGCTGGGCGACACGGTCGAGCTGTCCTATGTCGATCAGTCCCGCGACGACCTTGCCGACAACGAAACTGTGTGGGAGGCGATCACCGGCGGCGCCGAGATTATCCAGCTGGGCGACGCGCAGGTCAATTCCCGTGCCTATTGCTCATCTTTCAATTTCAAGGGCGGCGACCAGCAGAAAAAGGTTTCCTTGCTGTCAGGGGGTGAACGCAACCGCGTCCACATGGCCCGCCTGCTGAAAGAGGGCGGCAACGTCCTGCTGCTCGACGAACCCACCAACGATCTCGACGTCGAAACCCTGCGCGCACTGGAAGACGCCCTGGTCGATTTCGCCGGCTGCGCCGTCGTCATCTCACACGACCGCTTCTTCCTCGACCGCATCTGCACGCACATCTTGGCGTTCGAAGGTGACGCGCACGTGGAATGGTTCGAGGGCAACTTCGAGGACTACGAAGAGGACAAAAAGCGCCGTCTGGGACCGGATGCGCTGGAACCTAAGCGGTTGAAGCATAAGAAGTTTGCGCGGTAGCGGCTTGCTCACAAAAGAACAGTTCGACGATCTTTTTTCAGATCAACTCTGTTTCTGTGGCAGTGGGCAACACTATAGTGACTGTCACAGAAACAAGACTTACAAAAAACCAATTGAAATTAGTCATGATCAGGCAAAGTTCATGCATCGCCCTCGAACATGCCCTGTTTCCACAAACGGTGTCTCTTGCGGACACCCCGTGATCGCTTCTCATTCACAACAACGCAAAGGTCCGCTCAAAGAAATCACAGAAGCAGGCCATGTAGTTGGATTTTCAAATGGGCCAAATGCAAAACCCTCAGATAATAGACGTCAGGATTTCGCCAAAGTCAGTGCTAAAAGAGCATCAACATTCCCGGGCCTGTGCGCGAAGCACGACGCGACCGTATTTTCTGAAATCGAAAACAAAACTCTGAACCCAAGTTACCGTAATTCACTGGGCCTGGCTATCCGATGCACGCTTTATGAGGCTATTGTGCACACCGACGCCGGATTGTTCTTAAACTGGCTTCGAGAAGTGCCAAGTTTTGAGTTTTGGATGGACCCAACTGTCTACACGGACGAACTTGAGCACATGGCTCACTATGCGCGGTATAACTGGGATCTCGTAAATCTGCTCCAACGTATCGAGAGCAAGAAGAGCACCCGGAAGCTCTTCTTCTATTCCGCTTTGATCGATGCCGCGTTGCCGTTTTCCTCGACTGGTTGTTTTTGTATTGAGAACGATATCGCTGGCAATCAACTTCAGCCGTTTTCCGATTTCGGGCGTAAGTTTTCGTACGCACAATTAACAATAATGCCCCAGTCCAATGGCACTACGTTACTCTCCGTTTCCTCAACAAACGACAGAGATAGAGATTCTTCTTGGAGATTTGTGAAATCTTACGCTGAGTGCAAAGCAGAGCTCCTACCGAATGCGATCTTACGTACCGCTCTTGAGTACACTGAGAACACATACTTTAGGCCTTCGTGGATAAACTCCCTCAATAGCTCCCAAAAGAAGCTCATATTAGAGAGATTTGACGATCGAGCGGTATTCGAAGTGGGCAAAGAAAAACCACATGCATCGCTCGCTGCGCCTTTAGACTTGGAGATATCTGGTACGCGAGTGAAATTCGCTTCGAACGTGACTTAAGCAACGCATCTTGCCACGCAGCCGTTCCGATGCCATATCCATGGGGCTAACGTTTTTCTATTTCGACCTACTGTCTCCTTCTACGGCGCTCAGTCTATCGATCCAGACAACGACGCCGGGCTGCCGCAAAACCGTGGGCAGCACTAAACAGGAGACAACGGATATGCCCGCAGGCACCGTAAAATGGTTCAACACCACCAAAGGCTACGGCTTCATTGCGCCCGAAGATGGCGGCAAAGACATCTTTGTGCACATCTCGGCTGTGGAACGCTCGGGCCTGACCGGTCTGGCCGACAACCAGAAAGTCACATACGAGCTGCGCTCGGGTCGTGACGGTCGCGAAAGCGCCGACAACATCGAGCTGGCCTAAGCTTCTGAAAGGGCCGAGTATTCCTTGGCCCTTTACTTTCCAGCGCTCTGCAAACGCGCCCAAGCCCGATCCATAACTGTGGCTCGGTGATAACATCAAACTTTTGTTATTTTTGCCCGACGATTGACCAAATCGGCTATCATTCCGACATTGGGATTAAGTTCATACTGTTTTGATAAAGAGAGCTGAAATGTTCACGCGCCGTACTTTCCTGACTGCAACTGCCGCCGCCAGCCTTGTGCCCGGCGTTGCGATGGCAAAGAAAAAGGCTGTCGAATACGATCCGACGCCGCAATTCGTGCGGATCAAGAAAGAGTTCCAACCGGGCCAGTTGCTAGTGGTTCCCCGTTCTTTCTATCTCTATTACGTCACCGAGCCCCGCAAGGCGATCCGCTATGGCTGCGGGGTTGGTAAGGCCGGGTTAGAGTTCACCGGCACCGCCACGATCGACGTCAAGAAAGAGTGGCCGACGTGGCGCCCGACCGACGAGATGATCGAGCGTGAGCCAATCACCTATGCCCGTTTCAAAGACAACGATTACGTCCAGCCTGGCGGCGGTGATAATCCGTTAGGTGCGCGGGCGTTGTATCTATTCCAGAACGGCGTGGATACCTATTTCCGTATTCACGGAACAACCCAGCCGCAAACCATCGGGCGCGCGGTTTCGAATGGGTGCATCCGGATGTTGAACGAGCATGTCATCGACCTGTATGAGCGTGTGCCCATCGGCACGGTGGTCTCCGTCGTCTGATTACCTCTGGGTCGCGGTCACAAGCTCAAGAACATAGGGCCCCAGATTTTTCACAATTAAGGCCACTCCGTCGGCATTGGGATGGATGCCGTCCGGCTGCATGTATTTGCGTGCAGCATCTGGGTCACCTTCGGCGGTCAGACCGTCAAAGAAGCTAGCGGCGTATCCTGTTTTAAACTGTTGAGCCAGTTCGGGGTAAACGGCGTCAAATGCCTCTTTGTAACCCGCCCCGTAGTTTCCCGGTGCCTGCATCCCGACCAACAGGACATCGACATCCGATGCCCCTGCCGCTTCAAGGATCGCCTCAAGATTGGCGCGCGACACAGCTGGGTCGATCCCTCGCAGCAGGTCGTTGCCACCCAGCGCCACGATCATTCCGTCGACATCCGGCGTTAGCGTCCAGTCCACCCGCGCCGCGCCGCCTGCCGTAGTGTCACCCGATACACCCGCATTGATCAGACGCACATCTGCACCTTGCTCCTGCAGCCACCGACCCAGCTGAGGTACAAAGCCATCTTGTTCGGGCAACCCATAGCCTTGCGTGAGCGAGTCTCCTAAAGCGGCGATTACCACCTGTTCGGCTGTGGCCACAAAGCCGCAGCAGATAAACAGCACCGACATCAAAGCCTTGCGCAACTTCAGAACCGCTCCATATCCCAATTGACTATTCCCGTTTGGAAAGACCTATGACAACACCTGTTCTTTCGCTCCAAAATGCCGCTTTGTCGCTGGATGGCAATGCCGGGCGGGTAAATATCCTGCGCGACATCACCCTGACAGTGGCCCAAGGCGAAACCCTGGGGTTGGTGGGACCATCCGGATCGGGTAAATCCTCTTTGCTAATGTTGATGGGCGGGTTGGAGCAGGCAACGGCGGGCGAGATCACCGCTTTGGGCCAAAACCTGACGGACATGGACGAAGATGCACTGGCCCGGATCCGGCGCGATGCGATGGGTGTGGTATTTCAGAATTTCCACCTTATTCCAACAATGACTGCGCTGGAAAATGTTGCCACCCCGCTTGAACTGGCCGGGCACCGTGATGCATTTGACCGAGCCACGGCAGAACTGGACGCGGTCGGTCTGTCGCACCGCCGAGATCACTATCCAGCGCAATTGTCGGGAGGTGAGCAGCAGCGCGTCGCACTAGCTCGGGCCTCGGCCCCACGACCTCAGATCCTGCTTGCGGACGAACCCACGGGGAATCTTGACGAGGCAACGGGCGCAGCCATCGTCGACCTACTGTTCGGCTTGCGCGACCGGCACGGCGCGACGCTGGTTCTGGTGACTCACAGCCATAGCTTGGCGCGGAAATGCGATCGGGTGGTGCGACTTCGCGATGGGACAATTACAGAGGATGCTCAGAAAGAGGCAGCGGAATGAGCCTGAGGCTGGCCAGCCGTCTGGCGCGCAGGGAACTGCGCGGTGGGGTCCGTGGCTTTCGCGTCTTTATCGCCTGTCTTGCGCTGGGTGTGGCAGCAATTGCCGCTGTTGGGTCGGTACGTCAGGCCATTCAGACCGGGCTGACTCAGGAAGGCGCGGCCTTGCTGGGCGGCGACGCCCAGCTGGAATTCACCTACCGCTTTGCCAGCGATGACGAGCGGGAGTGGATGCAACAGGTCGCGACGGATATGTCCGAAGTGGTCGATTTCCGCTCGATGGCCGTTGTTCGGCAAGGGGACGAAACCCAGCGCACCCTGACACAAGTGAAGGCTGTGGACGCGGCCTATCCGTTGCTGGGCACACCCTTGCTGGACCCTGACCAACCTCTGCCCACTGCTCTGGATGGGACCCAAGGTCTGCCGGGCGCTGTTATGGACCCAGTGCTTATCGATCGTCTGGGCCTAACCGTAGGAGACCGTTTCACCCTTGGTGCGCAGGACTTTGTCCTTACAGCTGCCCTCCTGCATGAACCCGACGGCGCCGCAGACGGCTTCGCGCTGGGGCCGCGCACATTGGTCCGCACCGAAGATCTGCGGGACTCGGGCTTGTTGGCGCCGGGGACGTTATTTTCCACCAAGTACAGACTGAACCTGTCGCCAGACACCGATCTGGCCACACTGTCTGAGACTGCGCAGCAAAGTTTCGATGGTACCGGGATGCGCTGGACCGATGCCCGCAATGGCGCGCCAGGGATCGCGGAATTTGTTGCCCGCCTCAGCGCCTTTCTGGTTCTGGTCGGTCTGTCCGGTCTTGCGGTTGGCGGCATTGGCGTGTCTGCCGCGGTCCGCGCTTATTTGGCAAAGAAAACCGAAACCATCGCTACGCTGCGTACATTGGGGGCGGACCGGGCGACGATATTTCAGACCTACATGATCCAGATCGGGGTGCTGTCTGGTATCGGCATTGCAATTGGCATTGCTTTGGGCGGTCTTCTACCTCTGGTTCTGGCCCCACTGATCGAGGCGCGCCTGCCTGTCCCGGCAGTCTTCTCGCTCTATTCACGTCCTCTGGCCGAGGCGGCGCTATACGGGGTTCTGACCGCGTTCCTGTTTACTCTCTGGCCCCTTGCACGCACAGAGGAGGTACGCGCTGCGACTTTGTTTCGTGATGCCCTATCGTCGGCCAGTGCTATCCCGCGTACAGTGTTTGTGGTCGCGACCGGCATCGGTTTGGCGCTTCTGATCACGGCAGCTTCCTTGTTCAGCGGCTCGATCCGACTGACGCTCTGGACCAGCGGTGGGCTCATTGGCGCGCTGTTGCTCCTAACACTTTCCGCCTTTGCGATCCGTAAACTGGCCCGTGTCAGCGCCAAATCGGCGCGCGGTCATCCTGCCCTGCGATGGGCTTTGTCGGCCATCTCGGATCCACGTGAAGGGGCCGCTTCGGTTGTCCTGTCACTCGGGCTCGGGTTGTCCGTACTGGCCGCCGTCGGTCAAATCGACGGTACATTGCGCAACGCGATATCAGGCAATCTGCCTGACGTGGCTCCGTCGTATTTCTTTGTCGACATCCAGAAAGACCAGATGCCCGGCTTTAGTCATCGGTTGGAATCCGCCCCCGCCGTCAGCCGCATCGAAAGCGCTCCAATGCTGCGCGGTATTATCACCCAGATCAACGGCCAACCCGCCCGAGAGGTGGCCGGTGATCACTGGGTTTTGGATGGCGACCGAGGCGTCACCTATTCCACTACGCAACCCCAAAATGCCCGTATCACAGCCGGAGAATGGTGGCCCGAGGACTACACTGGCACCCCGCAAGTCAGCTTCGCCGCAGAAGAAGCCGAAGAAATGGGCCTCGCTCTTGGTGATGAATTGACGGTGAACATTCTAGGACGCGACATCCACGCTGAAATTACGTCTCTGCGCGAAGTCGACTTTTCGACTGCAGGTATGGGTTTCATCATGTCGATGAACCCCTCTGCTTTGGCCGGTGCTCCACACAGTTTCATCGCCACCGTCTATGCCGAGGAACAGGCCGAGGCCGCCATTCTACGCGATCTGGCCGGACAGTTCCCGAACATTACCGCCATCCGGGTGCGCGACGCGATTGATCGTGTCTCGGACCTGCTGGCCGGGCTGGCTGCGGCGACCTCTTACGGCGCAGGTGTTTCCTTACTGACCGGCTTTCTGGTTTTGATTGGAGCCGCCGCTGCAGGAGAAACTGCGCGCCAGTATGAATCCGCGATCCTCAAAACACTTGGCGCAGACCGTCGGCGCATCCTTCTCAGCTTTGCGCTGCGTTCGATTCTGCTCGGTGCAGCGGCAGGCGGCGTAGCGCTGCTGACAGGCATATTGGGAGGTTGGGCCGTCGCCACTTACATCTTCGACACCGGCTTCACAGTCATCTGGACCTCAGCCTTGGGTATCGTTCTGGCCGGAGTCCTCGTAACTTTGGGCGCGGGCCTTATCTTTGCTTTGCGCCCGCTCGCGGTGCGACCGGCCCGTATCTTGCGCGCTGCCGATTAGCGGACGCAGGCCACAGGTTGCAATATCTGCAACAATCGGTCGTTGTCGCAAACCAGCGCGTCCAGCGTGATTTCGTCCAGCGAGGCGTAGAACACCTCGGCCGCGTCCCTCAGGGCCACACGCAACCGGCAGGCATCTGTCAGGGGACAGGTGTTGTCGGCATCGGCAAAACACTCCGCAATTGGCAGGTTGCCTTCGACATGACGAAAGACGGACCCAATGCGGATCTGATCCGCCGGGCGCGCCAGCGACATACCGCCGTTCCGGCCGCGTTGAGTACTCAGATAGTTCAGTTGGCTCAGTTGATTGATCACCTGTGCCAAGTGATTTTCCGAGATATTGCACACGTCTGCGATCTCGGCCTTTGTCACCAACCGATCCATATGAGCGGCGCAATACATCAAAAGACGCACTGCGATGTTTGTCCGTTTGGTAATCCGCATGATGGCCTCCCTGACTACAACGTGAGACCTTATTGCATGTTCGGGAAAAAAGCGGTTTGACATACATCAATCGCATTCAAAGGACTTAGAGCCCGTGGCAGACCCCTATTTCTTTGGCTATGGCAGCCTTGTGAACCTCTCGACCCACGATTTCCCCGACCCTCATCCGGCCCGGCTGAAAGGCTGGCGGCGCGCGTGGCGGCACACTGATCTGCGCCCGGTGGCCTTTCTAACCGCGGTGCCGGATCCAGATTGCGAGATCGAAGGGATGATCGCTCATGTCCCGAAAAACGACTGGGAAGCGTTGGATGAACGGGAATGGGCTTATGACCGGGTTCCGGCAACACAAGCGACGACGCATCCCCTAACCCATGATGTCGAAATCGCCGTCTATGCGGTGCCACATGGCCGTCACACCGAACCCAGCAATCGCCACCCGTTGTTGCTCAGCTATATCGACGTGGTTGTACAGGGATATCTGCGCGCTTTCGGAGAAGCCGGTGTAGATCGGTTTTTTGAAACAACTGACGGGTGGGATGCCCCGATCTTGAATGACCGAGCCGAGCCCCGATACCCACGCCACCAGCAGTTGAAACCGTCCGAGGCTGTTATAGTGGATGACCGCCTGAGCCACCTCTCGGCGCGGATCGTGCAGACAGCATAAAAAAGGCGGGGCTGTAGGACCCCGCCTCTTTGGAATTCAGTGTTATCACGATCAGCCGCGCGCGCGGATCACCTGCAGCAACGGCAGTAACGTTGCCATTTCCGGACCGCGCTCCATGCCTGTCAGCGCCTTGCGCAGCGGCATGAACAGACCTTTGCCTTTACGGCCTGTGGCCTCTTTTACGGCCTTGGTCCAGGTGCCCCAGGTCTCGCCATCAAACGAGCCTTCGGGCAACAGAGCCATCGCTTCGGTGATGAACTCCCGATCCTCATCAGCGATCAGTGGCTCGGCCCCATCGCGGCACAGCTCCCACCAACCTTTTAGGTCGGCCAGAGTTGTGATGTTCTCGCGCGCCATTGCCCAGAACGGTTCAGCCAATTCCACAGGAACACCAGCATCGGCGACCGCGTCAGCCACGTCGGCCAGCGGCAGCGATTGCAGGTGCTTTGCGGTCAGCGGGAACAGGTCCTGCACGTCGAACTTGGTCGGCGCGGCGCCAAAACGGTTCACATCGAAGCCTTCGATCAACTCGGCCATCTCCGAGCGCAGCTCGACTGGATCAGACGACCCCAGACGTGCCATCAGGCTCAGCAGCGCCATCGGCTGCACGCCCTGTTCGCGCAGGTCACGCAGCGCCAGCGTGCCCAGGCGTTTCGACAGCGCCTCACCCTGCGGGCCGGTCAGCAGCGAATGGTGCGCGAAACGCGGGCAGGTGCCGCCCAGCGCCTCGATGATCTGAATCTGCGTCGCGGTATTGGTCACGTGGTCCGAGCCGCGCACCACATCGGTGACGCCCATCTCGGTGTCATCCACCACCGACGCTATCGTATAAAGAACCTGTCCATCGCCGCGGATCAGCACCGGATCAGACACCGAGGCCGCATCAATCGAGATATCGCCCAGAATGCCGTCGTTCCACTCGATCCGCTCGTGATCCAGCTTGAACCGCCAAACGCCGTTGCCCCGTTCGGCCCGCAGCGCCTCTTTCTCGGCATCCGACAGCTTCAGCGCGGCACGGTCATAGACCGGCGGCTTACCCATGTTCAGCTGTTTCTTGCGCTTCAGGTCCAGCTCGGTCGGCGTCTCGAACGCCTCATAAAACCGACCCATATCGCGCAGTTTGTCGGCGGCCTCGGCATAACGGTCCAAACGGTCCGACTGACGCTCAACCTTGTCCCAGTGCAGGCCCAGCCACTCCAGGTCTTGCTTGATCGCGTCGACATATTCTTCTTTCGACCGTTCGGGATCGGTGTCGTCGATGCGCAGGATAAACGTGCCGCCTGCCTTGCGGGCAATTAGATAGTTCATCAGGGCGGTGCGCAGGTTGCCCACATGGATATAACCGGTGGGCGACGGGGCAAAACGGGTGGTGGTCATGGAGTTCTCCTGTTGGCGCGGCTCATGTCACAAAGGCGCGTTTTTGTCCAGCAGGCGTTTCAGGTTGGCTGCACCGGCCAGTGCCGGTTCAAATCCTCAAGCCCGGCACGGATCAGGTCGGAGAGAACATCCAGATCAATATCCGCCAGTTTGTTCACGTAGAGACAGGATTTGCCCAGCTTGTGCTTGCCCAGCCCGGACAGGATATCCCCGAAATCCGCATAGCCGGGCATGATGTAAATCGACAATGCAGCCTTGCGCGGAGAAAACCCGGTGGCTAGGAAATCGCCCTCGCGCCCGGATTTGTAGCGATAGTGATACCGGCCATAGCCCACGATAGACGGACCCCACATGACCGGTTCGAATCCGGTCACCTTGCGGAAAAGTCCATCCAGAGCCTTGGCATCTTCGGCCTTTCCGGATGGCTGCACCTCGGAAAGAAAACTCTCAACACGCTGGCCCGTTGGGACAGTCTTGTTCTCAGATCGCGGCATAAACAAAAATTAACACGCATTGTTCATCCGCGCAGCCCATATCTCTGGTGTATAAACTGGCAAGAGACTCGCACCGACCTAACTCACCTAAAGGTGTTCTGACAGGGAGAACCACAATGACCATCAAACTAACACGCCGCGCGGCACTGGGTTCCGCGGCGGCTTTGCCATTTGCTGCAGCCGCGACCCCGCTTTTGGCCGCAGGAACTGAGACCAAAGCCAATTCGGCCATCGCCAAATCTTTCACGCTGGGCGATTTCACTGTCACGACGTTGCTGGACGGCAGTCTGCCCCGCGACGGAGCGCAAGAAATTTTCGGCGGCGGTGCCTCGGACGAGGATTTTGCCAAGGTATCGGCTGACAATTTTATCTCACCGGACGTCGCCCAGTTTTTCTTTACCCCGACGCTAGTCAATACCGGGTCCGAGCTGGTTCTGTTTGACACGGGCCTCGGCCAAGGCGGTATTCAGGCCGCCCTGGCGGATGCAGGTGTCACACCGGACCAGATCGACGTTGTTGTCATCACCCACATGCACCCCGACCATATCGGTGGCATGACGACCGATGACGCGCCGACCTTCCCGAACGCGCGTTATGTGACCGCATCGCCCGAATATGACTTCTGGGCCGCTCAGGACGCGGGCAATCGCGTAGGGGATCTGGTCGCTGCAAAGGTCACTCCGCTGGCCGAGAAGATGTCCTTCCTTGAGGATGGCGGCGAAGTGACGTCAGGCATCACCGCAGTGGCCGCTTACGGGCACACGCCGGGCCACACTGTGTATCATCTGGAGAGCAACGGCCAACGGTTGGTGCTGACGGCAGATCTGGCCAACCACTACGTCTGGTCCTTTGCGCATCCGGAATGGGAAGTGCGATTTGACATGGACAAAGCTGCGGCCACCGCAGCGCGGCGCAACGTGCTGGGAATGTTGGCCGCCGACAAAGTGCCGATGATCGGCTACCACATGCCCTTCCCAGCTGCTGGGTTCGTGGAGACCCGCGGTGACGGCTTCCGGTTTGTGCCGGTCAGTTATCAATTGATGGGTTAAGCCCCTAGTAACCTGGGTCCGGCCGCACCTTTGAGCCATCCGTGAAACGGGAAAGGCGAAAGGCGGCCGGATCGACACAAGGTGTGGTTTCGGCGACGAGTTCGGCCATCAGACGACCCGCCGCCGGGCCGATGCCGAAGCCGTGGCCTGAAAATCCGGTCGCTATGAACATGCCCGGCATGTCTTCGACACCAGAGATCACAGGTACCGCGTCTGGCGTGACATCAATCATGCCTGCCCAGCTTTGAACGATCTCGGAGTGATCCAACATAGGAAACCCTTTGCGCGCCTGCGCCCAAGCCCGTCGCAGCACCTTGGCTGAGGGTTCAGGGTCCAGAACCCGGCACTTTTCGAATGGCGTCACATCAGTAGGCAGCCAACTCCGATCCTCCTGCGTTTCAATGCTCCAGCGATTGGAGAGCCGAAAACGCAAGGATCGCCATTCCTGTGCAAAGGCGGGCAGGAATTGTCGGGTCAAACGAAAACTGTCAGGCACGATATCAACCGTATTTTCATGACCGGATGCGATTGAATAACCGCCATCCGCGCGCTTGCGCATGGCGAACTCATCAGCCCAAAGTGCTGCCTCTGGCCCCTCAACCGGCGACGTGCGCAGAACCGTGTTCAGAACCTTCAGCTGCGGTAGATCAATTCCTGCATTTCCGGCAAATAGACGCGACCACGCTCCCCCTGCCAAAACAACATAATCACAAGCCACACGACCGCGTTCCGTGAAGACACCTGTGATACGACCTCCCTCGGCATCGACACTGCGCACCGCGCAATTGGTCATCAGCGCCGTACCCTGTTCCCGCGCCGCCTCGGCAATCGCGGGTGCCACCCATTGCGGCTCTGCCCGACCGTCCTGCGGCATATAGAGAGCGCATTCAAAGTCAGTCTGGTTGCCCGGCAACAAAGTGTTCAGTTCGGCCCCTGTCACCAGTTTCGCACCGGTCTGTAACCCGTCCACATTGCGCAGCCAGCGTTCCAGATGCCCACTGCTACGCTTGCCCGAGGCACCAAACAGGATGCCTGAACGGGTGTATCCGGTCCGGCGCCCGATCCGCTGATCCATCCCCTGCCACAGGTTCAATGCCTCGGCCATCAGCGGAATCTCCCGAGGATCACGCATGCCCAGACGTACCCACCCCCAATTGCGAGAGCTTTGCTCTCCCGCGATCTGTCCCTTTTCGCAAAGCAGAACCGTGGCGCCGCGTTCAGACAATTCCAAAGCCGTCGAAGCGCCAATAATACCGCCGCCGATGACAACGACATCGGCAGTTTTCGGAAGGTGCAAATCAGGTTCAACGGGGGTTGGTTTGGGACCGGGCATCAACCGCTCATATTTCATGGCTCGGACCACCATGAATGCCCGAGGGCGCCGATCTGGCAACACGGCTTATGCGACTAAGCTCCCGTTTTCTGTCAGCTGTGGCCAACACGCAAAAGCGGTGCGAGCAACTCGCACCGCTTCATTCGAAAACAATTGATTCTTAAGCTGCGCCGCGCAACTCGGCCCACTTCTGAAGCAGGACCGCTGTAAACCCCGATTCTTGTGACCGAGATTCCTCATCGATCTGAGCCTGCTCAGGCAATTCCGGGAAGGCGCGCTGAACTCTCTCAGCTTCTTCTGCCGGCTCAGGTTCCTCGCGTTCTTCTTCCTGCAAAAGATCGGCAATCGCCGAATCCAGCTTGGATTCGTCCAGAACGCAGCCCTGTGACTCCATAGACTTATACTTTAGCGGCGGATGGAGAGGTTTGTCATATTCCTCGTACATAGTAACACCAAATCGTTAACCCAGACATTCAACCACTTGCGCGACGCATGCAGGGGTTATGCACCTGACCACCTGCCAGCAAACCATCTGAAATGTGTCGCGATACCTCATGTGAGGCATCAATTAAGCCAAATTGTGGCAAGAAAATGTCGCAATTTCAAGGCGTCAGTTGGTCGACATCTCTGAAAATAAATGCACCGTCTACGATGGGGAAACTGTACCCTCCTCGCGATCAGCATTGGGTCGCAATAAGAAACAGCAGGATTGCACCGGCGAATCCCGGTGAGATCATCCTCGATCCCGCCAGCGGTTGACGATCGGGTACCTGCGATCCAGCCAGAACGCCCGGTTGGTCAGGCGGGTTCCAGGGGCGGACTGAAAGCGTTTGTATTCGCTGATGTAGATCAGGTGCTCGACCCGACGCGCTTCAGCTTCGTCAAAACCAGCGGCCACGCAATCGGCAATCGAGCCATCCTGATCGACCAAAATATCCAGAATCGCGTCCAGAACCGGGTAATCCGGCAAGCTGTCACTGTCTTTCTGGTCTTCGCGTAGTTCCGCGCTTGGGGGTTTGTCGATGACGGACGGGCGGATCACCTCTCCCTCAGGGCCCATCATCCAGTCGCGGTGATTGGCATTGCGCCAGCGGCACGTCTCGAACACCCGCGTCTTATAGAGGTCCTTGATCGGGTTATAGCCGCCGTTCATATCGCCGTAGATTGTGGCATAGCCCACCGCGATCTCGGACTTATTGCCAGTGGTCAGCAACATCTCGCCGAACTTGTTCGAGATTGCCATAAGCAGCAGACCGCGCAGTCGGGACTGGATGTTTTCTTCGGTTAGGTCAGCCTCCCGCCCGGCAAACAAACCGGCCAGAGTGTTGGTCACAGCAGCCCGACTGTCCGAGATCGGCACATAGTCAAAGTGAACGCCCAGTGCCTTTGCGACCGCCTCGGCATCATCCAGCGAGCCTTGGCTGGTGTATTCCGAAGGCAGCATCACGCAGCGCACATTCTCAGCCCCGATGGCATCCACGGCAATCGTCGCAACCAAGGCGGAATCGACACCGCCGGAAAGACCCAGCAGCGCCTTTTTGAACCCGGTCTTACCCATATAGTCGCGCAGGGACTGCACCATCGCGCGATAGTCCTGCTCCCACTCATCCGGCTGAGGCACGATTTCAGCGGGCACAATGCGCCAGCCCTCGTCGCCGCGTTCCAGATCAACATGCGTCACGGCCTCATCAAAAACAGGCATCCGGAACGCCAATTCCCCGCCCGGATTCAGACCGAACGTGGCTCCGTCAAACACCTGATCGTCCTGACCGCCCACCATATTCAGATAGATCAGCGGCAGACCTGTCTCGACCACACGAGCCACCATATGGTTCAGCCGAATGTCGTATTTGTTACGGAAATAAGGCGAGCCATTTGGGATCAACAAGAACTCGGCCCCGGTCTCCTCGAGTGTTTCCGCCACATCCGGGTGCCAGCTGTCTTCGCAGATCGGGCTGCCGATGCGCGTATTACCGACCGCGTAAGGCCCGCCCAGAGGCCCGGCATCATACAGGCGCACTTCGTCAAACACGGTTTCATTTGGAAGGTGGTGTTTCAACGCCTTGCTGCTGACCCGGCCGCCTTTGAGGACCAAGTAGGCGTTGAAAAGATTATCGCCTTCGACCCACGGCCCGCCGATCGCAATCGCCGGACCATCAGCGCATTGGGTTGACAGTTCTTCGACCTTGGCCATAGCAGCCTGATGAAACACAGGCTTCATCACCAAGTCCTGCGTGTTGTAACCGGTGATGAACATCTCGGGGAAAGCCACCAGATCAGCTCCGGCATCGCGCGCCTGTTCCCATGCGGCCAAGGCCTTGGCGGCGTTGCCGTCGATATCCCCCACAGTGGGGTTGAGTTGCGCCAGAGTGATGCGGAAACGGTCGGCCATTGTGCCCTCTTGCCCTCGTCAGTGTTATTGCCATTTAGCAGATCATTGCGCGAGTGAAAGGCAAATGCGGCAAAACCCGTTGCTCTGCCCCCACGGGTACCTTAGTTTTGAGCAAAAGGACGAATTCCGGGCAGGCAGGACCAAACATGAACGCTTTCCGCATTTCCATAGCCGCTTCAGCAATGGCTTTGATCGCTGCAAGTGCCGCCGCGCAAAGTGATGATGTGATCGTCGCCGACGACGATGTCGGCGGCGTCTATGAGGGCACGTTCGAAAACGGACTACGCCACGGAACGGGCACTTATCGCCTGCCCGACGGGTTTGAATACCAAGGCGACTGGGTCGAGGGCGAAATTCAGGGCAAGGGTGTCGCGCGCTATGCCAATGGCTCTGTCTACGAAGGTGACTTTGTAAAAGGTCAGCCCGAAGGGCGGGGCAAGATCACCTATCCCGATGGCGGCACCTATGACGGCGAATGGTCCGAGGGCACGATTAATGGACAGGGCGTGGTGAGCTACGCCAACGGCGCGCAATACGAAGGTGGCTTTCGGAACGCTCTGCATCATGGCAAGGGTGTGCTTACCGACCCCAGCGGGTACAGCTATGACGGGGATTGGGTCGATGGCGTCAAGCAGGGCAAAGGTAAGATCACCTATTCCAAAGGCGGCGTTTACGAAGGTGACATCCAGGATGGCCAACGCCACGGTCAGGGAACCCATACATCTCCGGACGGACAAGTTTACACTGGCGCATGGGTTCTAGATCAGGCCACCGGGAAAGGTCGAATACTGCAGGCCAACGGCGATCTTTACGAAGGCGACCTCGTGAATTGGCGCCGGCAGGGGCAGGGCAAGGCCACCTATGCCAATGGCGCGACTTACGAGGGGGAATATTCTGACGACCGCCGCCACGGCAAAGGGCGTTTTTTGGGGACAGATGGGTTTGACTATACCGGCGAGTGGCAGGACGGCCAGATCGAAGGATTTGGCGAGCTGACATATCCCGACGGCTCGACCTATACCGGCGATTTCAGCGCCGACCTACCTCATGGCAAAGGTATGCATACTTTCGCTGACGGTATCATCTACGATGGGGAGTGGATTGCCGGAATTTTCGAAGGTAGCGGCAAGGCGACCTACCCGAACGGAGTTGTCTATACCGGTCAGTTCCAAAACGGCGTGAGCCACGGCACTGGTGTTCTGACCTTTGCCAACGGATACCGCTATGAAGGGGGATGGGCCAAAGGGGTCCGACAAGGCAAGGGCAAAGCCAAATTCCCCGACGGCACAATCTATGAAGGCGATTTCAAGAACGGCCAGCGCCACGGGCGGGGCACCATCACCATGCCAAGCGGCTACACCTATACCGGTGATTGGGTCGAGGGCAAAATCAGCGGCAAAGGCGTCGCAACCTTTGCAACCGGAGACGTCTATAGGGGCGGTTTTCTCGACAACAAGCGCCACGGGGACGGCACCATGCGCTATGCCAATGGCGAGGAAGAATCCGGGATTTGGGAAAACGACGCCCTCGCGACGCCAGCGGACGTAGAACCCGATGCCATTCCCGAAACAACTCCGGATGACACCAGCAACTCGGGCGGATGAACCCGGGCCTTTACCAAGGTACAGGTTTTCCCGCCCAATCAAAAAAGCCACCGGTATCGTCCGGCGTCAACCGCTGCACTACGGACAGTAAATTGGCGGCTGCGGTGTCCGGTGCGACCGCTGGGTGACGACCAAGGTATTTCCGGGTGAACTCTGTTTGCACAGTGCCGGGATGCAAAACAACACAAATTGCCTGTTTGTGTGTGCGGGCGAGTTCGATAGCCGCTGTGTGAACGATCTGATTCACCGCCGCCTTGGATGCTCGATAACTGACCCATCCGCCCAACCGGTTATCCCCAATTGAACCGACACGCGCGGAAAGCACCGCAAAAACGGCGCGACGGTCACGCGGCAACAGGCGAGCGGCATGGCGCAGGATCAATGCCGGGCCAACGGCATTCAGGGCAAACTGGTCCATCATCGCCTGCGCCGAGAGGGTGCGGAATGACTTTTCTGGTTCAGCACCATTGATCTCTAACGCGCCAGAAGCGACGAAAATCAGATCGAAAGGCCCTGAAAGCCCGTTAAGCGTGTGGTGGACCCCACCAGGGTCAGTGAGCTCAAACCCGTTGGTTGAACGCGACAAGGCGATTGCGTCAAACCCCTGCCCCTTTAAGCGCCCCAAAACCGCCTGTCCAATTCCCCCAGATGCGCCAATGACCAATGCTTTTTTCATGGCGCATCAATTAGTCGTATGCGCCAACGGATCAATGCAGCGCTGAAAAGAAAACATCTCAAAAGCAGTTACACAACAAATGGGTCTTTTCATTCTGCACGGGCGCTGTATAAATTCCGCCCATGATCAACCGCGCAGATATCCTTGTTGCCGACACCGCCCTTCGCGGTGCGTCGCTGCGTGGCCTACTGATCCTAATCCGCCTCTGAGCGTGCCATCCGGCGCGCCCGCTCAGAGGAGGACGCCCGCGCGCCAAAGGCTTTAGGACAGAAGAAGAAAGAGAATCCCATGACCAACGTGACCGACCAAGACCGCGTCTTGATCTTCGATACCACTTTGCGCGACGGCGAGCAGAGCCCCGGCGCCACCATGACCCATGACGAAAAGCTGGAGATTGCCGAACTGTTGGACGAAATGGGCGTCGACATTATCGAAGCTGGTTTTCCCATCGCATCCGAAGGCGATTTCAAAGCCGTCTCCGAGATTGCCCAACGGTCGAAAAACAGCCGAATCTGTGGCCTCGCCCGCGCCAATTTCGCCGATATCGACCGCTGCTGGGAGGCGGTGAAACACGCCGGTAAGAACCGGATTCACACCTTCATCGGCACCTCTCCGCTGCACCGCGCCATTCCGAACCTGACGCAGGATGAGATGGCCGAGAAGATCCACGAAACTGTCAGCCACGCCCGCAATCTGTGTGAGAACGTGCAATGGTCGCCTATGGACGCGACGCGGACCGAGTGGGATTATCTGTGCCGTGTGATCGAGATTGCGATCAAGGCCGGAGCGACCACGATCAACATCCCCGACACGGTCGGCTATACCGCCCCGTTGGAATCCGCTGATCTGATCAAGCGACTGATCGAAACCGTTCCGGGCGCGGATGAGGTGATCTTTGCCACCCACTGCCACAACGACCTTGGCATGGCGACCGCGAACTCTCTGGCCGCCGTGGCTGGCGGTGCGCGTCAGATCGAATGCACCATCAATGGCTTGGGTGAGCGGGCAGGCAACACCGCTTTGGAAGAAGTGGTCATGGCGCTGCGCACCCGCAACGACATTATGCCGTGGAATACGGGCATCGATACCACCAAGATCATGCATATCTCGCGCCGGGTGGCGACGGTGTCGGGCTTCAACGTACAGTTCAACAAAGCCATCGTCGGCAAGAACGCCTTTGCGCATGAAAGCGGCATCCATCAGGACGGTATGCTGAAGAACCGCGAAAACTTCGAGATCATGCGGCCCGAGGATATCGGCCTGTCCGGGACGTCTTTGCCGCTGGGCAAACACTCGGGCCGCGCGGCGTTGCGCGACAAGTTGGAAACGCTGGGCTATGAGGTCGGCGACAACCAACTCAAGGACATCTTCGTGCGGTTCAAGGATTTGGCCGACCGCAAGAAAGAGGTGTTTGACGACGACCTGATCGCATTGATGACGCTGGACGACGATGAGGCCAATGACCATTTGCAACTGGTGTCGATGAAGGTCACCTGCGGCACCGGTGGTCAGGCGGAATCGACGGTCGAGCTTGAAGTGGACGGTAAGGACATTATCGCAACCGAGCACGGCGACGGCCCGGTGGACGCGACTTTCAAAGCCGTGCGCGCGATCTATCCGAACAAGGCGCATCTGCAACTGTATCAGGTGCATGCGGTGACAGCTGGGACCGATGCGCAGGCTACCGTTTCGGTGCGCCTCGAAGAAGACGGCATGATTGCAACCGGACAATCGGCCAACACCGATACCGTGGTTGCGTCGGCCAAAGCCTATATCCACGCCCTGAATCGCCTGATCGTGCGCCGCGAAAAAACCGGCCCCGGCGCCGATGCGCGTGAGATCAGCTACAAAGATCTGACCTAAGTGCGATAGGTGGGCTCCCGGACCCGTGGTGGCCCGGCTCCGCCGAACCTTCTTGGGTTTTGGGCCCGGCAGCGCGCCTGCAGCGCGCTGCCGGGCCCAACTCTATTGGCTGCATCTCCGACGCGGATAAGCGAAGCAGAAGTTCCCCCGCTTTGGAACCTAGGTTCAGAGCCCTTCGAAAAGGCTCGTTAGGCGAGCCGCCTCGTCTTCAAGCCCATAGGGCGCGTTGATGAGAAACATGCCCGACCCGACCATGCGGTGCCCCTCTCGCACCGCGCCGAAGCGCACCTCGTGACACAGGGATTTGGGCAGGTCTTGCGCCCTCAATGCAGATACCATTGCGCTATGTCGATTGTCGGTCAGGATCGGATACCACAGCGCTATCACCCCAACATTCCATTTGCGATGCAGTTTGGCGATGATGCCCGGCAAACGATCATATTCCGACTTCACCTCATAACTCGGGTCTACCAGCAACATCCCACGCCGCGGCGTCGGCGGCAGCAGAGACTGCACCAACTCGTACCCATCCTGCCGATGTACTTTCGCACCATAGGGTGACATGGCCAGAGCCAGAGCCATATGTTCCTGCGGGTGCAATTCGGCAAAGTGCAGCCTGTCCTGTTCTCGCAGCAAACTGGCGGCGATCAGGGGCGAGCCCGGATAGGCCGCCGCACCTTGTCGTTGCTGAACCGTTTCTATTGCTCGGCTCAGTGGATGCTCAGCGCCAAACCATTCAGCTTTTTGGACGCGCTGGATGCCTGCCTCAGCTTCGCCTGTTCGTACGGCCTCAGCAGCGTCCAGCTTGTACAGACCCCGCCCCGAGTGGGTTTCGAGATACGTCAGCGGCTTGTCCTTGCGTGTCAGATAATCCAGCGCAACTGCCAACAAACTGTGCTTTTGCACGTCAGCCAGATTTCCAGCGTGGTAAATGTGTTGATAAGAGAGCATGTTGCCTTCTAAAGTCCCTCTCAATAAGGCGGAAAGGTGCTGATTGTCGCGGAATCAGCCCTTTTACCGGACGTGCTTGCACCCTATAAGTCATCCGTCCCGGAACCGTCGAGTCGCGGGCAGTAGAAAAACTGACATACAGGATCAGGGGAATCATGGGGATCTTTGGCAATCTGGGCGGCCTGTTCACAGCGGACATGGCTATCGACCTTGGGACAGCGAACACGCTGGTTTATGTCAAAGGACGTGGTGTGATCCTGTCTGAACCTTCCGTGGTGGCCTACCACGTGAAAGACGGTGTCAAAAAAGTGCTGGCCGTAGGCGAGGATGCAAAGCTGATGCTGGGCCGGACCCCCGGTTCCATCGAAGCGATCCGCCCGATGCGTGAAGGAGTGATCGCTGACTTCGACACCGCCGAAGAGATGATCAAGCATTTCATCCGCAAGGTGCACAAACGCTCGACCTTCTCGAAACCCAAGATCATAGTTTGCGTTCCCCACGGCGCGACACCCGTTGAAAAACGCGCGATCCGTCAGTCGGTTTTGTCCGCAGGTGCCCGTCGCGCCGGTCTGATCGCCGAACCGATTGCTGCGGCCATCGGGGCCGGCATGCCAATCACCGACCCGACCGGTAACATGGTCGTCGATATCGGCGGCGGTACCACCGAGGTCGCCGTCCTATCGCTGGGCGATATTGTCTATGCCCGATCGGTCCGCGTTGGCGGAGACCGCATGGACGAGGCGATCATCTCGTACCTGCGCCGTCAGCAGAACCTGCTGGTCGGTGAGTCCACCGCCGAACGAATCAAGACCACCATCGGTACCGCACGTATGCCCGATGACGGGCGCGGCCAGTCGATGCATATCCGCGGTCGTGACCTGTTGAACGGCGTTCCAAAAGAAATTGAGATCAGCCAGGCTCAGGTGGCCGAGGCTCTATCGGAACCCGTCCAGCAGATTTGTGAGGCGGTGATGACCGCTCTGGAAACCACGCCGCCTGATCTGGCGGCGGATATCGTGGACCGGGGTGTTATGCTGACTGGCGGCGGAGCGCTGCTGGGCGATCTGGATCTGGCGCTGCGTGAACAGACCGGTCTGGCTGTGTCGATTGCCGATGAAAGCCTGAATTGTGTGGCTTTGGGCACCGGCAAGGCGCTGGAATACGAAAAACAACTGCGCCACGCGATTGACTACGAAAGCTAAGGCGCGCACCCTTTGCAAATAGGGTAAACTCGGCACGAGCAGCACGGGAAGGAGTCCTGTGGCAAAAGACCGATCACAGCGCGACGAGTACACCACCCCCTTGCGCCGCCTGCTTTTGGGGATCGTGGTGCTGTGCTTGCTGGCTATCTTTTTGGTCTGGCGCATCGATAGCCCACGCGTGGAGCGGTTCCGGGCGCAGGTCGTGGACAGGGTCATCCCCTCGATGGAATGGGCCATGGTTCCGGTCACCGCTGTAGTCAATCTGGCCCGTGATTTCCAAAGCTATCAACGCCTGAGTGAACAGAACCAGGAACTGCGTAGCGAATTGCGCCTGATGCGCGCCTGGAAAGAGGCCGCCTTGCAGTTGGAACAGGAAAACGCGCGCCTGTTGGATCTGAACAATGTGCGCCTCGACCCGCGTCTGACTTACATCACCGGTGTCGTCATGGCAGATAGCGGCTCACCGTTTCGGCAGTCCGTTTTGCTCAACGTGGGTGAACGTGACGGCATAACCGACGGCTGGGCCACCATGGATGGGATAGGCGTGGTCGGGCGTATTTCTGGCGTGGGTCCGGATACGGCGCGGGTGATCCTGTTAACTGATGCCTCCAGCGCGATCCCGGCAACCATCCAGCCCTCGGGGCAGACCGCCTTGATCACCGGCGACAATACATCGGCACCGGCAGTGGAATTTCTGGAAAACCGAGAGCTAGTCCGTCCCGGTGACCGCGTTGTGACCTCGGGCGACGGCGGCGTGTTTCCTGCGGGCCTGCTGATCGGTCAGATCACTGCCGATCCCGGAGGCCGCTTAAGGGTGCGCCTGTCAGCGGATTTCGAGCGACTCGAATTCCTTCGAGTGCTGCGATACCAATCAGCGCCACTTATCCGCGACCCCGGTGATATCGTCGGCCCGAGAAGTCCCGAAACAGCCCTAAGCCCTGCCGAGGTCGGGGATGGATAGGGCAGCCTCGCAACTTTGGTCCAAACGGGGGCTATACCTGTGTCTGGCCGCGCTGATCTTGTTTCTTCATCTGCTGCCGCTGAACACAAAACCGGATCGCTGGCCCTTTCCGGACCTTCTGATCGCCCTGACCTTTGCCTGGGTGCTGCGGCGGCCTGAATTTGTGCCAACCCTGCTGGTGGCCCTCGTGATGCTGATGGCGGACCTGTTGTTGCAGCGTCCGCCAGGCCTGCTGGCAGCGCTGGTGGTTCTGGGCGCGGCTTATCTGCGCTCGGCCGCGTTTGGATTGCGGGATTCCGGTTTTGTCGGTGAATGGTCAACCGTTGCCGTGGTGATCACGGCAGTTTTCATGCTGAATCGCATCATTCTTGCTATTCTGTCAGTGCAACAGGCAGCCTTGGGGCCAGTGGTGATACAAGTGGTTCTGACAATTGCGATTTATCCTTTGATCGTTCTGCTGAGCCAGAATGGATTCGGTGTGCGCCGCAGATCATCGCCTGATGGCGGCACAGTGGGGGCTTGAGGATGAAGCAGCGCAAACCCACACCCCAAGGCCTTGCACATAAGCGCCTTCCTCGCAGGGCTTTGATCTTGGGCGGGCTGCAAGCTGTCTTTATAGGCGGTCTTGCAGCGCGGATGCGCTATATGCAGGTAGATCAGGCGGACGAATACCGTCTGCTGGCCGAGGAAAACCGGATCAATATCCGCCTGATTCCACCGACCCGCGGACGGATTTATGACCGAAACGGAGAGATCATCGGCCAGAACTCCCCCTCGTACCGGATCGTCTTGGTGCGCGAAGATGCTGGCGACGTCGATCAAGTTATCGCAAAACTTTCGGATCTGATCCCCCTGACCCAGGATGAGATCGAACGCGCCAAGACGGAAATGCGCCGCTCAGCCCCCTTCCTACCCGTCACGCTGGCCGATCAGGTCACGTGGGAAGATATCTCGAAGGTCGCCGTCAACGCTCCTGCCTTGCCAGGTGTGATCCCCGAAGTAGGGCAGACCCGTCAGTATCCCCGGTACGAAGACTTCGCCCATGTGGTTGGCTATGTAGGCCCTGTCAGCGATTATGACCTCAGCCAAATCGAAGACCCTGAGCCGGTGCTGCGCATTCCCCGTTTCCAAATCGGCAAGGTGGGGCTGGAAGCCAAGCAAGAGATCGCCTTGCGCGGCAAGGCCGGGGCGAAAAGGGTCGAGGTCAACGCTACTGGCCGCGTAATGCGCGAGTTGGACCGGCAGGAGGGCGAGACTGGGGCCGATCTGCAACTCTCGGTTGACGCGGACCTGCAACAGTATGCACAAGCACGACTGGCAGGAGAAAGCGCCGCCGCGGTGGTGATCGATTGCGAAACCGGTGATATCCGGGCCATCAGTTCTGCCCCCAGTTTCGACCCGAATCTGTTCGTGCGCGGCATATCGGTCGCCGATTACCGGGCACTGACGCAGGATAACTACCGACCGCTCGCCAACAAGACGGTGCAGGGCACCTACCCGCCGGGCTCGACCTTCAAGATGATCACTGCCATGGCCGCGCTTGAGGCCGGAGTGATCGGGCCATCCAACACCGTTTACTGCCCTGGCCATCTGAAGGTGGGTAGCCGACGCTTCCACTGCTGGAAGCGCGGCGGACATGGAACAGTTGACCTCAACTTGTCGCTGAAACGCAGTTGCGATGTCTATTATTATGACGTGGCTTTGCGCACCGGTATCGACAATATATCCGAGATGGCCCGCACCTTCGGACTGGGCGTCAAACACGACATTCCGATGTCCGCCGTTGCTGCTGGGCTGGCTCCGAACCAGGAGTGGAAGGAACGCGTTCACGGTCAAAGCTGGCTGGTCGGTGACACGGCAAATGCGTCGATTGGTCAGGGCTTCATGCTGGCGTCGCCCCTGCAACTTGCAGTTATGACAGCGCGGATTGCCACAGGGCGCGCCGTGAAACCGCGTTTGGTGCGATCCGTGAACGGGGTTGAGCAACCCTCAGGCGCAGGTGAACCGCTGGCCGTCGACCCGAACAATCTGGAATACATTCGCAAGGCAATGTTCTCGGTTTCAAACGACCGCGGCGGCACGGCCTATCGCAGTCGCATCATCGCCGATGATCTGCGCATGGCTGGCAAGACCGGCACCAGTCAGGTCCGTAACATCACCAAGGCCGAGCGTGCCGCCGGTGTGATCCGCAACGAAGACCTGCCCTGGGAACGCCGCGACCACGCGCTGTTTGTCAGCTTTGCGCCCTATGACAATCCGAAATACGCCGTGGCCGTGGTGGTCGAACATGGCGGAGGCGGTTCCAAAGCCGCTGCCCCGGTGGCCCGCGATATCATGCTGCAGGCGCTCTACAACGGCACACCCCCGCTCGAGGCCTATCCGACCGCCGATCGGGACCGCATCAAGGAACAACAAAAACGACTGGAAGGCGACCGCCGCCCCAAAGCGCGTCCGACCGAGAAGGACCGCGCATGAGCTATCTTGAATACGCCGTAAAATCCACACCCTCGGGGTTCCGCAAGTTTCTGTATATGAACTGGCCGCTGACGCTGCTTTTGATCAGCGTGGCGAGCGCCGGCTTCCTGATGCTGTATTCCGTGGCCGGCGGGTCATGGACGCCGTGGGCCGAGC
This sequence comes from Ruegeria atlantica, assembly GCA_013032095.1. Taxonomy (GTDB): domain Bacteria; phylum Pseudomonadota; class Alphaproteobacteria; order Rhodobacterales; family Rhodobacteraceae; genus Ruegeria; species Ruegeria atlantica_E. The sequence goes on along the minus strand of WQBJ01000003.1, from coordinate 201,753 downwards.
CGCAAATGGAGCGTTTCGGGCTGGGGCTGACCGTTATGTTCATTATCGCGCTGGTGCCGATTTGGTTCTGGCGCAACATGTCGGTACTGGCCTATCTGGTTTCGATCGCGTTGCTAGTCTTTGTTGAATTGTTTGGCACGGTCGGCATGGGTGCGCAGCGCTGGATCGACCTTGGATTCATGCGGCTGCAGCCGTCAGAACTCATGAAAGTGACGCTGGTGATGCTGCTGGCGGCCTATTATGACTGGCTGCCGTCGCACAAAACATCCCGGCCGCTCTGGGTGCTGATCCCGGTTGCCTTAATCCTGATCCCCACGGCCATGGTCCTGAAACAGCCTGATCTTGGCACCTCGATCTTGCTGCTGGCGGCGGGTGGCGGGCTGATGTTCCTCGCCGGTGTCCATTGGGCCTATTTCGCCGCCGTCATTGCGGCTGTCGTTGGCCTGATCGCCACCGTGTTCAACAGCCGCGGGACAGAGTGGCAATTGCTCAAGGACTATCAATTCAGGCGGATCGACACGTTCCTTGACCCTTCAACCGATCCGCTGGGGGCCGGTTACCATATCACGCAATCCAAGATCGCTCTGGGATCTGGCGGCTGGAACGGGCGCGGGTTCATGCAGGGCACGCAATCACGATTGAACTTCCTGCCCGAGAAACACACCGACTTCATCTTTACCACCTTGGCCGAGGAATTCGGCTTTGTCGGCGGCATCACCCTGCTGACCCTCTATGGCCTGATCCTGATCTTCTGCCTGGTCACCGCGCTTTCAACGAAGGACAGGTTCTCGTCTCTGGTAACGCTGGGCATCGCGTTGAACTTCTTCCTGTTCTTCGCCGTCAACATGTCAATGGTCATGGGTCTTGCCCCGGTTGTGGGCGTTCCCCTGCCAATGGTCAGCTATGGCGGTTCGGCCATGTTGGTTCTGATGGCGGCCTTCGGCATTGTCCAAAGCGCCCACATCCACCGCCCCCGCTGATCTGAAAGGCCCGTCATGACCGTGAACGTCCTATTTTCCGCGAGCCCTGCTCTGTGGCCCGTGTATGAGCCGCTGCTGACCAACGGTTTGACTGAGGCCGGGGTGGATTTCCGCCTTGGCACTGACTTTGAACCGGATCAGGTCGATTACGTCGTTTATGCCCCAAACGGAGGGCTGCAGGATTTTACCCCCTATACGCGGCTGAAAGCCGTGCTCAGCCTATGGGCCGGAGTTGAGAAAATCGCGGATAATGACTCCCTCACTGTACCGCTGGCGCGAATGGTGGATCACGGATTAACGCAGGGAATGACCGAATGGGTGGTTGGCCACGTGCTGCGCTATCACCTTGGGATGGATCAACACATCACCGTTCAGAATGGAAACTGGACACCTGATGCCCCGCCACTGGCGACAGAGCGTCAGGTCTGTGTACTGGGGCTGGGTGCCCTCGGCAAAGCCACCGCCCACGCTTTGGCTGCACTAAATTTCAACGTTACCGGTTGGAGTCGTTCAGCCAAAGACATCGCAGGCATCGCCTGCCTGCACGGCGAGGATGGGTTGCGCGCTGCTCTGGCAGAGGCCGAGATCGTTGTTCTGCTGCTGCCCGATACACCAGCGACCGTGAATACCCTGAATTCCGAAACCCTGGCCCTGCTGCCGAAAGGCGCGTGCATCATCAACCCGGGCAGAGGACCGTTGATTGACGATGACGCGCTGCTGACCGCGCTGAATTCCGGACAGGTCGGCCATGCCACGTTAGACGTTTTCCGAGTGGAACCCTTGCCAGCCGAGCACGCTTACTGGGCGCATCCGAACGTGACGGTAACGCCGCATATCGCTTCGGAGACCCGGCCCGTCACTGCAGCGCAGGTTATCTGCGAGAATATACGCCGAGGTGAGGCGGGCGAGCCCTTCCTGCACCTCGTCAATCGCGACCTAGGGTATTAGGCGGCAATCAAGCCGCGCCCTTTCAGCAAAGCCTCAACCCCCGGCAGGCGCCCGCGAAAGGCCAAGTAAAGTTCCTCTGCCTCGCGAGAACCACCGGTGGACAAGATGTTGTCCTCCAGTGCTCTGGCGCGTTCCGGATCGAATGCGCCACCCGCCTCTTCGAATGCAGCAAAGGCGTCGGCATCCATGACCTCGGACCACATGTATGAGTAGTAGCCCGAACTATAGCTGTCACCCGCAAAGACATGCGCAAAGTGCGGCGTTGCGTGGCGCATCCCGATGGCCTGCGGCATCCCGATCTCGGCCAGCAACTCGACCTGTTTTGCCATCGGGTCGGCAGGCGCGGCCCCATCGTGGAACGCCAGATCGACCAGCGCCGAAGCCACGTACTCCACCGTCTGGAACCCCTGATCGAAATTGGCGGCCTTAAGTACTTTCTCCAGCATTTCCTGCGGCATTGCTTCGCCAGTCTGAGCATGCGTAGCGAATTCCGAAAGAACCTCAGGCACCTCCAGCCAGTGTTCGTAAAGCTGGCTTGGCAGTTCGACGAAATCCCGCGCCACGCTGGTGCCCGAGATGCTTTCATAGGTCACGTCGGACAGCATTTGGTGCAGCGCGTGGCCGAACTCATGGAAAAGGGTCCGCGCATCGTCATAGGACAGCAAGGCAGGGTCGCCTTTGGCGAAGTTGCAAACATTGATCACGATGGGCGCCTGGACCTTGGGAAACTTGGCCTGAGACCTCATTGCACTGCACCACGCACCTGACCGCTTTGATCCTCGAGCGAAGTAGTCGCCAATGAACACCGCAATATGCTGGCCGTTCCGCGTCACCTCCCACGCGCGGCAATCGGGGTGATAGAGCGGTACGTCCAGAGGCGTAAATTCCAGCCCGAACAGGCGATTGGCACAGGAAAAGGCAGCCTCAATCATCCGGTCCAACTGCAGGTAGGGCTTTAGCGCAGCCTCATCCAGATCGTGCTCGGCCTTGCGACGTTTCTCGGCGTAGTAGCGCCAGTCCCACGCTTCCAGAGGACCGTTGACACCGTCCTCCTGCATCATCTGCGTCATGGTTTCTGCGTCTGCGTCAGCGCGCAATTTGGCTGGCTCCCACACCTGCATCAGCAAATTACGTACCTTGTCGGGCGTACGGGCCATTTCGGTTTCTAGCTTGAAATCAGCGAAACTGTCATAGCCCAGCAGTTTCGCGCGCTCTTCCCGCAGGTTCAGAATTTCAGCGGCGATCTCCCGGTTGTCCGTCTCACCACCGTTTGCTCCTCGTGCGGTCCAAGCCTGATACGCCTTTTCCCGCAGATCTCGGCGAGGCGAGAATTGCAGGAAGGGCACGATCAACGACCGGGACAAGGTAACAACCGCCCCATCCGCACTCTTTTCCTCTCCGGCGGTTCGGGCGGCATCCACGACGAATTCCGGCAGACCTTCCAGATCATCCTCAGTCAGAGCCATGTACCAGTCCCGTTCATCGGCCAGAAGATTCTGTGTGAAAGAGGTCCCTAGCGAAGCCAATCGCGCTTTGATTTCCTGCATGCGGGCGTCTTCCTCACCCTGCAGCGCCGCACCTGCGCGGACAAACCCGCGATGGGTTAGCATAAGAACACGGGCCTGTTCTTCGGTCAGGTCCAGTTCTTCCTTGCGCGCCCACAGATCGGCCACGCGCTGAAACAAGGCCTTGTTCGAAGAAATGCCCGAGAAATGCGCCGCCAGCTTGGGTGAAAAGTCTCGTTGCAACTCCTCGCGTTTGGCGTTGCTGTCTGCACCTGCGACAGTAAAAAACACCGATAGAACCTTGTCCATCTTCTCGCCTGCGGCCTCAAGCGCCTCGATCGTGTTGCCGAATGAGGGGATGCCCGCGTTGCTTGCGATCGCGTCAATCTGGGCGTTGTGGGCCTGTATGGCCTGGTCCAGCGCAGGGGCAAAATCGTCATCGGAAATTGCATTAAACGGCGCGATTTCATATGGCGTGGTCCAGTCGGACAGGATCGGGTTGGTCATGCGGATCTCCTTTGCCCGTCAAGCTAGGGAGGCCGGTTGGAATGGTCCAGAGGGCGCGCGACAAACCCGTCACTTTCTGTCGTTAAACTTCTTGCTCAATCCATGCGCCGCACGCAGGGTCAGCAGGAAAGGAGACAGGATATGAGCAAATCAAACCGATCTGCGGGGATCATGACGACGGCTATTCATGCGGGCGATCCACCCGATGCTTCGACCAACGCCTCTGCGCCCCCGATTCACATGAGCTCGACTTATGTCACAGAAGACCTTGCCGGGTTTTCAGCCCATGACCTGACTCCCGACAGCCCCTATGTCTATTCCCGCTGGGCCAATCCAACCGTGGCTGGGCTGGAGGCAAAAATCGCGGCGTTGCAGGGGACCGAAGCATGTCTCGCAACGGCGTCGGGAATGGCGGCTGCGTCTGCGATCTTTTTCACCTTTCTGTCAGCCGGGGACCATTTGGTGATTTCGGACGTCTCTTACGCCGGAGTGGCAGAAATTGCGCGGGAAACCCTTCCCCGCATGGGCATCGAAGTGTCTGCCGTGAACATGTCCGATCTGACCGCGGTGGCGGCGGCGATCCGCCCGAACACACGGTTGATCCACACGGAAACACCCGTCAATCCGATCAACCGCCTAACCGACCTGGCCGAGATTTCGAGGCTGGCCAAACAGGTTGGTGCGTTGCTGAGCTGCGACGCGACCTTTGCCTCGCCTCTTGGGATGGATACAGTGGCGCTGGGTGTCGACCTGACCATGCATTCGATCACCAAATATATCGGGGGTCACGGGGATGCGATCGGTGGAGCCGTGGCCGGACCGAGCGAACTGGTCTCGAAAATGCGCGCGGAGGCAGCTATTCACCACGGCGGAATATTATCACCATTCAATGCCTGGCTGATCGCGCGTGGAGCATCGACCCTGCCCCTGCGGATGAAGGCCCATGAAGTCGGCGCCAAGGCGGTTTCTGACTGGCTGGAGGCTGATCCAAGAGTGAGCCGCGTGATCTATCCGGGTTTGGCCTCACATCCGCAGGCGGATCTGGCAAAACGGCAAATGACCAACATGTCCGGTATGATCTCGTTTCAGGTCGGCAGCACTGCAGATGGCGAGCGTGTCGCACAGCAGATGATTGAACGGCTGAAGGTCATTCACTACGCGGTGTCGCTTGGGCATCATCGCAGTTTGATCTTCTGGATGGGGACTGACGCACTGATGGAGACATCCTTCCAATTGCAGGGCGCGCAGTTGGAGGATTACCGACGTTATGCAGGCGACGGAATTTTCAGACTGTCGGTCGGCTTGGAGGATGCAGAGGACTTGATTGCCGATTTGGATGGGGCGCTGGGATAGGTACTCCCGCCCCCGCAGCGCGCATCAAAGATGCGCCTTGGCGGGGTTGGGCCAAGCCGCACGCTGAAGCGTGCGGCGATTGTACCTAGCTTTGAGTTCCCAAGCAGATCGGACAATCGGCTCGGCGGGACAAGGTAATCTTGCGGCTTTCACCGTAGAGTGCATCGTAGATCAACATCTCACCACGCAAGGCTTGCCCTGCGCTGGTGATCACCTTGATCGCCTCAACCGCCATCATCGAGCCGACCACGCCGGGCAGAGGGCCAATCACACCGGCCTCGGCACAGGACGGGGCCAAGCCGGGGGCCGGAGCCTCGGGGAAGATGCACTGATAGCAGGGGGCGTCATTGGTCGGATCAAAGACACTGAGCTGGCCTTCCCACTGCGACAGCGCGCCAGAGACCAACGGTTTGCCCAGCGCCACCGCTGTGCGATTGGCCAGATAGCGGGTGTCGAAATTGTCGGTGCCATCCAGGATTACGTCAAAATCGTCAAACAGCTCGGACGCGATCTCATCAGTCAGTCGGCGGTGATAGGGCAGGACAACCACATTAGGGTTTTGCGCCTGCATCGCCCGCTGCGCCGAGAAAACCTTGGGCATGCCGATATCAGCGTCGCGATGGATCACCTGCCGTTGCAGGTTGGCGTTTTCAACCTCATCATCGTCGATCACGCCGATGGTGCCGACTCCGGCGGCTGCCAGATATTGCAGGGCGGGCGCGCCTAACCCGCCGGCACCGATGACCAGCACCCGCGCCTGTTTCATCTTCTTCTGACCCGGTCCGCCCAGCTCTCTCAAGACGATGTGGCGGGCATAGCGTTCAAGCTCGGTTTCAGTGAACTGGTCGGATGGCATCGCGGACTCCTTGGCTGAGGCTGGTGCAGCGCCATTGCGCAACGCTTTCAGCACTTGCCCATAGAGCAGAACCAGCAGTGCGGTGCCAGCCAATATCAGCCACATCGCCGCAGAGCCGCCAGTCGCCTCACGCAATGGATGACCATCTGGTAGGACCAGTTGCGCTGTAATCACGCCCATTAACAGGACGCTGACCGAGGTCATGCGTGCGGTGCGCGACACTCCGGCCAGATAACCTATGCCCCATAGTCCTGCAGCAAGGATCAGAACCAGCAGCATCAGCCGCGCCCGGTCGACCCGAAGCCACCCGCGCCGCGCGCTGTTTCGCTGAGCGTATCAGCGACATCAAACGAAGCCTGCACGACGGGAGCCACGACCAGTTGCGCGATACGCTCACCATGGGTGATCTCGAACACCTCTTGCCCGGCGTTCAGAACGATCACACCCAGCGGACCGCGATAGTCGCTGTCAATTGTGCCCGGCGTGTTGGGCAGGGTGATTCCGAATTTCAAAGCAAGGCCCGAGCGGGGGCGGACCTGCACCTCGAACCCCTGCGGGATCTCGATCCGCAAGCCAGTCGGCACCAAGGCGCGCTGACCCGGTGCAAGCGTGATGGGCGCCCCTTCTGGCAGGTTTGCCCGTACATCCGCACCGGCGGCCCCGGCGCTTTCATACGATGGCAAAGGCACTGCCGGATCAGCGCCCTCCTCGCGGATCACACGAATTGCAACCATCACTGCTCCTCTTGTCTAGCTGGTCAAAGCTTTGGCGATCTTGCGCGCCAGGCGTTCGGCGACCTGATCCTTGCCCATGCGCGGCCATTCCTCGGCCCCTGCGTCCGAAATCAGGATCACCGCGTTCTCAGACCCACCCATGATCCCCGTAGCCGGGCTGACATCATTGGCCACGATCCAATCGCAGCCCTTGCGCCCTCGTTTGGCGGTGGCGTGTTCAATGACGTTGTCTGTTTCGGCGGCAAAGCCAACAACCAATGCGGGGCGACACTTTTCCAAATGCGAGATGCGCTTCAGAATGTCGGGGTTTTCGGCAAACTCCAGCGCGGGCAGCCCGTCGCGGCTTTTCTTCAATTTCTTGTCCGAGGCGCTGGCCACGCGCCAATCCGCCACTGCGGCTGCAAACACGCCTGCATCCACTGGCAGCGCCGCATCTACTGCGTCGGACATCTGTTTGGCGGTTTCAACTGACACAACCTGCACTCCCTCGGGCGGGGGAACGTCTGCTGGGCCGGTCACGAAGATCACTTCCGCCCCCAGTGCTGCCAGCGCCCGGGCCACTGCGGTACCCTGAGCCCCCGAAGACCGATTTGCGATGTACCGCACGGGATCAATAGGCTCATGCGTCGGGCCGGAAGTCACCAGAACGCGTTTGCCGCTGAGCGGGCCGTTGCCGAGTTCCGCTTCGATAGCCGCAACAATCTCCAAAGGTTCCGACATGCGGCCGGGTCCGTATTCACCGCAGGCCATGTCGCCCTCGTTTGGCCCAACAAAACGCACTCCATCCGCTTGCAATTGCTTCAGGTTACGCTGCGTTGCGGGGTGATCCCACATCCGAACATTCATCGCAGGCGCACATAGAACCGGCGTGTCCGTCGCCATCAACAGAGTCGACGCCAGATCATTCGCCAGCCCCCCGGTCATCTTGCCCATCAGATCAGCGGTCGCCGGGGCAACCACAATCAGATCGGCAGAGCGCGAGAGCTGGATATGGCCCATCTCGGCCTCATCCGTCAGATCGAAAAGATCGCGATAGACTTTCTCTCCAGCCAAAGCCGACACAGACAGGGGAGTTACAAATTCCTCGGCAGCGCGGGTCAATACAGGAGTGACTGATCCACCACGTTCCTTCAGTCGCCGGATCAGATCCAGCGACTTATAGGCCGCGATCCCGCCGCCGATGATCAGCAGAATGCGTTTCGATGCCAACATGTTGAACCCTTCCCGTCCCGGTCGGCCCCGACATTAGGCAAGGGAACCGGACAGTTCCAGCGGTTAATTCTGAGTCTTGAAGGCCAAGCAGGGGTCTTCGCGTTCGATGCCCGGGCTGTCAATCACTGCGTCGAATTCGCCCTCGACCACACCTTCCTCGGATTGGCCCAGCACAAACACGGTCAGACCCGGGCTCAAACGAGACAGAAAGGTCGGAATACCCCGGTCCTTGCGGGCGTGACCGTTGCCCGTGATCACCGCAACCGGGCCGCCGGTTTCATCGGTGGCACGCAGGATGGCGCGGGTCAGCACCGCATCACGCAGACGTTGAATGGCGACCAGTTGCGGCAGGGCGCTTTCCGGAATTGCGTCACAATGCGCCGCCAGTTGATCGGCCTCCCGTGCCGCCTGTTCTTCGGTCGGCAAGGGAACGGTCAAACCATATCGCGCGGCATCCGCACCAAGAGCGGTGGCAGCGCCCCGCTCCATTGCGGCACGAGCTGCAGCGCGTGGCACCATCGCCCCGTAGACCGGTGCGTCCGACGCCTGAAAAACCGGGTAATACATGCTGAGCGGCGGCCAGCCGGACTCGAGCCATTCCAGAATTCTTGAGAGTTCCTCAGGGTTAGATACCGCCTTATCCGCGAGGCGCTGAGCGCCCTCTTCTGTCACCATCTCCCACACAACAGCCGAGGGCGTGATCGCCTTCAAGGCCTCTGCCTGAATGACATGGTGCTGTGGGTTGTCGTGAATCTCGCCCAAGATAACTACATCTGCCGATGTCATCGCAGACAATATATCTTCAGGGATCAGGTCATCAGCATGGCCGGGGCTGGCCATAACCACAAGTGCACAAAGCAGAATCGCAAGCTGTCTCATGCGATGAAGTGTTGCACCTCACGCGATTGAGCTTCAAGGTTCTTGCGCATTTTCAAGAAAGCTGCGGCTTCAAGCTGGCGCACACGCTCCTTGGACAGTCCAAGCTCCTGCCCCAGGCTTTCTAGTGTCCGGGCCGGTTCACGCAATTTGCGTTCCCGCACTATGAACCGTTCGCGATCGTTCAGCGCCTGCATGGCGATCACCAGCCATTCGCGCAGTTGCTCGGTGTCGTGGCTATTTTCCACCGTCTCGGCAGCCTGTTCGCTTTCATCCTCAAGCGCGTCTATCCATTCTCGCCCGTCCTCGTCCGCAGATTGTACGGCGTTGAGCGAGAAGTCCGAGCCGGACAACCGCCCTTCCATCATCTCGACATCACGCAGAGGAACACCAATCTCGGCGGCGATCAACTGGTGCAGTTGGTGGCGATCCAGGTCCATTCCTTCTGTCGCTGCCTCGCGTTCCAGCCGCGCCTGGACCCGACGCATGTTGAAAAAAAGCGATTTTTGGGATGAGGTCGAGCCGGTCCGCACCATCGACCAGTTGCGCATAACGTAGTCCTGGATGCTGGCCTTGATCCACCAGACCGCATAGGTCGAAAAGCGAACGCCCCGATCAGGGTCGAACTTGTCGGCCGCTTTCATCAGGCCCAAGCCTGCTTCTTGAATTAGATCGTTCATCGGCGCGCCATAGCGTTTGAACTTGGCCGCCATGGAAATCGCCAACCTCATATAGGCGGTGATCAGCCGGTGCAGCGCCTGTTCGTCGCGTTCATCGCGCCAAGCATATGCCAGCTTGAGTTCGGTCTCCGCGTCCAGCAGTTCGGCCTTCATCGCTTGACGGGACATCGAAAAATCGTTCGCATTGTCCAGTGCCATTGAAATCTCCCCTTTTCACAGGCGCGGGCCGGACTTGCCTTGCCGACCTAGGGTCGATACGCAGAACAAAACCGGGTGGATCACCAGAAAGGTAATTATAGTGTATCCGGATTTAACCTTTGTGTTAGGCGGCGCGGCCTCGGGGAAGTCGGCATTTGCCGAACAACTTGTTGTATCAGCAAAGAAAAAGAGGGTGTATCTCGCCACATCACAAGTGTTTGATGACGAGATGCGCGACAAGGTCCAGCGTCATATCTCTCAGCGCGGCGCAGGTTGGACGACAGTCGAAGCCCCGTTCGACCTTGGCCCTGCTTTGGGTGATCTGACACCGGAAGACGTGTGCCTGATCGACTGCGCGACTATGTGGCTAACCAACCATCTGCTGGACGAGAACGATCTGGAAAAGGCGCAGGTCGACCTGTTGCAGGCGCTTAAGTCCTGCCGCGCACCTGTGGTGATCGTCTCAAACGAGGTCGGCCACGGGATCGTGCCGGACAACGCTCTGTCCCGCCAGTTTCGTGAGGCGCAGGGACGATTGAACATTGCTTTGGCGGCACAGTCCGATCTAGTGGTGCAAGTCACCGCTGGATTGCCACTGGTGTTGAAAGGGCAACTGCCGTGACCCGTCTGCATCTGGTTCGCCACGGGCCGACCCATGCAAAGACCATGGTCGGCTGGTCTGATTTGCCCGCCGACCTCAGCGATCACGCCGCCATCACACGCCTTCACGACCATCTGCCAACAGATGCGCTGGTGATCTCCTCCGATCTGTCTCGCGCCGCGGATACGGCATCGGCCATCCAGGGTTCGCGCCAGCGCCTGCCCCATCACGTCGACCTGCGCGAAATCCATTTCGGCACGTGGGAGTTGCGCGGCTTCAAAGAGATCGAGGCCGAAGACCCCGGCCTCGCCTTTGCCTATTGGGACAACCCGGGTGACGTGCGCCCGCCCGAAGGCGAAAGTTGGAACGAGGTTCGAGTGCGCGTTGACGTCGTGGTCGACCGTCTGATCGCTGATCATACAGGCCGCGATCTGATCATCGTGGCCCATTTCGGCGTGATCCTGACGCAGGTCCAGCGCGCCCTTGGACTCGATGCCCAAGAGGCGTTCAGCCACCGGATCGACAACCTTTCGGTCACCGAAATCACCCATCACGGCGACCGCTGGTCAGTAGGACGAATCAATCACTGTCCGTGATCACACACCACACAAATCACTGATTTACTGAACAGTCACACCGCGCCATCCTTGTGACATGACTTATGATTTGTTTATCGGAGACCGCCTGTTTTCCAGCTGGTCCATGCGCGGCTGGTTAATGCTGGAGAAGTTCGGCCTGCCTTATCGAAACTACATGATCGGCCTCTATTCCGGCACCATGACCGAGGATATGAAGCCCCTCGCCCCGGCACGTCTTGTGCCCGCCCTACGCCTGCCAGATGGCACTATGGTAGGTGAAAGTCTCGCCATGGCCGAAACACTGGCCGAACGCCACCCAGAGGCCGGGCTGTGGCCCACTGAGCCCGCCGCCCGTGTCGCCGCGCGGTGGCTATGCGCTGAGATGGTCGCCGGGTTTGCCGCTTTGCGCGGGGAGTGCCCGATGCAGCTGAAACACTGCTGGCAGGAGTTTGAGCCGTCGCAGGAGACGCAGGCCGATCTGAAACGGATTGAGACCCTCTGGGCGCACGCACGCATTGTCTCCGGCGCGACGTCTGGCCCGCTGTTTGGCCATTATTCCCTCGCGGATGTCTTCTACACACCTGTCGCGGCACGGATCATCGGGTACGGCCTGCCGGTGTCAGAGGCCAACCGGGACTACTGCCTGGAATTGCTGTCCGATCCCACAGTACGACAATGGCGTGCGATGGGTATGACCGTGGACTACGACCCGTTCCCATATGCGCTGGCTCTGCCGTCCTCGGCCTGGCCAATCGGTGGCCAATCTGAAGCGCACACGGTAGAGGGAGGCCCATCGGTTAACGACACCTGCCCTTATTCCGGCAAGCCAGTTACGCATTTTCTGGAGTTGAACGGGCAGTGTTGGGGTTTTTGCAACCAATTCTGCCGTGACAAAACCGTCGCAGACCCGGGCGCTTGGCCGAAATTCACCGAAATGACCGCCGCCGTTAACCATTCTTAAACCGCAGCCATGGCAGTAACGACCTGTTAACCAAAAAGGTCGTTCATGGTCGCCCGTTCTCATACTGTTGCTTTTCAGGGTGTCGATGCGCGCCCGGTCGAGGTGCAATGCGCCGTATCGCCGGGCCTGCCCGCCTTTTCCATCGTCGGCCTGCCTGACAAAGCCGTCTCCGAAGCCCGCGACCGGGTACGCAGCGCACTGAGTTCTATGGCCATCGCGCTGCCGTCGAAACGGATCACCATAAACCTGTCGCCCGCCGACTTGCCCAAAGAGGGCAGTCATTTCGACCTGCCAATCGCCGTGGCATTGCTGTCGGCCCTTGAGATCATCCCAGCGGATGCCGCCGAAGGAGCAGTTTCCTTGGGTGAGCTATCGTTAGACGGCTCGCTGGTGCCTGTGGTCGGTGCCTTGCCGGCCGCCATGACCGCTGCCGCCGAGGATCGCACATTGCTCTGCCCCCGCGCCTCCAGTGCCGAGGCCGCGTGGGTCGATGCTACGCAGGTGATCGGGGCAGGCTCTCTGGGCGATGTGGTGCGCCATTTCTCCGGCCAGTCGCCCTTGCCCGCCGCCCAGCCCGGAGAGGTCAACCTCGTACCCAGCGCCCGCGATCTGCGGGATGTGAAAGGGCAGGAACGAGCCAAACGCGCGCTCGAGATCGCAGCCGCTGGACGGCACCACTTGATCATGATCGGCACGCCAGGGTCGGGCAAATCCATGCTGGCCGCGCGCCTGCCCGGAATTCTGCCACCACTGACCCCGACCGAGGCACTGGAAACGTCGATGATCCAGTCCCTGTGCGGATTGCTGGACGAAGGTGGCATCAGCCGCACCCGCCCGTTTCGCGAGCCACACCACACTGCCTCGATGGCCGCAATCGTCGGGGGCGGCAAAGGCGCGAAACCGGGGGAAATCTCACTAGCCCATAACGGCGTCCTATTCATGGACGAATTCCCCGAGTTTCCCCGCACGGTTCTGGAAACCCTGCGCCAACCCATCGAAACCGGAGAAGTCATGGTTGCGCGCGCCAATGCGCATGTGAAATACCCCTGCCGGTTCATGCTGGTGGCTGCCGCCAACCCTTGCAAGTGCGGCTACCTGACCGACCCGGCCCGCGCCTGTTCGCGCGCGCCTGTCTGTGGCGAGGATTATCTGGGTCGCATATCCGGCCCGTTGATGGATCGGTTCGATCTCCGGATCGAGGTCCCGCCGGTCGGGTTCACTGATCTCGATCTGCCACCTTCGGGTGACAGCTCGGCCACGGTTGCGAAGCGCGTCGAAGCGGCCCGCGCCATTCAGGCAGACCGTTTCGCGGGCACATCAACCCGACAAAACGCCGACGTCGAAGGCAAGATGCTGGAAGAGATTGCGGCCCCGGACGCTGAGGGCAAGGAGTTGCTGTTTAAAGCCGCCGAGCGTTTCGGCCTGTCGGCCCGCGCGTTTCACCGGATACTGCGCGTAGCCCGAACAATTGCCGATCTGGAGGGCGCAGCGGATGTCCGGCGTCCGCATGTGGCCGAGGCGCTGAGCTTTCGGATCAGCGCCAAAGTCGCGTCTTAAAGCTTGGCCTCAATCGTCTGCCAGATCTTTTCAGCGACGTTTACGCCATCGAACCGCTCCAGTTCCTGAATACCGGTCGGAGAGGTCACGTTGATCTCGGTCAGATAGTCCCCGATCACATCGATCCCGACGAAAACCTGTCCTTTTTCCTTCAGCAAGGGGCCAATCGCGGCGCAAATCTCAAGATCGCGCTCCGACAGGCCGATCTTTTCGGGACGCCCGCCCACATGCATGTTCGAGCGCGTCTCGCCCTTGGCCGGAACACGGTTGATCGCACCAACCGGCTCTCCATCCACTAGAATCACACGCTTGTCGCCATTACTCACATCGGGCAGGAATTTCTGAACGATCAGCGGTTCGCGCGAGAAACCGGTGAACAGCTCGTGCAGCGAGGTCAGGTTGCGGTCATTCGCATCCAGACGGAACACACCCGCACCGCCATTGCCGTAAAGCGGCTTGAGGATCACGTCGCCGTGCTTTTCCTTGAACGACTTGATGGTCTGCAAATCACGTGCAACCGTTGTTGGTGGCGTCAAGTCAGGGAAGTCCAGAACCAGCAGCTTCTCGGGGTAATTGCGCACCCAGAACGGATCGTTCACTACCAGCGCCCGCCCTTTCAGACGATCCAGTAGGTGGGTCGAAGTGATGTAATGCATGTCGAACGGCGGGTCCTGACGCAGCCAGATTACGTCGAAATCGGCCAGATCAACCTCACGCTCAGGCCCTAGTTCGGCCGGGTTGCCCGCCACGCGCTGGACTGTCATGTCGTGGCCACGGGCAGTGATGCGTCCTTCCTGATAGGCCAGTTGATCGGGCCCGTAGAAAAACAGCGTATGCCCGCGCGCCTGTGCCTCTTCGGCCAGTCGGAAGGAGCTGTCGGCATTAATGTCTACGGCCCCGATAGGGTCCATCTGAAAGGCGATTTTCATGGCGTGTCCCTCAGTTTCACGCCAGATACATGGCCCAGTGGGGCCGGGGGTTCAATGGGGATCAGGCCTGACCAAAGGCGTTTTCGATGATTTGAACAGCCCCCGAAGCATCCACTAATGCCGCATCAAACCGTGCATTCGTCAGTTGTCCGTTGGGTTCGGTTTCCAGAAACTGAGCGGCCGAGGCGCAAATTCGATCCATCTGGCGGCGGCTGATCCGGGTCGCAGCAACTTCAAAGCTGGTGCTTTTCTTGACCTCGATGAAAACGACGCCGTCTGCATTACGGGCGATCAGATCGATCTCACCCCAGGCGCCGCGCCAGCGGCGATGCGCGATTGAAAACCCGCGCCGTTCGTATTCGGACGCCACCTGCTGCTCCGCCGCCTGCCCGGCGTGATAGGAAACCGAACTTCGGACGGATCGCGTGGTCATGTCACCCCTTTCCCAGTTTCAGGGCCTTCTGGTAAATCGGACGGCGCGGCAGCTTGTACATTTCCGACACCAAATCCGCCGCGTCCCGAACCGAATGCGTCTCTAAGGCCCGCTTCAAAGCCTCTTCTACGTCGGATTCGTTAACAGATTCCGAATGGCTGCGATCCACCAGCAAAACGATCTCACCCTTGACCGTCTGTCCCTGCAACGCCGCTGCCAGTTCGCTCAAGGACCCGCGTCGCACCTCTTCAAATTTCTTGGTCAGTTCGCGACAGAGCGCTGCCTGGCGGTCGCCGCCCATAACCTCGGCCAAATCAGCCAGGCACGCCGCCACACGTTTTGGCGATTCGTAAAACACTAGTGTGCCGGGGATGTCCCGCAGCGCTTCGATCCGCGTCCTGCGCGCACCGGACGCGTTGGGCAAAAAACCCGCAAAGAAAAACGCATCCGTCGGCAATCCCGCAAGCGTCAGTGCCATCAACGCCGCAGAGGGCCCGGGCGCGCAGGTTACCATATGACCGGCTTCAGACGCCTGCCGCCCCAAATCATAGCCCGGATCGGCGATCAGCGGCATTCCGGCCTCAGACGCATAGGCAACCGATTTCCCTTCAGCCAGCGCATCAAGGATTTTCCCGCGCGCACCCGCGCCGCTGTGATCGTGATAGGCCAGAATGCGCCGCCCCTCTAGCGGGACGCCGTGAATCTCCATCAACCGGCGCAGGCTGCGCGTATCTTCCGCGGCGATCATATCCGCCGAAGCCAGCACATCCAGTGCTCTGAGCGTGATGTCGCGCGCCGTCCCGATCGGAGTGGCAACAAAATACAGGCCAGCGCCCAATCTGACTTTTTGGAAATTCAAAGCTGGACCCTCACAGCGTGACGTTTATTATCGCGGCGCAATAGATTGGTGGCACACCAAGTCGCCGGGACAGGGAGTTTTCATTCAGATGTTTAACGTTTGCAAGCCCGTTCGCAAACTGGCGCGTACCGCCGCCGTTCTGGCAACTGCTGGATTTCTGGCTGCATGTGAAGTCGGTAACATTGGTGGAGGGCCATCGATCAACACCTCCGAACCCGTGCCTGTGGCCCTTTTGGTACCGGCGGGATCGGGACAAGCGGGTGACGCAGCGCTAGCGCGCAGCCTCGAGAATGCGGCCCGTCTGGCGATGGCTGACCTGCAAAACGTCAATATCGACCTACGTGTTTACGATACACGTGGCAGCTCGAACACAGCCGCCGAAGTTGCGCAACGCGCCGTGGCAGATGGCGCAAAGATCATTCTTGGTCCGGTCTACGCCCAAGCGGCGAACTCCGCAGGGCTTGCGGTACTGAACAACAACGTCAATGTGCTGTCCTTCTCGAACAACACCAGCATTGCGGGCGGCAACGTGTTCGTGTTGGGGCCGACTTTTGACAATACAGCCAATCGCCTGGTCAGCTTTGCAGGATCGCAAGGCAAGTCCAACATGGTCATCGTCCACAGCAACGATGCCGCAGGCCAACTGGGGCAGACCGCCATTGCCAATGCACTTGGCAGCAGCCGAGTGAACAATGCAGGCTCGGTTGGCTACGACCGGTCGCAGCAAGGTGTGATCAATTCTGTTCCTTCGGTCAAAGCGACCGTAGATGCGTCGGGGGCGGATTCGCTGTTTTTGACCGCAACAACAGCCGGTGCACTGCCACTGTTTACCCAATTGCTGCCCGAGGCAGGCGTGTCTCCTGCAACGACACAGTATATCGGCCTCACACGTTGGGATATTCCACCGCAGACACTGGACCTGCCCGGCGTACAGGGCGGCTGGTTCGCGCTGCCGGACCCGTCCAAAGCGCAGGCTTACCGCCAGCGATACAACAACACCTATGGTGAGGCACCGCACCCGATCAGCGGTCTGGCCTATGACGGCATCGCCGCAATTGCCGCACTGGTAAGCCAGGGCAAATCCAATGCGTTGACCGCGTCGGCGCTGACACAAAACGCCGGTTTCCAGGGCGTCGGGGGCATCTTCCGCCTGCGTCCGAACGGTACCAATGAACGCGGTCTGGCTGTCGCCACGATCCAGAATAAACAGGTAGTAGTGATTGACCCTGCCCCACAAAGCTTCTCAGGCGCCGGTTTCTGATCGACCGGGCCTGACGCTGCCCCCCAAAGGTGAGCTGATTTGCCCCGCCGATGAGATTTTCGACAGCGTTGCCGTCATGGCGCAACTGTCGGAAGCCTTCGACAATACATCGGACAATGCCACCCGTAGGAATGAAACCGTGCGCATTCTGCGTGACGCCCAGAAAGCCGGGCGTCAGGCCATTGCCGATGCCTTTGCCAAACGCCCCTTTGACGCGCGGCCATTGACCCATTCCTACACTTACCTGACAGACGGGTTGGTCTGCACAGCCATGAAGGTCTCAAGCGAAATCCTGCATCCGCTGGCCACACCAACGCAGGGCGAGAAAATCGCGGTGATGGCAGTGGGAGGCTATGGGCGTGGAGAGATGGCCCCCTCGTCAGATGTCGATCTGCTGTTCCTGACCCCGTATAAAATCACCGCCTGGGCTGAGAGCGTGATTGAATCCATGCTCTATATCCTGTGGGATTTGCGTCTGAAGGTTGGTCATTCCTCGCGCACCATCAAGGATTGCCTGCGGCTGGGCGCCGAGGATTTCACCATCCGCACAGCCATGATGGAACAGCGTTGGCTGGCGGGCGACACGGAACTGGCTCAGGAACTGGAAAGCCGCCTGAAATCTGATCTGTTCAAGGGCAGCGAACGTCAATTCATCGAAGCCAAACTGCAAGAGCGCGACGAACGCCACAAAAAGCAGGGCCAGCGCTATATGGTCGAGCCCAATGTCAAAGAGGGCAAAGGCGGGCTGCGCGACCTGCAGTCGCTGTACTGGATCGCCAAGTATATTTACGGGGTTCAGGATGTGGCCGAACTGGTGCCGCTGGGCCTGTTCACCCCCGAAGAGTTCAAGACCTTTGTCGAGGCCGAAGATTTCCTCTGGGCGGTGCGGTCGCACCTGCATCTCGTGACCGGACGCGCGACCGAACAGCTGACCTTTGACCTACAGGTCGAGGTGGCCGAACGCATGGGGTATGAAGATCGCGCAGGTCGCCGGGCGGTCGAGGTCTTCATGCAGCGCTATTTCCGCGAAGCGACCTATGTGGGCGAACTGACCCGCATCTTCCTGACCAAGCTGGAAGCCTCGCACATGAAAGGCGAGGCTATTCTGGAGCGCATCTTTCGCCGCCGCCCGCGGGTCAAGGCGGGCTATAAGGTGGTGCATGGCCGTCTGGATGTGGCCGACCCGGAGACATTCCTGACCGACAAGCTAAACCTGCTGCGTTTGTTCGAAGAAGGTCTGCGCACCGGCATGCTGATCCACCCAGACGCGATGCGATTGGTGACAGCCAACCTGCACCTGATTGACGAGGATATGCGCGAAAACCGCGAGGCGCGGCGCATTTTCCTGGATCTGATGCTGAAACACGGAAATCCCGAACGCGCTCTGCGCCGGATGAACGAGCTGGGTGTATTGTCGGCGTTCTTACCCGAGTTCGAGCACATCGTGGCGATGATGCAATTCAATATGTATCACAGCTATACGGTGGACGAGCATACCATCCAGTGCATCGTCAATCTTGCCCAGATTGAACGGGGCGAGTTGATTGAATCGCTGCCTCTCGCGTCGTCGATCCTGAAGGGCGGGGTGAACCGCAAGGTGCTGTATGTGGCGCTGCTGCTGCATGACATCGCCAAGGGGCGGCCAGAAGATCACTCGATCCTGGGTGCTCAAATCGCTCGCAAGGTCGCGCCACGGCTGGGGCTGAGCAAGGCGGATTCGGAAACCGTGGAATGGCTGGTGCGCTATCACCTGTTGATGTCGGATATGGCGCAGAAACGCGACATATCGGATCCGCGCACAGTACGGGATTTCGCCAAGGCGGTGAAAACGGTCAAGCGACTGGACCTGCTGACTGTTCTTACGGTCTGCGACATCCGAGGCGTTGGGCCGGATACATGGAACAACTGGAAAGCCACCCTGCTGCGCGCCCTGCATGCCGAAACCAAACGCGCACTTGAGACCGGGATGGAAGACCTCAACCGCGCCAATCGCGGCACCGAGGCCAAGAAGGCTCTACGCGCAGAACTGGCGGATTGGTCCAAGTCCGATCTCAAGACCGAAACAGGCCGGCATTATCCTCCATATTGGCAGGGTCTGAACCTCTCCACTCATATTGAATTTGCCGAGATGCTGCGAGCGCTGGAACGCAGCGGCGACCCCGGCGAGATGGAAATCCGTCTGCATCCTGACGAGGACCGCGACGCTACCCGCGCCTGTTTTGCGATGGGCGACCATCCGGGGATTTTCGCGCGGATCGCAGGGGCTCTGGCACTGGTCGGGGCCAACGTGGTCGATGCGCGCAGCTACACCACGAAAGACGGCTATGTGACAGATGCCTTCTGGATACAGGACGCCGAAGGTCACCCGTTCGAGGCCAGCCGCCTGCCACGCCTGAATCAGATGATCCAAAAGACACTCAAGGGCGAGGTCGTGGCCCGCGACGCGTTGAAATCGCGTGACAAGATCAAGAAACGCGAGCGCGCATTTAACGTGCCGACTCACATTACCTTCGACAATGACGGGTCCGAGATTTACACGATCATCGAGGTTGACACCCGCGACCGCCCTGGCTTGCTGTTTGATCTGACCCGGACGCTTGCCGCTGCCAACGTGTATATCGCCAACGCAGTCATCGCGACTTACGGCGAGCAGGTGGTGGACACCTTCTACGTTAAGGACATGTTCGGGCTGAAATACCATTCGGAAAGCAAGCAGCGCACGCTTGAAACCAAACTACGCAAAGCCATCACCGAAGGCGCCGAGCGCGCGGCCTCATGAAGCAAATCCGTTTGTTTTCGGGCCTGTTCACGGTCGGGTTCTGGACGCTGGCCAGCCGAATTCTAGGGTTTCTTCGAGAGATTCTCCTGACCGCCTATATCGGGCCGGGGCCGGTGATGGATGCCTTTGTAGCCGCCTTCCGCCTGCCCAACATGTTCCGCCGCTTCTTTGCGGAGGGCGCGTTCAATGCGGCCTTCGTGCCGATGTTCTCAAAACGGCTGGAGGGTGAGGAAAACGCCGAAGGCTTTGCGCAGGATGCGTTCAACCTGCTGGCCGTGGCCGTGTTGGCGCTGGTGGGGCTGGCGATGATATTCATGCCCGCTCTGGTCTGGATAACCGCCGAAGGGTTCTATGGCGATGAACGGTTCGATCTGGCAGTGGACTATGGCTACGTTGTCTTCCCCTACATCCTGTTCATGTCACTGGCGGCGCTGTTTTCCGGTGTTTTGAACGCCACCGGCCGCTTTGCTGCTGCCGCCGCCGCGCCTGTATTGCTGAACATCTTTGCCTGCACGGCCCTGATTACTGCAGCAGCCATGGGCGGTGAGGTGATCCGCTGGCTGATCACGGTCATTCCGCTGGCCGGTATCGCACAACTGGCGCTGGTCTGGGTGGCGACCGAACGCGCCGGCATTCGCATCCGTCCCGGCCTGCCGAAACTCAGCCCCGAAATGCGCCATATGGTGCGTATTGCAGTACCCGCTGCTCTGGCCATGGGTGTGACGCAAGTCAATCTGGTGGTCGGACAGTTGGTGGCCTCAAAAACCGAAAAAGCGGTGAGTTGGTTGTTTGCGGCGGACCGGTTGTATCAACTCCCCCTCGGCGTGGTCGGCATAGCCGTCGGCATCGTCCTGCTGCCCGATCTGTCGCGCCGCCTGCGAGCCGGAGACAAGAACGGCGCCCGCAACGCCTTTTCCCGCGCCGGAGAGTTCACGCTGCTGTTGACCATCCCCTCGACCGTAGCCTTTGTGATTCTGCCGAACCCTCTGGTTTCGGTCCTGTTTGAGCGCGGCCAGTTCAGCTCCGAAGACACCGCGGCAACAGCTCTGGCCGTGGCGGTTTACGGCATCGGATTGCCCGCCTTCATGTTGCAAAAACTGCTGCAACCGCTCTATTTCGCGCGCGAAGATACCCGGACCCCGTTTCACTATGCGGTAGTCGCAATGATTGTGAATGCAGGGTTGGCCTTTGGCCTTTACCCTGTGGTCGGGTGGATTGCCCCTGCCATCGCGGCCTCAGCCGCCGGATGGGCCATGGTCGGGCTGCTGATCCTCGGCGCGCGCCGCATGGGAGAAGAGGCCCGGTTCGACGATCGTTTCAAACGCCGGGCGTGGCGCATCGTGGCGGCATCGCTGGGGATGGGCGTCGTCCTGTACGCGGCCATTCATCTTTTCGGCTGGGCTTTCGAACTGTCGGGATGGCGTTATCTGGCTTTAATCATTCTGATCAAGGTCGCGGCGGCTACCTATTTCTTCTTAGGCCACCTGTTCGGCGCGTTTGAGGTCTCGGAGTTCAAAAAGGCTCTGCGCCGGTCGTGATCAGTCGCGGCGGATGTGCCGCACGATCCGGGCCCAACCACCCGGTGCCAAAAAGAAGGACAAGCCGAACCCGGTGGCAAATCCGCCCAGGTCGGCCACCCAATCAGACGTACCGCCGAACAGCAAGCCGAACACCAGTTGGATGCCCATAAGCACCGCAATAAGGCTGAACGCCCGAGACTGGTTTTCCCCAACCAACGACAGCTTGCGCCACAGCAGCCACGTGAAAGCCCCGATCAGGCCGTAGACGGGCGGGAAACCTCCAACCAGCGGGTAGCTGGGATCCAGCAGCAACGCGTAAGCCAGCGCCCCTCCCACACCAGACAGCACAAAGATCAGCAACATCTGGAATCCGCCAAAGACTTCGGCCACCATTTTGCCCATTGCCAATACGAAGACGCAGACAAAAACGGCTTGCGTGAAACTGCCCGAGACGAACGGGTAGGTCACGAACCGGATCACATGCTCGAACGGCCAGCGCCCATTCTCAACCATCCAGTCGAAGATATCGGGCGAGAAAGAATAGCTCTGCAGCGCATCCAGCCGCCAGCCCACCGCAGCCGGGCCTCCGATCAAACCGCGTGTGCCCAGGGTAAAGGCCAGTTCCACCCCGATGATGAACAAGACCAAAGCCACCACGACGGGGGGTAAAGGGTTCACGGCGGGGGTGTAATGCTCACTGCTCATTGGGCTGGCCTTTCGCGGCTGTTGACGTCCCTTGGCCTCATGGGTAAGCGACGGGGGCTGATTTTTCCAGACGGGAGTTCCCTTCGATGACCGAGACCCAGTTCACACCACGCGTGTTTTCCGGCATCCAGCCGTCGGGAAACCTGCACCTTGGCAACTATCTGGGTGCGCTCAAGCGGTTTGTGGATATGCAGCAGCCGGATATGGAGACCATCTATTGCATGGTCGATCTGCACGCGATCACTGTCTGGCAGGACCCCAAGGAACTGGCACATTCGACACGCGAACTCTGCGCGGGCTTTATCGCCGCCGGACTTGATCCTGAAAAGTCGATCCTGTTCAACCAAAGCCAGGTGCCCGAGCATGCCCAATTGGCGTGGATATTCAACTGCGTCGCCCGCATGGGTTGGATGCAGCGGATGACCCAGTGGAAGGACAAGGCCGGCAAGAACCAGCAGAACGCCTCGCTGGGACTGTTTGCTTATCCGTCACTAATGGCCGCCGACATTCTGATTTATCACGCGACCCATGTTCCGGTTGGGGACGACCAGAAACAGCACTTGGAACTGACCCGCGACATCGCCATCAAGTTCAACCACGATTACGGTGTCGACTTCTTTCCGATCACCGAACCCGTAATCGAAGGGGCCGCGACCCGCGTCATGAGCCTGCGCGACGGGTCGAAGAAGATGTCCAAGTCCGATCCCTCGGACATGAGCCGCATCAACATGACTGATGACGCTGACACGATCGCCAAGAAGATTCGCAAGGCTAAGACGGACCCGGAAGCCTTGCCCTCGGAACTGGACGGATTGGACGAACGCCCCGAGGCGCGCAACCTGGTGAATATCTATGCAGCCCTCAGCGACCAGACTGCCGAACAGGTTCTGACCGAATTTGGCGGCAAGCAATTCGGTGAGTTCAAGCCGATGTTGGCAGAGCTGGCGGTCTCGAAACTGTCGCCGATCTCGTCCGAAATGGCCCGCCTGATGGGTGAAGAGGCCGAGATTGACAGGATTCTCGCCAAGGGAGCAGAAAAAGCCCGCGCCATCGCGACCCCGATCCTGCAGCAGACCTACGAAATCGTGGGGATGGTTGGCGCAAAACAGGGCTAATTGCTCTGGACCTTACCGTGGCGCCTTCCTAGGTTTGCGCAAAAGCTTGGGAGGGCGTCATGGCAGTCGGCAAGAATATCCGCACCTATTTCGAGGGTCAGTGGCATGACGGAGATGCGCCGATCATGCGTGCCGCCGACCACGGGTCTTGGCTGGGTTCCTCGGTCTTTGACGGCGCCCGGTATTTCGACGGCATGGCTCCGGATCTGGAGGCGCATTGCGCCCGCGTGAACCGATCTGCCGAAGCATTGATGCTGACGCCCAGCGTAACAACTGAAGAGATGGTCGAGATCGTCCGCGAGGGACTGGGCGCGTACGGCCCGGACTCTGCGGTCTATATACGCCCGATGTATTGGGGCATTGACGGCGACACGACGGCCATCATTCCGCGGGAAAACAGCACCGGATTTGCGATCTGCCTCGAAGAAATTCCAATGGCGCCTGAAACGGCCTCGGTCACTTTGGGATACACCCGGTTCCGCCGACCGGTTCTGGAATCGGCAGTAGTGAATGCCAAGGCCGGATGCCTTTACCCCAATAACGCGCGGATGTTGCAGGAGGTCCGCTCGAAAGGATTTTCCAACGCTCTGGTCGCCGACGCTCTCGGCCATGTGGCGGAAACCGCAACCGCCAACATCTTCATGGTCCGCGACGGAGAGGTTTTCACCCCTACCCCCAACGGCACCTTTCTGGCCGGTATCACCCGAGCGCGCCATATAGAAAACCTGCGCGCTGATGGTGTCACAGTACACGAAGCCATTCTCAGCTTTGACGATTTCCACAAGGCCGACGAAGTCTTCATGACAGGCAACATGAGCAAGATCACCCCCGTCACTGCGTTGGAAGATACCCAATATCAGGTTGGCCCAATCGCTCGCCGTGCGCGCGAACTTTATTGGGACTGGGCTACCAGCACCCGTTAGGCTCTGGTTGCCAGCACGCAATTGGTCGGGCATGATCGCCTAAATTGAATGAGGACACTTCATGCGCAAATTCCTGGTCGTTCTGGATGACAGTCGCGAATGCCTGAACGCGATGCGCTTTGCCGCCATGCGCGCAGCCCATACCGGAGGCGGCGTCACAATCCTGTCGGTCATCCCGCCGGACGAGTTCAACCACTGGATCGGTGTGGCCGAAGTGATGCGCGAGGAGGCGCGTGAACGCATCCATGCCCATTACGAGGTTTTCGCCAAATGGATGCGCGACAAGCAGGGCATCGACCCTGAATTGGCCATTCGCGAAGGCGATCCGGTTCCGCAAATCATCGAACATGTTCAGTCCGACCCCGAAATCGGGGTTCTTGTACTCGGCGCGGGTGTCGAAAAGAAAGGCCCTGGTCCGCTGGTTACGCAATTGACCAAGAACTCGGGCAGTCTGCCGATTCCGATCACCATTGTTCCCGGTGACCTGAGTAAGGAAAAGCTGGAAGAGATCACCTGAGGCCTGACAATGACGCGCAGCATCCAGTTCTGGTTCGAATTCGCGTCGACCTATTCCTACCTCAGCGCCATGCGGATCGAAGATCTCGCGGCGCAGAATGGGGTATCTGTTGAATGGCACCCTTTTCTTCTCGGCCCGATTTTCGCCGCGCAAGGCTGGGATAATTCGCCGTTCAACATCTACCCGGCCAAAGGACGTTATATGTGGCGCGATATGGAACGGTTGTCAGCCCAACGCGGTTTGCAGTTCTCGCGGCCTGATCCCTTTCCGCAAAACGGATTGAAGGCTGCGCGACTGGTCCTGACGATCGAAGCGCACCCTCAACGGGCAGCTTTTGTCCGCGCCGTCTACGCTGCCCAATTTGTCGATGGACAGAACATCTCGGACGATCAGGTGCTGATTGATTGCCTGTCACAGGCCAGCCTCCCGGCCGAAACACTTGCCCGATGCCGCGATCCCGCGATCAAGGCCGCCCTCATGGAACAGACGCAAATCGCACAGACCAAGGGGATTTTCGGCGCGCCCAGTTTTCTGGTGGGGGATGAACTGTTCTGGGGTGACGACCGTCTGGATGATGCAATGCAACTGGTGGCTGAAATTTAGAATCGTTCCAAATCTTGACTTCCCAGGTCTGGACCCGCATATCAGGAACAACTGATACGGAGCCGTTCTATGTTCATTCAAACCGAATCCACGCCGAACCCTGCAACGCTGAAATTCCTGCCCGGTCAAACCGTGCTGGAGGCTGGCACCGCAGACTTCCCATCGGCGGAAGCGGGTGAGAAATCGCCCCTTGCCAAACGGATTTTCGCGGTGAGCGGCGTGACCGGCGTATTCTTTGGCAATGACTTCGTGACCGTGACCAAATCGGACGACGTTCAGTGGGACCACATCAAACCCGCGATCCTGGGTGCCGTGATGGAGCATTTCCAGTCAGGCCAACCTGTTTTGGGCGAAGATGCCGTTGACGCCTCCGGTCACGCAGAACACTTCGGTGAAGACGCCGAAGTTGTTAATCAAATCAAAGACCTGCTGGACTCACGAGTGCGTCCGGCTGTGGCTCAGGACGGTGGTGATATTACCTTCCACGGGTTTGACCGCGGTGTCGTCTACCTGCACATGCAGGGCGCCTGTGCGGGCTGCCCCTCCTCGACCCTGACGCTTAAAATGGGGATCGAGAACCTACTGCGTCACTACATCCCCGAAGTGACCGAGGTTCGCCCAGTTGCCGTCTGACCCAATCATTCTGGCGTTTGATACATCGGCCGCGCATTGCGCGGCCGCTTTGTTGCGGGGTGATAGCATTATCGCATCGCGTGTCGAACCCATGTCACGCGGTCAGGCTGAGCGGCTCATGCCATTGCTGGAAGAGGTTCTGGCCGAGGCTGACTGTACCTGGCGCGACCTCACGGCGATCGGAATTGGCATCGGGCCGGGAAATTTTACTGGCATCCGTATCTCGGTTTCCGCCGCACGGGGACTAGCACTTGGGCTTAACATACCAGCCGTGGGCATTTCGGGGTTCGATGCGTTGGCTGAAGCCGGGGAGGGGATTCCTGCCATCCGCGCCCCGCGCGAACAGGTCTATGTCGCCCTGAAGGACCAAGAACCCGCCCTTATAGAGCAGAAACAGGCAGAATCATTCGGGCCTCTGATCCTGAATGACGACCCCGATCTACAGGTCCGCGCCATTGCCCGGCTGACGTCCCAAAGATGGTCCACCGTGACCGAGCCCCCGGCCCCTCTTTACGTGCGGCCCGCCGACGCGGCACCTTCGAAAGACACCCCACCGGTTTTGCTGGACGAATGACCCCGCAGGTTCTGGCCCATACCCACGCGGCGGCCTTCACCCAGTCGCGCCCTTGGACGGTCGCGGAATTTGCCGACCTTCTGAACAACCGGTTCACACATGTCATTGGCAAAGCTGAGTCTTTCGCCCTGTTTACAGTCATTGCGGACGAGGCCGAGTTGCTGACAATTGCCACACATCCCGACTATCAGCGCAAGGGTCTGGGCTTGTGCCGCATGCAGGACTGGCAGGCAAAAGCGAAAAGTTTAGGCGCCACCCGCGCCTTTTTGGACGTTGCGGAAGACAATCACCCGGCCATCGCTCTGTACGAGCGCTGTGGATATGTGCCCTGCGGCCGGCGCAAAGGTTACTATCCACGCGAAAAAACAGGGAAAATTGACGCTATAGTTATGGTCCGCGACCCGATCTAAGCAGCATTCCCGTATTTTTTCGACCATTTGGTCAATAATCTGTTGACCGCACCGGTTGCAAACGCCCTTAATTCCCGCCATCACAACAGTTATGCTCGCTCACAGTGGGTAAACGGGACTATCTTGGCCCCGACCGAAAAAAACAAACGGGAGTATGAAATGACCCTGATGAAATCCTTGATGGGCGCTGCCGCAGCCGTCGCGCTGACCGCAGGTGCGGCCCTGGCCGAACCGGCCCTGATCTTCGATCTGGGCGGTAAGTTCGACAAATCCTTCAACGAAGCCGCGCATAACGGCGCGTCACGTTGGGCCGAGGAAACCGGCGGCACCTACCGTGAGATCGAACTGCAGTCCGAAGCCCAGCGCGAGCAGGCCCTGCGCCGCTTTGCCGAAGCTGGCCTGAGCCCGATCATCACCATGGGTTTCGCAATGGCCGATCCTCTCAGCACGGTTGTGGCTGATTACCCCGACACGAAATTCGTCGTCGTCGATGTGAACTGGCTGGACGCGCCGAACCTGCGTCAGGTCGGCTTTGCCGAGCATGAAGGCTCGTATCTGGTCGGCATGATGGCCGCCATGGCCTCGGAATCCGGCACCATCGGTTTCATCGGCGGTATGGATGTTCCGCTGATCCGTCACTTCGGCTGCGGCTATGCGCAAGGTGCAAAGGCTGTGAACCCGGATATCAACGTGGTTGCAAACATGACTGGCACCACCCCGGCCGCATGGAACGACCCGGTTAAGGGTTCCGAGTTGACCAAGGCACAAATCAGCCAAGGCGCTGATGTGGTTTATGCGGCTGCTGGCGGCACCGGTGTTGGTGTTCTGCAAACCGCAGCCGACGAAGGCATCCTGTCGATCGGCGTAGACAGCAACCAGAACCACCTGCACCCGGGCAAGGTTCTGACCTCGATGCTGAAACGCGTTGACGTCGCCGTCTACGACGCGATGAACGCAGGCGACGATCTGGAAACCGGTGTCTTCGCGATGGGTCTGGCCGAAGACGGTGTTGGCGTCGCAATGGACGAAAACAACGCTGAACTGGTCTCGGATGAGATGAAAGCAGCCGTTGAAAAAGCCCGTCAGGACATCATCGACGGCAACGTAAACGTTGTCAGCTATTACGAGAACGACAGCTGCCCGGCACTGCAGTTCTGATATCGCGCGGGGCGGGGGTTTGACCTCCGCCTCGCATCCACTCTGCTGCGCGGTCCGCGCGGCCCTTCGGCAATCTGAGGACAAGACATGACCGTCCCCGCCATTGAGCTCAAAGGGATTTCCAAAGCCTTTGGGCCGGTTCAGGCCAACAAAGACATTTCCATCAGCGTCGCCCCCGGCACGATCCACGGGATCATCGGCGAAAACGGTGCGGGCAAATCCACGCTGATGAGCATACTCTACGGGTTTTACAAAGCCGACAAAGGCGAGATCTGGATAAACGGAACTAAGACCGATATCCCTGACAGTCAGGCGGCGATTGCCGCGGGCATCGGGATGGTGTTCCAGCATTTCAAACTGGTCGAAAATTTCACCGTTCTGGAAAACATCGTTCTGGGCGCCGAGGATGGTGGGATGCTTGCGCCGTCACTGGCAAAGGCCCGCAAGGAATTGAAGGCGCTGGAAGAAGAGTACGAGCTGTTCGTGGACCCCGACAAGCGCATTGACGAGATCGGCGTTGGCATGCAACAGCGGGTCGAAATTCTAAAAGCGTTGTACCGCAAGGCCGAGATTCTGATCCTCGACGAACCTACCGGTGTTCTGACCCCGGCTGAGGCGGATCAGTTGTTCCGTATCCTCGACCGGCTGCGTGCCGAAGGGAAAACGATCATCGTCATCACCCACAAACTGCGTGAGATCATGGAAAACACCGACACTGTTTCGGTGATGCGACGCGGTCAGATGACGGCGACGGTGAAAACCGCTGAAACCAGCCCCGAGGAGCTAGCCGAACTGATGGTCGGCCGCAAAGTGCTGCTGCAAGTCGACAAAGTGCCCGCCAAGCCGGGCAAACCCATTCTGGAAATCGAAAAGCTGCAGGTCTTTGACAGCGCGGGTGTCGAGCGGGTCAAAGGCATCGATTTGACCGTCCGCGCTGGTGAGATTGTCGGTATCGCCGGTGTCGCGGGCAATGGTCAGTCGGAACTGCTTGAAGTTCTGGGTGGTATGCGTCCCGGTCAGGGGTCAATCAAGCTGAACGGTGAACCGCTGCCGCTAAGCGGTCATGGATCAGATGGTCAGGCGCGGCGCGCGCAGCACATTGCACATGTGCCGGAGGATCGCCAGCGGGAAGGTCTGATCATGGACTTCCACGCGTGGGAGAATGTGGCCTTCGGCTATCACCGCGACCCGGCCTACAAGCGCGGCATCTTCATGGACAACGCCGCCCTGCGCGCCGACACCGAAGCCAAGATCGAAAAATTCGACGTACGTCCGCCCAATGGCTGGCTGACGGCCAAAAGCTTCTCGGGCGGGAACCAGCAGAAAATCGTCGTCGCGCGCGAGATTGAACGGAACCCGGACCTGCTGCTTGTCGGGCAGCCGACCCGAGGTGTTGATATTGGCGCGATTGAATTCATTCACAAACAGATCGTCGCCTTACGCGATCAGGGCAAGGCGATCCTGCTGGTTTCGGTCGAGCTTGAGGAAATCTTCTCGCTGTCCGACCGGATCGCGGTGATGTTTGACGGACATATCATGGGCGAACGCCTGCCTCATGAGACGGATGAAAAAGAACTGGGCCTGCTGATGGCCGGTGTTGCGGGAGAGGCCGCGTAAGATGGACAAAATGCCCAAATGGGCTGACGTGGTGCTGATCCCGCTGATCAGCCTGTTGTTGGCCACAATCCTTTCCGCACTGGTGATCCTAGCCATCGGTGAGAACCCGGTCGAAGCGGTGAACCTCATGGTGACCGGCGCGCTGGGGTCGACCTATGGCTGGGGCTACACGCTCTATTACGCGACCAATTTCATGTTCACCGGGCTGGCAGTGGCCGTGGCCTTCCACGCCCGGCTGTTCAACATTGGCGGTGAAGGTCAGGCGATGCTGGGCGGGCTTGGCGTTGCCATGGTCTGTTTGTACATCCCGTGGCCGCATTGGAGCATTGCCTTGCTGGGTGCCGGGCTTTCTGCGGCCCTGTTCGGTGCCGCATGGGCCGCGATCCCGGCCTATCTGCAGGCCAAGCGCGGCAGCCATATCGTGATCACTACGATCATGTTCAATTTTATCGCTGCCGCCTTCCTGAACTATATGCTGGTCAACGTGATGCGCCCGCAGGGCTCGCAAGATCCGGCAACGGCGCGTTTCCCCGAGGCGGTACATCTGCCAACTTTTCAGTCTATGTTTTCAACCGCTGAAAATATTGTCTTCCGGGGGGCGCCTGCGAACATCTCGTTCTTCGTGGCAGTTCTTGCCTGTGTCGTTGTCTGGGCACTGATCTGGCGCACGCGTCTGGGTTATGAAATCCGCGCCTACGGCCACTCGGAAACCGGGGCCGTCTATGCCGGGATTTCGCCTGTGCGGATCACCATCGTCGCCATGCTGATCTCAGGCGCGCTGGCCGGTCTGATGGCCATCAACAACGTGATGGGTGAGGCAGAACGGCTGGTGCTCAACTCAACCGAGGGCGCAGGCTTTATCGGCATCGCTGTGGCGCTGATGGGCCGCTCGCACCCCTTCGGTGTGTTCCTTGCAGCGCTTCTATTCGGCTTCCTCTATCAGGGTGGTGCCGAGCTGGCGCTGTGGACCTCAATCCCGCGTGAGCTGATTGTGGTCATTCAAGCGCTGGTGATCCTCTTCACCGGGGCGCTGGACAACATGGTACGGATGCCGCTTGAGAAGCTGTTCCTGAGCCTGCGGAGAGGGGCACAGTGATGGAGTTCTTCGTTACACTCATTCAAGTTCTCGACTCGACCATCCGCTTGGCCACGCCGTTGTTGCTGGCCTGTCTGGCCGGGCTGTATTCCGAACGCGCCGGCATTTTCGACATTGGTCTGGAAGGCAAGATGCTGATCTCGGCCTTTTTCTCTGCCGCCATTGCGGCCGTGACGGGTTCGGTCTGGCTGGGCCTTATGGCGGGGATCGGCGCGTCGTTAGTTCTTTCTGCTCTGCACGGCGTGGCCTCGATCACCTTCCGGGGCAACCAACTGATCTCGGGCGTTGCGATCAACTTTCTGGCCTCGGGCCTGACGGTGCTGATCGCCCAAAGCTGGTTCAAACAGGGCGGGCGCACCCCGTCCTTGTTCGGCGGCGGTCGGTTTGAGCCGATCAATTTCCCCTTCGCCGAGGCGCTGAGCGGCGTACCGATCATTGGCCCGATCTATTCCGAACTGCTGTCTGGCCATTCGATCTTGGTCTACGTGGCCTTCCTGATGGTCCCATTGACGTGGTGGGTCTTGTACCGCACCCGGTTCGGCCTGCGTCTGCGGGCAGTTGGTGAAAACCCGGCTGCGGTAGATACGGCGGGTGTTTCCGTCGTCGGCCTGCGATTTGCCGCCGTCGCCATTTGCGGTGTGCTCTGCGGGATTGCCGGAGCTTACCTTGCAACAGCACTGCAAGCCGGGTTCGTCAAAGAGATGACGGCTGGGCGCGGGTTCATTGCGCTGGCCGCATTGATCTTTGCGAAGTGGCGGCCTTGGCACGCGATGTGGGCCTGTCTGCTGTTCGGTCTGCTGCAAGCAATCGCGTTGCGGTTTCAGAACATCGACTTGGGCGGCGTGGTCATTCCGGTGCAGGTCATGGACGCCCTGCCCTATATCCTGACAGTGGTCATTCTGGCCGGTTTCGTAGGCAAAGCCATTCCGCCACGCGCGGGTGGTGAGCCTTATGTGAAAGAACGCTGATAAGTCCAGTTTAGGATTAAATCAGTCCTGTTCGCTGCAGAGCGGCATGCAGAGTTGATTTTGCATGCCGCAACCGCTCTAAAGGGGTATGCGCGTGTGTCCTGTTATAGCCGAAATCGGGTCGAACCCTGCCGGGGTTTGGGATACACATGAAGCCTGCGCCCCCAAGGCGCAGTTTTCTGTTCAGCCAGATCGGTTTACCGGGTACACACCGGGCAACTTGATATTCGCCATACAGCCGCATCCTGCGCGCCGTATTAAAGCCTCATCCCAATGGTTTGAGACAGGCCGCATCACCCTGCGTGGTGGGTCTGATTTCACCCGGTAACTCAAAAAATGCAGATTTACCTTCCTATTGCCGAAGTCTCCGTCAACGCCTTTCTGCTGCTGGGGTTGGGCGGGATGGTCGGCATCCTTTCAGGCATGTTCGGTGTCGGCGGCGGGTTTTTGATGACCCCGCTGCTGTTCTTCATCGGCATCCCTCCAGCCGTCGCCGTTGCAACCGAAGCCAACCAGATCGTCGCATCTTCTTTTTCAGGCGTGCTTGCGCATTTCCGACGAAGGACGGTCGACCTCCGAATGGGCACGGTCTTGTTGGTCGGGGGATTGACGGGCGCCGCGCTTGGGGTGGTGGTGTTCAACTATCTCAAAAGCCTGGGCCAGGTCGATCTGCTGGTCACGCTGTGCTACGTCGTCTTCCTTGGCGTTGTCGGCAGCCTGATGTTCATCGAAAGCCTTCGCGCGTTGCGCAAAGCGAAAAAGGGTGGAGGCGCACCAGCAAAACGGCGTCAGCGTGGCTGGGTTCATGCAATGCCCTTCAAGATGCGCTTTCGCACCTCGGGCTTGTATATTTCGGTTATTCCGCCGGTGATGGTCGGGCTGTGCGTTGGCGTTCTATCAGCCATCATGGGCGTGGGCGGCGGGTTCATCATGGTACCCGCCATGATCTACTTGCTGGGGATGCCCACCAAGGTTGTGGTTGGCACCTCACTGTTCCAGATCATCTTCGTGACCGGCTTTACCACTATGCTGCACGCGACCACGAACTATACGGTCGACATCGTTCTCGCCGTTCTGCTGCTGGTTGGCGGCGTGGTGGGCGCGCAAATCGGTACGGTGATCGGGGCCCGGATGCCAGCCGAGCAATTGCGGGTTCTGCTTGCTGCGCTGGTTCTCGTGGTCTGCGGCAAGCTGGCGCTGGATCTGCTGATTCAACCGTCTGAGCTATATTCCCTTGGCAGCGAAGGGGGCCATTAATCATGCTGAAACGCCTGATTGCCCTGCTGGTCCTATGCTGCACTCCGGCCTTCGCTGTAGATGAACAGGTTGTGCTGGGTCTCAGCCAGGATCGCGTTGCCATCACCGCAACCTTTGACGGCTCGGAAATCCTGATCTTCGGCGCCGTAAAACGGGAAACACCAATTCCTTCCGGCCCCCCGCTTGAAGTGATCGTGGCCGTAGTTGGACCGTCCAGCCCAGTTATGGTCCGGCGCAAAGAGCGCAAACTTGGGATTTGGGTTAACACCGACAGTGTTCTGGTCGACCTTGCCCCCAGTTTCTACGCCGTTGCCACCAGCGGACCGCTCAGCGATATCCTCTCGGACACCGAGGACCTGCGCTATCGAATTTCGATCGAACGCGCCATCCGTTCGGTCGGGGCGGAGATGCATATCCAGGGCGCGCAGGAATTCGCAGAGGCCGTGGTGCGCATCCGCGAAAATGAGGGGCTGTATTCGGTCCGTGAAAACACAGTAGCGGTCGATGAGCAAACCCTGTTCCGGACCTCGATCAAAATGCCCGCCGACCTGACCGAAGGCGATTACAGGGCACGTATCTTCCTCACCCGGGGCAAGGCCGTTGTCTCGCAATTCGAAACTACCATCGACGTGCGCAAAGTGGGCTTGGAGCGGTTCCTCTACAACCTCTCCCGCCAGCAACCGGTCTGGTACGGGCTGATGTCGCTGGTCATCGCAATCGCCGCAGGATGGGGCGCGTCGACTGCATTCCGGCTGTTGCGCGAAAACTGACGCCTATCCGCGCCCAATATAGGGCATGGTTGTCGCCATCACGGTCATGAATTGAACGTTGGCTTCGGGCGGCAGTGACGCCATATGCATCACCGACCGGGCGGCATCTTCGACGGCCATGGTCGGGTCGGGTGTCTGCCCTGCAGCTTTTGCGTTGTCCACTAGCCCCTGCACCATCTGCGTGCGCGCATTACCGATATCGATCTGACCGCAAGCAATACCAAAGTCCCGCCCGTCCAGAGACAGGCTGCGGGTCAGACCCGTGATGGCATGTTTCGTGGCTGAATAATGTACCGAGTTCGGTCGCGGCACATGCGCCGCAATTGAGCCGTTGTTGATGATCCGGCCACCTTGCGGGAATTGATGGCGCATAGTCCGAAAAGCCTCTCGGGCACAATGAAACATGCCATTCAAGTTCACGTTGACGCTTTGGTACCAGTCTTCCAGCAAGATCTCGTCAACTGTGCCGCCCGGAGCGAAGATGCCAGCGTTGTTGAATAGCACGTCCAGACGATCAGCCTTGTCCTGAAAGGTTTGGAAGGTCGACTGGACCATCTCTGCATCCGTTACATCCGCGACGAGTGGGATGGCGTTTGCGTAGTCCGAGGCCATCTCGTGCAACACGTCTGCACTACGGGCCAACAGGCCGACCGTCCAGCCCTCGGCCAGAAACAACTCAGCCGTTGCACGCCCGATGCCCGAGCTTGCGCCGGTTACGATGATGGTACTCATGTCTCTTCAGCCTCCAATGCCAGCGATGCTGCCGGGACGGCACGCAGGTCGTCCACACGCAGCGGATGGGTGGGCTTGGCCAGCCGGTTACGCACCACCCAGATCAGCCGCTCCTGCGCCCGCGTAATGGCGACATAGGCCAACCGCTTCCACAAAGGTTGCCCCGCCTCGGTCCGGCCCATTCGGGCGGCGGCGTAGATGTCGGGAGCGAAGACCTGCACCGTGTCCCATTGCGAGCCCTGCGCCTTGTGAATGGTAACCGCCGCCCCGTGCAGGAATGTCGCTCCCATCCGCGCGGCATAGGGGATGAAAGGTTCTTCTTCATCCGGCTTCTCGATCTTGACGATGGACGCAGCGCTGACCTGCGGGTCCTCGGCCCCCATCACGTGCAGACGTGAAAACCCGGGCTTGCGCCCCGGTCCCAGATAGATGACCTGAGCCCCCTTGATCAGCCCGCGCGCCTCAAGGTCCAGCCGCTTCTTGCGATGCTTTAGCGGCAATTCGATCCCGTCGCAGATCAGCGGCTCACCTTCCAGCAGCTCAGTATCCGGCGCGCCGTGGACCTGTCGAAATGCCTGGATCAAGCGAATGCGGGTGGCGTTGCGCCAGACCAGAACCGGGCTGCGAGCCATCAGATCGACCTCGACCCGCTGCCCCCAAACCACGCGGTCGTCTTGCCGCGCAGTCTGTTCGACCAGCCGCTCGAAATCCTCAAACCCCATCTGGGGATCAGCCAGCGCGTGAGCGAGGTCCAGGATCGGGTTGTCGGCATCCTGTCTGTGGACCCGGTGCAGGATTTGTTTGCGCGGCTCAGGCAAAGTGTCAAACACCATGCTGCCCGATTGGTTAACAGGCGCCAACTGGGCCGGGTCGCCGAACAGCAGAAGGGTTGGAAAGATTTCTTGCAGGTCCTCGAACTGCCGGTCGTCCAGCATCGAGGCCTCATCCA
Organism: Ruegeria atlantica; assembly: GCA_013032095.1. Taxonomy (GTDB): domain Bacteria; phylum Pseudomonadota; class Alphaproteobacteria; order Rhodobacterales; family Rhodobacteraceae; genus Ruegeria; species Ruegeria atlantica_E. The sequence continues at coordinate 166,399 of WQBJ01000003.1, read as the reverse complement.
CAAACCCAATATCCAGCGGCTCGTCCCTGCGTTTCCAACCGGTGATGAAATCAGATCCACGAAGGCCTGCCGCGGCGAGTGCGCCGGGGATTGATTTGTTGTTCTCGTAGAACGCCGCTGCCCGGTCCAGCGCTTCATCGGTCAGGCCTTCGATCTCGGGCCGTTCGTCGTTGCCAGCCAGCCATTCGGCGATCCGTTCGTATTCCGGGTCATACACCGGTGTGTAGAGAATACGGTGAATAGTCGTCGCCGGAACGCCGCGCAGGCGCAGCACGCTGGCAGCCTTGTTTGTAGGCGCAAGTATGGCAAGGCTGCGCTTTTCCCGCGCTTTGCGGCTTTCGAAATCGCCAGACACGATCTGAACACCGGTTTCCGCCAATGCTTTGTACAACTCGGCCAACAGCAGTGTTTTACCCGATCCCGCCTTGCCGATCACCGCCATCACACCGGACTTTCCAGCGCCCGGCAATTTCAGCAGGGCATCGTCATCCAAGTCTACGCCAGCCGTTCGCAACATCTCGGAGATGCTGTCGTAGGCAGCGGCCTGGTCGTCAGAAAAGGTCACGGGAGGTATAGACATGGCGCGACCCTACAGGGCCGCGCCTGCTATCACCAGAGAGGGAATGGCGTTTTCACTCGGTCAGGCCGACAGGGCGAACCGAGTCTGGCGACCAATGCCAAATGCCGTCTTGAACCAAAGCCGCGACAGCTCGCGCGGGATACCAGCGCGTTCGGCCACACGGTTGCAATCGTCGGCCGAATAGGGCCACAGCCCGACAGAAATCTGATCTCTCCCCTTCCCTTCCGATCCCAAAACCACCGGAGATGATCCGATCAGGCGATAAATCCGAATCATCCGCGCGTCAAAGACGCCCGCGATATGCGTCAGGCCGAAGCCTTCCATCATCTCGCCACCGCTCAGCATAATGGCCCCTGCCGTATGCGGGCTTGCGGTGCGGGACAGACAGAACCTCGTGACCTCCCAAATCAGGGGACTGCAAATAGGTTCGCCACCGGTCAAATGTCCGAAGATGTCATTAACCATAACTGGACCAGTGGTTGGCAGGACACGCATCGAGCCGCCATGGCTGCCATCCTCTTCTTCCCAAATGACATAGAGCGGGTTCAGGTCGTCATATTGATCCCTCTCCTCTCCTTTTTCGTTGACGTGCACGTCCCAACCCAAACGGGTTTTGAACTGATCCGCGCGATCCCGGAACATCCCCTCGGCCAGATCCGGAAACTTGTGCAGTTCGTCGGCATACAGATAGCGCAACATGACATTTTTCCCCTTGTCGTCCTGTGCAGGAACGAAGGGGGTACAAAGTCATAGTTAATTTCCCGTTCTGAGGGTGCGCGCCTCTTAAACCACTATTAATCCTCGGCTGAGCGCCGTGGCGATGGCATGGGTTGTATTCTGCGCCCCAAGCTTGGCGCGTGCACCCTCGATATAGACTCGCAACGTGTGTTCAGAGATTGACAGGGAATGGGCTACTTGCGCCCGGCTGTAACCCAGCGCAAGCAAGGTCATCGCGTCTACTTCGCGCGGCGACAGTCCTCGGGACGATTCGGGCTGACGGTCTCTTTCGAACTCCAGCGCTTTACGATTGAAGTAATGAGCGATCAGAATGAGCTCCCGACCATGCCGTTCGATGAAAGCCTGCCACGTTTCGTCATCACAGGTGTGGTTGACAGTAAAAAGAGCGAATTGCCCGTTTGGCCCTCGGATCGGGATTGAATAGCCCTGATTGCCAACCCCGTGGCTTTGCGCGTCACGAAGGAATGCCTTGGCCACTTTGCTGGACCAGTCCAACGTTTTCCAATCGACCGGGTGAAACCGCTGAAAACAACCCAGAATAACAGGATCAATTCTGTGATAATTCTTTTCCAGATAACGCTCAGCCCAGGCGTCAGGATAGGTTGTATAGCCGTATTGATCACCGGCACCATCAACCCAATGGTATATGAGGTGTTCGACTTTCAGCCGGTCACGCAATCGAACGGCGACATTGCTTAATTCGTCAAGCGTGTTGGTGTTTTCCAAGTCCTCCAGGACCTGGCTCATATTGAGTTTTGTTCCCATCCCCGGGCGCCCGTACCTCAGCCTTGATGGACGCGATCTCGGCCGCTGCAATCAGCTTGGTGTCGTCCAACTGCTCGGCCAGTGCGATCAAACCGTTCTCAACAGCGAAGGCGTTGAGGTCCGACAACACGTCCAGTATCCACTCATTCTGCGCCATCAGGGTCTCTCCGAAACCGTTAACGAAGGGTTAACACAACCATAACATGTGCAGTATTTTTTTGCCTATTCACTGGTTTCTACTCCCCAAAAATCGCAGGGAGATGGAACCTAAGTGACTGAAAATATTATGGATATACTCTTAAAAGCAACACCCGCGAACCGTCGCAGGGATTCGCGGGTGCTAGTACTAAGTTTTCATGCGGCTCAACCGCGAGCGTCTAAAACCTCTTCCAAGGTACGCATTCCGGTGCGCGGAGCCTGAACCAGAACCGACATGTTACCCGGCTTGTGTTCGTTGCGCATCATCTTCATATGCGCCTCAGGAAGGTCGTTCCACGTGAACACTTCTGACATGCAGGGGTCCAGACGGCGCTCGACCATCAGTTGGTTTGCAGCCGCAGCTTGTTTCAGATGAGCAAAGTGTGAACCCTGCAGGCGCTTTTGGTGCATCCACATATAGCGCACGTCGAAAGTCAGGTTATAGCCGGTGGTGCCGGCGCAGATTACAACCATACCGCCCTTTTTCACCACGAAGGTCGACACCGGGAACGTGCTTTCGCCCGGATGTTCGAACACCATGTCGACGTTCACACCTTTGCCGGTGATGTCCCATATGGCTTTGCCGAACTTGCGGGCCTCTTTAAACCACTCGGCATATTCCGGGGTGTTCACGGTGGGCAGCTGACCCCAGCAGTTAAAGTCCTTACGGTTCAGGACGCCCTTGGCGCCGAGGCTCATGACGAAGTCACGCTTGCTTTCGTCCGAGATCACACCGATCGCGTTTGCGCCCGCGGTGTTGATCAGCTGGATCGCATAAGAGCCCAAACCGCCTGACGCGCCCCAAACCAGAACGTTCTGGCCAGGCTTCAGATCGTGCGGCTCGTGGCCGAACAGCATGCGGTAGGCAGTTGCCAGTGTCAGCGTGTAGCAGGCGCTTTCTTCCCAAGTCAGGTGCTTGGGACGCGGCATCAGCTGCTGAGCCTGAACATTGGTGAACTGGGCGAACGACCCATCAGGTGTTTCATAGCCCCAGATGCGCTGGCTGGGCGAGTACATCGGGTCACCGCCGTTGCAGTGCTCGTCGTCACCATCATCCTGGTTGCAGTGGATCACGACTTCGTCGCCCACTTTCCAGCGCTTCACCTTGTCGCCCACGGCCCAGACGATGCCCGACGCATCGGACCCGGCGATATGGAATGGCTGACCGTGGCCGTCAAACGGGCTGATCGGTTTGCCCAGCGAGGCCCAAACGCCGTTGTAGTTCACACCGGCTGCCATCACCAGAACCAGCACTTCGTGGCTGTCCAGCTTGGGCACGTCTACCACTTCCAGCTGCATGGCCGTGTCCGGCTCGCCATGGCGTTCCTTGCGGATTGCCCACGCATACATCTGTTTCGGGACATAACCCATCGGAGGGATTTCACCCATCTCATACAGGTCTTTTTCCGGTGCCTCGTACGACGCGATGCCGCTGTCGGTGTCCAGAGCCATGATAGCCTCCTTTGTTCAAAACTCTCGCCGCGATGCAGAATCGCCAGCTTTACCCGATGAGTATTGACCGTTGAGCAACATTGCAACCCATTTCGGGCAAAATTTGTAATTTTATGACCCAGCGGATGCAGAAACTTCTTTCGCAGACGCAGCAAGAACCTGTTCTGCGTCCAATGGTGCAGAAGCCGCATAGTATTCCAGAAGATCAACCCTTTGACCGGAAGACGATATTTTCCCGCTGCTCCGCACGAGAATGCGCCGATCGACCAATTGTTGAATTCCGGCTTCGACGGCGGTGCGGTCCATTGGCTCGGGATTTCCGTTGCGTCGCAATAGCCGCTCAATCAGGGTTAATGCTTCGGCTTCGGGAATTTCCCCCATTTCGCGCACCAGCCAGCAGGTCGCTGGTACCGGAACGAGCGGGATTGCCGCCCCGATACCGCCTATCAGAGCGCGCGCCAGATCAGTCATCAAGTTGTCCTCATGCTCCGAACGAAACGCCTGTAACGAGATCGGCTTGCCATATCGCACCGATGCCACGCCGAATCGCTGGTAGCGCCCCGTGAGCCGCCGACCGATTTGCTTAAGGATCCACCAAGTGATCACACCGATCCTGGCACGAAAACGGCGTTCATTGCCCAGAGCGGCTTTTGTCAGAATCGTATCTTCAAGTACCCTGTCGTAATTCAAGGCAACCGGTACGAATACCACGTCCCGCCCCTTTGGGCTGGTGGCGTCTATGATGTATTTGATCAGCCCCAGCTTAGGACGCCCCAACGCTCCGGTCAGGCTGAGACCGCCTTCAGGGAACATTGCCTGCGTAACACCGGCCTCGGTTGCATGGCGCACATAGCAAGCAAGCACCTGACGATAGAGGTCACTGCCCGATTTGCGGCGAATAAAGTAAGCGCCCATCGCACGGATCAGGCGGCTGAGAGGCCAGACCCGTGCCCACTCCCCCACCGCGTAAGACAGAGCAGACTGCTGCGCCGCCAGATAAGTAACGAGAACGTAGTCCATATTGCTGCGGTGATTCATGACGAAAACAACCGTCGAATCTGGATCGATGTCCTTTAAGGACGATTCGTCCATATAGCTTAGGCGCACATTGTAGAACGCATTGCTCAGTACCCGGGCCAATCGGATAGCGAAGCTGAAATAAGCGACTGCCGAAAACGACGGAACAATCTCACGCGCATACCGACGCGCAGTTTCAAAAGCCACAGCTTCAGGAACTCGTTCCTCGCGTGCAAAGTCGCGCACCGCTTGCCCAACCTGCGGATCATAGATCAGTCGCTGGATCATGTCGTGCCGCCGCGCCAGTTTGAACGGTTGAATCGGACGTTGCAGGCGCTCGTTCAGGCGCTTGACGGCGCGTTCCAGTCGGCGACGAAAAAACCAGCGCACCGACGGGAACAGAAAATGCGAGGCAAAGGTGACCGCGGCAAATACCACGATCAGCAAAAACAGCCAAAGCGGAAGTTCCACGGTCTGAGTCATGGGCGCACACTGCCACCAAACGTTACGTCCTACAATCTGAAGAGATTCATATGCCGCAACGCAGCGAATTGACATATCCCAAAAATTGCGCTTTGTAGCCGTTGAGCGTAATTTTCTTACTCATCCGATATAAGAGGCCCCACAATGACGCAGACGCAGAAAGATCGCCCCTGGCTCATCCGAACCTATGCCGGTCATTCAACCGCCAAGGCGTCGAACGCCCTATATCGCGGCAACTTGGCCAAGGGGCAGACAGGTCTATCCGTGGCCTTCGATCTGCCGACCCAGACCGGGTATGACAGCGATCACACGCTGGCGCGGGGCGAAGTGGGCAAGGTGGGCGTGCCGATTAGCCATCTGGGCGACATGCGGGTTCTGTTCGACCAGATTCCGTTAGAGCAGATGAATACATCGATGACGATCAATGCGACGGCTCCTTGGCTGTTGGCGCTTTATATCGCCGTGGCCGAGGAACAGGGTGCAGATGTGTCCATGCTGCAAGGCACGGTTCAGAACGACCTGATCAAGGAATATCTAAGCCGCGGTACCTATGTCTGCCCGCCGAAACCGTCGCTAAAGATGATCGCCGACGTGGCCGAGTATTGCTATACCAACGTGCCGAAATGGAACCCGATGAACGTGTGTTCCTATCACCTGCAAGAGGCCGGTGCGACACCAGAGCAGGAACTAGCCTATGCGCTGGCCACTGCCATAGCCGTTCTGGACGAACTACGCCCCCGTGTCCCGGCCGAAGACTTCCCGGCGCTGTGTGGTCGGATTTCATTTTTTGTGAACGCGGGTATTCGCTTTGTCACTGAAATGTGCAAGATGCGGGCCTTCGTCGACCTTTGGGATGAAATCCTGCAGCAACGCTATGGAGTCGAAAATCCGAAGTTCCGCCGATTCCGCTATGGCGTTCAGGTGAACTCGCTGGGCCTGACCGAGCAGCAGCCAGAAAATAACGTCTACCGCATCCTGATCGAGATGCTGGCCGTGACCCTCTCGAAAAAGGCACGCGCTCGCGCGGTACAACTACCTGCGTGGAACGAAGCGCTCGGTCTGCCCCGCCCCTGGGATCAGCAATGGTCGATGCGGATGCAGCAGATCCTGGCCTATGAGACTGATCTGCTGGAATTTGGCGACCTGTTTGACGGCAACCCCGCCGTGGACGCCAAGGTTGAAGAACTAAAGAAAAGTGCCCGCGCCGAGTTGGCCAACTTGGATTCGATGGGGGGTGCGGTCGCTTCGATCGAATACATGAAGTCGCGCTTGGTGGACTCCAATGCCGAACGCCTGAACCGGATCGAACGAAATGAGACCGTCGTAGTTGGCGTGAATAAATGGACCGAGGGCGAGGCGTCACCTCTACAAACCGAGGATGGTGGCATCATGGTCGTCGATCCAGCGGTGGAACAGGAACAGATCGCCCGGTTGAACGAATGGCGGTCCGAACGTGATGACGTGGCCGTTACGGCCGCTCTGGCCGCGCTGCGCGAGGCAGCACAAACCGGGGCCAACGTCATGGAGCCCTCGATCGCTGCCGCCAAAGCAGGTGTTACCACCGGCGAGTGGGCGGAAGAAATGCGCAAAGTCTATGGAACCTATCGCGGTCCGACCGGCGTGTCCGGTTCAGTTTCGAACAAGACCGAAGGTCTGGACGACCTACGCGCAGCCGTTGATGCCGTTAGTGACAAATTGGGCCGCCGTCTAAAATTCCTAGTCGGCAAACCGGGGCTGGACGGCCATTCCAATGGCGCCGAACAGATTGCTTTCCGCGCACGCGATTGCGGCATGGATATCAGCTATGAAGGTATCCGACTGACCCCTGAAGAGATTGTCAGTGCAGCCATCGAAGACGAAGCCCATGTCATCGGACTTTCGATTCTGTCTGGCAGTCACATCCCGCTGGTTGAGGACGTAATGGCCCGCCTGCGTGAAGCTGGGTTGAACAATGTCCCCGTAATAGTCGGCGGGATTATTCCTGATGAAGACGCGGCAAAACTCAGAGCAATGGGTGTTTCGAAAATCTATACGCCCAAGAATTTTGAGCTGAATGCGATAATGGGAGATATTGTCACGCTGGTCGATCCGCAGAATTTGGCAGCCGAATAGCGCCATTTGCATTTCATTTCTCGCTCTGTCTATTGCTTTATGCAAAGAGTCAGATAAATACCGAAGTCTGAAATAACGGTGGGTTGTTGCGCCTACCCATAACGGCTTTCGTATTGGAGAAGAGAAATGGCGATCAACCTTGAAAAAATGTCACGCAAAGAACTGCTTGAATTGCGTGACAAGGTGGAAATCGCGCTAAAAAGCGCGGAAAAACGCGAACGAAAAGAGGCCCTTAAAGCTGCTGAAAAAGCTGCTGCTGAATTTGGGTTTTCTCTTTCTGAACTGTCTGGTGGTGCATCAAAACCCGCAAAGGGTCCAAAAAACACCGCGAAATACAAGAATCCGGCTAACCCTGATCAAACCTGGTCGGGACGCGGACGCAAACCACAATGGGTTCATGACGCTTTGAAGGCCGGTGCAGATATTTCGGAATTGGAAATCTGATAGGAATTGGTTGCAAAATGACAATTCATATCGGCGCCGAAAAGGGTGAAATTGCAGAAACCGTTCTAATGCCCGGCGATCCGTATCGAGCGAAATGGGCGGCGGAAGCGTTTTTGCAAGATGCCGAACAGATCAATAATGTGCGCGGAATGCTTGGCTACACCGGCACCTGGAAGGGAAACCCGGTCACGATTCAAGGCAGCGGAATGGGTATGCCTTCCTTGTCTATTTATGCCAACGAGTTGATCCGTGATTACGGTGCCAAAACCCTGATCCGAATTGGCTCGTGCGGTGGGATGCAAGAGAGTGTCAATATCCGCGACGTGATCCTTGCTATGACTTCGACCACTCTCAGCACACCGTCACGCGGCATTCTGAAAGAGCTAAACTTTGCGCCCTGCGCCGACTGGGGCCTGCTGCAAGCTGCGGCCCAGGCTGCCGCTGCCAAAGGTACCTCTACCCATATCGGCGGGATCTATTCATCTGACGTGTTCTATGACGAACGCCCCGATCTGAACGAACAGATGGTGCGTCACGGTATTCTTGGGGTCGAGATGGAAGCGGCCGAGCTGTACATCCTAGCCGCGCGCCACAACTGCCGAGCGCTGGCTGTTCTGACTGTGTCGGATCATCTGCTGACTGGTGAGGCCTTGCCCTCGTCTGAGCGTGAAAGAAGCTTTGGCGATATGGTCGAGATCGCGCTGCAAGCGGCTTTTCCAGGCTCCACCTGATCAATAGCAGGGCGTGAGATGCGCCCTGCTCTCTTACTTCCCCTTCATGCAACTGGTCGGGCAAGCCGTGCCCTCTTGCTGCGCCCCGCAATAGGCGCAGGTCCAAACACCTTCCTTGCGGTGTTGTCGCCAGCGGCAATCGCGCGTCAAAGAAGACGTCCGCGACCGCCAAAAGAAATAGGCGATCACTCCGGCGGCCAGCAATAACAACAGAATGGGCATGCCTATGCATTGCCCAATCGACGGGTCTTTTCAAGCGTCAGGCAGCGTTTGCGTATTCAAATAGTTCGGGTTCGTGCGTTTCAGACGCCAGCGCAGGTTCCGGCGTGTAATAGGCCCAAGCCTGTTCCAGCAGTTCCAGCGCCTCGGCCGCTTTTGTTTCGGAATTTTGTTCTTGCATCGGAGCGATCCCGTTTCGGTTCCATCACTCCTCCCTACATGCACGATAATGCGGAACAGGGCAGGCTGCATTGCATAGTTTTGCAACTTCGCCATGCACTTGCCGCAAGGCGGCAAGTGCAGTTTTTCGGGATCGTTTAGACCGAGCGGTCGACCATCATCTTCTTGATTTCAGCGATCGCCTTGGCCGGATTCAAACCTTTGGGGCAGGTCTTGGCACAGTTCATGATCGTGTGGCAGCGATACAGCTTGAACGGATCTTCCAGTTCGTCCAGACGCTCACCAGTGGCCTCGTCACGGCTGTCGATGATCCAGCGATAGGCGTGCAGCAGCGCGGCAGGTCCAAGATAGCGGTCGCCGTTCCACCAGTAACTTGGACACGAGGTCGAGCAGCTGGCGCACATCACACATTCATACAGGCCATCCAGCTTCTTACGATCATCGATCGACTGCTTCCACTCTTTCGCCGGGCGGTTGGTTTTGGTTTCCAGCCACGGCATGATCGAGGCATGCTGGGCGTAGAAATGGGTCAGGTCCGGGATAAGGTCCTTGACCACCGGCATGTGCGGCAGTGGATAGATTTTCACGTCCCCCTTGATCTCATCCATGCCGTAGATACAGGCCAGAGTGTTGATCCCGTCGATATTCATCGCACAGGAGCCGCATATACCTTCGCGGCACGAACGGCGGAAGGTCAGAGTCGGGTCAATCTCGTTCTTGATCTTAATTAGCGCATCAAGAACCATCGGACCGCAGCTATCCATGTCGACGAAATAGGTGTCGAGCTGCGGGTTTTTGTCGTCTTCTGGGTTCCAGCGATAAATCTGGAACTTTCGCACATTGGTCGCGCCTTCCGGCTTGGGCCAAGTCTTGCCCGTTGTAATGCGCGAATTCTTGGGGAGGGTCAGTTGTACCATAAGTTCCTCTCCTTAGAACGTCCGCGCCTTGGGCGCGATTTTCTTGAGGCTGATGCCGCCTTCGTCTTCGGTTGTCAGCGGGTCAACGATGACCGGGCGATAGCTAAGGTCTACTTTGTTGCCATCAACCCGCGACACGGTGTGTACCCGCCAGTTCTCGTCGTCACGCTCGGTGTAATCCTCGTGCGCGTGGGCGCCGCGGGATTCCTTACGGGCCTCGGCCCCGACGATGGTGGCCAGTGCGCTCGGCATCAGGTTTGTCAGTTCCAGCGTTTCCATTAGGTCGCTGTTCCAGACCAGCGAGCGATCGGTAACTTTCAGATCGTCCATTTTGGCGGCGATTGCCGTCATCTTCTCGACGCCTTCAGCCATGGTCTTGGCGGTCCGGAACACGGCTGCGTCTTCCTGCATGGTCCGCTGCATCTCAAGCCGCAGGTCAGCGGTTGGTATGGCTCCGCTGGCGTTGCGCACCGCGTCAAACCGGTCAAAGGCCTTGTCGACCGAGGCTTGGTTCAGAACCGGGTTCGGTGCTTTGGCATCCACCACCTCACCGGCGCGGATCGCAGCGGCACGGCCAAACACCACGAGGTCGATCAGCGAGTTCGAACCCAGACGGTTCGCCCCGTGGACCGAGGCACACCCGGCCTCACCCACGGCCATCAGGCCCGGCACAACACCGGTCGGGTTGTCAGCGGTGGGGTTCAGAACCTCACCCCAATAGTTGGTCGGAATACCGCCCATGTTGTAGTGCACAGTCGGCAGAACCGGGATCGGTTCCTTGGTGACGTCAACACCTGCGAAAACGCGCGCCGACTCGGAAATCCCCGGCAAACGCTCGGCCAGCGCTTCGGCCGGCAGGTGGCTGAGGTTCAGGTGGATGTGGTCACCGTTGTCTCCATGACCACGACCTTCGCGGATTTCCATGGTCATCGAACGCGAGACGTAGTCACGCGGCGCAAGGTCCTTGTATTGGGGCGCGTAGCGCTCCATGAACCGTTCGCCTTCCGAGTTGGTCAGGTATCCACCTTCACCACGTGCGCCCTCAGTTATCAGACAGCCCGAGCCGTAGATGCCGGTCGGGTGGAACTGAACGAATTCCATATCCTGCAGTGCCAGACCTGCGCGGGCTACCATGCCGCCACCGTCACCGGTGCAGGTATGGGCCGAGGTCGCGCTGAAATAGGCCCGGCCGTAACCGCCGGTCGCCAGCACCACCATCTTGGCGTTGAAGACATGCATCGTGCCGTCGTCCAGCTTCCAGCAGACGACACCCTGACACTGCCCGTCCTCGGACATGATCAGGTCGATGGCGAAATATTCGATGTAGAACTCGGCGTTGTTCTTCAGCGACTGACCATACAGCGTGTGCAAGATCGCGTGGCCCGTCCGGTCAGCGGCAGCACAAGTCCGCTGCACTGCGGGGCCTTCGCCAAACTCGGTGGTGTGGCCGCCGAAGGGACGCTGATAGATCTTGCCTTCTTCGGTCCGGCTGAATGGCACACCGTAGTGCTCCAGCTCATACACCGCCTTGGGGGCTTCGCGGGCCAAGTATTCCATCGCGTCGGTGTCGCCCAGCCAGTCCGAGCCCTTGACGGTGTCATACATGTGCCACTGCCAGTGGTCAGGACCCATGTTGGAAAGAGATGCGGCGATGCCACCCTGCGCCGCAACCGTATGCGAGCGGGTCGGGAAAACCTTGGTGACACAGGCCGTGCGCAGACCTTGCTCTGCCATGCCCAGTGTCGCCCGCAGACCTGCACCACCTGCGCCTACGACAACGACGTCGTATTCGTGGGTTTCATATTCATATGCTGCTGTCATTGTTCTTGTTCCTTACCGCGCATCACAGGGCGAGTTTGACCAGAGCGAACAATCCTGCCGCCATTAACGTGTAGCCCAGGGCCCACATCGCGACGAGCGAGATTTTTTCCATCACTCCATGCACATAATCTTCGATCGCCTCTTGTGCCTCATACATCAATTGCAGCAGCCCCACGATCAGAGCCAGAGCAGTCACAATCGCCGGGAATGGGCGGCTGAAATAGGCAACGACCTCTTCGTACGTGCCTCCAATTCCAGCACCAAATGTGAAGATGAATATCGGGACCAACACGGTCAGGATCATGGCCCGAACCATGGCTTGCCAATGGGTTTGTGTGCCGGATTTTCCTGCGCCCAGCCCTTGGGCGCGCTTACGGTCTGTCAGGTATCGCATGTGCCGTCTCCTTAAACCGCAAGCACGGTGATAAGGGTCAGGACGGTCGCACCAACGAACATGCCCAGCCCCAGTTTCTCGGCCACGTCAACCTCAAGGCAGTAACCGAAGTCCCACAAGACGTGCCGCAAACGGCCCAGCGTGTGATACCACAGTCCCCAAGTCGCTGCGGTCAGGACGATATCGCCGAACCAGCTGCGCAGAAATGCGTCAATCCCGGCAAATGCGCTTTCCGATGTCGAAGCGGCCAGCAGCCACCAGACAACCAGGATGGATACAGCGAAAACACCCAGTGCAGATATGCGAACCATGATCGAAGACACGGACGTCATCTGGGGGCGGTATATCATAATATGTGGCGAGAGCGGGCGGTTGCCCCGATTGACATCGGCCATGTCGGCTCCTCTTTCGTTGGCTACCCGTCGTTTTACCCTTTTTTGCCTTTCTGTCACGTGCTGCATACGCAATATTGGCTAATTTGGGTGCAAATTCGCAGATTAGCTTCATATGTGATCACACTAAATATTAGCGTGATCACAAAATTGCTTCCACTGTTTGAATGTTAGCGTTTTCAGGGTGAAAGCATTGTGATCACGAATCTGCGCCTACTGCTTCAAAGCAGCAGATTGCTGCGTAACTTCGCGCAACAACTTCTTCCGGATCCGTTCAGGATAATCGGCGAACCCCGCCGCCGAAACCACAAAGGCCCCCTCACCGACAATGACGTTTTCAAAGAAATAAGCGGTCAGATCGGGTTCACTTTCCTCGATGGCAATGGCGTTAACCGTCACGCCGCGCGTACGCAAAGCTTTGCGCAACGCGGATGGCTCAACCCCTTCGTTCGAAACCCCGTCACCAGAAATATCAATCAGATGACGCTTACAATTCGACACTGTATCGAAACTGGACATGGTCATCTCAAGCGCTTCGCCGATTGCTGTCGAAAAATTGCGCCAGACCCTTGGATCACTCGCAACCTTGTCTGCAAATTCGTCCAGGGTTTCAAAGCTGGAGATATGGGTCCAGGGGATCGTAACTTTCTGCCGCGAGGCCCCGGTCCATTGCACCAACATCAACTGCGCCTGACTTCGCACGAGTGCTTCGGACACCAGAGGGTCGCGCAGCCCGGCGGCCAATCCATCCATCTGAATCCGATATTCCGTTGAATCTACCGAGCCGGACACGTCCACCGCCAAGGCCAGCGCAAGGTCGCAGGCCATTGCGGGCGGTGTCAGAAACAAGCAGGCAGCGAATGTGCGAAGCAAGACCATCCTCGCAGCCTAGCATGAAAAGAACAGGCTGCGATCAAATCAATGTGCACCGTCAGATCGGCATCAGCGCCCAATAGTCCAGGTCCAGCAGAACGTCCGGCTTGTATCGGCCATCTTCACCTTTCAACTCAAACGGTTCTCCGCCTTTAGTTGCCACAAGGCGCAGGCGTATGGCACCGACCCCCGGCACCCCGGTTTCCGCTTTGTCCAGAACCTCGGACCAGGCCTTGATCGTGTTGCCCGCGAAACAAGGGTTGGCATGAGCGCCGCCATTCAGGCCCACGATCATCTGCGCGTTAGCCAGCCCGTTGAAGGACAAAGCCCGCGCCATTGAAATGACATGGCCGCCATAGATCAACCGACCATCAGGGCGGAAGGTCAGGTCAAAGTGGACCTTGGCGGTGTTCTGCCACAAGCGGGTGGCCAGCATATGCTCTGCCTCTTCCACCGTCACGCCGTCCACGTGATCAATGGTTTCGCCAATCTCGTAGTCACCCCAACGATGTGGCTCGCCCGCTAGCGCGAAATCGTAGTTAGAAAAATCCAGCCCCTCTGGGATCACCAAATCACTGGGCTCCAGGATATTCTTAAGTTCAGGCACCACCGTCTCGGGCGCCGGCGTATCCGGGTCCGCCTTGCGGACCATAACCCAGCGGACATATTCGATAACCACTTCGTCCAGCTGGTTCAGACCGCGCGTTCGCACCCAAACCACACCGGTCTTGCCGTTCGAGTTCTGCTTGACTCCGATCACCTCAGAAACCGAGCGCAGCGTGTCGCCCGCATAGACCGGCAGCAACCAGCGCCCTTCGGCATAGCCCAGATTGGCAACCGCATTCAGCGATACATCGGGAACAGTCTTGCCGAAAACCACGTGAAAGGCTGCCAGATCGTCAATGGGGCTTTCCTGCAATCCACAGGCCCGCGCGAACTCATCCGAGGAATAAAGCGCATGACGCGCGGGATAGAGCGCATGGTATAGGCCCCGCTCGCCTTCGGTCACGGTGCGCGGCACGGCGTGGTTCAGGACCTGCCCGACGGCATAGTCCTCGAAAAAGCGGCCCGGATTGGTTTTTGCCATTATTGCTGTCCCAGTTTCATATCGGGTGAATAGTTGACCTCGACCTCTTTGGTCACGGCCTGTGCGCAACGCATCATGCGGCTGTTTTCGTCATAGGCATAAGAAGGGTCGCCATATAGCTCCCACCCTTTGGCCAGCGCGTCCGACACTTTGTGGCAGAAGGCAGAAGTGTCTTCCTCGGTCAGCAGACGATAGAGTTTTGCCATGATGGTTTCCTTATGATCCGAACGGAGACGGCCCAACTAGCCCGTGAATGTAGCCAATCAACCCAAGCAACACGATCGAGGCGACAAAAAACATCGCATCCTTGCCATAGGTTCCGGGTTCACCCGGGGTCCAGTCAGGTTCGGACTTGTTAATCACGATGACTTCGACAACTGCCCAAGCCAGCAGGCCGCCAAACAGAATGATCGAGGCCAGATCGCCGTTCACCAGCAAATGCGCAAAGGCCCACAGCTTGAAGCCGCCCAACATTGGGTGACGGAGCTTGTTCAACAGGCGACCCTTGGTGCCCGCCGGGCTCATCAGATAGATCGCGATCAGCACCAACAGGTTGTTGACGTGGATCAGGAAGGTCGGTGGCGCCCAGACGAACACGGTGTCGGTCATGCGATAGCCGATAATCATTAGTAGGACCGCTGCGACCAGCGCCAGCGCGACCGCACCTTTGCCGCCATTGCCCATGGCCGCGCGCTGTGCAGGCATTACACGTTTGAACAGATGTGCGGCCCACCAAAGCGCCACACCAAGTATCAGAAGAACAAAGCCCATTGCTGGCTTACCCCGCTTGCAAAGCTGAAATCGCCTCTGCTTTTGCCAGAATTTCGCGGGCCGTTACAACATGCAGATTTTCAACAATCTTACCATCCACGACAGCAACGCCCTGCCCCTGCGCCTCGGTCTCTTCAAATGCCGCAATCTGGCGACGAGCAAGGTCGATTTCGGCCTCTGACGGCGCAAAGGCCGCGTTGGTGATTTCCACCTGAGCCGGATGGATCAACGTCTTGCCATCGAAACCCATGTCACGACCTTGTTCACACTCAGCGGCAAGACCGTCGGTGTCCTTGAAGGCGTTATAGACTCCGTCGACAATGACCAGCCCTTCGGCCTTGGCGGCCAAAAGGCACAAACCCAGCGAGGACATCAACGGCAGGCGGTCCGGGCGGAACCGGGTCTGCAGGTCTTTGGCCAGATCGTTGGTCCCCATGACAAAGCCGGTCATCTGCGGATGGGCCGCGATTTCAGCAGCGTTCAGCATCCCGCGTGGGGTTTCCATCATCGCCCAAATCGGCATGTCTCCTGTGATCGCGGCCAGCTTATCCACATCGGCGGCCGAGTTCACCTTGGGCAGCAGAACCACGTCGGCATCCATCTCGCGCACGGCTTCGGCATCGGCGCGGCCCCATTCAGTATCCAGCCCGT
Organism: Ruegeria atlantica; assembly: GCA_013032095.1. Lineage (GTDB taxonomy): Bacteria > Pseudomonadota > Alphaproteobacteria > Rhodobacterales > Rhodobacteraceae > Ruegeria > Ruegeria atlantica_E. The sequence goes on along the minus strand of WQBJ01000003.1, from coordinate 150,574 downwards.
TGATGCGGACGATCTTGACCCGGTCGCCGTAACCGCCGGCCGCCAACGCAGCCTTGAGCGTCTCACGCGCATTTGCCTTTTCATCAGCGGCAACAGCATCCTCAAGGTCAAAGATGATCGCATCCACCGGCAACGTCCGGGCCTTGTCCAGCGCTCGATCACGGGAACCGGGGATATAGAGAACTGAGCGATAGGGGCGCTGGCGAGGGTCCATTGGATTCTCTCTTTGTAATATTGTTGCGTGGAATGGGGCATTTTTTGCCGGAAAGTTCAAGGAGAAATTTGCCGCATTGCAGCATCAGCGACGCAACGTGCGCTGGCTTAACCGAATTTCGATCTGCGAAGCCCACCCTTGAGCCAGACGGAATCGGAAAGGTTCGCAGATGAAAAAGACGCTGTTCAAGATGACGATGGGCCTGGGGATCATGGTTCTGGCCGCACAACAGGTACAGGCCCGCACCTGCGGCCCACGTGAGGACATTTTAAAGCGACTGGTCGAAACCTATGGCGAAACACGCCGCGGCATCGGTATCGCGCGACAGGGTGCGGTGATGGAGATCTATGCTTCGGACCAGACGGGCAGCTGGACGATCACGGTGACGCTGCCAGACGGTATCACCTGCCTCGTCGCTTCGGGTCAGGCTTTTGAAGTGATGGCCGAGGCACTGCCACCCAACGTTTAAGTCAGAGCGTCCCAGATCAGTTTGCTGCCCGTCGCGGTCAGCAGCACGTATGCGATGCCAAAGAAAAGGCGCTCGGATAGCATGAAATGTGCCCGGACGCCCAGCCAAGCCCCTAATATCGCGAAGGGTGCCAGCAACAGATCTGCCCATGCGGTGCGCCACGTAAACAGGCCCAAATAGGCGTAGGGCACAAATTTCGAGATATTGATGACCCAAAAAACCAACACGGTAGAGGCCTGAAACTCGGTCTTTGTCAGGCGTTGCGACAGCAGGTAGACCGCGGCGGGAGGACCTCCTGCATGGCTGACAAAGCTGGTGAACCCGGCGATCAGACCCGCAAACAGCCCGGCAGGCGGTGGCAGGCGATTGGCGAAGTCGCGGATCAGACCCTTGCTCTGCGCGATATGCCAGATCACGAAACCGACCGAGATGCCCCCGATCAACAAACGCAGGACGTCATCATCGGTGGCGCGATACAACAAGGCCCCCAGCGCGACGCCTGGCACCGCCCCCAGCATCAACAGACGCGCGTCCGGCCAGCTCCACCTTTTCCAGTAGGGGCCAAGGGTAGCCACATCGATCACCATCAAGATCGGCAACATGAGCGCAAGCGCCTGCCCGGGCTCGAGTATTATGGCCAGAATCGACGAGGACGCGAAGGCCACGCCCGAGCCGAACCCACCCTTCGAGATACCAGCAAAGATCACCGCAGGGATTGCCACAGCAAAAAACATCAGGTTCAGTTCGAACATGTAGCATCCCGGAAATAGGCCTATCTAAAAGGCCGTTTAGCGCAATCACAGACACTTGCGCAAACAGTATGCGGTTGCATGCCGCGCCGCATGACCCTTGCGCGAAAGCCATTTACCGACTAGCACAACCGCGATTTCAAAACCGACCGGAGATAATCCAAATGGCCAGACCCAAGATCGCGCTGATCGGCGCGGGGAACATCGGCGGCACGCTTGCCCATCTCGCAGCTGTTAAGGAACTGGGCGACGTTGTCCTGTTCGACATCGCCGACGGACTGCCGCAAGGCAAGGCACTCGACATTGCAGAATCCGGACCGTCCGAAGGCTTCGACGCCGCCATGTCGGGCACCAGCGACTACGCCGATATCGCAGGAGCGGACGTCTGCATCGTCACCGCCGGTGTTGCGCGCAAGCCGGGCATGAGCCGTGATGATCTGCTGGGCATCAACCTGAAAGTGATGAAATCTGTCGGCGAAGGCATCGCCGCCCACGCACCAAACGCCTTCGTGATCTGCATCACCAACCCGCTCGACGCAATGGTTTGGGCACTGCGCGAATTCTCGGGCCTGCCGCACAACAAGGTCTGCGGCATGGCAGGCGTGCTGGACTCTGCCCGCTTTGCGCACTTCCTGTCGGAAGAGTTCAATGTCTCGATGCGCGACGTCACTGCCTTTGTTCTGGGCGGTCACGGCGACACTATGGTGCCGTCGGTGCGCTATTCGACCGTTGCCGGTATCCCGCTGCCTGACCTCGTCGAGATGGGCTGGACCACGCAGGACAAGCTGGACGCAATCGTACAGCGCACCCGTGACGGCGGCGCTGAGATCGTTGGCCTGCTGAAAACCGGTTCGGCCTACTACGCGCCTGCAACCTCGGCGATCGAAATGGCCGAGGCCTACCTGAAAGACCAAAAACGCGTTCTGCCCTGTGCTGCCTATTGTAACGGTGAGTTCGGCGTGGACGGCATGTATGTCGGTGTGCCGACCGTGATCGGCGCTGGCGGTATCGAGCGTATCGTCGACATCAAACTGAACGAAGATGAACAAGCTGGCTTCGACAACTCGGTAAACGCCGTGAAAGGCCTGATCGAGGCGTGCAAAGGTATCGACAGTTCACTAAGTTGAGTTAAGGTTGATCTGGTTAAGTTTGCACCAATCGATCTCATCGCTCTGACTAACGAACGTCTCACCAAGATTTTGGTGGGGCGTTTCATTTGATGGACCGGAGAGAAGAACCTGCCAGTTCGCTCATCTGAGTTAGTATTTTATTTGTTTCCTAACATTTTAGGCGCGGGCTTACAAACTCCCACGGCAGATGGACAACAGATAGTTGGAAGTCCGTTACGCTGACATTGTAGGCCTTATCAGGGACAATATAGGACCGGTTTTCTTTAATCAGATCGATGAACTTCAGCCGTCGAGATTTGCACCGCTACCTGATTTTCAGAATACCGAGCTTGTTCGCGGCTTCATATTCAAGCATTAGAAGCAATATCATAGACAAGATGCTCAAAAACTGCAGCCGGACTTAAAGCAAAAGGCACTGACAAATTGCTACTGACCATCAATCGCTTCAGCGCCCCACACAGTCAACGTATCGCTCAAGGGTTGCGGTCGACGGGAATCGTCAACCTGTTTAATCCATCCATTCAAACCTCGAATGACGGGTTCTGCGTCGCCTTCAGAGGATTAGCGAAGGGAACTTCAAAGCCATTTCAGGGATTTTTGGCTCGAATTGACAACGAAACAGCCCAAATAGGGCCGGTTCTAAACCTCACTAAATTGCTGGAACCTGAAATCGGCGCACCAGTTTGCGATCCCAAACTCTTTCGTGCAGGCAGTCGTTGTTGGCTCACTTTCAACACCGGCCACTTTGAACGCCCGAACAGAATATACGTCGCCCAGGTTGAACCCGAACTTGGTCCGCTTTTCCTGATAAGTTTTGCTGACAGGTCGGAGATAGAAAAAAACTGGGCATTTTTTGAACATGATGGACTGCTTCATGCTCTTTATAGCATTAGCCCACTGATCATTCTAAGAGAGACAATGCGTGAAAACGGAGTTATCCACTTTCATCCATTAGACGCCACGGAAAAAGACAATATAAGTGGCAGCAATACGTTTACCGGTCAGCCACAGTTGACCATCGGAACCCAACTCTCAGCACTGGATTCGTCAGGTACTCTATTCGGGCTCATCAGCCATCGTCGGCATTACCTGCGCGGAAAGCGAATTTATTTGGGTGTGCCTACAACATTACACTTCGAGAGAGACGGGTACAGGATTAGTACCGGCAAACGTACGTGGACGCACTCTATGCGTGCTCTTTTAGGTTCTTCAACAAAGCATAACCCCAATCTTTTTAGTTGCACGTATTTTTCGGGAATGACTGTCATAGAGAACAAGGCACTTGTTTCCTATGGAATAAATGATGTTGATTTTTCGCTCGCTGAGGTGCCCTTGACTTATTGGGGTAAAACCGACGACATGCGCGAAAAAAAAGGGGCATAGTGCCATGGCCAACGTAAGAGTTTTTTATTGGCACGACAGAATTAAAAGTCGTCAAAACATATGGTTTAACCGCTACTGGAAGCGCAAGTCATCGTCTTGGCGAGATTTCATTGTCGGCAACGCCGGGGATATTTTTGCCCGAAACCTCGTCCAACACTTTTACCAAGGAGCAAAGGCGTTGAATGTCTCGGACGGACCGAGACTTTTGTGTGTGGGCTCAATCGCCCATAAGCTCGCTCCGGGCGACATACTGTGTGGGATCGGATGCAAATCAGGCGAGCTTCCATCTGTGCCACCGGGAACCATAAGAGTTCACGGCCTTCGGGGCCCGATTACCGAAGATGCGCTCAAAACTGCGGGGTATGACACGTCGCAGATTCAGTGGCACGGAGATCCAGGTCTGACGATTTCCAAAATGATAGAGCCAAAGCCTGCAACACCGGGACGAGTCATCTTTATTCCTCATTACAGAGAACGCGAGACGGCACGGGATCTCCTGCCGAAAGGGATAAAACTTGTGGATATTGACGATGATCCACTAACAGTCGGCCGCAAGATCATGGAGGCAGAACTCGTTTATTCATCCTCGCTTCATGGCATCGTTTTTGCCCATGCTTTGGGTCGACCAGTCGTCATGGTCAAACCAGCAACTGAAGAACCATTACTTAAATTTGAGGATTATTTCCTAGGCGTTGGTCTTCAGAAACCAGAATATCTTGGTTCTATTTCCGACGCACAATTCAACGCTGCACCTAACTCTCCAGCCACACTGTCGGTTGCTGCCAACGACATAACGTTTCCCTCGGAAAAAGAGCTGCGCACCCGAGGGATCATGACATGACGAAGGTGTTTAGTGATCCAAAGCGGGTGTGCATTCTTTCGGGCCGTTTCCCTCGAAGCGAGTTTCTGCATTCCTGGAATCACTATGCTTATGCTCGACGGCACGGCTATACCTATATTGGATGCGATTGGCCGACCTCGGCAACAAATCGGTACATGACAAAATTCATGTATCTTAAACACTACATAAACTTATTTGATTATGTATTTTGGATTGATGACGATGCGTTCTTCATCGACCTTGAGAAAGGTCTCGAGCACTTTATACCTTCCGGCGACAAGATTGTCTCTTTTTGCAAAAGCCCGGCCAACAAGAAAATCTTCACTTTTTTGAGTTCCGGTCAGTTCCTGATACGTGGCGGCAAACGCAGCGAGGAGTTTATCGAAGCTATTCTAAACACGCCGCTAGAGACTGTGGAAGAATGGTGGCGCGAAGACCTTGGAATGTTCACTCGAGGCGATCAGGACGCAATTGTTTATCTGCTCCATAAGGATAGCAAATATCGTGACTGCGCTGAACTATTTGACTACATGGACTTCAATAGCAGGCTGGCTGACCTGCAGCGTGACCCATCGGGTGTCTTTCTCCTTCACTTCACAGGGCCGCGCGAAACAAAGGTCGCGCATGCCAAACAAGCGGCAGATCTTTTGGAGCGCGGACCGGCCCTCATACCTCAGGCGGACGAAGACGCTTTGCTTGGTGGTCGTTCACTAAAATCCATTTTGAACGCCATGGGGGTTATTGTAGCCCCTGTTTCCCAGAAGAAACAAAAAAAACGCGGAATCTCGGGCCGGATTAGAAAAATGATCCGAGGGAAAACCTAGAATGAAGGACAGAGTTTTCTTTGCATTCTCAGTATTTGGGCCAAAGCTAGGAACAGAGGCCCAGAAACGCCAACATAATTGCGGGTTCGCTCCGCAATACTCCGAGAAAGCCAAAGGATGAGCATTTTTTCTTTCTGGAAGAAGGACGAGGGTAACAAACAGGATAGACAGGAGCCGATAGCTAGCCCTCCGCCCCCTGTAACAGAGCCCACACGACCGATGGAATGGAATACAAAATTTGACGACGTGCTAACATGCGGGCGTGTCCAACTTTCCTATTGGCCAAATTACTCCAACCCGTATCAGGACATGTTCTATGGCCGCAACGCTCCGCTTTTTGCATCCGAGCCAGAGACTATTTTTGACGCAATTGCCCGCTTGAAGTGCGGCACGTCAGATCATGTTTGTTTTCACGTTCATTGGCTGAACTTTCTTTTTAAATCAAAAAACATGGATAAAGTTCTCCATGGTATTAACGAATTCATTTCGGCATGCGAGGAGTTTCGAGCTGCTGGTGGTACCATCTTGTGGACCGTTCACAATCTCCAAGAGCACGAACTTGTTGACGGAAAAATCGAGGCATCATTGCGCAGATCGCTGAGTGAACTCGCTTCCGCGATTTTCGTGCACGGTCCGGCCGCACACCGAGACGTGATATCTGAGTTACCGGGCATCGAAAGCAAAATTCACATTATCACTCACGGCAGCTATATCGGATTTTATGCTGATCAAGTATCACCGGTAGAAGCCAAAACTCGTTTGGGCAATTCGGCTGATGAGACGACCTTCCAGAGTCTTGGATGGGTACGAAAATACAAGGGATTAACCTTGCTTTGCAATGCAATGGATGAACTGAACAACGTTTCAGTTGCCGCAAAACTTGTGATCGCAGGTAAAGTTCGTGATCTTGATCAAGAGTACTTTGAAAATGTCTTTGAGAAGAAAAAACAAATAGATTTCTATGAAGGCTGGGTTCATGATGACGACATTCAGAACTACATGAATGCATCGGACTTTATGGTTTTGCCTTACCGAGCCTCGCTGACATCTGGAGCGGCTATGCTTGCCTTTTCCTTTTCCATCCCCATCATCGCACCTGCTATCGGAAGCTTTCCCGAACTAATTGAGGATGGCAAGAACGGTTTTCTGTACGACCCAGATTACCCCGACGGCTTACAAAAAGCGTTACGCCGTGCATGCTCAACAACACAGCACGAACGCGCGAAAATGCGTGTTTCGGCCTATGAAACGGCAAGCGCGCACAACTGGTCGACCGCACGATTTCAGTTCTTTAGCGTGATTGACCAACTGCTCCGCGTTGCCTGATCCAAATACGTGACGGCAATACGTGAACGCTCGATCGAACGCTAATCTCAAAACCATGAAGTGACCATAAGCGGCGTTTATTATGCCTTCAGTTAAAGCTGCCAGACAAGATATTCTATTGCCGGATACATAGAACTTGCCGCCCTAGCCTATTATTGGCGAATATTGGTATCGGCAACGATCAATCCTTAGGCAGTCACTAAGGTTTCGGTTGTTGTTTGAAAGCCGAGCGTGTTGGCGCAAACGCATTATTGGACGTTTTTTTGGGATCGCGTCGCAGCAATCGAATCAAAGGCAACGGTATTTTATTTTTGTGATCACGCCCCAAAAAGCTGTGATCACAAATGCTGAAAATCTTCGTGATATTTATCTGATCCGTCAAAAAACCCTTTAAACTTGCCCCGTAGACACCCCTATAACGGTTTAATCATAGTCAGACGGGACAGTGTTGATGAACATTCACGAATATCAGGCCAAAGCGCTTCTTCGCAGCTATGGCGCTCCGGTCTCCGAAGGTCGCGCGGTTCTGCGCGCCGAGGAAGCCAAAACCGCAGCCGGTGAACTCGATGGGCCACTTTGGGTCGTCAAGGCACAGATCCACGCAGGCGGCCGCGGCAAGGGCTCGTTCAAAGAGTCCGACGCCGGTGAAAAAGGCGGCGTTCGTCTGACCAAATCGGTAGAAGAAGCCGCCGAAGAAGCCAAAAAGATGCTGGGCCGCACGCTGGTCACACATCAGACTGGCCCGGCGGGTAAGCAAGTCAACCGTATCTATATCGAGGCCGGATCCGGCATCGAACGCGAACTTTACCTGGCCCTTCTGGTGGATCGCCAGACCAGCCGCATCTCGTTTGTTTGCTCGACCGAGGGCGGCATGGATATCGAAGAAGTGGCCGAAGCCACGCCCGAGAAAATCCTGTCCTTCTCGGTTGACCCGGCCACCGGCTATCAGCCCTATCACGGCCGCCGCATCGCTTTCTCGCTGGGTCTGGAGGGCGCGCAGGTCAAGCAATGCGTCAAGCTGATGGGTCAGCTCTACAAAGCCTTCGTCGAGAAGGACATGGAGATGCTTGAGATCAACCCGCTGATCGTGGCCGAAGGCGGCGACCTCAAGGTGCTGGACGCCAAGCTGGGCTTTGACGGCAACGCGGTCTACCGCCACCCCGACATCGCCGAGCTGCGCGACACGACCGAAGAAGACCCCAAGGAACTGGAAGCCTCCAAGTACGACCTGAACTACATCGCGCTGGACGGTGAGATCGGCTGCATGGTGAACGGTGCTGGTCTGGCGATGGCCACGATGGACATCATCAAGCTGTACGGTGCCGAGCCTGCCAACTTCCTCGACGTGGGCGGCGGCGCCACCAAAGAGAAAGTGACCGAAGCGTTCAAGATCATCACTTCGGACCCGAACGTCAAAGGCATTCTGGTCAACATCTTCGGCGGCATCATGCGCTGTGATGTGATCGCCGAGGGCGTTGTCGCCGCGGTGAAAGAGGTCGGCCTGCAGGTTCCGCTGGTCGTGCGTCTGGAAGGCACGAATGTCGAGAAAGGCAAAGAGATCATCAACACCTCCGGCCTGGACGTGATCGCGGCGGACAACCTGAAAGATGGTGCCGAGAAGATCGTGAAGGCCGTCAAAGGCTAATCCCAATTCCGTGGGGTGGGCCTTGGCCCGCCTTTCCGAAGAATTCAGGCAGGCTGCGGCCCGCCTAAAATAGGAGAACGCCAAATGGCAGTCCTCATCGACGAAAATACCAAAGTGATCTGTCAGGGTTTTACCGGCTCGCAGGGCACATTCCACTCTGAACAGGCCATCGCCTATGGCACCAAGATGGTCGGCGGTGTGACCCCCGGCAAAGGCGGGATGACCCATCTCGACCTGCCCGTGTTCAACTCGGTCCACGAAGCCAAGCACGTGACCGAAGCCAATGCCTCGGTGATCTACGTGCCGCCGCCCTTCGCGGCTGACTCGATCCTCGAAGCGATTGATGCCGAAATGGAAGTGATCGTCTGCATCACCGAAGGCATCCCGGTTCTGGACATGATGAAGGTGAAGCGCGCGCTGGAAGGCAGCAAATCGCGCTTGATCGGTCCGAACTGCCCCGGTGTCATCACGCCCGACGCCTGCAAGATTGGCATCATGCCCGGCCACATCCACAAGCGCGGCAGCGTGGGTGTTGTAAGCCGTTCTGGCACGCTTACTTATGAGGCCGTGAAACAGACAACTGACGTAGGACTGGGTCAGTCCACCTGTGTGGGCATTGGCGGCGACCCGATCAAAGGCACCGAGCATATCGACGTGCTGGAATGGTTCCTGGCCGATGACGAAACCGAGTCGATCATCATGATCGGTGAGATCGGTGGCTCGGCCGAGGAAGAAGCCGCGCAGTTCCTGGCGGATGAGGCCAAGAAAGGCCGCAAGAAGCCGACCGCCGGTTTCATCGCAGGCCGCACAGCCCCTCCGGGCCGCCGCATGGGCCACGCAGGCGCCATCGTCGCTGGCGGCAAGGGCGGTGCCGAAGACAAGATCGAAGCCATGCGCTCGGCCGGTATCGTCGTCGCCGAAAGCCCCGCGCAGCTGGGTGAGGCTGTGCTGGAAGCGATTGGCTGATATGGCGGCTTCGGCCGTCTAATCGGGGAGGAACGGAACACATGACCTTTGGTGAGGCTGTCAGAACGTGTTTCTCCAAATTCTTCACTTTTTCGGGCCGCGCCTCGCGGCCCGAATACTGGTTCTTTTTCCTGTTCATCGTGATCTGGAGCTTTATCGCCGGGATCATCGACTTGCAGTTCTTTACACAGGTCTCGGTCAGCCAGAGCGATGAAGTGAAATCCGTCACCGCAACGTCCTCGCAGCCGGTGCAAAGCATCGTCAGCCTGATTGTGTTCTTCCCGCATCTCGCCGTTGCGTGGCGTCGGATGCATGATACCGGGCGCAGCGGGTTGTATGCTTTGCTGCCGATCCTGCTGATCCTCGGCGCCGGTGCAGTGCTTTTCTTTGGCATCGGCCTTGCCTCCAGCTTCCAGCACGGCGGTAATCTGGACATTCTGTTCACCCGCGCCACTCTGCTGATCGTCATTCCGACACTACTGATCCTATTTGTATCGCCCCTCCTGGTGCTGTGGTGGCTGACCCGCCCCAGCCAGCCAGGCACCAATCAATACGGTCCCAACCCACATGAGGTAGCCCAATGACCGAACATACGCCCAATTCCGCGTTTCACGCCTCAAGCTTTATGCAGGGGCACAATGCCGAGTATCTGGAGCAGCTTTATGCCCAGTACACCAAGGACCCCGGCGCGGTGGATGCCGCCTGGGCCGAGTTCTTTAAGGCGATGGGTGACGCCACGCCGGACGTTCAGAAAGAGGCTGAGGGACCGTCTTGGGCACGGACCGACTGGCCTCCGATGCCGGCGGATGATCTGACAGGTGCGCTGACCGGCGAATGGGCTGAGATTGATGCCAAGGCCGCTGGCAAGAAGATCAAGGAAAAGGCGGCGGACAAAGGCGTTCAGGTCAGCGAAGACCAGATTAAACGCGCGGTGCTGGACAGCCTGCGGGCGTTGATGTTGATCCGGGCCTACCGGATCCGGGGCCATCTGGCCGCCAATCTGGACCCGCTGGGCATGCGTGCGGCCAGCACCCATCCCGAGCTAGATCCCAAGACCTATGGCTTTACCGAAGCCGACATGGACCGACCGATCTTTATCGACAATGTCCTTGGTCTGCAGATGGCCTCGATGCGCCAGATCGTCGACATTGTGAAGCGGACCTACTGCGGCACCTTCGCGCTGCAATACATGCATATTTCGGACCCGGAACAGGCCGCTTGGCTGAAGGAACGGATTGAAGGCTATGGCAAGGAAATCGCCTTCACCAAGGAAGGCCGAAAGGCGATTCTGAACAAGATGGTCGAAGCCGAGGGTTTTGAGAAGTTCCTGCACGTCAAATACATGGGCACCAAGCGCTTTGGTCTGGACGGCGGCGAAGCACTGATCCCTGCGATGGAGCAGATCATCAAGCGCGGCGGTGCGCTGGGAGTGAGCGATATCGTCATCGGCATGCCGCACCGGGGCCGCCTGAACATCCTGGCCAACGTGATGAGCAAGCCCTATCGCGCCATCTTCAACGAATTCCAGGGTGGCAGCTTCAAACCCGAAGACGTGGATGGCTCGGGCGACGTGAAATACCACCTCGGCGCATCCAGTGACCGTGAGTTCGACGGTAACTCGGTTCACCTGTCGCTGACGGCCAACCCCTCGCACCTCGAAGCCGTGAACCCGGTGGTGCTGGGCAAGGTTCGCGCCAAGCAGGATCAGTTGAACGATACGGACCGTACCAAGGTGATGGGCATCCTGCTGCACGGGGATGCGGCCTTTGCAGGTCAAGGTGTTGTGGCCGAAGGCTTTGGCCTATCGGGTCTGCGCGGGCACAAGACCGGCGGCACCATGCATATCGTGGTGAACAACCAGATCGGCTTCACCACCGCGCCGCACTTCTCGCGGTCCAGCCCATATCCCACCGATATCGCGCTGATGGTCGAGGCCCCGATTTTCCACGTAAATGGCGACGACCCCGAGGCTGTAACGCACGCCGCCAAGGTGGCTACCGAATTCCGCCAAAAGTTCCACAAAGACGTGGTCATCGACATCTTCTGCTACCGCCGGTTTGGTCACAACGAGGGCGATGAGCCCATGTTCACCAACCCGATCATGTACAAGAAGATCAAAACTCATAAGACCACGCTTAGCCTATATACCGAGCGTTTGGTTAAAGACGGCCTGATCCCCGAGGGTGAAATCGAGGATATGAAAGCCGCCTTCCAGGCCCACCTGAACGATGAGTTCGAGGCCGGCAAAGACTATAAACCCAACAAGGCCGACTGGCTGGACGGGCGCTGGTCACATCTGGACAAGAACAAAGAGGAATACGTCCGCGGCGAAACCGCCATTACTCCGGAAACTCTGGCCGAGGTCGGCAAGGCGCTGACACATGCCCCGGCGGATATTGCGGTTCACAAGACCGTTGCGCGTCTTCTGGATCACAAAAAGCAGATGTTCGACAGCGGCACGGGCTTTGACTGGGCCACCGGTGAAGCGCTGGCCTTTGGTTCCTTGCTGACAGAGGGGTATCCAGTGCGCCTGTCCGGTCAGGACGCGACGCGTGGTACCTTTAGCCAGCGTCATTCCGGCTTTGTTCATCAGGAAACCGAAGAGCGCTATTACCCGCTAAACAACATCCGCGAGGGTCAGTCGAAATACGAAGTGATCGACTCGATGCTGAGCGAATACGCGGTGCTGGGCTTCGAATACGGCTACTCGCTGGCGGAACCGAATGCGCTGACCCTGTGGGAGGCCCAGTTCGGTGACTTCGCCAACGGTGCGCAGATCATGTTCGACCAGTTCATCAGCTCGGGCGAAAGCAAATGGCTGCGGATGTCCGGTCTGGTGACGCTGTTGCCGCATGGGTTCGAAGGTCAAGGCCCGGAACACTCGTCCGCACGTCTTGAACGGTTCCTGCAAATGTGCGGACAGGACAATTGGATCGTGGCGAACTGTACGACACCCGCGAACTATTTCCACATTCTGCGCCGTCAGTTGCACCGCACCTTCCGCAAACCGCTGATTCTTGTGACGCCCAAATCGCTGTTGCGCCACAAGCTGGCAGTCAGCACGGCCGAGGACTTTACCACCGGCTCCAGCTTCCACCGGGTGCTGTGGGATGACGCGCAGAAAGGAAACTCGGAAACCAAGCTGGTCAAAGACGACAAGATCAAGCGCGTGGTGATGTGTTCGGGCAAGGTCTATTTCGACCTTCTGGAAGAACGCGACGCACTTGGCCTCGACGACGTCTATCTGATGCGGATTGAGCAGTTTTACCCCTTCCCCGCGCACTCGCTGATCAACGAGCTAGAGCGTTTCAAAGGGGCCGAGATGATCTGGTGCCAAGAGGAACCCAAGAACCAGGGTGCCTGGACCTTTATCGAACCCAATATCGAATGGGTGCTGACCCGTATCGGCGCCAAACACACACGGCCGCGCTATGTCGGTCGCGCAACCTCGGCCTCGCCCGCCACGGGTCTGGCCAGCCAACACAAAGCCCAACAAGAGGCGCTCGTGAACGAAGCGCTGAGCATCGAAGGAAAATAAGCGATGACGATAGAAGTTCGTGTTCCCACGCTTGGCGAGTCGGTGACCGAAGCCACGGTTGCGACCTGGTTCAAGAAGCCCGGCGATGCCGTGGCCGTGGATGAGATGCTCTGTGAGCTTGAAACCGACAAGGTGACCGTCGAAGTTCCGGCCCCGGCCGCTGGCGCGATGGGTGAAATCGTCGCCGCTGAAGGCGAAACCGTAGGCGTTGATGCGTTGCTCGCCACCATCACTGCAGGCGAAGGTGCCGCTCCGGCCCCGGCCGCAGCACCGGCCCCGGCTGCCGCGCCCGCTCCGGCCGCAGGTGGTGGCAGCGTCGATGTGATGGTTCCCACCTTGGGTGAGTCCGTCACCGAGGCCACCGTCTCCACCTGGTTCAAACAGGTTGGTGACGCTGTGGCACAGGACGAAATGCTGTGTGAACTGGAAACGGACAAAGTCTCGGTCGAGGTTCCCGCACCGGCCGCTGGCGTGTTGGCGGAAATCGTAGCCCCCGAAGGCGCAACCGTGAACGCAAGTGCCAAGCTGGCGGTTATCTCTGGCGCTGCAGCTGGCGCTGTCCCGGCGCCGGCTGCTGCGACGGCAGTTGCTAGCGGTGGCGACTCAATTGGCGGCAAAGACGTTGCCAACGCGCCTTCTGCAGAGAAAGCCATGGCCGAAGCAGGCTTGTCAGCCGATCAGGTTCGCGGCACCGGACGCGATGGACGGATCATGAAAGAAGACGTGGTCAGCGCGGTCGCGGCGGCATCCTCCGCCCCGGTATCTCCTGCGCCAGTGGCCCCTGCCCCGGCGGCTCCGGCACCACGCGCGCCGGTCGCGGCTCAGGACGCGGGCCGCGAAGAACGCGTGCGCATGACTCGTCTGCGCCAAACCATCGCCAAGCGCCTGAAGGATGCGCAGAACACCGCTGCAATCCTGACCACCTTCAATGAGGTGGACATGACCGAAGTGATGGCCCTGCGCAGCCAGTACAAAGACCAGTTCGAGAAAAAGCATGGTGTGCGTCTGGGCTTTATGTCTTTCTTCACCAAAGCCTGCTGTCACGCACTGAAAGAAGTGCCCGAGGTGAACGCGGAAATCGACGGCACCGACATCGTCTACAAGAACTTCGTACATATGGGCGTTGCTGCCGGTACACCGCAGGGTCTTGTGGTTCCGGTCATCCGCGACGCAGACAGCATGTCGTTCGCGGCCATCGAAAAGGCGATTGCCGAGAAAGGCAAACGTGCCCGCGACGGTAAGCTGAGCATGGAGGAAATGCAGGGCGGCACCTTCACCATCTCGAACGGTGGCGTCTATGGTTCGCTGATGTCCTCGCCAATCCTGAACCCCCCGCAATCTGGTATTCTGGGGATGCACAAGATTCAGGACCGCCCGATGGTCATCAATGGTGAGATCAAGATTCGACCGATGATGTATCTGGCTCTGTCTTATGATCACCGGATTGTTGACGGCAAAGGCGCGGTGACGTTCCTTGTTCGTGTGAAAGAGGCGCTGGAAGATCCGCGCCGCCTGTTGATGGATCTGTAATCATGGCAACTCATGTATTGTGGCAAGCCGATGTGGCCGATTTCGATGTCTGGCTGAAGGTGTTTAAAGAAGACAAAAAGATGCGGGAGGCTGCGGGTATCCGCGACCTCCACATCTGGAAAGACCCGGAACAAAAGGATCATGCGGTGGCCTTGTTCGAGATCACGGATCTGGACCGCGCCCAGAGCTTTATCGAATCCGAGGAACTGGCCATGCACCACGAACGTGGTGGCGTAGCGCATATTCAGGTCAAAGTCCTGACGCCAGTTTAAGAGAATATCGCGCAGGCCATCTTTCGATGGCCGCGCCTTTCAAGGTTGGGTCCTTGGGTTTTAGGAGAATAAAATGGCAAACTACGACGTCATCGTAATCGGCGCTGGCCCCGGCGGCTATGTCTGCGCTATCCGCTGCGCTCAATTGGGCCTGAAAACAGCCGTTGTCGAAGGGCGCGATACGCTGGGTGGCACCTGCCTGAACGTGGGCTGTATCCCGTCCAAGGCGCTGCTGCATGCCAGCCATCAGTTGCACGAAGCCGAGCACAACTTTGCCAAGATGGGCTTGAAGGGCAAAAGCCCCTCGGTCGATTGGAAGCGGATGCAGGCCTACAAGGAAGAGACCATCGACGGCAACACCAAGGGCATTGAGTTTCTGTTCAAGAAGAACAAGATCGACTGGCTAAAAGGTTGGGGTTCGATCCCAGCAGCCGGTCAGGTCAAGGTGGGCGATGAGTTGCACGAGGCCAAGAACATCATCATCGCGTCCGGGTCCGAACCTGCGTCGTTACCCGGTGTCGAAGTGGACGAGAAGGTCGTCGTGACCTCGACCGGTGCTCTGTCTCTGGGCAAGATTCCG
This sequence comes from Ruegeria atlantica, assembly GCA_013032095.1. GTDB lineage: Bacteria > Pseudomonadota > Alphaproteobacteria > Rhodobacterales > Rhodobacteraceae > Ruegeria > Ruegeria atlantica_E. Next base: position 135,107 of record WQBJ01000003.1, on the reverse strand, counting down.
AAGACGATGGTTGTGATCGGCGCGGGCGTGATCGGGCTGGAACTGGGCTCGGTCTATCAGCGGTTGGGGGCCGAGGTCACAGTGATCGAATTCCTCGACGTGATCACGCCGGGCATGGACCCTGAGGTGCAGAAGACCTTCCAGCGTATCCTCAAGAAACAGGGCCTGAAATTCATCATGGGTGCGGCGGTGCAAAAGACCGAAGCCACCAAGACCAAGGCCAAGGTCACTTACAAGCTGCGTAAGGATGACAGTGAGCATGTGATCGATGCCGACACGGTGCTGGTCGCCACTGGGCGCAATCCGTTCTCGGACGGGCTGGGACTTGAGGCGCTGGGCGTCGAAATGACCCCACGCGGCCAGATCAAGGTGGGCGCCGACTGGCAGACCAACGTGCCGGGCATCTATGCCATCGGCGACGTCACCGAAGGCCCGATGCTGGCCCACAAGGCCGAAGACGAAGGCATGGCAGCCGCCGAGCAGGTTGCAGGCAAGCACGGCCACGTGAACTACGGTGTCATTCCGGGTGTGATCTACACCTGGCCCGAAGTCGCCAATGTGGGTGAAACCGAAGAGACCCTCAAGGCGCAAGATCGCGACTACAAAGTCGGCAAGTTCATGTTCATGGGCAATGGTCGCGCCAAGGCAAACTTTGCGGCAGACGGGTTCGTCAAGATTCTGGCCGACAAGGACACCGACCGCATCTTGGGCGCGCATATCATCGGCCCGGCGGCAGGTGATCTGATCCACGAGGTCTGCGTGGCGATGGAATTCGGCGCCTCGGCCGAGGATCTGGCCCTGACTTGCCACGCGCACCCGACATATTCGGAAGCCGTGCGCGAGGCTGCACTCGCTTGTGGTGACGGCCCGATCCACTCGTAATACGGTCCTTATATCAACCGGAGTTTGCGAGGTTCTGCCTCGCGCTCCGGGATATTTAAGGCCAGATGAAGCAGGGATCCCGCTTCTTCATCTGGCCTTAAATATCCCGGGGGAGTCGCGGCCTGCCGCGGCGGGGGCAGAGCCCCCTTACCACATCGTCTTTGCGGCGCGTGCGCCCCATTCCGCGTCGTAGCGTTTGCCACCTTCCTCACCCTGGCTCACCTCAGCCAAAATCTCACCCATAGTGGGGAGGTCGACGCTTTCGTCACCCGATGTCCACGTTCGTGCTCGCATCATCGCGCGGGCACATTGCGTGTAAATTTCGGAGATGCCGATGATAGCCACTGTGGCTGGCTGTTTGCCATCTTTCTCGAACCGGGCACGCAAACCGGTATCTGCTGTTAACCGTGCAGTACCGTTCACTCGCACCACATTGTTGGATCCAGGCACCAGAAACATCAACGCCACGCGCGGATCACATACGATATTGCGCAACGAATCCAATCGGTTGTTGCCGCGCCAGTCCGGCAGGGCCAGCGTATTTGGGTCAAGCACGAGCACGGCAGGGCCGTCATCGCCTCGCGGGCTACCATCGACACCCTCGGGCCCTACTGTGCTGAGGATGCACAGGCGCGAAGCCAAGATCCATTCGCGGTACAGTGGCGTTAGGCTGCGCGCGACTTTCCGCAGTGCCGGCGCGCCGGGTTGACCGTAGAGCCCTTCGAGCGTTTCGATATCTTCAATGAACTCCATCCGGATCAAACCCCACTTCCTTCATCAATGCGTTGGATCGTGTTTCAATCACATCTTCCAATCGACCGAGAAACGAATGGCGCGCAACACCAGGCTCGATCGGATCAAGAAAATCGACAATAGCCAGCCCTGGTTTACGCAGAACACCCGTCCGCGGCCAGAAAACACCAGCGTTGGTGGCCACGGGAACACAAGGGAAACCCAATCCTTCATACAAAACAGCAGTGCCCACCTTATATGGTTTTTGTACTCCGGGGGCGACACGCGTCCCCTGAGGGTAGATTACAAGTTGCCCGGGCTCTGTGAACTCTTTGGCGACGTCCTTGACCATCTTGGCTACCGCCGCGCCTTTTTTACCGCGATCAACCGGGATGCAGCCGAGGCGGCGGGCGTACATGCCGATGACCGGAGTCCAAAGCAGCTCTTTCTTCATGATGAACTTGCCATGGGGGATCGCGTCGAAAATGATGATGATGTCGAGAAAGGATTGGTGCTTGGCACCGATCACAACTTCGTCCTCCGGCACCGCGCCACGCACCTCGGTGCGAATGCCGACCATCCAACGGGCCAGCCAAAGGGTCGTGCGGGCATAGGTTTTGCAGGCCCGCAACGCGCCGCGTTTGGCAAACAGGGCATAGGGGGCAAACAGGATGCCCAGTATCAGCATCCAAACATAGATTACGATCATGAAAATCAGTGAACGGACCCACTGAAATGCTGTGGCCATCACGAAAGCTCCTTCAATTTACGGCTGGCAGCGGTCCAGGTTGCCAAAAAGGCAACCGCCGCGCCCAGCAGGGGTATCAGCGCGGGCAACAGCCAGCCGATTCCCTGAAACCCCAGACCGGTCAGAAACCCGCCCTCATCCGAGGCTTCGGGCAGCAGCAGCACGCCGGTCATGCCCAGCAGAACCCCGACCACAGCGCCGAAGAAAGCCCGGTAGGTAAAACGCCGGACAAAGGCCCGAGCGATAAACCGGTCGCGGGCACCGACCAGACGCAACACTTCAATGATTTGCGCATTGGCGGCCAGCGAGGCATTTGCCGCCAGCGTGATCATCGCCGCCGTCGCCCCACCTATGAGCAGGATCGAAACCCAGCCCAGCCGACGCAGTGAGGTCGCCGCATCCACCAACGGTTCACGCCAACGGGTGTGATCGTCCAGCACCGCGCCTGGCACTTCAGCCCCAAGCCGCAGACGCAGACCGACGGCATCCAGACCCGGCTCACCTTCGATGATTTCGATCAGTTGAGGGATAGGTAACGTATCCAGCGGCAAGTCGGGTCCGAACCAAGGGGACAGCAGCGCGCCCTGTTCCTCGGTCGTCAAGGCCCGGGCCGAGGCAATGCCGGGGGTTTGGCCTAGTACGGTCAAGGCAGCTTCGGTCTGGGCCGCAAGCTGATCTGCGGGCGCGTTGATGCGTAGGGTCGCAGCGCCGGCAAGCTCAGTCGCCCAACGATCGGCCAACCGCCCCGAGGCCAGAGACAAGGCCAACGCAAACACCGCCAGAAAAGCCATCGCGCCTGACACGAACAGAGTCAGATGCGCGGTATAGCCGGTGGGCGGCACGACGCGGTCGGCGCGTGCATCCCTTTGCAGCAGATTCCGGATCATTCCCTTGCTCATAGATCCGCCCCCGCCAGTTGAATCTGACGCTGCGAGATTCGTAGAACGCGTGCTTGAACCTGGCTTTTCGCGGCGCGGATCAGGCTCAGGTCATGGGTGGCGATCAGCACGGTCTTGCCCATCTTGTTCAGTTCGACCAACAGGCGCAGCAGACGTTGCGACATCTCCCAATCAACGTTGCCGGTGGGTTCATCCGCCAGCACCACATCCGGCGACAGGATCACAGCGCGGGCAAGCGCGGCGCGCTGACGCTCACCCCCCGACAGTTCCGGCGGATGCGCGTCCAGGCGAGATCCCAACCCAACCCAGGACAACAATTCGCTCAAATCTTCTCGCTTTGCAGTCTCGGCTTGTCCCGACACCATCAGCGGCAAGGCCACATTCTCGGCCACGGTCATATGATCCAGAAACCGGCAATCCTGATGAACAACACCGATCCGGCGACGTAAAAAGGCCATCTGATCGCGATCCAACCAAGCAATGTCTTCGTCAAAAGCGCTGAGCCGGCCCGATGTGGGCAGCAACGCGCCATAGCAGAGCTTGAGCAAGGTGGTTTTACCCGCACCTGACGGACCGGTCAGAAAGTGAAACGATCCCGGCTGCAACTGCAGGGAAACATCACTCAGCAGCTCCCCACCGCCATAAGTGTAGCTGACATTTTCCAGCTCGATCACAAGGGCCCCCGTTTTAGTTGTCGCCCTTCTTGCCCGAGCGCGGTTATGGTTTCAATGCCTGCACCGGGTCGAATTGGTGACACTTATGCTGCGAAACCGAAAACACCCTTTGCGGTCAGGCCTTAACGGAATATCATCCCTGAAAAAACTATTATCGGGCCCAGGTCCCGAGCAGGAGGCAGTATGCGTCTTACGTGTCCGAATTGCGGTGCTCAGTATGAAGTGCCAGACGAAGTTATTCCGGAAGAAGGTCGCGACGTTCAGTGTTCGAACTGCGAGAAGACCTGGTTTCAGGCCAAGCACCCGGAGCTGTTGCCCGAAGAAGCGGTTGAACCGGTTGCTGAGGAAGCCCCAGCGCCTAAACCTGAAGCGGAACTTGAAGAACCTGAAGCGGTAGAGGAAGCACCTGCTCCTGCCCCCGAAATAGCGGCAGAGCCCGCGCCGGAACCCGAAACACAAGCTGGCAGCAAAAGTATCGACCCGGCAGTCGCCAATATCCTCAAGGAAGAAGCCGCTCGAGAAGCGGACCTGCGTGCCAAGGAAGGCGGCAGCCTTGAAATCCAGCCCGATCTGGCGCTGGACGCCCCGCCTGATCCCGAACCCAAACGCTCGGTCGAATACGTGCCTCCCTCGGAACGCCCTGCGAATATACGCCAAAAGGGCGCATTGCCGGATGTTGAGGCGATCAATTCCAGCCTGCGCAGCGATAACGCTAAACCCGAGGTCGAGGACCTCACGCCCCACAGATCGGGCGGCGGGTTCTTGCGCGGATTTGCGCTAGTTCTGATTGTGGGCGTTATCCTGCTGCTGATTTACGGCAACGCTCAGAAGATCAGTGAAGCCGTCCCGCAAGCTGAACCGATCCTGACACCGTATGTCTCGTTGGTAGATCAGGCGCGGATATGGCTTGAGACGCAGACCTCGGGTGCAGCACAGAACTAACCCGGTTAGAACCGCTCCAATAGGCGTTTAAGGTATTCCAACTCGATTTGAGGGCGGTCCGTTTCACCGGTGCGGCGGCGGATTTCGTCCAGCAATTCCCGCGCGCGACGATAGACATCCTCGCCCTGTAGCAGATTGTCATCGGTCGAAATCGATCCGTTCGCGCCGGGACTGCGGCCCAGCGGATCGCGGTTGGTGGCCTGCATATCGCCTTCTTGCGAACCCTGACCCGGCTGGTTCTGCTGGTTCTGGGCCAAAGCTTCACCCAATGAGCGCATGCCTTCACGCAGGGCTTCCATCGCTTCGGACTGGCGGTCGATAGCTTCGGCCAGGTCATCGCCGCGCAGCGCATCTTCAGCCTCGTCCATGGCACGGCCGGCACGTCCCAGCGCGTCGCGCGCAGCTTCGCCTTCGGGCGTTCCGGCACCGGGTAGGTTCTGTTGCTGTCGTCCCAGCTCATCACGCAGCGCCTGCTGACGATCAGCCAGCGAGCCCTGGCCTTGTTGACCACCGCCATCCGCCTGATCAGTGCCCTGACCCTGGCCGCCTTGACCCTCGTGGCTCTGGCCACGACCCAGGCCGCCACTGCGACCTTCGTTGCCCTCACTTTCACCGGCCTGTGCGCCAGGGTTGAACTGTTCTTGCAGATCGCGGAACGCCTGATCGCTGAGGCCCTGTTGTTCGCGCAGGGTTTCGGCCAACCCCTCCATCGCTTGCTGGCCCTCGGACTGCTGGCCCTGACCCTGGCCTTGGGTGATGCGCATGTTCTCCATCATCTGTTGGAACTCTTCCAGCGCCTGCTGCGCCTCGGCCATGCGGCCCTGTTCCATCAATTCCTGAATTCGGTCCATCATGCGTTGCAGGTCGTCCTGCGTCATCTGCATGGTTTCGCCGTTCTGGCCCTGCTGGTTTTCGTCAAAATCACCGTTTTCCTGTGCCAAGCGCTGAAGCTGACGCAGGTAATCCTGTGTCGCCTCACGCAATTCCTGCATTAGCTCGGCAATCTCTTCATCGGTAGCGCCGTTTTTCATCGCCTCGGACAGACGTTCCTGTGCCCGGCGCATACGCTCCAACGCATCAGCCAGCGTGCCCTCTTCGATAATGACGGCCAAATCCCATAACGCCTGCGCAATTTCTTCCTGCTGATTTTGGGTCAGCCCATAGTCGGTAAAAGCCTCTAACCGGCGAAGGGCCACGCGCAAGCGTAGGTACGCGGTGTCCGAGCGGAAGACATCTTCGGGCAAGTGCGAGACTGCGCGCAGAATCTGCGCAACCCGCGGCGCGTTCTGGCGCGTCCAGAGCAGGTCGCGCCGCTGTTCAATCACTGCCGCAGCCAGCGGATCAAAAAACCGGCGCGCAGGAAGCTTGGTCGTATAAGGTTCGGACTGAGACTCCTGATCCGCTGCATCTCGCGCCATCAGAGTGATCTTCACCGGCAGATGGGCCCAAGGGTGCTGTGAGAAATCCTCGATAAAGTCTTCGGTGAAATCGGCCCGATCGCCGGTGATCGGCATCGGCAACTCAACTTCAATCACGTCTCGCGATTCGGGCTCGGCCATCAAGCCATAGCGGCGATCGACAGCAGGTAAATCCAACTCGAGCACAGCTGAACCGGAAACGACGCCGTAGTCATCGCTGGCGGCAAAGGGTAGTTCCATTTGTCCGCCAGCCTCAGCTTCAGCACTATCGGCCACAGCAATTTGTGGTGGATTGTCAGTAATGATGTTCAATGTCCAATCCTGACCTGCGGGACCGTCAATCACCAACTGCCCCGAGCGTTCGGTAACAAATTCCTGTTCCGGCTCGGTCGCGCCTTGAGCGCCCAAAGGAGAGGTAGTCTCGGTCAGGCTATGGGCGCCGACCTCTCCGTAGAATCGCAATGTGACACGGCTACCTTGCGGTACCAACAATGTCGGGTCGGACTGATCCGCCAGATACAACGTCGGCAGTCCGGTATAGCGCGGAGGTTCCACCCAGCCTTCCCAGCTAGGCCCCTGCCCGGCCACGGCCGCGCCCGGTGTCATTTCTGCCACCGAGCCAATACGCCAGAAGGAACCAAACAGTACGGCAATCACTAACGCCAACAAGGCGGAATAGCGCAGCGCATACGGATCTCGGTCCGCTAACCTCAGATCAGGTCTGACCGGTTCAGCCCGCGCTACCTTCTGCGCCATACGGGACTGATGCGCGTGCCAAAGAGCCACCGAATCCACATCCATCGCGCCGATAGCCTGGTCGTCCACCAACGCCTGAATTGGGCGTCCCGGCAGGGATTCATCCAACCGCATGAGCGCCTCAGCCCGGCCGGGCAGGTGGAATCGCCGAATACCCCAAGCCAGCGTCGTCAGCAGACCAAGGCCTGCCACCGCACCTACAGCCCAGACCACTTCAACCGGTACGTGATCTTGCAACCCCAGCATCAAAACGGCCAGAATCGCCATGACAATCGAGAAAAATGGCCAAAAAGCACGCAAAACCTGCTCGGCCAGCATTCCTGCATGCGTGAGCCACAGGGAAAGTCTTGGGATCGGCAGGGTCGGTCTTGCGGTCAAGGCGGGCCTCCTGAACAGGCCCGCACGGTCATCGCGTCAGAGCCACTCAGGTATGGTATCGCGGTTTATGATTTCGTCAAAGCTTGGGCGTTCACGAATAACTGCAAATTGATCCCCATGCACCAAAACTTCGGGGATCAGGGGGCGGGTATTGTATTCGCTGGCCATCACCGCGCCATAGGCTCCGGCGCTGCGGAACGCGACCAGATCACCGGGAGTCAGCGGTGGCATGTTACGCTGTTTTGCAAAGGTGTCGCCGGTTTCACACACCGGGCCGACGATGTCGTAAGGCTGTTGTTCAACACCCGGAGCGGGTTCCTGAACAGCAACGATATCATGGTGCGCCTCGTACATCGCCGGCCGAATCAGGTCATTCATGGCCCCATCGAGAATCAGGAAATCACGACCCTCACCGGATTTCACGTAGATCACTTTACTGACCATCAAGCCCGCATTGCCTGCGATCAGACGGCCGGGTTCGATCTCGATCTCGCAATTCAGATGGCCCAGCGTCTTCTTGATCAACGCGCCGTATTCCACCGGCAGGGGGGGCGCGTCATTGGCGCGGGTATAGGGAATGCCCAGCCCACCACCCAGATCGAGGCGGCGGATATTGTGCCCCTCGGCGCGCAAATGTTCGGTCAGTTCGGCGACTTTGGTGTAGGCCAGTTCGAACGGCTCCAGTTCGGTCAGTTGCGAACCGATATGGACGTCGATCCCAATTACCTCCAACCCCGGCAGAGTTGCCGCGTGGGCGTAAACTTCGGACGCGCGCGCGATCGGAATGCCGAACTTGTTCTCGGACTTGCCGGTTGCGATCTTGGCGTGGGTCTTGGCGTCCACATCCGGGTTCACCCGGACAGTGATCGGAGCGATCACACCCAATTCCAGCGCGACCGCGTTGATCACCTCCATCTCGGGCTCGGATTCGACGTTAAACTGGCGGATGCCGCCGCTCAGCGTAGTCCGGATTTCATCGGCAGTTTTGCCGACACCCGAAAACACGATCTTGTCACCCGGGACACCTGCCGCCTTGGCGCGCAGATACTCGCCGCCCGAGACCACGTCCATCCCGGCCCCCGCCTGCGCCAGCGTTTTCAGGATCGCCTGATTGCTAGCCGCCTTCATTGCATAGCAAACAAGGTGGTCGGTCCCCTCCAACGCGTCATCGAACAGTTGGAAATGCCGCAACAAGGTCGCCGTCGAATAGACATAAAACGGCGTTCCGACCGCGGCAGCGATTTCGGAGATCGGGACATCCTCGGCGTGCAGCGCGCCGTCGCGGTAGAGAAAGTGATCCATGGGTACTCGACTAGATGCAACACCCGGTCGAGCGCAAGATCAATTGCAATAGAATTGGATCACCTGTGCAGTTTTGCCTCTTCGCGAAGGCTGTTCCAGAATTTCTAGATATGCGCCTGGCGGCTTCAAACTTGGCGGAATGTTCATCGGTCATGAACGGTTTGCCAGTCGAATTCTGATACTGTGTGTGACCGGGATTCTTCCAAATGGCATAAAAAAAACCGAGGACAATCACCGATGCCTAATGTCGCCATGCGGACCGTCCCGGCGACCGATCCATCGGTGAGCGCATAAATGTCTGAATGCTGCGGTATCATTTCCCGAAGCAGATACCCCGGAAGCTAACGTTCCTGGACTTCAGACACGAGGCTTTCCGCGCGAACGATGCGCCCGTTCTCGAGATGAAGGCTATCCCCTCAGAACACCTGATCTGGACGGTGTCATCAGACCAACGGCTCTACATAGGCTGGAGAATTCGCTATTTGGTTGTCGACACGCCAACCCGTCCGTAGCCCGAGATCGACACGCCGGACCCACCCGAATTCGTTTCAGGTTCGGGGCTAGGTTTGTAAGAAGGATCGCAGGCCGCGAGCACGACGAGGGTCAGTATCAAGCCGGTAATTCTCATAGAGGTCTTCTTTAACAGGAGTTCTGGCCAGGGCCGGTCATGCCCAGAAAATGGGCATTCGGTTGATAAAAAACAACTCGGACGTTAGACGCCCAAATAAATCCCTAGACCTCCGCGCCGCAGACCGACGCCTCCGCCGACATGGGTTCCGCTGGAACCAACACCGACACCCAGGCTTGCGGTTGGCTGCACCGGCTCCCCGTCTGCACCGCAACCTGCCAGAGCGAATCCGGCCGCCACGATCACTGCTATGCGCACAAGAAACATCACACCAGCGCCTTCCATCGCTTGATTTGGGCCCGCACCTGATCTGGTGCCGTGCCGCCATAAGACTGACGCGAGTTTACCGAATTTTCGACGGTAAGGACAGAATAGACATCATCCGTGATATCGGCGTGAACCGATTGCATGTCTTCCAGGGTCAGGTCCGGCAGGTCGCAGCCCTTGCTCTCGGCCATTGCCACCAGCGATCCCGTTACGTGGTGCGCATCGCGGAACGGCAGGCCCAGCACCCGGACCAACCAGTCGGCCAGATCGGTCGCGGTCGAGAAACCCGACCCGGCAGCGGCGGCAAGGCTTTCGCAATTAGCGGTCATGTCCTTGACCATGCCTTCCATCGCGGCCAGCGCCAGCATCCAGTTGTCGGCGGCGTCAAAGACCTGTTCTTTGTCTTCCTGCATGTCCTTGGAATAAGCCAGTGGCAGGCCCTTCATCACCATCATCAGCGCGGTATTGGCACCGTAAATCCGACCCACCTTGGCGCGGATCAGCTCCGCCGCGTCGGGATTTTTCTTCTGCGGCATGATCGACGAACCGGTTGAGAACCGATCCGAAAGGGTCACGAACCGGAACTGGGCCGAGGACCAGATCACCAGTTCTTCGGCAAAGCGCGACAGGTGCACGGCGCAGATCGAAGCCGTCGACAGGAACTCCAGCGCAAAATCACGGTCGCTGACCGCGTCCAGCGAGTTGGCGGCGGGGCGGTCAAAGCCCAGCGCCTTGGCGGTCATTTCGCGGTCGATGGGGAAGGACGTGCCGGCCAGCGCCGCAGCGCCCAGCGGAGATTCATTCATACGGGCGCGGGCATCGCGGACACGGCTCAGATCACGGCCAAACATCTCGACATACGCCATCATGTGATGGCCCCATGTCACTGGCTGCGCGGTTTGCAGGTGGGTGAAGCCCGGCATGACCCAATCCGCACCCGCTTCGGCCTGCGCCAAAAGCGCGCGGATCAGGGCCAAAAGACCCGTTTCTGCCGCGTCCAACTGATCACGCACCCAGAGTTTGAAGTCGGTCGCAACCTGATCGTTACGCGAACGGCCCGTGTGCAAACGACCTGCGGGCTCTCCGATCACCTCTTTCAGACGCGCCTCGACGTTCATATGGATGTCTTCCAGCGCGGTCGAGAACTGAAATTCTCCGTTCTGAATTTCTGACAAAACGGTGAGCAGCCCTTCCCGAATAGCTTCTGCATCACTATCACTTATGACGCCTGTAGCCGCGAGCATGGCGGCATGGGCGCGCGAGCCTGCGATGTCTTGGGCTGCCATCCGCTGATCGAACCCGATCGAGGCATTGATTGCCTCCATGATCGCGTCTGGACCGGCGGCAAAGCGGCCGCCCCACATCTGGTTCGAGGATTGATCGGTCATGTAAGAAAACCCGGAGTTGATATGCGCCTATTTCGTCTGATCCCCCTTTATATGGCCCTTGCGCTGGGTGCAAACGCGGCTTTGGCCACGGATGCGGAAACTCTGGACCCGCTGCGGGACGGCACACTGAAACGATTGATCCTGCATAAAGAGCCGAAGCCGGTCGCACCGGTGGAATTCCAACTGGAAGATGATGGTGGCGTCGGGACACTCGAGGACTACAAGGGCAAATACGTTCTGCTGAACTTCTGGGCCACGTGGTGTGCGCCTTGCCGCAAGGAAATGCCCCAGATCGCAGAGTTGCAAGAAGAGTTCGGCGGCGACAAGTTCGAGGTTCTGACACTAGCGACCGGGCGCAACTCGCCTGCTGGGATCAAGAAGTTCTTCGCGGAAAACGGTATCGAAAACCTGCCCCGCCATCAGGACCCCAAATCGGCTGTTGCCCGCGAGATGGGTGTCGTCGCTCTGCCGATTACCGTCATTTTGGACCCCGACGGCAATGAAATCGCCCGCCTGATCGGTGACGCCGAATGGAATTCTGACAGCGCCAAGGCGATTATTGCGGCGCTGGTGGAAGCTGAAAGCTAAGGCAAACGCGCAAAAAATCGGCGAACCGTGCTATTCTCCCACCTTTCAATTGTGGGGGAATAGCTATGAAGCCCTTTGCCATCCTGACCGCAGCGGTCAGCGTTCTTTTGATTACAGTCGCGATCGCAAACGCCAAAGACATCAAGAAGCAAAAGCAATTCATGGATAGCATTGTCGGCAAGAAACTCGTGAGCGAGGAAACCTGGCTTGTGGTTTCGGCAGACGGCAAGATTACGGGAGATGCCGGTAAGAACGGAAAAATGACCGGGGCTTGGGTTTGGAACAAGAGGCTTTTTTGCCGGAATATCATAATTGGAACCAACCAGCTTCCAGAGGATTGCCAGAAGGTGTCCATAGACGGAGATCAGGTCACTTTCACCCGTGAGAAGGGTAAAGGCAAAGCCGTCACTATGACGATTTCGAACTAAACACCGAAAACAATGTTTTATTATGCTAGACTTAAGTCGGTCCTTAGGGGCCGGTTTCTCAATTGGTAACCAACAAAAGGAGGCCCTGATGAAACCGGTAGTTCTTTTGATTGGAAAACTACCAAATGTCATTGGAGACGTAGCGCGGCAGTTGGATCACATGCCGATTCAATGGCTGGGCGCGCATGATCAGGATGAGGTTCGGCGGCAACTGGATGCCGAACCACGCATCGTCTGCGCCATCATGGGTGCGGGTCTGGACGATAAGGTGCGCGGTGAGATGGTCGGCATCATCGCTTCCCGCAGACCGGATATCTGCATTCACCTGAAAGACAGAGCTTCCGGCCCGGACGGGTTGGTGCCCTTTGTCCAGCGTGTGGTGCAGCACGAGATACTGGACGCGCTCGAAACAGGCTGACGCGACGCAACCTTTGACAGCACCATGGCCGCTCTGCACTCTGCCGGGCGGGAGGACCCTATGCCGTTTGAAATTCTGCTGGTTCTGGTGATCGGAGGGATCGTCGGAATCACTGTGATGCTGCACCTGACGGGACGGTCGCGCGTGCGCGAACTGACGCCCGACACTGCGCGTTCGGAATGGCTGCGCCACGCGCCAGACGACGTGATCATCGACGTGACAATCTCGCATGACAAACGCTCGGCCCTGATCCGTACGGAAACCGGAAGCGGGCTGCTGTGGTCTTTCGGTGCCGACACCGTGGCGCGGCATCTGCTGGATTTCGACTGGATCGAGCACCCCGAGGGTTTCGAGATTCAGTTCCACGATTTCGGCACACCCAAAGCCCTCGTCCGCCTCGATGACTTCGAACGCCCCCACTGGCAACTTTTGATGGACCCTGCATGACCGACCAAGTGAGCTTTCCCGATGCCGTGCAATGGGCGGTCCCTTTCTTCATCGCCGCCATTCTGGCCGAGTTCTTATGGATCGCGGTCAAGGGCAAAGGCGGGCGATATGAAACGCGGGATGCGGTGACCTCGCTTGTGATGGGCGCGGGGAACATAGCCTCAGGCTTTCTGTTGGGCTTCATTGCCTATGGGTTCTTCATGTGGCTTTGGCAGATCACGCCGCTGAACCTTGGCACCTCGATCCCGGTAATCATCCTGTGCTTTGTGCTGGATGATCTGCGCTACTACTGGGTTCATCGGTTTGGCCACCGCATTCGCTGGGTCTGGGCCAGCCATGTGAACCACCACAGTTCGCAACATTACAACCTTACCACCGCTCTGCGTCAGACCTGGACCTATACATTCACCTTCATGATGGTGGTGCGCGCGCCGCTGATCCTACTGGGTTTCCACCCGGCGATGGTGCTGTTCTGCGGCGGCCTGAACCTGATCTATCAGTTCTGGATTCACACCGAGACCATCGGCAAGATGCCCCGTTGGTTCGAGGCTGTGATGAACACCCCCAGCCACCACCGCGCCCATCACGGCCGCAACGCGCGCTACCTGGATTGCAACTATGCAGGTGTTTTCATCATCTGGGACAAGATGTTTGGCACCTTTGTGCCTGAGCAAGAGGATGACCGCGTCGACTACGGGCTGGTGCATAATATCGGCACGTTCAACCCGCTGCGCGTGGCCTTTCACGAATGGGTCGGCATCTGGCGCGACGCCACGCAGCCGGGACTGACCTTGCGCGAGCGTCTGGCCTATTGCTTTGCACCGCCGGGATACAGCCATGACGGTAGCCGCGAGAACTCGGAACAGATCAAAGCCCGACACCTCGTCCGTCATCCGGAAGACCGTGGAACGCCCGGGTTCGAGCAATTTGAGACCAAAACGTCCAATACACAGGCAAAACAGGCTTAAATCCGCCGATCCGATACCCGTTTTCCTTGAAAGCGGAATTTCACATTCCATATCCAGCGGATGTGACCCGTAACGAGCAACCGGAGGCTGACATGAACCGTTTGACGACTGTATCAACCGCACTTGGTTTGCTGGGTCTGGTTCTGGCCATGCTGACGGCTCTGGCCGGAGGATCTTCCTCAATCATCGCGCTGGGTTTCGTTATGCTCGCTCTGGGATTCATGGGCGCCGTAGTCGGTGGCGCCGCCGCGTTGGGTCGAATCTGGGAAACCTCGCGCTGATCCCTGCCGACTTCAATCCTCTTAACCACAGATTCATAAGTTTGTCCTGAAATCAGCCCCTGACCGGTGACGTGAAGGGAAGTGATCAGGACATGCGTGACGGAAAACAGGCAGACGTGCCCGAGGGCGCTGATAGCCCGCTGAACGCGGCTGTCGCATCCCGAGATAGTGCTACGGTTCAGATGGCGACCGAGGCAGTGAAGCACAAGCAATGCAAACTGGCCTTTCAGCCCGTCATGCAGGCCCACCCCCCGTATGGTGTGGCGTTCTACGAAGGGTTCATTCGTGTTCTGGACGAAACCGGGCGGGTCATTCCTGCGCGGGATTTCATGCCTCAGCTGGAAAATACACCGATCGGCCGCGATCTGGATTGTGTCGCGCTTGAAATGGGACTGCGGACTCTGAGCAGAAACCCCGAAATCCGGCTTTCCATCAACATGTCAGCCCGCTCTATCGGGTACGCTCGATATTCTCGGGTGCTAGAGCGGTTTCTCAAGAAAGACGCAAATCTTGGAGAACGCCTGATCCTAGAGATTTCGGAGAGTTCGGCCATGACTGTGCCAGAACTGGTGATCGATTTCATGGATCGGCTACAACCGCGCGGCATTGCCTTTGCTCTGGACGATTTCGGTGCCAGCAACTTCAGCTTTCGCCATTTTCGCGAATTTCTGTTCGACGCGGCAAAGGTCGACGGACAATTCGTGCGGGGCGTCAGTACCAACCCCGACAATCAGGCCCTCGTGCGGGCTTTGGTCGCCGTCGCGAGGGAGTTTGAAATTCTGGTGACCGCCGAATCGGTCGAAACAAAGGAAGATGCCGAATTTCTTTTGGCCAATGGCGTGGACTGCCTACAGGGTTTTTTATTTGGCGCACCCACTGTTTCGGCCCCCTGGAAGGGTGAAAAAACCAGACAAACAGGCAGCTAGGCGCGGAAAACTTGCCCCAACGGCACCCTGAGACAAGCTGACCGTTGCTGCAACTGCAGCATTACGCTATGCCATGTTCAGTTGGAGCGGGGGATCAGGAGGCGCTCTCGGTCACAGGGGCCTTGCCTCTGCGATCTGCGCCGTTAGGGTTCCCTCAGGACCTTGATGGTAAAGGATTGTCTAAATGACCAACGTAGTAATCGCATCCGCAGCACGAACCGGTGTCGGCAGTTTTAGCGGCTCGTTTGCAAACACACCCGCACATGATCTGGGCGCCGCCGTTCTTGAAGCCGTCGTTGAACGCGCCGGTGTCGAAAAGGGCGAGGTCAGCGAAACCATCATGGGTCAGGTTCTGACGGCCGCTCAGGGTCAGAACCCGGCACGTCAGGCGCATATCAATGCTGGTCTGCCGCAAGAAAGCGCTGCTTGGGGTATCAACCAGGTCTGTGGCTCGGGTCTGCGCGCTGTCGCTCTGGGTGCTCAGCACATTCAACTGGGCGACGCTGATATCGTCGCAGCTGGTGGACAAGAAAACATGACCCTTTCGCCCCATGCCGCCGCACTGCGCGCCGGCCACAAGATGGGCGACATGAAATACATCGACACGATGATCCGCGACGGTCTGTGGGACGCCTTCAACGGCTATCACATGGGCCAGACCGCTGAGAACGTCGCCGAGAAATGGCAGATCAGCCGTGACATGCAGGACGAGTTCGCCGTTGCCTCGCAAAACAAAGCCGAGGCCGCGCAGAAAGCCGGTAAGTTCGCAGACGAGATCGTGCCCTTCACCATCAAGACCCGCAAGGGCGACATCGTAATGGACAAGGACGAGTACATCCGCCACGGTGCGACCATGGAGGCAATGGCCAAACTACGCCCCGCCTTTACCAAGGACGGCTCGGTTACTGCTGCTAACGCCTCGGGCCTGAATGACGGTGCGGCGGCGACCCTGCTGATGTCGGCCGAGAACGCCGAAAAGCGCGGGATCGAACCTCTGGCCCGTATCGCATCTTACGCCACCGCCGGTCTGGACCCGTCGATCATGGGCGTTGGTCCGATCTATGCCTCGCGCAAGGCGCTGGAGAAAGCAGGCTGGTCGGTTGACGATCTGGATCTGGTTGAAGCCAACGAAGCGTTTGCCGCACAGGCCTGCGCCGTGAACAAGGATATGGGCTGGGACCCGTCGATCGTGAACGTCAACGGCGGCGCGATTGCCATTGGTCACCCAATCGGCGCGTCCGGCTGCCGCGTTCTGAACACGCTGCTGTTCGAAATGAAGCGTCGCGACGCGAAGAAAGGTCTAGCCACACTCTGCATCGGCGGCGGCATGGGTGTCGCCCTGTGCGTGGAGCGCGACTAAGTGCGTTGACATCTAAATAGAAAAGGGCGTCCATTGGGCGCCTTTTTTTGTTACAATTGGGCATTACACCTTAGATGCGACAATATCGCCGAACAGAAAGACAAAAACGAGCACGAAACGATATTGCGCAACAATCTCTCTCAGAGTAACAGAATTACCAAGTCAGACTAAATTGGAGGATTCCTCAATGGCACGTACAGCACTCGTCACCGGCGGTTCCCGCGGCATCGGCGCAGCAATTTCCAAGGCGCTCAAGGCCGAAGGCTACAATGTTGCAGCCACCTACGCCGGCAATGACGAAGCCGCCGCAAAATTTACCGAGGAAACCGGCATCGCCACCTACAAGTGGAACGTGGCCGACTATGACGAGTCCAAAGCAGGTATCGAAAAAGTCGAGGCTGAAGTTGGCCCGATCGACATCGTGGTCGCCAATGCGGGCATCACCCGTGACGCGCCGTTCCACAAGATGACACCCGATCAGTGGAAGGACGTGATCGACACCAACCTGACCGGTGTTTTCAACACCGTGCACCCCGTCTGGCCCGGCATGCGCGAGCGCAAGTTCGGCCGCGTGATCGTCATCAGCTCGATCAACGGTCAGAAGGGTCAGTTTGCACAGGTGAACTACGCTGCAACCAAGGCGGGCGATCTGGGCATCGTCAAATCGCTGGCGCAAGAAGGCGCACGCGCAGGCATCACCGCCAACGCGATCTGCCCCGGCTATATCGCAACCGAGATGGTGATGGCGGTGCCTGAAAAAGTTCGCGAATCCATCATCGGCCAGATTCCAGCCGGCCGACTGGGCGAGCCCGAGGAAATCGCGCGCTGCGTGGCGTTCCTGGCGTCTGACGACTCGCAGTTCATCAATGGCTCGACCATCTCGGCCAACGGTGCGCAGTTCTTCGTCTGACCCTTTGGGCAAAAACGAAAACGGGCCGGTCCTTTTGGACCGGCCCTTTTTTATCCCGTAAGAACACGCGCGCTGCGTTCAGCGGGAACCGAATAGCCAATTCAGGGCCTTGCTGACCGCAAGAGAGCGTTCGAAATGTGCGCGCTGAAAGGCCCGGGCGGTGGCCGGGTTCGCAGTGACCTCAATCATGGCAGTCTTCCCTTCAGTTCAACTTTGTTTGACTTCAGTTGAATATGCGCCTTACATTCTTAACTGACAAACGAGGTTTCTACGGGTTTCAGTTAAGATATTCTTGAGTCATGAGCGCCCCTCTCCCTCCATTGACTGCCTTGCGCGCCTTTGATGCCGCCGCCCGGCACATGTCCTTTGCCAAGGCGGCAGAGGAACTGCACGTCACGCCCGCAGCGCTGTCCTTTCAGATCAAATCGCTTGAGGAGCATTTGGGGCGCCCTCTGTTTCGCCGCCTGAACCGGGCGGTGGAACTGACAGACGCGGGGCGCGCCCTCGCCCCCGGCGCCGCTGAAGGGTTTGCCGCCCTGCAGGCCGCATGGCAGGCGGCCCGGAGGCAGGGGGATGACACCAGTCTGACGGTTACAGCTGGGCCCGCACTCACTGCCAAATGGCTGGCCCCGCGCCTGTATGAATTCGCGCGGGCGCATCCCGAGATCGACCTCAAATTCTCGGCCACCTTGCGGAACATGGATCTGGAGCGGGATGATGTGGATGTGGCCATCCGGTTTGGTTATGGCCCCGATGAGGGGCTTTATTCCCTACCTGTACGCAAGGAATGGCTGACCCCGGCAATGACCCCTGAATTGGCCGAGCAATTTCCCACGCCCGAAAGCTTGCGGGACGCACCGCTGATTCATGACGATTCCATTGCCTTTCTGCGGCCGCGCTGCGACTGGCCCACTTGGTTCCGAGCCGTGGGGGTCGACTTCGTACCCGAGCATGGCGCCCGGTTTTCGAATGCCGATCACGCGATTGACGCCGCAGTTGCAGGGGTTGGGGTGGTTTTGGGCCGTCGTGCGATGATTCTGAAAGACATGACTGAAGGCCGATTGGTTGCGCCCTTCAAAACAGCGATTGAAACCAAGGGACGCTTCCGATTCCTTTGCCTGCCCGGCGCCGAAAACCGACCCCAGATCGCTGCGTTTCGGGATTGGTTTGTGGCAGAGATCGAAAAAACCGCTCATATCTCGGATGAATTCGACATCATACCGGTGGAAGAGGTCCTTGCCCCATGACCAGAACACGCGCGACGGCTATTGGCTTCGTAGCCGTTTTGCTGTGGTCTCTGTTGGCTTTGTTTACTGTCGGATCAGCCCCGACGCCGCCCCTTTTGCTGAACACCGTCTGCTTTTCCATCGGGGGCACACTGGGCTTGATCTGGACGTGGACCAATGGCGGGTTGGGTCAGTTGCTCTCGGTGCGTTGGACCACGTATCTGTTCGGTACGGTTGGGCTGTTTGGCTATCACGCGCTATATTTTTCGGCCTTACGCATGGCTCCGGCAGCCGAGGCCGGGCTGATCGCCTATCTCTGGCCACTGCTGATCGTGCTGTTTTCTGGCTTGCTGCCCGGTGAACACTTACGCATCGGACATCTTTGCGGCGCCTGTCTAGGCTTTGCAGGAGCCGCTGTCATCATCACAGGCAGTGGCAGCGCCGGGTTTCAGGCCACCCACCTTCCAGGCTATGGGCTGGCGCTGCTTTGTGCGCTGACTTGGTCGAGCTATTCGGTTCTGTCACGCCGGTTGGGCGATACGCCGACAAGTTCCGTGGCTGTATTCTGCATCGCCACGGCCGCTGCATCAGGGGCATTGCACCTCGTCGTCGAAGAGACGATTTGGCCCGATAGCGTTTTCGGCTGGGCATCGGTCGTCGCACTGGGCCTGGGGCCGGTGGGCTTGGCGTTCTATGTCTGGGATATCGGTGTAAAGCAGGGCGACATCCAGATTTTGGGCACGGCCTCTTATGCGGCACCCCTGCTGTCTACGCTGGCTTTGGTTGTGGCCGGGATCGCCGCCCTGTCATGGGGTCTGGCGATCGCGGCCGTGTTGATCACTGGCGGCGCGGCCATTGCCGCGCGGGCTAGTATGCGTCGCTAGTTGGACAGTCGCTCGATCTCTTCCTTAAGCCTAAGCTTCTGTTTTTTGAGTTGAGCTATATGGAGATCGTCGATGCCAGGCGAGCGTTGGGCTTGTTCAACTTCAAGACCGAGAGATTCGTGTTTTTTCTTCAGTTCGGTCAGGTGTGCGCTCACGCTCATGGCGATACTCCTCTGTTGGTGTCTGAGTTTCACGTAAGAAGTTGACCACATCGTTTCCACCCTGTCACGCCGCATACGCACAGAATCTGTCATAAATCCGACAATTTCGGCTGGTTAATGCCTATTGGTTGAAGATTCCGGTGATCGCTCCCCCGTCTCGCAGCGCGGCAGAGACCTGAGTCGTATAGTTTTCACCGTCTTTCTCGTGGCGATCCCCGGCATGCAGGATCAACGGCGCATGCAGCTGAAACGCCGCCCGACCGCCCTTTCTGGCGCGTAAAATCACCAATTCAGCAGCGCGACCGTTGCGCGCAGCAAGGGGTAGCACCTCAACCGAGCCCAGACGCCCAGCGCATCCTGCCAGCATATCTGGCAAACGGTCGGCTTTCTGGATCATGTGCAGATAGCCACGGGGCGCTAGGCGCTTGGCTGCAACTTCAAACCAGACGTCCAACGGCGTACCTTCCCCCAACGCGATGCTGCGCCCCTCGTCAGTTGCCGGGCTGTGCGCCCCGGCGCGATAGTACGGTGGATTAGCGATGACATGATCGAACTGCCGCTGTTTCAGGTCTGTAGGCAGGGCGCTCAGATTGGCCTCGACAACCTCTAGTGCAGCGTCGTTTTCAACTGCATTGCGGCGCGCCAGTTTGGCATAGGGCGACTGCAACTCTACCCCGACGCCCGACACGCCAGGCACCCGCGCCAAAAGGCACAGGATCGCCGCTCCGGCACCGCAGCCCAGCTCTAACACCGTGTGACCACGTGTCGCCGGGACCGAGGCTGCCAGCAGCACTGGGTCCACACCGGCGCGATAACCGGAACGTGGCTGCCACAAGCGCACCCGACCGCCCAGAAAATCGTTACAGGTCAAATCACTATTGGAAAACAGACTCATCGGCCAAGCGGGATGTCATTGTCGCGCATGACTCTTTCCGCACGGGTCAGATCATCGGCCCGTACCATCAGGCGGCGAGGGAAGATTCCGATGCCGCCTTCGAGGATGCTCATATTTACGTCCACCTGAAAGCAGTCTATATCCTCTCCCTCAAGAAGGGCCGAAGCAAAGGCCAGGATCGTTGGATCGGTGCTGCGCAAAAGTTCTTTCATGGGGATGGATGTAAGGGCAAGGTACGCGGAAAGTCGAGCCTTGTATCAGGAGTGTGATGGATATCGACACGATCACGAAACCGCATGAGCGGCTCGCCGAGCTTCTGGCCAGCGAAATGGGCGCGGTCAATGAACTAATCCGCACGCGCATGGCCTCGGAACATGCGCCGCGCATCCCCGAAGTGACAGCGCATCTGGTTGAGGCCGGCGGCAAACGCCTGCGCCCGATGCTGACACTAGCGGCGGCCCGCCTGTTTGAGTATTCAGGCGACCACCACGTGCGCTTGGCCGCCACGGTTGAGTTTATCCACACCGCGACCTTGTTGCACGACGACGTAGTGGACGAAAGCGCCCAACGGCGTGGCCGCCCAACCGCGAACCTGCTGTGGGACAATAAATCCAGTGTTCTGGTTGGCGACTACCTGTTTTCCCGCAGCTTCCAACTGATGGTTGAGACCGGATCGCTGCGGGTTCTGGACATTCTGGCCAATGCCTCGGCCACCATTGCCGAGGGCGAAGTGCTGCAGATGACTGCGGCAACGGATCTGGGAACGGATGAGGCGATTTATCTGCAGGTTGTGCGCGGCAAGACAGCGGCTCTGTTTTCGGCCGCGACCGAGGTGGGCGGTGTGATCGCTGGCGCCTCCGAGGATCAGGTCAAAGCGCTTTATGACTACGGCGATGCTTTGGGCATTGCCTTCCAGATTGCGGATGATTTGCTTGATTATCAGGGCGATAGCAAAGCCACCGGCAAGAATGTCGGTGACGACTTCCGCGAACGCAAACTGACCCTGCCTGTGATCAAGGCCGTGGCGCAGGCAACGGCTGAGGAACATGCGTTTTGGGAACGTACAATTGGCCGGGGCCGCCAGGAAGACGGCGATCTGGACCACGCATTGAGCCTGATGGCCAAATACGGCACTCTGGACGCTACCCGCGCGGATGCGTTCGGATGGGCCGCCAAGGCCAAGGCATCGCTGGATGCCCTGCCCGATCACGAAATTCGCACGCTGTTGCGAGACCTGGCTGACTACGTGGTTTCGCGCCTTAGTTAAGTTGCGTCGCGCGGCACCACCAATCTGGATGGGCCGCGCCGATCTCGTAAGCCGCTAAATGAGCATCTTTCATCGTTGGATAGAGCGCAAAACAGGTTGAACCTGAGCCTGACATCCGGGCCAGAAGGGCCTGTTTGGTGCTTGCCAGTTCATCCAGAACCCGAGCGACCTCTGGCGCCAGCCCTGTAGTTGGTGGTTCGAGGTCGTTGCGTTGATCCTGTAGCCAGGCAGCGCACTCATTGGGGGTCTCGAATACAGGAATACCCTCAGGCATTGCGGGGTTACTCCGGCTATCCAATGCCGAAAAGACCGCCCCTGTGGGCACTTCAACGCCAGGATTTACCAGCAAGGCAGGTAATGGGGGCAATTTAAGCGGTGTCAGCTGCTCGCCTATGCCCCGCATCCGGGTCGTCCGCGCCAGCATGCATACTGGCACATCTGCTCCCAACGACAGCGCTGCATCCTGCCCAACTGACACGCCCTGATCTGCAGCCATCCGCAAGGTTGCGGCGGCGTCTGACGATCCTCCACCAATCCCGCCGCCGTGAGGCAGCACCTTGTTTAGGACAATATGCCCAGTCCAGCCCGCAGCCTCGGCCGCTTTCCAAACTAGGTTGCGGTTGTCTGTGGGTACGCCCGCTGCGTGTTCGCCAGTCACAGACATCGACAGCACAGGCCTCTGCGTGAACTCCAGCGTATCGCCGACGTCGGCAAACACCACCAGCGAATCCAGTAGATGATAGCCGTCCGCCCGTTGGCCGGTCACATGTAGCGTCAAGTTGATCTTGGCGGGCGCAAAGGCCTTAGTTGCCATTGGCGACCTTCAGTGGTTCCGCGCCTTCCTCGACCAGCACAGCGTCCAGTCCAATCTCCAACTTGCGGCGAATGCGTTCGGGGTCGGCCTCACCATCCGTATCTGCCGGATTGATGAAGGATAAGGCGCGTTTCCATTGGAATTCAGCCTCGCGCGCTCGGCCTACGGCCCAGTAAACGTCACCAAGGTGATCATTCACCACTGGATCGACCGCCATCAACTCGACCGCGCGTTCCATGTGCTCGACGGCTTCGTCATAACGGCCCAAACGGAACAAGACCCAGCCCAGGCTATCGACAATATAACCGCTGTCAGGCCGAGCCGCGACGGCACGTTCGATCATGTCCAGCGCTTCATCCAGCTTTTCACGCCGTTCAACCAGTGAATAACCCAGATAGTTCAGCACCTGAGGCTGATCCGGGTTTAATTCCAGCGCACGGCGGAAATCGGCTTCGGCCTGATCCCATTGCTTGAGCCGCTCATGCGAGATTCCTCGCGCGTAGTGCAGAAACCAATTGCCGCCCGAGTTGCCCTCGGTCAGCTCGATAGCGCGGTCGTATGACGCAATCGCGCTTTTGTACTCCTCTTCCTGACGCCGCAAGTCCGCCAATGCCACATGAACGCCGGGGAGATCCGGATTCTGAGCCGCCAACGTCTGCAATACCTCGGCCGCCGCGTCTTTTTTGTCTGAACGACTCAGCACCTCAGCCCGACCCAACTCGGCCGCGTGGTAATCGCTACTGTCGGCAGGCACCATGCGATAGGCATCCACCGCCAGATCATATTGTCCCAGCGTGTCCAGAAGCTCAGCGCTCAACAGGATCGCGTCCACATGACCTGGGCGCAAGAATACGGCCGTACGAACGTAGAGCAGAACATAATTCTGAGCCGCCTCGTTGCTCAGAGCGGCGGCAACCGAGAAGAACACTTCGGCCATGCCATCCTGGGCAGATTGCACATGGGTAAACGGCAGAGTCTCGCCAGCTGTCAGGCGCGCAACATATCCTTCGATGGAAGGATCGCTACCCGCAGCAAAAACGTCGTCGACAAACTGCAGGGCATCAGCATTGCGGTCCAACTGCGACAGAACCTCGGCCCGGGCCAACGCCGCACGGCGGGAAAAGCGGGCAACGGCACCGTTATGCGACGAGAAAATCTCTTCGGCGCCTTCGAAATCGCCAACCGAGGCCAGCGCAAGCGCTTTGTGGTACAACGCGAAGTCGCGCAAACCATCCTGCGTCGCAACCTCGTCAAACGTCTCCATCGCGCGCGTCATAGCGCCCTGGCCAATATGCGCCCAGCCTCGCATCAACCCGTCGACCAACGGCCCCACGCCCTGAAGTTCAGGGTCGCGGCTCAGCAGTTCGTCAAGTTTTCCGTCAGACACCAGATTGGCGTTGATCACCATTCGAGCCGCTTGGCTGGGCAGCCCGATTTCTTCGATCGCCAGCGCGACAGGCAGCGCACGCTTCACCTCGCCCAGCGACAGGCGTGCAACGACAACGCTTTCCAGCAATGCGGCATTTTCGGGATCAGCTTTCAAAGCCTTGGCATAGTATTTCTCAGCTGCCGTATAGTCATTGTCATATATCGCCTGGCGACCAGCCAGATACGCTCCGGACCCAGTATCCGCGTAAACCGGAACCAAAAATGACGAGGTGAACAGCGCAGCCAGTGCTGCACGACGAACCAGAGAAGCCACCAAAATCCTGCCTTGCTATTGTTGACTGCACATCAAGCTAGGGCTTTGACTGGAAAGAGGCAATGGCAGAGCCTTCACGACCCTGCCAGTGCCCGGATTTTTGCTTACATGTTGGGATAGTTCGGACCGTCCCCACCCTGCGGCGTGGTCCAGGTAATGTTCTGGCTGGGGTCCTTAATGTCACATGTCTTGCAGTGCACGCAGTTCTGAAAGTTGATGACGAACTGCGGCTCACCGTCGTTCTCGATCATCTCGTACACTCCCGCCGGGCAATAGCGCTGCGCCGGTTCGTCGAACTTGGGCAGGTTCACTTTGACCGGGATTTCCGGGTCGGTCAGCTTCAGGTGGCAGGGCTGGCTTTCCTCGTGGTTGGTCATCGCAAACGAGACGTTGGTCAGACGGTCAAAGGACAGCGTGCCATCGGGCTTGGGATAGTCGATGGGTTGATGCTTACTGGCCTCTTCGGTCGATTCCGCATCGTTCTTGCCGTGGCCCAATGTACCCAGCAACGAGAAACCCAGCGTGTTGGTCCACATGTCCATACCGCCCAGCACAAGGCTGGCGGTCAGGCCGTATTTCGACCACAGCGGTTTGACGTTGCGCACCTTCTTTAGGTCGCTGCCGATCGCGCCGTCGCGCACGTCGACTTCATAGGCGGTCAGTTCGTCACCCGAACGGTCTGCCTTGATCGCGTCATAAGCGGCCTCGGCCGCCGCCTTACCGGACAGCATCGCGTTGTGGTTGCCCTTGATGCGCGGCACGTTGACCATGCCCGCGGAGCAACCCAGCAGAGCCACACCGGGTGCGACCAGTTTCGGCATCGATTGATATCCGCCCTCGGTGATCGCACGGGCGCCGTAAGCCACGCGCTTGCCGCCTTTCAGAAGCTCGGCCACCATCGGGTGGTGTTTGAAGCGCTGGAATTCCATGTAGGGATACAGGTGCGGGTTCTTGTAGTTCAGGTGAACCACGAAACCGACATAGACCTGATTGTTTTCAAGGTGATAGATGAACGACCCGCCGCCCGCGTTGCTGCCCAGAGGCCAGCCCATTGTGTGCGTGACCGAGCCTTCCTTGTGCTTGGCCGGGTCGATCTCCCAGATCTCTTTCATACCGACGCCGTATTTCTGCGGCTCTTTATCGGCAGACAGGTCGTATTTGGCGATAACCTCTTTGGACAGCGAGCCACGGACACCTTCCGACAGGAAAACGTATTTGCCGTGCAGTTCCATGCCCGGCTCGGTGCCTGGGCCATATGATCCGTCGGGCTCCAGACCGAAGACACCGGCCACAACGCCTTTGACCTCGCCATTTTCACCGTAGACCAGTTCGGAACAGGCCATGCCGGGGAATATTTCAACGCCCAGTTCTTCGGCCTGCTCAGCCATCCAGCGGCAGACATTGCCCATCGACACGATGTAATTGCCGTGGTTATTCATCAGCGGTGGCATCGGGAAGTTGGGGATGCGGATCTTGCCCGCCTCACCCAGCATGTAAAAATTGTCTTCGTGCACCGGCACGTTCAGCGGCGCGCCTTTTTCCTTCCAGTCTGGGATCAGAGCGTCCAGACCGCACGGGTCCAGAACCGCACCAGACAGGATATGCGCTCCCACTTCCGAGCCCTTTTCAAGAACGACAACGTTCAGCTCGGCATCCAGCTGTTTCAGACGGATGGCCGCCGACAGGCCCGCGGGGCCTGCACCCACGATCACCACGTCATATTCCATCGCTTCGCGTTCAATCTCGGCCATCGCGGGCTCCTTAGCTAACTTTCCGAATTGGCGCTCTCACTGCTTGGTCTGCGCAATTTTGTTTCACGGCTGATTACCCGGTCTGAAAGACCTTGGTCAATCGGAACACGGCGTAAAATAGCAGTAATACGGCAGTTCAGTCCTCTGGGGCATCACCCATGAGATATCTTGGGCCGCTACCATGTGATTTCGCCCGGTCATCGGGGTTGTAAAGCGCACATTTTGGCAGGCTTAGGCACCCACAGCCGATGCAGCCATCCAGATTGTCGCGCAGGCGCGTCAGTGTGGCGATTCGCTGATCCAGGTGAGACCGCAAACCAACGCTGATCTTTTGCCAGTCCGCAGGTGTCGGCGTGCGATTCCCCGGCAGACCCGACAAAACGTCACGAATCTCGGGCAGGGTCAGACCGAATTGCTGCGCGATCATGATGAAACTCAGACGCCTGATGTCAGCGCGCTGGTAACGGCGCTGCCCACCGGCATTGCGCCAGGGCGAGACCAGACCCTGGGCCTCGTAATACCGGATAGCAGACACCGCCAAACCAGTGCGTTCAGCCAGAGCCCCGATTGCCAGCCCTTCGGAAACCGCCATGATCCCTCGCAAAAATTCCTTGATCTAAAGTTAGGTTTAGAAATTACGGTGAGTCGGGACAAGCTTCAATACGAAAAGGAGATCCCATGATGGCGACGCTTGAACACACCAATTTCACCGTCCGTGATCCGCAGGCCTCTGCCGCGTGGATGCACAAGGTGTTTGGTTGGAAGACACGCTGGGAGGGCCCGGCCATTGCAGGCGGCTACACGGTGCATGTGGGCAGCACGCATACCTACCTGGCGCTCTACGCCCCAAGCGACCCGAAACCATCAGCCGAAAGCAGCTATGACATCGTTGGCGGTCTGAACCATGTAGGTGTTCTGGTCGAAGACATTGACGCCACCGAGCAGAAAGTGATCGACGCGGGCTTCACGCCCAAATCCCACGCTGACTACGAACCCGGCAAGCGGTTCTATTTCGATGATGACAATGGCATCGAGTTCGAGGTGATTAGCTATAACTAGGCCGTAATCCGCGCGTTGCGCGGTCAAGCCCTCTTGCAATTCACGCCTCATTTGGGTCAGGTATTTGCCAACCCATCAAATCGCCCCGACGCTAAACTTCTGCGGCGGGGCGCATCAATTTATGCGTGGACGACAAGAATATGGAAAAAATTCCAATGACGCCTGCGGGCAATGCCGCGCTCGAGGCGGAACTGAAAAACCTCAAATCCGTCGAGCGCCCAGCGATCATCGAGGCGATCGCCTCGGCGCGCGAACTGGGTGACTTGAAGGAAAACGCCGAGTATCATTCGGCGCGTGAAAAACAGGGCTTTATCGAAGGCCGCATCAAAGAGTTGGAAGGCATCCTGTCGCTGGCCGATGTGATCGACCCGGCCAAGCTGTCGGGTGCGATCAAGTTCGGCGCCAAGGTTACGTTGGTGGATGAAGACACCGACGAGGAAAAGACCTGGCAGATCGTAGGTGAATACGAGGCCAATATCGAAAACGGCCTGCTTAACATCAAATCCCCTATCGCCCGCGCCCTGATCGGCAAGGACGAAGGTGACAGTGTCGAAGTACGCACCCCCGGTGGCGTGCGGTCCTACGAAGTTCTGAATATCGAGTACGCTTGATCGGAGCATACCCATGTCCGAGCCCACGCCTGAATACGAAACCGAGCGGCCGACTTCGTTGGGCGTCTACGACAAGCCGTCCGAGCCGTCCGTGACCTCTATTGAGATCGCGGCCTTTGTGCTCAGCGTGATCTGGCTGGTTGTGGCGGTATTGTTCCTGGTGCTCCCCGACAATGTTCAGGGTGGCGGGTTCGTAATCACGCTACTGGCCGTGTTCATGCCAGTGGCGATGATTTGGGTCGCCGCGATGGCGATGCGCGCCAGCCGCATTATGCGCGAAGAAAGTGAGCGTCTTCAGACCGCCGTTGACGCACTGCGACAGGCCTATGTGGGGCAGCAGCAGCGCGCTGCCATTTCGCATGAACCGACCGTCAGCAAAAAACTGGACGAAATCGCGGAATCTGCAAAAAAGACCGAAAGTGCACTGGCGACTTTTTCGACCAAGCGCACCGAACCCATGCCCGCAGCAGCGCCAAACGGGGCGGGCGACCAAACTTCACTGGAATTGGGCACCCAGGCCGAGGACATCGCACCGCCTCTAAGCACCGATATCTTCATTCGCGCGCTCAACTTTCCCGAAACACAGGAAGATACCGAAGGCTTCAACGCCCTGCGCATGGCGTTGAAAGACCGAAAGACTGCGCAGCTTGTGCAGGCTTCGCAAGACGTTCTGACCCTGCTAAGCCAAGAAGGCATCTACATGGATGACCTTCGTCCCGACATGGCAAGGCCCGAGATTTGGCGGCAATTCGCGCAGGGGGCCCGTGGCCGCTCGGTGGCGGCATTGGGTGGCATTCGCGACCGGTCCTCTCTGGCGCTGACGGCTGCGCGGATGAAACAGGACCCAATCTTTCGCGACGCCGCGCATCATTTCCTGCGCCGCTTCGACCACATGATTGTGGCTTTTGAACCCGAAGCCAGCGATGCAGACCTTACGGCCCTTGGTGAAACCCGCACCGCGCGGGCCTTCATGCTGTTGGGGCGTGTGGCGGGAACCTTCGACTAAAGCCCGAAACTGCCGTAGGGGATGAACCGGACCGCATCGCCCGGTTTGATATGACGCGCGCCGTCCTCAATCTCAACCAGCCCCTCGGCCCAGCTGAGCCCGCTGATCCGCCCCGACCCTTCCGAGGCAAACACCTCGGCACGGCCATCGCGGACGCGGGCGCGGAGGTATTCACGGCGTCCCGGTTTCTTGCGTTTCTCAAAGGCGGCGGGCAGGTCAAACCCCTGCGGCTCCTGCCAACCTTCGCCCGCCATCAGGCCTAGAGCCGGGCGCGCAAAGATCAGCGTGCAGACCATAGCCGCCACCGGATTGCCCGGCAGACCAAAGACCGGTGTGCCGTCCCACAGGCCCAGCGCCAGCGGACGTCCGGGTTTCAGTGCAATCCGCCATTCCTGCATCGCGCCTGCCTCTCGCAACAGGGCCGAGACGTGATCCTCATCCCCTGCCGATGCCCCACCGCTGGTCAGGATTACATCCGCCTGCTTTGCTGCCGCGTTCAGGCAGTCACGCAGGGCTTCGCGATCGTCGACCACGCGCCCCATATCCACCGGGTGAAATCCCATCCGGTTGATCAGGGACAACAGCATCGGACGATTGGCATCGAATATCTGGCCCGGCCCGGCAATTTCTCCGGGTTCAACCAGTTCATCACCAGTCGACAGCGCCGCCACGCGCAACGTCTTGCGCACGGAGACTTCTGCAATCCCGGTGGCCGATAACAACGCGAGATCGGCCGGCGTCAGCCTGCGCCCAGCTGTCAGCACCAGATCGCCCTCGGCCACATCCTCACCGGCGCGACGTGTGTTGGCGCCGTGTTTCAAAGGACCGTGAAAGGCGATGTGATTATCCTGAAGGTTGACGTCTTCTTCCAGGATGACTGTATCCACCCCAGTGGGCAGAGCCGCGCCGGTCAGAACGCGCAACGCGTGACCCTCTGGCACTGTCCCGTCAAACGGAATACCCGCCGCGGCGCGCCCCGGATGCAAAGGCATCACCTGTGCGCCTTCTGGCGCGGCACCTGCAAATCCATAGCCATCCACAGCCGTATTGGGCTGCGGCGGGTTCGAACGTCGCGCGACGATATCTTCAGCCACAATACGCCCCGCAGCCTGCGCCAACGGCTCGGTTTCCGCTGGAGCGACCACCGTCAACCTCTCACGCAGCAACGCCAGGGCGTCGTCCACTGGGGTCCAGTTCACCCCGGCAGGCAACGCAAAACAATCATTGCGCAGAGGTGGCGGTGCTATATCCGGTTTGCGTTGTGACACTCCAAAAATCCAGCCTTCTTCTGGTGCGGTTACATTCAATTGATTTGCGAGATCTTCGACCGACATCGCGGCCAGTGACAGCGCTATCTGCTCAACCTGCCAGGCATCCTTGATCCGGTCGTCCGGCCCAGCCCCCAAGGTAAGCGAGGGCCAGATTTCCACGAAGGCAACCGGCTTGTCCAGCGCCTCAAACGGCCAAACAGAGACCTTTCCGGCAAAAGCGCGACGCAAGCGAGTCAGCACCGGCAGGCCGGTCATAACCTGACCACCCACCGCTCCGGCGCCTCCCATTTGCCAGCACGAAAAGCTGCCCTTGGTTTCTGGCGCCAATTCCACAACGCGACGTTCCGGGAAAGGGTTTTGATAGTCGGATTTTTCCTTGGGCAAACCGTCAATGCTGCGCTGCAAACCATTGAACCAGAAGGGACCCTTACCGCCAAAACGGCGGTTGATCTCACCGGCCAGATCGAAACGATTATTGGCTTTGGGTGTGTCCTCTATCCGGCGCTCAAACCACTCCCACAATTGCATCGGATCATCCGATCCGGTGAGCGCGTGGGCAAAACCCCTTGGGTAGCCGAAGGGGAAATCAAACCCCAGACACAGCCGCCGCCCAGTTGCAACTTCACTTGCGATCAAATCACACAGCCATTGCTCGGCGATCTCGCGGTTTCTGAAGTAAGTCGGTTCCTCTGCCCTGCCATTGCGCACAACGCAGGCCCAGATCGCATCCTTGCGTGGGCGGGGGCCAGTGTCATTGCCACTGGACCAGTCGACCATGGCAAAACTGTCGAAACCGATCACAAACCGACCTCTTGCAGGATGAAATCAGCTATCGCAGCGGTATCGTTCAAATCGAAGACCGGTACCTGTAAGTCCAGCGGAGTATCACTGGCCACGGCGCAAATGGTGGCGTTCTCCGGAGCCATCAGCGGGTTCTTGGCCTCGGCCCGAAACGCTTCGATCTTAGGATGGGCTTCTCGTTTGAACCCCTCAATCAGCACCAGATCGACCGGAGACAGGCGCGCCAGAAGATCGGCCATGGACGGCTCGGGCGCGCCACGCAGCTCCTGCATGATTGCGATACGCTGGCCCGAGGCCAGAAGCACCTCGGACGCGCCCGCGACCCTGTGGCGGTAGCTGTCTGTGCCGGGCTGATCGACGTCAACACTGTGATGAGCATGTTTCAGGGTCGAGACAGTAAGTCCGCGCCCGGTGATCTCGGTCACCAGCCGCTCCATCAACCCTGTCTTGCCCGCGTTTTTCCAACCGGTGACGCCATAGACCTTCATGCCTGCTCCAGCAGTTTTTCCGCCCGTGCCAGATCGTCGGGCGTGTTGACGTTGAAGAACGGATCGAAGGGCTCAGCCGGGAACAGCGCCTCACGCCCATCATGCTGGTCGGTCCACAGAACCACCTTGCGCAGCCCATCATTCAGCGCGTCCCGCAGATCATCGCGCAGCGCAACGGGCCAGAGGCCAAAGGTCGGGTGACGGTTGACCCGTTTGCCCCCGCCGGATTTCAGCGCCTCATCCCCGGTGCGTGGCGTCGTGGCCAACACCAGCGGATGCGCCTGTCCTTCAGCGGCCTGCACCAGCCGCGCCACCAGATCGCGCGGAAAGAATGGCGTGTCGGCGGCGGCGGTGACGATACTGCCTGCACCCTGCTCTGCCGCCCAGTCAAGCCCTGCCAGAACGCCCGCCAAAGGGCCAGCGAACCCTTCGATCGTATCAGGAAGAACGGGCAGGTTCAGATCGGCGAACCGTGCGGGATCACCATTGGCATTCAGCGCCAGACCGTCCACCTGCGGGCCAAGCCGGTCGACCACATGACCAAGCAGGCTTTGCCCGCCAATCTGCAACAGGCCCTTGTCGCCGCCACCCATTCGGGTGGCAAGGCCGCCTGCGAGGATCACGCCAAGGTGGTTGCTCATATCCGCACCTAAATCTTCTGTCCGAGCGATCAGTCACTCGCGACTTTGTAGATCGAACTTAGTTCAATTGAAACGCGGTTGGATACAGATGGTGCAGGACAAACAGCCACAGGATCAACGTCCCGACGGACAGGAACGACGTTGCAGAGACGATATGGGCCGCAAGCTGAGGTTCCTGATCGTAGTGCTTGGCCAGCAGAAATATGTTCTTGGCGGTCGGCACCGCGGAGGAAATGGTTGCCGCGATGGTCCACAGCGGGTCGAGCCCTAAGAGGTGCGCAGCCAACAAAACAAGTCCTGGAGCTATGATCAGCTTCACCAAGGTCAAAGACAGGATCAACGGACCTGTCTGAACGATCGTTCGCACACTGGTCGTGAATCCGATCGCAAACAGCGCGACAGCCGCCAATGCCTGACTAAGCAACTCTAGATAATCCGAAACAGAGTCCGAAAACCCGATGCCTGTGAACGAGTAGGCGACCCCCAGCAAGGTCGCCGCAATAATCGGGTTCTTCAGGACATTCAGGAAAATCTTGTAGATTGGAGTTTTGCTATTTGCCTTATGCCCGGCCGAGCTTTCGAGAACCGTGGTCATGATCAGAAGCAAAATGGCAACGACAAGGTTGGCCAGTACAGCCGGCAGCGCGCCTTTAGAGCCAAAGATCGCGTGCAGAACAGGCAATGCCACCAGCGCGGTATTCGATGCAACAGCGGCAAAGGCTGCTACCGTTGCTGAACCAACTTGAAAACTCAGCACGGTTTTCAAGCAGACGAACAGCACCACAAACAGAAGTAACAGCGTGCCGCCGTAAGAAAGATAGAACCCATAGTTCAGCAGGTTCTCAAACTTCTCCTGCCCGATTAGGTAGAACATGATCGCTGGGATCAGAACATACACCGCAAATTGCACCAGCGCGTCCGATGTGTCTTGGCCCAGAAGTTTGGTCCACGAAAACGCATATCCGGTCAGGATTACCGCAAAGACCGGCGCAATGAGGTTGATCAGTTCCATCGCTCTCCCAAACGAAAATCATTTCAAATCCCAAGTCGTTGCGCCTGATGATAAGACACATCTGTCAGAATTCGCAGGATTTTCTGGGAACATCCTCTCAACGACTGAAATTCAGGACTGAGAGCTTTTTCTTCTGTGCTTTTTTTCCTCAACCGCCACGCTCGCCGGGTCAACGTCGCGCAGCAACCGATCCTCGCCGGACAGGCACACGAAGCGCTGACCGCGCATACGGCCGATCAGGGTCAGGCCGACCTCGCGCGCAATCTCGACGCCCCAGGCAGTGAAACCTGAGCGGGAGGCCAGCACCGGAATGCCCATCATCGCCGTCTTGATCACCATTTCTGAGGTCAGTCGGCCGGTGGTGTAGAGGATCTTGTCCTCCGCCGCCTCGCCCTCGGACAGCATCCAGCCCGCGATCTTGTCGACCGCGTTATGGCGACCCACGTCCTCCATATAGACCAGTGGGCGGTTCTCGCGGCACAGGACGGTGCCGTGGATCGCCCCGGCCTCAAGATACAGCGATGGGGTGCGGTTGATCTTGGCGGCGAGATCGTAGAGCCAAGAGGTGCGCACCTGAATCTGCGGCAGGCGCACGTCCTCCAAACCCTCCATCATGTCGCCAAAGACCGTGCCCACCGCGCAACCGCTGGTACGGGTCTTTTTCTTCAGCTTGTCCTCGTACGAGGTTTCGCGTGCGGTACGGACCACCACGGTTTCCAGATCATCGTCATAGTCAACGCGGGTGATCTCATCATCTGCCAACAACATCCCCTGATTACGCAGAAAGCCTAACGCCAGATATTCCGGGTAGTCACCGATGGTCATCGCCGTCACGATCTCTTGCGAGTTCAGGAAAATCGTCAGGGGGCGCTCCTCGACCACCGAGATTTGGCTGACCTCGCCATTCTGATCGACGCCCTCAACCGCGCGGGTCAAGCGGGCCGCTCCGGGATCGGGGGCGATGATGTAGTCCGAGACATCCAGTTCCGTAGCCAATTGCAACCCTTTCCCAAGACCGCTACTGCTGCGGTTGACACCATAGGATTTAGCCATGGCAGACACCACATCCAAGTCATACTATTGGAAGGGTTTTCGCGACGGGACCCCATTCATCTTTGTCGCTATTCCCTTTGGCACCCTGTTTGGTGTCTTTGCCACTGAAACAGGACTGACCATTGTGCAAACGATGGCCTTTACGGCCACTGTCTTTGCCGGGGCGGCACAGTTTGCGGCGCTGCAACTGCTGCAGGACAATGCGCCGACATTCATCATTCTGGCGTCAGCTCTGGCGGTGAACCTGCGGATGGCGATGTATTCCGCCTCGCTGACGCCCTATCTGGGGGCGGCCCCGCTTTGGCAGCGGGCCTTTGGGGCCTATCTGGTCGTGGATCAATCCTACGCCAGTTGCATGGTCCGGTTCGAGAAAGAGCCCAACATGACCGTACCCCAACGCATGGCCTATTTCTTTGGTTCGGTCTCACCGATTACACCATTGTGGATATTGGCCACCTATCTGGGGGCTGTGCTGGGCACGCAGATTCCCGAAAGCTGGGCGCTTGATTTTGCGTTGCCAATCACCTTTCTGGCGATGATCGGGCCGATGATGCGCACCATGCCTCATGTGATTGCGGCTTTCGTAGCAATCGTTGTCTCGCTGTTGACGGTTGCGGTGCCTTATAACCTCGGGCTGCTGGTCGCTGGATGCGCTGGCATGATGGCCGGGGCGCAGGCGGAATTGTGGGTCGAACGCAGAAAGGCCACGGCATGAACTCGGTCGATCCGGTCACCATGTGGATCATCATCGTCGGGCTGGCGCTCGGCAGCTATGGCCTGCGATTCGCGTTCCTCGGGTTGGTCGGAGACCGCCCGATGCCGCCTTGGGTACTGCGCCATCTGCGCTATACCGCCGTGGCGATCCTGCCAGCACTGATCGCGCCGCTGGTTGTCTGGCCGACGGCAACCGAGGGCCAGCCGGACATTCCGCGCATGGCGGCGGCATCAGCTGCCTTGGTTGTCGGATTGATCACAAAGAACGTGCTCGCCGCCATCTTTTCCGGAGCTGCAACGCTGTATGGGCTACTATACCTATTGGGCTAGCGCACCGTCTTTCTGGTTGAGCAATGCGTTGTTCGCCGCCAGACCCTTTTGCAGATCGGCATCGTCATTCTCGCGGTACTCGGTGGTGGAAACCCCCGGTATCTGACCAAATTGTTCGGACAGTTTAATCGGGTAAAACGTGGTACCGATCTGTTCGAACCCCGGCACCTGCTGCAACAGCCGGGATGTTGAGTTGGCGCAATAAGCACTCGACACCGGCCCCATCTGCTTAGCCAGCTGTAGCGCAACCTCGGCCTGTTGTGGGGTAACCTCGATGGTCTGGATTCGCGCAAAATGCGTCTCGCGCGCGTGGCTGCTGCGATAGGCACGTTCCACAGCCGGAGTAATCCCGTACAACACGTCATTCTTCACCGGCACGATATCCGCACGGAATGAGCCCGCCGGGTCAAAAATCACCCGTTCGCTACCGCTGATCATTAGTGAAGTGTGAGCGCCCGAACCCGTCCGCGTGTTGATCATGGTATACAGGGTCAGCGTCGACGGCCCAGGGTCGCGGTAGGACCGAGCCACGACTTCCGACCGATCTGCCTGTGGGCGCTGCGAACCAGTGCAGCCCGCCACGGTTACTGCCAGAAGGCAGGCAAGCAAAATCCTGATCACGGTCAACCCCGGTATGGATTAAGAGGCGAAGACAGCCAGGAACAGACAGATGAATGCGATGGCAACCACACACCATGTGGTGGCCTTGATAAATCCGTGGAAGGTTTTTTCCTGAACGGTAATGTCCATTTCGCCGTGCTTGTGTTCAGCCATAACTCAGAGATTCCTAATTCGCGTGTTTGAGATGTTGGATAATCGAAAATCCAGGGGCTGTCACCACGTCATTCGCGCGCAGAGGTCACAGGTTTGAAAACCGAGCAGCCCGGATATCCGAAACCCCACCGCCAAGGCAGGCCCGAGCACGGCCCGCCACCTAGTCGCACAGCGGTATACATGGCCTCGGCTGTCACCGAATGGGCCGTGCGAATCTGGTCAGGCGCCATGTCATAGCGGGCGGCATATTCGTCGGCGTTATCCTCACCGTGCTGTTTGACGCAGACGCGCAAGGTATCGTCCGCAGACAGACGTGCCTCAAAGCTTTCCTCTGCCCGCGATGCGCCCCCTGCGTTGTGATAGGCATGGTCATGGGTCACGCAACAGTACTCCCACGGAGGATGCGCCTCGTAGAGCGCACTGAACTTCGGGAAAGTCTCGGCCACGAAACGCCAACTGGCAGACAGCCCGCCAGAGCATCCGTCGGTTTCGAACGGGATTGGCTCGACATCGCCTCGCTGTGCGAACAGGGCGCGGTGGGCGGGCATCTCGATGTTGCGCATGATGTCCTGTGCCATCGCCGGTGCAGCTATCAATCCGAAGACAACGCCTAGACTACGGGCTTTCATCGCGCATCGCCTGAGTATCAACGGACATCCCAAAGGTGGTTGCCAGCCACAGTAGCAGCCGCTCTGCCGGACCCATC
This sequence comes from Ruegeria atlantica, assembly GCA_013032095.1. Lineage (GTDB taxonomy): Bacteria > Pseudomonadota > Alphaproteobacteria > Rhodobacterales > Rhodobacteraceae > Ruegeria > Ruegeria atlantica_E. Next base: position 98,601 of record WQBJ01000003.1, on the reverse strand, counting down.
TCGGCGCGCACTCGCAGCACCTCTTTGGCCATCGCAGGGCGATCGGTGATCAGCCCGTCCACGCCCATCGATGCCATGGCCGACATCTGCAACGGATCATTGACTGTCCAGACATAGATATCCTTGCCCGCAGCGTGGACCGAGCGCACCAGCCCCGGCGTCGCCATCGCAGCATTAACGGCGATAAAGTCGCCTTCCAACCCCGTCAGATCGCCAACAGCGGTAGCGGCCAGAACCCCGGCGCGCCAGTCGGGGCGAATGGACTTCATCTTTTGCACCGCCGGATATTTCAACGACATGGTGGCGATGTCGTCCTGCATCTCCATTTCTTCGACAATGGCTGCAACGCGGTTTTCCAGATCGACATCATGGCCGTAATACTTCAGCTCTATGAGGACCTTGGATTTCCCTTTTGCGGCCTCAAGTACCTCGCGCAAGGTCGGCGTGCGTTCATCCGCGTATTCGGACCCGAACCAACTGCCGATGTCGATCTGGGCTATGTCCTCCATCGTTGCATCCCAGACCTTGAGGTTCACGCCCGCCAGTTTCATGAAGTCACTGTCATGGGCGACGATGACCACATCATCCGCTGTCTCCTGCACGTCGATCTCGACCCAATCCGCACCGTCCTCGATCGCCTTCAGCACCGCAGCCATGGTGTTTTCCGGACGCAGCGCTGCGGCACCACGATGCCCAATCACCTCGGCCCGGTCAGGGGCTTGCACGCGCTCAAGCAGGTGCTGACCAAACCACAACCCGATCAGAACGGCCACTGCGGCCCCGCCCAGGGCTGCGAACAAGGGAATGCGCAGGCTTCCGGGTTCGGGGTGCGGCGGCTCCGAGGTCTTGATCTCAAAAAAGCCGTCCAGCAGCACCGCCAAAGCGCCCAGCGCTGTCGCCGCCAACACCAGCCCGGCCAGAGACCAGATTCCTGCTACCAGCAAGCTGTAAGTCAGCGCCAACCGCAAATGCGCAGCCCCCTGCAACGGCACCAACGCAAACAAAAAGCCCGCCACCCAGGCGATCAAGCCCGCGATGAGCACCTGCAGGATCAGCCAAATCGCCAGTTCGATCTTGAGGCGCCCGCGTTTGCCCTCCATCCGCGTGGCACTGATGTTGAACGCATGCGCTGGGCGAACGTTTTCGAAAAGCACCAGATGCAGAGACAATGCCCAAGCCGACAGGCGTCGGATCAGTAACCAGGCCATGACCAGGACCACCGCCCCGATCAACACCACCGCTATCCAAAAGGATGGCGGGTGGAAGGTCAGGTAGTAGTTGATGTCGTATTCAGTCAGCGTCCACCACGCGATCAGCGCAGAAACCACCGCGAAGGGCAGGACCAGCAGCAGAACCCGTAAGACAAACCGCACCGCAAAACCAAACAGTGCAGGCAGGCGTGACAGGATCAGCCCAATGGCGGAACTGCCAGCACGCCACGGGTCAGATTCTCCCATACGCAGGGATCCTGCCATGACCGAGAAAACAAACACCTCGGCCAGCAAGAACAGGCTGAGCACCACAACCGCCGCAATAAACCCGGCGGGTGACAGGATGAAAGCAGCGATGGCTTGATCCGTCAGTGCAGTCTGGTTCGACAGCGATACGGCAAGGTTCACAGTGATCGCAACGCCCGGCGCAATCAGCGCCACCAGCAGCAGGCGCACGGCGACATAGATCGGCACAAAGACGCGGCGACGCGACCACGCGCGCCTGTAGGCGGTTGTAACGGCTGAGAAACTGGTCACGTGGCCCCCTTGAATGTTGCACTCATTCAAGGCTGCGCAGACGTGAATTGCAAGTCAGAGGATCAGCTTTCTTCCAGATCCTTGGCCAGCCGGAACCCAATGCGATTGGCGGGCTTGTCCTCGACCGATTTGGGCAGCGCACGCAGCATCACGTTCAACTGGCTGACATGCTGCACAAGCTGGGTTCGCGCCCCGGTCGCATCCGAGCCGTAAAAGGTGATGATATCGGGATCGAAATAGCCCATGCCTTCGATCCGCATCACACCCGCATCGCCGCCGGTGAATCCCATGGCGACTTCTTGATCACCGGTTAGCGTTTGCTCGAAATTCTGGATGTACAGGATCAGCCGCTCATAGGCCCATTGCGCCGGGCTCTTGGTCGCAACCGGTTTTTGCAGTTGCCCGGGCAAATCCTTGGCACCGGACTTGGCATTCGGGTTGGCATGCACCTCATAACACCGGGGCAAAGCCGCCGCTTCTGCCGCCTCGGCCGATGTTTCGATCTGATCTTGCATGGCTTTACCCTTTGCGCTGAAACTCCCACGCCCCATCCGCACGCCGCGTCCGGGTGACATTTCCAATGTGGTAAAGATGGTTCAGATGTGCAACCGCCTCGACCAAGGCAAGCCCATACTCACCTGCGCCGATCTGACGTTTGAACAAGGGTAGAAAGCACTCAGCCGCAGTTTTGGGCTGGTCGAGAAACTCCTGAAGGCGGCGCAGCGCGCCATGGTGATTGTCGATCAGTTGCTTCATCCGTGTGGGCAGCCCGGTGAAGGGCAGTTTATGGCCACCCAGAGCCAGATGGTCGGGACGCGCCAACTCTTGCAACCGCTCACACGCCTCGAGCCACTCGGCGACCGGGTCGGCCAGAGGTTCCGTCACGTAAACGCCCAGGTTGGGGCTGATGGAACTAAGGATCTGATCACCGGTGATCACCAGATTGTCGTCGCGGCTCCAGAACGTGGCGTGTTCGGGCGCATGGCCGTTGCCCATATGCACATCCCAGTCGCGCCCACCCATGTGGATGACGCTGCCTTGTTTGATACGAGTAAAGCCCAGCGGCATTGGATAAACCGTATCGCAATAGTTAAACGGGCGCTCGGACATCCGTTTGGCTAGAATCTTGGGCGCCATACCCGCGCTGCGATAATAGTCCAACGTTTCCTGCGGCCAGCTTTCCTGCACATCTAGTTGAAGCATTCGGGAAAACAACCAAGCGGTCCGCGATGCTACCAGTTCCACGTCGTGTTCGGACTGAAACCAACCTGCATTGCCCACATGGTCGGGATGGTGATGCGTCACCACAACCCGATTGATCGGCTTGCCTCCCAGCGGGCCCGACATCAGTTTTTCCCAGATGCGCCGGGACTTGTTCGAAGACATACCGGTGTCGATCACCGTCCAGCCATCGCCATCATCCAAAGCATAGATATTGACGTGATCCAGTGCCATGGGTAGCGGAAGCCGCATCCATAGGACTCCCTCGGCAACCTCAATCGCTTCGCCCGAGGCCGGAGGTTCAGGCCACGGATACCGGATCGCCAAAGGATTATCCCCGTCCATTAAGCTACCAACTCCTCGGCGCTGAGGGCATAGAGATCGTCGGCTCCGTTCTGCGCCTGCGCCAACAGACCTGCGTATTCCGGCAACAATGCGTTGATGTAGTACCGCGCCAGTTTGAAACGCGGCCCCTTGGGTTCGGCCAGCGCCGCCTTGAGGTGATAGTGCGCTCCCAATACGCGAGCGAAGGCGTGCAGATAAGGCACAGCTCCGGCGAAGCGGGTGTTCATGTCAGATTGCGCCACCAACCACTCGGTGGTTTCCCGCAGGCTTTCGGTCGCCTCCCAAACGGGTCCGGCCAAATCTGGCAGGGTGGCACGGGCCTGTTCGGCGTGATCTTCAATCTCATCCAGCAGGCGCGAGGCCGCTTCACCCCCGTCCATCATCTTGCGGGCCACAAGGTCCATGGCTTGAATGCCGTTGGTGCCCTCATAGATCGCGGTAACGCGAACATCCCGGTAATACTGGGCAGCGCCAGTTTCTTCGATAAAGCCCATACCACCATGCACCTGTACGCCAGTCTCGGAGACGCGCATTCCGGCCTCGGTCCCGAAGACCTTGCAGATCGGGGTCAACAACGCGGCACGTGTGCTCCACTCGGAGTCGCCGGTGGCGTTGGCCATGTCGATGGCGGCCGCATTGGCAAGCATGATCGCCCGTGCAGCAAAAGTATCGGCGCGCATACCCATCAGCATCCGGCGCACGTCCGCGTGGTCGATGATGGTGCCAGACGGCGTTTTGCCCTGTTTGCGCTCCAGTGCATAGGCCAGCGCGTGCTGATAGGCCCCTTCAGCGGCCCCCACGCCCTGACCACCGACACCCAGGCGGGCGTTATTCATCATGGTGAACATCGCCGCCATACCGCCATGTTCCTTGCCCACAAGCCAGCCCTTGGCACCATCATACTGCATCACGCAGGTCGGCGAGCCATGCAGGCCCATCTTGTGTTCCAGCGAGACTACTTTCAGATCATTCGCCACGCCGGGATTGCCGTCTTCATCCGGTAGGTACTTGGGTACCAGGAACAACGAGATTCCCTTTGTTCCGGGCACCCCATCGGGCAGGCGCGCCAGCACTAGATGGCAGACGTTTTGGGTGAAGTCGTTGTCACCCCACGAGATGAAAATTTTCTGCCCGGTCACCGCATAGGTACCATCACTATTGGCTTCGGCCTTCGAGGTTAGCGCACCCACATCCGACCCTGCCTGAGGTTCGGTCAGGTTCATGGTGCCAGCCCACTCACCTGAAATCAGCTTGGGCAGGTACAGTGCTTTCAGCTCGTCGCTGGCATGATGTTCCAGCGCCTCAATCTGACCCTGAGACATCAGCGGTGCCAGTTGCAGAGACAGGCATGCGGCCGACATCATCTCATTCACTGCCGTTGTAAGTGCCATCGGCAGACCCATGCCGCCATATTCGGGGTCACCGCTCATCCCAACCCAACCACCTTCGGCAATTGCTTTCCAGCCGTCGGCGTATCCAGGCGACGTCCTCAGCACACCATTTTCCAGACGCGCAGGTTCCAGATCGCCGGGGCGCTGCAGCGGGGCCATCACCTCTTCGCACATTTTGCCGGCTTCAGTGAGGATCGCGCTGACCACATCCTCGCTGGCTTCCGAGAATTTTTCGGTCGCCGCAATCTTATCGAATCCGACAACGTGGCGGAACAACAGTTCATAGTCGGAAATCGGCGCGCGGTATGGCATGTCTACCCTCGGGATTGTTTGTTCGGTTTTTCGCGGGTGGGGTTGGAAATTGCAATGCCCACCTTTATGCATCCTTGATGTATTCGATTACCTAGCCAGCCAAATGGTACAAGCAATCAAAACGCGGCGTCACCAGATATGATCCCCAACGGCACACTGGAATTATCCGCCGATCCGGACGGAATTGCGCAGGCAGCAGACCTGCTGCGGCAGGGCCTGCTGGTCGCCTTCGCCACCGAGACAGTCTACGGGCTGGGCGGCGACGCGCGAAACGGAGAGGCCGTGGCAAGCATCTATGCGGCCAAGGGTCGGCCCAGCTTCAACCCTCTGATCGCGCATGTGGCATCTATTGAAGCCGCACAGCGATACGTGGAATGGTCCGACAAGGCCGAAGCGTTGGCCGAAGCATTCTGGCCCGGCCCTCTGACGATGGTACTGCCGTTGCGCGAGGGGCACGGCATTTCAACACTGGTTACGGCTGGTTTGGATACTTTGGCGGTGCGGGTTCCTGCGCATGGTACAGCCCGCGCGCTGCTGTCCACGTTTGATGGCCCTGTCGCGGCCCCATCAGCCAATCCCTCGGGCCAGATCAGCCCGACAACCGCCGATCACGTGCGCGCCGGTTTGGACGGTCGCATCGCGGCGATTCTCGATGACGGCCCCTGCGGTGTCGGGTTGGAGTCCACCATTGTCGGATTGGCTGGAGAGCCTTCTCTGCTGCGCCCCGGCGGTGTGGCGCTGGACGAAATCGAATCCGTACTGAACACGCAGTTGCATCTGCATCACGCCGGAGACCTGCTGACCGCGCCGGGCCAACTGCAATCCCATTACGCGCCAGACGCGCCCGTTCGGCTAAATGCCGAAAACACACAAGGCGATGAGGTGTTGATGGGGTTCGGCCCTGTTCCATGTGATCTGAACCTGTCGGAAAAGGGCAATCTGACCGAGGCTGCGGCAAATCTCTTTTCGGCCCTTCATACGCTGAATGCCACGGGCCGTCCGATTGCCGTCTCGCCAATTCCGGAAAAGGGCTTGGGCGCGGCCATTAACGACCGCCTGCGCCGCGCCGCAGCACCGCGCGACAGTTGATCAGGCGCGTCCGGCGCTGGCCGACAAGGTCAGTGGGTCAACACCCAACGTCGCCAGCGCGGCCTCCCATTTCTCATCATCCGGCACATCGAATACCAGTTTCTGGGTCGCGTCGGTGGTTAGCCAACCATTCATGGCGATCTCATCCTCCAACTGCCCCGGCCCCCAACCGGAATAGCCCAGCGCCAACGTCGAATTCAAAGGCCCGCGCCCCGAGGCGAGATCCTCAAGCACATCCAGCGTTGCGGTCATGCTGAAGTCGTCTGAGATTTTCATCGAGTGCAGGTTGGCATCGTAATCGGCGCTGTGCAGGACAAACCCGCGCGACATCTCGACCGGACCACCGAAATGAACCAGACGCTCGCCCACCACCGGGATGCGGCAGGCGATGTTCAATTGGCTCAGCAGGGTCTTGATCCGCAGGTCCGACGGTTTGTTGACGATCAGGCCCATTGCCCCGTCATCGCCATGACTGCAGATGTAAACCACCGAGTGATCGAAGCGTGGATCACCCATGCCGGGCATCGCAATCAACAGTTTTCCGGTCAGATCCATGGAATTACAACTCTTGCTTCGTCCCCCTTTCAACAATGACCCCGGCATGCGGGGGTTGGCAAGGGATCAGGTCAAATTTCGCCAGATTTCATGCCAGTGACCGGAACGTGACTTGGAATCGCGGCCCGGACCGCGCATTTATGAGGGTATGAAGTGTTATTTGAAGTCGACTGCGATCGCCCTGACCGCCTGTTTCGCCATAAACGCCCCTGCGTACGCGCAGGCGGTGGACGGTGTTGTGCAATTGGATGTGCTGGACGGCGGGCGCACCGCCCAAGGCACCTATCTGGGCGCGTTGCGGCTGACGCTGAAGGACGGCTGGAAAACCTATTGGCGCGCACCCGGTGACGCTGGTATCCCACCGCAGTTTGACTGGGACGGCTCGCAAAATGTGGGCGATGTGTCGATAACCTGGCCTGCACCCGAAGTGTTTGTGCAGAACGGCCTGCAATCCATCGGTTATACCAATCAATTGGTGCTGCCAGTTGAGATCACCCCCCGCAACCCGGCAAAGCCCGTGCGGCTGCGAGGAGACATGGATCTGGGTGTCTGCAAGGATGTCTGTATCCCCGAACGGCTGGATTTTGACCATACGCTGGACGCTGAGGCGGGCCGCAATCCGGCAATCGCCGCCGCATTGGCGCAGCGACCCTATTCCGCCAAGGAAGCCCGCGTGACAGCCGCAAGCTGCCATCTGACTCCGACCTCGGATGGCATGAAGATCGAGGCCCGCGTAACCATGCCCTCTGCCGGCGGGCGCGAAGTTGCCGTCATCGAGCCTGGTAATCCGGCGCTTTGGGCTTCGCAGTCTGAAACCACGCGGCAAGGCAATACTCTGGTGGCCACATCTGAAGTGGTCAGCGCTTCGGGCGGACCCTTCGCACTGGATCGGTCCGAGATTCGGATCACCGTGTTGGGTGCCAATCACGCCGTCGACATACAGGGCTGCAGCGCGGGCTAAACCATGACGAAAACCCCTAAGATCGGCGCATTGGCCGTAGTGGTTCAGGACGGCCACGTGTTGCTGGTGAAGCGCAGTAAGCAACCCGATGCCGGGCTCTGGGGCTTTCCAGGCGGCCATGTGGAGTGGGGAGAGACCGTCATGCAAGCCGCCAAGCGGGAACTGCATGAGGAAACCTCGGTCCTCGCCGAACCGCTGCGTTTCCTCGACAATCTGGACTTGCTGCGCCATGACGAAGAGGGCACTGTGCAGTCGCATTACCTACTGGTCGGGGTCGCCTGCCGATATCAATCAGGAACACCGGCGGCTGGAGACGATGCGCTGGTTGCCCGCTGGTTCCCGGTTGAGCAAATCCGGCAAGGTGACCTGCCCATGAGCGACCGGGTCATCGATCTGCTGGAAACCGCTTTACGACTCGGCTAAGTCGCTCGCCCCCCTGAGGCGCGCGTAGAGCAGGCTGGACAATACGACACTCAGCAACAGGATCGGCAGAGCTCCTGCGATGAAGGCGCCCAGCCCCATTTGCAGGGCCGCAATGCTGTCTGCCCCTCCGTAGAGCCCCGACAGCAGGCCAATGGGCGCACCGGTTATCGCAGGCCACACCATAGTCAAACCGAACCAGAGCAACAGGACCAACCCAGTGGCGACTACAGCACCTTGCACAACCCGATCCGGTGCCCGCATTGCACGGCGCATCGCCGTCATCGGGCGTGACAGGTCGTTCAGAATGGCCAGAAGCGCGGGCACCAGCAACAGTACCAACAACATCCCAAAGCCTAACCCGTAGACCAATGTGATAACCGACGGCTTAAGGAATTGCGCCTGTTGCGACCCCTCGTAGAGCAGTGGTGTCAGCCCCAGAACCGTGGTCAGTGTCGTCAGCATCACCGGGCGCAACCGGTCCGCCGTGCCCTCGACAATCGACGGCACCAACCCGCGGTCTTGTTGATAGGCGTCGATGGTCGTCACAAGCACGATCGAATCGTTGATGATGATTCCGGTCATTCCCAACAGGCCGATGACAGTGAACATGCTCAGCGGCACATCCCAGATGTAATGCCCCCAAATCGCGCCCACCAACCCGAACGGGATGATCGCCATCACCACTACAGGCCTCGTCCAACTAGCAAAAACCCAAGCCAGCACCAGATAGATCCCTGTCAAACACAGGATCAGCCCTGTGCGCGCCTCGGTCAGGAATTCGTCCTCCTGCTCGCTCAAGCCCGCCATCTGCCATTCGACCTGCCGTTCGGCTGCTATATTGGGCAGTATCTCTTCACCCAAGGCACGCGCGATTTCCGTCGCTCGGGCCGGGTCATCCTCAGAGATATCACCGATCACGGTAATTACCCGCAGGCCGTTTTCACGTCGCACGGTCGAAAATCCTGATTTGCGCTCGACCGAAACGATATCGGCCAATGGCACATAGACCCCATCTGGTGTGCGCATAAGCGTACGCTCCAAGAAATCGGCCGTCAGTTCGCCGTCAGGCAGCTCTACGCGAATTTCGGCACTGCGTGGCCCGTCCGGGAAGGTAGCGGCCTCAATCCCGTTCAACCTGTCGCGCAGCACGCTGCCGAGCGTTTCGATGCGAAAGCCCAGCGCCTGCCCCTTGGCAGTCAGGTCCAGAATAAAATCTTCCTTGTCATAGGCCAGGTTGTCCTCCAGCGCCGAAACCTCGGGGTATTTCGACAGTTCGGCCTGTAAGTCCTCGGACGCAGCCTTGAGCGTGTTTACGTCAGCGCCATAGAATTGAACGTCAATCGCATCGCCACCGGGGCCAGAGCGCCAGCCGCGGAAGGTCAGCAATTCGACTTTGGGATGACGTGGCACAAAATCCTGCAGCTCACCAACAAACTCAAAGCTGGAATAGGGGCGCAGATCGGCGTCGATCAGTTCGATTGAAATCCCGCCCAACAGGTCTTGATCCTTGCCGTCCGCCGCGGTCAGGTTGAACCACCCGGAATTGCCGCCGACCTCGGCCAGCACATATTCAATCGGGTTTCGGCCGTGACGCTCTTCGTAGATCTGACCCAGCTCTTCGGTGGCACGCTGAACTTGATGCATCATCGCCAGCGTGTCTTCGCGGGTGGCGCCTTCGACCATGATGAAGTTGCCGGTGACCGAGCCGCGCTCGGGCGCGTTGAAGAACCGCCAGTTCACGTCACCTTTGATGAACAGCGCAATTTGGCTGGCCAGGATCACCACCATCACCGCCACAACCACGTAGCGCGCCCAGACGACCCAAGCGATCAGCCTACGGAACAAATGATCTCGCACCCAGCGGAATCCACGATTGACCACACGGTTGGGCCAGTCATACCAGTGTTCCTTGGATGAATGCGCGATGGCATGGGCCATGTGGTTGGGCAGGATCAGGAAACACTCGATCAAAGAGGCGATCAGTACCGCGATCACGGTAAAGGGGATATCTCGGATCAATTCTCCGAACCGGCCCCCGATGGCGGTCAGACCGAAAAAAGCAATTACGGTGGTCAGCGTCGCGGCAAAGACCGGCATCGCCATGCGCCGTGCGGCGCGTTCGGCGGCCACCATCGGCTCTTCACCAAGTCGGCGAGAGCGGAAATCGGCATGTTCACCCACCACGATGGCGTCATCGACCACGATGCCCAGTGTGATGATCAGACCGAACAGCGAGATCATGTTAATCGACAACCCGCCGATATACATGAACGCAATCGCCGCGGACATCGCCACCGGAATACCTGCTGCGACCCAGAACGCGATGCGCGCGTTCAGGAACAGAAACAGCAAGCAGACCACAAGGCCTAACCCCATCAGCCCGTTGTCGACCAGAATATCGAGACGATCGGTGATCGCCTGCGCGCGGGTGCGGATTAGTTCGATCGTGACACCTTCGGGAAGGCTGGCCTGAAGCTCGGCCACCACATCCTCGACCGTGTGCTGGATCTTGATGGCATCACCAAGGTTCGAACGGTCCACGCGCACAGACATGGCAGGGTTCTCGCCGACAAAATAGCTGCGGATGCGATTGACGCCTTCGACCCGGATTGTCGCCACATCGCCTACAAAGAGCTTGGAGCCATCGGCATAGTTGCGCAGCGTGATGCCCTCGATCTCTTCGGGTGTACGCTTTTCAGTGCCGGTGCGGATGCGCGCGTTGGCCCCGGTGACGTCACCCGCCGGGTTGGCCATGGCCTCGGCTGCGATGGCCTGGGCAATCTCATTCAACGTGATGTCATTGGCGATCAATTGCGCCGTTGGCACCTCGACGACCACGCGCGGCGCGGCGAGCCCCCGGATCGTGGTTCGGGTTACGCCAACGGCAAACAGGCGATTGATCAGTTCGTCCGTGAATTTGGCCAGTTGGTCTGGGTCGACAGGGCCGGTCAAGACCACATCCGTCACCCGATCCCGCCAAGCCCCGCGCCGGATCGAGGGCTCTTCGGCATCCTCGGGCAGGTTGGTCACACTGTCGACGGCAGTCCGAACCTCATCTACGGCGCGCGACATGTCCCAGTTGGGTTCGAACTCCAGCCGGATACTGGCCCGCCCTTCGCGCGAGGTTGAGGTCGTACTGGCCACACCTTCAACCGCCAGCAGCGCGGGTTCCAGCAACTGGACTATGCCGTTGTCCACATCTTCAGGACCGGCACCCTCCCATTCGACGTTCACGTCTACACGTTCAAGGATTACGTCCGGAAAAAACTGCGCACGCATGGCCGGGATCGCCGCTGCGCCCAGAACCAGCATCACCAACAGCAGTAGGTTGGCCACCGTCCGGTGGCGGGTGAAGTAACTTAGGATACCTCCCGCCGCGCCGGGGATCTCGCGCATCATTGCGGTTAACCCCCTGCCCGGGTCTCGATGCTGCGCACCAGTGAGGCAGGAACTTTAGCCTCGTTCAATTGCCCCAGAACGCGGGCCTTGACGTCATTGGGCATCTGATCGCTGGCCTCGACCTGCGCCATCAACTGGGCGCGGTGTTCGTCGGACAATTCAACCATATCGGGATCGGCACTTGCCTCGATCCGCAGTGGACGCACCCGAACCCCTCCACCCAACAGAGGCGTCCGGCCAATCACCACTTCGCGCCCGACCAGTCCCTGCCCGCGCAGCAAAACCTCGTCGCCCTGACGGCGGATCAGTTGCACAGGCAGCGCTTCGAGCCGATCATCCGGGCCTAGCACCAGAACCGTGCCCGCCGCATCAAGAACCGACGCAGGCAGGCGCACCACGTTGTCCAGCGCCTGTTCTTCGACCGTGACCGTGACGAAATCACCGGGTTTGAACCCAGGCGCATCATCCAGACGAGCATAGATCAGGCGACCTGTCTGCCCTTCACCTGCCGAACCACTGTCGCGGCTGATCCGGCCATGGGCCATCAAATCGGTGCCCGTCACCTCAAGCGACACGGTGACAGGAGCATTAATCAGCCCGCCCTCGGCATCCAGCAGACGCACAAACTGAGCAGTCGAGACACGGAACGCCACCTCAAGCGCATTGGGGTCGACAAGTTCGGCCAGCTTTTCATTTGCCGAAACCAACCGTCCTTCGACCAGAGTCACATCAGTCAGCGTCCCGCCAAACCTTGCGCGGACGGTCATGTCATCCAGATCGCGTTCAGCGGCCTCAAGCGCGATGCGGGCGCGGGCCAGCAGGGTAGTAGCCTGATCCACCCGCGATTCCGCCTGTGCCAGCGCGATGCGACGCGCCAGAACCGATTGCTGGGCGGCGGCTTCGGCCAGTTCGGCCTCTTCCACGGCGGCAGGCGTCCCAACCCCGCGGGTTTGCAGATCCTTCTGACGCTGCAAGGCCCGCCCACGCAAACCCGCCTGCGCCTCAGCCGAGTTCAATTCGTCTTGCGCCAACAGGAGCGACCGCTCAGCATCGCGCTCCTCGAACTGCGCATCCAGCAGATCCGATTTCGCCCGATCCAGGGCCGATTGCGCGTCAGCAGGGTCAAGCTCGACCAGAACCTCGCCAGCAGTGACAACACCGCCATCCTCAAAATCCTCGGCCAAGGAGATCACCCGCCCGCCCAAAGCCGCGCGCAATTCCAGACGACGGCGGCTCTGCACCTCGCCAAAGGCTTCCAGATAAGGGGTCACAGTCTCAAGCTCAGCCAGTTCAACGCTGACGGCGAAGATGCGTTCGCGCGCCTCGGGCGGCTCGCTTTCACGATTCAACGCCTCTTGGACCGCGCCAGTGATCAGCTGCACCGCGACAAATACCAAGGCTAACGTCAGAAACGCCAGAAAGACACCAACAAGGCTTTGCCTCAGAAATCGCATCAATCACTTACCCCGGTTGCATCAGGCTGCCATGTGCAAAAGGTAGCCGGGCACAGAAAAATGCCAAGCCACAAAGCGGTTACGAACAGTTACACGCGCGAATAGTCTACTTCCGTCGCAGATGTTCGTCCAATCGGGGCATTATTTCCACGAAATTGCAGGGGCGGTGGCGATAATCGAATTGTTTCTCCAAAATCCCGTCCCACGCGTCCTTGCACGCACCGGGGCTGCCCGGCAGCGCAAACAGATAGGTGCCCTGTGCCACACCGCCCGTGGCGCGGGACTGCACGGCGGATGTGCCAATCTTTTCCATCGAAATGATGGTGAAAACGGTCCCGAATGCCTCGATTTCCTTTTCGTAGACGTCCCGATGCGCCTCGACTGTCACGTCGCGGCCCGTCAGCCCGGTGCCGCCAGTCGAGATCACGACGTCAATGTCAGGATCACCGGCCCAAAGGCGCAGTTGGGCCGCGATCTCGCCACGTTCATCCCGGATGATCTTGCGGTCGGCCACCGAATGGCCCGCGCGCTCGATTCGGTCGACCAACGTCTGGCCCGAGCGGTCCTCGTCCAGCGACCGCGTGTCCGAGACCGTCAGAACTGCAATCCGAACCGGGATAAACTCTTTGTTTTCGTCAATGCGCGACATGTGGCGTCAGGCCCTTTCCATAATGGCAAGCCGGACGGCGAGAGCGGTGAATATTCCCCCCGTCACCCAGCCCATGATACGAGAGGCACGTGGGTTCGAGATCAGAACCTTCCCCGCGCCCCCGGCAAAAATACCCACCAGCCCGTTCACCACGAGCCCGCCCAGCGCGATGATGACGCCAAGGATCAGGAACTGCGGCAAAATAGGACCGGTAGTGGGGTTTACGAATTGCGGGATGAAGGCAAGTACGAACAGGATGACTTTGGGATTGGTCAGGTTCACGACCAACCCGTCACGAAAAGCGAACCGCGTGGGTTGCGCAGGCGCATCGGCAGATACCGCCCCATTCCGGATCGCGCTCCAAGACAAGTACAGCAGGTAGGCAACACCCATCCAGCGGATCACATCGAACAGCCAAGGCATAGTTGCCACGGCGGCTCCCAGACCGAGCCCCGCCACAAGAACGTGAACCATCATTCCAACAGAAGTCCCCGCACTTGCGGCAAATGCCGGTTTTGCCCCAGAACGCAAACCTTGCCCAAAGCAGAACATCATATCGGCACCGGGTGTGAAATTCAGCGCCAGAGCTGCTGGGATGAACGCCAGCAGCGTAACCGTTTCAATCATCAGGTGGCCTCAAACCAGTTTACGCGGGGTCCCAGATTGGCGATCTGAGTGCGGCCGATCGTACCGCGATAACCCCAACTGTCGTGAATATGGCCACAAAATGTGAATTGCGGCTGCAGGCGTTCGATTGCGTCTCGCACGGCCACCGATCCTACCGCAATGCCCATCGAGGTGACATCGCCATGCCCCTTGGGCGGGGAATGCGCAATCAGGATATCCGCGCCGTCGCAGCGGTCCAGCAATTCTGTGGCCTCGGCATCTGTCATATCGCAGGACCAATCGCCAAAGGGCGTGACCGGCACGCCGTATCCCAAGCCGAATAGGCGCAGGCCATCAACGGTCATACCGGTACCGTGCAACACGTGCACGCCTTCGGGCGCGGCATCGGTAAGCTCTCCGGCGCTTTCGGCATTGCCGGGGATCAGCACGAGCGGCGCGGTGATACCCGACAGCATCTCCATCGCCTCATCCAAACCCTGCCGCATATTGCAATAGTCTCCGGCCCCGATCACCAAATCGGCTTCGGCGCTGGCGGCCACGACCTCAGCCGCACGATTGCGCGCCATATGCAGATCGGAAAACGCCAGAATACGCATCACTTGCCCTCCAACCGAGCTTTCAGTTCAAGCAGATCCTCCCAGGTCTGCCGTTTCATCTGCGGCTGGCGCAACAGGTAAGCAGGGTGGAACATCGGGATAACAGGCAGATTCAGGGCCTGATCCCATTGTCCACGAAGCCGGGTGATACCGCGTTTGCCCAGCACCGCCTGACAGCTGATATTCCCCATGATGACAAGCACCTCGGGCTTCGCCAGCGCCACGTGCCGTTCAAGGAACGGCTTCATCATCCCGATTTCTTCGGGTTTTGGGTCCCGGTTCTGCGGAGGCCGCCACGGCAGGACATTTGTAATATAGACGTTTTGCGTGCGGTCTAGATCGATCGCCGCCAGCATCCGATCCAACAACTGCCCGGCGCGTCCGACAAAGGGCTTACCTTCGCGGTCTTCCTCACGGCCCGGAGCCTCACCAATGATCATAACCCGCGCGCCCGGCGTGCCATCGGCAAAAACCAGTTGCCGCGCACCGCGTTTCAACTCGCAATGCTCAAACGCGTCCATCGCCGCGCGCAGCTGGTCCAGAGATTCTGCACCCTGAGCTGCTTCTTTCGCTAACTGAACCGGATCGACCTGCTTAGGCTTTTCCGGCGCGGCCTGCACAGCTGCGGGCTTTTTGGCCTTGGGTGCAGTATCGGGCAACGCATAACGGTCAACCGGCGCGTCGCCGATTGCATCCGTTGCGCCCAGTTCGATCTGCCATTCCAGCAGCGCCCGCGCAGTATGATAGTCCAAAGCCGATTCCATACCCCTCAATCTAACCAGCTTTTGAACGAGGGAAAGCAAATAGGCCTTGATCACTGCGGCCCGCGCACGGACCATTGGAACATTCATGCTTGTTCTGTTGCGATTCCTTCTGATTTCCCTGCTGCTGACAACAATCAGCGGCCCCGCTTTTGCGCAACTCTTCGACCGAAACAGCCAGTGCCGCGGCGGTCAGTTTCAATGCGGCAGCCGCTGCTGCGCGGCCGGACAAAGGTGCAGCTTTGACGGCCACTGCATTCCACTGGGTGGCACCTATTGCGGAGGCGGGCGCACCTGCGGTCCGTTCGAACGCTGCGTGGCCGGGGGCACCCGCTGCGCCCCTGCAGGAGCGAACAAATGCACTTCACGCCTAGATTGTCCGGGAGGAACATTTTGCAACGCACGCGGCGAATGCCAGCGGACCTCGCCCGAGTTTGACCCGAACACTGCGATCGAAGGATTGCCCACCCTTTGTGACGACGGACAGACCTGCGCGGCGGGCTCATCCTGCCTGCCAGGCGGTGGATGTTCGCGCCCTGGCTGGTTTTTGTGCGAAGAAACGGAATCACAATGCCGCCCCGGTTTCAAGTGTTCCGAACATCAGGGCTGCGTGCCGATCAAGGCCGTGGACTGCGGCTATGGCAAGTGGTGCAAACCCGGCGAGCAATGTCTGCCCGAAGGCGGATGTGAGAAACTGCCCGAAGGATCTGATCCTTAGGTTGCCTAGGCGCGCGGACCTTCCTATAAGCGGCCCGATTGTCAGACAGGAGCCCGCCCATGCGTTTCGCCCATCGTCACCTTCTTGGCATCGAGCACCTGTCGCAGTCCGATATTACCGCCATCCTCGATCTTGCCGAGAAATATGTCGACATGAACCGGCAATCGACCAAGCATTCTGATGTGCTGTCGGGGCTGACGCAGATCAATATGTTCTTCGAAAACTCAACCCGTACCCAGGCGAGTTTCGAAATCGCGGGCAAACGTCTTGGCGCGGATGTGATGAACATGGCGATGCAGGCCAGTTCGATCAAAAAGGGCGAGACGCTGATTGATACGGCGATGACGCTGAACGCGATGCATCCCGATCTGCTGGTTGTGCGGCATCCGCATTCAGGCGCGGTCGATCTGCTGGCGCAAAAGGTGAACTGCGCCGTACTGAACGCAGGTGATGGCAAGCATGAACACCCCACTCAGGCCTTACTGGACGCATTGACCATCCGCCGCGCCAAGGGGCGCCTGCATCGGCTCAACATCGCAATTTGCGGAGACGTGGCACATTCCCGCGTGGCCCGCTCGAACCTGATCCTGCTCGGCAAGATGGAAAACCGCATCCGCCTGATCGGTCCACCGACGCTGGTACCCGGTCATTTCGCCGAGTTCGGAGCCGAGATCTACGACGATATGAACGAGGGTCTGAAGGACGTCGATGTGGTGATGATGCTGCGCCTTCAGAAAGAACGGATGGATGGCGGGTTTATCCCCTCGGAACGGGAATATTACCACCGCTACGGGCTGGACGCCGCCAAGCTGGCGCAGGCCAAGCCCGACGCCATCGTCATGCACCCCGGACCGATGAACCGAGGAGTTGAGATCGACGGCACACTGGCCGATGACATCAACCGATCCGTCATTCAGGAACAGGTAGAAATGGGCGTCGCCGTCCGCATGGCCGCAATGGAACTGCTGGCCCGCAATCTGCGAGACGCCGCATGAGCGATCTGACCATCGCCCCCCATGAACGCGGTGTGATCCGCCTGTTCGCGCTGAACATGCGCCCGGAAGAGGCGAAGTTCCTGCGCGAACCGGGCGCTGCCGATCAGGTTCTGGGAGTGACGAGGCTGGACCCGGACCAGATCGACGTCTTTCCGGTCGCGGACCTCGAAGATCTTGGGCTTTACGGCTATCTGAACGAGGGCTGTGGCGTGTCCGCCGATCAACTGGACCGCACCGCGCTGGATGCGGTCGAGGGCTGGGTCATGGTCGTCCGCAGTGCTGCTTTTTGCGGACGCGCGACCACTCTGACCCCCGATCGGCGGCTGCGCCTGATCGGCCTTTACACCGAAGAGGCCACCAACTGGACCGGTCGCCCAATCGAGACCGAAAGCGCCAAACCCTACTCAGCCCCGCAACCCGCGCCGCAAGATGACAAACCCCGCCGTATCGGCTCGGCCATTCTGGCGCTGGTGATCCTGATCGCTATCGGAGGTGCCCTGTGGCTGATCCTGTGACCTTCGCCCCTGACAAAGGTGCCTACATCCGCACCAACGCATGGTTAGCCGCTGTGGCGATGGCCGGTGCAATGATTATTCTGTGGTTGGTCGGCAACCCCTACCCCTGGACCGGCGCGCCCGCCGGGCTCGCGGCCATTGGCTTGCGCGCTTGGTATCTGGCCTCAGAAGAACTGGTCGCCACGTGGGAGATGACGGACTCCACCCTCACCGGCCCCGGCCCACGCAAAGTTGCGCTGAATCAGATCAATGCCGTCAATATCATGGGCAGTTTCGTACAGATCGTCACAAAGAGCGGCGACAAGCATCTTATCAAATACCAGGCGGACCCCGCAGCTACCAAAGCCGCAATCGAAAGGGCCATTGTATGACGGTTGGCCAAGCAGATTGGTGGCGCATGCATATTCCCGAAGGGGAAGACGTGTTGTGGTCGGGCCGTCCGGATCAGGGGTATTTTCCACCACGATATGGTTGGGCCTATAAGGCCCTCCTTCTTGGACTTTGCGCGATGTGGTTGACCAGCCCGTGGATGCTGGAAACTGTCAGAAATTTCTGGAAACTCACCTGTGTCACTGCATTGCTCGCTTTCACATTGTGGGCGGATCGATTTGTCCGGGCGCAGCGGGTTTATGTTGTGACCTCGAAGAACGCGCGACAATTTAACAAAAACCTTAAGTCGAAAACTTTAAAAATTGACTGTTTTTTGAACTTCAAGCCTGGGCGTCGAGCGGTCGTGTTTGATCGCCACCCGTTTTTCCGATTTGACCATCTGTCCGACCCCGATGCCGCTTTGAAGGCACTGAACCAAGCCCGAGAGGCCTCGACATGACATCTGTAGTTTTCTCAAATGCCCGCCTGATCGACCCCGAGACCGGTACGGACAGCACCGGCTGGCTGAGCGTCTCCGATGGCCGTATTGTTGCACGTGGTGAGGGCAAAACCCCTGCGTCGGGCGCGCAGGTCGTCGATTGCGGCGGGCATTGCCTCGCCCCCGGCATTGTCGATATCGGCGTCAAAGTGTGCGAGCCGGGCGAGCGCCACAAGGAAAGCTACAAATCCGCCGGTCTGGCGGCAGCAGCCGGGGGCGTGACCACCATTGTCACCCGCCCCGACACCAGCCCGTCCATCGACACACCGGAAACACTGGAATTTGTCACACGCCGCGCACAGGCGGATACGCCGGTCAACGTGCTGCCCATGGCCGCGCTGACCAAAGGCCGCGAAGGTCGCGAGATGACTGAAATCGGCTTTCTTCAGGATGCAGGTGCGGTCGCCTTTACCGATTGCGACCATGTCGTTGCCGACACCAAGGTGTTTTCTCGCGCGCTGACCTATGCGAGGTCTTGTGGCGCGCTGGTAATTGCCCACCCACAGGAACCCGGCCTCAGCGCAGGCGCTGCGGCCACCAGCGGCAAGTTCGCAACCCTGCGCGGCCTGCCCGCCGTTTCTCCCATGGCCGAGCGTATGGGCCTGGACCGCGACATTGCCCTGCTTGAGATGACCGGGGCCAAATACCACGCCGACCAGATCACCACCGCCCGTGCCCTGCCTGCGCTGGAACGGGCCAAGCGCAACGGGTTGGACATCACTGCCGGAACCTCAATCCATCACCTGACGCTGAATGAGCTGGACGTCGCCGACTATCGCACCTTCTTCAAGGTGAAACCGCCTCTGCGGTCCGAAGACGACCGTCAGGCGGTTATCGAAGCGGTGCGAACTGGTCTGATCGACATCATCAGTTCAATGCACACACCACAGGATGAGGAAAGCAAACGCCTTCCGTTTGAAGAGGCCGCCTCGGGGGCCGTTGCACTGGAAACGCTGCTGCCAGCGGCACTGCGCCTGTATCATTCGGACCAATTGGACCTTCCGACCCTGTTCCGGGCGATGGCGCTGAATCCGGCGAAACGACTGGGGCTCGACAGCGGTCGCCTGGCCGAAGGCGCTCCCGCCGATCTGGTGCTGTTCGACCCGGATGTCCCCTTCGTGCTGGACCGGTTCTCACTCAAATCGAAATCACAGAACACACCGTTTGACGGTCAGCGGATGCAGGGTAAGGTCACGGCAACTTATGTTGCAGGCCAAGAAGTTTACCGGAGATCTTGATGCCCCCCTTTGACAGTTCGATGACCCAGTTAATCCTCTGGGCCGCGCTTGGCTATCTGATGGGGTCGATCCCCTTTGGCATGATCATCGCCAAGGTCATGGGGCTGGGTAATCTGCGCAATATCGGGTCCGGCAATATCGGCGCTACCAATGTTCTGCGCACCGGCAACAAGGCCGCTGCCGCACTGACGCTGATCTTCGATGCTGCCAAAGGCGCACTGGCTGTGCTGCTTGCCCGCGCCTTGGCCGGAGAAGACGCCGCTCAGATCGCCGCATTGGCTACGTTTCTGGGGCATTGCTTTCCGGTCTGGCTGGGCTTCAAGGGCGGCAAGGGCGTGGCCACCTTTCTGGGCTTGTGGCTGGCGCTGGACTGGCGCGTGGGCGTGGCGTGCTGTCTGACCTGGTTGGTCGCAGCGGCGATCTGGCGGATATCCTCGCTGGGCGCATTGATGGCGGCCGCGATGTCGGTTGTCTGGGTGCTGGTGTTGACAGATAGCTCAACCTTCGCGCTGAGCATTGTCCTGACCCTGCTGGTTTTTTGGCGCCACAGTGCCAATCTGGCGCGGATCAAGGCCGGGACTGAACCCAAGATCGGCCAGTCTTGAGCGTCTCGGACGCTTTTCTAACCGCGTTTTTGGCCATCCCGCCGGGATTATCCACCGGTCGCAGCCATGGCAGACGTTATGTCGTCAGCCGTATTGAGCTGGCCGGGCGCAAATCCCACAAGCTGGTGGCACATGAGCTAGGCGGCGGCGATTACATCAGCCTGAACCTCTATCTAACCCGCAGCAGCGGCGCGCTGCTGCGCCCTTGCGAGATGCCTGCGGAAAAAGTGGTGGAATTCGTGCTTGGCTTCGTGCCCGATCCGCACCGCTGATCTGCGCGTATTTGAACAGAGGCTCTTTGCCTCTGCACAATCACAATTGATTGCTTTGAACGTGAATGGGTGGCTTCCCAGCTTGGTTGCGTGCCGGTCAATTACCGACCGTACATGACAAAATCCAAGGGGTACCAATGCGCAATTTCAGCGTCCTGAGGTGTCTCAGTTCACGAAAGGTGAAACCATGAACAAGTTCAAATCCATTCTGGGCGGCGTAGCGCTGTCTGTTGCAATCGCAAGCTCGGCCCTGGCTGCAGGCGTCGAACTGAACGCAAGCTCGACCGGTCTGGCAATGCAGGGCTATGACCCGGTCGCCTACTTCACCGCAGGTGAGCCGACCAAAGGCGACTACCGTATCACCGCGTTGCACAACGAAGCGCTGTACCGCTTTGCCAATGAAGAGAACAAAGCAGCCTTCGAAGCGAACCCGGAAGCATACCTGCCTGCATACGGTGGCTATTGTGCATTCGGCGCGGCGATGGGCTTCAAGTTCGACGGCGACCCGACCTACTGGAAAATCGTCGACAACAAGCTTTACCTGAACCTGTCACAGGACATTCAGGAACGCTGGGAAGACGACATCCCCGGCTTTATCGAGCAGGCCAGCACCAACTGGGAAACCATTGCCGACAAAACTCCGGCAGAGCTGCAGCAATAATTCGCTGACAGGAACTCTCAGATCGGCGGTAGATCACTCTACCGCCGATTGTCGTTTGAAACGCCCCTGTAGCAATCCTACATCTTCATCAAACAACGTGTTCGGTTTTAACGGACCAACCCCGCCACATAACACAACCGTGGCGCTTTCCTTCGGGTCGGAATGTGCAAACGAACTGTGATCCGGTCGTGAGACCGGGCCGTAGTGAACAATAGAGACGAAAGAGCAGCACAAAACTGCAGTAGACCCATTCGAACGAAAGGTTACGCAATGACAGGTAAATTTCTTCTAGCTTCCGCTATCGCAACCCTAGCGGCGGGCTCGGCGATGGCACAATCCTCGGGCGATTGGACCGGATTCTACGGCGGTGGCCAGATTGGTTACGCCGATATCGACACTAATATCTCGGGTGTGGATGGCTCCGGAACCATCGGCGGTATCATCCTTGGATATGACTATGATCTGGGTGACTGGGTCGTTGGCGGCGGCTTTGACTATGACTGGACCGGTATCGACCTGGCTCCAGGAGTCGAGGTCGAGGACGTTTGGCGCATCAAGGCGCGGGCGGGTTACAACGTGATCCCGGAGGGCCTGCTGTACGCAGTCGGCGGCTACGCCGAGGCCGGAACCGACAATCTTGGCAGCGATAACGGCTGGTTCATCGGCGCAGGCTACGAACAGATCGTTGCCCCGAATATCAGCGTCGGTGGCGAAATCCTGTATCACGAGTTCAACAATTTCAATTCGACCGGCATTGACGTGGATGCGACAACCATTCAGTTCCGCGCAGCCTATCGGTTCTGACACCTTGCGAAGATTGGCCCGGCGGATTTCGCGCCGGGCCTGACGTGTTTTACAACTCCAGCACCGTACTACCCGTGGTCTGACGTGCCTCAAGGGCGCGGTGGGCTTCAGCCACCTGATCCAACGGAAACCGCTGGTCGATGTGAATTTTGACCTCTCCACCTTCAACCTTGCCGCACAGACGCCGGGCCATTGCCTGGCAGGCGGCATGATCGGCAATATGAGTGAAGAGCGTTGGCCGTGTGATTTTTAGCGAGCCCTTCTTTGCCAGAATTGCGAGATCCATAAGCGGAACCGGCCCTGAGGCATTGCCAAAAGAAATCATCATCCCCAGTGGTTTCAGGCAGTCCAACGACCCGTTGAACGTGTCCGCTCCGATCGAGTCCATCACAACATCCACTCCCTTGCCGCCGGTGATCTCAGCCACCTTTTCAGCAAAGTTCTCTTTACGATAGTTGATGCAGTGGGCTGCGCCATTGAATTGCGCCAAGCTGCATTTTTCATCGGTACCAGCAGTGCCGATCAGGGTAATCCCCTCGGATTTGGCCCACTGGCAGGCAATCAACCCCACTCCGCCGGCGGCCGCATGAAACAAGACGGTATCGCCGCGTTTCAAGGGCGTAGTGCGGTGGAACAGATATTCGACCGTCATCCCCTTGAGCATCATTGCCGCCGCCGCATCGTAGGAAATACCGTCGGGCAACGGGCACACCTGTGCCGCACTCATTACACGCGCTTCCGAATAAGCCCCGGCGGGCGCAGTGGCATAGGCCGCGCGCTGACCGGGCTCAAGATGGGTCACGCCTTCGCCGACAGCTTCGATCACGCCGGCAGCTTCCATACCCAATGGGTGCGGTAGGCTCAGTGGATAGAGCCCCGTGCGTTGATAGACATCAATAAAATTCAGCCCGCAGGCGTGATGGCGAATGCGGACCTCTCCGGGGCCGGGATCGCCTACGGGGCGGTCTTCGATCTTCAGAACTTCGGGGCCGCCGTGTTCGTGAATGACGACGGTTCTTGCCGTTTGCTGCATGCTGACCTCCTGTTGCCTGAGGCCAAGCTAACACGCCTGAAAATAAGGGCAATCGGCACAAAACCGCATCGCGCAACCGCAAGGTGAAAAAATGTGCTATACTAACGGTTGGGCGTTGCCGGCTGGTCCGGCCAAGGGCAACCGATGCCGGATTCACTCTGCTGCGCTGATACGCAAAGGGAGAGGAGAAAGATGGCCAAAACGATTGGAAATCCGATCAGCTGGGCCGCTCAAAACATCAGTGCGACCGGCGATCACATAGCAGAAAGCGTCAACCGCATCGGCAGCGCGGATACGCGCCACCTGCCGGTGGTGCAGACCCTAACGATGCAGGACCTGAAAGCCTGTTTGCGGGCGGGGTATAACGATTTTCTGGAAACCCGGGCCGATGCCATATTCATCGTACTGATCTACCCCATAGCGGGGTTGCTGATGTTCGGCTTCGGTCTGAACCGAAACATGGTGCCGCTGTTGGCGCCTCTGATATTGGGCTTTGCCCTGATTGGCCCAGTCGCTGCAGTGGGATTGTACGAGATCAGCCGCAAACGCGAACAAGGCGGCGATGTTCACTGGCTGGACGCGTTTGGCGTGTTCCGGTCACCCTCATTCGGAGCGATTCTGATGCTGGGCTTCTATTTGGTCATGTGGCTGCTGATCTGGCTGATGGTCGCGCAGAGCATCTATGTCCACACATTAGGCCCTGATCTGCCCACATCCATTGGCGCGTTCGTCACGCAAGTCTTCACCACCGGAGCTGGGTGGACGATGATCATCTTTGGCAACGCTGTTGGATTCCTGTTTGCTCTGGTCGCGCTGGCGATCAGCGTGGTCAGTTTTCCGTTGCTGCTGGACCGCAAGGTGGGGCTACCGGTGGCGGTTGTGACCTCGGTGCGGGTGCTACGGCACAATCCCGGCGTCATTCTGGCCTGGGGTTTCAGCGTCGCTTCGCTGCTGGTCATCGGCTCGATACCGATGCTGCTTGGACTGATCGTTGTGATGCCGGTTCTTGGCCACGCCACATGGCATCTGTATCGCCGGGCCGTCGCCTGACGGGCTGGCGCGGGGCTTACCCCGCGCGACCGTGTTAACCTGAGACCTTCAGGACGATCTTGCCAATATGGCCAGAGCTTTCCATCCGCGCATGCGCCGCGGACGCCTCTGCCAGATCGAACTCGCTGTCCATGACGGGGGCCACCCTCCCAGCCTCCAGCAACGGCCAGACCGCCTCACGCAGTTCCTGAGCGATCTTCGCCTTGGCCAGATCGCTTTGCGGACGCAGGGTGCTGCCGGTCAGGGTCAGGCGTTTGACCATCATCAGGGCAAAGTTCAGCTCGACCTTCGGACCTTGCAGAAAGGCGATCTGCACCAGACGGCCATCCTCGGCCAGCGTTTTGACGTTGCGGGGGATATAATCGCCGCCCACCATATCAAGGATCAAGTTTGCGCCGCCTTCGGCCCGCATGACGCCGACAAAATCCTCATCGTGGTAGTTGATCACCCGCTCGGCGCCCAGCTTGACGCAGGCCTCGCATTTCTCATCTGATCCGGCGGTGGCAAAGACCCGGGCGCCAAAGGCATGGGCCAGCTGGATCGCCGTGGTACCAATGCCGCTGGAGCCGCCATGGACCAGAAACCGCTCTCCGGCCTTCAGCCCGCCGCGCATAAAGACGTTGGACCAGACGGTAAAGAAGGTTTCGGGTAGGCAGGCGGCCTCTTTCATTCCCATTCCAGTCGGAACCGGCAGGCAATGTGCGGCGGGGGTGGCTACGTATTCCGCATATCCGCCACCGGGCAGCAGCGCGCAAACCTGATCGCCGACCGAAAGGCCCTCGACACCCGCGCCGACGGCCACGACCTCGCCCGACGCCTCAAGCCCCGGCAGATCGCTGGCGCCCGGAGGCGGGTCGTAAGCCCCGGCCCGTTGCAACGCGTCGGGGCGATTCACGCCCGCGTAGGCCACCTTGAGGATCACCTGGCCGTTTTGCGGCTCGGGCACCGGGCGTTCGGTCAGTTGCAGAACATCCGGGCCGCCGGGCTGCGAGATTTCTACGGCACGCATCATCTGGTTCATGGGCAAATCTCCTTTGCCCAATGCCTAGCAGGCAAAAATCGAAAGGCCCAGATGCTTACTTGCGCGAGTTCAGCATACCGGGCAGATCGGCGCGCATTTTCATCGGTGGCTTCACCTGCTTGGCGAACCAGTTCGGCATCGCAAGGAACGGTTTGAATAGCGGATTGTCGTTCACTTGCGCCTTGAGCTTTTCGATCTGCATCACATTGTCGATGCGGCGATCCAGAAACTCCCACGTTTTTTCATGATCAGGAGATTCATCGCCCAACCAGAACAACAGGGTCGAGGAATAGACCCCAGACAATGTCGCGCGTTTGGTGTACCAATTCACGTCATCCGAAGTATCGCCGAGTGTATCCCAGATCAGATCGCAGGTCTGCCACAACGCCTTTGCCCCGTCCGCCGCGTGGGTAGGCAGAGAAAACAGCGTCATCCCTCGGCGCACCAATTCCTTGTCCGACACAGCCTCAAGCCGGAACCGGACGGCCGCGGCAACACGGTCGCGGAATTTCAGCTCACTCAGATCTGTGGACTTCAAGCGTTCTACCATCTCGGCATCACCGCGCGCATGAAAGGCCAGCGCCAGATCAACCGCACCACGCGGGCAGATCGCCCGCGCCAGACCGTCATCCATATCGCAATCGGTGATGGCGGCACGAAAGCTCGCCTCAGACCAGCCATCGAAGGGCACGTGGATCAGAATCGCGTCCAAAAGTTGTTGTTTTGCATCTTCATAGGTAACGGTCATGGCGGTTCTCCGGTTCTCGGACCCAGTACTAGACAAGATAGACCGGCTTTGCTATACGGCCAATTCCTGCAATTTCCTTGCAACTCTATCTAGAAAGGTGGTGACAACCACATGCAGGTTAGTGTTCGCGACAATAACGTCGATCAGGCGCTTCGTGCCCTGAAGAAAAAGCTGCAGCGCGAAGGCGTGTTCCGTGAAATGAAGCTGAAGCAACATTTCGAGAAACCGTCCGAGAAAAAAGCGCGCGAGAAAGCTGAAGCGATCCGCCGTGCCCGTAAACTGGCACGCAAGAAAGCCCAGCGCGAAGGTCTGCTCTAAGACCCGCCTCGTCCAGCTTTGGATGACACTATTTGACGACCCCCGAGGCCCCGCCCGGGGGTTTGTCGTTTCAAACACCGGTTGTATTTCGCCGAATCGGCCATAGTGATCGGCGACAACCTGCCAATTTCGACTCAGCAGCATTTTGACCGGCGTTTTGCAGCGCAACGAATCTCGTATCGGTAGCACGCACCTGCTGAAATTCGCTCAAAAGTACTACTGGCCTATCCGTTTTTTCCGTGTCCCCTGTAATTGGCCCAGTCTATTCAGACGACCACTCAAACGGAGACAAAAATGTCGACTGCAAGTACTTTCGAGCAGGAAATGCTGGCGCTGATAAACGAAGAGCGCACATCCCGCGGGCTGAACCCGCTGCAACTGGAAACCCAACTGAACGACTCGGCTGAGGATCACAGCACTTGGATGCTGGACACGGACACGTTCAGCCACACTGGGGCGGGCGGTTCCAGCGCGACCGAGCGTATGCGAGATGCCGGATTTGATTTCACCGGCAGCTGGCGGTCGGGTGAAAACATCGCTTGGCAATCGGAACGCGGTCCGGAAGGCATCAGTGACGACGTCGAACAGCTGCATCAGAGCCTTATGGACAGCCCCGGCCATCGGGCCAACATTCTGAACCCCGATTATGAGTATATCGGAATCGGGATCGAAGAAGGGGAATACAACGGCTGGGACGCCGTCATGGTGACCCAAAATTTTGCCACTACCGATGCGGAAGTGATGCTGGACAATGGCGTCGCGTCCACACCGCCTGCGGACGTCATCGCAGAGCCTGAAGAGCCAGTGGTTCAAGAACCGGTCGAGGAAACACCGGATACGGACGTTACCGAAACCGAGGAACCGGTCGAGGAAACTTCAGACACCGACGTCACCGAAACCGAGGAACCAGCCGAGGAAACTCCAGACACCGACGTCACCGAAACCGAGGAACCGGTCGAGGAAACGCCTGACACCGACGTCACCGAAACCGAGGAACCGGTCGAGGAAACACCCGACACCGACGTCACCGAAACCGAGGAACCGGTCGAGGAAACACCCGACACCGACGTCACCGAAACCGAGGAACCGGTCGAGGAAACACCCGACACCGACGTCACCGAAACCGAGGAACCGGTCGAGGAAACACCCGACACCGACGTCACCGAAACAGAAGAACCGGTCGAGGAAACGCCTGACACCGACGTCACCGAAACAGAAGAACCGGTCGAGGAAACGCCTGACACCGACGTCACCGAAACAGAAGATCCGGTCGAGGAAACGGAAATTACCGAAACGAACAACCCAGCTGGCGATTGCTTCGACGTCGAGGCCTTCCTTGCTGCGATCGACGACTTCGTGAATGATTTGCTGGTTCTGGTCGACGACTTCAGAATGAATCCCTACCAAGCACCTGAGAAGGACGACTTTAGGCTGACTTGGAACAAGTGCGACGATACCCCAGTCGCACCCGAGGTCGCATCAGATGCGGACGCCAACCAAATGGAGTGGGAATTCGTATCGTTTTCCTACAGTGGCAGCTGCATGATGGACTTTGTCTAAGGTTTCATGCCACACGCGGCGCACCATCAGGGTGCGCCGCAGCTATTAATTTCAGACAAACCGCGCGGTGTTTAACATGACACCAGCAACGGCAACTCTCTATGAGCTGTGTTTGTGAGATAGTTCCGTTGCGCCTTTTTTTGATCAGTAAATCTTGGGCACGTGCAACTCATCCGGCAGGATGCGCCGCTCGTATTCCGGATTGTACCTGCGATCCGGCAGATCGACCTTTTCCTGCGGTACATCCGTATACGGAATCTTGGTCAGCAGGTGTTCAATACAATTCAAACGCTCGCGTTTCTTGTCATTGCCTTCGACGATGTACCAAGGCGCTTCGGGGATATTCGTGCGGAAGAACATATCCTCTTTGGCCTTGGTGTAAGCCTCCCAGCGGATGCGCGACTCCAAATCCATCGGCGACAGTTTCCACTGCTTCATCGGATCGTGGATGCGCATAAGGAATCGCAACTGCTGCTCCTCGTCGGTGATTGAGAACCAGTATTTCAAGAGAATGATCCCTGAACGGACCAGCATGCGTTCAAACTCGGGAACGTCCTGAAAGAACTGTTCAACCTGATCTTCGTCGGCAAACCCCATCACCCGCTCGACCCCAGCGCGGTTGTACCACGATCGGTCGAAGAACACGATTTCTCCAGCTGCGGGCAAGTGCGGGACGTATCGCTGGAAATACCATTGGCTTTGTTCCCGACGGCTGGGTGCGGGCAAAGCGACCACGCGGGCCACCCGCGGGTTCAGGCGTTGGGTGATGCGTTTGATCACGCCCCCCTTACCGGCACTGTCGCGTCCTTCGAACAGGATGCACACCTTGGCCCCGGTATGCTGCACCCAATCCTGCACCTTGATCAGTTCGGCCTGCAGACGCAGCAGATTGCGGAAATAGACCTTGCGGTCCAGCATGTCGGGGTGCTGGTCTTTGTAGATCTTGCGTATTTCCATCGAGAGCATGGGTTCGCTGAATTCGATCTCGAAATCTTCGTCCAGCGTGTCTTCCAACTCGGCTTCCAGCCAGTCTTTGGGGGCGTCGTTATTTTCGTAAGCCAAGGTCATATCCTTATCGTCTACCGGGTTCGGACCATACAGGGTGCGTGTAACCACCTGATGTCATCAGACTAATTGATGAAAGCCGTACCCTAAGCGAAACCGCTTATCGTGGTCAGGTCAAGGCGGCGCAAAAGTGGTGTGGTCTTGTCTCATATTTGAACTCACATGCGCTTGGATACAACCGTCAGAATTGCCGCATTGCCAACAGTTTGGCGTAATCCTGCCGTCCATACCCTTGCCACCGGCTGTATTCTGACGGCATCAATGGCACCAAAACCCCATGAGGCGGCCGTGGCACATTTCCTTTCCCTTTTGCCCGTAGTTTGGCCCTGGTTCATTCTGATTGCTGCGCAAATCAGCGCGTTGTCAAACCGCCAATGGCTGGGTCTAACCCTATTGGCGACGTTCGGGGGCATCGCACTGGCGTTGGGGCTGGTGACACCATTGGCCATCGCGATTGCGGCGATAGGACTGTTGGGTGCCGCGGGGCTACCCCGTCTGAGCGGAACTGCAGCCTTTACAGGGCATCTGGCATTGGTCTTGTGGAGCCTGGCGTTGGGGGCGCATCTGATCCCTGGCTTCCACAACCTTTTGGTGCTTGATCAGGTGAGGGCCGGGCCAGATAGTTCTACCTTTACGATGTATCTCAACCTGGACAAACCGCTGATTTTATTCGCCGTTTTGCTGGCATGGCCCGGTATGACCCGTGGCGCGAAGCCGATCATGGTCGTGCCGTTGACAATCGGCCTCGTGACATTGCCTGCTTTGTTCGCGCTTGGTCTCATCACAGGTGCAGTACGACCCGAGATTGGTTTGCCCGAATGGTGGCTGATCTTCGCCTTGACGAACCTGTTTCTGACCTGCCTGACAGAAGAGTCCTTTTTCCGCGGATATCTGCAATCGATGTTTGCCTCGAAAATCGGCACCGCCCCAGGGATCGCAGTAGCCAGCCTGTTGTTTGGTCTGGCCCATGTGGGCGGCGGCCCGGCTTTGGTAATCTTTGCTTCAATCCTCGGGGCGGCCTGTGGTTTAGGGTATTACGCGACAGGGCGGCTTTGGGTGCCTGTACTGATGCACTTCGGGTTCAACGCCACGCATCTGGCCCTGTTCACATATCCCGGTCCAGCCTGAGCGCTAAACTGGCAGGGCAGTGGTTTTGAACACAGTGCGCAAGGCAAAAGAGCTTTGCATCTGCGCGACCCCCGGCAGCCGCGACAGATACTGCCGGTGAATGCGGGCAAAATCCTCGGTGTTTTCGGCGACGACCTTCAGAATATAGTCCGCGGTTCCGGCCATCAGGTGGCATTCCAGCACGTCGGGAATACGTGCCACCGCTTTTTCGAATGCATCCAGAAGTTCTTCGGCCTGCCCCTGCAGCGTGATCTCGACGAACACGGTCGTTGGCACATTCATCTTTCGCGCATCCAACAGCGCCACATAGTTGCGGATATAACCGTCCGCCTCCAACCGTTGAACGCGCCGATGGCAGGCCGAGGGCGATAGATTGACCTGCTCAGACAGTTCCGCATTCGACATCCGACCGTCCCGCTGAAGGGCCGCAAGAATCTTTTTATCTGTCGTGTCGAGGCTCATTCACGCAATTCCTTTGCGAGTTTTTGGCAATATATAGGAAAATCTCCCAAATAAAAGTTCGATTGCGGGCAGAGTTTCACAGAAATTGCGCCTCAGAATGCCCATTATTTAAGCAGTTTATGAATGGAGGAGCAAAAAATGAAAATCGGTTGCCCCAAGGAAATCAAACCCCAGGAATTCCGCGTCGGCATGACTCCCAATGCCGCACAAGAGGCCGTAGCACGCGGCCACGAGGTTCTGATCGAAACCAATGCCGGTCTCGGTTCGGGCTTTGACAATGACGCCTACATCGCCGCAGGCGCAAAGATCATCGACACAGCGGAAGAGGTATTTGCCACCGCCGACATGATCGTGAAAGTCAAGGAACCGCAAGCTGTCGAGCGTAAGATGCTGCGCGAAGGCCAGTTGCTGTTCACTTATCTGCACCTGGCACCGGACCCAGACCAGACGCATGACCTGCTGGAATCCGGCTGCACTGCAATCGCATATGAAACCGTGACCGACTCCAAAGGCGGCTTGCCGCTGCTGGCCCCGATGTCCGAGGTTGCCGGTCGTCTGGCACCTCAGGTCGGCTCGTGGACCCTGCAGAAGGCAAATGGCGGTCGCGGCGTTCTGATGGGTGGTGTTCCTGGTGTGGGCCCAGCCAAGGTAATCGTGATCGGCGGTGGTGTTGTTGGCACGCACGCAGCCAAGATTGCAGCCGGCATGGGCGCAGATGTCACCGTTCTGGACCGCTCGCTGCCGCGCCTGCGCTATCTGGACGACGTGTTTGGCGGTCAGTTCAAGAACCAGTACTCGACAGCCGGTGCAACCGCTGAGCTGATCCAGGATGCCGACATGGTCATCGGTGCGGTTCTGATCCCTGGCGCTGCTGCTCCGAAGCTGATCTCGCGTGAACAGTTGGCAACCATGAAGCCCGGCGCAGCTCTGGTTGACGTTGCGATCGACCAGGGTGGTTGCTTCGAAACCTCCAAGGCCACAACTCACGCCGAGCCGGTTTACGAAGTTGACGGCATCATGCACTACTGCGTCGCCAACATGCCCGGCGCGGTTGCACGTACGTCCACCATCGCACTGGGCAACGCGACCATGCCGTTCATGCTGTCGCTGGCAAGCAAGGGCTGGAAACAGGCCTGCAAGG
This sequence comes from Ruegeria atlantica, assembly GCA_013032095.1. Taxonomy (GTDB): domain Bacteria; phylum Pseudomonadota; class Alphaproteobacteria; order Rhodobacterales; family Rhodobacteraceae; genus Ruegeria; species Ruegeria atlantica_E. Next base: position 66,868 of record WQBJ01000003.1, on the reverse strand, counting down.
ACGATGCTCACCTGCTGGCAGGTCTGAACGTCCACGCCGGTAAGCTGACCTACGAAGCCGTTGGCACCGCACTCAACATCGACGTTGTCGATCCGACAACTCTGCTGAACTAAAAGCACTCGCGCCTCTAAAAGCGTCTTTTTCTAAAGGGCGCTTTATAGGCTTGGGCATAACGCCGCGCCAAAAGCGCGGCGTTGTTGTTTCTGGCACCACGGTCTCACAAACGAAACGGCGCCGCGCGATCAGCGCGGCGCCGGGCTCAACCGAAGGAGGGTATTTCAATGCCCGATCGACGGGCGGGAGGTTTACGCCTGCTTGTGAATCTCCACCGAATGCGGATACGGGATCGACACGCCTTTGGCGTCGAACGCCTCTTTTACCGCTTTGGTGACTTCAAACTTTACATCCCAGTAGTCCGCTGCCGCACACCACAGGCGCGCAGTCAGGTCAACCGAGCTATCACCCAGATTGGTTACACGCACCCAAGGTTCGGGGTCACTGTGAATACGTTCATCGGCTTTGGCCACATCCAGAATGATCTTCATCGCTTCGTCCGCGCTGTCGCCATAGTCGATACCAAACACCAGATCGACGCGCCGCGTATCATGGGCCGAATAATTGGTGATGATCGAGCCCCAGCTTTGTCCGTTGGGTACGATGATCTGCACGTTGTCCGGCGTCACCAATTCTGTGGTGAAAAGGTTCAGATCCTTCACCGTCCCTGCTGTACCGCCAATATCCACGTATTGACCCAGCTTGTAAGGGCGGAAGACCACCAACATGACACCGGCCGCCAAATCACTGAGCGTCCCTTGCAGCGCCAGACCGATGGCCAGCGACGCGGCACCCAGAATTGCAACGATACTTGTGGCCTGAATTCCGAAGATCCCCAGAACGGCCACCAGAACCATTGCCAGGATGACCCATTTCACCAGGCTGGCCATGAAATTACCCAGCGTCGGATCAATTTGCGGGGTCGCGTTTATCCGACGGCGCACAAGGCCTCCGACCGCTCCGGCCACGATCCACCCCAAGATAAGAACGATCAGCGCCTTGACGGCATTCATGATCAGCGGGGCGAAGGCACCCACCTGTGTTACGACCTCATCCACGCGTTTATCCTTTCAAAACCAAGAAGCCCGCGTCTTTGACGCGGGATTCGTTAATTTGTGAGCCAAAATCACGCTTTGGTCTAGGTGTCAGATGCGCCGGAATTCCCCGTTGTTCGCATGCAAACACCCACTGACCGGCAATGCACAGCGGTGAGGGCTTACAAGTTGCCCCGGTGCGCCCTACCTTCAGGAGAAATCCACACAGGAGCACCCCATGCTGGACACCAAGTCTCACCCAATCATGAACCGCTGGCCTGCTCAGTTTCCGGACCGGATTCAGCTCTACTCCTTCCCCACACCCAACGGTGTGAAAGCCTCGATCATGCTGGAAGAAACCAGCCTGCCCTACGAGGCGCACAAGGTCACCCTTTCAGATGCGGATGTCAGAAGTGCCGAGTTCCTGTCACTGAACCCCAACAACAAGATCCCTGCGATTATCGACCCCGACGGCCCGGACGGAGAGCCCATCGGCCTATTCGAAAGCGGTGCGATCCTGCTGTATCTGGCCGAAAAGACCGGCAAGTTCATCGGCCAAACCAAGGCCGACAAACACCGCGTCACACAATGGCTGATGTTCCAGATGGGCGGTATTGGCCCGATGTTCGGACAGCTTGGCTTTTTCCACAAATTCGCCGGCAGCGAGATCGAAGACCCCCGCCCCCGCGATCGCTACGTCAATGAAGCCAAACGCCTGTTGAACGTCCTCAATCAACAGCTTGAAGGGCAGGACTGGATCGCCGGAGACTATTCGATTGCCGACATGGCCATCGCCCCCTGGCTGCGCGGGTTGGATTTTTACGAAGCCAAGGAGTTGGTCGGCTGGGACGATCACGCCAACGTGATGGCCTATCTTGATCGCTTCCTCGAGCGGCCCGCCGTGCAAAAAGGGTTGGTGACACCCGCTCGGGATTGATCGTCAGGCAACCTACTGAAACAGGGCTTGCAGCCGTATCGGCGCGCAAGCCCTGTTCGTTTTCTTAGCCCGGAAGCTTGCCGGTCAGCACATAGCGTAACACCTCGACCACTTGACGCGGTTCTTCGGCCACGGCCAGCGCGGCGGCATCCACTTCTTTCAGCGCGTGCTGGTGATCGGGGCCGTGCAGCACGATCAGTGACTTGCCCAGCGCCGCCGCATAGCCTGCGTCAAAGGCCGCGTTCCACTGCTTATACTTTTCGCCAAACCGGACCACGACCACATCGGCATCTGCGATGCCTTTTCGAGTCCGGATCGCATTGACCATCGCGCCCTTGTGGTCATGCCAATATTTGTTCGGCTCAGCCCCCAGAATGGCCACGCCGCAATCATCGCTGGCGTCGTGATCGGTGACCGGGCTGTTGAAGGTGATGTCCAAACCCTGCGCGCCGTCGATGATCTGTTCGCGCCAGTCGGTGTGAATTTCGCCAGAAAGGTAAACGTTCAGGCCCATAGGTATCTCCGCTTTTGTTCCCACGCTTACTTATGCTGCGATCCGGGAAAGCCCAACGAAAAACGCGCCCGAAGACGCGTTGATCTCTTACCGAAAATCAGGTTTTACCCGCGCAGAACGCCGCCAGTTGCCTTGGTGACCTTGGCGATGATCTTATCGGCCACCGCTTCAATGTCTTTTTCCTTCAGCGTCTTGTCCGTCGGTTGCAGGCGTACGGTGATTGCCAGAGATTTCTTGCCCTCACCCAAGCTGCCGCCGATGAATTCGTCAAAGACGCTGACGTCTTCGATCAGCGCTTTGTCGGCACCTGCTGCGGCATTCACTAGCGTCAAAGCCTCAACATCGGCATCAACGACAAAGGCAAAGTCACGCTCGACCGCTTGCAGGTCACGCAATTCCAGCGCGGCGCGGGTGGCACCGGATTTACGGGGCAGAGGCACTTCGTCCGGCCAGATGGTAAACGCCATCGCCGGGCCTTTGATATCCATCGCCTGCAGGATGCGCGGGTGAAGCTCACCGAACACGCCCAGCACCTTTTTCGGGCCCAGACAAATCTTGCCGTGACGGCCAGGATGCCACCAGGCGTCGCCATCGCGCAGGATCTGCACCTTGGCGGGCGCACCGATGGCGGCTAGCACAGCCTCGGCATCGGCCTTAGCGTCGAACACATCAACCGGGCGCGAGGAGCCGTGCACGTCCTTGGGACCGTTGCGGCCAACCAGCAGGCCGGTGATCTGGGTTTTCTGATCGCCGGGCTCTCCGTCATGGAAGACCGGGCCAACTTCGAACAGGGCCACATCCGCATAGCCACGCGCCTGATTGCGGGCAGCGGCCTGCAACAGGCCGGGCAGCAGATCGGGGCGCATGTGGCTCATCTCGGACGAGATCGGGTTTTCCAGCTGGGTCGCTTCGTCCCCACCACCGAAAAGCGCCGCCGAGGCCTGATCGATGAAGGTGTAGGACACACATTCGTTATACCCCAGCGCCGCGCAGGTGCGCCGTGCCATCGACTGACGGCGTTGTGTCGGCGTCATCACCGGCTTGGGAATGCCATGGGTGACGCGCGGCAGCGGTTTGCCTTGCAGCTTGGTCAGTGAAGCAATCCGCGCGACCTCTTCCACCAGATCGGCCTCACCCATGATATCGGGGCGCCAGCTGGGGACATGCGCCATCTCACCTTCCAGACGGAAGCCCAGACGGGTCAGGGTCTGGCGCTGCTCGCTTTCAGGAATGTCCATACCGACCAGCGACTGCACGCGCTCGGCATCCAGCTTGTAGGCGCGGGCGTGGTTCGGGGCTTTGCCCGCCTCCACAACCTTGGAGACCTCGCCACCGCAGATATCCAGAATCATCTGCGACGCCTGTTCCAGCCCTTCCAGCGTGTATTCAGGGTCCACGCCACGTTCGAACCGGTACCGCGCGTCCGAGTTGATCTTGAGCGCACGACCGGTCAACGCGATCTGTACATGATCCCAGAATGCGCTTTCTAGGAACACGTTCACGGTCTCTTCAGTACAGCCAGTTTCCTCGCCACCCATGATACCGGCAATGGATTCCGGACCCTTATCATCCGAAATCACCATCATGCCGGGCTGCAGGGTGTATTCCTTCTCATCCAGTGCAACCAGCTTTTCACCACCCTTGGCGCGATGCACCCGCAGGTTGCCCTGCACCTTGTCCGCGTCGAAAACGTGCAGTGGTCGGTTGTGGTCGAAGGTCATGTAGTTGGTGATGTCCACCAACGCCGAGATCGGACGCAGACCGATTGCCTTCAACTGATCCTGCAGCCATTGCGGGCTGGGGCCGTTCTTCACGCCCTTGATCAGACGACCGGTGAAATGCGGCGCGCCGTCCAGAGTATCCTCGTCGATGGTGACCTTGATCGGGCTTTCGAAATCGCCCGGCACCGGCGCGTAATCGCGCTGTTTCAGCGTACCGATCCCACGCGCGGCCAGATCGCGGGCAATCCCCTCAACCCCCAGCGCATCGGGACGGTTCGGAGTGATCGCTATCTCGATCATTGGATCAATCTTGGACGGCTCATTCTCGGCCAGCCAATCGACGAATTTGTCGCCCACCTCACCCGAGGGCAGCTCGATGATGCCATCATGCTCGTCCGACAGCTCCAGCTCGCGCTCAGAGGCCATCATGCCAAAGCTCTCGACACCGCGAATCTTGCCGACGCTGATCGTCAGATCCAGGCCGGGGATATACATGCCCGGTTTGCAGACCACGACAGTGATGCCTTCGCGTGCGTTGGGGGCACCGCAGATGATCTGCAGCTCACCCTCGTCGGTATCAACCTTGCAGACGCGCAGCTTGTCGGCGTCGGGGTGTTTCTCGGCATGCTTCACATGGCCCAGCGTAAAGCCCTTCAACCGGTCCGCCGGGTTCACGATCTCTTCGACCTCAAGCCCGAGGTCGGTCAGCGCCTCGGCGATCTCATCAACCGAAGCGTCAGTGTCGAGGTGGTCTTTCAGCCAGGAGAGGGTGAATTTCATAACGTTTCTTTTCTGCGGTTTTCGTTTTGCCGGTCCTAGCTTGAGACCGATATTTGGGAGACGTTTTACGATGTGGATGCTAGAAAGAAAACTAGTAGTACGCACAGAATAGACACACCCACCAGCCGGACTGTTTGCCGAAAGGCGTACTCTTTAACAACCAAGTCTACCATTAACCACTTCTGCATTTCTCGAGCACGGATGTGCGAAGCTACTTTTTTGCTTTTCTTCACATAGTGAGGTTGGCCTAAATGCCCCGCCCCATCAATCACGGAAACCAATGGGCCGACAAGAAAGCCAGTAGTAAACCAAAACAACAGACCCACATATTGAGGCGAGGGTGTCGAGGATGCTATGCCGTAGCCTCCCGCAAGCATTGATGCTAGTAAAAAGATACTTACTCCGGCAAGAGCTGCACTTTTGGCTTCGATTTTTTTTAGTACACCGAGAAGCACTTCATGTGAGGGAGGCGCAAGAATTGGGCGAGCCGGGGGATATGGAAACTCTCGCGCAATACCGCAATTTTTTGCCTCAAGATTCAAGACGCAGTTCTCTCCCGAACACTGGCCGCCCTTCAGCAAGCTGTAGTTGTTGAGTCTATCAACTAGCAACTTAAGCGAAGTCTTTTCCTTCAGTGCGCATCTAGCCTTCCCAATGTGGTAAGCTACCAATCCAGAAGAGAGAATTAACCCGAGTAACAGACATAATAGTGAGAGGCCCACCTCCATCACCGACTAAGCCCCCCATGCAACGTCGGCATATCCAACGCCGCGAACCCGTAGTGGCGCAGCCACCGCAGATCGCTATCAAAGAACGCCCGCAGATCGGGGATGCCGTATTTCAGCATCGCCAGACGGTCGATGCCGATGCCGAAGGCAAAACCCTGATAGACCTCGGGGTCGATGCCGCCGGCCGCGATCACCTTGGGGTGGACCATGCCCGAGCCCAGAATCTCCATCCAGTCGTCGCCCTCGCCGATCTTCAGCTGACCGTTGTCCCAGGAACAGCGGATATCGACCTCGGCCGATGGTTCGGTGAAGGGGAAGTGCGAGGCGCGGAAGCGCAGTTCGACGTCGTCGACCTCAAAAAATGCCTTCACGAACTCTTCCAGAACCCATTTCAGGTTCGCCATAGAGATGTCTTTGTCGATGGCCAGCCCCTCGACCTGATGGAACATCGGCGTGTGGGTCTGGTCATAGTCGGCGCGGTACACACCGCCCGGACAGATCACGCGGATCGGCGCGCCCTGTTTCTCCATCGAGCGGATCTGCACCGGCGAGGTATGGGTGCGCAGCACATGCGGCGGGCGGCTATCGCCCTCGGCGCGGTGCATATAGAACGTGTCCATCTCAGCCCGCGCGGGGTGGTGGCCGGGGATGTTCAGGGCATCAAAGTTGTGCCAGTCGGTCTCGATCCGCGGTCCTTCGGCCACCGAGAATCCCAATTCGGCAAAGATCGCGGTCAATTCCTCGGTCGCCTGGCTGACCGGGTGGATCGAGCCCTGACGGCGCGCGCGGGTCGGCAGGGTGACGTCCAGCCATTCGGTGCGCAGACGCTCATCCAACGCAGCATCGGCCAAAGCGGCTTTCTTTGCTGACAGCGCCGAGTTGATCTCATCCTTCAAGGCATTTAGCGCAGGGCCTGCGACCTGACGTTCCTCGGGCGTCATCTTGCCCAGCTCGCGCATCTTCAGCGCGACCTCGCCCTTTTTGCCCACGGCGGCGACACGGATCGCCTCAAGCGCGTTTTCGTCGCCTGCATCGGCGATCTGACCGAGATATTTTGCCTTAAGATCGTCCATGACGCTTCCTGACCGTGGCCCCTGAATTCTGTTCAGGCCCTGCTATCACAGCAGTCCGCGAAAGCAAGAGGGGGACAGCCGCCCAATCAGGCAGAACGCAACAATGCCACGGTCCGGTCCTGACGAACCGGGCGGGCGGCGGCGCCGTAAGCCTCGGGATGCAGGCGCAGCTCGGGGAACAGGGCGAACAGTTCCTCGGTCGTATCCGAAGGAAGACCGGCCAATCCTTCTTGTCCCGGGAAAAAGCTTTCCGACACGAGGCCGCTGGTCGAGACCAGTTGGTGACGGTCAAACAACAGGTGAACATAGGTGACAACGTCGCGCGGCGCTTCGGTCACAGAGGTTCCGTTGACCAGAGATTTGGCGGGCACCAGGATCTCATCCTCGCCGAACATCAGCTCTGCCTGCCAGCCCGAAATCAGAACCCGGTGCTGCGGAGACACCACCACATCGGCGCTGGCCCCCAGAGTGCCGGCGCAGAACCGGATCGGAGCAAAGCGACCCTGCCCGTACACCGTGCGCCGCCCAACCCAGCGCACGGGCTGCGCACCAGCATCCAGCGTGTCGACCAGATCACCCGGCTGCAGCGTTTCGATCAGCCGGGGCCCATCCGGAGTGTCCACCTGCGTTCCGGCTGTGAAACAGGCGGCTCCGGTATCTCCGGGATCGACGGAACCGTAGACCAGCGTGTCCGGGTCCGGCTGGTTGAATTGCAATGTAGTGGTGGTCTGGTTCGGCCCGACCAGAACCGGCAGGTTTACCGAGGTTTCACCCGCCGCCAGCCCGTTTTGCGCCATGATGTTCTGAGTGCCGCCGCCGATGTCATAGAAATCAATGACCTCGCCGGTATCTGTATTGGTCAGCGCATAGGCTTCGTAGTTGGTCGGGCCACCGCCATTGGGATCGGTCAGCAGGATCGGAAAGTCGTCTGCCGATATGACATAGACTTTCTCGTTGTTGTCCGGATCGATTGTAAACTGAACGTCCGGGTGATCCAAAGGGATCTCAATCCCGACCTGACCGTTGGCCTGATAGAAGGACACCGTGAAGTTTTCCGGTAGCTCATCTGATCTTAGCGCAACCTCCAGAAACTCGCTTTCACCCGAGCTTGCCGCGTAGGCATTGGAATAGTGCAGTTCGCTGATGCGGGCCATGGATCAGTCCAACAGATTTATGCTCGCTGGTACCCTGCAACCAGCCGAGTTTTCAACCCGAGACGCAAACCTTGGCAAAAACTGTCTTAAATCCGCCGCGCCACTCTCAATAACTGTACTCGGGAAACACGCGCGTCAGATCGCCATTCCAGTCGCCACTATAGTGATCCAGCAACTCATCCGCCGGAACCTTACCGGATTCGATGCTGTCTTTCAGAGCGTTCAGGAAATGCGTCTCATCGGGCACCAAGCCGCCTGCACCGGGGAAGGCGCGGGATTTCAGACCGGCCTCGGATATCGCGACCACCTCGCGCGCCAGATCGTGCATGTTGATGTTGCCGACTTGCGCCTGCAGCCCGTCTTTGGCGGCTTCGATCCGCAAGGATTCGCGGGTTTCCGCATCCCAGCCTTTGACCAGATCCCAAGCCGCATCCAGCGCGCCCTGATCATAGGTCAGGCCAACCCAGAACGCGGGTAGCGCACACAAGCGGCGCCACGGGCCGCCATCGGCGCCGCGCATCTCCATGAATTTCTTGATCCGCGCTTCGGGGAAAGCGGTGGTCAGGTGGTCGGCCCAATCGGACAGGGTCGGCGTCTCACCCGGCAGAGCGGGCAATTTGCCCTGCAAGAAGTCGCGGAAGGACATGCCCAACGCGTCGATATACTGGCCATCGCGGTAGACGAAATACATCGGCACATCGAGCGCGTATTGCACATAACGCTCGAATCCAAAGCCTTCTTCGAACACGAAGGGCAGCATACCGGTACGCGCATCATCCAGATGCCGCCAGATATAGCTGCGCCAGCTTTTCTGGCCGTTCACCTTGCCTTCGAAGAACGGAGAATTGGCAAACAGCGCCGTCGCTACCGGCTGCAGGGCCAGCGCCACGCGCAGTTTCTGCACCATGTCGGCCTCGGACCCGAAGTCGATGTTGACTTGCACCGTACACGTCCGCCGCATCATGGCGCGGCCCATGGTACCAACTTTCTCCATATAGTCGTTCATCAGCCGATAACGCCCCTTGGGCATCAACGGCATCTCGTCATGCGTCCAGATCGGTGCCGCGCCCAGACCGATGAATCCCACGCCGATCTCGTCAGCGATATCCTTCACTTCGCGGAGGTGAGTGTTCACCTCGTCGCAGGTCTCGTGAATGGTCTCCAGTGGAGCACCTGACAATTCCAACGCACCACCTGGTTCAAGGCTCACATTTGCGCCGTCCTTTTCCAGGCCGATCAGTTTACCGCCTTCGCGCACCTCGGCCCAGCCGTGGCGGTCACGCAACCCCTCCAGCACGGCCACAATAGAACGTGTCCCCTCATAGGGCAGTGGCTTCAGGGTGTCTTTGCAATAGCCGAACTTCTCATGCTCGGTCCCGATGCGCCAATCCTGCTTGGGCTTGCAGCCCGATTCCAGGTATTCGGCCAGTTGCTCATGGCGTTCGATCGGCCCGCCGCCGGATTGGGGGATGGACATGAATCGCGCTCCGATCCTGATGTGTCTGTCTAGTTGGTCAGTCGTGGGGGCAAACCGCGCCGGTGTCAATGCAGCCTGAGATGTGCGGGGCGCGATGGCGTGCGTTCCCAGATCACCACCGGATGGGCCGCACCGCCATTCAGTTCGGCCAGCATTTGTTCGGTTTTCAGGCCCGGAAGCGCCGAAAAGACATCGAATAGCGCCTCGGCTCCTTCGGCATTCACAGGAATGTGAAGCACCGGCTGGCCCGGTTGTTCCAGCACCCAGTGCGCGGGGGATGAGGTCGGGTCCAGCGCGAGCCGTTCGATTTCCCGCGTGGCGACCATGCCTCCGTTCAGTGGGCCAAGATAGGTGATTTGCCCTTCGTCGATGGTCACGACACCGGGACCACCGACACCGGTACGGAAACGGGCGCGTTGGATTCCTATGACGGCGAGCGCCACTGAGACCAGAACCAGTACCCAGCCCAGCCAGCCGAGCAATCCGCCGGGACCGCTAATCCAACTGAGGCCAACCAGCAGAACAAGTCCCGCGACCAACACCTCGCGCCAGCGCCACAGTGTCAGTTTGGCTTCGGGTCGGATGAAACTCATGCCGGGTCCTCGGGATTTGTAAACAGGATCAGCGAGTAGCGACCCGCCGGTTGGAAACCAATAGCGATATAAGCACGCGCGGCGGATTCGGAAGCCGCGAACAGAACCGCGCGGGTCGCTCCGGCGTTGCGCGCCTCAAGCAGATGCAATGCGACGGCTAGTTTTGCATGGCCTTGCCCGCGAAGCTTGGGCGGTGTGTAAACGCCTCCTATCTGCACTATCTCGGGCAGGCGGGCGTTGAAGCCGGTCATAGCAACCGGCTGCCCGTCGATCAGCAGCGCCCGGTGCGAGTCGCGATCCAAATAGGCAGCAATATCTTTTTTCGCCTGTTCCTGCGCCCTGTCTGGAGCGAAATCCATGGCCTCGATCAGATAGTTTTCCCGCCACGCTTCGGCGATGGTCCTTTCAAGCGCTCCCAAAGGCACAAGCTCAGCACCGTCGTCATCGGGCAGCACCAGCTTGTCCAAATCCAACGAGAAGCCGGGCTCATCACTGTTCAGCGTCGCGGGGCGGCCTTCCCAACCGGCCAGCCGCATGATCCGGCGGGCCTGAGTCGCTTCGGCCGCCAGACCAAACAGCTGGTGGCCACGGATTAGGTCAGCCGCGTCCGAGAGTTCTGTGTCGGTGCAGTCGGGGCATTGCGGCAGGACCATCCCTTCGTTGGTGATCGAAAATACGGCACTGGGCTCACCTCCCATAAGCCAGGCATTCAACGCGCGGGGATGCGCAGCCTGCAAACCATGATCACGAAGATTGGCAAGCGGAAACATCGAGGTCTGAATGTGTTTCGATAGAAACGCATCGATCAGGGGCACGTCCTTGTCCGTCGCGACTCGCCACGTCACGACCAATCCCCCAGCGCTTGCTGCCACATGGTCAGCGCTGCAACAGCCGCCGTATCGGCACGCAGGATACGCGGGCCAAGGCTGACCACATGGGCATAGGCCAACCCGGTCAGCCGTGCGCGTTCGCGATCCGAGAACCCACCCTCAGGACCGATCAGGATGGCCCATGGCTGACCCTTTTCGTTCGCCGCCAAACGCAAAGCGGAGCCAACTTCGGCCTCATTGCAGAACATCAGGTGCCGACCCTCGGGCCATGCGTCCAGAAGGCGGTCGAGCCGCTGCAAATCGGCCACCTCGGGCACGAAGGTTCCACCACATTGTTCCGCAGCTTCGACGGCGTGGGCTTGCAGACGGTCCTGCCGGATGCGTTCAGAATTGGTGAACTCGGTTTGCACGGGCAGTATCCGCGCCGCGCCCATTTCGGCTGCCTTTTCAACGATGAAATCCGTGCGCGCCTTTTTGATCGGCGCAAACAGAAACCACAGATCGGGCGGCAATTGCAGCGGCTTGGTCTGCTCCACGCAGGTCAAAACGCCGCCGCGTTTACCCGCTTCGGCCACTTCGGCCAACCACTCTCCGTCCTGGCCGTTGAACAGGGCCACATGTCCGCCCACAGCCAGCCGCATGACGCCAAACAGGTAATGCGCCTGCTCGCGCGTCAAATCTACCGATTGCCCCGGACCCAGAGGGTGCTCTACATACAGTCTGATCTTTGCACTCATGAGACGTTACATATGCAAGGCAACGCCCCAACACCAGACGGTCAGGTCGCCGATGCGGTCAGTGGCAACTGGGTCGACACACACGCGCCCGCATTCGCCCGCCCCTACCTGCGCCTAAGCCGCGCGGATCGGCCCATCGGCACATGGCTTTTGCTGATTCCCTGCTGGTGGGGTCTTGCGCTGGCAATCCTCAGCGACGGCAATCCCCGGTGGGAAGACCTGTGGATCGCTATCGGCTGTGCCATCGGCGCTTTCCTGATGCGCGGCGCAGGCTGCACTTGGAACGACATCACCGACCGCGAGTTTGACGGGCAAGTGGAACGCACACGTTCGCGCCCGATTCCATCCGGTCAGGTCAGCGTTAAGCAGGCCGTGATTTGGATGGGTCTGCAATGCCTGCTGGCGCTCGGAATTCTGCTGACCTTCAACCAGGCCGCAATTGCCATGGGTGTGCTCTCCCTGCTGCCTGTTACAATCTACCCCTATGCCAAACGCTTTACATGGTGGCCGCAGGTGTTTCTGGGGCTGGCCTTCAACTGGGGCATCCTGCTGACCTGGGCTGCGCATACCGGGACGGTTGGCGTTCCAGCGATCACCCTGTACCTGGCCGGTATCGCCTGGACGCTGTTCTATGACACGATCTATGCTCATCAGGACGCCGAGGATGATGAACTGATCGGCATCAAATCCACAGCTCGGCTGTTTGGTGCCGACACAGCGCGCTGGCTGAAATACTTCCTAGTCGCCACAGTCTTTCTGATGGGGCTGGCCATCATTGACGGGGCACTTTCAGAGGCTTCTATTTTGGCACTAGTCGTCGCGTTGGCCGGACCATGGGCGATGGGCTGGCACATGGCCTGGCAATTGCGAGGGCTGGATACCGAAGACAACGCAAAACTGCTGCAATTGTTCCGCGCCAACCGGGACACTGGCCTTATTCCGCTGATCTTCCTCTGCGTCGCGCTGCTGCTCTGATTGCACCTTGGCGCGGCGCTCTGTAAGAGTGCGCACAATCGCTTGAGGAGTCGATAACCCACACATGCGTTTGCCCTATTTCTTTGCCGTTGCCCTTATCTTCCTCGTGTCAGCGGGCCTGTGTCTGCTGGCCGCAAGCTTTGCGGTGACAAAGGTTGAAGAAACGTCCGAGTTTGCCGTGCGTCGCGCATTGGACCTGAAGGGGCATGACTGGGCCGAAGTGCATTCGGACGGGTTGCGTGTTGTGCTGACGGGCACTGCCACCGACGAGGCCACCCGCTTCAACGCGCTGACTGCCGCCGGTACCGAAGTCGATACCTCACGCGTAATTGACGAAATGGAGGTGGCCCCGACCACAGAGCTGGCCGCGCCTCGTTTTTCTGCCGAGATTCTGCGGAACGACAGCGGCATCTCGGTAATCGGCCTGATCCCGGCCAGCGAAGACCGCGACGAGCTGATCGATCGGTTGAGCGTTCTGGACAGCGGCGGTCACGTCTCGGACTTGCTGGAGACCGCCGACTACCCCAAACCCAAGGGATGGGATGACGCGGTCAGCTATGCCTTGGAATCCCTAACCCGCCTGCCCCGTGCGAAAATTTCGGCCAGCCCAGGATTGGTCAAGATTACGGCAATAGCCGACAGCCAGCAGGAAAAGGAACAGCTGGAACAGGACCTGACTCGCGCGGCCCCGCCCAGCCTGCGGATTGGCCTGTCGATCTCGGCCCCGCGCCCGGTGATCACACCCTATACCCTGCGTTTTTTGATCGACGAAAACGGCAGCTATTTCGACGCCTGTTCTGCCCAGGACGAAAAGGCCCGCGCAGCGATTGTTGCCGCCGCGCAAGAGGCTGGCCTGACTGGCCCCTACAGCTGTACCATCGGGTTGGGCGTACCCTCGTCCCGCTGGTCCGAAGCTGCCGCACTGAGCATTCGCGCGGTGGCCGAACTGGGCGGCGGCTCAGTTACGATGTCGGATGCGGATATCACACTGGCTGCGGCACAGGGCACCGATGCCGGAACCTTTGACCGCGTAGTGGGTGAGCTTGAAAGCGCGTTGCCCCCAGTCTTTGCCCTGCACGCAATCCTGCCGCCACCCGAAACCGACACAGGGTCCGGCCCACCCGAATTCACGGCGACACGCAGCCCCGAAGGGCTGGTGCAGATACGTGGGCGTCTGGGCGACGACACCCAGCGCGGCATGGTCGACAGCTATGCCCGTGCGGCATTTGGGTCGGAACAGGTATACACAGCAACCCGCATTGCCCCCGATGGGCTTCCGACGGGCTGGCCGGTGCGCGTCCTGACCGGGCTCGAGGCGCTGGCTCAGCTGCACAACGGCGCACTGAGGGTCACGCCGGATGATCTTGTGCTGAACGGTGTCAGCCACGACCCGGACACAAAGGCTCAAATCGCAGGACTACTGTCCGAAAAACTGGGCGACGCGCAGGAATTCACCCTGTCCATCACCTATCAGGAGCCGCCCGAACCCGAGGACAAACTGCCCGACCCCGAGGTCTGCGAGGAGCGCATTGCCGAGGTTCAGGCAGGTACCAAGATCGCTTTTGAGCCGGGTTCGGCTACGGTTGCCACCACCTCACGCGATACGGTGAACCAGATCGCGGACATCTTGCGGGAATGCGGTCCGATCCGACTTGAGATTCAGGGCCATACTGACAGTCAGGGCCGTGAAGAAATGAACCAGCAGCTTAGCCAGGCGCGGGCACAGTCCATTCTGAACGAGCTGCGTGGGCGCCGGGTGCCCACGGCCAGCTATACCGCTGTGGGTTACGGCGAGACCCAACCCATCGCCGACAATGACACCGAAGAAGGCCGCGAAGAGAACCGCCGCATTGATTTCCGCTTAATCCGGCCCGAGCTGATCGAGAACCCGGAAACCGGGTTGGACGCAATCGAAGCGGAGACGATCAAGGCTGAACAGACGGAAACGACCGCCTCAGACGCGGATGTAGGGGACCAGTAAGTTGAACCGAATCGAATTCATCATCGCCACCGCAATCATCCTGTTCGCGGCCTTCTGCATGGGCTGGTTCGCCAACTGGTTGGCCCACCGCCTGTCTCGTGTGCGCCAAAGCGACGTGGCTGATCTGGACCGCATGAGCCAAGAACTGCACGAAGCCGAAGAAACCCGCGATCAGGCGATCACCTATCTTCAACAGCGCGAGGCCGAGCTGACCAATCAGCTGACCCAGGCAGAGGCTGAACTGGCCGCTGCCATGGACGGCCTGCGCGCCGCCCGGCAAGAGGCCGAGGAACTGCGCGGACGCATCAACAACGCGGACTGATTCCGCAGAACCGAATTCCGTGCTCAACTTGTTTGGCTAGCAGTCAGGTTGGATCGGCAGGTTTTAGCCGGTCAGATTCTAAATTCTTCAATTTTCCAACAAATTCAATATTCTGAATTGGTGTGTTTTTGCCTGCACACGCACTGTCACTATCCAGAAAATTGGAGTGTACTATGAATTTCCAAACTTCTTTGAAAACCGCCGCAATCCTTGGCCTGTTTAGTACGACCGCTGCATTCGCCTCGAGCGATGTGATCCCGTCAGAGAATGACACCTTTACAAAATGGGGCGAAGAATCCGGCTGGACCATCTATGTAGATGATACCCGCGGTTCCTGCCTGATCGAACGCGTCGACGCGAACAACAACGTCGTTCAAATGGGCCTGACTAAAGATCACGAAATGGGCTATCTCGGTGTCTTCACCCAAAACGACATCGGCCTAAAAGGCAAAAAGGAAGAGATCATCCTGTCACTGGATGGCAACGTCTACTCAGCCGAGGCGCGGAAGAAAACCAAGCACCTCGCGGATGGGTACACTGGCGGCTATATCCTGGCTAATAATCCCCAATTCGTCGACGACGTCATGAAGAAATACGAGATGACCGTATTTCCGGAAAAAGAAACCGGCTTCACTGTAAACCTTGATGGCACCCTGAAGGCTATCGAAGCCGCGCGGACCTGCAACTCAGAACAGAGCAGCTGAACCGACTTGCCCAAATCCGGTATCCGAAAAACGGGTGCCGGAGCCAGTCTTTACCAACGATTCAGCGCGTCTTCGTCTTCGTCCTTGGCAGCAACCCATGCTGCGCCTGACTTGGTGATTTCCTTCTTCCAGAACGGTGCGCGGGATTTGAGGTAGTCCATCAGGTACTCGGCCGCTTCAAACGCATCCTTGCGATGCCGCGCAGCAGTAGCCACCATCATGATACGATCCCCCGGTGCCAATCGTCCGTGGCGGTGGATCACCAGCACATCGCCCAGTGACCAGCGTTTCTGCGCCTCTTCTGCGATTTTGGTCAGTGCACGTTCGGTCATGCCAGGGTAGTGTTCGATCTCCATCACGTCCAGATCGCCCGAGGCCAAATCGCGTACGACACCGGTGAAGGTCACAAGTGCCCCATTGGCGTCATTTCTGGCGGCAAAGGCATTGGCCTCGGCCCCCAGATCGAACTCTGCTTCCTGAACCGCGATGCGCATCTCAGCCACCGGTCATGGGTGGAAAAAACGCCACCTCACGCACACCGGACAGCGAGGCGTCAAAGTCGGACAGTTCCTGATCCAGAGCGACACGAAGCGCGGACAGATCTGCGAAGGCGGCGGCATAGCGGTCTTCGCGCGCGCTGAGTTCGGCCACCAGATCGGAAACCGTTGCAGCATCAGTCTCGACCTTTTCTTTCGGCAGGCCGATCCGTTCGCGCACCCAGGCAAAATACAGCACATCCATCGCTTAACTCTCCTTCAGATGGGGCATGGCTTTACGTAGGTAGTCATAGCCGGTGATCAATGTCAGAGCTGCGGCAATCCACAACAGCCACAGCCCGATCCGACCAGACCAGAACATCCCCTCCAGATGCCACCGCAGGTGGTTCACGTCCTCAATCTGCCCTGTCAGCGCCTGATCAATCAGGTCCGGGTCCATCCCGAATGTGCCCATTACGAAGTAGTGCTCAAATATCCCCTGCGAGAACAACACCGCGATTGCCACCATCTGCGCAGTGGTTTTCCATTTCGCCAGCTTCGTCACCTTTAGCGTTCCGGCGGTATCACCCAGATATTCGCGCAGGCCCGACACGAACACTTCGCGGAACAGGATCACGGTTGCGGGCAGCACCAGCCACGGCGTCCAATGTTCGGCGGAATATCCCACCAAAATCATCAGCGCGATCACCACCATCGCCTTGTCAGCAATCGGGTCCATCATCGCGCCGATTTTGGTTTCCTGTTGCCAGGCCCGCGCCAGATAGCCATCGAACCAGTCGGTTATAGCAGCCGACAAAAACAGAATCAGAGCGAACCAGTCCGCGTATGGTCGGGTGAAATACAAAAACATCACGGCCAGACCGGGGGCTGCAAGAAGGCGTAGCACGGTCAAGATATTGGGCAGGTTCCACTTCATGGTTCGGACATTACAGTGCCGGTTGCAGACATAAAAGGCGGCCAATCAAAAATCTGACCCGATCACAGGCAGTTGCGGCGCTGTTGGTCAAAGGGTCGCAAGCTAGAACTCTCAGTCAGATACCCCCTTGGCGTGGAGTGGCTTTGCGGTCAGATTGGCGCCCGGTTCCAAAGCAGCAAAGCAATGACAGCCCATATTCAAACCGACCCCCGATCCAACCTGATCGGCAGCGCCTGGATGATCGCAGCCATGGCGCTGTTTGCACTGGAGGACGCGCTGCTGAAGGGCGCGTCTGCGGTCCTACCGATCTGGCAGATCTTGCTGTTGTTCGGCGTGGGCGGATCGTTCATTTTTTCGGTTGTGGCCGTGCTGCGTGGCACGCCGCTGTTTCACCCTGATGTATTGTCGCGCCCGATGAAGGTGCGGGTGCTGTTCGAAATCCTCGGTCGGCTGTTCTATGTGTTGGCGATCACGTTGACGCCTCTGTCTGCGGCCACCGTGATCTTGCAGGCCACGCCTTTGGTCGTCGTTGCAGGCGCGGCGCTTTTCTTTGGCGAGATGGTCGGCTGGCGACGGTGGAGCGCCATTCTGATCGGCCTGATCGGCGTTGTGATCATCATCCAACCGACCGGAGACAGTTTCTCGGTGCTCTCCATACTGGCCGTGCTGGGGATGCTGGGCTTTGCCGGTCGCGATCTGGCCAGCAGAGCAGCGCCAGCGACGCTGGGAACCGAGGTGCTGGGGTTTTACGGTTTTCTGTGCATCATCGTAGCCGGTCTGGCCTATCGGTTCTGGGAGGGAGCGCCGATGGCTCCTCTGGACCTGCACACCAGCCTGCATGTGGGCGGAGCGATCCTGATGGGCACCGCCGCCTATGCCTCGCTGATGAAAGCGATGCGAACCGGCGAGGTCTCCGCCGTCACGCCCTTCCGGTATTCCCGACTGCTGTTCGGCGTCGCCTTAGGCGTAGTGATGTTCGGTGAGCGGCTGGACCAAACTATGTGGATCGGCAGTGCCCTGATCGTGGCCTCGGGGCTGTATATCCTATGGCGTGGACGGCGAGCCTAGCCCTTGTCGTGGAAGAAGTCATAGACCTTCTGCGCCAACCCGGCTGAGATGCCATCCACCGCTTTGAGATCTGCCAGATTAGCCCGGCTGACCGCCTTGGCACTTCCGAAATGGGTCAGCAGGGCACGCTTGCGCGCCGCGCCTACGCCGGGAATCTCGTCCAACGGTGTCGCGCCCACGGCTTTGGCACGCTTGGCCCGATGGGTGCCGATGGCAAACCTGTGCGCCTCGTCCCGCAGGCGCTGGATAAAGTACAAGACTGGATCATTGCGTTTAAGGGCAAAGGCGCGTTGGCCGATACGGTGGAACTCTTCCTTGCCGTGGTCGCGATCGACACCCTTTGCGACACCGACCATCGGGATGTCCTCAACCCCATGTTCAACCATGATCTCATGCACAGCACTCACTTGCCCCGCACCGCCGTCGATCAACAGAAGATCGGGCCATAGGCCCTTTTCGCGGTCGGGATCTTCTTTTTGCAGGCGGGTGAAGCGGCGTGTCAGGACCTCTTTCATCATACCGAAGTCATCGCCGGGGGTCAGATCATCACCACGGATGTTGAACTTGCGGTATGCGTTTTTCATGAAGCCCTCAGGGCCCGCCACGATCATACCGCCCACCGCATTCGTTCCCTGAATGTGGCTGTTATCGTAGACCTCAATCCGGCCCGGAGGCGCGTCCAGATCAAAGGCCTCGGCCACACCGCGCAGTAATTTGGCCTGCGTGGCACTTTCCGACATCCGTCGGGCCAGCGATTCACGTGCATTGCGCAAGGCACCCGCGACAAGCTCCTGTTTTTCACCGCGCTGGGGCACAAGGATTTCAACCTTGCGCCCGACCTTCTCTGTCAACGCTTCCTGCATCAGATCGGCGTTTTCGATTCCGTCAGACAGGATCAACTGCCGGGGTGGTTCCTTATTGTCATAGAACTGGCCAAGAAACGCTTCCATCGCCTCAGCCGTTGACACATCAGTCCCGACCCGAGGATAGAAATCCTTGTTCCCCCAGTTCTGGTTGGCGCGGATAAAAAAAACCTGAACGCAGGCCTGTCCGCTATCCATATAAAGGCCGATCACATCCGCCTCGGTAACGCCGCGCGGGTTGATACCCTGCGAAGTCTGCACCTGCGTCAGCGCCCGGATACGGTCGCGCAGACCCGCAGCGCGTTCGAACTCCATCGCCTCGGATGCGGCCATCATCTGTTCGGCCAGTTCCTCCTGCACCTTGGTTGACCGGCCTGACAGAAAGCGCTCCGCATCCTTGACGCTTTCGCGATAGTCCTCTTCGGAGATCAGCCCGACGCACGGCCCGGAACAGCGCTTGATCTGATACAGCAGACAAGGCCGCGTCCGGCTGTCGAACATCGAATCCGAACAGTTACGCAGCAAGAACGCCTTTTGCAGTTGGTTCAGCGTTCGATTCACTGCCCCGGCGCTGGCGAATGGGCCAAAATAAGCGCCCTTCTCTTTCTTTGCCCCGCGATGTTTCTTGATCTGCGGAAAGGCATGATCTTTGGCGACCAGAATGTTCGGGAAACTCTTATCGTCCCGCAGCAGCACGTTGTATTTCGGCTTGAGCTGCTTGATCAGGTTCTGTTCCAGCAGCAGCGCCTCGGTTTCGGTCCGCGTCGTCAGGAACATCATCGAAGCGGTTGAGGCGATCATCCGTTCGATCCGACGCGAATGACCGGGACGCGCATAGTTAGACACCCGTGCCTTCAGGTTGCGCGCTTTGCCTACGTACAGAACGCGGCTATCCGCATCCAGCATCCGGTACACACCGGGCGAGCTGTCCAGCGTTTTCACATAGCGCTGTATGCAATTGTACCCCGTGGGCTGGGCGTCCGGTGTCTGGTCGTTTTGGATGGTCATGGGCCTGAGATATGATTCTCTGACTATGGCTGCAATCTTGAGGCCTGCAGATCAAGAGAAAACAAATCCACGGTTTCTGTGGATAAGTATGAAGATAAGTTTCCCAGGGCTGTGAAATTCCCTTGTTTCATTAAGAAATCCTTGATCTGCATAAAAAATAGGCACTTATGTAAGGCATTGTTTTTAAAGGAAAAAAAATCGTGCACAAGACAAGTGTATGAAAAAAAAGACATTTTTGTAACGCGCAGGTAACGAGAACGGGAGCGGTGCAAAACTTGCACCAAATTTACCTATTCTACACCCAGAACGTCGGGCGTTTGCCAGCCAAGATGCTGCCCGCCATCCACGCAGAGAAGCTGCCCAGTAACCGCATGGGCGTCCAGAAAATACCCCAGCGCCGCGGTGATATCCGAGGGGTTTGCCCCCCGCTCCAGAACCGTATTTGCGCGCTGCGATTTGAAGTGATCTTCGCTTTGGCGATGGCCCTGTATCGTTGGTCCTGGCCCGATTGCATTGACACGGATCGCAGGAGTCAGCGCTTGCGCGGCGGTTCGGGTCAGGGCCCAAAGGCCCATCTTGGCGATGGTGTAGGACATGAACTCGGGCGTCAGCTTGCGCACCCGCATGTCGACCATGTTGACGATCAGGCCAGTGGCGACAGGTTCCCCCGCCTCGTCCGTGTCGGGCACCAGCCCTTGCTCAGCCATTGCCTGCGTCAGCACGAAGGGCGCGCGCAGGTTGCTGTCCAGATGCCGATCCCAGCTTTGCCGCGTGGCGGTGTGGATGTTGTCATATTCAAAAACCGAAGCATTATTGATCAGACAGGTGATCGGCCCGCCCAACGCCTCAGCCGCGCGAGGCAGGAGGGCTTGAACCTGAGCTTCATCTAAAAGGTCAGCCTGCAATGCGACAGCGTTACGCCCAAGAGCCTGAACTTCGGCCACTGTCTCTAGCGCTGGCTGTTCCGAAGTGGCGTAGTGCACCGCCACATCGTAGCCGCGTCGCGCCAGATACAACGCCATGGCCCGGCCGAGGCGAATTCCGGCACCGGTCACTAAAGCTCGGGTCATGGATGCTCCCTTTCAGTCAAATCACGCCAGCAGAATGACCACATAGACCGCATACAAAAGTGTCAACACAAAGCCCCAGAGCCGAGTGATATCCTGTTTGTAGAACACGAACGGGATCAGCAGCAACGATGCACCCAACATGACCCAAAGGTCGAATTCAAGGAATTCTGGATCAACAGGAATGGGGCCAACCAGCGTAGCAATCCCGACGATGGCAAGCAAATTGAACATGTTTGAGCCGATCACGTTGCCCAGTGCCACATCCGCCTGTCGCCGCATCGCAGCCATGACTGTAGTTGCCAGTTCAGGCAGAGACGTGCCCACCGCAACCAGAGTCAAACCGATCACCGTTTCGCTGACCCCATAGGTCAGGGCGATCACGGTCGCGTATTCGACCAGCAGATGCGCCCCCATTGGCAGGCCGATCAGACCCAGAACCAGATAGATCGAGATCTTCCAGTAGGGCATGTCCGGGTCAGCCTCTTCCAGGCCGTCCAGTTCCTCATCATCAGCGCAAGCCTGACCACAGGCTCTACGATGCGCTTTGGCCTCGCGAAAGGCATTCCACAGAATGAGAGCCAGCGCCGCCAGGAGGATAGCCCCACTAAGCAGGTTGAACACGCCGCAGAAGGCTAGGCCGATGAACAGAACCGAGGCCAGAAGCATGAAGATATAGTTCCTACGGCTGTCGCATTCGCTGGTGTGCAGCGTTGCCAACAACGCCGGCAGACCCAGAACCAGCAGGATATTTGCCGTGTTCGACCCGACCACGTTACCAAGCGCGATCCCCGGTGCATTTTCCTTAATCGCGCTAATCGCAATCAACAGCTCGGGCGCCGAGGTACCAAAGGCTACGATCGTCAGGCTGACAATCAGCGCGGGCACACCCATGCGCAGACTCAGGTTCACTGCACCGCGCACAAGGGCATCGCCCGCCAGCAACAGGATCAGCAATCCAAGGCCGGATAACAGCCATGCCGTCATTTACGGCCTCCTTTTTCGCAGGCACAGGGGCCTTTACCGATCCTGAAGCGTCCGCAGCGCGGACATCTTGCCGATTGCAACCGCTTCTGGCCCGGAAAGCGCAGCTTTCCGAACATCGCCAATACGACCATGGCGATCAGAAACAGGGTGACGATTTTAATAATCACGTCACAAACCGAAACGCGCGTAGGCTGCGCGCTCCTCAAGCCCGGCAATGGCGTCCTGCGCCAAAGACGCTCCGAACCGCGACCACAACGGTTTGCGCAGCCCGTAGCGGCGGAACTTGACCTTGTCGCCAAACCGCTCCTGCATTTTGGGCTTCAAATGCGCAATGCCGTCGATCAAACCCAGTTCCTGCGCGCGGCGGGCCAGCCAGATTTCCCCTGTGAACAGGTCCTGACTTTGATCCAGCTTGTCACCGCGCCGGTTTTTGACATGGGTGATAAAGTTCTCGTGAATATCGGCCAGCAGCCCTTCCAGCCGGGCGACATCCTCTTTTTTTTCAGGCGAAAACGGATCGAGCATGGACTTCGACTCGCCTGCCGTATGCACGCGGCGTTCGATACCCTGACGTTTCAGCAGCACATGCGCACCAAAGCTCGACGAAATCACACCAATCGACCCCAGCACCGAGCTGTCATCGGCATAGATCTCATCCGCGGCCGCGGCTAGCCAATAGCCACCCGAGGCCGCCACGTCCTCAACAAACGCGATGACGGGAACATCCAGTTCTTCTGCCAACCGCCTAATACGCGCTCCGATCAGGGAGCTCTGCACCGGCGATCCACCGGGCGAGTTGAGCTCAAGCGCGACGGCAGCAGGTTTGCCCTTGCGAAAGGCTTTCTCCAGAACCGGGGCTAGCGCGGTGTCGGACATCGACCCACGCCCGGCCATTCCGATGGCTCCGGACAGGCGGACAATGGCCACGCAAGGTTGTTTTTTGAGAAACGGCAGGCTGAGTTTCATGGGTGCCGATGTAGAGTGCACCCAACCGGTAAACAAGGGACCGATTTGTCGATAGACGCAACGGGAACACATTTCCTGAGGGTGGTGGGCAAAAATGCAACGCCCGCCTGCCGCTTAGCTGCGGATGCGCCAGCCGGTTTTGAAGATCCACCAAACGATGCCCAAACACATGCCAGTAAAGGCCAGAATGGCCATCAAACTAAGCCCAATCGGCACGTCAGCCAGCCCATAAAACGACCAACGAAAGCCCGAAATCAGATAGACCACCGGATTGAACAGGGTGATCGTCTGCCAGACCGGTGGCAGCATCGAAATAGAATAGAACGTGCCGCCTAGAAAGATCAGCGGCGTCACCACCAGCTGCGGCACCAGTGACATCTGTTCGAAATTACTGGCCCAGATGCCGATGATGAACCCCAGAAGGGAAAAGCTGAGACAGGTCAGAATCAGAAACGCCGCCATTGCAATCGGGTGCTCGATACGCAGATCCACAAAGAAAGAAGCGGTGGCCAGGATAACTAGCCCTACGAACAAGGCCTTGGTCGCCGACGCCCCCACATAGCCGATCACAATTTCGATAAAATTCACCGGAGCGGACAGCAATTCGTAAATCGTGCCCAGAAATTTTGGAAAGTAGATTCCAAACGAGGCATTCGAGATGGCCAACATAACAACCGATAACATGATCAGCCCTGGCACGATGAACGCGCCATAGGATACGCCCTCGACTTCTTGAATTCGGCTGCCAATGGCGGTGCCGAAGACCACGAAATACAACGACGTCGACAGGACCGGCGACACAAAGCTCTGCGCAAGCGTGCGAAAGAACCGGGCCATTTCGAACCGGTAAATGGCGGCAATGGCGGACCAGTTCATGCGGGCTCTCCCGACACCAGATTGACAAAGATCTCCTCAAGACTCGACTGGCGGGTCTGTACATCGCGCAGCACCAACCCGGCTTGCGCCACGTCATTCAGCAACGAGGTGATGCCGGTGCGGTCGGCATGAGTATCATAGGTATAGACAAGCGCATCACCGTCGCCATTCAGCACCAGATTATGCGCCGCAAGACAGTCCGGAATGGCTTGGATCGGTTCGGTCAGCATCACTTCGATCTGTTTCTTACCCATCTGCGCCATCAGCGTGTCTTTGTCCTGCACCAACAGCAGTTCACCCTTGTCGATAACACCGACGCGGTCGGCGATGGCTTCGGCCTCTTCGATGTAATGGGTGGTAAGAATGATGGTAACACCAGCCTGCTTCAACTCGGCCACGATCTCCCACATATCCTTGCGCAATTCGACATCCACACCAGCGGTGGGCTCGTCCAGAAACAGCACCTGCGGCTCATGCGCTAGCGCCTTGGCGATCAGCACCCGGCGCTTCATGCCGCCGGACAGTTCCCTGATTGCGTTCTTGCGCTTGTCCCACAAAGACAGCTTGCGCAGAATTTCCTCGATCCTTGCGTCGTCGCGACCATAGCCAAACAGCCCGCGTGACAGACGAACCGTATTCCAAACCTTCTCAAATGGCTCCAGCGCGATCTCCTGCGGCACCAGTCCGATCATCCGGCGCGCGGCGCGGAAATCGGCCTGGATATCGTGGCCGCCCACGGTCACCTTGCCCGAAGTGGGCGTGGTAATGCCACAGATAGTAGAGATCAAAGTCGTCTTGCCCGCCCCGTTGGGACCAAGCAGCGCTAAAATCTCACCCTGTTCGATTTCCAGCGAGACACCTTTGAGCGCCTCAAACCCATCAGCATAGGATTTGCGCAGATCCTTGATTGAGAGAATGGTCGTCATGCGTGTTCCCCGTTCTGGCGGCGACCCTACCCCGCTCGTTCGGCACAGAACAGGTCAATTTCGCACAAGCCCCTGCGCTTTTTTGCGGTCCTTGATCTTAGTGTTGACCCCATTTCCCACCTTGCAATTCGCGGGTGATCCCGAAACCTTGCAGCGAAAGGGAGAAACGCGATGCTGAACGGTTCTCGGATCATTGAAATCGAAGGGTTGGGTCCAGCCCCCTTTGCCGCCATGATGCTGGCGGATATGGGCGCGGACGTGATCACCATCCACCGCAAGGGGCAGGCAGTTACACCAGGCATGCCCGAGCGCTCGGTTCTGGATCGCGGTAAACGGTCAATTGACCTGGATTTGAAGGACGCGGGTGATCTTGAGATCGCAAAACGACTGATCTCGTCAGCCGACGCGCTGATCGAAGGTTTTCGCCCCGGCGTGATGGAAAAACTCGGCCTTGGCCCCAATATCTGCCACGAGGTGAACCCCAAGCTGGTATACGGGCGGATGACGGGATGGGGTCAGGATAGTCCTCTTTCGGACACGGCAGGTCATGACCTGAACTATATCGCCCTGTCCGGGGCTCTCTGGTACGCTTCACTACCCGAGCACCATCCGCAGACTCCGGCCACGCTTGTTGGCGATATCGGTGGAGGCGCCATGTATCTGGTCGCTGGCCTGCTTGCCGGGATGCTCAACGCGCAAAAAACAGGCAAAGGCACCGTTGTCGACGCCGCGATCTATGACGGCTCGGCGCATATGATGAACTTGCTGATGAGCCTCGGCCAAACCGGTAATCTGTCGGATACGCGCGGCCAGAGCTTGCTGGATGGTCCGCATTGGAGCCGCACCTACTCTTGCGCCGATGGGGGGTTCGTCACGGTTCAATGCCTCGAACCGAAATTCTACGCTCAGTTTCTGGATAAAATGGGCCTGTCCGACGATTCAGACTTCCAACAGCAATACAACCGCGCGACGTGGCCCGCGCTAACCCAACGCCTGACAGGAATCTTCGCAAGCAAACCGAGGGATCATTGGGCGGAACTCTTTATCGGCTCTGATGCCTGCGTCACACCGGTTCTCAGCCCGAGCGAAGCGCAAACCCACCCGATGAATGCCGCGCGCCAGACATGGCGCAGGACAGATGGCTCGCTGCAAGCCGCCGCCGCGCCAAGATTCTCAACCGCTGAATGGCAGCCGAAACCTAGCCCATCCCGCGGAGAACACCGTCAGGAAATCCTGACCGAACTCAACGCGCAACAACCACCCTCCTCTTCATCTGGCTGAAAATACCTCAGGGGGTGAATTTGCCGCAGGCAGGAAGGGGGCTGGCCCCCGTCCCCTGCTTACCGGCCGCGCACCGTGTCGATCATCAACTGCACGTTTTCCGGATCTGCATCCGGCGTGATCCCGTGACCGAGGTTGAAAATATGCGGCCCTTTCGAGAACGCCTCGACAATCCGCTGCGTCTCATCCACCAAGGCCTGCCCACCAGTCACCATATGCGATGAGGCCAGGTTGCCTTGCACACAACCATCGACCTGCACATGCTCGGCCGCCCACTCCGGTGACACAGAATTGTCTAGCGCCACACAGTCCACACCGGTTGCGTCGGCAAAGCCGATATAGCCGTCCCCTGCCTCACGTGGGAAACCAATTACCGGGATGCCGGGATGACGCTCTTTGACAGCCTGCGTGATCACACGACATGGTTCAACGGCGTATTTCCGGAATGCCTCGCCCTTCAGCGACCCTGCCCAGCTGTCAAAGATCTTGACCACCTCGGCCCCGGCCTCGATCTGGGCCGAGAGGTATTCGATAGTGGCAAGCGTGATACGATCCAACAGCACCTCAAACAGAGCGGTGTTTTCCTCACGCAGCGCGTGCGCCGGACCCTGATCCGGTGTGCCGCGTCCGGCGATCATATAGGTCGCTACGGTCCACGGCGCGCCCGCGAAGCCGATCAAAGTCGTCTCGGACGGCAATTCACGCGACAGGATGCGGACCGTCTCGTAGACCGGCGAGAGGGTTTCGTGGATATCCTCGAAAGGTTTTAGCGCCTCGAACTCAGATTGCTGGGTGATGGTCGACAGTCGTGGGCCTTCGCCGGTGACGAACCACAAATCCGCACCCAGCGCCTGCGGCACCAGCAAGATGTCGGCAAATAGAATCGCCGCATCGAACCCATAACGGCGGATCGGCTGCAAGGTCACCTCGGCAGCCAGTTCGGGGTTATAGCACAGCGACAGGAAATCACCGGCCTGTGCGCGGGTCGCACGATACTCGGGCAGATACCGCCCGGCCTGGCGCATCATCCAGATCGGCGGAACGTCCTGTACTTCACCCGCCAGTGCCCGCAGCAGTTTCTTTCTATCGGCCATCTATGTCCCCAATCGTCTGGTTTGACGCAACGGGTCTTCCTTCGGCGGCAATTTGTCAAGCTCTGCCCCCATTGTCAGGGCAATGTGACGCGACTAAAGCTTGGCGCATGACACTGACCTTGCCCACACCCGACTCACCGCTGAAAATCGGCACCCGTGGTTCACCCCTGGCGCTGGCACAAGCCTATGAAACCCGGCAACGGCTGGGCAGCGCCTTTGGCCTGCCTGACGAAGCGTTCGAGATCGTGGTGATCAAGACAACCGGTGACAATCGCGCTATGATCGATGCGGATCGCCCGCTGAAAGAGATCGGCAACAAAGGTCTGTTCACCAAGGAAATCGAAGAGGCGATGCTGCGCGGCGACATCGACATCGCGGTGCATTCCACCAAAGACATGCCAGTGGAACAGCCCGAAGGCCTGGTGCTGGACACGTTCCTGCCGCGCGAGGACGTGCGCGATGCGTTCATCTCGCCCAGCCTGAACTCGATCCACGATCTGCCACAGGGCGCAGTGGTCGGCACGTCGTCGCTGCGCCGTCGGGCGCAATTGCTGAATCGGCGCCCCGACCTGAAAGTGGTTGAATTCCGTGGCAACGTTCAGACGCGCCTGAAGAAACTGGCAGATGGCGTGGCGGACTGCACCTTTCTAGCTATGGCTGGCATCCGACGCTTGAATATGGAGGACGTCCCGGCCACCGCCATCGCGCCCGAAGATATGCTGCCTGCCATCGCACAAGGAACCATCGGCATCGAACGCCGCAGCGGAGATTCCCGCGCAGCGGGTATGCTTGAGGCGATTCATCATGCCGAAACCGGTCAACGTCTGGCGGCTGAACGTGCACTGTTGGCGGCGTTGGACGGATCCTGCGAGACCCCTATCGCCGGGCTGGCTGAAGTTCAGAACAACCAACTGCGCCTGCGCGGGGAAGTGCTGCGCCCAGACGGTTCAGAAGCGATTGCCGAAGATATTACCAGTGCGATCGCAGACGGCCCTGATATGGGCCGCGAAATGGCTCAAACGCTGTTGAAACAAGCAGGACCGGGTTTCTTCGACTGGAGGAAATAGAAAAAATTTTAGCAATGTGAACTACTTCACTGTAGTGATCAAAGTAATCTGGCATCAAGGTTGCATACCGGTCGAGGTGAAGGTTTGATCTCGATAAAGTCGAAAATTTTTTCTGTATGTTCGCTTAAGTGGTATTCGAGGGGGCGAGAACATACCTGGTTCACAGATCGGTTAGGGCCGCTGTCATATTTTGACAGCGGCCCATTTCTTTTCAATACCGAGTGTCACGAAATGCTGATGGCCTGCACGGCCTTATCGACTGCCAGACGGGTCTGTTCCAGATCAGCCTCGGTCACCGCCAGTGATGGGTAGAGCTTGCCGGGGGATTTGAAGATCCCATGCACGCGCAACGTATCGTTGTACACCACATTGCGACGCGGATCGTCATGTTTGGCACTGCGGTAGTCGCGGCAGGCGGCATCTGTAAAGTAGATGTCAAAAAGGGTATCGTCTCCGACAATCTGATGCGGTATCCCCGCCTGAGTCAGTGCATCCACCTGCATCTGCTGCAAAGCGGCCCCGGTTGCACGCAGCTGGTCATAGACTCCGTCGCGCCGCAGAATCTCCATGGTTTTCAGGCCCGCGACCGAAGCAACAGGGTTGCCCGACAAGGTGCCGAGCTGCATCAACCAACCTTCCTCACCCACCTTGGCCTTGTCGAAGTGCTTCATGATTTCGGCACTTGCGCCCAGCGCGGCCAGAGGGAAGCCACCGCCCGTGATCTTGCCCAACGTGCAGATATCGGGCGTGACGCCGTATTTCTCTTGCGCTCCGCCATAAGCCAGACGGAACCCGGTGACGATTTCATCGAAGATCAGCAGGACATTGTGCTTGTCGCACAGCTCCCGCAGCCCCTGCAGATAACCGGGCATTGGCGGAATGATTCGCTGCAACGGTTCGACCATGATCGCGGCGATGTCGTCATGTTCGTCCAGCAGGACGGCGACTGCTTCTAAATCGTTGTAAGGCGCGATCAGCATCTGCTCTGCCACGCCCGCGGGGATACCGGCGCTGTCCGGTACGGCCTGCGGGAAATTGACCTGACGGCTGGGGGCCAGACTCATCTGAGCCTCGGCACTCATACCGTGATAGCCGCCTTCGAACTTCAGAATCTTGTCGCGTCCGGTGTAGGCGCGGGCCAGACGGATCGCATACATATCCGCCTCACCGCCCGATGCGACAAAGCGGATCTGTTCACAACAGGGCACCGCATCGATGATCGCCTCGGCCAGCTCGATTCCCTTGGCGTTATTGGCGAAGAAGGTCATGCCTTTGGGCAGTTGCTCAAGCACGGCCTCCATCACCTCGGGGTGGCCGTGGCCCAGTAGCATCGGGCCGGAGCCGATCAGGTAATCGATATATTCGTTACCGTCCTCGTCCCAGACACGGCTGCCTTCGCCGCGCGAGATGATGATACCAGGGTCGAAATTACCAAACCCTCCGGCGGGCAGTACTTCGTTCGCGCGGGCGATCCATTCGGATTGAGTATTGATTTTCAGCATCTCACACGATCTCCAATATTGGGGAACCTAGGACATCCGGGTCAGGTGTAACACCTAACCCCGGCCCGTCTGGCGGGGCAATCCTGCCGTTGTCACGGTTTGGTGCGTCAGGGCATAGGCGCGGAGCCACATAGGACGACAGATCACATGTATTCATAAGCGATCCATGCGGGGTCGAGACCGCAAAATGTAGTGAGGCGGCAGTCACGATGTCCGACCCCCAAGTGCATTCGGCGCAGATCTCGGCCCCCAGATGCACGGTCAGGTCCCGCGCCCGGCGCATCGCCGAAAACCCGCCGAACTTTGACAGTTTCAGCGCCACCGCATCCATGCAACCCAACTCGTGCGCCCGGATCAACGAGGCCAGATCATAGGCGTTTTCGTCGATCTTCATCGGCAAACCGGTCGCCTGTCGGACCGCGGCGCAGTCTTCCAGTGTTTTACAGGGCTGTTCCAGCATTACATCCACATGAGCCACAGCCCGCCCCGTCCGCGTAGCCTGCAAGCGTGACGCGCCGCAATTCCAATCGCCGTAGACTAAAGGTCCCGGCCCTACCGCTTCGCGCACCTTGATCAGACGTTCGGCGTCGGCCTGCCAGTCGCCCTCGACGCCCAACTTGACCTGAAACTGACGCATACCGGATTGGTAGGCAGTCTGGGCGATCCGCGCCATCTCATCCGGTGCGACGCAAGTGATCGAGTGGTAGAGCGGCATGTCCTTCCGCGCCCGACCGCCGAGTAAAGCATAGACCGGCTGGCCCGTGGCCTGCCCGAACAAGTCCCACAGGGCGATGTCCACAAGCGATTTCGCGTAGAGATGCCCCTGTAGAAACGCATCCAGCTTTCGCATCGGGGCGTCGACACCAAACGGGGACATACCCAAGATTTCCGGTCCCATCTCCGCCACCGCGCCCGAAACGCCCCCCGCATAGGCGGGCAGGTAATGCGGGATCGGGCAGACTTCACCCCAGCCTTTCAGGCCACTATCCGTTTCCAGGCACAGGATATGTGAGGTCACCGTCGCGCAGGTCTTTCCCTCGGCCATGTGATAGGTTTCATGGCTGGTCAAATCGACGGACCAGAGCGTTATCTTGTTGATCTTCATTGATATACTCCAACCGGATCACCCAGCGCATCCTCGTCCGGATGCACGCCAAGGCCCGGTGTTTCCGGCAGATGCAAGTGACCGCCGATATTGCGCGGCCCGCGACCACCCGCGATGTCGACGGTGATCATGTCCTGACAGGCCCAAACAGCATGACAATTGTCGTCCGGGATTGTGGCGGCCAGATGCAGCGCCTCGGTATCGGCCAGAACTGAGCCTCCGGTCGCCATCACAAACATGTCGATGCCATGAGCCAAGGCAATGTCCCGCATCCGCGCGGCCTTGGTCAGGCCACCGACGCGGTTCAGCTTGATCCCGAAGATCTCGGCCAGCCCATCGCGCGCGATACGGGCCGCGTCCTGCAACGTCACAAGGCTTTCGTCCACCGAAACGGGCGAGGCATGAAGGCCCGAGATCGCAGCGATATCGTCCAGCGACTCACCCGGCTGTTCGAACATCACGTTCAAATCCTCGCAGGCGCTCATCACACGCAAGGCCTGCTGGCGGGTCCATCCCCGGTTGACGTCGTAAAGGACAATCTCACCTGGCCGCCGGATGCTTTCGACATCGCGGACACGGGCAATGTCGCGCTCTACATTGCCGCCGATCTTCACCGAATGCGCAATATAGCCCCGGCTGCGATAACGCCCCATCACCTCGCGGGTTTCCTCGATGGTCTTGGCTCCAACCGAAGAGGCAATCGGGCGCGGTGTGCGTGATCCGCCACCCATCAGATCAGCAATTGGCAAACCCGCCGCTTGACCCGCAATATCCCAGCACGCCATGTCGATCGGACTTTTGGCGTACAGATGTCCGGGCAGGGCAAGATCCATCGCCCGTTCCACATCCAGAACCTTGCGCGGATCGAGGCCCAGAATGAACGGTGCCATCGTCTGGATTCCAGCACGGATACCCGGCCCATGCGCGGGCACATAGGTATGGCCCCACGGAGTCCCTTCTCCCCAACCGACCAGCCCCGCGTCGGTTTCGATTTTCACAATCGTCGCATCAAGCGTTTCGAACTTCAGCCGCCCGCCGGACAACCAATACGGATGCTCCAGTGGCAGATTCACATGGTAAACAGAGATACGGGTGATTTTCATTTCAGTTCCACTTCAACAAAGGACATGGGTTCGTCCCCTGCATTGATCACGTTGTGCTCAACCCCTTCGTTGCGGCGGTATGAGGTCCCGGCTGTGACCGTCACCTCGTTTTCCGCACCGTTCGGTAACTCCAGACGCATGTGGCAATCCGTGACGGCGGTGATGACGTAATCCATGTCGTGACGGTGCCACCCCGTTTCCGCACCGGGGGCAAAATCAAACCGAGTCACTCGCACGCGGGCGTCGTCAATCATCTGAGTTGCAACAGCTTGTGGTCTCACAATGTGTACTCCGCCACCGGTGCGCCAAGGCTTTCGAAATCAGGTGTCACACCCAATCCAGGCGTATCCGGGGCGTAAAGCTTGCCATTCCGCGACACGGGACCGCCGATTCCGGTTGAACGGGTGTTGTAATTCATAAGATCGGTTGTGTTTTGCAGGTATTCGGGCGGGGTCGATGCCGCGAAGTGAGCAACAACCGAAGTTGTGATCTCTCCGCCCCAGGTATCCTCGCTGACCACGGGAATACGATTGTCGACCAGATAGTCCCGCACCCGCCGTGCCTTGCTGATGCCGCCGAGATTCGAGATTTTCAGGCAACAGATTTCGGCACCACGATCCGCGACGATCCGCTGAGCCATGTGGATGCCGGTGACGCATTCGTCCAGCTTCATCGGTTGCTCGGCCACACGGCGCACCTGTTGGCACTCCTCATAAGTGCGGCAAGGCTGTTCCAGAATAAAATCCAAATTGCGCGTCGCACGGGCCACCCGGATCGCATTATCGACACGCCAGCCCTGATTGGCATCCGCCATTGCCTTTTCACCTGGCTGCAACAAAGGCACTGTGGTTCGGATACGGTCAATATCGGTGGCCCAATCGCCGCCGACCTTGACCTGAAACTGTCGGTATCCTTGCTCGCGATAAGCGTTCATTTCGGCGACGGTCTCATCCACCGCCTTCTGCGGCGCCACTCGGTACATCGGTGCGCCGTCCGTCAGTTTACCACCCAGCAACATCCAGACTGGTTGATCACAGGCCTGGCCCAGAATATCCCAGCAGGCCGCATCGAATGGGGCCTTGGCATAGCCATGCCCCTGCACCAGATGATCCATCAACTGCTCGACTCGCCCTACCTGCCGCGGGTCTTCCCCCAACAGTTGCGGGGCGACCAGACGCGCCAGCGCCGCCACACCTTCGGAATGAGCGACCATGTAGTTCTCGCCGCAGGGTGTGAACTCACCACAGCCCTGCAGTTCTGCATCGGTGTCGATCACCACAACCGAGGCAATCGCGGTCTCGATCGCATTGCCCGCGCCCCAGACATAAGCCCCGCCAACGTAGGGCAATCCAGATTGATAAATGCGTATGCGGGTAATCTTCATGCGGCATCCATCTGGGGCAAATCACCCATCCCTTCGCCCCGCCAGAGGACAAAGGTCAGGATCGGTTGGTCTGTCGTGGTCATCGCGTGGCTCTGCCAACTGCTATGTTGGCGTGTTTGGTTCGGGCCGACATAGGTGTCGTCTCCGTCGATACGAAACACCGCCCCACCCGCCAATGTCAGGTACAACTCTTCGGCCTGATGGCTGTGCCAGTCATAGTTCAGACCGGCTCCCCAATAGCCGACATACCCCCGCAACTGAGTCGAGTGGAAATGACCAGTCGGGCCAAACAGTTCGTAATACCCATACTTGCTCAGGAAGTCCGCGCCGACTTCCTCTTCGGTATAGGTATGCTTCCATTGAGCCAGGTGTGCGGTTGCTTTGATCGCCGCGGTCAGGTCGCGTGTTGGCGCACCTCCATCAACGTCAATGTCGCGCACCAGATCGGTGGCGGAAATGGGCGCTGGCCGAAGATCCGTCGGTGTCAGATCGTCGGGCCAAGCCGCAAAGGCACCTAACTTGGGATGGGCCAGATGCACCTGCCGGGCGGCCTCGAGAACATCATCCAGCGTCATGGCATCACCACGATATTGCCGGTGTGTTCCTTGGCGATGAATGCGGCCTGCGCTTCGCGCAACTCTTCCAAGGGATAGGTGGCGGCTAGCGCAGGTTTGATCTCTCCGGCCTCGATGTATTTCACGAGGTTCCGCATGACCTGCGGATCAATCACGGTCGAACCGGTAAAGGTCAGGTCACGTAG
The DNA here is from genome assembly GCA_013032095.1 of Ruegeria atlantica. Classification (GTDB taxonomy): domain Bacteria; phylum Pseudomonadota; class Alphaproteobacteria; order Rhodobacterales; family Rhodobacteraceae; genus Ruegeria; species Ruegeria atlantica_E. The sequence goes on along the minus strand of WQBJ01000003.1, from coordinate 32,784 downwards.
GTAGAAGGTACGCAGGTCGAACTCGACCATCGGCCCGGCGATGGCACCCGAGCACGTGTATCGCCCGCCGCGTTCCAAAATGTCGATCAGGTGCGGCCAATAGGGCCCACCGACCACGTCAGCCACAACGGTGATCTTTTCGTCGCCCAGCGCCGCATGCAGGTTTTCCGGTGCGCGGGGCAGAATCGCATCGGGGCCAAGCTCGGCGACATCGGCGTGTTTCGCCTCGGACGCCAAGGCGATCACCCGCGCGCCGCGGCGTTTGGCCAGTTGCACCAGAGCGCCGCCGACACCACCCGACGCTCCGGGTACCAGAACGGTGTCTTTGTCGGTCACGTTGGCGCGGGTCAGCATCCCTTCGGCGGTGGAATAGGAACAGGAGAAGGTCGCTAGCTCGGCGTCCGTCAGGTCCGAGTTGATCGGCACCGCGTTGACCGCCAGCGTGGTCGCATATTCGGCAAAACCACCATCACGTTCCGAGCCGAAATAACCGGTCTTGTCCATGTTCTCCGGATCGGTGGGATCACGCAGCCAGCCGTCGGTGATGACACGCTGGCCGATGCGGGTGCTGTCTACGCCCTCACCTACAGCCACGATTTCACCGCAGATATCGGCCCCCTGGATGCGCGGGAAGGTGATCGGCGCGCCGCCCCATGTCGGGTCGTCCTCGCCAACCTCTTCGAACGCGCCGCCGGTGGTCGCATCGGTAACCGTTTTGGAGTACCAGCCGGACCGCGTATTGACGTCGGTGTTGTTCAGACCGCAGGCCGCAACCTTGATCAGCACCTCCCCGGCGGCGGGTTCAGGGCGCGGCCAGTCTTCGTGCAGCACCATCTGTTCCAGGCCGCCATGGCCCATTGTAACCATGGCTTTCATTTTGTCGGGCAGGCTCATCAGGCGGTCTCCAATACAGCGTCGGTGCGTGGCAGCAGGCTCTCGGGATCATAGGCTGGTTCGCCCAGAACGCGGGCTGCGCGCGGTTTGCCGTGAATTACAACTTGCAACTCGGTCCCGGCAGTGGCCGCCTCGGGTTTGATGTAGGCAAAGGCGAGGATCTTGCCGACGGTATGGCCATAAGCTACCGAGGCGGTCGAGCCCACGACCGTCCCATTTAACATGACAGCTTCGCCACCATGCCCGTCAATCTCACCATCCGGCTCGATCTCGAGATAAGCGCAGACCCACGGCAGATCAGAGTTCAGTGTCTTGTCCTTGCCCAGATACTCTTTGTCGGTGCGGGCAAAGCGCAGCACATCGGCTTCGGCCAAAGTAACCTCGTTGGTCAGCTCACCTGCGCCTTTGAAACCCTTCTCCATCCGCATCACGTTCATGGCAAAGCTGCCATAGTCGGTGATGCCATACGCCTCACCCGCAGCCCAAAGCGCGTTGTAAACGTCGAGGCAGGCGGCGTTGGGCATATGCAATTCCCAGCCCAACTCACCGGCATAGGACATACGGAAGGCCCAAACCTTGCGGCCTGCGATGGTGATCTCCTGCGCGGATAGCCAACGGAACCCGGCATTGCTCAGATCGGCATCGGTGCAGCGCGCCAGCACGTCCCGCGACCGTGGGCCGTTCAGTGACAGGGCGGACCAGTCAGAGGATAGAGCGGTGATCTGCACTTCCTCATCCGCGCGCTGCTGCGCCAGATGATCCAGAAGACGCTGTTCGAAGAAGGCCGCACAGACCAGATAGAACCGGTCGTCGGCCATGCGGACAATCGTGGTCTCCAACTCGATCCGGCCACGGCGGTTCAGCATGTGGGTCAGAGTGATCGAGCCAACTTTCTGCGGCATCCGGTTGGCTGTCAATCGATCCAGCAGGGCATAGGCATCTGGCCCCGAAACCTCGACCTTGGTGAAGGCGGTGACATCCATGATGCCCACGCTCTCTCGCACCGCTTTGACCTCAGCCGCGACCATGTCGTCGGCAGGGGTGCGACGGAAGGAATAGTGATCGCGCTGCTCCACACCATCCCGCGCGAACCAGCGGGGGCGTTCGAAGCCATAAACCTCTTCATGCACCGCGCCCTTGGATTTCAGCAGCTCATACAGAGACGACGGCTTGATTGGACGCCCTTCCAGACGGTTGAAATGCGGGAAGGGGATCTCGTGACGCAGGCAGTAATCTTCCTCGGCCTTGATCACCTGCCAGTCCTTGGTGGCATAGCTGCCGAACCGGCGCGGGTCGTATTCGCGCATTGAGATATCGGCCGCGCCATGAACCATCCAGCGCGCCAGTTCACGGGTCAAACCCGGCCCCCAACCGATGCCGATCTGCGTCCCGCAGCAGCACCAATAGTTGCGAACGCCCGGCGCGGGTCCAATCAGCGGGTTGCCATCCGGCGGGTGCGAAATCGCCCCATGGACGTCGCGCTGAATGCCCAATTCGGCAAAGATCGGCATCCGGTTCAGGCTCTCCTCAAGCCACGGCATCACCCGGTCGTAGTCCGCGTCAAACAACCAGTTCTCGTATTCCCAGGGGCAATGATCATGCCAGACCGAGTTCGGGTTTTCCTTCTCGTAGATCCCGATCAGCCCGCGCTGCTGCTCCATCCGGATATAGCCTGAGACTTTACGGTCATCCCGGATCACCGGCAGTTCCTTGTCCAGGTTCTGGAACTCGGGCACCGGCTCGGTCACGAAATAGTGGTGGGTCATAGAAGTCATGGGCAGTTGCAGCCCCGACCACTCACCCATCTGACGGGCATAGGTACCGCCTGCGTTCACCACATGCTCGCAAGTAATGGTGCCCATTTCGGTTTCGACCACCCATTCGCCATTGTCGGCCTGCGTGATGTTGGTGGCGCGGCAATTGCGGAAGATGCGCACGCCCTTCTGACGCGCCCCGGTCGCCATTGCCATTGTCACGTTAGTCGGATCGACATGCCCGTCATCTGGCGTGTGCAGTGCGCCCAATACGCCTTCGAGATTGTAGAACGGGTGCAGCTCGGCCACTTTCTCTGGCCCAACCAGTTCGATATTGAAGCCCAACGAGCGGCCCACAGACAGGGTATGGCGCAGCCAGTCCATCTCATCCTCGGTATAGGCCAGACGGAAGGACCCGCAGCCATGCCACGTGACAGGCTGACCGGTTTCGGCCTCCAACTGACCGGAGTACAGGCCGATGTTGTAGTCCACGCATTTGCCCAGCCCAAAGCTGGAGGTTGAATGCGTGATCTGGCCTGCCGCGTGCCATGTGCTGCCACTGGTCAGTTCAGCCTTTTCCAGCAGGACAGTGTCACCGCCCCACCCTTCATGCGCCAGATGATAGGCCAGACCGACCCCCATGACACCTCCGCCCACGATGACCACGCGGGCATGTGACGGCAAATTCTTCTCGGACATGATTTTTCCTCTTCCCGAGTCGCGTTTCTGCTCGACAGGCTAATTCCACAAATGTACCATCGTCAATCATGAATGACACAAATGTATCATCAATCGTTCTCGACCGCCTCACAGAAGAGTGGGATGCCCTCACGCCTGAGGCGCAGAAGGCCGCGCGATACGTGCTGGAAAACCCAACGGATGTTGGGGTTTCAACCGTGCGCGAGATTGCCGAAGCGGCGAAGGTCAAACCGAACACTTTCGTGCGCATGGCACGGCAGGTCGGCTTTGATGGATATGAGGATTTCCGCGCACCGTTCCGCGATGCGATTCGCCAGGGTAGTGTGTCGTTTCCAGACCGCGCCCGCTGGTTACAGGACATTGGCAAGTCGGGAGAACTGGGCGGCCTCTACGCTGACATGATCGGCGCTGCGATCCGCAATATCGAAGAGACCTTTGCCGGAATCGACGCAGTCAGCCTGAAGTCGGCCGCCGAGGATATCTGGAACTGCCGTCAGATTTTCACCTTGGGCGTCGGCGTCAACAACTCGAACGCCCGCAATTTCACCTACCTAGCCTCAACGGGGATGAAGCAGTTCCACGCCATCCCCCGCCCCGGCTCGACTCCGGTGGACGATCTGGCCTGGGCCGATGAGCAGGACGTGCTGATAGCCATCACATGCCACCCGTACCGCACCGAGGTGATCGACGCCATCAAACTGGCGCGTCAACAGGGCCTGACCGTTATCGGCATCTCGGACAGCCCGGCCAGCCCGGTCATCCTGAACGCGCAGCACGGCTTTGTCGTCGCCGCAGACACCCCGCAATTTTTCCCGTCTTCCGTTTCAACCATTGCACTGCTGGAAACGCTGCTGTCCTTCGTGATTGCGGTTTCCAGCGATGAAATCGTCGAACGGGTGGAACGGTTTCACCAACGCAGACACCAACTTGGCCTCTACGCGGAGGAGCCCGAATGAACGCACCCCTGACCCACTCACTGGACGCGCGCTACTATACCGACCCTGCGGTTTTCGAGCAGGAGATGCAGGGCCTTCTCGCTCGAACGTGGCAATTTGCAGGCCACGTGGCGCAGGTGCGGGAACCCGGCGACTATTTCGCATTTGAGATAGCGGGTCAGAACCTCTTCTGTATCCGGGGCCGTGACGGAGAAATCCGCACGTTCTACAACGTCTGTCAGCACCGCGCGCATGAGATGGTAACGGGCGCGGGCAACACGCGGGTCGTTGTGTGCCCCTACCATGCCTGGACCTACGAATTGTCCGGCCAGTTGCGCGCCGGTCCCAATATCAAATCCGTCCCCGGCTTTGACCGCAGCGCAATCTGCCTGACCTCGGTCCGCACCGAAGTGTTCAACGGCTTCATCTTCGTCAACCTCGACGATTACGCCGCCCCTATGGACGAATGGTACCCTGGCGTGCGCGAGGAAATTCGTGCCTTCGTTCCGCATATCGACGAGCTGGAGCCGCTGGAATGGGTGGAAATCCCCGAAAACTGCAACTGGAAGGTCAGCATCGAGAACTACTCGGAATGCTACCACTGCCCGACCAACCACCCGACCTTTGCCGAAGGTGTGGTCAAGCCCGAGACCTATGACATCCAACCTGACGCAGGCGGCGGCTATGTGCTGCGACACACGACCGAGTGCCAGAGCCTCGACAAGATGACCTATCCCATCGACCTGTCTGTGCCGCACGCGGGCGATTATCAATCATGGTTCCTGTGGCCGATGTTCTCGTTCCAGTGTTACCCGGGCAACGTGCTGAACACCTATCACTGGCGCGCGGTCGATGCCGATCACTGCACAGTCTGGCGCGGCTGGTATACCGAAGGCGGTTCAGAAAGTGCGGTGATCCGGCAACTGGCCGTACAAGACCGCGAGACTACGGTCGAGGAAGACATCCACCTCGTTGAATCTGTCCACCGCGGCCTGAAATCCCGAGGCTACCGCCCCGGCCCGCTGGTGCTGGACCCGGGCTGCGGCGTGATGTCGGAGCATTCGATCGCCCGGCTGCAACAATGGATGCGAGAAGCTGTGGAATAAGGACAGTTCCTCCAACCATCTGAAATTCCATTGACCGCACCTAATAGAAATGTCCAGCATGCACAAAGTCCCCGCGCTTTGCGCGGGTTGCCGATCGATATCAGCGGCACTAGGACCACCTTCTGAACACCGCCTGACGCACTGAAGAACCGGAGACCTCACATGGCAGATATTTTCGACGAAGACCTTTTTCTCAAAGGGCTTGAGCAACGCAAAGGCACTCTTGGTGCTGAATATGTGGAAAAGAACCTGGCGGCAGCTGATGACTTTACCCGGCCCTTTCAAGAGGCGATGACCGCCTGGTGCTGGGGTTTCGGTTGGGGCGACAATGTAATCGACGCCAAAACCCGCTCGATGATGAACCTCGCGATGATCGGTGCGCTTGGGAAAATGCATGAGTGGGAAATTCACTGCAAAGGCGCAATCAACAATGGCGTCTCGAAAGAGGAAATCCGTGCCATCATCCACGTCGTCGGCATTTATTGCGGCGTGCCACAGGCTTTGGAATGTTTCCGCGTTGCCCGTAAGGTGCTGGAAGCCACATAACGCGCGCGCTGCCCTTAAACTGAGTTCTGGCGCTCTCTCTCGGGCCAGAACTCATCCACCACGATATATGCAACGATTACAAAAGTTGCCGCGCTGGCGACCTGTAGAACGCGCGTGATGCTTTTTACATCAGCTTCATCCGAGAAGGGTGCAACCGAGCCCCCGTAGACGATCAGCGCTGTCGTGATTGCTGATCCTGCCGCTGCTGCCAGAGGGATTTCGGATTTCCCCAGCGCGCCAAGGGTTAAGCAGACGAAAAAGCACAACAACACTGGTGTCAGGAAGACCGGTGCGATGACGTTGACCTCGTAACAGATGATCGAAACTGCTGCGCCCAACAGATTGGCGGTGAGCATAGCTTTGGCAACAGCTTTCCCTGCTGACGGCATCGCCGCAAGTTGTTGGCTTAGGAGCGCCACGAAAAACAACACCAACAATGCCGACGCGCCGGATACGAAGAATGCCAAAGCGAAGGGGACGGTCACCAACGACATGCGGAAAATGCGGCGATGCGAATCGAAGTCTTGCGCTGACGCCGCTTTCTTCTGCGCATCGGTAGGGGGTTCGGCCGGAATGATCACGAACATCAGCGTCGACACAAAGCCCGCAAAGAACAGATTCAACGGGATCCAGAACACCAGTACCAAGGCCAGGTCCTGCGATTGCAGAACAAGGTTCGGGATCATCAACGCACCCATAAGTGCGATGACCCCGGGCAAGACCCCGGCGCCCGACACGGACCACGTGAAGGACAGGATAATCCCTATGGCCACGAGAATCAGAAAGACAACGGGGTATGGCGAAAAGACCGAGGACAGCAGAAAGGAGATGAACATCAGCCCAATCGAGAACACGAACAGTTTGCCAAAAGCGGCCAATGGCAACGCGGCCGGGGCTTGAAGGAACAAGGCAGTAAACACCGCCCCCACAACGGCCAGAGGCCATCCCAAAAACATTCCAAGAGAGAAGACGCCGGTCACCCCCAACGCCAGCCGCAGGACTGAGTTTCGGTCCTCAGTACGCATAGGACAGGATCGAGACCACGCGGATATAGGCGCGGCCCACCATGTTCAGCAGCGAATTATCACTGAGATACATGATCACGTCCGCTTGCCCGTTCAATTGAAACCGCAAATCATCTTCGGCACTGCCCGCCTCATAGCCCGGCAATATGATCCGCACCGGGAACCGTTCGGGTTCGCGCAGAAACCCTTTGGTGCTGGGTGCACTGGCCAATTGGCCGGGCTCATCCCCGCCGCTCAGTGACACGGCTGCGCTGAAGCTTTCGATCACGCCCGGGACAATCTGACCGGGGTGCATGTCCAGCACGACATCCACCGGAGAGCCGACAACGGCACGACCAAGGTTATTCTCGGTGAAATACGCCTCAATCCAGACATCGGTTGCGTCAAGGAACGTCAACAGGTCCTGCCCGGAGCGGGCATACGTTCCGGGTGCAATCAGCAAATTGGAGATCACACCTGTTGCTGGCGCGCGCAACTCGGTCCATTCAAGGTTCAGCTCGGCATCCGCAAGGGCGGCCAATGCCCGCTGAATTTTGGGGTTCTCCACGCCCTCCTCGCCCAACCTTTGTTTCGCTTTTTCCAGATCGGCCACAGCGTTTTCCAGATTGGCCTCGGACTCTGCCAGTTGCCCCCGTGCATCGTCGGCCTTTGAGACAGCAATCAGACCTTTCTTTTCCAAAGCGAACACGCGTTCCGTTTGCAGGCGTATTGTGTCCAGATCACTTTGTGCGCGGGCCAGTTTGGCCTGTGCTGCGCTCACCTCGGCCGAGGACGCACCGACCTCTTGGGTTGCGGCCTCAAGATCCGCTTCGGCCTTGTCGCGTTCAATCTCGTACGGACGGCGGTCAATCCGCACCAGTACGTCACCGGCCGAAACGACCTGACCGTTTTCCACCAGAACTTCGGTAACCGTACCGGTGACCTGCGGGACGATCTGGGTCGCCACGGCTTTCACGCGGGCATTTCCTGTGAAAGGCGTTTTTCGATCCGCGACCAGATACCAGACAAGAAAAATCAGTATGACCGCCAGCGTCGTCCAGATCGTTTTTCTCATTCCGCCGCCCCTTCTACAGCTTCGGCAGTATCAGGTGATGCGTCGATCCAAACCTTGAACAATTCGTAGAAGACAGCGAACAGAACGGGGCCCATGAAGATGCCGATCAGGCCGTATGCCATCATCCCGCCAAGCACGCCAATCAGGATCACCAACATCGGAGTCTCAAGGCCTTTTGAGATAGAAACAGGCCGTAGGAAACTGTCCATGATGGCGACCGGGACCGCCAGAATGGTAAAAACAAGGGCCGCGCCACCGGACATGGAACTCCACGCGTAGATAGCAACGGGCAACAGGACCAGACCGGGGCCGATCTGAATGATCGAGAGGATCAGGCAGACGAAAGCAAGCGTGGCCGCCGACCCTATGCCGAACACCGCCAGCAGAATCCACACAACGACGGCCTGTATCGCGGCAACCCCTATCACCCCCTTGGTGACATTTCGGATCGTGGCCCCGGCCAGCGTGACAAACTCGCCGCCGCGGGGTGCAAACACGCGGTTGGCGAATCTTTGCAGCCCTTGCACCAAATTCGGTCCGGGACTGAAAAGCGCGCCCATAATGATGACGGACAGCGCAAGGCCCAGCAACCCGATGCCAATTCCTAGAACTCGACCGAATAAAGACTTAGTTATTTCCAGAATTTGAGCGCCGTATTTTGCCAGCGCTCCATCCAGATTTCGTTCGAACATCGTCCAGACATCGGCAATCTTGCTTCCAACCAGCGGAAGTTCCTTGATGCCTTCGGGTGCAGGTGGGATTTTCAATTCGCCGCTGTCGGCCTGTTCGGCAAAGTCGGACCCAAGTTCGGCGGCACCCGAAACTGCCGTGGCGATCGGGCCCAGCGTAAGCACAAGACCCAATAGAACCAGTATTGTCGCTGCCAGAGATTTGCGCCCTCCCAACTTGCCTTGGAGCCAGTCAAAGACGGGATAAAGGGCAACGCACAGGATCGTCGCCCAGATAACCACACTCGCCAGTGGTGCAACCATGACCAGCGCGCTATAGAGGAATAATCCGAGAAAAAGTAAGCGTATCGCTAGATCAACAATCTTCGCGTCCTGGGTCTTTTCCATTCCATCCCTCCCACATTTTGTTTTTTTGAATTTTAGACTCAAAAAATGAGATATGTATATATCTTTAAATCTTGGGTTCGGTATGGGCTTGGAAAACAACGAAAAGGGCGGGCCAACGTACGCCCCGCTTACGCTTAGTAGATCTGACACAGAATGCAGAAATGTCTGACGCTACTTTTCACCCTTTCCGTCATCCTGAGATAGGATGGTATCAGCGACGGTGGTAGCTGCGGTCACAAATATACCCAGACCAACGATGATGTAGAGCATCGTAAAGATCTTCCCCGCTGCCGTTTCGGGGGAAAAATCCCCAAACCCCACTGTCGAAATCGTAACAACGGAGAAGTAGATTGAATCGAGCCAACTCCACCCTTCGACAAAATGATAAAAAACAGAGGCCCACAAAATCATTCCGACCGTAAAGGCGAGAATGCCTTTGACCCGACCGTCTTTGAAAGCAACGCCTATCCCTCGTGTAATTCTTGCTAGTGAATTCATGATACCCCCTTCAGTTGGCAGGAGGGGGTATAACAGAAAATTCCGCGCCCGGAAAAACCAGCAAGCAAGTTTACTACCTTGCAAACCTGTGGCTCTGAACCAATGCGCGGGCAATGGAAGGTGTCGAACGTTATGTCATCGATTTCGTGGATTTGCCCAGGCGGAAGGTCCAGGCCAATGCCTGTGTCCTGCGTCACAAGGCACTGGTCGACGCATGAGTAGAACCTGTTGGCCTAAGTCGTCAAAGGCGCGTAGGAAGATATTCTGCCGCCACTTGCACCTGAGGCCGCCGTGCAGGTTTAAGGGAACACTCGAGTTGGTCCAGTGCCAGACGAGATGAGACTACCCACTGGTTCGATCTGAATATCAGCTAGACTGGAACGTCATGAGTTTTTTGAATTTGGGCAGGCCTTATTACAAACCACTGAACGGTCTGACGTTACAGGCTCTCAGCGACCTCGTAGATCTTCAACCAGAATAAAAGACAGCCCGCTCTTTCTAAGCTAATCGGACGGTGTCGTCCTTCACTGGTCGCCCTCTTTGGTCCTGACAACAATGAGCTACCGGAATCGGATATTTCGCGCGCACTTGTCTACGTCGCGCTGAATCTGCTGGTGTTAGCGCGTGGTTCGTATTTAGTAATTGTCATAGGTCTTAGGCAAATATCTCCGAAGAACCGACATCGGTTCCTTAGTCAAACCGAAGCGTCTGCTCATGTTGTCCCACTTGTTTGGAAGCTTGCATCATGCGAACGACCGGATGGCAACTAAATTAGATGTTCCCGTATCCCCCAAAAGCCCAAACTGCCCAGTGTCCGGAAAAGTTTTTCCGCTGTTTTCCTAGTCGTCAGTCGGCGCTGCACCCAACAAACACCAGATATTGTACGTAATCAAAATACGTTTTTAGCCTCCTCGCCAAAAATGCGCGCGCGCACTTGGGGGCAACGTACCCTGAGGTTTCCTATCCTTAAAATCCACTAGTCATTAATCGCAAGCCTGACACACAGAACGAGGCTTTGGCTATGAATAAGAGTCCATTTACCAACCGTGTTTCCAGCCTTTCTGGTCCTGCACAGGACATATTGCCTGTCACACCGTCTGACACTAACGATCTGCCAAAAGTTGCCATTAGCCTATACGTTGAAACGGGCGGTACATTGGTCATCACCACTGTATGGGGTGAAAAACGCTCCGTTGAAGTAGATGATTTTTCAATCCTGCCGGTTGGTGCCAAACGTGTGCATGCAACAGGAACCACGGCGTCAGGCATTCATTCGATGGTGCTGGCATGAAACTGACGCGAGATTGTTCTGTCACTTCCAGACAAAACCGCCGGAAAGCGAAGGCCGTTTTATCGCTCGACTTTGCGAGACAGGTTTATCGTCGATCCGGCGCACCCATTGAGCTGGGGTCAATCTTGAATTTTTCACGTGCGACATCCGGCATGCGGGTAGGTGAATCAGGCGAGATTGAAACGGTTGCCGTCGATGTACTTCGACGCGATCACGTTCTGGGATCCGGTGTATTTCGCGGTGTCTTGTTCGAACCTGAAGCAACAAACCTTTTAAGCTTTTCGTACGACTTCAACAGTCAGGACTGGTTTGGCCATTGGTCCAAGCCCAACTTTTCTACCGGCCTGGCCGCACCGGATGGCAGCAACACGGGGATGGGTTGGAATTGTGCTGACACGACCGGTGGGCCGGACAGTTTGCGAGGTGGGCTCATAGCAAAGGACGAAGGTGTCACGGGCACATCAACCGTCAGTATCTGGTTGCGCGCCAGCGCACCTGTGGAGATGCGTTTCGGTCAATCCGATGGAAACGCAAAAACTATTAATGTTACAACGGTCTGGCAGCGGTTTAGTTATACAGAAACTCTGCCGAATGCGCAGGGTCGGGTCTTTGTCCTCAGCGAGAATTCAAGCGTGGAGATCGATATCGAGATCTGGGGAGCGCAGGTCGAGATCGGCTCGGAAGCGACAACAAATATCTTTACTTATGGTGGCGCTTCGACACGTGGTGCGGATGTTGCTGGCCTTAGTGGAATTAATGGCACATTCGATGTGACACTCACCTATGATGATGAGAGCCTGGACAGGCTCGAAGGTCAAAGTATCAGTGAAGGGTGGTGGCCGGTTCTGCGGCGGAAGCACCTAAAACATCTTCAGATTGCATGAGACGGTTGGACGGAAGCTGTAGCGCACTCCAAAAACGTAAATTGGTGCCTTAGCGTTAGAAACGATTCAATCCAAATGTGTCGTCAGCTTTGCTTGCGGTCTTTGTTGCGACGACGGCGGCCGCAGCTTAGCCAACTTTGCTAATCACATAACTCCTTGGAGTCCTTTTACGACAAAGCAGTACGGTCGGCATGATTTGCCAGATGAACTCTGCTACACCTTGGAGCGATCCACGGGCGATGAACAACATAATCCCAGCTATAACAACATACGCAAAGTACGGGATCGCTACAGAGGGTTCAGGTTTATTTGACCAAAGCTTTCGCGACACTAACGCCAAGGAACTGTTGATCAATCCTACCCCCTTACAATGCCTAAATTCTTGCGTCCAATAAACTGCGTGCATCGTCGATTGATAGCCGTCAAAGTCACCGTCAGCAAAAAAAATCGCGCCATGCACCGAAGGATATTCGATCCCATTGCCGCGAAGTTCGACTAAGCACGCTTATGAGTGGACAAACCAAAACCGGGCCTCCCAGCATCACAAAGAAAGCCCAAAGTTTTGCCCGAGTGCTGTTGAGTGGAAGGAAAAGCAAAATAAATGAAGACACGAACCCAATCAAACTCCATCGTGCGGAGTCTACTGGATTCACAAAGACAAACAGAGCGAAAACCATGAAGATGAATAGTCCCAGTAATATGCGCCTATTTCCGGAATGTGGATCAATACGGACATTAAGCTCCACAATTGAAGCGAAGCCAAACAGCAAAAAACACTCCTTTGAAGACGCCAAATCACGGCCCCGCAGCTTCAGACAGTTTTTCCTCAATTAACATTCTGGGTGTCGTTATTATGCCCAAACCGGCCCACGAATAGAATAATAAACGATTGCGTAACCCCTAATCAGAATAGGGACAAACAGCCTTTCCGACACGCCCAAAACCGACCGGTTTCCGGGGCTCGATTGCGGCTTCAACCCACAGATTATTCCACATGAAGATAAATACTAAACTAAGGGCATCTAAATGAAGTATTGCGAAGCAATTCTTGTGACAACACTTCGTACCGATGGGCCAAGGATATATTCCGATAGCCGTATAAATTAGCGCTGGAAACAACGCGCCAAAAGAAAAACAAAACGATATTTGTATCGCCGCAAATTCCGAATTTGAGTTAGAAATGCAATAATGAATTGAAAATAGGTATACCTAAAAATCTAATCCAAGGTATAAAAATGCACTTCATTCAAAATCACCACTGTGGTGACAGACAAAATACCGTAACGGCAAAGTTGAATAATACTCGACGTTGCGAGGTGAAACTATGGTCATTTCACTGTCTTTTCTGACGAGAATGCTACTCTGCACGGGATATGCATTATCACCGTTTAAACTGGTTGAGCATAGTTCTTCTTCAGGAGTGATTGACACTTACAACTTATGAAAATTGCTATAAAAACAACAACTTGACCCTATCTATGCAACTGCGATGCTCACAGTGCGCTTTGCCCAAGATTTGGGCTCTCGGTGGCCTGTACTTTGATGCAAATGTTAAGTAGAAGCCGTAGCAGATTTGCGATCCGCATAGCCTACTTAACAACATTCAAAACATTGAGATAAACCTAAAAAATGGCAGGCACCTGCTCACAGAACCAAACTCCAAGCCTTGTTGTTGATCCCGCTTATCGTTTTCTCAAATGATCTTAGCAGGCTTGATTGGGAAATTTCACATTAAAAACATGATTTTGCGCAGCAGTCTCTTCAGAGTCACATTCTTCGCTCTGCTCATCAAGCTGGCCAGCGCGCCTTTGAATTATCTTATGCTGATCGCCTTGGCACGCGCCATGGATGTTGAAGGGTACGGCGTCTTCGCGTTTGGTTTTTCCGCGGCTTTGACTCTCGGGCAAATTGCGCTCATGGGACAGAACCAGCTCGTTCTGCGTACGCTACCTGCCAACACCAGTCCAGGGCAAGAACTTGTGCGCAAAGCGGTAATTTCCTATGGAGTGCGCAATGTTTTGGGGGCCGGTCTTTTACTTTCCCTAGCCCTAGCGGCCTATGGCATGACGACTGAGGATAGTCTGTCAATGCTTGCGGCGGCGCTGTTGATCCTGCCCCTAGCCTTTGCCGAGTTCCAATCGAGTGTATTGAGAGCGCAAAACAAGGTCGTTGGCGCGCTTGCGCCCCGAGACATTTTATGGCGGCTCAGCGTAATCAGCGTGACGGGTTTGGTTATACTGGGTGTCTTGCCCCCGCTCGAGCCCGCATGGGCCATTCTGCTCTGTACCGGGACACTGGTGTTTTGGCTAATTGTGCAGGCTCGTTTTGATTCAGCCACAAAATACACTGAAGTTTTCAAAGACCGTCACCCATCGCAGAAGCGAGAGTGGTGGGGTATGACCAAAAGCTTTTGGCTGGCCTCGGTGGTGATCATTTCCGGCCCCAACCTGGCCGTGGTTGCAATCGGCGTGGTCTTGTCCCCGGAACAAACCGCTCCGTTTTTCGCTGCGCTCAAGACGGCTCAATTGATGACCCTGTTGCTTTTGGCTGCCAACCTTGCCGCTACACCCCTAATTTCGCGCGCCTATTCTGAGGGCGAACATGAGACAGTGCGCAAGATCTGTCAGTCCGTCTCGGCCGCAGCCGGGGGGTTTGCCGCTTTGGGCCTGGTAGCTTTCTGGACCTTTGGCGGAACGGCTTTAAGCCTGTTTGGTCCGGACTACGCCGTTGCCAAGCCTGAACTTCTGGTTCTTTCTTTGGGATTTGCCGTCAGCGCTGCGGGAGGACTCAACGGAATCCTGATGCAGATGGCTGGGCAGGAAAAACCCTTTGCACGTCTTTCACTGATCTGGAATGCCATCGGCTTAGCAGTATTGATCCCAGTTGTGTGGGTCTTTGGCACGCTGGGCGCGGCTTGGACTGTGGCTTTGACGACGATTTCCTGGAATGTCCATGCTTGGGTACTGTGCCGGCGCAGGATTGGAATCGACCCAAGCCTATTGGGCTTTGCCCTTCCGCTCCCACAACTTCCGATGAAGGGTTGAAAAAATGTCAGACCGTACCAAGCGTGTCGTCCTGGTAATGGACTACGGTGACATCCGCGGCGGGCTTGAAAAAGTATGCATCGAGAGCGCCTTGGCGCTTAGAGAAGCGGGTAAGGAAGTAGTTTTTTTCTGCGGTGTAGCCCCTGTGGATCTCCGTCTTGAACAGGCAGGAATCAGTATCACGTGCCTTGGCGTGCAGGATATTGGATCAGACAGCTCCAAACTGCGTGCGGCAGCAACCGGGCTTTGGAATAAGGCTGCAGCGCGTGAACTCGATCGGGTTATTCGTGACACCGACGATCTGAGTACAACTGTTGTGCACGTGCATGGCTGGACCAAAAGCCTGTCAAGCGCCATTGGGCCAGTTGTGACAGCACCGGACGTTCGGCACGTCTTCACGATGCACGAGTTTTTCTTTGCCTGTCCAAACGGTGGGTTCTACGATTATCAGTCCAATGAGATTTGCCGCAGCCCGGCCCTGGGCTCCGGGTGCCTGACCACAAACTGCGATGTCCGGCATCCGGCACATAAAGCCTATAGGGTGCTTCGGCAGGTGGTGCAAAAGGGTCGTGGCGGCCTACCGGCCCGGGTCAAGAACATAATCTACATCAGCGAACTGCAGAAAGAGGTCATGCAGCCCTATTTCCCAGCTTCAACCGCCTTTCGACAGGTCGCCAACCCTGCGGTAAGCCAAAAGCGCGCGCCGGTTCAGGTGGCCGAAAACAAAGATTTCTACTTTGTCGGCAGGCTTGTGGAAACCAAGGGGGCCTTGGAGTTTGCACTGGCAACTCGCGACGCAGGCATTCCGGCGGTGTTTGTCGGCGACGGGCCGCTGCGCGGCGCCATCGAAGCGGCCAACCCCTCGGCAACCATTCTGGGTTGGCAAAATCCCAATGAAGTCATGGAGCATCTGCACCGTGCCCGGGCGCTGGTTTTCCCCAGCAAATGGTATGAATGCCAACCGCTAGTTCCGATCGAGGCGCAAGCGCTTGGTATCCCTGTTATTTGCGGTGACTGGTGTGCGTCGCGCGAGAGCGTCGCACATGAGGAAACCGGCCTGCACGTCCGCTCGCTGGATGAAAAAGGCGGGTTTCAGGACGCTCTTGCCCGCCTGTCTTCGGCTGAATACGCTGCCCGGTTGGGGCAAACAGCCTATGATCGCTACTGGAGCGATCCGCTGACGATGGAGCGTCATCTGGACCGCCTTCTCTCCGTGTACGAGCAGATTTGAACTGGGCGGTGGTGATCCGGCCACCCGTCCAAGGCCCGTCTTGTGGCGTTGAAGGGCTTGGCCCTACTCCAGATACTGGCGCAGCAACGCCTTGTCCGCATCGCTGAATTGTTCGGTATTGGGCTTGAAATACACCGCTTTCAATTTGCGCTTCAAACTGACGGGCAGCAATTGACGCAGATGGGTCTTGATGCCCGAGGTCATCAGGAAGGCGTTCAGAGCCTTGAACCGCGGCGCGTCGCCTGCGTTCTGGCTGTCGACGGTTGTGTCGAATTTTTCAGGGTCAATATCCAGAAAGACAGCGATCCGCGCCAACGTGGCGTCCACATCCGTGACCAAATCCTCAAAAGCGATTTCCAGCAGGTTCTCCTGATCAAAGACATCACGATATTGGGCAACGGCGTCGTCGTAACGGCTTTGGCGTAATAGAAAACGGCCGGGCAACGGCGTTTCCCCGCTGGCTTCAGCTTCGATTTCCTCGCGCAGGGACCGTGTGGTGCGACCGGTGCGCGTAGCCAGGCGGTAATGTGACAACGCACGCGCGATCGGATTCCGGGTCAGCAGAATGACCTTAGCGTCGGGAGAGTGGTCGTGAATTTTCCGGGCAGCTTCCGGGCAATGCAGATAAGTCGTTGAGGCGTCCATGCGCCAACGAGCAGTCATCCCTTTAAACAAGTAATCATAATGCTGAGGCTCTCGGAAAATCGCAAACTGCATCACCTTGCTGGATCGCTGTGTCACGTAGCGGGCGGGGTCAACATCGTTCAGATGATGCTTGGCGACGTAGTCGGCTGGAAACTCGTGCTGAGAAAAGTAATTGGGCTCTTTAATTGGTGGCAGATCCACGTCCGGGTGGGAAGACATCCAGGCAGACAATTGGGTCGATCCAGATCTTGGCGCTGCTACAAGAAAAAGGTTGGCTGTCATTTCAATGCCACTCTCAAATCGAGGTGCTGCCGCTGCTGCAAGCGCTTGGCTTTTGCGCGGTCGGCCCGGTACAAATCATGTAGGCCGCGCAGCGCACCGACACTAAACCCAATGTGAGTTACAATTGCCAGAATTACCGCCAGCCCCCAAACCGAAAAAGGTGCAACGGGTTTTTCCTTCCGAGCGCCGCTCCACGCCAGGTAGAAGACAAGCGAGAGGTAGCTGATCGGAATTACCAGCGCCCAAGGCACGACCAAAGCAAGCAAGGCAGAGAGTATCAGGATCGGTGCACTGGCCATGGGCAACAACTGCCGTTTTCCCAGTTTTTCCCTGTGCTTAACTGCTGTCCAGACGCGGTATCGCCCATTGCGGAAGAACTGCTTGAAAGTGCTTCGCAAAGTGGGGCGCGGAAAATAATCGATTGCTGCGTCGCTCTCGAGGAAAATCCGCCCATTCGCTCGGACAAGGCGCAAATCAAATTCGGCATCTTCATTGGCCGCAAATTCGGGATCATAGCCACCGACCCGGGCAAATTCTTCGACTCTGAAAAGAGCATGGTGCCCGTGCGCGACCCAACCTCTGTATCCTTCAGTACGGTGGGGCGAACCTCCATTGCCGAGCCATGTAGAGAATAGCAACTTGGCAGCGTTCTGAACCCTGTTTCCACCTTGCGTTCGCATCGACACAACCACGCTACTGGCTTCCGTCCGATGCGCTGTAGCACATAGTTTTGAAATGAAGTCACTGGGGTACTTGGCGTGGAGGTCAGCCCTCACTAGAAATTCGGCTCCGCGTTCAATTGCGATCCCTGCGGCCATGTTCACGGCATGGGCTTGTAAACGGTAGGGATTATGTACGATTTCGACCCGATCCCCGAAGGCCGCACGTACCTTTTCTTGCGTGCCATCCGTACTGCCTCCATCAAGCAAAAGGATGTCAAAATCCACCGCGCCTTTGTCTTCAAGCAGCGAGGAGATGGCCTCTTGCACCCGATGGGCTTCGTTTAGACAAGGACACGCCACCATAATTTTTCGGTTTAAACTATCTTTCGGCATCTCTAAATTTTTTAAAAGTTTGGAAATAAGGGATTTTTGGAATGGAACTAGATGGAGTCTTGATCTCTTTTTGAAGAATTAACTCTGGCGGTTTTCAAGCTCTACCCATTCAAATGTGGCCGTTAAACAACAACACCCTCAATAATGTTTCAAATAATCGGCGGTCCATCGCGTGATAGTAAATACGGTCGACCGATGCCATAGAAAATTTTTGTCTTTTGGCACTAAACTCTAGAACATCCGTCGCGACGTACTCAGCCAATTTTGATTGCCGAAATTTGAGGCAACTTCAAAATTTGCAGGGCTCCAGTATATAGCCGGTCAGCCAACCAATCTAACGTTGCGAAGATCCTGATGCTCATTTTCGATTGTGTGTCATGCAACATAGTCAGAAGGTCGCACTCTAAATTCTTTGTGGTTTAGCGATGTGGTTTAAGCCAACTGAGCCGCCAAGATGCGGGAACCAGATACGCAAACAGTCGGTCCATTTTTCACACGAACTGCAAAATCCGAATTATCCGCTAAGTGTTTGATATTCTACCTAGAAGATTGGTTGCGGGAGCAGGATTTGGCCTTTGCCGAACGTCAACGAAACTCCTTTTCTAGGGATGCCTGTCGGCGCGGTCTTGTGAGACTATTGGACTTCACGCGTATTCAAAAGCTCCAAGTTTTCGTTGGAATTTCGAACTCACTCGACCAAACAATGGTTTTGTACTACTTCTCAAAAGCAGATGTTCACAGATACGATCGGACGTCTTCGGTTGTTAAATTCGGTCACGTTTTCAAAAATGAAGCGATCCCTTCTGATCGTCGTGTTCATATTTATGCTGTTTGGCATTCTTGTCGCATGCGAGCGCGACAGACCACAGCCATCAAGTGAATTGAACCCTCAGGTGTTGCTGGCGGCCGCCGAAAATGGTGAAGGCATTGATCCTTCCAAATACAAAGGCGACATCGAATTCCTACTGCCTAGCAAAGTCCCCATTGGTGGAGAGTCGTTTAATATCGCGTTTTACACGGGTTTGAGCCCGGCGACAGAAACCCGTTTACACGCAAACGTCGTGGCCGACCTGAGGGCGATCCAAGCCCGTTTCCCAGAACTGGCCTCGGGGGTCTACGACAATATTTGTTCGCGAGAAGTGTCGGTTAAGGTTCTCGAAACAGAGGCGATTGACGATCACGTCGAACTGCGTGGAACACTGCTCGTGCGATTTTATTCCTGTGATCAGAGCGCTTCGAGCGAAGAGCGAGGCCGTCTTTGGCTGACGCAAGAAATTGACGCGAGGGCAAAGGTGAAAGCTTTCGTAGAAAACCAATGTGTGCGCTTTTCCGTGGCTGAACTTGACCTCGATCCTCATGGGTTCACTGGCGCTATCGCAAGACTATTCGGTGTCATTGATGGAGCACGCGCCGAAATTCTAGAGCAAGCAGAAACCTACTTTGATGACAATCCAATCTGTCTAACAGTACCGAAGGAACTTCAACCGGTGTCACCGCAGGCCACGCTCGTCAGGGCGCTCGAAATTGGCGAAGGCGGCATCGGCGCCGAAATTCAAGGATTTATCGACACAGACGCGACGACACTTGTCAAACTGCTCAGCGTCATGGAATTGAGCGACGTTATCGAGGGGCAGCAATGAGACACGTATTTTTCGCGATGTTTCTATTCAGCGGCATCGGCTTCGTATCCCCTTCAACGGCACAAGTCGCGGAGTTCGACATAGAGGACACGCTAGTCGTCGGTACAACAGAAATTGCTTACGGTCTTAATGTAGTAATGACGGCGGTTTCTCCTACACGTGTGGGCATTGAAGCAGTGCTTGACTTTAGTGATTTACAGGCGCGCTTACCCGAATTGCTTGCTGAAGAACCAATTTTAGATTCATGTGGAAGCCGCACCGACCTAAGTGAGTTTATAGTTGAGGCACAAGGTGAAGTTGTTTCTCTCAGCGGAAAACTCGATACACAGTTCTTTGAATGCACCAAGACCAGAGAAAACATCTTTGTACGCGGCGAACCCACGGACAGATGGATATTCGACTTTTCAGGTTCAGCTACAGCGCGGTTTAGCGAAAAATGCGTAACATACGAGTTGGTTGACGCAGTCGTTCAACCCCTTGAGCAATTGCAGGACATTGAGGGGTTCGTTGAAGATGTCGAAGCTCTACGCGCCATCCTACTAGAAGTTGCTGGACGCTTCTTGAGCGAACGCCCATTTTGCCCAGCCTTCCCTGAGGAATTTGAACCTTTGGACCCCGTTTATGAAACCGGCGGTCCCCGCGAAATTGGTGATGGCGGCCTGGGGGCCTATCTTAGAGGATCAGTCGATACCAGTACCGCGACGATCATCGGGATATTACGAGTGTTACAAGAGGAAGGAGTTATCCCAGGTCCTCCGTAGCCAACGTCTTGATCTTTATTGATTGCGCTGCCTGGCAAGGTGCATCGCAACCCGCGTCCTGAGCGGTTACTGGATTGAGGGTTGCCAGCACCCACATACCCGCCAATATCGGAAGTGCTACTCTCATCAATACGGCCCCTCTATGTGTGGCTATTCGTGTAGTTCCACTTCAAACTGCCTAAACAAAAATTGAGTAAGTCCGTTCTATCATCCAGTATGTTGCGATTGTTCCGATGCCATAGACGAGGATCAATTGAGCGCTAGGCTCCCATCGTTGTGCGGCGGGTATTTGCAAGAACGCCCATCCCACAACCAATGCTGCAGCAACAAAGATTAGCTGACCAAGCTCGACGCCAACGTTGAAGAAAAGAAGCGCAATCGGAATCTCAGATGGCGGCAGTCCGATTTCGGCCAAAGCACCAGCGAATCCGAGCCCATGCAATAGTCCAAACGCAAATGCTACAACCCAAGGCGCTCTTGCCGCCAAAGAAGAACGACCGCGGGACTTCCAGACGATCTCGGACGCCAGGAAAACGATCGAAAGAGCAATGGCCGCCTCTACAGGCGCAGACGGTAGCGAAACAAATCCCAGCGTGGCCAAACCCAGTGTTATCGAATGGGCTACTGTAAACGCAGTTATCGTTTTGATCAGCATCCACCAGCCTTCAACAAGAAACAGCAAAGCCAGCACGAACAGCAGGTGATCCAAACCCTCCAAAATGTGCTCAAATCCCAAAATGGTATAGCGCTTAGCCGCGCGTGATGCAGATCCTGAACCAGCCAGCCATTCGTCCAGGTTGACTTCGATAGTCGTCCCCTCTCGTTTGACCAAACGCGTGACAGGTTCCTGCCCGAACCAACGAACCGTCAACAGAGCCCCCTCGCGATTCCACGGAAGCACCAGGCGATCTTCGGATGTCATGGGGGTGGCACAGGTGAAGGTAAATGTGACCGAATAAGATCCCCTTTCACCGTTCGGGCTACCCCCAAACTCACACTGCTCAGGCAAATCCGGTGACAATATCGCAGCTGATAATCTACTAGGTACTTTTGAGACTAATCTGTATTCGCCGGAAGCCGTTTCAATCAGTTCCGCGCGATCCAAGCCAAGTGTATGCGCGTGAGCACCGATCCCTTGGAGCGCAATTAGCGTCGCAGCCCACGCAGAGATGACGAATAACCTAATCAACTTCTTTGGCCTTTTGCAGCGGCGCTATCTCGATCCTGTAGTCGGCTTCTACAGATTCCAGTTCTTTCTCCATCAACTCACGGGATTTGTCCGTCATCCACCGGGTGGCAACCCAATCTTGGGCTTGCTCAAACTCAGGCAACTGAGCGGGGTTTTCATTGAGAACCCTGATGAAGTGAATCGTCCCAGTCTGAGAAGGGAACGGCCCTTGCCACTCGTTGTTCTGGTCAATGGCCGCCAAAACATCTTTTGCCGTTTCGCCGCCGAACGCCTGCACAAGGCGTTTCTGGTCCATAAATCTGAGTGTATTTCCAAAGGTGATGTCGACATCGCCGAGCGATTTGGGATCTGCGCCTTCGTTCAACTCTTCCAGAAGGTTAGGTGGAACTTCGCTGATTGAATTAAACATCACATGTTCAAGGTCAAAACTGGGAGGGCTCAGAAACTTCTCTTGGTTACTGTCAAAGTACTCTTTGAGCTCCGCTTCTGTCGGCTCTGCCAAGTCTCCGGCAATGAAGAACCGCATGTTTTGAAGAAGTAAGGCACGAATACGGGATCCGTCAGAAAAACCTCGCTTTACTGCCTCACGGACCAGGATCTCTTCCTCAACGAAGTTTCTGACCAGGTCCTGTTTTTCTGCTTCACTTAGCGGGCGCAAAAGCAATTCCGCTTCTTGATCGAAAAGGTATTCCTGCGTCACTGCATCCACCACGATCAGATCTCGATCATCCTTCGCAAACAGCGCCTGCGCGATGAACAAAAGTCCTGCGAGGACGAGAAACTGAAACAACGGCTCTCTGACGAGATGAAAGAGAAATGAATTCGGCGTACCACTGTCGTTACCGGCAGGTCTTCCCGAGGGATGGTCTGAAGTACTGATGGACATTTTTGAACCTATGTTACCGCACCGGAAAAAGACGCCTCAATTCAAGGCGCCTTTTCCGAAAAAGGCAACTCTTTGGAATGCACCGCATCATTCGCCCAGTTAATTACGTTACTTGCTGTTATCCTCGAGCATTGCAGGATGAACATAGTTTGGATCAGTTATACCCTCTTTGCGAGCGGCCATCGCGGCGAGGGTATGCCGTTGCAAGCGGCTAATGACATTGCCGGTGGAGCGACGGCGATCATCCAAAAGCGGAGAATACTCGACCCAATCGATCAGCAATATCTCGTTTTGAAGAGCCAGTTTTCGAAGGATCTGCATGAATTGTAGCGTGGTGAAGCCACCTATTTCAGGGTTTGATACACCCGGCGCCAACGAGCCGTCCAGAACATCCATATCGATTGAAATATACAGTCGGCGTCCTTCGAGTTCTGAGATCAGTTCGTCGACAGTTGCATCAAATCCATTTTTTTCAAACTTCGGCATGAAGTAGTAGTTGGTCTGATTGTTGAACATCCAGTCCATTCTCTCGACGCTCTCGTAAGCGCCGCGAAGGCCGATGTGAAAAATCTGATCTCCAGTGGTCCACCCTTGTTCATGCGCGAAACGGAGGGCTGCACCCCCATGGGTGAACATTCCAAGTCGGCCATCAGGCGGTGCAAGATCGGTGTGGGCGTCAAAATGAACTGTTGTGAAACTCTGCGGACCGTAGTGATCAATCAGAGCCATTAGTGACGCGACCTGAGTACCGTGGTCTCCACCTATTACGAAGGGTATCGCGCCACCAGCGAGGATTTCTTTAAACACGCCAGCCTGATCCGCAAAGTTCTGCATCATTAAAGATGGATGGGCGTTAGCATTTCCATAGTCCACAACATTCAGGATATCGAAGTACTGATTGTTGAACCACATATCATGCCCCGACTGGGCAAAATCATAGTTGTGGTTTACGCGCATGTAATTCGCGGCCCAGCCATTGCCGTCAGCTGGATTAAACTGGCTCGGCGCCCCGACAATAGCCACGTCGACCTCTCCCGCAATCAGGTCTTCAGTTGTCAGAGCGATCGGCAGACCAAAATACGTGGGAAAAGCGTGCTTTGTCGGCACGACGTAGTAGCGCTGCAGATCAATTGGGCCGGGTTCCCGCGGAGGGTTATCACCTACCATATCCTTGCGCAGATAATATTTGTTCCAGCCAGGATCGAGAATTTGAACGTTTGGATTGCTTGGATCTCTCCACGGCTGCATCGAAGATGGGAACCCATCAACCACAGGATCAGCGGAAAAATCTGGTGCGGGATTGTCTTGTGCGTATCCCCCTCCAGCAAATGTTGCAGTGAGCAGAGCGGACCATTTGAACAATACTGATAAGCGACGCGCCACTTTCTAATCCTCTCATTTTAAGACTAAATTTAACTTGACTACGGAGAGGATAATTTCTCAGGCTATTGATGACTGTGCAAAAAGTGCAAGTAGCACACATCTTTGCAATCGCTCGGCATGCGTTGCCTGATCGGGTGTTGGAACTCGACCAGGAAACCTATCCCCAAGACTTTGGGTTCGTTGATGGAGGGGTACCTGCTTTGGCTTTCGATCGTTTTTCAATTGATCTTGCAGATGAGGATACGCTGGAAAACTTCTATCTTGAGCAAACCAATACCGACACCCGCTTTATACAATTCACTTCTGGCCCCGCGATTCTGAGCGCCCGTAGCATCGATTTTGGCGACATCAGGCTCCTGCAAGTATCAGGGGAAGGCAGGCATCTCTGGACCGACACCATGTTGGCCCGTGAGTGGCGATTTGCGATCATGGTTTCAGCAAATGGCAGCCCGCGGATAGGCCAATCTGGCATTTCTGGCACCACCGCGCATCTCCTGAGGCCAGGTGAAACGGCAGAGTTGTTTACAAACGGCAGATACAAAACTCTGGAGGTTACGTTCGCGGAAGAACTTCCAAAAAAGCTCGGGTGGAATTGCCGTGGCGGCCAAACTTCTGATGTGCCTGAAGGCGCTGCGAGAAACCTGGCGGCAATCGCGAGGGAAGGCTTTTCTGCGGCTCTCAATGACGAATTTGGTGATTGGAGTTTAGACACTCGGTCTAAACTCATCGACACTTTAGAAATTGCCCTTCAACCTTGGGCTCCGCCCAAGAACCATGACAGCGATTTACTGTCGCGCGGTGCTCGCGCTGATTTGCTCCGCAAAGCCCGCAGACTACTGCAGGACAACGACAACAACTTTTGCATCAGTGTCGAAGCTCTGGCAAAGGAAATTGGCGTGTCCAAGCGCAGTATTTTTCAAGCTTTTCAACAAGAATATGGGATTGGGCCAAGGAGATTCCGAGAAATCGTACGTTTGAACGCGCTTCGCGCAAGCTTGTATCGCAGCGAGCCGGACAACTCGTCTGTGACCAATTTAGCGAACGATCATGGCTTTTCAGAATTGGGGCGTATGGCGGGCAAATACCGGTCATTGTTCGGAGAACTTCCAAGCGAAACGCTAAAGCGGCCAAGACAGAGGTGGTTAAACTAGGAGCGCAACGTGTGGCTCGGGCTCTCTCCAAACTGTCGACGATACTTACCGGCCATACGCCCAAGATCCCCAAACCCAAGTTCGGTCGCCAATTCAGTAACTGTGTTCTCTTCAGGGCCAGAATTTTTCAACCGGGTTCGCAATTCAGCGAGGCGTCTTACTTCTATGTATCGCCTTGGCGTAATGCCTAACGACTGACGTAGCGAATAGAACAACGTGCGCCGCCCAACGCCCAATTCCTTTGAAATGGAGCTTAAGCCGGGCAACCCATCGCCTAACTCTAAAAGAAGGCGATCAAAGTTTTTCAATACCGAGTATCGCTTCGTGTATTCATTAAGTTCCGAGTAAGACTTGTCACCTTTAGGTAACCACGGGAACAACACCCGTTCCAGTGCATCTAAAACCATCCCACGCACTTCCGCCGTTGGTTCAGGCCTCAAATCTTCGCCTTTGGACACAATGATCTTGCTTGCTTGGCGACACACAGTCTCGAGCCGTCGCAATCGCGTCCCACGCATGCGTACCAAAGGAGCTCCGGAAAAAGTCCAGCCAAGACTGTCTGCAATTTCTTTGGAAACACCGATTTCCAGTGTTTCGACCGGCCCCAGGAACACATAGTCCATTTCCTGGCCGGGGCGAAACAGCATCGCGTCTTTAGGACCAAGTTCGTGACCAAGCGATCTGACGCCGTCTTTTGCGTTCAGGACTATGCCAAAATGCACTCGGCCATCATCAGACATCTGGTCTTGCCATCTGCAATGAGCGACCCCCGAAGCCCACAACAGCGTGACTCCATCCAAATCGACAACCTTGTATTCAAGTTTAGCGGGGCCCGCCGAAAACTGGGTATAGCCGGGCATCATCCCAGTGGTCTGGAACAGAAATTCCGAAATATCTTCGGCCTCGTGCAGAAGAATACGCTGTGTACCCATACAGTTAGTTTTTACGAACGGCATAGTGTTCGGCAAGAATTAATTCTGCAAACGTAAATTCCAAATGCACTTATTACGTAGCATCCTTGCTACCCGTCCTACAAAATCATCCGCAAACTAAACTCAAATCCAGATTGCTTTGAATTTGAAAGGACAGACGATGAATTATTGCAAATTGTTGTCCACCGCTGTTTTGACCGCCGCACTTGGTGTCGTTCCTTTGGAAACTTCGGCACAAATGCTCAAGGATATCGCCACAGCTTCGCCGAATGAGAATATCGGACCGATGCCTCACCAAGTCCCCGACGACCCATCAAAGATGAATATCAAACAGGACAAGTCGACGGACATCTGGCGGGCGGAGCGTGAAGCATCCGGACGTCCTGCAGGACCAATGGACGTACAAAGATATCAACTCCAGATGGAGCCTGTAGGCATTCAAACGTTCTTTAAGCTGCCCGTCGCTCTTACACCCGAAGATCTACAGGCCGGCGAGATCGATGTCGCCATATTTGGCGCACCAACCGGAGCGCTTCCGCATTCGGCGGGCAACATGTGGGCACCGGCCGAGGTGCGGACCACACGCGACTATGGCGGTTACGGAGATCCCAAATTCCCGCTGAGTTGGGTTGAATACGAGACCCTTCTCGCTCCTTTCACAATCCTAAATGCGGTTGATTACGGTGATGCTGGACTAAATGCCTACAATCAGGCGGCAACCTTAGAGGAAATCCGTCGGATGACACGGGAAGTTGCTTCCGTCGGTGCAATTCCCTTTATCGTTGGGGGGGACCACTCGGTTCCAAACGGCACGTTCCGCGGCATCGTCGATGTCTACGGAAAGAACAACGTCGCTTTCGTACATTTCGATGTCCATCTCGACCGAGACGCTGGCATGGGTAAGTTTGGTGCCTATTACCATTCAGGCAGCTTTATGAATCGCGCTGTTCAGGAAGGTATGGTCGAAGGACGACATGTTATTCAATACGGCATGTCTACACCAGTCTTTGGTCCCGAAGAGTGGGATCAGGTGGCCTCTGAAGGGGGGAAGGTCTATCACATCCACGAAATCCGCCGGGATGGAGTCGAGGAAACGTTCAACAAAATGTACGAGGACCTCGCGGACATCGATTTGGTCTATGTGAGTTTTGACATCGATACTTTTGACATGAGCTATGCGCCCGGAACGGGCTCCTCTTCGCCCATTGGATCTCATCCTGAAGACCTTTTCCCGATGCTGCGCCAATTTGCTGCGACAAAGACCATCGTTGGTGTTGATTTTGTGGAGTTCAACCCCTTCTACGACAACCGCGGTCAACAGACCGCGCGGCTTGTTCGGCGAACCATGTTCCAGTTTCTAACCGGCATCGCAATGAAAAAAGACGGGATCGAACCGGACTATATCCACCCGCGCATTTCCGGAGAACCATAGGGGAGAGTCCGGCACCGGCGATTAGCAGCGCTCATGACCCGCAACTGCCCGGAGAATTTACTTCCAACGGCAATGGCGTCGCGGAAGGACGCTAGGGCTAAATGGTGTCAGATCAAAAGGACACTTTTTGGCAAAGCGACACTTAGGTTCTCTTTTGCCACGATAGACACGTCGCAGAGGTATCTCTGCGTTTCGTGTATCAGGACCGGGGTATGACAAGTTTACCAAAACACACAGCGGCGGTTCCAAATGCCCCCGCCAGGGTCCAGCCGAGTGTATTTTCGGAATTACCCCAGGATGTCTTTTCGTGCCCGTCGGCTGTAAAGGACGCGTCACCTCTCGGAATAGGCTTTTTAAACATCGCTGGAACTGGCGATGAGAAAACATCTGTCTATCAGCCGGAAAGCTCAACTAGTATCACAGGACTACGTAATGCTGAGGGATATGTCGCCGGACCTTCAGAAACTGTATGTAAGGGCATGTCTATGTCAAAACCGGAAATAGCAAGGCACTCCAAACCAGCAGAAGCAAGGTAGAATGTCGGCTACAGCACAGAATGTCGAAAGCTCCGCCCTGCGAGTTGGCATGGTGGGCAACCTTGCAATGGGATTCGCTGGCGTCTTGGCTTCGATCCTCTCGAACTCCCAAGCCCTTCTAGTTGATGGGCTCTTCTCTCTCGTGGGCTTTTTTGCTGCAATCATAGCTGTTCGCGTAGGCAGACAGTCATCAGCCCGCCCCGACGATTTAAGACCGTTTGGCTATGCTGCCGATGAAGCAGTTTTCACCACGTTTCGTGCCTTGTCGCTTTTAGGTCTGGTCGCATTTGCTTTTACCAACGCGTTGGCGAAAATTGCTTCATATATAGGCGGTACAGTTCCCGCGCCGGTGAAATTCGAAGTCATTGGTGTCTACACCGTCGTGATTTGCCTAATTTGCGTTGGGCTCTGGGCAAATCACCTACGTTGCTGGAAAAAAACAGGAGAGCAGAGCGACATTTTGAAGTTGGAGTCCCGGGCAGCAGCATTTGATGGGGTTATCACTGGCACTGCAGGCATCGGTTTTGGCTTGGTATACCTGTTTCAAGATGGCCCTCTCTCGGTTGTTGCTCCGATAGGCGATTCGATAATTGTCATTTGTTTGTGCTGTGTTGCCTCTGGCACCTATTGGGCGGACTTCAAAAGCAGCTTGGGTGAGTTGGTCGGTATCTCAGCGGGAAATGAGATCGTCAAAGAGGTGAGAATTTCCGCAGAAGAGCATTTCTCCAATGAAGACATAGATATTATCGACGTCGTTGTCATGAAAACAGGTCGGACACATTCTGTGGTCGTTTTCATAGATCCCAAAAAGCAGGTTTCAGGAAGAGACATGGACAAACTGTCCATGTCACTGAACAAAAGGCTAAGTTCGCAATTTGCCCGGGTAGAAGTTCTAATTGTGGTTTCGGAGATCGGTCGTGAGGTGTTTAGATCGTCGGAGGATTAACTGCACTGCTGTCGCCTATCGGCGCCTACACGAACTCTTCTTTGCCAATACATTCTCTTGGCAATGTTTTGACTTAATTGAAGATAGCAAATCTGTATTCGGACCAATCACTTAGATTGCACCTACGTATAAAATACTCTCCTTCCCTCACAAGCGTCGTCTCACAAAAATTGCTGCCTGAATGGCAGCAAAAGACTGGCGTAGATGAGGTGTCGTCTCCTGTTCACCTTGGAGGCCGTTCGTGAACATACCGTGGTCACCGCTTTTTTTGATCGTTCACCAGGGAAAGCAGCAAGAATAAACCGGGCGCAACGGTGACGGGGAGGCCCATCCCGATCCGGAACGTCCGATTTCGCGCTCTATCTGACTAAGTGTATTGATCTGCTTTTTTTAGCTCTTTGTGTCTCGCGCGGCCGCAAGTTGTACAAACCTTAGCTGACCCGAAGCGCCGCAGCCCACCAATAGCGCAGGCGGTTCGGGTCAGCGGCTCGACACAGAACCTAACCAAATTGTTCTCTTCCTGTTCTTTTTTTTGTGTGCAACCTTTGAGGGGGTCGCCTCGTCTCAACCAGCGCTTTCTGAGCAAACAGTACTGCCTTGATGTGCGTCGGCTATTGGGCGTGTGACCCGACTACAGAACGTGCTAAACGGAGAATAAGATGAGCGCTAACGCGGACAGCGATCTAAATTGCAATCGAGACGTTACAGATACTGAAGGTGACTATTCCGTCTATCCGCACATGGATGGGATCAAGTCCTCTATGTCGTGGAAGCTCGGCAGCTATGGAGAACGCGGCGCTCTTTCCGAGGACATGATCGGGGGCTTGTGCGAGCAGTTTGATCTGCCAACAACGCTCACGCACGAACTTTCTGTACTTCTTGGGAACTGCCTCAATAACGATGACGACATCGCGATCAATCTGACTGAGGTTCGTCGCTCGCAAGCGATTGAACGAGGTCAAAAGCACCTCAAGACATTCCTGCGGGAAGCCAAACGGGGCACAATTACTGCACAAGAACTCCGGAACGCATTGGGCTCGCTTTCGACTTATTTCGCGTCGACGCCAGAAGACTCAGACCTTCTTCCTCAAGTCCTAGACAAGCTAGAGTCCGCAACAACACTTAGCAAAGACATCGTGGATGACATCCGACGCATCTATGGGACGCAAGGCGCGGTTGCGGAGATGTCGCCCCGAGACAAGCGGTTCTCGCGCGACAAACGTCGTCAGTACATCGTCGAGAGCTGCTGCTATATCTGGAAAGATGCCGGTCGCTCCCTGACCTATACGACATATTCAGACGGCCGCCCCGGAGGACAACGGCAAGGTCCGCTCGTCAACTTCATCCAGTCTGTCGTGAAGATGATCACCGAGCCGGGGCAAATCCTGAGCGGTGAGACGATCCGCGTGGATATTGACGATTTTCGCGTCAAGCTTGAGCGCGAACAGGAAGAGCGCTGTGCTGAGCCAATATTCGGCAATCAATACACTTAGAATGAGCAAGCCCGCGTTGTCATGGTCATGGCATGACACGCGTTCCTGCCATACCCCCTTCTGACGACCACGCGCACAAGCAGGTTGAGACAGCGATTGACCAGTTGGTCCGATTGCTGGCTGCCCAGGCAGTACGGGAACTGGGCCGGAACGTCTCTGACCAACAGGAGGCGCATCAGGATGCCACATATCAAAGCGAAGACTAAACAAACCCGCAAACTTCTGACGGTGAAAGACGTCGCTGAACTGGACAATTGCTCCGAGAAGACGGTGCGCCGTGCGATTGCGTCAGGCCTGCTTGAGGTTATTCGGGTCGGCCCCGGCGGACGCCTCATCCGCATTGATCCGGCAGCTCATGCCGTCTACCGGCAGGCACAGTGCTGGTAGGCACTCACGTCCATTAATGTTCATTAATATCAGTGTGTTATATGCATTTCGGGAAGAGGGCCTGCCCGTAAGTTTCTAACTTTTTGTGCTACGCTTTTCCCGAATCGGACCTCCTGTCCACACCCGTCCACCCGAGACCTGACATGTCCAAAGGAACGTAATCCCGATGACTAGCCAGAGCCCCGTTTCATTGACGCTGGCCTTTGTCAAAGCCGACACACCGATGTTCGCCGAGCTTATCGAACAGCTGCGCTCCGATAGCTCTCTGACAGACGGACGCCGCCGCGATATGATCTCCGGCCTGCGCCGAACATCCAAAGCCCTTGGATTGCCTCCTGAGGATGTGCCTTGCGATAGCCGCTGGTTGCAGCCTCGTTTGACCAAAGTTGCACCGGCTGCGCTTGGTCTGTCTCCAAAGAGCTGGCAAAATGCGGTCAGTGATGCCCGGTCCGCGCTCGCGCATTTCGGGCTGGTGGAACGCCGCTTCAACCGGATCGATGATCTGTCTCCCGATTGGCACACGCTCTGGGCAGCTGTTCTGGCGTCCGGTGACAAAACATTGCAACCCGCGCTCTGCCGCTTCGTGCACTTTCTAAACCGGCAGGGCGTCAAACCTGCCACTGTGTGTGAAGAGCATGCTCAAGCCTATCGAGTAGCCCTTGAGCATAACGAGATCAGCAAATCTCCTGAGGTTGCATATCGTGCCGCTGTCAACGGCTGGAACCTGGCGGCTCGACGTATTTCACAATGGCCCAAGGCCGCTCTGCCTCTGCAATCGCGTCGGAAGGTCATCACTTTTCCGGTGACCGCGTTTCCAGCGCCATTCCAAACTGCTCTTGCAAAGCTGATACTTCGTCTGTCCAATCCAGACCCCTTGGCAGATAACGGTCAGAACAGGGCACTCCGACCCGCGACCCTGTCCCAATACCAAAGACAGTTGGTTCGGCTTGCCTCCGAACTCGTTCACTCTGGTATCCCGATCGCGGAGATTGGCGGATTGGACGTCCTGATTAATCCGACGATGGCTGAACGGGGTTTGCGCCAGATGTTATCGCGCACCAACAACCAGACCACAAAGATGATCAGCGAGATCGCCGCGCTGCTCCGCAACTTGGCCCGGATACTCAATGCACCCGATGACACCCGGGACGCGCTGTCGGGGCTTGCCGCGCGCCTAGCCGTCAAACCTCAGAATGGCATGACCCAAAAAAACCGAAGCCGGCTGCGGGTGTTGCAGGAGGACCGGCATCAGCAGCGCCTGCTGCTTCTGCCTGAACGGATTTTCGCGCGACCACGCGGCACGTCCAAGCCGTATGGCTGGGCTCTGGCACGCGAAGATGCGCTCGCCATCGCCACCCTGCTGGTCTGCCCAGTTCGCGTGAAGAACCTGGCTGGCATCCACCTGGAACGCCACCTGCACCGTCCCGGTGATGGCCGAGCCTACCTGGTTCTGGAAGACGGCGAGACCAAAAATGATCGACCCGTCGAGTTCGAGATCCCGCATGATGTATTGCGCATGATCGACGTACATCTCAAATCTCGCTGCCCGGAGCTCTGCCCCGCGGGAACGCCTTGGCTTTTTCCCCGCCGGAATGGTCAACATTCGGTTGATTCCGGCGTTTTGTCTGCCCGTGTCTCCAAACGGATCCGGAAGGAAACAGGGTTGGAGATGAATGCCCACCTGTTTCGGCATTTCGCGGTGATGAACTGGCTCGACGCCAATCCCGGCGGCTACGAGGTTGCGCGCCGGTTGCTAGGGCATTCGGAGGTCAGCCACACCATCAACATGTATTCCGGTCTTGAGGCACGTTCGGCAACACGCGCCTTTGCTGACCTGATAGACGCCAAGAAAGGGCGTCGCTGATGAGCCTTGTTCTGCCGCTCGACGAATGGCCTGCGCAAGACCGGGAGATGTGGCTCAACCTTCAGTCGGGAGGTGGACCGCTTGACGATTACGGCGCGCTCTCACATCTATGCGGGTTTCACTAATTCCCGGACAGGCATTTCAGTAATTACGGGACAGCGATTT
>WQBJ01000029.1 GCA_013032095.1 Ruegeria atlantica | reverse complement strand
GCGAGCTTAGCCATCTGCTCGTCAGTAAGCCAATAAAGGTCGTTCATGTCACCGCGTTGTTTTCCGAGCCGTGAATCACGCCGCGCCGCGAAAATCAATGCATCCTGACCCTAGTATTCTGAACACTGCCATGGGGGCGAAGGCAGTGGTCGGGCTCGAAACCTTTCCGGCCTAATTGATAGAAGGGTGAGCCTCCTTGGTCGTGCCGCGCTTGACAGGAACTGAGAGCCTAAAAGGTCAAGTTCGGCGAAACGGCATCACGCGGTCGACACAACAATCTCGTGCTTTGGCAACGTTGCATGGGCGTCAGGTGATGTGAAAACCGCAATCAGGCAGATCGCACCACTCAGACAGAAGTTGGGCGATCTCGAGGATTGGATCTCCCTCCTCCATATCTTCGGTCCGAAGAACAGCGCGCCAGGGGACCGAGATGCCGTCTTTCGTAACACCAACACCGACGATACGACCCTCCTTGAGCGCGGATTGGAGGGCCCAATTCGACAAGACGCTTGTGCCCAAATCCGAAGCGACCAACTCGACAATCGCTTCGGGTAACTCGACGGTGGCCGCCCATTTGGGATAGCTGTCGGTAGGGCGGAACAGCAGCGCGAATTCGCGATCAGGTTCTGGCACCTTGGTGTAGGTGATGAACGGTTCGCCAACGATATCTGTGCCTTCGATATAGTCCCGCTCTGCCAGCCGGTGAGTGGGGGGCATTATGTAAAGCAGCGGGTCTTCGAAGAGTTTCATGCTGCTCAACCCCGCCTGTGAGACGTTGCCAGACATGATTGCAATGTCCAAATGCCGGTTCAGCAACCCGCTCAACGGGTCGCTACGCGCTCCAGCCATGATTTGAATATCGATGCCGTCGGTGCGCGATTTCATGAACTTGATAAAGGACGGCAACCAGCGGTAGTTGCTGTAGGCTTCGACCGACAGGCGCACCACGTGCTGCACATTGGCATTCATGCGGCGCACATCCTCCTCGGCGCGGCTGAGATCGGTCAGGATTCGCTCGGCCACGACCGCCATGTAGTCTGCCGCCGGGGTTCGGCGCAGCTTTTTGTGCATCCGGGTAAACAGCGGCACGTCCAGCCTGCGCTCGGCCTCGCGCAGACGGTGGGAAAGGGCGGAGGGCGTCACCCCGAGCTTCTTGGCCGCATCGGTGATCCGACCGGTTTCAGTAATTGCTTGGATCAATTGAAGGTGGCGCAGATCTAATAACGGTTTCATTGGCCCCCAGCCTGAAAAATATTCACGAAATCGTAAAAACTTCGAATTTGAAATTCAGTCAATATAAATGTGAAATCGCCCCAGGTTTTGATCTGGAGCTTCCCCTATGAACGTTGACGCCAAACGCGCGATCGAGCAGGACAAGGCGCATCATGTGCATCCGCAGTCGAACTTGCGCCAGCATGTCGAGCACGGTCCGACCATGATCACCCATGGCAAGGGGGTGTTCATCTACGACAGCGAAGGCTGTGAGATTATTGACGGGTTCTCCGGTCTGGGCTGTGTCTCGCTGGGTTATCACAACGAAAGGCTGTCGAACGCGGCGAAGCGTCAGATGGATGTTCTGCCCTTTGCGCCGACTTTCTATAACCGCTCACACCCGCGTGTGGCCGAACTGGGTGAGCGGCTGATCGGCATAGCACCGGGCGAAATGAACCGGGTGATGTTCCAGTGCTCGGGGTCCGAGGCGAACGACACCGCAATCAAGCTGCTGTGGTACACCAACACCGCCAAAGGGGAACCGAACCGCCGCAAGATCATTGGCCGGGTGCGCGGTTATCACGGCAACACGGTGGCGACTGTGTCGCTGTCGGGCCAGCCGCATATGCACGCCAAGTTCGGCCTGCCTCTGCCCGAGTTCAAGCACACCGATTTGCCGAACTACTACCGGTTTCACATCGACGGCGAGAGCGAAGAGGAGTTCTCGGCCCGGATGGCGGCCAAGTTCGAAGAACTGATCCTGGCCGAGGGCCCCGAAACCGTGGCGGCGTTCTTCGCCGAGCCCGCTATCTCGGGTGGCGGCGCGCTGATGCCGCCTGAGGGCTACTGGACGGAGATGCAGGCGATACTGCGCAAATATGACATCAAGTTTCTGGCGGATGAAGTCGTCTGTGGCTTTGGCCGCACCGGTAATATGTGGGGATCGCAGACCTGGGGGCTGGAGCCGGACATGGTCTCTTGCGCCAAGGCGCTGTCGGCGGCGTTCTTCCCGATTTCGGCACTGATGTTCAAGGACGAGATGTATGCCGACATGATGAAGAACTCGGACGAGGTCGGCACCTTTGGCCACGGTTACACCTATGCCGGTCACCCGGTCGGGGCTGCCGTGGGGCTCGAGGCACTGGATATCTATGATGAGATCGACCTGGTCGGACATGTCCGCAAGGTCTCGACCCGGTTCCTCGAGAAATGCCACGCCATGGCCGATCACCCGCTGGTGGCCGAGGTGCGCGGCGTCGGTCTGTTCTGCGGCTTCGAGCTGATGAAGGACGCAAAAACCCGCGAGCCGTTCGATCCCTCTTGGAAAGTCGGCGAGCTTGTGCAGAACTTTGCCCATGATCGGGGCTTGTACCTGCGGGCGATTGGTGACCGGATGAGCTTTATGCCGCCGCTGATTATCAATGAAGACGAGATCGACATTGCCACAGAACGGTTCAAGGGTGCGCTGGATGACGCCTGGGCCGTGGTCCGCACCAAGATTTGATCGCCCTTTCCGGGGTCGGGCTCAAGCTCTCATCCGATCCCAGCGCCGCCGACTCTCCCCCTTCAGGCGGCGCGCCTAATTTCTGGAATGCCCTTAGCCTGCCAAGGAGAACAGGGATGACGACACACCTGGAACCGAAACTGCCCGACGCAGGGCTGGCCGGAAGTTATATCAACGGGGCCTGGCATTGGCCCGAAGGGCGGCTGGTGGTGGAAAACCCCTCGCGCCGGGCGCCGATCTGCGAGGTCGGTCGCGGCACGTCAACCGAGGTCGAATTGGCCGTCGCCGCCGCCCGTGCCGCGCTACCAGCGTGGCGCTCTCTGGCGGCGAGTGAGCGTGGCAAGCTGTTGACGGAACTCGGGCGTCGTTTGGAAGAGAATGCCGAAGAGGTGGCCCGTGTGCTGGCTGCTGAGTCTGGCAACGCCATCAAGACCCAATCGCGGGGCGAGGCGATGGGGGCTGCGGGCGTTCTGAAATATTACGGTGGCGTGGCGGTTGAGCAGAAGGGAGAGACCTTGCCGCTTGGCCCCGGGTTGCTGAGCTATTCCACGCGTGAGCCCCATGGGGTTGTCGGCTCGATCATCCCGTGGAATTCGCCTCTGCAGCTGGGTGCGGTGAAGATTTCGATGGCATTGGCGACCGGCAATTGTCTGGTGCTGAAACCCGCCGAAGACGCGCCGCTGGCAATTTTGAAGCTGGCCGAGTTGGCCGATGGTCTGTTCCCACCCGGCGTTTTCAACGTGGTTACCGGGCTGGGAGAGGAAGCCGGTGCGGCGCTGGCCTCGCATCCTGGCATCGACAAGGTCTCGTTCACCGGATCGAGCGAGGTGGGCAAACTGATCGGCAAAGCTACAGCCGACCGTATCGCCAAGCTGACGCTGGAGTTGGGAGGCAAATCGCCCACGATCGTGTTCCCGGATGCCGTTGCCGATGGCCGTCTGGATAGCACTGCGCAGCAGGTGGCCAATGCCATGCGTTTTGCGCGACAGGGCCAAAGTTGCACCGCCGGATCGCGTCTGTTTGTGCATAAGAACATTTGGGATGAGTTGATGTCCAAAGTGGCCGAAAAATCGGCGGCTTTGAAAGTGGGCGATGCACTGGACCCGGACGTGGATATGGGTGCCGTAGTTAACGCCGAACGCTATGGAGAAATCCGCGCCTATGTAGCTGAAGCCGAGGCAGAAGGTGCGACTTTCCTGATCGGCGAAACGCCGGAAGAGGACCCCGCTGGTTTCTGTCCCAACCCCACCATCATCGCCGGTGTCGACAACAACTGGCGCATTGCACGGGAAGAGGTATTTGGCCCGGTCATGGTCGCCATCCCCTTTGAGACCGAAGAAGAAGTAATCGCCATGGCCAATGACACCCATTACGGGCTGGCCGCGTTCCTGTTCACACATGACGTCAGCCGGATTGCCCGCCTGACCCGCGCCATTGATGCCGGTTGGATTCAGGTCAATCAGGGCGGCGGGCAGATCCCCGGCATGTCGTATGGCGGCACCAAGCAATCGGGCATGGGCAGCGAATACTCCATCGAAGGCGCGCTTGAAGCCTATACCTATCGCAAATGCGTCACCATCAATATCGAGGGCGGCGCGTGAGCACGGACCGGTTCGGTAACACTATTGATCCGGGCGTGGGATACGCCCGGGGTCCGCTGCTGCAAGGCTCAGCGGATGAGGTGCGCAGGTTGGCGCACGCGGGTTGTGTAGCTGCGGATTTCGTAGAGCGCGAAGGCATCGACAAAATCGCCATCTGCACCGGCAATCTGCGGTTCTACCCGGCGACGCCGGACGATCTGAACCTGCTGTGTGAGGAGTGGGTCGGGCCCGGTTTATTTGGAGAGGAATTGCGTCAGGCCGCCATCGCTCATTTGGGCGGGCAGGGTTATGAGGCAGCGGCGGTGGTCAATCGCACCAGCGCTGGGATTGTCGCGACCGTGCTGGCCCATTCGGGCTGCAAACCGGTGCTGTCTCTGGTGGCAGAAGGCGACCGGAGCCATGCTTCGGTCCTGCGCGGGGCGCGACTGGCCGGTGTTCCGGTGCGCGAAGTGCATGATCTGGAGGCTGTGAACCAAGCGCTGGCCGAGGAGAACCCGGCGCTTTTCGTGATCACACCTGTGACATCGGAATTGTCGATGTTGAGCGATGACCTGATCCGCGATGCAGTGGCAGCGGGGAAAAAGGCGGGCTGTATCACCTTCCTCGATGACGCCTATGGGGCGCGTTTTCGCCCGGTGTTGCATGGCGGCGGGGCGTCGCTGTCCTTTGGGGCCGATCTGGTGATCACCAATGCCGACAAGGCTGGTCTATCCGGTCCGCGTGCCGGGGTACTGTGTGGCGACCCGAAGGGACTGATCCCGGTGCAGGCCAAAGCCAGCGAGTTGGGGATGGAAGCGCGCGCACCCGTGGCCGTCGGAGCCATGCGCAGCCTGCAGGGGTTTACCCCCGATCTGCTGCTGCAAGAGGCGCAGGATGGTCAGGATCTGGCCGATGCGCTGGAAGCCGCGCTGGGGGCAGGGCGTGTGACCCGCTCGGCGCTGGGCCCGAAGATCGACGAACAGGACGCGATGGAGATTGTTCTGGGCATGGCAGCCGCAGACAAAACGGACCTGGTGCCTGCGGAGGTGACCGCCGTCATCGGGATGTTGATGCTGCGGGACAAGGGGATCGTGACAGTTAACACCCATGGTCAACCCGGTGGGCGTGTCTCGATCAGGTTGAAGCCAACCTCGGGCGCGGTGGCTCGGGCCGGGGGCGCAATGGCGGTGGCAGACTGTCTGATGTCGGCAATGCGCCAGACGGCGGCCCATCTGCACGACAAATCTTGGTTTGCGGCAACGCTGTTTGGAGACACTTGAATGGCCGACACTGCTTTGATTGCACGGCTAGATAGCCGGCTGGACCAGTTGGTGAATATCGACATGGGAGAGCGCGGCGTGGAACATCTGTTCGAAGCCGCCCTAGCGCTTGAGGGTCGCTCTCTGGTCGGTGCGGCGGCTGATGCTTTGTTGGCGGTGCCCGGGGGCGGCACGGTGGTGATCACCACCGGTTCGGTTTCGCGCGCATGGATCACTCCGGAGTTGGGCGAAAACGATGGCCCATCGGGCGCAGCGGCGATTGCGCGAGCACTGGTGCTGGCGCGCAACGTGACCTGCGTGATGCTGTGCGAAGAGACCCTGCTGACCGCGATCCAGAACACATGTCAGGCCGCCGGGCTGTTCCCGGTGACGCTAGAGCAGGCGGTGATTGCCAAGGCGGACAAGAGCCTGGCCACGATTGTCATGCTGCCCTTTGCCACCGACGACGAAGGTGGGTTGGAGCAGGCTGAAACGCTTTTAGCTGCGCTTAACCCCGACCTGCTGTTCTCGACCGAGCGGGTTGGGCGCAATGAAAAGGGCGTTTATCATTCGATGCGCGGCATCGACTATGGGATGGGCCGTGCGCGCGTGGATTGCCTGTTCGACCTGGCGCTGGAGCGCGGCATTCCGGTGGTGGCCGTCGGTGACGGCGGAAATGAGATCGGCATGGGCAAGGTCGCTGGCCATGTGAAAGCGCATGTGCCTTATGGTGACACATGCCAATGTGGCTGCGGCGGCGGGATCGGAGCGGTTACCAGCTGTGACGTTCTGGTGACGGCCGCCTGTTCCAACTGGGGCTGTACCGCGATTGCCGCTGCCATGGCTGCGCGCGTGGGCAACGCAAACCTGTTGCACACTCCTGATCGCGAAGCCTTGTTGCTGGATACCATGGTCTCTAATGGCCTGATCAATTCCACCCACGGGGTCGTCGATGACAGCGTCGATGGTTTCCCACGCCAAAGCCATATTGCGGTGGCCGAACTCTGCCGCACGATCGTGAGCCGAGCGCTCTGACAACTCACAGGACTGACCCATGATCCAAGACAACCCTGCCCTCATCGACGCCATTCGCGACCGGTTTGCCCATGTCGACAGTTGCCCGTTTCAGGGTGAACGCATCTTTTTCGAAAACGCTGGTGGAGCGTTGACGCTGAAAGCGGTGGCTGAGACCTCGGCCTTTTATGCAGCGATCCCTGACAATCCAGGCCGCATCAACCCGGCGGGGCAGGGGACTCAGAACACGATCAACAAGGCCAAACAGGATTTGGCCATATTTATGAACGCGTCAAGCGGCCAGTTCTTTGCAGGAGAAAGCGGCACCGAATTGCTGTTCCGCATGATCCGCACCGCCTGTCTGGCCGCCCCCAAGGGGGCCAAGGTGATCGGTTCGTCCATCGAACACCCAGCCACCCGCAGCGCCGCGCGCCGCTGGGCCGAAATTGCCGGGCTGGACTATGTGAATGTGCCCCATGACAACGAAACCGGCATGGTTACCGCCGAGGATTACAGCGCACTGATGACTTCGGATGTGGCGGTCGCAACGATCCTGCACGCCTCGCCCGTCACCGGCATGGGCATGGATGTGGCGGCGATCTCGGCGGCGATCCGAGCGGTGGCGCCCGATTGCATGATCATTGTCGATGGTATCCAGCACGCGGCTCATGGGCAGTTGGATTTGGACGCTTACAACGTAGATGGCTATGCAATCTCGCCCTACAAGGTGTTTTCGCGCCACGGCTACGGCATTGCCTGGATATCCGACCGCTTAAGTACCACACCGCATGACATGCTCATTGATGCCCCCGCGACCGGCTGGGAATTCGGCACCCGCGACACCGGCTCCTACGCCACCGTGTCAGATGTGGTGTCCTATTTCGACTGGCTGGGCGGGGAAGTGTCGGACGAGACCGATCCACGCAAACGGATCGAGGCCGCTGGCCGCGCCATCCACGCGTATGAAACCCACCTGACCAACACCGCCATTAACGGCACCGGAAATTTGCCGGGCCTGCGCGATATGGAGCACGTCACCATTCTGGCCGGGGCCGACAACCCGGCGCGCGAAGGGCTGGTTTCGATCGTGATCAAAGATCAAGCCTCGGAAGAAGTGGTCGAGATCTTGAACCAACAGGGCATCCGCACCCATACCCGCAAGGCTGACCACTACTCGGGCAATGTGCTCACACCACTGGGCCTGTCGGACTGTATCCGCATCTCGTTCTGTCACTACAATACGGAACAAGAAATTGCCCGCCTATTGAGCGCGATCAAAGTATTGAGTCAGGACGGCTGATCGAGGAAACACAAAGTCCAGAGGTGCGCGGTATTCAGCCGCGCATCCGCGTGTTGTCGGGATCATAAAGTGGGCGCAGACTGGCTCGTGCCGGGATGGAACGCCCGGCGACCTTCACCTGGTAGGCCCGCGCCGTGAGGTCTTTCATCGCCATTCCCTCGGGCCGGGTAACATAGCCCATGCCTATGCCCCCGCCCACAGACCAACCGTAGCTTGCCGAGGTCAGGCGCCCAACAATCTGGCCGTCGCAAAGAATAGGTTCTTTTCCAAAGACCAGCGTATCCGGGTCGTCCAGACGGAAAGACAACAGGCGGCTTGCGGCGCCTTCGGATTTGCGGGTGATAATGGCCTCTTTACCAGTGAAGTCGGTGGAGAAATCGCAGGCGAAAGTCAGGCCGCTTTCCACCGGATTGTCAAAGGGGCCGATATCGTGGCCCCAGTGCCGGAAACCCTTTTCGATCCGGCAGCTATCCACCGCCATGCCGCCACACAGACGCGGTGCATTTGCCGAGGCCATGATTGTTTCGAAAACGTGCTGGGCGAATTCCGAGGGGATGTGAAGCTCCCACCCCAGTTCTCCCACATAGGTGATCCGCTGCGCCCGGACCGGGGCATGTCCCACATGCAGCGTCTGCCATGAGCTAAAGGGGAAGGCCTCATTGGACAGATCGGCATCTGTCAGCCCTGCGAGGAAATCCCGCGCGCGCGGTCCCATCAGCGCCAGTGTGGCTTCGGCCGAGGTGACATTGATTACCGATACGCCTGTGCCAACTAGTTGCATTTTCAACCAGTATTCGGTCTGTGGCTCGGCCCCGGCAGAGGCCATGACTGAATAGCGCGTCGGGCTTAGTCGGGCGACCGTCACATCCGCCTCGATCCCGCCCTGTGTGTTGAACATGTGAGTATAGATCAAAGCACCCGGCGTGACGGCCATATTGGCACCGCAGAGTCGCTGCATCCGGGCCTCGGCATCTTCGCCATCTACAACAAAGCGCCCGAAGGTCAGGTCAATGCACCCCAGATCGGTGCGCAGCGCCAGATGCTCGGCCCGCCAGTCGTCGAACCATGCTTCATGTCCGAACCCATCGGTCATCTCGCGGCCATAGTAGAGGGGCCGCTCCCAGCCATTGGCGCTGCCAAATTGCGCCCCCGCATCGCGTAGGTGGGTGTAGTAGGGCGTCCGGCGCAGGCCGCGCGCCTGTGTTTTGCGCAGATAGGGCCAGTGCATCGCATAGGCATGGCTGAGCGTTTCAGCGGCCTTGGTGGCGGTATAGCTTCGAGAGTTTAGACCTGGAACAATGCGGCGGCTATCCACATCGGTCAGGTCCATGGTCATGTGCCCTGTCATGATCCACTCGGCCAGCGCACGCCCCGCGCCGGGGCCGTTTTGAATGCCGGTCGAGTTGAACCCGGTGGCAACCCAGTAGCCCGCCACATCCGGTATTGGCCCCAGATAGTGCTTTGCGTCCGGGGTAAAACACTCTGGTCCGTTAAAGAACTTGCGGATACCGGATTCGGCCAACGCAGGTACCCGCTCCATCGCCGCTTCGAGGATGGGGTAGAGGTGTTCCTCATCGCAGGGCAGTTCGTCGAATTCGAAACTGTCGGGAAGACCGTCTTTGGGCAGCCACGGGGTGGCGTTGGGTTCCGAACACCCGATCAAGAGCTTGCCCGCGTCTTCCTTGTAATAGGCGTATTCATCCATCACCCGCAGGACGGGTAAATCGCCGGTTACACCGACAATCGGGTCAGTCACCACATAGTAGTGGTTGGTGTAGTGCAACGGGATTTGCACGCCATGTGACAGGCCGAATTCGCGTGCCCACATGCCGGTTGCGTTGACTACGTGTTCGCCGCGAACCAAGCCCTGCTCGGTTTCCAAACCGATGGCGCGGCCCCCTTCGATCACCACGCGGGTGACTTTGGTGTCTTCGAAGATTTGAGCGCCATAGGTCCGCGCGCCCTTGGCCAGAGCCACCGTGGTGTCGATCGGATTGGTATAGCCGTCCCCGGGGAACCAGAACGCGCCTTTTGTGCCCTCGGTCGACAGCAGCGGCCAGCGGTCCTGCGCTTCGGTCAGGCTGATCTCTTCGGCGCGCAACCCGCAGCCGTGGGCATAGTCGACCTTGCGGCGCAGTTCTTCCATGCGCGCTTCGGTCAGCGCCACGGTCATCGAGCCGTTGCGTTTGAAGCCGGTGTTCTGGCCGGTCTCATCCTCAAGGCTTTCCATCAGGTCTAGGCCGTATTTCGCCAGCGCCGACATGACCGGCACACCTTGCGTTTCACTGACCAACCCGGCGGCGTGCCAGGTTGTGCCCGAGGTCAGTTTCTTGCGTTCGAACAGTGCGACCGACCAGCCCGCCTTGGCGAGGTGGTAAGCGGTGGCACAGCCAACTATGCCGCCGCCGATGATGGCGACCTGCACGTTGCTCGGAAGAGGTTTTGCCATAGTTCTTATCCCCGCAACCGGTCGTTTTCGGGATCATAGAAGGGTACTTCGGTCACGGTCGCATTGACCGGAACACCGAGTACTTCGATCTGGTAAACGTCTCCGGGCTCCGCCGCCTCGGTCAGGTAACCAAGCGCGATGCGCTTTCCGATGCGAAACCCGGTGCCGCCCGAGCTGACATATCCCACCGGTTTGCCATCACGGCAGATCGGGTCTGAGGACAACGCGTCGGCCCCGTGACCGTCCAGCACGAAGGCGGTGAAGTGATATCCCTTAGGCTGTTCCGCCTGCGCCAAAAAAGCATCGCGACCGACAAAGCTGTCCTTTTTCTTGCTGACGAACCGATCAAGCCCGGCATCAAAGGCGGTGTATTCGATGCCGAAATCTGCCCCCCAGCCGTGATAGCCTTTCTCAATCCGCATGGCGTTCAGCGCGTAGGACCCAAATTCGACTATGCTTTTGTCTGCGCCCTCTTTCATGATGGCCGAGTAGACCGACACCAGATCGGCACTGCGCATATGCAGCTCCCATCCCAACTCACCGACATAGGACACGCGCAGGGCTATCACCGGCGCGTCGGCGACGGTGATCTCGCGCACCGACATCCATGGGGCCGCTTCTTTGGACAAATCACTTTCAGTCAACGGTTGCAGCACATCACGGGACTTTGGTCCCATGACCATCAGGGCGGCGTCGAAGCCTGAACCTCTGGAAAGGGTCACGCCCTCATCCGGCAGGAATTTGGACATCCAGTCATGGTCGCGTTGATCGGCCAGCGTGGGGCCGCAGAGCAGGTATTTATTCTCATCCAGCCGCGCAATCGTGGCTTCGGACCAGATCTTGCCTTTGGGCGTCAGCATGTAAGAAAGCTTGACTCGGCCCACTGATGGCATCGCGCCGCAGAACACATGATTGAGGAACTCGGTCGCTTTTGGTCCTTCGACCTCGTACCGGGTGAAGCCACCGTGATCCATCACGCCGACATTGTCGCGCACGCCCTCGCACTCAGCTTTGACCGCGTCATGCCACGCCTCGTGATGGAAGCTGAGTTGGCCATCATCCTTGATCGCGTCAGTCTGGAACCAGAAGGCGCGCTCCCACCCGGCGACCTGTCCGAACACCGCGCCCTTGGTCTTGAGCGTGTCGTAGAGCGGCGTCGTCTTCACCGGACGGCCCGATTTCCACAGGCGGTGCGGGTAGGGGATCGCGTATTGGTGTTCATACAACTCGCTGGACCGTT
Source organism: Ruegeria atlantica (assembly GCA_013032095.1). GTDB lineage: Bacteria > Pseudomonadota > Alphaproteobacteria > Rhodobacterales > Rhodobacteraceae > Ruegeria > Ruegeria atlantica_E. Next base: position 34,134 of record WQBJ01000029.1, on the reverse strand, counting down.
TGACGGTGTAATCGAACGTGGCCCATTCCTCGCCAAAGCGGCGGGGATCCCAGAAGGACATGTCCCATTCGGTTTCACCTTCGGTGATCCATTCGGTGAGTGTTTTCGCAGCCGCAGCCGAGTGGGTGATGCCCACCGGGAAACAGCAGGCGTGATAGAAATTGGGCAACCCAAAGGCCGGACCGCAGAGCGGGGCTCCATCGGGGCTGTAAGGGATAGGGCCGTTCACGAAGCGACTGACACCGGCCTCGCCCAGCAACGGCACATGATCCAGCGCGGCTTCAAGGATTTCGGCGATGTCGTCAACACTGTCGGGGTAGAGCTGATTGGCAAAGCAATCGGGCATCCCGTCCAGCCATGCGGGGCGACCTTCGTGGCCGTATGAGCCCAGCAGCAGCCCGTTCCGCTCGCGCCGCAGGTAATACATGATGTCCGGATCGCGGATGAGCGGGAAATTCTCGGGGTTGGCTTCAAGCTCGGGCAGGCTTTCGGTGACCAGGTATTGGTGCTCCAGCGTGACGACGGGCAGTTTCTGGCCGACCATCTCACCGACGACGCGGCCATAATAACCACCGGCGTTGATCACGATGTCACAAACGGCATTGCCCTTGTCGGTCTGCACCTCCCATTCGCCGGACGCGCGGCGTTCAATGCCGGTAACCGTGGTGAACCGCGCGATCGCCGCGCCCTGATCCCGCGCGCCCTTGGCGAGCGCTTGGGTCAATTGCGATGGGTCCACGTCACCCTCATAGGGATCATAAATCCCACCGATGATACTGTCGCCTGAACTGAAATAGGGGTGCATATCGTCCATCTCAGACGGGGTGAGCATGGCCATGTCATACCCCAGCCCCTTCGAGATACCGACAAGATGGCGGAACAGATCCATCCGTTCAGGCGTGTGGGCGGGCCAGAAGGCACCTGTGTGGCGATAGGTGATGGGGTAGTCGACCTCTTCCGCCAGATCCTTGTAGAGCCGCCAGGCGTAGTTGCCCGCGCGCATACCGCCCCAGCTATTGGCGTAGGTCGGGATGTTTCCCGCCGCGTGCCAGGTCGAGCCACTGGTCAGTTCGTTCTTCTCGATCAGCAGCGTATCGGTCACCCCGGCTTTGGCCAGATGGTAGAGGGTCGAGACACCAACCGCACCGCCCCCGATGATCACAACTTTGGCTTGGCTTTTCATGAGTTTAGTCTTTCAGATGGATGGGCAGACGGGCGCGCAGGGCGGCCTCGATATCGGCAGACAGATGAGAGGGCGCAGGCTGCGCCTCAATCTCAGCGACGCGGGCAATGGCGCGGTCCCAGACCGTTTGCGCACCGCTTTCCAGCCAATCGTTGACGCTCTGACGATCCCCCAGCGATGGGTAGACATATTCCTTGGTCATCAGGTCCAGTGTCTGGGCGGTGCCAAGGAAATGCCCTTCGCCGGTCACCACTTCTTCGATCATATCCAGATCAATGGAGTCCTCGAACATTTCAACCCCGCGCACCGTGCGCAGGATGGCGCCGCACATGTCGTTATCGATCACCAGCGCCTCTTTACTGGCGGCCATGATTGAACCGAGCATACCTACAGACAGATTTATCATGTCGGCCCCGCCCTGCGCAGCCAGCGCGATCGTATAGCCCTTTTCATAGCCAGACTGCGAATCCGCAGTCTTGGCATCGGTCATGCCCGCCGATACGGTCGAAGGCAGGCCGAGGCTCAGCAATAGTTGGGCGGCAGCGGCGTTGGCCACCGCGGCCTCGCCCGAACCGCCGGTCATTGCGCCGGTGCGAAGATCGGAAATGAAGGGCAGAAATGCCAGTATGCAGGGGAACCCTGGCTGCATCATGTTGACCAGCACCAAGCCTGCCAGCGACTCTGCCAAGCCCTGCGCCAATGCGCCCGCCAGTGCGGCAGGGCTGGTCGCGCCCGCCTGCGCAGCCGAACAGATTTGCAGTGGCATGCCCAACCGCACGCATTCTTGCATTACGCTGCAGGCCTCTTCGGCCAGAGTCAGGGGTGGCACGACATGGCAAACCGATGCAAAGCAGAAGGGTTGCGCACGAAACGCACCTTCGCCACCAAGGGCTTCGTCGAACATCTCAATAACCGGTGTCACATTAGCCGGTTCAAAGAAGCTGGTGCCAATCGGCTTCGAGGTCGCCTTCATTGCTGCGAAGGCGGTGTTGATGTCCAGCGTGAGCGGGTCTTCGAGGTTTCGCGCCACAACGGGGCGCAGTGAATAGTGTATGCTGTTGCAAGCATCCACGATCCGCATCAGGCCATAGAGATCCTGCAATGTGCTGTCGCGGAACGTGTTCGTGGCAGCATCCAGCACCTGCACGGCAGCACCGCCGGTGCCAATATGCACTCGACCCCCGCCGACCTCGATGCCGCGATCTCGAAGGAATCCGGGCAGTTCGACCCGTTTGCAGGCCTTGGCGATCATGTCTTCGACCAACCCGCGTGGAAAGGTAATGCGTCCATCCGCGCGTGCTACGGCACCATTTTCCAGTGCCAGAATGCGGATGTCGTCTGGCGCGCCGGACACACCGATCCGCTCCAGTATGTCGAAGGCAGTGTCGGTAATATGTGTCAGTTTGCCATGGTCAAGAGGCATGAAACGGCCACCGAGGGGTGGCAAGGTCCTCCGTGGCGTGGTGGGTTTGGCAGCCCGTTTGGTTCGTGTTCGCCGCATGAACGCACCCTCAATAAAGCCTTTTCCCGCGCATCTTAGGAAGGGTTTTTTGTTAGCTCAATTTCAATATTTTTAGGTTTTGGTGAGTAATTTTCACACAAATTGGAAGCGTCCGCGGTCCAATGTCGAGACCGTCTGATCGCAAATCACAGGTTTTCAGTGGTTTGTGCCCGCTCGATCGCGCCCCCCCCAAATTTACCCGCCCGATGCAATCACTGATGCGCGATTTGGTTGCCGCCCATCACACCCCGAACAGCCTGTGTCGAAAGCTGGCAAAATCGGGGTATTAGAAGCCGATCAAAGAACACCATCGCGGACACTTATGTAGCTGCGTACGCCGCGCTTGCCTTTTTGAAAATCTGTTCAGCGGATGATAGGCGGGAACGCCTTCAGGTGCTTTTCCAAGATACTTTGCACTATCCCGCTCAAGAAACTCCCCAGGGGCTCTGCAGCGGACCTTTGCGTCTGGATCAGGTCGATATCCCAGTTGGTCAATTCCAAGGGCGGTTGGAATATGCAACAGCCTGCCCTTTGGGCAAATGGGGCTAGAGCAGCGGGGATCGTCGCGATGAGATCGGATCGAGCAATAATATCCGGCAAGAGCGTCATCTGAGTGCTGGTCATGACGACTCGCCGACAATACCCCAGCCGCTTGAGAGCTTGATCCACTGCACCTGTGAAATCGCCGCTTAAGGTCATCAAGGCATGTTGGCCTTTGATATAGTTTTCAAGTGTGAGTCTTTCACCTTCGTTGAACAACCCTTGGCGGGTGATGCAGATGAAATGATCCTGCAGAACGGTCTTGCGCAGAAACCGAGCTGGTAGCCTGCCAAATGTTCCGATGGCCAGCGTCACTGACCCGTCGTCTAGGTCTTGTTCCATCATGCGTTTGTCCAAGGGAACAAAGCTCACCCGCACATTGGGCGCAGCTTCATGCAGGTAGGTCATCAGGTGAGGTGCGATGTTGATAATAATAAGATCCGCAGCGGCAATGCTCACATCTGCTTCTATGGTTCGTGGATCAAATTCGACAGGCGCCAGCAAACGCACAATGGATGCGAGCGCATCTTGAACCTGTGGGGCCATGGCCTCGGCCTTGGCGGTGGGCGTCATGCCATCCGGACCCCGAAGAAACAATTGATCGTCGAACTGAGCCCGCAAGCGATTCAATGCGTTACTCATTGAGGGTTGCGCAAGCCCGATCGAAGCACCGGCGCGGCCTACGTGCCTCTCGCGGTAGAGTGCATCAAACGCTTTGAGCAAATTTAGGTCGAGCGTATTTAAATTCATTTCATGAATTTACGGTATTTTAATTATCCATTTCAACTATTTCTGACGGCGCTCTATTTGAAGCTCAGTAACGGGTTCGGCAACCGGGCCGACAGCGGAGAAAGGGAAACTCTGTCATGAGAGCACTACTCGAAGATGCCTTGAACAGAAAACACGTCGTCATTGTCGGCGGAGGCAGTGGCATGGGAAAAGCAACTGCGGAATTGGCAGTTGGTCTGGGTGCTAGAGTGACGCTTGCCAGCCGCAATCAGGAAAAGTTGCATGCAGTCGCTTCCGCTATCGACGGGGACGTGTCGGTAGCTGCTGTAGATACGACTGACGAGGCGCGCGTCAAAGCCTGGGCTGCGGGTCTGGGACAGGTAGACCATCTGGTAATCTCGGCCTCCAGCGCGGCACATGGCGCATTTTCGGATCTGCCAACTGGGGATCTGCGCGCCATGCTGGAAGCTAAATTCATTGGCCCCTATGTAACCGTGCGCGAGGTATTGCCTTATCTGTCTGAAGGGGGCTCGATTTCCTTGTTTTCGGGCGTTTTGAGCCGTCGTCCTTCGGCAGGTGCAACCGGTCTGGGTGCGGTCAATGCGGCCGTTGAAGCCTTGGCCAAAGGGCTTGCGCAAGAGTTGGCTGGAAAGGTGCGCGTTAACTGCATCAGTCCGGGCATGGTCGCAACCGAAGCCTATGCCGATATGCCCGAAGAAGCGCGAGAAGGCATGTACGCTCAAATCGGTGGTAGCTTGCCGGTTGGTCGCGTGGGGCAGGCGCATGAAATCGCACAGGCTGTGATCATGGCCATGACCAACGGATTCCTGACGGGTTCAGTTCTTGATGTTGATGGCGGCCATCTTGTACGCGGTTGATCTTAGAGTTCGCTGAAAAGGGAAATGCCGAGGGGGGCCGCATATTCAGCCAGCCTGCCTGAAGGGAACATCCCTCGGCTGTCACCAGGGCGTGCAGGCGACACGTGTGTTTTAACCGTGTCTTTGGTTTTGACAGGTCGCATGTGCTGAACCGGCACACTATTTGGCTGGAATCCAAATCGGTGAAGCCGTTAAAGATCTGCCTGTATTCCCCTCTAATCAGGGCCTGGCCCGTCGGTAACCACTAAGTCAATTTCGTTTTCAATGAGCATTTTCTCAATGGATCGTGATGGCTGAACATCAGTAAAAAACAGGTTGATATCCTGCGCGGCCTGTAACGTGACCGGAGCGCGTTTACCCAGCTTTTCACCATCGGCCACCACCACACGCACTTGAGCGCTTTCGATCGCGATGCGGGCCAGGTTGGCCTCTTGCAGGTCATGCAGCATGAAACCCAGATCGGCATTCACCGCACCAACCGAAAGGATGGCAAAGCGAACATTCAGGCGTTTGATCAATTCTTGCGCTTCCACCCCGAACGCGCCGCCGTCATGAGGGCGCAGTTCGCCACCTGCCATGTAAACCCTGTTATTGTTGTGGGCTGCCAGTTCATTGGCGACGACCACGGAGTTGGTCACAACGAACAGATCTTTGTGGTTTTTTAAGGCTTTGGCCACGTAGGCCGTTGTCGACCCAATATCGAGGAAAACAGAATCCCCATCGCTGATGATTTCAGCCACGGCTTTGGCCAGTTTTTCCTTTGCGTCGACCTTTTTATCCAGACGGCTTTCCAGCGTAGGTTCCAGAATGTCTTCCAGCAGGTGAACGCCGCCATGTACTTTGCGCACGATGCTTCGCTCTTCAAGATTGCGCACGTTGCGGCGGATGGTTTCCAGCGTGACACCCAACTCATTGGCCAGAAAGCTGACGCGGCAAGAACCGCCGACCCGGGCCAAAGCCCGCAAAATCTCATCTTCTCGCTGGTTTGTGGTCTTCAGGTTCATAAGTTTGCGTCAGATTTCCTGCTGTGAATGTGAGGTTCACGCATATCACAATCACCACATAATACAATATAACCTCGCATATCCTCATCCTGTGATCCGAAAAATGTTATTATATGTGGTTAAACGTGGTTTTAGTTGACATAAAACCTCACATTGTGCTGGTCTACAGAAAACAACGCCGATTCATCACAAAAAACCACAACAGGGAGATGGTAAAATGAAAGGCAAACTGGGACTCTGCGCTTTGGCCCTTGCGGCTGCTGGAGCGTTTTCACCCGCATTGGCCGTGGAATCGACCGACCCTATCAAGTTGACGCTGCATGACTGGTCTGGGCAGTTGATCAACACAAAGATCATGGGTTCGATCCTGCAAGAAGCGGGCTACAACGTCGAATACCTTCAGGCTGACTACATTGCGCAGTTTGCGGGCTTGAAAACGGGTGATCTGCATCTGGCAATGGAGATTTGGGAAACCACCGGGCGCGAAGCGTTGGATGAGGCAACTGCAACCGGGAATGTCGTGAATGTCGGCGAAACCGGGCTGATGGCGATCGAGGAATGGTGGTATCCTTCTTACATGAAAGAGCAGTGCCCCGGTCTGCCGAACTGGGAAGCACTCAAGGATTGCGCCGAAGAATTTGCAACGGCTGAAACCGCTCCGAACGGGCGGTATGTGGGCGGTCCGGTTACCTGGGGCGGCTTTGATGAAGAGCGTGTCGAGGCGCTGGAGTTGGAATTTGAAGTTGTCCACGCGGGCACCGATGCGGCCCTGTTCGCCGAACTGGAGTCCGCTTATCAGCGCGAAGATCCAATTATGCTTTGGGTGTACGTTCCGCATTGGGCACCCGCAAAATATGACGGTGAGTTTGTGGAGTTCCCGCCATATTCGGCCGAGTGCTACAGTGACCCGTCCGTGGGTGTGAACCCGGATCTGGCTTATGATTGCGGCAAGCCCCGTGGTCCGATCTGGAAAGCGGCCTGGTCCGGCCTGCAGGAAAAATGGCCCGGCGCGTATGACATCATCGAAGCCTACAATATCAACAATGACGAAATGAGCGCCATGGTCGGCAAAGCTGATCTGGAAGGTGTCGACATTGATACTGTTGTCGCGGATTGGATGGAAGCAAACAAGGACCGCTGGTCCGGTTGGATTTCCAAATAATCTGCCCTGCCGGAGCGAGTAGCCCTCTCCCCTCGCTCCGGCTTTTTGACTGCTTTTCCGGACCCCCCCATGACCCCCAAGATCAAACTGTCCTGCAGAAACGTTTGGAAACTCTATGGTGGCAACGCTGAGACGTTGTTGCGGCGTACGCCTGGCCCCTCTGCGGACGACATTCGAAACGCAGGTGTCATCGGGGCAGTTCGCAATGCCAATATCGATATCGCTGAAGGTGAAATTTTCATCATCATGGGGTTGTCCGGGTCCGGCAAGTCCACTCTGGTACGCTGCCTGTCGCGGTTGATCGAGCCGACGGGTGGAGAGGTTCTGTTTGACGGGGCAGACCTGCTGCGGGCCAGCGAAAAAGAGCTGATCGAGATCCGCCGTCACAAGATGGGCATGGTGTTCCAACACTTTGCGTTGCTACCACATCTGACCGTGTTGCAGAACGTCATGTTCCCGCTGACCATTCAGGCCACGCCCAAAGAAGAAGCCGAGGCCAAAGCGCGCGAAGTGGTTGAACTGGTCGGCCTGAAAGGGCGCGAGGACTACTACCCGCGCGAACTTTCGGGTGGGCAGCAGCAGCGTGTCGGCATCGCGCGATCGCTGGTGACAGAACCCGACTTGTGGTTTCTGGACGAGCCCTTTTCGGCGCTTGACCCCCTTATTCGCCGCGAAATGCAGGATGAGTTCCTGCGTCTGCAGGAGCGCCTGCACAAGACTATCGTCTTCATCACTCACGACTTTGAAGAGGCCGTGCGTCTGGCCGACCGCATTGCCATCATGAAAGATGGCGAAGTGATCCAGATCGCCACGCCGGAAGAATTGGTGATGAACCCTGCCACCGATTACGTCGAGGAATTCACCCGTCATATTCCGCGCTCCAAGGTCCTGACCATAGGGGGCATAATGAATTCTGGTACCTCGGGCGAAGGCGAGCCGATCCCGCGGGCAACACGTGTGTCGGATGTGGCTGAAAAGATCATCGCCTCGGACAACCCAATCCCGGTATCAGATGACAGCGGCCAGATTGTTGGAACGATCGATCGTAAAGCCGTGGCCCGTGTGCTGTTCGGGGAAAGGGGCGCGGCATGACCCGCCTCAATCGCAGCCAGTTCGTCATTCTGACGCTTGTGCTGATCACGATTGTGCTGGGTTACTATGGGCGGGATCTGGGCAAGGCGCTGGATGCGCGTTGGTTGACCAAGTTCCCCTCCGCGTGGGTGATCCCTTTCAAAAGCTACATCTCAGCGGCGATGACCTGGTTGATTGAGGACGCCGCCATCGGGCCGATAGCCTTCACCGATGTGACCCGTTCTGTCGCTTGGTTGATAGAACAACCTTATAATCTCGTTCTGGCATTGCTGGCGGATGGATTTGTCAGTGGTCAAGGCAATGAGGCCACGGTGATCCTGCCCGCAATTAGTTGGATTGTGGTTATTACTGCCGTGATCGCGCTGGGTCAGTATTGCCGCGATTGGGCGCTGGCCGCGCTGGTCGGGGCCTGTTTCATCTATCTGGCCGTCTTCGGGCAATGGGATAGCGCAATGGTGACGCTGGCCTCGGTCCTGATCGCAGTGCCGATCGGTGCGGGTGGCGGGCTGATGCTGGGTATTCTTGCCTATCGTCATCCGGTTTTTGAAAAGATCATCTCGCCCATTCTGGACCTGATGCAAACGATACCCATATTTGCTTATCTGGTGCCGATCCTGTTCATGTTTGGTTTTGGCCCTATTTCGGCACTGGTGGCCACAATCATCTATGCTACCCCGCCGATGGTACGGATCACCACGCTGGCGCTAAAGGCAGTTGACCCCGAGATTCTGGATTTTGGTCGCATGGCGGGCACGACCCATCGGCAATTGATGTGGCGGGTTCTGGTGCCTTCGGCCAGTCAAAGTTTGATGGTGGGCGTCAATCAGGTGATCATGCTGACGCTGAACATGGTCATCATCGCTTCGATGATCGGGGCCGGAGGGCTTGGCTTTGACGTCCTTGCCGCGCTACGCCGTCTGGATATTGGCGCAGGGTTCGAAGCTGGGATCGCCATTGTCGTTCTGGCCATCGCTGTCGACCGGCTGAGCCAAGCCTTTGCCGAGCGGATGGGGCAGGTGCATCACGAACAGCCGGGCTCGTGGGTGGCACGCCATCGCCGCACGGTACTGGTGCTGATCCTGTTGGTCGTCACTTGGGTATTGGGCCAGTTCTCGTCCCTGCTGCTGGAATACCCCGAAAGCCAGACCATCACCACGGGCGCGTTCTGGGACAACACGGTAGAGTATCTGAACGTCAACTATTTCGACGTGTTCGAGGCGATCAAGGTCTTCTTCCTGACCTGGTTCATGATCCCGATCAAGACGGTTCTGCTGGGTATACCCTGGCCCTGGGCTATCGCGATGCTGACCCTTCTGGGCTGGCATGCGGGTGGTTGGAGACTGGCGCTGCTGTGCGGCGGAATGGCCTCGCTGATCTTGGTTTCGGGCCTGTGGTCCAAGGCGATGGTGACCGTCTATCTGTGCGGGGCATCGGTGATCCTTGCAACACTGATCGGAGTGCCTCTGGGTGTGCTGGCCGCGCTGAACAAGAAAGCAGGAGCGGTGATCAGCCTGCTGATCGACACACTGCAAACCTTGCCAAGCTTTGTCTATCTGATCCCGGTTGTCATGCTGTTCCGCGTTGGCGATTTTACCGCTCTCATTGCCATCGTCCTCTATGCGCTGGCTCCGGCGGTGCGTTACGCAGCCCATGGCGTGCGCTCGGTCAGCGGAGAACTGATTGAGGCCGGTCTGGTCTCGGGCTGTACCCGCACGCAATTGCTGCGCCATATCCGCCTGCCGATGGCCCTTCCGGAAATCCTGCTGGGCATAAACCAGACGATCATGCTGGCGCTGTCTATGCTGGTCATCACCGCCCTCGTCGGCACCCGAGACCTCGGGCAGGAGGTCTATATTGCCCTGACCAAGGCAGACACGGGCCGGGGTTTGGTGGCCGGCCTGTCGATCGCCTTTATCGCCATCATTGCCGACCAGCTGATCAACGCCGGTGCCCGTCAGGCCCGAATTCGCTTTGGACTGGAGAATTAACATGAGCCAATCCGACCTGATCACCCGCATTCGCACCCTGCCGATCTGGCAAGGCGAGATCGAGGCCACGCCTCTGACCGGGGGTATCACCAATGTAAACTACAAGGTCACCGACAGTAGCGGGTCCTATGTGGTGCGCGTGGGGGATGATATCCCTCTGCATCAGGTGATGCGGTTCAACGAATTGGCCGCCAGCAAAGCCGCCCATGCGGCCGGTTTGTCGCCCGCCGTGGTTCATGCGTCTGGCGATCTGACGGTGTTGGAGTTCGTCGAAAGCCGCACCCTAACGGAGGAGGATGTGCGCCATCCCGACATGCTGCCTCGCGTGCTGGATCTGGTGAAGGCTTGCCATGTTGAGGTTCCTAAACACCTGCGCGGTCCATCGCTGGTGTTCTGGGTGTTCCATGTTATTCGAGACTATGCCGCTACACTCTCGGAACGTGGCAGTACCCACTCGACTTTGATCCCTGATCTGGTGAAATCCGGTGACAGGCTCGAAGCCGAGGCGGGGCCATATGACATGGTCTTCGGCCACAACGACCTGCTCTGCGGAAATTTTCTGGATGATGGCTTTCGCCTCTGGCTGATCGATTTCGACTACGCCGGGTTCAATTCACCTCTGTTTGATTTGGGGGGGCTGGCCTCGAACAATGGTCTGTCTTCCGAACAGGAAGATTGGGTGCTTGAAACCTACTTCGATACCCCCATCACCAACGACCTGCGCCATCGATATACGGCGATGAAATGCGCTTCGCTGCTGCGCGAAACCATGTGGAGCATGGTGTCCGAGATCACCTCGGATATCGATTTCGACTACGCAGCCTATACAGCTGAAAACCTCGCGCGGTTCCGCGCGGCCCTGACCGATTTCAAAAACACCTGAGGACAGACATGACCGACCTTCCGAAAACAGCCAAAGCCGTCATTATCGGCGGCGGAATCATCGGCTGCTCGACCGCGTATCACCTGGCCAAGCTGGGCTGGACTGACACGGTTCTGCTGGAGCGCAAGAAACTGACCTCAGGCACCACCTTCCATGCCGCCGGTTTGGTCGGGCAGTTGCGCTCGAACGCAAATATCACGCAGCTGCTGGGCTATTCCGTTGATCTCTATAACAAGATCGAAGAGGAAACGGGCCTCGGCACCGGTTGGAAAATGAACGGCGGTCTGCGTCTGGCCTGTAACGAGGAGCGCTGGACCGAGGTCAAACGCCAGGCCACCACCGCGCATTCCTTTGGTCTGGACATGCAGTTGCTGACACCGTCCGAGGCGCAGGAATTGTGGCCGCTGATGGATGTCTCGGACGTGATTGGGGCGGCCTATCTGCCGACCGATGGTCAGGCCAATCCTTCGGATATCACGCAGGCGTTGGCCAAGGGCGCACGTATGGCCGGGGCGAAGATTTTAGAGGATACGAAAGTCACTGATATCGAGATCGAAAATGGCAAGATCCGCGCGGTGATCACCGAACATGGCCGGATCGAATGCGAGAAGGTTATTTGCTGCGCCGGTCAGTGGACTCGCACATTTGCGGGTCGTTTTGGGGTGAACGTGCCACTGGTACCGATGGAGCACCAGTATATGGTTACCGAACCGTTTGATGTGCCCACCAACCTACCCACCCTGCGTGACCCGGACCGGCTGACCTATTACAAGGAGGAAGTCGGCGGGCTGGTCATGGGCGGCTATGAGCCGAACCCGATCCCGTGGGCACCAAAAGGCATTCCAAAAGGGTTTCATTACACGCTGCTCGATAGCAATTTCGACCATTTCGAACAGTTGATGGAGCTGGCCTTGGGCCGCGTGCCCGCGTTGGAAAACGCTGGCGTGAAAACGCTGACCAATGGACCGGAAAGCTTTACGCCGGACGGCAATTTCATCATCGGCGAGGCGCCTGAGCTGAGTAATTTCTTCGTCGGCGCAGGCTTCAATGCATTCGGTATAGCGGCGGGCGGCGGCGCAGGCATGGCGCTGGCCGAATGGGTGCACAAGGGCGAACCTCCCTTCGACCTATGGTCCGCTGATATCCGCCGCTTTGGCCGCCCGCATTTCGACTCCGACTGGGTGCGCACCCGGACCGTCGAGGCCTATGGTAAACATTACACGATGGGCTGGCCGTATGAGGAACATGACTCAGGCCGCCCCTGCCGCAAGTCGCCGCTCTATGACACGCTGAAATCCCAGGGCGCGTGTTTTGGGGAGAAACTCGGTTGGGAACGCCCGAACTGGTACGCGGATGCGTCGCTGGGTGAGACGCCCAAGGACGAATACAGCTTTGGCCGCCAGAACTGGTTCGATGCGGTAGGCCGCGAACATAGGGCCGCGCGCGAAGCGGCAGTGCTGTTCGACCAGACTTCCTTTGCCAAATTCGCGCTGAAAGGCCCCGATGCACTGGCCGCGATGAATTGGATCTGCGCCAATGACGTGGACAAGCCGGTGGGCTCGCTGGTCTATACACAGATGCTTAACGACAAGGGCGGGATCGAGTGCGACTTGACCGTGGGCCGCGTCGCGCATGACGAGTTCTACATCGTCACCGGCACCGGGTTTGCCACGCATGATTTCGGTTGGATCAACCGCAACATTCCCGACGGGATGAACTGCCAGCTGTTCGACATCACCTCCTCCAACGCGGTTCTGTCGCTAATGGGACCGAAAGCGCGGGATATTCTGTCGGCAGTGACCCGCGATGATGTCTCGAATGACGGGTTCAAATTCGGTACGATCCGCACCATCGGCATTGCTGGTTGCCCGGTCAAAGCGCTGCGCGTGACCTATGTAGGCGAACTGGGTTGGGAACTGCACCTTCCGGTGGAGTATGCTCAAACCGTCTATGCTGCGCTGATGGAGGCCGGACAGCCGCATGGTCTGATCAACGCCGGGTATCGTGCCATTGAATCGCTGCGGCTTGAAAAGGGTTATCGGGCCTGGGGCTCGGATATCGGGCCGGATCACACGCCGTTCGAAAGCGGGCTGGGCTGGGCCGTGAAGCTGCGCAAGGATATTGATTTCAAAGGCCGCGCGGCCTCCGAGAAACAAAGGAGCGAAGGCGTCAAAAAGATGCTGGCCTGCTTTACTGTGGATCCGGATGTGGTGTTGCTGGGGCGCGAGACCATCTATCGCGATGGCATGCGCGTCGGTTGGCTGACCTCGGGCGGCTATGGTTATACGGTCGGGAAATCTATCGGTTACGGCTATATTCGGAACCCCGATGGTGTTGACGCTGATTTTGTCACCTCGGGCACATATGAGCTGGAGGTTGCAACCAAACGAGTGCCTTGTCAGGTCACTCTGCAACCTCTCTTTGATCCGAAGATGGAGCGCGTCAAAACGTGACGCCGAATGCGCAAGAAATGATCTCGATTGAGGATCACGCCAAGGCAATCTCAGCCATCGCTTCGGATGAGACCATGCGCTATTTCCGAGGGCGATTGGGAATCGAGTTCAAACAGGATGAAAGCCCAGTTACCCAAGCCGACAAAGGCGTCGAGGCCGAAGTACGTGCCTATCTGAGCCAACATTTTCCGGATCACGGTGTTTTTGGTGAAGAAGAGGGTAAACAGGACGGTGACGGGTGCCACATGTGGGTCATTGACCCCATCGACGGCACCCGCTCGTTTCTGTCGGGGCACCCTTTGTTCGGGTTTCTTTTAGCGTATCTCGTCGATGGGGAGCCGAAGTTGGGTGTCGTGGGTATGCCTGCACTGAACGAAACTTTCGTGGGCGTGGTTGAAACGGGTGCAACGCTGAATGGACAGCCGATCCACGTCTCAGGCCAGATCGCGCTTGATCATTCAATCCTTTACGTGAACGAAGGCGACAAGATCTACCGCGACCACCCCGGACTCTTCGGTCGCTTGATGCAGTCCGGACAAACCCGCCGCTTTGCCTATGACTGCTACCCGCACGCGTTGCTGGCGGCCGGGCACGTGGACGCAGTGGTGGATTATGACCTACTGCCCTATGATTTTTTGGCACTTTCCTCGCTTATTGAAGCTGCGGGTGGGGTGATGACAGACTGGCAGGGACAACCACTGTCGCTTGCTTCTGATGGTGCCGTCATTTCCGCGGCAACTCCGGAATTACATGCCCAACTTCTGGCCCTTCTGAACGCTTAGCGCATACCAGCGATAAACGGGCTTTAAGGCGATCTCGGATCCAAAAAAGAAAGCGGCCCCGTGAGTTTCTCGGGGCCGCTTAGCGTTAGGACTTTTTTATTTTCCGCGTTTTTCGCGGGTGAGGCCGATGAAAATCGACAGACACATCAGCATCAGCACAATGGCAAACGGGAAGCCCGTTGCAACCGCGGCGGCCTGCAAGGCGCCAAGGCCTCCTCCCAGCAACAATACGATCGCGATTGCACCTTCGAGGATACACCAAAACACGCGTTGAGCGGTCGGGGCGTTTGTCTTTCCACCTGCGGTGATGGTGTCGATCACCAGAGAGCCCGAGTCGGACGAGGTGACGAAGAAGACCACCACAAGGACGATACCGATGAAGGACAACAGACCCGTCATCGGGAAGGCCTCGAACATGGTGAACATTTTTAGTTCCAGCGCTGCGTCAGACAGCGCCTGACCGGTACCGCTCATGACCTGATCCAAGGCCGCGCCACCAAAGACGCTCATCCACAGGGTGCCGACAACGGTTGGGATCAGCAACACGCAGACCACAAACTCGCGCACGGTCCGACCACGCGAGATACGCGCGATGAACATGCCAACGAAGGGCGACCAAGAGATCCACCAAGCCCAATAGAAAGTCGTCCAGCCTTGCATGAAGTTTGTGTCTTCACGGCCCATCCAGTTCGACAAGGACGGCAGTTGTTCGACATAGTCGATCAGGCTGTTGAAGAAACCGCTGAGGATCAACATTGTCGGGCCAACGATGAGAACCAGCAGCAAAAGCAGAGCTGCCAGGATCATGTTTGCCTCGGACAGGCGTTTAACGCCTTTGTCCAACCCGGCTACAACTGAAACCAGTGCGAATACTGTGATCAGGATGATCAGTAGCACCTTCATTCCATCGGTCACAGGTACATCGAACAAATAGTTCAAACCAGCCAGCGCTTGCGTCGCGCCCAGACCGAGCGAGGTCGCAAGGCCGAAGATTGTGGCAAACACGGCCAGAACGTCAATGATATGCCCTAACGGACCCCAAGTGGCTTCGCCGAAAATCGGGTAGAACACCGACCGCATTGTCAGTGGCAGACCACGGTTAAAGCTGAAGAATGCCAGTGCCAACGCGACAACTGCATAGATCGCCCAAGGATGAAGCCCCCAATGGAAGATGGTCGCGGCCATTGCCAGATCACGGGCCTGTTCCGGGTTTCCCTCAGCCGCGCCCAAAGGCGCCCAGTCGGTGCGAAGGCCGTCTTGCGCAGCAATCCCGCCAAGGGACGAACCGTAGTGAGAAATCGGCTCGGCCACACCCCAGAATACCAGCCCGATGCCCATGCCAGCGGCAAACAGCATCGAGAACCATCCCATGTAGCTGTAATCAGGTTTTGCCTCGGCACCGCCAAGACGGATCGAGCCCAATGGGGTGACGATCAGGAACAGGCAGAAGAGCACAAAGATGTTGCACGCGATCATGAACACCCAGTCGAAATTGCTGGTCAACGCGGGCCTGAGCCATCCAAAGAACTCTCCTGCCTCTTCTCGGAAGACCAGCGAGAAAAAGACAAATGCGACGATAGTCAGAGCAGAGACTGCAAAGACCGGGTTGTGGATATCCAACCCCATGACCTGGACGTTATCCTGTCCAACCTCATAGTCAGTATCCGTACTTTCTGGGGGAATCGGTTCGGTGCCATCCGACATTTAAGCTCTCCTCTTCTGTGCAGGCGGAAGATCAGAAATAGTCGTTGAAATTGGTCCAGCAGATAAGGCCAATTCCCAACCAAAAGCGACATTGTGTCGGTTTTCGTCGGGGTCGTAACTTGAGTGGAAGCATTTGGAACCTACCAAGTTGCTGCCACGTCAATTGCTGGCCTCAGAATGGTCAGGTCGCAGGACGTGAAGCAGCTTCTCGAAGATCGACGCTGTCAGGCTCATAACCTGAAGGTCGCAGGTTCAAATCCTGCTCCCGCAACCAAAAATAACAGAAAAATATCAAACGCTTAACCTCGCAACCCGCGAGGCTTTTTGCATTCCACTAACACAACTGGAAGCACTGTGGAAGCAAAAGGAGACACAAAAGAGTAGTGGCAGTCCGGCAACTATTGTGCATAAAAAATAAGCGCCCAAATCTAGGTGTAAAAATAAAACAACCTTGTGGTGATTTGACGCGCCCTTTTTAGCCAAATATGAGACGACGGCCAAATAGAACTTCTGGTAAGCCGCCTCGCTACATCTTACAGTTGCCCTCCGTGACTTCAATTAAAGTCAGATGGTGCAGGCAATTGGCAAATCGAAAATGGACAGATTTTTGGCCCGACGGTGTGTCGGGTTTAAAAAAGAGCGACCTACAATCGTTGGACGAAGCCGAGTTTCAAAAGTTGGCAAAGATGGTTCACCGGCGCGAGCAAAGGACAACAGGAAGTCAAAAGCACGCTAACAAAGTTCGACGGAAGCTTCAGTTAAGGAGGCGTAGCGAAAAGCGAATACCATTTTCGAAAAAAGCATTAAATTACAGATACCTGGATTGCCCCAACTTAGCATCCATCAGACCAAATCGTGCCAAAGACTGGCGACCGTTGGTTAAACGCAAAAGTAAGACATCTGACGTAGACTGCATTAACTTTTCTTTCATAGATGATCCTATCGAAACGATGAGAACGTTCGAGAAAATTGTGAGTGCAGAATGCCAATCCAAAGGGTTCAGAATAAACTTCGCTGACAAATATATTCAGGATATCGGTCCATACCTTTTTCTTGGAGCTTTAAGGCAAAAGATGACGCCAGTAGTTCTGGGCGGAAAGATTAGCGCAAGTACCCAAAAGGTCTTGGAGGCTGTACAGCTCCGGTCGTTTCTCCAAATGGGAAGCTTCGGAAGAGTCAAGTCTACAGACGTTTGGCCCCTTCCAATGAGAGACCGCCGAGGCGCGGGGCAAAGTTCTCTTACGGCCGATATAGCTGTTCAGGCTTCAAGGGTCGAACGCGTGGCAGATCAAACCGTTCGTAGCGTTAACGAATGGCTTCAAAGTTTGGAGCCTGCGGAAGAACTCACTCGCTATGGTGCCAGTAATCTTAAGACCGTCGTGACCGAAGCACTAAATAATTCTGAGCGTCATGGACGGTTAGGCGGAGATGGAGAATGGGTGACGGCAGGCTTTATGGCTCGTCGACCAGCTCGACTAAATGGAAGAGTTGTTCCGGTGCACGTCTGTAACATAGGTCTTATGAATCTCGGGCGCCCCATATCACAAACTATTCTGGAAGCTCCGGAAGGCGTCCTCGACCAGTTAAAGAGGTACATTAAACTACATGCTGACTCAGGATTGAGTGATGAGACACTTGCCACCGTGTTTGCTCTTCAAGACGGTATATCTCGCGTGGATCAAAGCGGGGACAGCCCCAGCGGCGGTACTGGAATGATGGACATTGTGGAATTTGCGAACGGAGTAGGCGTATCACACGGAGAAGGCTTAGACACTAGGGTAGCAATTGTTTCCGGGAAGTCCTATGTTAGATTTGCGGGCCCATTCAGGAAGGGCGATTCCGCGAGCAATGGACGTCGATTACAGTGGTTCAATGCTGAAAATAGTGTAGAAAAGCCTCCGAGTAGTGATTATGTGAAGAACTTGCCGTGTGCCTTTCCCGGTACACTGGTTACGACTCGATTTGTGATCGATCAGAGTGATGAGGATTGGATCAATGACTGAGATCAATCTAGATGACATAGCTGGTGGTGGTCGAACGCGAAACCTTTCTGGTAAGGAGAGAGGCGTCGCAGCTCGTCAAAAACTGGGTCTAGATGATATCGACGAAATCCCGGGCGAAATCTCGGTTGTAGTACCGGACTACGTCGACACGATCTCGCCGTCATTTTTTCAAGGGCTTTTCTCCCAAAGTATTCGCGCGCTCAATGGAAAAGATCACTTCTTGGAGAAGTACCATTTTGTTGCTAACGAGAGTATAAGGCGTTGGATTGAAATTGGGATTAGAAATGCGTCCTCAAGTCGAGACAAACTTATCTAATCCAGCCAGTGACAGCAGTATATTAGGACTAGGACTATTATCTTCCACAGACATTATCGCGATTGTTGCTGTTGTGGTTTCCATTTTTACTTGGTTTCGTTCTAGGGCCATCGAAGATAGAATCCGAGCGGACAGTGATGAACGCGCTAAATTTGATATAGTTCTAGGGAATCCGCTTACTTCTCGTTTGGAGCCTCTAGAAAACATACTGGCAGCCTTTGGGCGTGCGGTCCTAGAAGGTAGGTCAACGACGGCAACTGGCGTAGCGATAAGCCAAATCCAAAAATATGAACATGCGGATTGGTATTTTGGGGTTATGTCTGTTTTTGATGCTCACGATGAAATGCCATGTGGGATACTTCGAACAGAGTTAGATTCATATTGGGACCAAGCTAGTTTCTTGATCGACGAAATAATTAACGCGACGACATCAGAACGAGCAGCTACACTGGTTCGTCAGTTGCGGTTGCTCGGAGAAGGTTATCTGGGTCGTTCGAGGAGGATTCTTGTCGATCACCGCATAAAAGTTCGAGGTCACAGGCCGCCGGTTCTCCGTATACCTAAGTTTCGGTCTTCCACATAATGCGCACGATTACACAATACTAACGCAGTTTTTTGGACATAAGTTGGAGAAACCGGCTGAAGTTGAACGGACAATTGTACAAGTGCAGTCCTTATAGAAATCGGTATCGTCTACTTGCTTTGGCAAGCCGCTTTTCAACCGATACCTCATGCTCCCTGACAAGCCGCCCTAACGTTTCAACATGGTTTTCCAAGAATTCACTAAAGCCGTTAGGCGACACATCCGATATTGCAGCTCTGGTGACAAACAACCCGGCTAGCTGCGCATCCAGTTCCCGCATCTTAGCAGCGCGGTTGGCTTCCATCACGTCGCTTGGCAGGACACCCGCGCAGTTCTGAAGAAGGTCACTGCCAACCACGGCTTCAAACTGCCGCCACAGCTTGTGCTTGGGCCAGCGGGCGCGGTTTCCGTCTGCGGTGGGCTATACAGTAGCGAATGCGCCCCAACGCGTCTGTGAAGGCGTCTCCGATGATGTTGCTAACGTCCTGCCAGTTCCGCATCTCGAACCGGTTGCGCAGTTGCTTGGAGCCGAGCCGCATCTCAAAGCGCCAACGCGCCGTGTCCGTCCACCTTTGCGATACTGCGCCTGATAGGTCTTGGCCCCGGAGGGCATCACGCGCACACCAAACCCGGCAATCTGGCTGTCCCAGACAAAGTAATCTTTTGCCTCAACCGGTAAGGCTTCAACGGCGCGTTTCCGTGCTCTCAAGGTAGCCGCCCCGGCATGCGGTTTGCCTCGGTCCGGCCTCGGCGTATCGGGGGAGGTCTAGCGGGAACTAGCGGAGTCTGACTTGGGCAGCCGCTGCGTACCCTTGCGCTCGGGATACTTCACGCAGCCGAGGAACTTCCCGTGCCGTCCACGGCGTTCTACCAGCCAGCCGTCTGAGCAGTCAGGACAGGTCGGAAAGCTGGCGCCGCAGCTGCAAGTCATTGCGCCAGTGTTTTTTAGGTACTTGACCGGCAAGTCTCTGCCGCAGGCGCTGCAGGGGCGGAGCATCTCACCGCAGAGATATTTGTGTTCGCATGAAAAATACTGCCGTCCTTTCTTTGATCGCTGTGCCAGCATCCGTCCACCACAGCCACTGCAGCGATGTTCGGCGATGCCCGGTTCGCCGAGTTCGATGCTCTCGTATTCCGCATCGTTCAGCAGTTCCCGCACGAAACTCGACGGCTTCTGGCGATCCGCAAGAACGGTAACGGATTTTCTTGCGCGCGTAAGGGCAACGTAGAACAGGCGGCGTTCTTCCGCGTGCGAGAAGTTTTCGGGCTCCGGCAAGACCAGATCGAGGAGCGGATCATCCACGATGCCGGACGGGAAACCCATCCGGTCGGCAGCGGCGCGTAAGATCACGACATGGTCTGCCTCCAACCCTTTGGAGGCGTGCACGGTCATGAAGCGCATAGACAGATTGGCGTAGTCCGACGCGATCTTGTTCAGAGTCTTCGGCTTCAAATGATGATAGCGCCCGAGCAGAAGCACGCTCACCTTGCCGATGTTTGTATTGGAGATTTGAGTCAGAGCTTCGCGGAGTGCGCCTTCATCATGACCGCGCTCGTAATACGCAATCTTGATCGAAGGCACATTGGCAGCGGCTGTCGTGATGACTGTCTTCTCGATCTGCGAGGGGTTTTGCAACACAAACCGGCGCGCCGGTAGTGCGATCTTGTCCACGCTCCGGAACGTCCGCCCGAGATCGACCGTGCGGTGGACATCGTTTGCGTTTGCATAGTTGCCGCCGAATTCCTCGCCGAAGTGCCGCATCAGATGAATGTCTGATCCGGTGAAACGGAAGATCGATTGCCAGTCATCCCCGACGGCGAAGATACGCGCGTCTGCATGCTGTGCCTTGAGTGCGCGCAGAAGGCGCGCGCGGCCTTCCGAGATATCCTGGAACTCATCAACAAGGAGGTGGCGATACGGACTTTCGTAACGTCCGGCTTCGACATGTTCAGCCGCGCGGATGATCATGTCCTCGAAGTCGATCCGGTCATCAAGTCGTTTCTGGTAGGCCTCAAACACGGGCTCGAAGATTTTCAGGAAGGCTTGGCTACGCGGCTTGTCCTCAGACTGATTGCTTTTGTTTTGGCACCGATTGATCGAGGTGCCTGAGCTCTTGAAGTGCCGCAGAAAGGTGCCGAGCGTTTGGGTGAACGCATCGACCTGGCCCATCTCGGATAGGGTGTCGAACACCTGATCAGACGGCATGGGTTTGAGCCCGACATGCGGTGCGAGCTTTTCCCTTAGGCCTTCGAGCAGTCTGCCTTCGACACGCTCGTAGCTGAAGGTCTCGATGAGGATTGTCTCATGTTCGCTGTGGACCTGGCGCTTCCACGTCATGTCTTCGAGGTAACGCGCGCGATCCACATAGGGCGCTGTGGTGAGGCGGGTCGATCCGTCCGGACCACGCGATTTGCGGACGCCGAAATGCTCGATGTAGATGCCGCTTTCGGTTAGCCGGAAATCCGGTGTGTACACTCGCCTATTGTTCTTCGGCAGGTCATGCTCGTAGGTCGGCTCGTACTCGTACTCGTAGTCGATGCCATTGAGGTAGAGCCAGTTTGCGATTTCCCACTCTTCGAAGCTCCTGACGAGATCACCCTTCAAGGTGCGAAGCTCGTGTTCTTCGACGTATTGGAAATATTCATCTTTGGTTTTGAAATCCCACTCGCTCTTGTACGGCCAGTAGAACTCTGAGAACCAACTCAAAAGCAGCTTGCCTAACCCTGACTGCTTGGCGACATCATTGATCAGAATGTCACGCAGCAGGGCGCGGAACTGCTTGTCATCGCTGGCGTGGGCCGCGAGCGCGGGCGCGCCACCCTCGACCTGCTTGATAATGTCGTATCCGAGCGCATGGAAGGTCAGGGCATCAACGGCAGCCCCTGA
This sequence comes from Ruegeria atlantica, assembly GCA_013032095.1. Classification (GTDB taxonomy): domain Bacteria; phylum Pseudomonadota; class Alphaproteobacteria; order Rhodobacterales; family Rhodobacteraceae; genus Ruegeria; species Ruegeria atlantica_E. Next base: position 12,446 of record WQBJ01000029.1, on the reverse strand, counting down.
TCGTTCTTCGATGCGTTCGGCCATCTCTGCCGCAGCATCCTTGCCAAACGCCATCAGCAGAATTTCACCGGGTTTGCGGATACCCCGATCAATCAGATAGGCAGCTTTCGCGACGATCACGCTTGTCTTCCCGGAGCCTGCGCCCGCTAGGACGAGGGTCGCGTCTTCATCCGAGACAATCGCCAGCCGCTGCTCGGGCGTCAGCGGGTTGGACTCGATTGTATCGAAGAACGCCTTCATGTCGTTTAGCTCGGTTTTGACGAAGCTCTGAATGGCTGCATCGCGCGTCTGCGCGGGTGCGGCTTGGAAGCTGAGCACAGTCGCGAGAAGTTCTTGCCGCTCCGCCGGAAGCAGACCATTTGGGATGCTCGCGGGCAGCATTCCAGCGACCTTCGCCGCGCGATCAAGGAAGGGCTGTAGCAAACAGGCTGCGGGATAGCGGCGTGGGTTTCTTAGCCGCTCTACGACCTCCGACAGAGCTTGCAGTTCGTCCTCCACCACATCGAACTGCACTTTTATGTGATGGCTGAGTGCGGCTTTGGCATCTGTGGTGAAGCCCGCCGCGTCCTCGGGCTTGATTCCGAAAACCGTAATCTCGGAGTTGTCCTTGAGCGGCAAGGAAACTCCGGAAAAGCCTAGGGACTTTGTGACCTTGGCCGGTGCTGCCATGTCGCCAAAGGCGATGTGCTTTTGTGGCCTTCCATAGACCGTGACGCCGGAGGCTGTTTGCTCGACGCCCCAATAGCTCTTGCCGAGCAAGCGCAAGATCGCACCACTCAGCCGACTTCTTTGGACTTTTTTTGCTGGGGGCGAGCTCATCAATAATTACTTCCCGTTCACTGTAACAAAACCCGAAAACTTAGCATTCTTTTGAGGGTTTTGCGAAATTTCCGCGTCATCTTTGCCGCTTGGACCTTGTCAGGCGTTCCCGTGCGCAGGCGGGAGGGCTTCAGTATGTCGAGCACTGTTCGTGTTTTTTGGGCCATGAATCCTACATAGATGCGGTATTGAGTCTCCCGATTCTTCTGGATGATTACTTAGTATTATAAATATGTTGTCATAATTCCCTAGATTTAACTATACACAATAACCTAAACATGATACAACAAAATAACCTATTAAGCGCACGGCAAGATAACCTAGATATGGTGCAGCGCAAAACCCTAACGATCGTGAGTAAGCATGGCAACGCCGTCTGAAAAACTGGCTCAATCTCTGGAGGTCCTGCACGGGTTGCAGGAGAAGGGCATCGTTGCGATCCGCTCATCAGACCTGAGCCGGGTTCATCGCGAGCGGCTTACCAAGCATGGCTTCCTGCGCGAAGTTATGAAGGGCTGGTACATCCCCTCGCGTCCCGATGGGACCGAGGGTGAGAGCACAGCCTGGTATGCCTCCTTCTGGGACTTTTGTGCCTCCTATCTCGAAGAGCGGTTTAGCGATGAGTGGTGCCTGTCACCCGAACAATCGGTTGCCATCCACTCCGGAAGCCGGACAGTACCGCGGCAACTCGCGGTACGCACACCCAAGGGTGGCAACAAGCCGACAGAGCTTCTCCATGACACATCGATCATCGATATCCGCACCGCGCTGCCGGAGGATGCCGACCGCACTGTCGTTGAGAGGCTGCGTGTCTATACCCTTCCGGCGGCTTTGGTCGCGTGCTCGCCCGGCTTCTTTGCCGCAAATGCCACTGACGCCCGGGCGGCGCTCTCATCAATCCGCGATGCTTCGGACGTGCTGCGCGTCTTGCTCGAAGGCGGTCATAGCACCGTTGCCGGACGCCTTGCCGGAGCATTCCGCAATATCGGGCGCGAGCGAATTGCCGATGAAATTATCAAGACGATGAAGGCGGCAGACTATAATGTAAGGGAAGCCGATCCGTTTGAGGGGCCGGGCTTCGCGCTGCCAGCGCGCGCTGTATCTCCATACGTCAACCGCGCGCGCATCATGTGGGAAGACATGCGCGGTCCCATCATCGATGCTTTCCCGAAAGCGCCGGGCAAGCCCAATGATGTGAAGGCCTATCTGGAAGCGATCGAAGAGAACTACGTCACCGATGCCTATCACTCGCTCTCGATTGAAGGCTATCGGGTCAGTCCCGATCTTATCGAGCGGGTACGCAGCGGTGACTGGAATCCCGAGCTTGATGAGAAGGACCGTGAGCATCGCGATGCCCTTGCCGCCCGCGGTTACTGGCAGGCCTATCAAGCGGTGCGCGGGAGCGTCGAGCGTGTGCTTGGCAATGAGAATCCCGGCACGGTCACCGATGAAGATCATGGCAATTGGTACCGCGAATTGTTCGCACCGAGCGTCACTGCCGGGCTCGTCAAACCTGCTGATCTGGCGGGATATCGGAACGGACAAGTATTTATCCGGCGCTCGATGCATGTGCCGCCGCAGGCAGAAGCCGTTCGTGATCTGATGCCAGCTCTCTTCGAGTTACTGGAAGGGGAAGAGCACCCTGCAGTGCGCGTTGTGCTTGGGCATTTCGTGTTCGTCTATATCCATCCCTACATGGATGGGAATGGCCGCATGGGTCGCTTCCTGATGAACACAATGCTCGCTGCTGGCGGCTATCCGTGGACGGTTGTGCCGGTGCAAAAGCGCGCTGAGTACATGGCCGCCCTGGAGCAAGCCAGTGTCAGCCAGAATATTGTTCCTTTCGCGGTCTTCCTTGGCGATCTCGTCGAGAGCACCATGGCAGGCAAAGCCGAAGCCGCTATTCCCGCGCAGTAGCCGAAGCGCAGCAAGAAGCTCGGCTCGCCTTCGAGCCGAGCTCTGCGGTGTTCTCAGAAGCGGCACTGCGGCGTTCGGCGCACGGCAGCAATCGCACGGTTGATATTTTCCAGACTGGCGAGCGCATTGCGCCGCGCCGGACTGTCTGGCGCGCTTTCGGCCAGATCGGACTGCACCTGATGATACAGGCGCTGCAAGTGAGCTAGGGTCAGGATGCATTGATTTTCGCTGCGCTGCGCTGCGTGATTCACAGCTCCGAAAACGGAGCGATGAAATGAGCGACCTTTATTGGCTTACAGATGAGCAGATGGCCAAGCTCGCCCCTTTCTTTCCGAAGTCGCACCGCAAGCCCCGGTTGATGACAAACGGGTGAGCTGGGACTGTCTGAACAGGGTAAACACTTCCTTGGCGGGATCATGAAACATGCCAGCGCGCTGGCTACGGTCACCAATCAGACGGTGAACAGTTACAAGCGTATCAACGCTCCGCGCACGATGTTCGGGGCGACCTGGAGCCCCAATACCGTGACCTGGACCAGAAACAACCGAACTCACATGGTCCACGTGACAGGGCCAGGCCAGTTCGAGTTGAGACTGGCCGATGGAGCAACCAACCCATACCTGCTGCAGGCGGTGACCATCGCGGCAGGTCTGTCGGGTTTTCGATCGAAAGCTGACCCGGGTCGTCGCCATGACGTCGATATGTACGCCGAAGGGCAGGCGGTGACCGATGCACCGAAATTGCCGCTAAACATGCTGGATGCCTTGCGCGACTACGACAAGGATGATGAGTTGAAAGTCGCAATGGGCAAAGAATTCTCGGCCGATTATCTGAAGATGAAGCACCAGGAATGGAATTCATTCGTCAGTCATTTCGCGCGTTTGGAAAAAGAACACACGCTGGGTATCTAACGCGATTTTGCGGCGCAACCCAATTATGGCAACCCAATTATGCATGTCGCCGGAGTGTTCGTTACGCTCAGGCGATGATGTTTCAGTGATGCAAGAAATCAAAAGGTGGTACGTGATCGATACTCGTCTGACCCGTATGGTGGATTGACATGTCCGATTGTTCTAGCCCCAATGCCGGGACTGGCCCATGGCCAATTGGCTGCGGCGGTGGCGCAGGCAGGAGGACTGGGATTGATCGGTGGCGGAGAGTACGACGCGGACTGGATTGCCGCGCAATTCCGTGCGACTGGCAGGGAAGCCGTCGGCTGTGGATTCACAACTTGGCATTTGAACAAATTTCCCGGGCGACTGGATCAGGTTCTGTCACGGCGTCCGCGTGCGTTCCTGCTGTCGCACGGTGATCCGCCTCCGATGGCGCCTCGGATAAAGCAGGCGAAGATCCCGTTGATCTGTCAGGTGCAGGATCTGTAGGGTGCCGCCTTGGCCGTCGAGGCGGAGGCCGATATCGTCGTGGCTCAGGGTTGCGCGGCTTCCGGACGATCAGGCGCGCGCACCACGCTGGCCGTGTTGCCCGAGGTTGCCGATTTTCTGCATCACGAGGCGCATGATACCCTGCTGTTGGCGGCAGGAGGAATTGCCGATTCCCGCGGATTGGCCGCGTGTATTTTTACGGGGGCCGACGGTGTTGTTCTTGGCACACGGCTATGGGCCAGCCAGGAAGGACAGGTGCTGAAATCCCAGGTTCGACCTGCACTGGAGGCCAGAGGAGATGATACGACACATACTTTGGCATCAGAGCCAGGCTGGCCGCACCCCGTTGCCAAGCGGGCCTTGCGCGATGGGTGTCACGCAATCCCAGCGGGCGAAGAGATCGGTCTGCTTGATGATATGTCACCGATGAATGATGTGCTGACCTCCCTGACCCAAAAGGCAAGTCGTCTTATGGTGCATGCACAGCGAAAAGTCATTCCGTGACGAACCTGTGAGCCTGTCTCTCTGAATCTGCGTAATTCAATGCATTGGGCCTTACAAAGGTACGTACCCCATGATTCGAATTGGCTTGATGAATAGTCAGCACAAGTCGTCATCATCTGCGCATGAAATTGCGAATAGATCATTCATTTAGGCAAATTTTCTCGAAAATCTACGAAATGATCAAGTAGTTTGCGGATATGTCGCAAAAAACTAGTGGACAGGATATGGTTTTCGCAGTTCACTGCGGCTTAGGCCAGAGAAACCTTGTCGCAAGCAGTGTTGCGGCACCAAATTCGAAATCCAATGCCAGGAGCTTGAACGATGAAGCCAATCCATTCGTTGCTTGAGTCATTCTACGAAGAAACCACGCCGAAACGTGGGCTACCGGCCGCAGCCTATAGAGATAAGGAATTCTGGCGGGCCGAGTGTGCGTCGGTCTTTGCGCACAACTGGGTTTGCGTTGGTTTTGTGCACGAATTGCGGGCAGCCGGGGATGCCGTACCGGTGACGGTCGCCGAGCATCCGCTACTGATGGTTCGTAACACGGCTGGCGAGATCAAGGTGTTTCATAATATCTGCCGTCACCGCTGTCTGACGCTGGTGGATGCGCCAAAAAACGTGGGCAAACTAATCCGCTGCCCGTACCACGCCTGGGCCTATGATCTGGATGGTCAGCTGCGCGCCGCGCCTCATTTTGGCGGTCCGAACGACCATAGGGCCGAGGGCTTCGATAAATCGCAAAACGGTCTCGTTCCGGTGCGCAGCCATGTCTGGAACGATTGGATTTTCGTCAATCTAGACGGGCAAGCGGAACAGTTCGACGAATACGCGGCCACGATCCAAGGCCGTCTCGACGGCATGGACTGGGACAAAGTAAACTGTATCGGAACGCTCGATTTCGGAGAAATCGCCTGCAACTGGAAGTTCATCATGGAGAACTTCATCGAGCCGTATCATGTGCAGTTCGTGCATTCCTCAACCACGGATCAGCCGCTGGAGGATCACTACACGATCATTGACGGCAACTGCATGGGAAGTGCCGTCGACCTGGAGGAAGAAATCGGAACATCCGGCAGTTTGGGGGTCAGCTCGCGTTATCTGACGCTGTATCCGAATTTCATTCTGGGTCGGTACTTCCCAGATCAGATGGGGGTCTATCTCAACATTCCCATTGGCCCCGGCACCATGATGCAGAAACGGGCGATTTACACCACCGAAGGCCAGTCGCTGACGCAGGATGAGGTCGAAGGCCTGAAGAAGCTGTGGTGGGACGTGCATAAGGAAGATCACGAAATGACCGAACGGCTGCAGCTGGGGCGGGCGTCGCCGATCTCGGACGAGGGCGGTGTGTTGTCTCCTGCGTGGGAGGACAGCGTGCGCGCGTTTCAGGAAATGGTGGCGAGGGATGTGACCGCCGCGGAAAAACACTGAATTGAGGAGAAAACCGTGACCGATAACAAAAGCAGCGGCTTCCGCCTTGCCCACACGATGATGCGGGTACTGGACATGGAAAAATCGCTGGAATTCTATTGTGGAATTCTGGGCATGCAGGTTTTGCGTCGCACCGATTACCACGAAGGCAAGTTCACCAACACCTTCATCGGCTACGGCCCCGAGGCGGAATCTCCGACATTGGAACTTACGGCCAACTGGGATCAGGAAGAGCATTATGAAAAGGGCAATGGCTGGGGTCATATCTGCATCGAAACCCCCGATGTCTACAAAGCCTGCGAAGATCTGGCGGCAGCTGGCGTGAACATCACGCGCCCGCCCGGACCAATGAAGAACGGCACCCGCGTCATTGCGTTTTGCGAAGATCCAGATGGCTACAAGATCGAACTAAACGAATCCATTCTGAAACATCTGGCCAAGGAAGGGTCCTGATCCATGGGCGAGAAACCAAAGCTGTTCAAGTTCGATCTGGTCGAAGAGCGTTACAACTCGATGGGCGACAGCGACACTTATATCAAGCCGATGGTGACCAGCGAATTCAGCAAGACCATGTGCGGCGGCATCAATGTTCTCAACAATATCAAGGTGCCGTGGGACCTGACCTGCGATGAGATCATTTACTGTCTGGAAGGGACCTTTCGACTGGTCTGCGATGGCGAGGAATATGTCTGCAATCGCGGCGACGTGCTGTTCGTGCCCAAGGACAACCACATCTCATACGAAGCGGACGAAAAATGTGTGATCTTCTACGCCGCTTACCCCCATAACTGGAAACAGCTGGCCGGGATTACCAGGGTTCCCGGGATTGATCCGAACGATTTTGTAGCGGGCTGACGCAACGCTACGACCTGAAGGCAGGCGCCCATTGTGCATTCCCAGCATCAGGGTGTCTGCCTTCCCCCAAACGGCGAAATGAACGGCCTAAATTCCAGACCGTCGAGCAACAAAGCCAAAGGCGGTCGGCACCCTGACAGGAGACCGCGACGTGCCTAAAGACAACGCAAATTCGAAGATCTATTACGAGAGCTTTCACGACGCGGTCGAGCGTAACCGCCCGAAGATCCCCGAAGTTAAGAAACGTCTGGAAGAGGCAGGCGTGAAATATGTCATGGGCGCCTGGATCGACCTGCATGGTATCCCCAAGACCAAACCCGTACCCATGAGCGATTTTGAAGAGCTTTGCCTGGGCAAGGGTCCGCAATTCGCGGTGCATTCGATCTCATTTGTGCCGGAACTCAGCCCGGCCGACAGCGATCAGGTCGTGGTTCCGGATCTGGACGCGGTCTATATCTGCCCGTGGGATACGTCGATGGCGATCATCTTCTCGGATCTCTATTGGGAAGATGCACCTTATAATGTCTGCCCCCGTCAGGCGTTGAAGCGCGCCATGCACGAGGCGGCACAAGAGGGCTATACCGGCTACGCAGGCGTCGAGCCTGAATTCATCGTCATGAAATATGACGAGGCCGGCCAGCCCGTGAAAGCCTTTGACGACGATCCCGCAGATGGTCTGCGCCCGCGCCGTCAGGCCTTTGGCTATGACGTGGAATACTCGGTCGACTCGATGCCCTTCCTGAAGGACATGATCGATATCATCGAAGGCCTAGGCTGGAACCTGCATGACGTGGTGGCCGAAGGCGCCTATTCCCAGTTCGAACTGGATTTTCACTACACCAACATGCTGGAAATGTCCGACCGTCTGGCGTTTCTGCGCATCGTGCTGAAAGAGGTTGCCAAGAAACACGGCATGTTCGTGACCTTCATGCCAAAACCCACGGTGGGCGACTGGCGCTCGGGCGCGCACATTAACATGTCGATGCAGCATGAAAGCCGCCCCGGCGAGAACATCTTTAAGACGCCCGAGGGTGACTGGAGCGATGCATCCCGCTGGGCCGTCGGCGGCCTGATGGAGCATGCCGAGGCGATCACTGCGATCACCTGTCCGATCGTGAATTCGTATAACGGTCTGGTCCCGCGTGTGGGCGGGTTCGAAGGGGGCACCGTTACATGGGCACCCACGAATATCACCTATGGGTTCAACAACCGCTCGGCCCAGTTCCGCCTGCCGCAAAGCCGCCACTGCATCGAAAACCGTGCCTGTGACATGACGATGAATGTCTATCTGGCCATGGCAATGCATCTGTCCTGCGCGGTGAAGGGAATCAAGAACAAGATTGACCCGGGCAAGCCGACGGATTTCGATCTGTACGCAAAAACCGAGGCCGAACTGGCCGAGTTGGGTATCCGCCGCCTGCCGCGCACCTTGTTCAACGCCATCGAGGCGCTGCGCCAAGACGACATGGCCGAACATGTAATGGGACCGGTTATGCGGAAATCCTATCTGGAATACAAAAACGACGAGTGGGAGCGGTATCATCAGTCGGTCACGGATTGGGAGATGCAGGAATACCTGCGGCTCTACTAACCCAAATCCAAACGGTCCCCGCGTTTGCTGGGGCTGTACTTACATCAAAATCGGGGTGAACGATGATGCGGGACTATCAGATATTCGAACTCGGCGATTTTCAGTTGTTGTCAGGCGAGGTTCTGAAAGATGCCAAGCTTGCCTATCAGACCTACGGTACGTTGTCGCCCGCACGGGATAATGTGATTGTCCTGCCCACCTTCTACACCGGCACCAATTCTCGCAATGAAGGGTTCTTTGGCTCGGGCCGTGCAATTGACCCGGCGCAACATTTTATTGTCAGTCCGAACCTTTTTGGCAATGGTCGGTCATCTTCGCCTTCAAATACTCCTGCACCGCAGGACGGGCCGCGGTTTCCCAAGGTTCAGATGTGGGACAACATCGCGGCGCAGCATCGTTTGATCCATGATCACCTTGGTGTCGATCAAATCGAGTTAGTGGCGGGATGGTCAATGGCCGGGTGCCAGTCTTATCAGTGGGCGGCTCAGTATCCCGATATGGTGCAGGCGATCCTGCCCTTCTGCGCCTCGGCCAAAACGTCACCCCACAACTTCGTCTTCCTCGAAGGCGTAAAGTCCGCGCTCTGCGCAGATCAAAACTGGAATGACGGGGACTACGACAGCCCGCCTGTGGCCGGTCTGAAAGCGTTTGGGCGCGCCTATGCAGGTTGGGCGTTCTCGCAGACATTCTATCGCGAGGGGCTGTATAGGCGGCTTGGATTCGAAACTATTGAAGATCTGTTACTTGATTGGGAGGTCGATCACGTTGAAGGCTGGGATGCCAACAACTTGTTGGCAAAATTAGCAACCTGGCAGGCAGGCGATATCTCGGCCGGGCCGCTATATAACGGCGACTTCAAAGCTGCGCTTGGTGCAATCAAAGCCCATGCGATACTGATGCCTTGCACACAGGACCTGTATTTTCCACCAGAAGACAACGCGATCGAAGCGCAGCACATACCGAACGCTGATTTCCGCCCTTATGACTCACCTTGGGGCCATTGTGCCGCAAATCCGGGAAATGATCCCGGGTTTGAGGAAGCTCTGGATGCGGGAATTCGTGAGTTGTTACAAAAGTAGTTAAGGAAGGACTTCCTCCATGAGAAACATCTACACATTCAACGGTACCCCGGCGCAACGGAATTTCACTCTTGCGGACCTGTAAGCCCGCAAGAGTGCCAAAGATAAGCTGACAATGGTCAGCCCATCCAGCCTTGAGGAAGCCAAAGCGGCCGTCGAAGCCGGGATCGATATGTTCACTCTGTGAGATGAGCAGGTAGCGATGGTGCGCGAAGTTGCTCTGACGACATTTGCCGGATCGGGTATGGCATGGGAAGCACATGTCACCGATGACGACATCCTGCGCGCCGCGACCAACTCGATGGAAAACGGCGCTGACTTCTTCTACACCAACCGCAGTTAGGATGCGGTGGAGTTGCTTTCCAAGAACGGCATTCCTGTGCAAGCCCATATGGGCCTGATCCCGCGGCTCTCGACCTGGGTCGGTGGATTGCGCGCCATTAGCAAGACAGCCGATGAAGCCATGGAGCTTTATCGGACCTTCAAACGCCTGGAAGATGCTGGGTGTTTTGTCGTTGAGATCGAGTGCGTTGCAGAAGGGGCTCTGTTGTCGCTGAACGACAAAACGTCCATTGTTATGTGCTCTTTGGGCTCGGGCTATGCTGGCGACATTATTTTTCTTTTTCTTCATGACATCTGCGGAGAAGCACCAAACGACCCTAAGCACGCCCGTGCGTTTGGCAATGTCGGGCGTCTGCACCAGCAAATCTACACCGAGCGGGCCGAGGCGATGGTCAAGTACCGCGAAGCTGTCAATGAGGGGACGTTCCCCGGTCCGAAAGAGACCGTTCACATGCCCAAAGAAGAAAACGAGCGGCTGCTGGAAGCGCTGGACAAGCTGTAGGTGGCAAGGGTTGGGGCGGTATAGGCTTAGAATTAGTTTGAAATTGCGTTCAGACCGTCCCTATGATCAATGCTCAATACCGTTTCGGATAACTCCGACCGGCATACGAAATGAGGATGTGTTGTGAATAAACTTCGGAAACCAGAACTGGATAAACATACCCGGGCTCGGGGTACTCATTCGGTTGAAGAGCGTTTAAACAGTGAAATCATCCAGATGCTCGAGGTTGATGGACGGATGCCGTTTTCGGAGATTGCTCAGAAACTGAGCGTATCAGAAGGTACAGTCCGGAACCGCGTCAATGCAATGAAGGATGCGGGTCTGCTGCGGATCGTTGCAATCGCTGATCCTTCCGCTTCGGAGTACAAGGCCGATGCAATGGTCTGCCTGAAAGTCGCGCCCGGCATTACCCCCCATGCGGTGGCCGAGCGGCTGGGTGCAGTGTCGAGTGTGGTCTACATCCTTTGGGTGACGGGGCGCTTTGATCTGATGGTTGAGTTGGTCTGTGACGAACCTGACGATCTGGCAACCTTTCTTGAGGAACATATCCACGGTGTCGAAGACATTGTGGATTCCGAAGTGATGCTGGGCCTGCGGAACTTCAAGAACCAGTTTCTGCTGAAGCGCAACTGGGAACACGTTCAGCCTAAGGCATAGCGCTTTCCGGTGTTTCTCTACACCAGGGGCGGATAATGCGCGGCTTCGGCACGCATCAGGACCGTGATCTCGCGCTCGCAATCGAGATAGCCGGGCAGGGCGATCAGGGGCACTGTAAAATTAACCGGTTGGTTTGATTGCGCTCTTCACGCTGCTCGGAGTTGAGCGATATCACGCCACGCATCCATCGGCGGTGCGGAGCTCGCAAAAATCTGCGGAAGTCATCTCGTGGCGAGGCAGGTGAAACAGGGAGGCAGGTGAAACAGGTTTGCAATCGGGTCGATTGGTGAGAGTTTTCGGCCCGGTTGTTTAATCCCTTGTGCGAGCGATGCTCGACCTCTGGCATGATCTCGCACTTCGCCGCAGGGTATGAGCGAAGTTTGTCAGTGATCAGAACCCTCGGCCGGTGGCCCTGTCGTTTCAACAGTTTGCGCATCAGGCGCAGGGCGGCCTTCCGGTCGCGTCGGGCTTGAACCAGTACATCCAGCACGAACTCCTCCTGATCGACAGCCCGCCAAAACCAATGATTGCGTCCACTGATCGAGACGACAACTTCATCCAGATGCCACTTGTCACCGAGCTTACCAGCCGACCGGCGGCGGATCGTTTTCGCGAATTTCTGTCCGAATTTTTCGGCCAGGCCCTCACCGTCTGGTGCGATACGATGATGCCGCGGTCCGCCAGAAGATCCTCGACCATTCACAGGCTCAGGGGAAACCGGAAATACAGCCAAACGGCACAAGCGATTACGTCAGGCGGGAAACGGTGGCGGAGGTAGAGGCGGGCGTCGGTCATGCCGCTATGTCGCACTTTACGCGGGCAGCCGCACAAAAAGGCAATGTGAGGAAAAAGAATAGCCTGTCTTTTGGGTGGCAATGGCCGGGCATCTGCTTGTGCAAGTTCGCAAGGGTTGAACATATTTGGTTCAAAACTGAAACGCAGGGCTCCGCCAAGTCACTGGAGGAGCCTGCTAAATGTTTGTTTTATTTATCCAGAAGCACGCTCGCCGGAAATTCCTCATAATAAATGATGGATGGGCAAAAGGTTGCGTTGCTAAGCCACCTTTTGTCCAAATTTTGTCCGGAATGGAGCCTGTTGCCGGTCGGCCGGATCAACAAGGGTGTGCTTGTGAGCAGTCAGAGCAGGGTATTTTAGATTAAAGAGAAGAGCCACATGTCACATTCAAACTCGCCTACAATCATTACACTTTCGGAAGACACGATTGACGAGAACGCCGCTAGCGGGACCGTTATTGGAGTGATCTCTGTCTCGGATCCTGAGCTTGACGACAGTTTTACGTTGCGGGTGGGGCTGAACAGTGCCCTTGGTGCGTTGTTCGTGATCGAAGGCACGACTTTACGTCTTGC
>WQBJ01000028.1 GCA_013032095.1 Ruegeria atlantica | reverse complement strand
GGGGGATGATCGACGATCTCGGCGCCGCAAAGACCATCACGGATGGGAAAATCCGCGTCGACCGGGATGTGAACGGCGCGCGCGGCTTTCTGTTGCGCGCTCTGTATGGCAACTTGGGCCAGTCTCAGGCAGCTGCGTGACAAATGTTGCGTGCGTTGCGGGATAAACGAAGTGATGCGGAATAAGGAAACAGATCATAACGCGTCGGAAGTTTTTCAACAACTCGGGCTATGGCTATGTCAGGTTGTTGACTGTACATCGCCGGTGTAGCGAAGCATCAATCTTAATCTATCTGAGCTCTCCCGTCTCAAGGGCTTTCGTAGGCTTTGTCGCAAGCTTTTCAGGTTTATGAAGAGGGTTGTAAATTGCTGTGTTTAGACAGCTAGTATCGCGAACTGTTTGAATGGGCATAATCCGAGCCTGAAATTGCCCTTTCGGATCATTTGAACAACTTCGATGCCATCCAGAGTTGTTGATGCAGATGCAAAGGAATTGAAGGCGGGCATCCGACGGAAGTTACGCGACAAACTGAGCAGGTACGGCAAGCGCCACTACAAATGATGCACCAGGATTTAGATCTTGTTTGGACGCCTGAAGGACTGGCGGCGTGTCGCCACCCGCTACGACAAATCCCCGACGGTATTTCTATCAGCCATCGCGCTCGCGGCAACCGTCATCTACTGGTTGTTAATCCTGACCCTTCTGTATCTCGAGTTTGCTAACTTAACCCCTGTCAGCCACCTTTGCCGGGGTTACTGACGGGGCGGTGTATGGCGTCTGAGTATCGTGTCACCCAGCGGTTCAGCGTGGTGTGATCTACCGATACGCCGCGCTCGGCCATGATCTCCTCCAAGTCACGATATGACACGCCGTATCGGACATAGAAGAACACAGCAAAAAATGAGGATCACATCCTTGGGATATTACGCGCCTTTGAAAGAAATAAGGAACACACTTTCGATTAGTGATGACGAAAGTTATTTGCCCGCATGCGGACTTAGCGTCGATGGGCTAAAGTTTGCAACAGATCCGCAAAAACCAGCTTGTAACACTCGGCCATTGATTGACGCTGGCCGTACTGGTCACGCTTGCGTTCTAAACCAATCCACTTATGAAAGTGCTGTCAATTGACCTGAGGAAAAGTTTGCAATGCGCATGCGCGATACGTTCATCAAACCGATGCACCCTGAAGGTATTCGGTTTGTCGCAATTTTTGCTGCCGTAACGGTCGGTCTGTTTCTTCTGTCTGATGTGCTGGGCTGGATTGGCGTCGGGCTCACGATCTGGTGTTACTATTTCTTTCGCGACCCGGAACGCGTGCCTCCGACAGGAAAAGGGCTGATTGTCAGCCCTGCGGACGGAGTGGTTTCACTCATCGAAGCGGCGGTACCCCCAAATGAGCTTGGGATGCCTGACACGCCTCTCACCCGTGTCAGCGTGTTCATGAGTGTCTTCAATTGCCATGTAAACCGGACGCCCATTGAAGGTGAGATAACCGCTGTTGCTTACCGCCCCGGCAAGTTTTTCAACGCATCCCTGGATAAGGCCAGCGCCGATAACGAGCGCAACAGCCTGCGTATTCGAATGGGGGATGGTCGAGACCTGGCCGTCGTCCAAATTGCCGGTCTGGTCGCCAGGCGGATCGTCTGCTTTGTAAAACCGGGCGACGCGCTGCAAACCGGAGAGCGGTTTGGATTGATCCGGTTCGGATCTCGGTTGGATGTCTATCTTCCAGATGGCGTGGAGCCGCAGGTGCGTGTCGGACAGACGATGATTGCCGGAGAAACCGTCCTTGCAAGTTTGCACAGACCCGAAGAAAAGTAGGTATCTGGATCAGTGACAGAACCATCCGAACAGGAAGATACCGGGTTTGCGCTGATCCATTTGCTGCCCAATGCGCTGACCATAACGGCCATTTGCGCGGGCCTGTCAGCAATCAGATTTGGCGTTCAGGGCAACTACGTGCTCGCGGTGCAACTGATAATTGCCGCCTGTGTGCTCGATGGTTTGGATGGGCGCATCGCGCGCCTGCTCAGCAGTGACAGCAAACTGGGGGCCGAGCTTGATTCACTTGCAGATTTCCTGAACTTCGGAGTGGCCCCGCCGCTCGTCCTCTATTTCTGGGCCTTGCAGGATATACGCAGTGCGGCGTGGCTTGCTGTCCTGTTTTATACGGTGTGCTGCGTCATGCGTCTGGCCCGGTTCAATGTAAGCAGCAAGTCCGAGACATGCGATCAGGACAGTTCCTATTTCGAGGGAGTCCCGGCCCCTGCGGGTGCGCTGTTGGTCATGTTGCCAATGTATTTGTCTTTCGCTTTCGCGGATGCCCCATTGCTGCCTAGTATATTGATTTGCCTATACATGGTGTTCATCGGTCTTTTGCTCATCAGCCGATTACCGACCTGGTCATTCAAGACCACGCGTATCTCCCGCGAGAACGCGAAGTATTTTCTCATCGGTGTTGCTGTTGTGGGAGCCGCACTGCTGACATTTGCCTGGGCCACACTGATCGCGCTTTGTGTCGGGTATGTGGGAATGGTCGCCTGGGCATGGCTCGACAGGGAAATACCTTCTAACCGGTAAGGACTCGATATGGACATCAAAGCCGTTCAAACCTCCTACGCTCGTTGGGCGCCCGTCTATGACAAAACCTTCGGGGCCATCACCAATGTCCCGAGGCAGCACGCGGTTGAATATATCAATGGACGTCCTGGAAATGTTCTGGAAGTTGGTGTGGGCACCGGGCTGTCACTGGAACACTATAAGCCCGAGACGCAGGTGACCGGAATCGATTTCAGCGAGGACATGCTGAAAAAAGCGCGCGACAAAGTAAGGGACCTATCGCTGAGCCACGTTGTGGAACTGAGACAAATGGATGCCCGTACGCTTGATTTTCCGGACAACCATTTCGATACAGTTGCAGCGATGCACGTGTTGTCCGTCGTTCCGGAGCCGAAAAAGGTGATGGCGGAAATAGCGAGGGTCTGCAAACCCGGCGGCAGAGTGGTGATTACCAACCATTTCCAACGAACGCGGGGGCTGCTTGCCTCTCTGGAACGGGTTTTTGCCCCACTTGCAGATACAATCGGCTGGCATTCAGATTTCGAAATCGGCACAGTGCTGCAAGAAAAAACGCTTGCTGTCGAAGAGCAAAGACACCTTCCACCGCTCGGTATGATGACCTTTTTGGTGTTGAAAAAATCTGAAACCGCGTAGCAGTTTCTTATAGAATAAAAAATTTTAAAGGATTGAGTCGAACTGGACACTGCGCGGAATGTTTTTTGGCGGTTCTGTCGCAAATTTCTTTGAAGCCTGCGTAGATAGAGCGCGCGAGTCGATTATCCTGCCAATTGCGCGAACTGCTGAAAGAGCGAGAGTCCAAGCGTGAAATGATCTTTGCGGATCATTTTTGACCAATTCGATGCCAGCGAGAGCGGACGCCGCTGAATCGAACGACTTGAAACCCAACATCAACCTGATCCGGCGTCCAATGAACCTAAGGCCTTTGTTCAATGATATTTTTGAGGTATTTCCGCCCGACCATCTCTATCAGGATTGGGCAACCAAAACCTTGCAGCATCTTGTTTATGGCCTTGATGCCTGCGGTGTCAGCAGCACTATTTTCGATGACATTACTGCACGGCAAACTGTTCACCTCTAGCGCACGAGCGAAGAATTTCGTCGCAACGGCTTTATTCCGGCGCTTGGATAGGATGATCGAGCAGGATCATCGATTTATTAAGCGGCGCACTCGTCACATGTGCGGGTTCAAATCATTCGCATCCGCGTTCGCGACGCTGAATAGTATTGCAGTTGCCAACATGATCGGAAAGCGGCAATTCCCCGGTGCACCCACATCCGGTTTTCAGTTGTTTGCCGAGATCGCAGGATAAGTGTGTTCAGTGTCTCCTTGAAACTGAACCTTCCAAAAGTTTGCGACACAACAGTCAATTCGAACATCCGCTATCAGAACTGCGCTCGACCTGACAGCCGGGAACAGAGATTGCGACAGAACACTCCAAAATATGCTAATCTTGTCTAAAGGCATCAATCATCGAGCATCCATCGCGCCTTAGCGCTGAATTTGAACGAACCTATAGCTATGGAACTTGCTTTTGCAATTGGCCTGATCGCCCTGAAGGTTGCCGTGTTGATCGCGGCGCTCCTGTTGCTGCCGCTACCCTTGGTCTGGCTTGAACGCAAGATCGCCGGACACATTCAACAGCGAATGGGTCCGATGCGCGTTGGATGGCATGGATTGTTGCAACCCTTGGCCGACGGCATCAAATTACTGACCAAAGAAGATCATATCCCCGCCGACGCTGATCGACTGATATTCAAACTCGCCCCGATTCTGGCGATGTTGCCACCGTTTGTCGTTTTTGTCGCTATTCCCTTTGGCGAGAGCATTTCGGTATTGGGTCACGAAATCACGCTGTATGTCTCGGATATGAACGTGGCCCTTCTTTTTGTCTTCGCAGTGCTCGGGATCGAGGTCTACGGGGTCATCTTCGGCGGTTGGGCTTCCAACAGCAAATACTCTGTTCTGGGTGGGCTGAGGACCTGCGCCCAAATGATCAGTTACGAGATACCGATGGGATTTGCCGTCATTGGGGTGGTGATGCTGGCGCAATCTATGAGCCTTCTCGATATAGTCCGCGCGCAGGCCGATATGTGGAACGTGGTGTACCAGCCTGTGGGGTTCTTCGTTTTCTTCGTCGCTGGTCTGGCCGAAGCTCAGCGCATTCCCTTTGATCTGGCCGAAGCCGAAGGCGATCTGGGTGCGGGGTTTCACACGGAGTACAGTGGCATCCGGTTTATCTTTTTTATGGTCAGCGAATATGTGGTGATGGTACTGGTCTCGGTCTTAACGGTAATCTTGTTCTTTGGCGGCTGGAATGGCGTTTTGATCCCATTACCACCAATCCTTTGGTTCTTTTTGAAAGTGGCCTTTTTCATCTATGTTTTTATGTGGTTCCGCTTCACTTTTCCGCGATACCGCTATGATCAGTTGATGGAGATCGGGTGGAAAGTCTTGCTTCCGTTATCACTCGCGAACATAATGATAACAGGGGTTGTTTTCCTGTGAGGGCAACCATGACAGACGTTGCGAACAAACGACAAGGCTGGATCGGGTGGGCGTTCTTCTCCGACCTTGGCGACGCGCTGGTGTTGACGTTCAGCTATATGCTGTCGCGTCCGGTGACCGAGCAATATCCCGACAAAGAGAAATGGCTGCCCTATTCGCGTTATCGCGGCCACCATTTCCTCAAGCGTAACGAAGAAGGTGAGATAAACTGCGTCGCCTGTGAGCTTTGCGCCAAGATCTGCCCCTGCGACTGCATCACCGTGGTTCCTTACGAGGATGAAAACGGGGCGCGCCACCCCAAAGTCTTCGACATCGATACTGCGAGATGCCTGTTTTGCGGGCTTTGCGAGGACGCGTGCCCGGCAGACGCCATAGCGTTGGGACAACAGTATGAATTCTCCAGCTACAACTCAGCCAATCTGGTGGTGGATCGGGACACGCTCCTGACAATGCCTGGCAAGGCTGAAACTGGTGGCGGTGTGGTCAACGCACGTCTGGAAACCGTAGATGGAGTACGCGTGGAGACCGCGCAGGATGCAGGATACAATTGGTGGCGGAACATTCGGCGCAAGTAAAATCCCGCAGTACCGGTTACAGGAAAAAGGAAATGCGCATTTGGCAACTGGCGGGAACCCCGCCAAGGAGGTGTGGATGTTCGTTTCTGACATATTGAACTCGAAAGGCTCGGCAGTGATTTCGGTGCGCCCCGAAACGACGATGGTCGAGGTCCTTAAGCTCTTCCATGAAAAACAGATCGGCCTGGCCATCGTAAGTACTGAACCGACACATGTTCTAGGCACGGTGTCGGAGCGTGATTTTTGCAATGCAGTGGCGCAACGCGGTGCCATGGTCGCCAATTTGCCGGTTTCGGATATCATGCTCAGCGACATCTCCACCTGTTCGAAAGATGACCTGCTGCCAAGGGTTTCGGCGACAATGACCAAAGAGCGGACGCGACACGTTCTGGTGATGGACGGTGAAATTCTTGTCGGGGTGGTCAGCATCGGCGACGTGGTCAAGGCGCGGTTGGACGAAGCATTGAGGACACAAAAAGAACTGCATGAGTATATTGCAGGAACCGGATATCACTGAACCATATCAAGTCGCACGAGATTTAGCTGTCAGCTTTGCGGACCTCGACGCGACATGGATATTCACCTTTCTTCACCAGGCTGTTGAACCGCAAGTTCCGATAACTTTCCGGAACAAACACCAGCCTTTCGGGAAACTTCGGGTTAATCTTAAGACGGGCCGTCAGGTGCCCAGAGGTTGAAGTCACAACCACCATTTGATTGGCTGCGAGCCCCCGTTCTTTGGCATCCGTAGCATTCATCTCCACGTAAGGCTCTTCCGCCACGGTAGCGAGCGTGGCCGAATGTTCTGAGAATTTCCCTCCATAAAACAGCCCGTTGCCCGTAATCAGCACCAGCCCATCCCTGATCGTCTGTTTGGCCGGTTCTGACGCCTTGAACGACTCGTCCAAGGGCCGTTTCGGGACAGACGTAAACGCTCCATCAGGCCCAATCTGATCAATCGAAAGGCCGGAATAAGCGCAGTATACCGCTGCAATTTCGCCAAAAATCTCCACTTGATCTGAATGTTTCAGAACAGCATCCCCTAGTGCCGCAAACCACTCGAATATCTCGATGTTGCTTCGCGCTGCGAATACCGGAGTACGGAACTTTCGGACCATCTGAACCCGACCTTCGTTATTGGTGAAAGTTCCGGATTCTTCGCCATGTGCTGCCGAAGGCAACACCACGTCAGCCAGTTCAGTAATGTCGGTCTGCACCCAATCCTGAACGATCAGAAGGTCCACTTTCTTCAACGCTTCAACAACACGAGCACGATCCGGGTAGGAACTGATGGGATCGGCACCCGCAACATAAAGCGTTCCGATCTCTCCCTTGGCGCACAAATCGAGCACCTCACTGACCGTTACAACCGGCTTCCCTTCCATGCCTAGTGTTATGTCCAGCGCGCCCATCTGGTTAGGACGATCAAAAAGCCCCTGCAGCGCAACGTTTTTTCCAAGGGTTCGCAGGCGATGCAAAAGGCAATGAAGCAGGGAAAGCACCGCCTCGGCATCCGATGATCTGAACAGGTCCATACCAATCAGAACCGTTACACTCGGGGCAGCCGACAGTGCGGCAATCAGACCGTTCAATCCTTCCTTTATATCCTCATCCTGACCTCGCGCGTACTCCGTTTTAAGCTCGGAACCCACCGTTTCAAACAGTCGCACGCGCTGGTCGAACAGACTTTCGAGCAACTCCGACAAAAGGAAGGCCTCGGTTCCCGGAAGCATCCGCATTGCAACGCGTGCATCTGCATCAAGTCGGGACGGGCGCGCCGACAGCAGATACAGTTGCATCCGCCCGTTTCGAACCGCGCTGCGCAGAAGGTACTCGCTCACCGGGTTTTCCTCGGTCACATTGCTGCCTATGACCAGCGTACAATCGCTGCGAATGACCTCTTCGAGGGGTGCGCGCGCATAGAAATCGCGCAGCAGCGGCCCAAGCACATCCGGGAAATCGAAACGCGAGGATATTGCGACAAGATCACTATCAAAAGCTCCCTGCATCAGCTTCCTGAACTGAAACAGCGCCTCATTTGTTAGCCGAGGGGAGGCTATTCCGGCCGCCCGGCCGCTGGTCCGGGACAACTGCGCACACAGATAGGTGCCAGCGTCTTCCCAGGATATCGGCGTCAAGGCGTCGCCCTGCCGGATCATCGGGCGCTTGATCCGGTCTGGGCTGGCAAAGACATCCATTCCGAACCGTCCACGCACGCACAGGGTTTCCAGGTTCAGCCCCTTGTCCCATTGCGATCGCACCCGCATGAATTCACCGTCCCGCGTACCCACCGTCAAATGGCAACCGGTACCGCAATGGGCACAGATCGTATCGGTCTCAACCAAGTCCCAGGGTCGCGATTTGTAGCGGTAAGGAAAGCTCATCAGTGCCCCAACTGGGCAGACCTCGATGCAGTTGCCACATTGATCGCAACTGGTAAGGCTGCCTTCGAACCCGGTCACTGCGGTGTCCATACCTTTTTCGACAGTCCCCAAAGCCACCGCGCCGACCACCTCTTCGCACATGCGCACGCATCGTTGGCATTGGATGCAGCGGTTGACGTTCATGATGACAACCGGGCTAAGTTGGATGTCCCTGGAATGAAACACCCGCTTGGGATCACGGAACATGCTTTCCCGAGGGCCGTATTCCATCACCATATCCTGCAATTCGCATTCCCCACCCTTGTCGCAGATCGGGCAGTCGAGCGGGTGATTGGCCAGCAGCATGTCGAGCATGACCGAGCGGGTTTCAGCGACCTGCTTGGTCGTCGTCCGCACCACCATTCCATCCATGACCGCCGTAGCGCAGGCGGGCTGCAGCTTGCCCTGGCCTTCAATCTCAACAAGGCACATTCGACACGAAGCCAGCACCGGCAGTCGCTTCTGGAAGCAGAAGGTGGGAACATCGATGCCCAATCCTTCCGCAGCGCTCAGGATGGTGGTTCCCGGCTGTACCCGCACTTCATGGTCATCAATGGTGATGGTTAAGGCGGAAATGTCGCTGGTATCACTCAATGAAACGGGCACCTCCCTTCATCGATATGGCTCGTAAATTCGTTCCGGAAATGTTTCAGCGACGCACGCAGTCCCATCGCCGCACCATCACCCAAAGCGCAGAATGTATTGCCGAAAATGCCGTTGCACAGCCCCTCGAGCTGATCGAGGTCACTGGGTGCGCCCTCACCCGCTTCGATCCGGCGCAAAATCTTAACCACCCAGTCCAACCCTTCGCGACAGGGCGTACATTTCCCGCAGCTTTCGTGGTGAAAAAACTCGATGATACGGGTCGCAACCTTGACAATGCAGGTGCTGTCATCAATCGCGATAACCCCCGCCGAACCCAGCATGGAACCGGCGGCGGCCAGTGAATCAAAGTCCATACCCACATCCAGCCCGCTCTCAGGTATCAGCGGTGCCGATACACCTCCGGGGATAACCGCCTTGATCCGGCGGCCTTCCGGCGGGCCGCCCCCATATTCTTCGATCAATTCACGCAGTGGGATACCCATCGGCAGTTCGTATAGGCCGGGCTTTCGCAAATGTCCGGACAGACAATAGAGCTTGGGTCCCGGGCTTTTTTCCGGCCCGATACCGTGAAACCAATGTGCGCCGCGTTCGACAATGGCAGGCAGGCAAGCCAGCGTCTCGACATTGTTGATGACCGTTGGACTGTCATAAAGCCCGGCCACAGCCGGGAAAGGTGGCTTCAGTTTCGGTTGCGCGCGCCGGCCTTGCAGCGACTCCAGCATCGCAGTTTCTTCGCCGCAGATATAGGCGCCTGCGCCCTCATGAATATGGACGTCAAAACTGAATTCCGACCCCATTATGCGGTGCCCGAGATGCCCCTGTTCCTGCGCCTCTGAGATCGCCGCCTGCAAAGTTCGGATCGCCTTCACATATTCACCGCGAACGTAGACATAGGCCGTCTTGGCCCCAATCGCGTAGGCGCAGATGGCCATCCCCTCAATCAGCAGATGCGGATCTTCCTCCATGATGATCCGGTCCTTGAAGGTGCCCGGCTCACCCTCATCCGCATTGCAGCAGAGGTACTTCGGCGTCTTCACATCTTTTGGAACAAAGCTCCACTTGACCCCGGTTGGAAACCCCGCCCCGCCGCGCCCGCGCAGGCCCGAGTCCTTGACCGTTTCGATAAGCTCTTCGGGGGTGTATTCCTTCAACACCTTGGCCAGCGCGCGATATCCACCAGTTGTTTCGTAGACGCTCAACCGTTGGCTGTCGGGGATACCGACATTCCTGAGAAGGACAGCCTCAGTCATCATCCGCCCTCTCTGCGTTTCGCAAGGCTGCCAGCAAGTCGTCAATCCGAGCTGTATCCAGATTACCGTGGTAGTCGTCACCAACCTGCATCACGGGTGCCATTTCGCAGGCACCCAGGCACTCCACTGTAGACAGCGTGAACAAACCGTCTTTAGTGGTGTCGCCTTTTGCGATGCCCAGAACCTGTTCCATGTGCGCCTGCAACGCCTCTGCGCCACACAGCATGCAGGACAGGTTGTTGCAAAGCTGCAGGTGGAACCGACCCACCGGTTCGGTGTGATAGAGTGTGTAGAAAGAGGCCAACTCATAGACCCAAATCCGTTCAACGCCAAGGATTTCGGACACCTCTTCCAGCACCTCACCAGTCAACACACCGCGCTCTTTCTGCGCGATGTAAAGCGCCGGCATGATGGCCGAACGCTGGTCGGGATACCGCGCCGCCACCGCCTCGATCCGCATACGCATGTCCATTGGCGCGTTCACTTGTCCACCTCCGCCATCACCGGGTCCAGACTGCCCAGCACCGCGATCATGTCGGCAAGGTAGCGGGCGTTTTTCGTGCCATAGAGCGCCTGGAGATTGACAAAGGATGGTGCCCGAACCTTCATCCGGAACGGCTTCGGGCTGCCATCGCTGACGATATAGAACCCAAGTTCCCCCTTCGGGGCCTCGATGGCGGAATAGACCTCGCCCGCTGGAACTTTGAAACCATAGGCCGAAAGGTCGAAATGCTGGATCAGCGCCTCCATCGAGCTGTGCACACGGTCCTTGTCGACCGGGAAGGCTACGGTGGGAATATCCGCCAGAAAACGGCCTTCGGGCATCTGCTTGAGGCATTGTTCAATGATCCTGACGCTTTCGCGCATCTCTTCCACCCGGCAGCGCCAACGGGCGTAGCAATCGCCCTCGTTACGGGTAATCACATCAAATTCGACCTGATCGTAAATCTCATAGGGTTCATCCCGGCGAATGTCCCAATCCACCCCCGAAGCCCTTAGATTTGGACCGCTGAGCCCAAGGTCGATCGCATCCTCGGGCTCAATCACGCCGATGCCCCTGGTGCGCTTGATGAACATCCGGTTCTTTTCGACCAGACGTTCGTAATCGCGGATTCGATTGGGGAAGATATCGCAGAACTCTCTGATCTTGCCCGCGAATTCCTCCGGCAGGTCCTCGCGCACGCCGCCCACCCGACAATAAGAAGTATGCATCCGCGCGCCCGTGACCATCTCCATGAGATCCATGATCATTTCCCGTTCGCGCATCGCATAAAGCAACGCAGTCATCGCGCCCAAATCCATCGGTAACGCGCCGGTGATCAGCAGATGCCCTGACAACCGCGCAAGCTCGGCCATGATGACCCGGATATATTGCGCGCGAACAGGTGCCTCAATTTCCAGAAGCTTTTCCACCGCCAGCGCAAAAGCCAGATTGTTGGACGGCGGGCATACATAATCCAGCCGGTCCGTCAGCGGAAAAATCTGAGTGTAGGTGAAATTCTCGGACAGCTTTTCCGTCCCGCGATGCAGATAGCCGATATGCGGATCGACCCGCTCGACATATTCACCATCCATTTCCAGCACCAGCCGCAGAACCCCGTGCGTACTGGGATGCTGCGGCCCGAGATTCAGCAGCACCTCCTTGGTATCCGGCGACCCGCCCGCAGGCGGCCTGAGTTCCGTAGCTTCGGTCATGATTTTCCTCCGGTACCACCCGGGATGTTCTTGGTCTCAAGGTCCGGCCGCGTTGGCGGCACCCCCTCGGCGCCAAAGGGATTCAACTCGTCCCGGTAGCCCCTTAGAGGAAAGTCCTTGCGCTGCGGGAAACCTTCGAACCCCTCCCACATATAGATACGGCGCAAATCCGGGTGGCCGTCGAAGGTAATGCCATACATGTCCCACGCTTCGCGCTCGTGCCAGTTGGCGGTTCGCCAGACCCCTGCGACACTGGCGATATGCGGCGGGTCCTCTAACCGGCATTTCAAACGTATGCGCCATTTGTCGGACAGCGAATACAAATGGTAGACAACCTCGAATCTGGGAGTGTCCGGCAGGTAGTCGACGCCGCATATGTCGGAGAGAAAATTGAAGCCCAATTCCTCTTTCAGAAACCGGCAGAGATCGACGATGATTTCGGGTGAAGCGGTGAAAATGTGGATGCCATGTGACACACCGGTGTAGGAAACCGTATCGCCGAACCTCTTTTCGAGCCGGGCAATGAAGGGGACCGCAGCACCGGTCATGGACCCGCAGCCCGGCCAAGCGGCGTATCTGCAAGCGCCTCGGATTTCTTGATTTTCTCCTGCAACAGAAGAAATCCATGCATCAGCGCCTCGGGGCGCGGCGGGCAACCGGGTACATGCACGTCCACCGGCACAAAGGTCTCGGACCCTTGTACGACCGCATAAGTGTTATAGACGCCACCGGAAATCGCGCAGGTACCCATGGCAATAACCCAGCGCGGCTCGGGCATCTGGTCGTAGAGGCGGCGTATCACCGGGGCGAATTTACGTGTCACCGTTCCGGCGATGATCATCACGTCGGATTGGCGCGGTGATGGCCGGAAAACAACTCCGAACCGGTCCAAATCATAGCGCGCGCATCCGGCCGAGATCATCTCGATCGCACAACAGGCGATACCGAAGGTCTCGGGCCAGAGTGCCGATTTTCGGCTCCAACGGACGATTTGGTCGGTTGTGGTGAACAGCACGCTGTCGCGGATCACGTTTCCCATTCCAACGCTCCTTTCAACCAGGCGTAAGCAAACCCTACCAACAGCAGGACAATGAAAACGAACATCTCGATATAGCCGACGATGCCGATCTCTTTCAGCACGACGGCCCAAGGGAAGAGAAACATCGCCTCAACGTCAAAAACGACGAACAGGATTGCGATCAGGAAGAACTGCGCCTTGAACTGACCCGCCGCGGCCTCACCCGCAGGGTCCATGCCGCACTCATAGGGCATGTTCTTGGCCGGGTACGGGTTGGATGGGCGCAGCAGTGACGAGACAAAAAGTGTCGCTGTCACCACAAGGACAACCCCGGCAACCATGATGAGAACAGGCAGAAATTCAAGTCCGGTCATACCGCAAAATCCCATTGCTCGACGGATCTTGCGTGGGCGATACCTGCCCCGGCATACGCGGGCATTTGTGCCCCCGGAAGGGTTCTGTGCCCTTCCTGCCTGCCAATAAGGATAAACGGGGGCGCATGTTTTTCAACTTAAAACCTGCGTGAAGGGGCTCTTCGACCCGCAAAATGGTGCGTGGCAAGCTCTAGGGGAAGCTACCACTCGGCCCGTCGCCGCTGCATTCCCACTCGACACACGCACATCGGTCAAAGACACAGACCCAGACGCCACATGTTACAGTCAGGTCGTCGATTCCGTCATCCGGATCGCCTGCCCCGTCCGCGCCGACATAAACCTGCAGGGCGCCATTAGAGACTACAGGAGGCCCGAACGCATCGCGGTCCCTGATCGCGCGGACATATGCGGTGTTTCCATCGTCAGCCATCTTGCGTCCGACATACGCCATCAGTTCCGCCCGGCGTTTTGAAAGGTCGCGTGTCAGCGCCGCCTGCGCCTCATGCGTCAGAGCCTGCAATTTGGCGTCGCCCTTTTCACCGCCTCCGTGCAGAGCACCGAACGATGCCAGCGCGCTGTCCAGACGTGACAGATCGGCAATCACCCGGGTAGCGCGCCCATTATGCGACTTGGCATCGTCAACTGCTGAACGAACCGCCGCAAACGCGTCCTTCGACGGATTGTCGGCGGATTGTTCCAACGTGTTCAGGTGTTTTCCAAAGTATAGATATGCTCCAAGACATTCATTGGAATATCCTCCTAATAAAAGCGGTCCCTCGCTCCGGATATACACCAATAACTTGAACGTATTGTTGCGCATTCTACCACAAACAGCACGTCGATTCCAGTTTTCAGGGGCAGTGACACGGCCGCCTAACCCGCCAACACCGACGATCGCGCCAGTTCCAGGAACCACGCGGGTAGCAAGCCGATCACGATGGTCCCCAGCGCGGCAATCGCAAGCGCCAGTTTCAGACCGGGCGTAAGCGCCAGGTCGAAATTTCCTGCAGGGTTGCGCATGTAGATCACCATGACGATGCGGATGTAGAAATAGGCGGCAACCACGCTCAACAATACTGCAATGACAGAAATCGCGACATGGCCCCCTTCAATTAACGCGACCAGTACGTAAAATTTTGCAAAGAATCCCGCCGTCGGCGGGATGCCGGCCAAAGCAAACAAAAACAGCAGCATCGACAGGGCAATCGCGGGGTGCGATCTGGAAAGGCCCGAATAGTCATCGATGGCCTCTCCCCGGCTCGCCTCGGACCGCATCGCGATGACGGCGGCAAACATACCGATTGTCATGAAGGTGTAGATGAGCAGGTATAGCATCACACTTGCCGCCCCATCCGGGCCGCCCGCCACGATGCCCAGCAGCACAAAGCCGGAATGGGCGATGCTGGAATAGGCTAGCAGGCGCTTGATGTTGTCCTGTACCAGTGCCACGAAACTGCCGAGCGCCATTGTGAAGACGGCAATCACTGCAACGACAATCCAGACTTCGGTCGCAGCCAATAGCGGGTTCAGAACAACCCGCAGGATTACAGCGAAACCGGCGGCCTTAGGACCCACGGACATGAAGGCGGTAATAGGGGTGGGTGCGCCCTCATAGACATCGGGGACCCACATATGAAATGGCACCGCGCCGACCTTGAAAACCAATCCGGCAACGATAAACACGACCGCCAACAACAGACCGGGATCACGTTGGGTCCCCGTGACAGCGGCGGCGATACCGTTGAGCTCTGTGGTGCCGGTCAACCCATAGATCAATGACACGCCGTACAAGAACACGCCCGTCGAAACCGCGCCCAGGATCACGTACTTCAGCGCCGCTTCGTTCGAGCGCACCTCGCGTCGCAGAAGCCCCGTGAGAACATAGGTGCAAAGCGCCATCAGCTCGAGCCCGACATAGATTGACAGCAGATCGGTGGCCGAGGCCATGATCATCATGCCGGAAAGCGAAAACAGCAGCAGCACGTTGTATTCGCCGCGCTGGACTCGTTCGATCTCGACATATCGGCGCGACAGTAAGAAAGTCAGCACGGTAGCGATGTAGAAGATGGCCTTGAAAAAGGCGGAAAAGCGATCGGACACGAACATACCGGAATAGACCAGCAGGTCATTGTCTGCCGATGCCCAGGTCAGTGCAGCGGCGACGAGAACCACAGCAATCGCGGCCAGATCCAGAAAATACCCGCGCTCGGGCCGGACAAACAGACTCAGGATCAACAGAACGCAGGCCCCAGTGATCACCACGATCTCGGGCAGACTGGCCAGAACCGACTGGAGGAGTTGCGCCTGATTCACTCTGCCCCTCCCTTGTCATGCACCTGTGTCAGCAAGTGATCGGCCGAAATTTGGATGACGTTAAGGAACGGTTTTGGATAAAGCCCAATCCAGATCACCAGAACGGCAAGAGGCAGGATCGCGGCAAGCTCACGTCGATTGAGATCCCAGAAATCAAACCGCTCGCCCACGGTAGCGGTGCCCAGGGCCACACGCCGGAACATGCTCAGCAAATATGCAGCTGCAAGAACAGCGCCAAGGATCGAAATGCCCGCCAGCAGTGGATTGGCAGCAAAGGCACCCGACAGGATAAGCAATTCGCCGACAAAAGAATTCAACCCGGGCAGCGCCATTGATGACAGCGTAAACAACCCGAGGAAGATGGAGCACAGCGGTGCGATTTTCATCAGCCCGCCGTAATCAGCGATACTGCGGCTATGCGTTCGCTCGTACATCAGCCCGACAAACAGAAACAGCGCCCCAGTGGTGACGCCGTGGTTGAACATCTGCAAGATTCCACCCGCCATACCTTGGCTGTTCAGTGCAAAAATCCCGAGCGTGACAAAGCCCATATGGGAGATGCTGGAATAGGCCACCAGTTTTTTCAGGTCGTCCTGCGCCAGTGCCAGCAACCCCCCATAGACAATTGCAATGGCGGAAAGGATCAACATGAGGGTCGAAAAATAGACAGACGCCTCGGGCAGCATCGGTAGTGAAAAGCGCAGAAAACCGTAGGCGCCCATCTTCAGCAGAACACCCGCCAGAATAATGCTCCCGGCAGTGGGTGCCTCGACATGGGCATCGGGTAGCCAGGTGTGCACCGGTACCATCGGCACTTTCACGGCAAAGGCGATGAGGAAGGCAAAGAACAACCAGGCTTGCGTCACGAAACTCAGATCCGCATTCATCAGGGCGAGAATGTCGAAGGTCCTGCCGCCCTGAAAATACAGCACTATGATTCCGATCAGAAACAGGACACTGCCGGCCAATGTGTAGAGGAAAAACTTGAACGCAGCATACACGCGCCGCTCTCCGCCCCAAATGCCGATGATTGCGTACATCGGCACCAGCATCGCCTCCCAAAACACGTAGAACAGAAACAGATCAAGCGCCGAAAAGACGCCCAGCATCAGTGTCTGCATCGCAAGCAGGCTGACCATAAAGGCTTTGATCATCGTCTCGATGGCGTTCCACGATGCAAGAACGCAGATCCAGCCAAGAAGCGCAGTGAGAAAGACAAAAAGAACCGATATACCGTCAACCGCGACCGCATACTTGATCCCCAGCGCCGGTATCCAGTTCCGTTCTTCGGCGAATTGCATCTCGTACGTGGCGGTGTCGAAACCCAGCAGCAAAAGCAGACAGAGGCTAAAATCAATAAGCGTGACAACAAGCGCGGTCCATTTAATCGTCTTTGGGTCCCGCATGAACAGAATAGCAACAGCCCCCGCCGCCGGCAGGAAGATGATGAGGCTGAGAAGTGGAAACCCCATACCACCCCCTAAAGCCACACGACGGCGAAAATGGTGATGGCTGCAATTACGCCCGCAACCATTCCCACGGCATAGTGAGTCACAATTCCGGTCTGGACCCTGCGCAATCGCTCCCCGTTGCGCAGGACCATGCGGGCAACGCCGTTCACGACCGCATCAATCCCGCCGAGATCGGCTCGTAATCCTAAATGGGCCGAACGATGCATGAAGGGCAGCAGCGTTTTTTCCGACACCGAACTTACCGCCTGCTCGTAGCGCGCGAACGGCTTTTCGGCGAAACGCATGAACGCCCGCGCGCCCTTGCGATAGAACCAATCGGTGTCGATGCTGATCGTATCCTCGGGATCCAGCGCCTTCAGGAACAGGACAAAGCCAAGAGCCGTGAACATCAGAATGCCAAGGCTTTCGCTCACATGCGCCCAAGTATAGGGATGATAATCGACCTCATAAGGCAGCAGCGCATAAAGCGGCGCAGGATAGACGCCGATGCCGATACACAGTGCCGCGGCGATGGACATAGCGATCAGCATGTTGCGCGGCGGCTCGGGCGGACGCAGGCCGCAATCGCGACCGAAGAACATATAATAAGGCAGCTTCAGACCGGTATGCAGAAACGTCCCCGACGACGCCAGCGTCAGCAGCAGCAGCACCGCCGCCCGGTGATCGTACCCGGCAGCGGACACCACCATCGACTTGGTGACGAAGCCTGAGAAGAAGGGAAAGGCGGAAATTGCGAATGCCCCGATCATGTAAAGTAGCACGGTCAGCGGCATAGTCCGGTAGAGCCCGCCAAGTTCGGTCAGTTTGCGCCGCCCGGTGACATAGATCACTGCACCGGCTCCCATGAACAACAGTGCCTTGTACAGGATATGGGCAAAGGCGTGGCTGGTTGCGCCATTCACCGCCATCTCGGTTCCGATACCGATTCCGGCCACCATGTATCCCACCTGACTGACGATGTGATAGGCCAGCAGGCGGCGGCAATCGTTTTCCATCACCGCATAGATCACCCCGTAGATCGCCATGGCGGTTCCGAACCAGACCAGTAGTTCGGTTCCGGGAAAGCCACGAGCCAGCACATAGACGGCGGTCTTGGTGGTGAATGCGCTCAAGAATACCGCACCGGTGACAGTGGCCTCGGGATAGGCATCCGTCAGCCAGGCATTCAAGGGCGGCACGGCGGCGTTCAGGGTGAAGCCGATCAGGATCAGATACGCGGCTACACCCAGCGGTCCCTCAACCGGGCCAAACATGACCGATCCCGTTGCCGCGCCGTGCAGGATAACCCCGCCCAACAGCGCGACACCCCCGGTTAGATGCACCATCAGATAGCGGAAACCGGCCTGAACCGCCTTTTCTCCGCCTGCGGCAAAGATGAGATAGGCAGAGGCAAAGGCCATGCCTTCCCAGAATACGAAGAGTGTCAGGTAATCGCCGGCAAACACTACCCCCAGCGCGCTGCCGACATAGAGGAAGGCTGCGACATGTTGGCCGGGGCGTTTCAGGTGCAGCGCATAGATCATGCCTATCAGCGCCATGATCGTGAAAACGGTGGCAAAGACGAGGCTCAGCTTGTCGACCCGCGCAATCAATAGCTCCTGTCCCAGAAACCGGACCGCGCCATAAGAGCCTGATTGGGATATCACTACGACGGCAACGGCAAGGGCCGGGATTAACAGCAACCAGAGCTTGCGGACCATTCCGCTCAGAAACGGGATCACCAGGGCTCCGGTGAAGAACAAAATGGTTGGGTGCACGAACTCAGTCATAGTAGTCTTCAGGCCGCATGAGCCCGCCCTGATGACCGAGAAACTTGGAAACAAATATGATCGCCCCGCACGAGCCAAACCCATAAACGGCCGACCAACCCGGCAAACGTTCCCACAGGAATTCAACATGTTCACGGGGCACCACAAAATCCACCGCGACGATCAGAGCCAACACCAGATAGAACAAACGAAGGCGGAGATTGGCATAATCCGAGTCTCCAAAAAAACTGACGACACGCGCGATCATCTGACCACCTCCTCTGCCAATGTGATGAAGTAACCCGGAAAAATGCCCATTAAGAGCGACAGGATCGCAGTGGCGACAAGCGGCACCGCGACCAATGGAATTTCACGGACGTGGTTTTCCCCATCCGGTTCTTTACCAAAAAAGGCAAAATAGCTGACCGGTAGAAAATAGGCCGCATTCAATATTGAGCTGACCAACAGCACGACCAGAAATACGAATTGCCCCGCTTCGACCGAACCCCATGCCAAATACCACTTGGATACAAATCCTCCGGCCGGCGGCACGCCGATCATGCCGAGCGACCCCACAAAGAATGCAGCCATGGTCCAGGGCAGTTGCCGCCCGATGCCGCCCATTTCGCTGATCTTCCGTTTACCCGTGGCGCAAAAGATCGAACCCGCGCAAAAGAACAACGTGATCTTCGAGAAAGCATGCGCGGCGATATGGATAATACCACCCACCATTGCGACGGGCGAAAACAGAACCGCCCCCAGGATTATGTAGGACAGTTGACTGACCGTGGAATACGCCAGCCGCGCCTTCAGATCGTCGCGGGTCAGCGCGTAGATCGACGCGGTCAGAATGGTGAAAGAGGCCAAATAAGCCGTGGCGATTGCCAGCCCCAGCGCCTCCATCAGCCCGGTGCCGAAAACATCGAACACCACACGCAGTACGCAGAAGACGCCCATTTTCACCACCGCCACGGCATGCAGAAGCGCGCTGACCGGGGTTGGGGCCACCATTGCTGCGGGCAGCCAGGCATGTAACGGCATCAACGCCGCCTTTGCGAAGCCGAAGAGGTAGCAGAAATAAACGACGGTCAGCAGGATCGGCGCGGCTTCGACCCCGGCCAGCAGTCCACCCGGCACGAAATCGAGCGTGCCTGCCAAATGGTAGGTCAGCGCAATAGCTGCCAGCAAAGCACTTTTTGATGCGCCCATTAGGTAGACGAGGTATTTACGGCTGCCCTCCCAGGCCTCGTCGTCCTCGTGATGATAGACCAGTGGGTAGGTCACGAGGCTCAACAATTCGTAGAAGATCACCAGCGTAAAGAGATTGGCCGCAAACGCCCCTCCAACGGCGGCCGCAAGGCTGGCGGCAAAGCAAATGTAGAACCTGGTCTGCGCATGTTCACCGAGGCTGCGCATATACCCGATGGTATAGATCGATGCAAAAACCCACAGCAATGAGGATATGGTGGCAAATACCATCCCCAGCGCATCCACGCGGAATGCGAAATCTACCCCCGGCAGGATTTGGAACAGAACAAGCTCATAGGTTCCGCCCGACAAAACCCGGGGCGCCATTGAAGCCACAAGCGTGAAAAGCACCACGGATGCGACGGGCGACACTAGGTCTCTTGGTCCAATGCGATAACGCAGAAAAAGAACTAGCCCAGATGCCAGACCGGCGACTGCGACGGCGAGTAGAGGCTTTATGGAAACAACCGCCTCCACCCCTACCCCCGCATGGTCGTGATTTCATCGACCTTCAACGTGGCCTTGTTCCGCACCAAGGCAACAAGAATACCAAGCGCGATGGCAACTTCCGCAGCCGTGATCGCAATAACGAAAATCGCGAAAATACGACCGCGAAAATCGTCATGGAAATGGGCGAAGGCGATGAAGTTGATGTTGACTGAATTGAGCAGCAGTTCCAGCGACATCAACACCACCAGAACGTTGCGCCGCACCAGCACCCCGGCGGCACCGACGACGAACAGGATCACACCCAGAACAATATACCATGACAGCGGCACCATCAGCGCGGCTCCTTCTGCGCCAACACGATGGCACCGACCAGAGCCACAAGCAGGATGACCGAGGCTACTTCGAAGGGCAGCAGATAATCGGCGAACAGCGTGGTCCCCAGTTCGCGGATCTCGCCGCCGGTTGTGGTCCCCGCGACGGTTTCCGGGAACTGCTTGCCCATCAGGACCAGAACCAGCATCTCAATCCCCAACAGCGCAACCAGTCCGAAAGCGGCGAAGTTGCTTCCCGGCAGGGACCGCTGAAGCGTCGCGTCGCGGATATCAAGCATCATGGTCACGAACAGGAAAAGGACCAGAATCGCGCCAACATAGACAAAGATTTGGATAACCGCGAGAAGCGGTGCTTCAAGCATCACAAAAATTGCCGAGACATTGACGAAACAGGCCATCAATGCCACCGCGCTGTGGATTGGATTGCGCGCCAAAACCATTCCCAGGGCCGCGGCAACAGCCCCAATAGCAAATACTAGAAAAAACCCCTGTTCCATCGACGTCGACTCCCGACGTACGTTTTCAATCCGGCCTGATACAGCCGGAATTCGGATTGTGGTAATGTTCAATGTACCCTTGAATTGTGCCTCAAACGACCGATTTTAACAAGAATTTCAATTCTGTCGCAAACTCCGCCCCCACATGTCAGTTCCAGCGCAACTCTGATAGCGCGTGCTCGAAATGGGATCTGTTGCAAACTTTTGAACCTTGACCTTCATGGCGTTAGCGCCTGTGTGGCGAAGGTATTATTCAGTTCAAGGTTGGCCTATGACTTTTTTCAAAGGTGCGCTGTATCCGAAGGATGCGATCCCGTTCGCAGTCTTCTTTTGTATCCGCTAAGATGTTTCCTACCGAGACCTTGAGGAGATCATGGCGGATCGCGACGTGCAGGTTGACCACGCAACTCTCAACAGGTGGGTTGGGAATACTCGCCACTGATTGCGGCACGTGCACAATCGGTTGAGCGTGTCACCCCGATGTCTTGGCGCAAGGACGAAACTTACATTCGTGTGCGCAGCGAATGTATGTACCAGTATCGAGCGGTCGACAAAGCGGGAAAAACTCCTGATTTTATGCTGTCTGAGAGAAGAATTGGCCCAGCTGCAGGCAGGTTCTTTGCAAAGACGCTCTCGTGAAACGGAATCCCGAGCAAGATCGCGATCGACAAGAGTGGCGCCAACATGATCCGAAAGAAGCAATTCGATTTGCCGTGATCTCTGGGTTTCGCCAATTTGCTGTCGTCGCGGGATAAGTGTGTCCAGCGAACGGACGTTTCCGGTCCTTCCATAAATACGCGGCTCAACCTCCGTTTTTGAGCCAGCTTGCCGTCAATCCAGCGGCATGAAACGGCCGCCTGCAGGTGGCAATGTCATCTTTGGCCTGGCGGTCTTGGCAGCCCGGTTTATTCTTGTTCGCCGCATCAGCGCGTCCCCAATGAAGTGTTGTCCCGCGTATCTTAGGAGGGGATTTGAGTTAGCTCAAATCCGTTGTTTTCTAATTTTTGTGAAACAGTGTCACTCAGGATATGCTAGGCGGACTTTGCGACACGCTCAGCCAACACTCGGTTCAGCCAGCTGGGATCCATTTCCGGGACCGAAGATAACAAAAGATCGGTATAGGGCTGGAAGGGCGGCGAGAAGATCTGAGCCTTTGGCCCTTGCTCGACAATCTTGCCATGCTGCATCACTACCACCTCATCCGCGATGGCGCGAACGGTCGAAATATCATGCGTGATGAACATGTACGCCAGGTTATGTTCGTGTTGCAGCTTGTCCAGCAACCGCAAGATGCCTTCGGCCACCAACTGATCCAGCGCCGAGGTCACCTCGTCACAGATAACCAGCTTAGGGCCGGCCGCTAAGGCTCGGGCAATTCCGATGCGCTGTTTCTGCCCGCCCGACAGTTCCGAAGGCAAGCGGTTGATGTACTGATCCGGTTCTAGTTCAATGTCATCCAGCAAGGCCCGGATTTCCTCGGTGAGTTGGCGGCCTTTCAAACCCCGGTAATAGGTCATGGGTCGCCCGATGATATCATGGATGCGCTGCTTGGGGTTTAGCGCGGTGTCGGCCATCTGGTAAATCATCTGCACCGCCTGCAACTCGTCCTTGCTGCGCTTGCGGAACGAAGGCGACAGTGGTGCGCCGTTCAGCAGCATGTCACCTTGCACAGGTGGCAGCAGCCCCATCAGGCTGCGGGCCGTGGTAGATTTGCCCGATCCGCTTTCCCCGACAACGGCCACCGTGCGTCCGGCATGGAATTCAATCGAGACATCGTTCAGAACAGGTGTCTGCATCGAGGGATATTGCGCGGTGACGCCGCGCAGTGCCACTACCGGAACCGAATCCGCAGCAACCGGCGCTTTCTCAGCAGACTTGAACGAGCGCACCGCCCACAAGGACTTGGTGTACTCCTGCTGCGGCGCAGCCAGCATGGTTGCCGTGTCGGCGGCCTCAACTTCCTCGCCGTGGCGCAACACCATGATCCGGTCCGCCATCTGCGCCACAACAGCAAGGTCATGGGTGATGTAAATGGCCGAGGTGCCGAATTCTTCAACAATGTTCCGGATAGCCGCCAGAACTTCGATCTGGGTGGTAACGTCCAGCGCGGTGGTAGGTTCGTCGAAAATGATCAGGTCAGGGCGACAGGCCATCGCCATCGCTGTCATGGCCCGCTGCAACTGCCCTCCGGACACCTGATGCGGATAGCGAAAGCCGATCTCTTCCGGGTTCGGCAACTGCAACTGCCGATACAGTTCAATGGCGTCCTTGCGCGCTTCCTCACGCGACATCAGGCCCCGACGCACCAGGAATTCTGTGTGCTGATTGATCAGCTTGAACGCGGGGTTGAAGCTGGCTGCGGCGGATTGTGCCACATAAGCTATTCTGGTCGAGCGCAGGTTGCGCCGGGTGTCGCGATCGGCGCCGGTCAGCTCGATCCCGTCGAAATGCACGCGGCCGCCCGAGAACCGGCACCCGTCGCGGACATAGCCCATGGCGCCCAGGCCGATGGTGGACTTGCCAGCACCACTTTCGCCGATCAAGCCCAGCACCTCTCCCTTGCCAAGGGACAGATTCACGCCCTTCACGATGGGCTTCCAGCAATCTTCGGATAGGCCTTCGATCTGCAGGTTCTGCATCGTCAGCAGTGGGGTATTCGTATCTGTCATCCTCGCGTCCCCTTAGGTTTTCAGGCCGCTGGCCTTGTGCAGCATCCAGTCGACGATGAAATTCACCGCCACGGTCAGCAGACCAATGGCCGCTGCCGGGATTAGAGGCGTCAGGTCGCCAAAGGTGATAAGCGAGGCGTTCTCCCGCACCATCGACCCCCAATCTGCTGCCGGGGGCTGGATACCCAGACCCAGAAAGGACAGGCCCGAAATCGTCAGGAACACAAAGCAGAACCGCAGCCCGAATTCGGCCACCAGAGGCGGTGCGGCGTTGGGCAGGATCTCTTTGCGCATGATCCACCAAAGCCCTTCACCCCGGACCTGCGCGGCCTCGACATAGTCCATAACCACGATCCCCATCGCCACGGCTCGGGCGATCCGGTAGACGAAGGTGGCATAGATCAGCGCAATCACTCCGATCAGGCTGGTCACCGACGCACCGAAGATGGTCAGCAGCAACAACGCAAAGATCAGCGTCGGGATCGAGATCACAACGTCCACTGCCCGCGACAGAAGCTGATCAACCCAGCCCTGCAACACGGCGGCGAAGAACCCGGCGATGCTGCCGGCCAGAAAAGCGATCATGGTCGTCAGCAGGGCGATCCCGATCGTGTTGCGCGCGCCATAGATCATGCGCGTAGCCATGTCGCGGCCCAGACTGTCAGTGCCCAGCCAGTTGTCGGTGCTCCAGGGTTGATATTCGTAACCTACAACCTCGCTTTCACCAAAAGGGGCGAGGACCGGCGCGAAGATGGCCACCAAAATGTAGGCTACGACAACAACACAGCCGAATTTCGCGGTCAGGGGCGCCTTGCGCAGTTCATAGAGGAACCCGTTCATCGTCATTTCCTGTGCAGCAGGCGCGGGTTGGACGCGATCGAGATCAGATCGGACGCCAGATTGAAGAGTATGTAGGTGGCCGCAAAGATCAGGCAGGCGGTTTGGACCACGGTAAAGTCACGTTTGGCCACACTATCCACAAGCAATTGCCCCATGCCCGGATAGACGAACACCACCTCAACGATCACTACGCCGACAATCAGATAGGCGAGGTTGATGGCAATCACGGTCACGATGGGGGCAATCGCATTGGGCAGCGCGTGGACCACGATCAGTCGACGCTGACTGGCACCCTTGAGCTTTGCCATCTCGACATAGGGAAGAGCCAGCAGGTTGATCAGCGACGCCCGCGTCATACGCATCATATGCGCCGTTACGATCAGTGTCAGGGTCAGCGCCGGCAGGAATGTGCGGTATATCCGATCCCCCAGGCTGGCACCGTCGGAGAGATTGGCAATCGACGGGAACAGCGCGAATTCGACCGCAAGTAGCCACACCAGAATGTAGCCCACAAAGAACTCGGGCACCGAAATCGCGGTCAGCGCGACGACATTGATGGTTTTGTCCAGAGCGGTCTCGCGATACAGCGCCGAAACCACCCCCAGCATCACCGCAAGCGGTACCGAAATCAGCGCGGCGAAACCAGCGAGGAAGAAGGTGTTGTACATCCGTTCGCTGATCAACTCGCTGATCGGCAGGCCCGAGATCAGCGAATTGCCGAGGTCGCCCTGTAAAAACCCGCCAAGCCAATCCAGATAACGGCTGAAGGCGGGCTGATCGAGCCCCAGTTCACGGCGGAAGGCGGCTAGATTCTCGGGCGTGGCGGATTGGCCGAGAACCTGTTGCGCCACGTCGCCGGGCAGCAATTCAATCGACAGGAAGATGACGAGCGACACCACAAACAGGGTCAGAAGGCCAAGCGCCAGTCGCTTAACGAACAGCCTGAGAAGATAGGGCATGGGCTTACTCTGAATCGGGATGCGACGGATCGGCGGGACTATTGCCCCGCCGGTCCTTGGATCAGGCTTTCCACCAGCGCTCGATAGCCTTGTAGCCATCCAGCGACCAGTTCGACGCCACATTGTCGCCATGCTGCACATCCGCGCGGCGGGCGTAAACGAAATTGCGGAAGAACGGGATGACCGAACCGCCTTCGTCACGCAGAATGACCTGCATATCGCCATACATTTGCGCCCGTTTGGCTTCGTCCAGCTCAGACCGCGCCGCCAGCATCAGTTGCTGGAACTTGTCGTTGCTGAACTGGCTCTCGTTCCAGTCGCCCCCCTTGGAATAGGCGGTGGCGAAGATCATGTCCGGCACCGGACGCGCACCCCACGAACTTGTGAAGAACGGTTTTTTCATCCAGACATCAGACCAGTAACCATCGCCCGGTTCCCGAGCCACCTCTAGGTCGATCCCGGCGGGTGCAGCGTGTTCACGATACAGCGTGACCGCATCCACTGCTCCGGCGAACAGGGAGTCCGAGACGCTGAGCGGTATGGTCAGACTGTCGAGGCCGGCCTCTTTCAGATGGAACTTCGCCTTGTCCGGATCATAAGCCCGCTGTTCCAATGAGGCGTCATAGAATGGCATGGATGGCGCGACCGGGTGGTCGTTGGCCACAGTGCCATGGCCGCGCAGCACCTGTTTCACCAGCGCCTCGCGATCAACCCCGTATTTCAGCGCCAGCCGCACATTGTTGTCATTGAACGGTGCTTGCGAGGTTTGCATCGCAAAGACCGGATGGAAACCGCCCGAGATCGACTCGATCTCGACATTCTTGTCGCGGCCCAACAAGCTGAGGGTCTTGTACTCCGCCGACTGAACGGCGTCGATTTCGCCGGTGACCAGCGCGGTGGTGGCGGCGCTGCTGTCGGAAATCAGCAGAAGCTCAACCGTGTCGAAATGTGCCGCTCCTTCTTTCCAGTAGTCCGGATTGCGCTTGAGCACGGTCTTCACGCCTGGCTTCCAGCTTTCCAGAATATAACCGCCTGTGCCCGTTCCCGACATGTCCAGTTCCCCGTCATCGCCCACGGGCATGATCTGGAAGTGGTAGTCCGACAGGATGAAAGGGAAATCAGCATTGGGCGAAGACAGGGTGACAACCACGGTGTCGGTGCCTTCGGCTGCGATTGTATCGACACCAGCCAAAAGAGCTTTCGCGCCCGAGGTCGACTCCTCACCCCTGTGCAAGTTCAGCGATGCGATGACATCGTCGGACGTCAGGGATTTGCCATTGTGGAACGTCACCCCGGGGCGCAGCTTGAACACCCATGTCTGCGCATCCTCCGACGACCAGTTCGTCGCCAGTTCCGGTTTCAGCTTGTTGTCCGTTCCGATCTCGGTCAGGTTGTTGCGCAACGCCCAGCCGACCATTATCTGCTGCGAGCCGTTGGCCTCGGCTGGGTTCAGCGTATCGCTGGTGCCGCCTTGATTGACCGACAAACGTAACGTACCGCCGGTTTTCGGTTGCGCCCTTGCGGCCCGAGGCATCTGAGACAGCCCCACCAACGCCGCGGACCCCGCAAGAAAGCCACGGCGGCCAATCTGCGGATATGACCCGAATTTGTTCATCTCAGTTTCCTCCCTTCATGATGTCTCTGACGCGGTATCCGCCAATTGGCGATCACGTGCGTAGTGGTCCGGATGGGCCTCGCCCCAGATCCGGATCGCCTTGTCGGATGTGGTGATGTCATCGGGTTCGGTGACATAGCTCAGCAGCAGGCTTTGCCGTTCACCGCCTTTGGGTGCGGTCACCCGATGCAGGGTGTAGCCGCCACGGAACAGTTGCAGATCGCCTGGGCGCAGCTTCAGGCTGCGCAGGTTGGTGCGGTCACCGTCCAACACTTTTTGAACGGCATCGTAGTTTTCATCGTCGCGGCTGCGCAGATTGGGGACATATTCGAACTCGCCACCTTCGTCGGTCTGCTTCAACCCGAATGAGATGGTGAATTCGTTGTTGTCGAAATGCCAAGCGAACTCGCACCCTTCGGGCTGCACATTCACATTCGTACAAGCATAGGGATCGCGATAGGTGTACAGCTTTTCGTACCCCAGCGCCTGCGCCACAAAACGGCTCAGATCGGGGTTTTGAAACACCGACCAGATAACACCGTCGCGGGCAAACCTGTCGCCGCGCACCATGCCGTGACGACGTGGCGAAAACCGGTTCAGCGGGTGATCGGCAGGCGTACCTTCGGGTGCATCCGTGAAATAGGGATTCAGATTGGCCTGGTGAAACACAGCCTCTTTCGACAGTTCATCCGCCTCTTGCTGCATGGCTGCCAGAATGTCTGGCCGGATGAAATTTTCGAGCTGAGCGCAGTTGACGGTATCGAGCCCTTCGACTGCCGCCTTCACCATTTCCGCATATCGCGCGCTTTCCGGCTGATTCAGCGGATAAGCCTGCACGTCAAACAACT
Organism: Ruegeria atlantica; assembly: GCA_013032095.1. Classification (GTDB taxonomy): domain Bacteria; phylum Pseudomonadota; class Alphaproteobacteria; order Rhodobacterales; family Rhodobacteraceae; genus Ruegeria; species Ruegeria atlantica_E. Next base: position 18,164 of record WQBJ01000028.1, on the reverse strand, counting down.
CGGCAGTTGTATAGCCGGTCTCTTGATTGTCGGATCTGACGTCTGACATTGCATTCCTCCTCATCCGGACACACGTCCGGACCCTGCGGCCGCGCGTTATGCGGTGACCGTTGTCTGACCTTGCAAAAAGAAGGGGTTTTCCTGATTTCCCAATCGTCCAGCGACTGTGAGGCCCAGTATTCGCACAGACTTGGATTATTTCAATTTAATAATAATCCCGTTAACATGAATATCTCTCATTCACGTAAATCGCTTCGCATTCCCAATTTGTGTAAGCGGAGTGCGACAGTCCTCCACTGTAGCGGCAGGATGATCCTGCTGAGGGCGGTGTAAAACCGGCCAGTTTTGGCTTTTCTGGTTTCAGGGAGAGCGGGAGCAATTTTCGTCGCGGAACTTATTCGGAAGGTTCACCATGCGAATTTCCGCGAAGGCATAAGCAAGTGGGCCATCTCCCGTCATTTAGGGATCTCGCGGGAAAGCGCTGGGTTGCGTCGCAAACTTTTGGAAGATCCAGTGTGAATGAGATTCTGAACACACTTATCTTGCGATCTCGGCAAACGACCGAAACCCGGATGTGGTTGCACCGGGGAATTGCCGCTTTCGGATCATGTTATTCAGAAACTTGGACTAGACCGTTTGTAATTTGGCCGGACAGCCAAACCGCCTCAAGATCTTGTTTACTTCCCGTATACCTGCCGCGTTGGTTCCACTCTTATCGACCACGATCTTGCATGGAGTTCTATTTGCGGTCAGCGCTATGGCTAAGAACTTCGTGGCTGCTGGACCATTCCTGCGCTCAGACAGCATAAAATCAAGTGTATTCCCTGCCTTGTCGACGGCCCGATAGAGGTGCATCCACTTGCCGCGCACACGAATATATGTCTCATCCATACTCCAGGAACTCAGCGTTGGGCGTTTCTTTGATTGCGCTCTGGTTGAGAGTATTGGTGAATACTTCACGACCCACCTATTGAGTGTGGTGTGGTCCACTTTCACGCCGCCTTCGGCCATGATCTCTTCCAAATCCCGATTTGACACAGTGTATCGCAAACAGAAATAAACAGCGTACAAAACTGCATCATTGGGGAAGTGGCAGCCTTTCAAAGAGATCATGTTGAAATCTGTTTATGAACCATACTCTGGGAACAAACGTTGGAACCCGCATGCTCGTTAATCCAGGCAAAAAGTTTGCGACACTTCCTGCTGCACATAGCCGGCGCACATGGGCGCCTGATAATATCTGCCTACCTCAATTCGGAATCGTTATTACGGTCGTGAGTGTCGCTGTTGTTACCAGCACCACTAATACGATTATTGCCTCAATCTCGATGGATCGGGCGAGGTGTTGCGCCGCTTTAGCCTCACCACTTTGCATGGCCGGAACAAATCGGAGCTTGTTCGCAGCGGCGAGCATCAAAAGCAACCCCACAAGAAACACTTTGAACAAAAGTGCCCGTCCGTAGCCAGTGAACAAGAGCCCTTGGAGATTTCCAACAAGCAACCAAGCCATCCAGAGACCTGCCACGATTAAAGCTGGTACAGCCAGTGCGGCAGCTTGCCCGAACTTGTGCCCGAGCACCGTAGCATTTGTCAGGTGCTCAGGTTTGAGAGCCATACTCCGCAGCGGGCTAAAGATACCCACCCAGAAGGCTACACATAGCAGGTGCAATAGTAGCAGGAGTTGGACACCAAAACTCTCCAGTTCCGGCACGTGCCCGATCTGCGTAAAGGACCACAGAGCCAATGTGCCACCCACGAGTGCGACCCAGTGACCAAAGCGAAGTACAGACAATCCGACAAGGATCAATGTTGCGCCTATAAGGCGGTAAACAAGTACGTCGCCTACGGAGGTCTGCCAAAGCAAACCAAGTATCTCTTGATCGATCATACCACCCACTCCACCTGTAAGGGCGGCTCCTCGAAGCATGAAGCCAAAAACTGTTGCTGCGAGGGCAAGCCACGCCAAGACCATGGCTTGGCGCTTCATCGCAAGGCTCACCGGCGCTACTAGTTCGGAATAGAGGCACTTGACGGCGACAAGGCCGGTGGACCCCGCAAAGCCGATGTAGAGCACTAGCTTTGCGAGGATTGCGGCGACTCCCCAGATGTCTGGCATGTTCATTCCACGGTAAAGGAAAACTCGCCCTGCATCGCATGACCGTCTTCACCTAAACCACGCCATTCGATGACATAGGTGCCAGTTCCATTACTCGGCAATGGGATTGTAAACTCCTGATCAAAACTAGTCTGGTCGCCCAAATCCAGGCGTACTGCCGAGTGCTCTTCGTGCGCCATCTCGATCCGCGTCAACCGGATGTCCTTGGAGAAGTTGAGGCCAATTTCAGCGGGCACAGCGGCTACAGTAGATCCGTCGGCAGGTGTCGTTTCTTCGACCTTGGAGTGCGCCAGCACGCCACTGGGTAGCGTAGCCATGAGTGCGAGCGTTACGATCTTCTTCATTGGGCTACCCTCAATTTATTCCGTTGGCACGCTGGATTTCACGAATGTACGCGATCACCATAGCGACGTCACCTCGCGTCAAACCTTCCACGGGTGGCATGTCGCCAAACTGCCAATGATGGCTTCTTACACCTTGTGAAACCGCCCTCTGAAAGGCTTCATCAGCGTGGTGGCTGGGTTCGTAGATCTTGTGGATCAGAGGCGGTCCTGCGCCTTCTACTCCAACCGCATTGACGCCGTGGCAAGAGGTGCAGGAGACATCAAAGATACGCTGACCGATTGCCGCATTGCCCTCGATGGGCGGCATCCGAATTGCGACTATGGCGTCGCCTTCATGTGCCTGTTGTGGTTCGACTTCCCCGATTGAATTGGGGCGAAGGGTTATGAAGGCGGCAACGACCGCAACGGCGCAAACGCCGATTAGGAGGTAACTTTTTTTCATGGATTGATCCTGACTTTATTGAAGCTGGTAACGCTGCAGCACATCGCGGACGGCCGCACGTGCTGGTCGCTTAGGTGTGCGAGGATTTACGTTGCTTCAAAACGTCAGGGGGTTTGTAGGGGCTGTCTGGTTCAGTCAGTTTAGTCAGGGCCTCAATCTGAATCCCAGTGACAATCTCACATTGGTTCCACGCGACTTCGCCGTTCTGGGGCAGTAGAACAACTGCTTGGCAAAGAGAGGGTTTGCACTCCCCGGCTCCCGAACCTTCCGTGTCATGGTGGCCGCCTGGAACCAACACACCGCTGCCGGTCTTTACCGAAGTAGAGTGTTCGGCCGATTGCATATGGTCTTCACAGTGGAGGCCAACACAGCCGTTTGACAACGCATGGGCAACGCCGCCAAGCCCGGTCAGGATGACCAGAATGCCGACCAGTAGTACCAAGGAAAGTTGCCGAATTATCATGATCCCGGACGCTAATGCAGTGAAGTACGCTTAACAATGCCAGTTATTCGAATTTGTCCAATGCGCTCGATATCAAACTTCAGTTTTATGGCTTCGGCGGAGGTATTATTTTTGAGCCGGACGTTAGCTGCATTCTTCCAATCTTGTAAGCATGGGCTCATTGCAGACCTCAGAGGCGATGCAGCATCCTTTGATACCATCCCTCGGCAACTCGGGTTGTCGGTGTGCGAGGGTATGGCTGATCGGGGGATCAGTCATTGAAACACCAAACTTACCCGCTATTCGCGTGCTTCGCCCAGCTTGGAACGAAGGGCGTATCATCGGCCTGAAGTGGCTTCTAAAGCCAAAGCACGTCTGGGCGATCGGCGTGCGGTTTGAAATGGCCCAGAACCACCTTGATCTGGCGTTGTTCCACATGCCAATCGACAGCAAGCTACGCGGCTGTGATCTGGTAAAGATGAAAGTCGCCGACGTAATGGCCTCTGGTCAGATCTAGGAACGGGCATCGGTGGTGCAGAGCAAGACGCAGAAACCCGTTCGCTTCGAAATATCTGAAAGAACGAGTGACACCGTCGAGGAAAGGATGGAAGACGAACTCATGATTGGCTCAGAAACTCTGTGGCCCGGGCGATTTCATGGACGTCTGCATATCCCCACTCGTCAGTACGCGCGGCTTGTTCGTGATTGGGTCACTTCCGTTGGGTTGAAGGCGAGCGTTTACGGCACTCATTCAATGCGACGAACCAAGGTTACCCAGATTTACAAGAAGACGGACAATCTGCGCGCGGTGCAACTCTTGCTCGGTCATACAAAGATGGACAGCACAGTTCGGTAACTTGGTGTGGAGCTTGAGGACGCGCGGGCCATAGCTGAAGCTAACGAAATCTAATGTCTGTGGGCCGTCGTGGAAACGGCCCGTTGCTGCCGTTCGTGGAGCAAGTAGACTATGCTGCGGTTGGGCAAACCGGACTTTGCGGCCACGGACAAAACCAACAACGAGCGAGCCGCTCGCTGCCAAGGTTGGGATTGGAACACCTGCGGGACCTGACCTCAGCCGCTCTTTTCGACCAGAAAATCGATCATGGCACGGGTCTTGGCGGGCAGGTTGTCGCGGCTGGCATAGATCGCGTTAACCCCGATCGAGGGCGGACGGAATTCGGGCAAAATCGCTACCAAGGTTCCGGTATCCAGCTCAGCCTGACAGGAAAGCTCTGGCAGGCGGGCAATCCCACGACCGGCAATGGCCAGCACCTTTTCGGTATGAGCGTCGTTACATCGAACACGTGGAGCGATTGGCACCGTGATCACTTCTCCGTCGGGTCCTGGGTAGGTCCAGCTTTGTGTGATCCCGTGAAACGAGAAATCAATCAGATCATGTTCTTTTAGATCATCGGGGTGGCGTGGGGTGCCGTATCGTTTCAGATAAGCAGGGGAAGCCACCGTAAGACCCTGTGTGCGAAAGATCTCGCGAGCGATCAGATCGGACGGGGGCAGATCACCAATGCGCACCAGCAAGTCGATACCTTCACCGACCATGTCGGCGCGGCGCTCGGACACGTCGATGTTCAGATCAACTTCGGGGTAACGCTGGAGAAATTCGGGCAGCCAGTCGTTCAGCCATCCGTGGGCGAAAACAACAGGTACGCTCATCCGCAGCTCCCCAAATGGCCGGTCGCCGACCGAATGCAACCGGTTCTGCACCGCACGGGTGTCATCCACAATCCGGCGAGCGTTTTCATAGTATATGCGCCCGGATTCGGTGAGGCTGATCCGGCGTGTTGTCCGGTTCAAGAGCCGGGTGCCAAGCCGCGTTTCAAGCCGCGCGATCTCTTTGCTGACATGGCTGGGCGTATGGCCCAACAGTTTTGCGGCCGCACTCATTCCTTCCTGCTCCACCACCGTGCAGAACAGAACCATGCCATCAAAAAGATCCTTATTGTGATCCATGTGGAATAAATACCATTCCAAATGAGCTATTAAAGTTCAATACAGGCATAGCTACCTTTGTTGCAAGCAAAGGAAAGGCCAAACCATGTTGGACATCAAAAACTTTGATCACATCGGCATCCGTATCAGTGACCGCAATGCGTCCGTCGCCTTCTATGAGTTGTTGGGGTTCCAGATGATCGCGGACGGCGGCTATGACAAAGGCCATCCGCTGGTGATGCTGCACCCGTCCGGGATCAACATCAACTTGCTCGGCCCTGCAACCGCAAAAGCGGGTCAAAACATCCTGATGGACGAGGCCGAAAAATACCCAGGCATCACCCACCTGGCCGTCAAGGTGAAGGACGCCGAAGCAACCGAAACCTTTGTCATCGAAAACGGCATCGAAATCAGCGGCCGCCGCGATTTCCGCGGCACCAAAACCATTTTCATCCGAGACCCGGACCGCAATGTTTTGGAGCTTGTCGGCCCTGGTCCTTCTGTCGCGCAACTGATCGCTGAGCATACGCACGGTTGAACCCCAATCACCAATGGAGACACTCCCATGAACACTTTCATCAAACCGTTCGCCATGGCCCTGAGCCTGACCATCGCTGCCGCAGCACTGCCGGTACTGGCAGAAACCCCGATGATCAAAACAGTTGACGGTGTAGCAAGCTATCCGGAAGGCTATCAGGGCACACCAGCCCGTGCCGCTGATGAAGATCCGTTTCTGTCACCAACAAACTCGGCGCTGATCCTCATCGACTATCAGCCGCCGATTTTGGCAGGGGTCAAGAACATCGACCATGAAGAGCTGATCAACAACACCACAGGCCTGATCAAGACTGCTGTGATCTATGACATCCCGATCATTTTCAGTCATGTCGCCGTGGGCCTGAACGGTTATGATCCGATGATCGAAGAACTGCGCGAACTGGCGCCGAACGCGGTCTTTATCGACCGGACAAATGTCAACGCTTGGGAGGAACCTGAGTTTGTCGCTGCGGTCGAAGCAACGGGCCGGACAAAGCTGATTATGGGTGGCCTCTGGACAGACGTCTGTCTGGCCTATCCCGCGATTGAGGCCGAACTTGCCGGATATGACGTCTATGTACCGGAAGACGCCGTTGGCTCGATCACCCAGCTCAGCCACGATAACGGTATGCGCCGCATGATCGAGGCTGGTGTCGAACCGATCACATGGAACGTGGTTCCGGCAGAGCTGCAACGCGACCATGCGCGTACCGACAAGCTACAGGCCGTCACGCGCGTATTCATGGAACATCTGTTCAAAGTCGACCCGAACACAACCTGGTAAACCCAACATCTGTCAGGGGCTTCGGTCCCTGGCAGTGAAATCTACTTGAAGCTAGGTTTTGTCCGCATGCACTTGCGCAACTGCGCGAAAGCGAGCGTCGATGGCATTGGTGAAATTGACCGGGAATGCCCTCTGCTGCTGAATTCTGTTTAGCAAAAAATTCAACTAATGAACCTGTTAGCCAAAATTCGAAACAGCCCATGGCCGTCGTTAAAACTGACTGGAAGTACTGCACCGCGGCCCAGCCTTTCCTAGATCTTTGCGTTTGCTTGATTGGGCAACAGGGTCCGGGCCCATAGTCAACCAACACCTGGCGTGTGCCAAATGGGTGATCCCTGACGTCTTGGTTGCAGACATTCTTATGGTGTTTTGGTCCAGACCTCGGGGTTAACGATATTGATAGGGGCACCCTCTGCATAGGCGTTCACTTGATCGAAGATGTCAGCGAATTGCAGGTCGAACTCGTCCTCGGTGACAAAACCGATATGCGGGGTAGCGATCAGGTTCGGATGTGACAACAAAGGATCGTTTGGGTCGGTCAGCGGCTCAATGTCGAACACGTCAACGGCCGCCTTCCCGGGGCGACCGATATTAAGCGCATCGAGCAACGCCCCCGGCGCGATAAGCCCTGCACGGGAAGTATTCACGAACAGTGCACCCGGCTGCATTTGCGCGAAATCAGACGCAGTGATGATCCCACGCGTGTCTGGTTTCAAGCGCACATGAACCGAGACGACATCGCTTTCGGCGAAGAATGCCTCGCGACTGGTAGCAAGTGGTGCGTCATCCGCAAGTGCGCGTGCCCGGCCTTCATCTGATGACCACCAGACGACGTTCATACCAAATGCCCCGGCGTAACCCGCAACCGCCCGAGCAATACGGCCATAACCATAAAGCCCCAGTTGACGTCCGCGCAGCGTCTTGCCCACTCCGGCTTGCCACCGCCCCGCTTTGACCGAAGCCATCTGCGCGGGCAAATCGCGCATTCCGGCCATGATCAGTGCCCAGGTTAGTTCGGCGGCGGCATAAGATGGCGTCCCGCCGTGCATGTTTGAACACAACAAAACGCCATGATCTGAACAGGCTTGTACGTCCACATGAGGATACACGCTGCGTTGGCTGATCAGTTTGAGATTGGGTAACTTCTCGAGCAATTCACGCGTCACTTTGGTGCGCTCGCGAAACAGGACAATTGCCTCGGCGTCCTGCAATCTGGCAGCTAATTCGTCGATGTCTTCAACATGATCCATCCAGACAGTCACGTTGTGTTCGGCAAGCTTCACAAAGCAAGGCAGCCCCCGCAGCGTGTCGAACCAGTCATCCAGAATGTGAACTTTCATCGGCTTTCAATGCTCCGTCCGGGTGAGAGCTTTCTTGGTGTTGGAACAAAATTCGGAGCTTCAAGTGCGGCCAGTGCGTTGCGAACGCGTTCGCGTTGATCGAGCAAGTGATTGAACTGCTCGTCGCACCCAGCAATCGGCGTCGGATACTCAGCCAAATCTCGCTTCAACGCAGCTTGCGCCAGTTTCAGTTCCTGTCGGGCAATGTCGAGGCATTCTGAGTAGTCGTTCATAGTGATACCCCCTTTATGTATACCATAGTATACTGACGGAAGTGCGCCTTTTCAACTCCCATCCCACACACTTTGGGGCACATAGATATGGCCATCGGCCAGCTTGCGTGCTGTACGCACCAAGCCAGCGGCGCTCAGTGAAAACCCATCTTCGTTCGAAAAATTGACCAATACATCAATTTTTCCTGAAGCGTGCTCGAGTACGACCTCTGCCGGGCTGGCAACCGCACGCTCAAGTAGCCCGTCTGCCACAGTTCCCGGCGTCAGCGCGCACGAAGCCATGCACTGCGCCCCTGTAACCGCCATCGTTGGGTGCGTCTTCCATGGCATGAAGTACCGGACGGCAATGGTTCCACCGTCTTTGGCTGGGGCAAATAGCCCGAACTTCGGCGTTACAGACTGAGAGACATCCCCCATTCCCATCAATTCGCCAGCTTCGATCCGAATGGCCTCCATCTGATCAAAGAACTCTCGATTTGCATCTAATTCCTCTGCAGTTTCATAGCCTGTCAGGCCAAAATCGGCGGCACAGGCAATGGCCATAGGCATGGCGACGTCCATGCAGGTCAGCTCAATCCCCTGAACAGTGTCGCGCAGATTTCCCGTGGGCAGAAAGGCACCGGTTGAGGAGCCGACGACTCCCATGAAACTCAATTGCACCGGTGCTGAATGTCCTAGAACACCGGCAATTTCAGCGTCTCCGTCATAGGTCAGTTCACCGCCCGGCGTCTGCACTTTGGCGACCACTTGTGCCCCAGTGTTAACGGCACGAATACGGATTTCGGTCTGATCATCTTTCGGCTTAATCAAACCCATTTCGATTGCAGCAGGTCCGACCCCTGACAGGATGTTCCCGCAGGTAGGCTTGAAGTCCACCAGCTTTTCCTCGACCGAGACCTGCGCGAAGAAATAGTCGATGTCAGCCCATTTATCGTCGCTGACCGACAGCATTGCTACCTTGGTCGTGACAGCCGCGCCGCCACCAATCCCGTCGATATTCAACGAGTGACCAGCACCTACCGCTGCGATCAAGACTTCGGCCAGTGAATCCAGATCCTCAGGAAGGTCCGATCTTCGGAAATAGGGACCACGCGAGGTACCGCCTCGCATAAAAATGTACGGGATAGCGGTTTGGGTCATATCGCACCCTCCTCGACAAGGTTTTTGAGAACTTCGGTGAAATCACGGGTGCCAAGCGCTCCATGAAGATCGCGCGTACGCGTTTCGGGTAAAGCTAGAGCAGTGCACACGGACGTTCGGATCAGATCGGCTGCTGCGATTTCTCCGAGATGTCGCAGCAGCATTTCAGTGGACAAAATCAGCGAGACCGGATTGGCCATATCTTTCCCCGCGATGTCCGGCGCGGAACCGTGCTGCGCCTGTGCCACGGCGTGGTGGGCACCGAAATTCAAGGACCCAGCCAGCCCCAGACCTCCGGCCAGTTCCGAGGCGAGATCACTCAGAATGTCGCCAAACATGTTGGTTGTGATCAGGACGTCGAACCGCGAAGGGTCTCGAACCAGATGGGCCGCTGCTGCATCCACAAGCATTTCGTTGTAAGTGACCGACGAGTACTCCTCGGCCACCGCTCTGGTGCAGTCGAGGAACAAGCCATCCGTCATGCGCATGACGTTCGCCTTATGAATGACGGTCACATGTTTGGAGGGGCGCGACGCGGCCAGCTCAAACCCAGCTCGCGCGATATCCATACTGGCCGAACGCGTTACCTTTCTGAACGCCAATGCGACGTCCGGCTCTGGCATGAACTCTCCTCCACCCGCGAACATGTTGCGGTCTGCATAGAACCCTTCGAGGTTCTCGCGCATCACGACCAGGTTGAATGTCTTGCGGGACGGCGCATCCAATCCCGGCCAAGTTCTGGCCGGGCGGTGGTTGGCGAAAAGCTCCAGCTCTTTACGCAGAACTCCCGAAGGATTGCGCCCACCCTGATCGACAGGCGGATAGCTGTTGTGCGAAACCGGTCCGAGGATGACCCCGTCAGCGAGCTTTGCGGTCTCAATCACCTCTTGAGGGATCGTGGACCCTTCGGTCTCCAACGCCGCAATACCGATATCCTTTTGCTCGATCCTGATCTCTCGATTGAGGGATGGGCTGGCGGCACGAAGAACCGCCAGTGTTGAGGCCATGATCTCTGGCCCGATACCGTCGCCTTCCAGGCAAAGCAGCTTTAGCGGATCGCTCATTTCAGCGGCCACGGCAGGCTGACCATGTCTTGAAGCAGACCCGGTGGGAAATCCCGGTTCAGAGCACCCGCCATGACGCACATGAAGCCGATGCCGCAGGCTGTCAGGATCAGGGTCATCTGCCAACTTGACCCGGCGCGAATGCGGAAGAAGGCGATCAGGAATCCGATCAGGGCGAGAATGAAGCCCACAACCCATGTGGCCGCGATAAGACCTGCGAACCACGCCAGCGTCGACCAAAGCCCATGCGGAGCGCTCGCATCTTCACCGGCAATTTCCTTGTCGGCAAAAATCGCATCCCCCTCGGGGCGTCGCATCATCTGGATCAACAGGACCACGCAGCAGAACAGAGAAACGCTGCCGATCACCAGTGGGATGATCTTATCGGTCATGTTGTAGTCGGGGATCATGTTGGCATTGACCAACGCCACGATCAGGTAGGCCATGATCACCAGCAGGAAAACCAGCGGCGCGCGCTTGCTGCCGGATTGGACCTCGCCTTCGGACATGATCATCTTGGCCTGCCGAATGCCCAGAATGACAGACACCACGGTGACCACGATCAGAACGATCACGATGGGGCTGAAGACATATTCCATCCCCTCACCAAAGCTCTTGCGGAACCGGAAAGAGGCAATTTGGAAGGCCTGGTTGGTGAACTTCTCAACCGGGTTCGACAGCACGAAGCCAATCAGGAACGCCGGGCGTGACCAGTCGAAACGGCGTAGGAAGATGCCGATCAGGCCGATGACAAACAGCGCCAGTAGGTCTTCGAAGTTTTGACCTGACTGGAAGGCCGCAAAGCTGATCAGCATGAACAGGAACGGCGCCAGATAGGTGAACCGGATCGTCGTCAGCTTGGCGATCCCGCCAGAGGCTGCGATGCACAGGATGGTGCCCACCACGTTAGCAAGCGCCAGCAACCAGACGATCGAATAAGTGATGTCGAGATTGTCCTTGAGCATGCTCGGACCAACCTCGATATCGCCGGACCCCAACAGGGCAACCGCGCCGATGAAGATCGCCATCGAACCTGAGCCGGGGATGCCAAATAATAGGGTTGGTACGAGACCCCCACCCTCTTTAGCGTTGTTCGAGCTTTCCGGCCCGATAACGCCCCGCACTTCACCTTTGCCGAAGTTGCTTTTGTCTTTGGTGGATTGAACCGAATGGCCATAGGCAATCCAGTCGACAACCGAACCGCCGAGGCCGGGGATGACACCAACGACCACCCCGATGATCGAGCACCGGACCGACAGCCAAATGTTTGCCGCCCAGTCTTTGACCCCATCAAACCAACCAGCCCCCAGTGAGGCCCCTTTGGCAATAGACCGGTCCTGCCGTAGCAGCGAGACGATTTCGGGCACCGCAAAGATACCCAAGCCAACGATAACCAGCTTCAGACCGTCCGTCAGATAGGGAATGTCATAGGTCGCCATACGCAGCGACCCGCCAGCGTCCGCTTCGCCAATCGTACCGACCATCAACCCAAGCCCGGCGGCCGCGACGCCCTTTAGGGGGATGCGTCCGGCGAGGATGGCAACCATCGACAGGCCGAGGATGGTGATCATCAACATCTCGGGCAGGCCAAACGCAAGAACGATTGGCCGGGCGATCAGGATGAACATGGTCAGGAAAGTTGCGCCGACCAAACCGCCGAACAGCGATGACGCAAAGGCTGCGGACAACGCCCGAGCGGCCTCGCCCTTTTTAGCCATCGGGAAACCATCCAGTACGGTCGCTTGCGAGGCAGAGCTACCGGGGATCCCCATCAGAACCGAGGCAAAGGTGTCAGAGGTCGGAACAACGGCGACCATTCCAATCATCAGCGCCAGACCCAGGATTGGGTCCATCCCGAACATGAAAGGCAGCAACAGGGACAAGCCAGCAATACCGCCAAGCCCCGGAAAGACACCCACGGCCAAACCCATTACGACGCCGAGAATGAGATACCCAAGAACGATGGGTTGCAGGATCAGACCCCACGCATCATTGAGCGCAGGAAGAGCGGTGGCGAAAACCTCCATAGCGGCCGCCTTTCATTCAATTTTGGTAGAGATCAAAAGGCACGTGCCCGTTATTGTGGGCACGCGCTGTGAGTGGTCGGCTTAATTCAGCTCGACGCCGTAGGCTTCTTTGAGCCAGTTCAGAACATAGGCTTTGGCGTTATCATCGACGTTTGTCGCGGTTTGCAGTGCCGACTTGGAACCGTCACCTACAAACACCGGATACTTGCCCACGCGCTTCGAGGAGATGTCAGCAAAGTCGCCGCGCTCGGTCACAGCCTGAAACGCTGCGGTGTATGCGTCGACTACCTCCTGGGGTGTATCACCGGGCAGGAAGGCCAGTTTCTGGACCGGGAAACCCGCTACAAAGAATGCTTTCCATGCATCCCATGCTTCACCACTGGTTTCACAGCCATCGGTGGCTTCGCAAACTTCTTTGAATGTCGGGATGTCCGGGAAGGTCGGGTCACGAACGATGTTGCCATCCGCATCCAGAGCCCCCCAGGTCATCATTGGAACGGCCTGACCGGATTCAACCAGCGGGGCCGAACCACTCAGGTAGCCCGACGAAGTTTGATAATCGATATTGGCTTCGCCGCGCTCAAACATTAGGCGACCGTCACCGCGGCCTTTGATGCCGAAGACGGGCTCAACATTCATGCCCAGCATTTGCCATGCCAGCAGCGGCACAAGGTCCAAACGGGTTGCGCCCTGCGAACCGTAGATGAAATTGATGTCTTTCAACGCATTCGCGGAGCCATCAAACTTGGCACCATCCTCCGCGTTCAGATACGCCACACCACCGGTTCCGGACGCCATGACAGGAATCCAGTCGTTGTATTCGTAGCGCACGCGCGGGTCGCTCAGCAGATAAGGAAACTGAGTCGAACCCGAAGTACCGAACAGCAGCGTGCCATCATCATGGCTTTGCTCCTGGAACCAGTTGGCGCCCTTGGTCGAACCTGCACCGGGCATGAATTTCACGACCACGGTCGGCTGACCCGGCAGAGCCTCGGACAGTAGCGGCGCAAAGAAGTTAGCCCATTTGGCCGAACCACCCGTTTCCGAGAACGGGATGACCCATTCGATGGTCTTGCCCGAGAAATCAACCTCGGCAGCGGCTGGTGCAGCGATACCGGCGGCGGCGATCAGCCCCACGACGGCGCGACGGGTGAAGTTGGAAATGGTCATTGGTTCCTCCCTGTTGACCAGACAACCACGCAAGCGCCTCTCGCGCCACTGTGATCGCAAATAGAACTGTGGGGTTGATTCCCCCTCCCATCTGGCAATCATGGAGCGCCAACCTTGCGTGAAACTTGCAGGAGACCCGATGCGGATCGTCATCGTTGAGGATAATGAAACCCTCGCCAACGCAATTGCCTATCGCCTGCGGGATCGGGGCCATGCCGCAGATGTGCTGACGGATGGCGACGCCGCAGATCTGTATCTGGAGCAAGAAGGCGCAGACCTGATCGTTCTGGATATCAACCTGCCGGGACGGACAGGGCTCGAGATACTGCGGTCCCTGCGCAACCGCGGCGACAGCGCCCCGGTCATCCTGCTGACCGCACGCACAGAGACCAGCGATCGAGTTGCAGGTCTGGATATGGGCGCGGACGATTACCTGGTGAAACCCTTCGAGATGGATGAGCTTGAAGCCCGCATCCGTGCCCTTTCCCGCCGCAAACAATTGGATTACGGCACGCGCGAGACCATTGGAGACCTGGAATTTGATCGCACCGCCCGTCAGGTTAGCGCAAATGGGCAAGTGCTTGACGTACCGCGCCGGGAAATGGCTGTGCTTGAATGCCTGTTGGAGCGACGTGGCAGGCTTGTTCCCAAGAGCCAGCTTACTGATTACGTTTACGGCGTGGGCGCCGATGTCGAGGATTCGGCTGTCGAGCCTCATGTGTCTCGGCTGCGTAAGCGGCTTCAGAACCTTGGCGTCAGGATCAAGACGGCTCGTGGCCTTGGGTATCTGCTTGAGGTAGAGAAGTGATCAGACATGGTTCGCTCCGGCTCCGGCTTTTCATTCTGATCCTGACGCCGTTAGTGCTGCTCGCAATCCTGCTTGGGTATTGGCGCTACACGGTTGCCCAGCAAACTGCGCAGGAGCTTTTTGACGACAGCCTATTGTCCGCTGGTCTGGCGATCTCGCGCGATGTGGCGATTTCAGAGGGCGATGCTCTGTCACCAACCACGCGCAGCTTGATCCGCGATGCTTCAGGCGGAGAGATATTCTATCACGTGACCGGGCCCGGTGGTATCTATGTAACTGGTTATGCATATCCTCCGGCGTCCGCGAACCCGTCGAAACAGGACGCGTACCAACCGCAGTTTTTTGAGGCGGTATATCGTGATGAGACGGTGCGTGTGCTGAAAATGACCGAGCGGATCACACTGGATAACCTGGTGGGCGATGCAACGGTCACGGCCTGGCAACGCATCGCGGACCGCAACGCCTTTGCCAATGAACTGTCGATCCGAGCAACGATCCTGATGGGTATCTTGCTGACAACTCTGGCTATTGTCGTCTGGTTTGGTGTCGCGCGAGGTCTACGGCCCTTGTTGGATTTGCAAGACGCGATTGATCAGCGCTCTCCTGACGATCTAGGTGAGATCAAACGGCCGGTCCCGTTCGAAGTGCGAGGCATCGTCCAGACCCTGAACCGGCTGTTTGGGCAGGTTGAACAAAGTATCAACGCCCACCAGGTTTTTATTTCCGAAGCCGCGCATCAGTTACGCAATCCAGCTGCGGCAGTCCAGTCTATGGCCGAGGCGCTGCGGGATGCTCAAACGGATTCAGACAGAGACAAACGCATTGTTGAGCTTGTAGCGGCAGCCAAAAACTCGGCCACAGTGGCAGAGCAATTGTTGTCGTTGGAACGGCTCAGGCTACCAACGCATCAGGATCAGATGGAAACGATTGATTTCCGCTCGGTCGTGGAAGAGGCCTGTGCAGAGATGGGCGTTCACATCCTCGCAAAGGGTATCGAGTTTGAGGTCACGATGCCAGACTCATCGATCACGGTCGCGGGTGACCGAGTATTTCTTACAGAGGCAATAAAGAACCTACTGGACAATTCAATGAAACATGGTGGCACTGAGCTGACCAAAATTTTAGTTGTGCTGCAACGGGATCGGGACACTGCCCGGCTGAGTGTGGCCGATGACGGCGTTGGCCTTTCACCCGACCAAAGCGACACAGCCTTCAGCCGGTTTTCTCAACTGGAGCCCTCCGAAGGAAGCGGGTTAGGGTTGTCGATCGTTTCCGCTGTAGCGCAACGCCACGGAGGTCAGGTATCAATCAATCGTACTGAACAGGGAGCAAGCCTTACGCTTGAGCTTCCGGTGGTTCATTAGATTTTTTGTTGCGCTGCACAATATACATCACGCCTTTGCTATCAGAGATTTTTTAGCGATCGCAGCGAACGTCCGCTGCCCGCCCTTTCTTCGGAAAACAAGTTAATTGAATTCCTGATGGAGCATGCGATGTATGGCAGAAATTAATGCCAGCTTTGGGCTGGGTTGCCAAACTTGCCAAAATCCGCCGCCGTAGCATGTTGTTGGATTGGCTACTTTGCAAGGCAGGGACGAGAACTGAACATCTCAGCCGAACTTAAGGCAGCGTAGGTCGGAGAATATCATCTGCCATCACGAACCCCACGGCATCGTTGGCGCGTCAAGGTTCGAGCACGTTAGACGGACTCATCGCCCTTGCATAATGGGCGATTTCGGCGACGTGAACTGTTTCGGATTGGAGGAGACCATTACACGCGCCAGCGCGGTTTCCGTTTTCTGCCGACTCATTGCGTCGAACGTAGGATAGGTCTGGGCGTCGATGTCCAAAGTTGTGATAACCTTTGTGTTCACTTTTGTCTTTGCACCAATCGACGCCGGTATCTTGTCAGTTTTGATGTCAATGTCCGAAGTCTCAAGCGACGGTTGCGCGTCCCGCTGTGTGGCTCTCGGTCTCCTGCTGCGTAGCGCCCTCGCGAGGGTTCCCTGCAGGTCCGCATCGTCAGGATCGAGGCGCAATGCAGCCTTGGCCACAGCCAATGCGTCATCGGCCAGATCAAGCTTCAATAGCGTGCGCCCAAACAGGGAAAAGAGTTTCGCCACGTCCAAGGAATTGTTCAGCAAGCCGGCGCCGGTCTTTTCCGCCTCACCCGCGTTCATTTGCCGGGCTACGAGCGCACGCCCCAGTCTGAGCCATATCTTGAGCGAATTTGGCTGGCGCCCCAATATTTTTACGAACTCTCGGTAGGCAGTATCGTTGTCGCCCTGTCTTGCGGCTGTTACCGCGTGCAAGTAGCGCACACGCGAGGCGTTCGGCTCAGCATTCAGAATTTGCGCGAACCCGCGCTTTGCCGCAGCCAGATCGTCGGCTTTGTAGAATGCTAGGGAACGCTTCCACACGTAACGCAGGCAACGCCGATCAAGCTTGTTACCAAGATTTTTGCCGCTTTGCGTGATCAGCAGCAGCGACCGAATTTTTTCGTCCTTCGATCCGAAGGAGTACTTGTAAGGCTCGTCGCCGCGAAGGAAATCGTATTTTGTAAAGCCCTGCGAAATGGCGTGCCGAATGGCGTAGGAATGAAGGACCAAACCCGGCGGCGGGCCTTTGAAGGTCGTATCACGCGCACCGACATAGAAATTGTAAGTCTTGCCTTTCTGGTCAACCAATATGCTGAACACGCAAATCGGGCGGTCTTCATGCCAAAGCATTGGCATGAATAACGTATTTGTTGCCCAAGCTGTCCTGAGCATTCTGCGTTGGGTTTTCAGAATGATGTTCAGTCGGTCGCCTTTGCGTTCACCCCATTTGTCGGCCCACAGCCGGAGAAGAGTTTCAATATCCCGGTCAAGCGTTTCGCTGGTAGTATGCGTAAAACGATACGCGTCCGAGGCTTCTACCTGACGCAGAAAGCGCCGAATTTTTTGGCGAGTGTTTTTACTGACTTTTTGACTAAGAAACTCGTCCCAATCTCCTGGAAGCATCGTATGAGGGCATACCCCGTTATTGACGCCGTCGGGTTCGATCATTTTCAGGTGCTTCAGCTCGAGAACTTCACCCGAGAACGCCCTGAGGAACAGATTAAGCCGTTTGTAGGAGGTCGGGAGGTTGAGAAGCCGGAGGCGCCGCCAGTTCATCGCTTGCAGCTTTTGAGCAAGTGCGGGTATGGCCGTCTCTTCAGATTCAGGTCTGCAGAGCAGGCCGTTATAGTCCGAAACATAGTTCCCGGACAAATTAATCTCATTATAGAACCCTTCGGAATCGTGCTTGGTAGCCAGCCGAATCGGAAGAAAGGCTACATATCCTGGTTCGCCATGAGGCGCCCGGACAGCAAGAACAAAGCTACTGGCACCAGCACTTTCCGAAGTTCCGAAAAGCCATTCAAATGACAGGAAATAATTGGCCTCGGGATCTGCCTGATATACCGCATCCCATTGCGATCGCAACTCAGTGATTGCGGTTCGCCCCTCAATCAATTCTACTCGCACAGCATCACTCTCTAACACAAAGTACTCAAAACAACTGACATTCAGTATAACAGCTTATTCAAAAATATCTATTCTTGCGGATTTCAGCCCGAGGCATTGCCATTTGTGGACAGCTCCTGTTTTGCAAGGGTTTTCTTTGTGATTTTGACCATTTTGCGTAGCGGTCATTTGTCCGGCCTGTTAGCGCGGCGCGTTTGACCGCTGGCCCTGATGAAGTCCGCAAGCTGGATCCCTATCAAGTTGCCGGGCTATTGCGCCCTGGCA
>WQBJ01000272.1 GCA_013032095.1 Ruegeria atlantica | reverse complement strand
CGATCAACTCGCCGATCGAAATCGGCACGTGAACGAGACGGTTATCTGTCATGGAAGAGACCTTCGCTTTGCCCCGGGGCGGCATCCGGGCAGCACTGCCCGGCCTGATGGTGATGGGTGTCACCCGGTGTCTTCATGTCGTCAGGAATCCGGTTTGCACCGCCGCCGCGATGCGCTCAAACACGGCGTCCCAGTCGTCGAGTTCTGCCTGGCGGAACAGGCGGACTGACGGGTACCACGGGCTGTCCTCACGGTTCAGAAACCAGCGCCAGTCCGCGCTCTTGCCAAGCACAACCCATGTGGGCACACCCAGCGCCCCGCCCAGATGGGCAATGGCGGTACAGCTCGTAATCACAAGATCGAGGGTCGTCATGATCGCCGCGGCATCCATCAGGTCGCTGTCCTCCTGCAGCATCTCTTCCGGGTCGATGATCCCGCAGCTCTTCCTGAACGCCTCTATCTGGGACACACCCTTCTCCCCTTTCTGCAGGCTGACAAGCGAAACCCCCGCAAGATCGCCCACAGGTCGGAAATGTTCGAGCGGGAAAGACCGCAGCCTGTCATCCCCGAACCCGGGGCTGCCCTGCCAGGACGCCCCGATCCTGATCCCATCCACGTCGGCCAGGCGCTTGCGCCACTTGGCGACACGGGGTTTGTCGGCAAACAGATACGGGCTCTCAAAGGGCCTGGAGAGATCCTCCCGGAGCACCCCGGGGACACTCAGGAGCGGGCAGTGATAGTCCGCCGCAGGCAAGTCCCGCCCCGTGGCCACCACGGTTTCAATGCCAGCACATGTCTTCATCAAGGGCACAAGCCTGGGGTCGCATTGCAGGCTCACTTCTGCCCCCATATCGCTCAGAATCTTCGCGTAGCGGCAAAACTGTATTTGGTCCCCCAGACCCTGTTCCGCCAGGAGCACAATGCTCCTGCCCGACAGGTTTTCTCCCTGCCAACGATCGGACGAATGGGATGTCAGGCTGATTTTTTCCTTCAATCGCCACTC
>WQBJ01000271.1 GCA_013032095.1 Ruegeria atlantica | reverse complement strand
CCGACCGGGGGGATATGGATTTTGAAGATGTCGTGTTCCGGGTCACCGCTCTGGACCCGGCAGTTGTGAACGCGGGCGTAGTGCCAGAGAACGCAACGCAAGGCAACGGCACACTGGGCGTTCAGGGTGATACGGCTCTGGACGCGCAAACCGGTACCCAGGGCGATTACGGCACGTTCAGCATCGATGCCGCTGGTGTGTGGAGCTACGTTCTCGACAACGATCATTCGGCGGTTGATGCGCTGGACGACGGGGAAAGCCTGACCGACACCTTCCGGGTGACAACGGTTGAGGGGCTGAGCTACGACATTGCCATTACCATCAACGGCGTCAATGACGCGCCCGTAAACACCGCGCCGGACACGATAGAAGCGGTTGCAAACACCGACCTGGCTTTCGACGGTGAAGATGTGATCACCGTCGCCGATGCCGAGGGCAAATTGGCCAGTGTTCAACTGAGTGTGGAAAACGGTGAGCTGACCGTAGACGAAGGCCCGCTGGATAGCGTTGTGTCCATTGTGGGGAACCGTACCGAAACCCTGATCCTGAGGATCAGCAACAGTATCAACAACAGCACCAGTATGCTCAATGCGGCTTCGGCGCTGCTGAGCCGGACACATCTCAACACTGCCAGCGAAGACGATGAAGACGATATTGACAGCGTTGCGGAGCTTAACGCGGTCCTGGCCACCTTGACGTATAAAGGCAACGCAGATGATACGCTGACCATTGTATCCACCGACAGAGGCGGAATACCGTTGCGCGATACCGATACGGTGGCTATTACCGTCAATGTGAATGATGCGCCGGTGCTGGGTGCGGATGTGTCGGTCACTGTGGACGAAAACACCACGGTGGTTGGGACCTACGCGGCGAGCGATGCGGATGGCGACACCCTCACATACAGCTTGAGCGGGACCGATGCGGGTCTGTTCGACCTGGACAGCGCGACGGGTGCGTTGAGCTTCAAGGTTGCGCCGGACTATGAGAGCGATGCGGGTCC
>WQBJ01000270.1 GCA_013032095.1 Ruegeria atlantica | reverse complement strand
GATCGCGGGTTTTCAAGATTCTGGGGAACCTTTGCGAACGGACTATCTGGACTTCCAGCCTATCGACGCTGCCACAGACGTCACCGCCCCCTCAGTCATATCGACCGAGTCTCAAAACATAGGCGCAGCTCAAGCCGGCGCCCCCGACACGCAGATCACCGTGACCTTCGCCGACAACATCGCGGTGGACGCCTCCAGCATCGACAGCGGCGACATCACCGTCACCGGTCCGGCCGGGCCGCTCGCCGTCACCGGGGTGTCGCTCGATACCAACAGCGACGGCACCCCGCGCACCGCAACCTATACCGTCGCAGCCCCCGGCGGCAGCTGGGACCTGGCGGACAGCGGCGCCTATACCGTCGCCCTGCTCACCGATGAAGTCTTCGACACCAGCGGCAATGCCGTCGCTGCAGATCCAAGCCTCACCGGGTTTGCCGTCGACATTGCAGACACCACCGCCCCGGTGGTGCAGTCCGCCAGTGCCCCGGCCATCGATGCGGCCGATACCGGCAATCCCGACACGCAGATCACCGTGACCTTTGCCGACAACATCGCGGTAGACGCCTCCAGCATCGACAGCGGCGACATCACCGTCACCGGTCCGGCCGGGCCGCTCGCGGTCACCGGCGTGTCCCTCGACAGCAACAGCGACGGCACCCCGCGCACCGCCACCTATACCGTCGCAGCCCCCGGCGGCAGCTGGGACCTGGCGGACAGCGGCGCCTATACCGTCGCCCTGCTCACTGATGAAGTCTTCGACACCAACGGCAATGCCGTCGCCGCAGATCCAAGCCTCACCGGTTTCACTGTCGACATTGCAGACACCACCGCTCCGGTGGTGCAGTCCGCCAGTGCCCCGGCCATCGATGCCGCCGATACCGGCAATCCCGACACACAGATCACCGTGACCTTCGCCGACAACATCGCGGTAGACGCCTCCAGCATCGACACCGGCGACATCACCGTCACCGGTCCGGCCGGGCCGCTCGCGGTCACCGGCGTGTCC
>WQBJ01000027.1 GCA_013032095.1 Ruegeria atlantica | reverse complement strand
GTGAAGATATCGGTCAGGTTGGTGCCCGGCTGCAGGTCCTGGATCGCGCTCTGGCCGTTGTCGGCGCTGTAGGTCCAGTTGCCGTTGGCATCGATGTCCAGCGATCCGTAGCTGCCGGTCAGGCCGGTGACCGGCAGGAACTTGTCCTCCCCGGCATCGCCGCCGGTGCCCGGGTCCAGCGTGCCGCTGGTCGTCAGTATGGTGTTGCCATTGCCGGTATCATCCTCGGTCACCGACCCGGTTCCCGCGGTCAGCACCGGGATGTCATCGGCGCCGTGGATCTTGATGGTCACCGTGGTTTTGGTCACCCTGTCGGCGCTGGTGACCGTGAAGATATCGGTCAGGTGGGTGCCCGGCTGCAGGTCCTGGATGACGCTCTGGCTGTTGTCAGCGCTGTAGGTCCAGTTGCCGTTGGCATCGATGTCCAGCGACCCGTAGATGCCTGTCAGGCCGGTGGCCGGCTGGAACTTGTCCTCCCCAGCATCGCCGCCGGTGCCCGGGTCCAGCGTGCCGCTGGTCGTCAGCATGGTGTCGCCATTGCCGGTGTCGTCCTCGGTTACAAAACCGGTAGCCGGGGTCAGCACCGGAATGTCATCGGTGCCAGTGACGGTAAATGTGACGGTCTGCGGTACACTGCCGCCATTGCCGTCCTCGATGCTGTAGGAGACCTGAAAATTGCGCTGTTCGCCGTCGGCCAGCTCCTGGAAGGCGGCGTGCGAGGGGTCCAGTGTCAGATTGGTTCCGCTTATGGTGATGCCTTCGGGCAGGGGGTCTGGAAGAACCAGGCGGAGCGTATCACCACCGTCAATGTCCGAGGCACCTTCCAGCAGGTTCACAGAAACGGCATTTCCGTCCTCGGTGGCCGGGGCGGTTAGCGCCGCCACAACCGTTGGGGCGTCATTGGTTCCGGTAACGGCAAATGTGACGGTCTGCAAAACACTACTGCCGCCATTGCTGTCATTGATGCTGTAGAAGACCTGAACATTGCGCTGTTCGCCATCGGCCAGGTCCTGGAAGACGGTGTGCGAGGGGTCCAGTGTCAGATCGGTTCCGCTTATGGTGACGCCTTCCGGCAGGGGGGTCTGCAGAACCAAGTGGAGCGCATCGCCCTCAATGTCCGATGCTCCGTCCAGCAGGTTCACAGAAACGGCATTTCCGTCCTCGGTGGCCGCGATGATGGCCGACGCGGCCGCAACCATTGGTGCGTCATTGACCGGGTCCACCGTGACCGTGGCAGTGCCCTCCGAGAGGTTGCCCTGATCGTCGTAGATTTCGTAGGTGATCGTGGCCTGCCCGTGGTAATCATCATCCGGCGTGTAGATCAGCACGTTGTTTGCATAATCAATTTCAACTGTGCCGTTGTCCACACTCGCCCGCACAAGGGTCAGATCCTCTTTGGCCGTGTCACTGTCGGTATCGTTTGCGACAACATCAATTGTCGTGGGGCCGCTGTCCTCATCGATGGTAACTGCATCAGCCACAGCTGTTGGAGCAGCTGAGGTTATGAATTCAAAATTCGCGGCCGTCAGCCCCGTTGCATAGACTGTAATCTCGTTGCCGGTGCTGAACTCAATCTCGCTGACGCCGTCGGATTCGGTGATTTGCAGGTCATCAAAGGAGCTGATGATCTCGTTCTGGTTGTTCAAAACGCCGTCCAAAACGATTATGTCATCTATGCCATCGTTGGCGTAGACCTCAAAGGCAATAACGACATCATTGCCAGAGTTGTTGCCCTGGATAACGATCCTGTCTGAATTGCCGTCTCTAAACCAAAGCTGGTACCTATCATCTCCCGCACCGCCATAAAGGGTGTCTGCCCCGTCTATAGCTCTCAGGGTGTCATGGCCCGCGCCGCCAATCAGGCTGTCATTGCCATTTTCTCCGTACAGAACCGAATTGCCGCTGCCCGCATACACAACATCGTTGCCGTTGCCTGCGACGTAAGCGCCGTCCGTGTGATTTCCGAAAAAAACGTCATCCCCGCCACTGCCGTAAAAATGGCCAGCACCGTCCGGAGTGTCGACAAATTCTCCGATGGTTGATGCGGGACTGGTGACTGTTTCCGAATTGTTCGCGTCGTCGGTATAGCTGACCACGGCACGCACCAAGTTTCCAATCTCGCTGTCTGTCAGCTTGTAACTGTCTGAACTCGCTCCGGCGATGTCTTTCCAGGTTGCTCCATCGTCAACAGAATATTGCCACTTGTAGGTAACGGTGTTGGTATTGGACAGCCCGTCCAGATCAGAGAGGCCGGAAGCGTCCGCAGTGAGTATTTTCCCGACCTGCGGCGCACCATTGATGGTAACCGCGTTGACAATCACGGTGGCAAGACCATCGGCGGTATTGCCCTGATCATCATAGATTGTATAGCTGATCGTGTCCTCGCCGGTGAAACCCGCATATGGCGTGTAGTACAATGTGCCGTCTGCAGGGTTGATTTCCACCCGGCCGTTTGCGGCGCTGGCGTTGACCAGGGTCAGGTTTTCTTTGGCCGTGTCGCTGTCCGTGTCGTTGTTCAACACGTTCAGAACCTTGGTTGTTCCGTCCGCTGTGAATTGATAGAAGTCATCATTGGCAGAGGGCGCGTTTGTGTTGACAAATCGGAAATTATTCTCTGTCAGCCCTGTTGCACCGTCCAGACGGACTTGGTTTCCGTCGCTTATTTTGATGAGTGTGTAACCGTCGGTTTCACTCATCACGCTCTGCAGTTCAGCAAAATTGCTGACACCGGTTACGCGATCAAAGACGATCACGTCATGCGTGGTGTTGAAATCCAAAAAGATATCTTCGCCCCAGACATCTCCTTTCAATACATAGGTATCGCTGTCCGTGGCGGCGTCTGCACCGTAGGACAGATTGTTCCCTGTGCCGGCGTAGATCGTGTCATCTCCTTCACCGCCAATCAGGGTGTCATGGCCTGTGCCGCCAAAGAGGATATCATTACCGGCTTCACCCAGGAAAGAGCCGCCGCCACCCCTGTTATAAAAAACGTCATCGCCGTTTCCGCCAAAGTAACGAGTCCTGCCAAGTCCGTAGTAAGGCAAATCATCGGCGATGAGTGTATCATTGCCATCGCCACTGAAATAATTCGTGTCGGTTTCCCAGAAAAAGTCCATATTGTAGAAGACGAGAATATCGTCCCCGGCGGTGCCATCCTCATCACTGATTTTCAACTGAATGGGAGCATACTCTACCAAGTCACCATCCAGATAGACGTTCACGCCGAATTGGAAAATTCCATCCCCATCTGCATCGCCGGGCGCGTCATAGTTAAAGGGGCTCGTCCCATTGGCAAAGCCGGATGCCAATATGGTATTTCCTGAAGGGCTGACGTAAAAAAGGCCCGCGTCTTCACCGATCAGTTCCAGCGTGACCTCACCCGAACCGTAGTAGTCCACAAACTGGTCGAAATCGATCGGTATTTCAGAGTGTTCAGGCAGCCACTCCGAAAAAATCCCAATGCCGTCTGCATTGATCTCGTCGTAGTGAACCTCGAGAAACAGTTCGTCTACATATTCAACGTCAAACCCGTACTGCCATCCGTTGACGGTAACGCCTGAACCAACCAGCTCATCCGACCCGGCCATGATGCGGAGCAGTTCGACGTTGTGGATATATATGCTGTACTCGCCTTCTGGCGTTGTGATAGTAACCTCGGCGTATGTCACGACCGAACCGCCATCCTCCGGCTCAAGAATCTCCTGCTCATCGCTTAAGGTCTCAATCTCTCCATATTGCCCATCCTCGTCTTTCGGCTGAGCCCTGGTCAAACCGGAGACCTCTATCGCGGTTTTATCGTCGAGAATGGTTATTTCAAGAATGTCGTAGCCGTCACCGCCGTCGAACGACCGCACCCAAAAATTGTTCGCGGCGTTGTGGCGGACCGTCTGCTGGCCCGCGCTTCCAGCGATATCCTGATGTCCAGCACCCGTTGTGAATATTTCACCGGGTTGGTTCAGGTCTATGAGTTCGAAGTTTTCGAAATGACCTCCAGGCAGGTCTTCCGCGATCAGCAAGCCCTGGTCTTCGTGGAAGTCCAGTATATTGACAGTGGTTCTGTTAAACTCAGCGGGAAGGTCAGAGTGCCTGTCGCCGACAGTGTTTTGCTGGATATAGAGCCGGCTCTGGCTTGCAGTGCCGTCAAATTTCACAATTGCCGTGTGATCATAGGTTGCTTGAGCATTCACGTCGATCACAGGAGTGATGATCTCTGCAAAATCGACATCCCGTCCTGCAAGGCTTTGGGCGAACTCCGAATAAACAAAAGCATTGAAAGCGTTATAAAACGTGCCCTCTGCAATATTCTGCACGGCTATGTAGTTGAGATCGGATGACGGAACGCCATAGCCGCCGAAGAATTGCGTGTTCGGGGTAACGATCAGCTGGCTTTGAAATGTCTGGGTGTCCAGATCATACCCGATGCGGTCTCCCACCCAGTTTGCCATGTTGTTGTTTGCAATTGTTGAGAAAATCAGGGTATCGCCGGGGTCATTGGACAGGGACCCGGTGTCCAGCGCGCTCCATTCACCACCGGTCAGCTGGGTTGATCCGGCATAGAGAACACTGCCATCCGGCATGTGGTGCTCGCCTGGCTCAACGGCCAGATACTTGACGCTCTCAATGACATGGTCGCCACCCAGGCTATCAAGCTCTCTCAACCTAATGTCAAAGCTGCTCTTTGTGACGTTGCTTACTTCAACTTCAACAAATTCGGTTCCATTGACGGTTTCAATGAACGCTATGACAACCGGAACCTCGTCAAAACTATTTGCAAGAGTTATGTTTTTCCAGTTGTGATCTAAATCGGTTGTCCCCCACTCGCCAACAGGATTCCCGGCCCCCTCAATGGTCACGGTCACATTGGAGTCGGTCACGACCCCAAAGTTGTCCGTCACTTCATAGCCGAAGGTAATTTCGTCTGTTTCACCAACTTTTAGTTGTTGCTGGAATTCGGATGACAACAGATCGATCGAATAGCTGCCGTCCTCTTCAACTGTGATGCGAACCGTTCTGCCACCGTCCGTGGAGGCGTATAGCACGAAATCACTGGCCTGCCCTTCGACGTTTGTCAAAAAGTCTTCGCGGGTAAGGGCGTCATCCCAGTAACCCTTGTCCAGAGATTTTTCCGCCCAGACATGTGAAACGACATATTCGTAAGCCTCTCCCAGATTTGACAGCAGGCCTTCATCTGCATCCCTGGTATAGGTTTCATTATCCGGAGCCGTAAAATAGGACCACCCTGTGAGCATGCTGAACGGGGTGGAGGAGGGGGCAACATCATCACCGTCCACGACCTTGTTGAAAAACATCGGGTCCGACAGCCAGCCGGTAATACCTTCGGAATCGTCTTTTCCATTGCCGCCAAGAAAGGCGCAAATTGGCTCGAAAGTAGCAAAGGACGCCGGATCCGGAACGTACTCGTGGTACAACAGACCATCTTTGTAAAGTCTGATGCTTCCATGGTCCGAAAGATCGATTGAAACTGCATATTTAGCCCATTCGCCTTCCGTAATCAGACCGTTCATGGAAAAAGTATGGAGCACCGATCCATTATTGCCTTTGCTGTAAGAAAAAGTAAGGGCAGTCGGATCTTCTTCGTCCTGATACAGTCGGATATGGCTTCCGTCTTCGCCTTCAATATTCAGCAGGTACTGGCGTTTTGAAGTCGTCGGCGCTATCAGCCTTGCGGACACAGTAAAGGAAAATTCCACACTCTCGTCGCCAAATTCCAGCCAGTCTTCAAAATCAAGACAAATACCCTGGGAAGATGTTTCAAACTCCAGTAGAACCGGATCATTGCCGCCCTCTCCGCCGTACATCCCAATCTGTTCGGAGTAACAGGCGTTGCCAAGCGCATTGAGTAATTTAAAAGTCAGCCTGCCGTGTTCTTTCGCCAGGTTCCACAGAAGATCAAAGAATTTCTCGCCGTACAGCGTCTCCTCGATATTGAGGAAGTCCTCTCTGGCAGAGATAAACTCTTCTGAATTATGCGCCGCCCAGTAATCGGCCCAGAATTCGGAAGGCCATATAGGCGACTGGTAAAAACTCTCCTGGCTGCCATCATACAGTTCAATTCCGTGTTTGGCCTCCCAGATGTCAGCATATCCGGCGACAGTCAGTGACCCGGTCTGCGCCACAAAGACCAGGTCGTCACCCAATCGTATCGGCGTATTCCAGAGCGCCTCGTAGGGGACTTGGAATACATCATGCTCGATGTTGTCCTTCCCCGTCCAAACGACCAGATCATGGCCGGATTCCCATACGATTGTATCTGCACCGGTGCCGCCAAGGTAAATATCATTCCCCGCACCGCCTTCCAGGTAATCACTGCCTATTTCGCCGACCAGGAAATCTGAAAACCCGGTTCCAATGATCACGTCGCTGCGGTCGCTTCCGTAGAACATCTGGCCTTCGTCCAGGTTCTGGGCATCTATTGCCGCCTTGGTGCCTCCTGTTTCGCCCTTCAAGACAAAGTATCGGCTGTCAATCGCTGGCGTTCGCATTGCAAGCGAATAGCTCATGTCGTGATCGCTCAGATTTTCCACGACATAAGTAAAGTAGTAGAGTGCTGTCTCGTCCTCAGCGGCTGTAAATGATCCCGAGGTGATCGATGGCGCACCAAACAGGCCATATTGAAGGCTCGCGCCCGCAAAGACCGGCGTGCCTTCAATACTGAGTTTGCTGAAGCCGGTCGCGTTGTCGATGAACTCACAATACTGGCCTGCTTCCAGGCGGATCTGGCCTCTGAACTCCACCTTTTGACCGGCGGCCAGTATTCCGGCTATATCCCCCTCATGGCCTGTTATCGCGGAGACTGTGCCGTCCCTGGAATAATAAGTTGCAATAGTTTCCTGGGTTTCAAATGGTTCCTGTCCGGGCACACGGAGCGACTCTGTACTCGCGCCGAAGGGTTGATACTCCGTCTCGCCGGGCAGTTTCACCATCACTCCGTAAGGTGATGATTTGTCCTCTTCCTCAATGAGCGGGCAGACCAGCTTTACCGGGAGATATCCGGAACTTGGGGCTGTAAACTGAACTTCTTCATCCGGGCTCCACAGATAGTATGATGCGTCTCCGATCTGAAAGGCAGTCCACATCGCACCTGCCGGGACGGGGGTTTCGTCAGGTAGCTTGAAAGAATAAGTTTTCCCTTCTTCGAAATACTGAAGTGATTCAAAAACCTCTATCTGGTCGAAGCCACTGATGTTCACATCAAGGCGATCTGGGGTGATCTGGCTGTTTTCACCATCGACCAGGCCAAGCTCAGTGGCATCAGGAGGCGTAAAGCCGTCGTTAAGCCATATCTGGTGGCTATGCGCGTCATACGATGCTGTTGCATTCTGAACTAAAAAATCAACTAGCTTCTGAATTTCCACATCGCTCATGGACTCGTAGACGTAGGAAGCTTCAACCTCCGAAACAAAGGCCCCGTCCGCTTGGACCCCGTGGGTGTAAATACCTTGATAAACATCCACCTCCAGGTCCTCAATGTCTTCCTCATTGTGGACCGTTATAAAATTGGTGGATTCAAGGATGTCTACCACACCGTCCCTATCCCCATTTACGGAGTCGTAAAACGCCCTCAAATTCAATTGGTTTTCAAACACATCCCAAGCATTGGCTTCATTCAGACTCAGCAGCACATCTATGTCATCTAAATACGAGCCAATAAGTGCCCAGCCTTCCACCCCGAGCCGGTCTGGTTCAGTGGCAACATCAAGAATATAGGTGGTTTTAAAAAACTGTGGACTGTAGACGGTATACGTATCCAGGGGCTGGAGAACTGTCGCAACAATATCATTGAAGTCTTTAACGTAAAAATTTGCAACGGTGGTGTCTTTGTCGGTCAGAAAGGGGCTTTTGAATTCTGTGTTTTCCTGGGCTTTCGGTGTCCACGCATTTGTTTGCGTGGGGTCGAGAACGAAACGGATTTCTTCGACATCGTTTATGATAATGTTTTCAAAAGGGTTTGGCATTTTGTCGGCGTGCGTCGCCAACAAATTGTTGGTCATGTCAAAGTATAATGCAGCAAGCGTGTCGAAATTTGTGCTGCCCCAATGGAGAATGTCATACCCGTCCCCGCCGGTGATATAGACGTCATCGGGCTCCCAGGTTACATCGGAATTTGTGATACCCATGGGGTCCACGTAATCGTTAAAATAAGAGAAATATGGATTGTGCGGACCATATCCATGAACCCACCAATCCGCTGGTGGCGGAGGGTTTACCACATCCAGATACGCTTGTATGCGACTTTCCTGTATGGCTGAAATATCTATGAGGTCATCACCCGACCCCGTTGACAAAATCTCCAGTGTCTCCTCGCCGAAAACCGTGTCGTTGCCGCCCAGGGTATAAAGTTCAACAACTCCGCCACTTGTTTCCGCGGTATGCCCGCGCAGATCAATGTAATCGGCGAAATTTGTAGCGACCAGTTTTTCGACGTTCCTCAGGTCGTCATAGACCCGAGTGTCCTGCTCACGGGTGGCCGGCTGCACAATGGCAATTTCCTTGACGTCTTTAAACCATAATCCTACGTCCTCGTGGAGATCTTCGCCCATGCCGATGCTGCTTGATCGGCTGGTCTCGACGAGTTTGTAGATTACCTCGCGAAGATAATCGCTGCCCGCGGCCAGGATTTTTTCAACACGCATGAAATTCGCTTCGATCTCATCCGCGCCAGAAAGAAGCGACCAATCCGCGCTGAACTGGTCCGAGTATCCTAAAATCCGGATCCCGCGCGACAGGTTGCTTTCGGACTGGTAATGCGCGCTGTCAAACCCTTCGCCGCCATCAAAATTCACATAGACCCCGCGGGCCACGTAGATGTCGTCCCCTCCCTTGGCCTCAATGGAGAGGTCGCTGAGTACCGTGGTCCACTCGCCTGTGTAGGCAGGGCGCACTTCAACACGGTAGTCGCCGGTTCCACCAGGAGCGTGGGTGCGAAGAATAAACTCTCTTATCTCGTAGTAAATTTCATTGCTGAACAACTTGATGTCAAACATCGTGCTGGTGCCTGCGTCATCATCAATGATTTCCCAGCCTTCGGCAACACCGGTATTTCCATAAGTAGTTGCGAGAGAAGAGTATGTATATGTTCCACCGCCCTGCTCCTGATATACCGTTTCGTGATAAGGGATAATTTCCGGCAGACAATTGAGAAGCTGCCAGTTTCCGCTTTCAGGATGATCTTCGAAATCCCACAATTCGTGGGGTTTGTCGGGGCGATCATTCATATAATACCGATGAGTCTTTAACGTGTAATACCCGTCAATCTCGGCTTGAATAAACGGGTTTGAAAATGTCAGGTACCGGCGGTCCCCCGGAACATCGGTCAGAGTAACTGTCGATCTTCCAAAAGGTGTTTCCGCCACATCCTCTCTGGAAACATCCTCGACTGCTGCGCCGTCCCAATAGGCCAGCCCGAAATTCTTACTGTATCTGGGAATGTCGCCAAACCATTTTGCTTCCACAAGGGCCTGGTAGGCACTTTCGCCCAGCCCAACACTTCCAAGCAATGTAGCGGAATCAAAATCGGATCTATCGAACAAATCCTGGAAAAACTCATAATATTGTTCAGCTACTTCCTCAATTTCCGCCTCGTAGGACAGGTCCGCAAATTCCGGTAAGGTTCTGTTGCCATCATCCAAAATTTCGTCGCGCAGATCTTCGATCCGTTTTTTTAGCTCTTCGTTTTTCATAATAGCGGAGACCAAGAGGCCGATGCCGACTACAAATGAAGCGAGACCAACGAATGTCGCCCCGAAAGCCGTCTTCACAAATATGGCAGCAATCGTCAGGGCTAAGTTAGCGGCCAGTTCGAGGGCCATTTCCGTAACGGTCCACTGATATTCAGCCTGAAGCTTGGCCTCCATCCAGCCAGAAAGCTCAGCTGAGAAGAAGTCGTCTCTCTCCTTGATGTCGGCGATTATTTGTTCGCGGTTGTTTAACTCCGCAAGTTCGGCCAATTGGATAGCGCTTATCATTGCGGACAGCCCTGCTAGCGCAGGACCGGCCCAAGCCGCAGTTTTTGCAAACCTGCTGCCGAAACCCGGAACGGCAACCAGTGTTTCTATCAGCCCAGCAGTGGCACCGGTAACATGGGCTGCGATGCTCAGGTAAAACTGAGCCTCCAGCATGGCCAGGGCCTCTTCCGTATATAGCGGGTCCTCTCCGTTTTCCTGCGCTGCGTCATTCGCATCCTGGATTTCGTCAAGGGTCCGTCTGTATACATGCAGATCCATCCCAATCGCTGTGGCATTGAGGGTCAGAGAAAACACACCCAGGCCACTGACGGCTTTACTGGGGAGTAACTTTGGAAACATCCAGGCGCCAAACCAGAGCGCCTCGGTAAATGTGCCAACAAGTCTAAAATACTGATTAACGATGTCGATCGTTTCCATGTCGCTTTGGTTGCGCCATCCACCAAAAGCGGCAAGCTGGACAACCTTGGAAATCGTACTGAGGGAATCGGCCGCGGCACCAACCCCCAGCCACACCCTGTCGCTGCTGGTGAACGTCCCGGCCATCATCATGCTGTCCGGTAAGTTCCAGTTGTCATTTATTACGTTCAGGTGTCTGTTTAAATTGGCGTCGGTGAACATGCTCGTCAACAACGCGCGGTTCTCATTTTGGAATTGGGCGTCAGAAGAGCCATAATTTTGAATATTTTCTAAAGACCTAACTGTCAGCCACTCGAAGTTGTTGTCATAGACATCAGCGTAGCCCGCGCCCCAATGGGTGTTGAAGCGGTCTTTCATAACCTCGTGAATGTCGACGTAAACGGCGTCGAGCTGTGTTTCCAGAGCGGCTTTTTGGGCCGCCAGCCCCTCCAGGAGAGTATTACGGGTCTTTGCATCCATATGGATACTGATGGAGCTATAAATATATTCCTGTCTGACCGCCTTGCCGTATGCGTCAGATAAATTTGCGAATTCGAGCGCCAGAGGCATCAGGTCAACCTGCATGATACGCATAGCCAGACGGTGTTGGCTATCGTCAGTCATGTCTGCGCCAATGTTCGAAAGTTCGGTGTAGTAGTGCAGCGTGAGTTCCTCAACTGGACTGTTCGCGAGGCCGCCGATATCCGTATAGCCTGCTTGAACAAATAGCTCCCGCAACCGCGCGTCGGCGGAATTTAGAAGTGCTGTTCGATGGAGGCGTGTAGCTGCATGAGAGAGCAATCCCATGTGCAGGTCTTTCATGCTTCCCAGTCCCACGTCGTTGCTGAGGTCCCTTGAGAGATCCTCATACCCACCGTATGTTATGCCATATTGCGCACTGTTGGCTTGATGCCACTTGAGAATGCTGTCTACATTTCTCCAGTGAACCCATCTTCCCACAGCAAATACACCCCAGAGGATAGTCGTAAAATCGTCCATCAAACAGGTGCTCACATACGCCCAAAATTGGGAACTGCCGTTCTCGAACATATCGATAACGTCATCGTGTCCGCCGTATTCAGTTGCAGCTTGATATCTCGCTTCTACCGAAGCGAAATAGGACACGTATTTCTGCATTGAAATGGCAACAAGACCCTTGTTGCGGATGGCTTCCGCCTGGGCGAAAGGTCCCGAGTAATGGTGCCAGGCCTCTGCCACGCCGTAGTACATGCAAAATTCCAGCACCCCGGTAGATCCGGTCGTGTCGATGCTTGAAAAATCGACGGAGCCCCCGTCACTGTCCGTGAACCCGTAGGTCAGTTCGTCATAGAACTTATGCTCGGCAAACATACTTTCGAGAAGATCCGAAAACCATTCGTTGTCTGTTTCTGAAGTATCAATATCGAAATTAAAGTAGTCAGACATTTGATTGGCCTCGCTGCAGAATCTTGTTGTTGGCTGGCTGTTTCAGGCAGCCTCTCCGGCACGTGTGGCTTTCAGCAGCCGGAGAGGCGTTATGGCAGATCGACCCGACGACCGGCGGTTCACTGGATCTTTGCGGCAGACCTTTTGCTTTTGGTTTCAGCCGGTTTTTGATCTTCATCGCCTGGCGCCGGCTTGGGTTTGCCGGCACTGCCGGGTTCACGGCGGAGCAGTTTCAAATCCAGGTCTGGAGGAACGGTTTCCGCGAGGCAGGCCGTTGCAATGAATTTCTGCACTTGTTCATCGCGCAGGAATTTCTCGATCTGAACCGCGCTGTGCAGGAACCCGACAAGGGGCATTGCCAAACACTGGGTCAGTTCCACGTTGAGTTTGGCTCCGTTTTTTTCGGACGCATCTTCCTTGAAACGGAGCGATGAAAAAAACAATCTGACAACATTGCTGTTCAGGGCCAGGCCTGACAATGTTTCGACAAGCTGATGTTCTACGTCCTGGTGTTTTACCTTTTGCATTTTTACTCCACTGCTTGGTATTCACATCGATTGACCAATAAACACGCACACCCCAAAACCCCCTCAAATTGCATTGGGGGAATGGCCCCCCATGATTGCGGGGGCGGGGATAAAGTGCTTTTTTGGGTAATGTGAAAGTTTGATGACAGTAAAAGTAGCGACCAGCCTGTTTTTTAGGCAATAGGCGAAACAGGCAAATACGATATTCTCAGTCCAAATCTCGGAACGATACTCATCAAGGACTCATCAAGGGAATGCGAATCCGTGCCAGTGCGGTGTATTTCAGTCTTGGTTTTGTTGTTGAAAAACAGTGCTTTGCGGGCAAATCTAGAGATGGCCCATGCTCGACATTAGTGAGCGGCAGCTGGTGCCGGGCCATTGCAAACATCTTATCAGTGAAAGAGTGTTCCCGCCTATTCACCAAGACTCGGTAGCTACCCCGGGCCTTTCGCAGCTTATTCAGCGAGTGACCCGGCAAAGCGGGCTGATAGATGTTTGCAGGGACATGCTTTGACCCACAGGTTGTGCAAGTCAAGCCGCAGAAAGGGAGTTGGAACGGGTGGTTTCGCACGCGAGACCAATCGAAGCGCCGGCGGGTGAGGTGCAGCTAAGCCTGCTTTGGCGAGAGCGGTTAATGCCTGACCTCTCGGTTGCCTGTTCATGCCGGGGAGGCTGTTGCATGGACCATCTTAAGTGGTCAGCCAGATCCAAGCCACCAGACGGTATGTTCATGCGGCCCCTGCAAGCTGGAAATCTGCCAAGAACCCTGGATGTGTCCCGGAACACTGCGTCAACCAAACCCATACCCGACGATTCTGTACCGGAAAGCAGGTGCGGGGCGGCAGAACGGAGGAAGATTATTTTGAACGGCATGGGAACATCCAGGCGACAGTCCTGCGCGCCTAGGATGGCGTGCCAAAACACTCGAACCATTTAAACGATTTCATAGCCGACAGTGTACCGAGCCCGCGTGTCTTGTTGGCGAATTGCAGTTCCGATGCCGTCGGTATCCGGGCACGCTTGGTGTCACGAAACATGTGGCCGTAATCCTGCATGTGCAACTCCTGCAGGAAACGTATCGGCGTAGACCGGTCCCACTGTCGTCTGCGCAATCCGCTCAAGTGCGGCTTCAACAAACTCAGGAATGCCCGACGCGTCGCAACACGCAACGACAAGACAGCGGAGATCTTCCTGGGTTTTACCCACATCAAGCACATACGTCTTTGGCAGCGGGATTTGTCTACACTGCCAGCCTTCCAACTGCAGTGTACGGCACGGCAATGTCCCTGCTTTGTGGTGAATGAAATTGCTCATCGAGAACCTTGCCGGATATCCCGCCATCGGGCTGGGAAAATGTGAGATCGATCTTGTTCGTGCTCAGGTCAGTTCGGATCCTGATCGACATTGGAAAAACCCTCTTGCCCGGTCAAACCGGCTACGGTGTCCAACGGATGGCACCCATGGGGTGATCTCAGAGGTCTCCTTGTTGGCACTCTGGGGCACAACCAAGACTTGGGTCCCGTTCCAGGGTCGCAGAGCGTTCACTGTCTGCTTGGACCGGCCATGGAGCGCGAACTCAATTGCCCGGCCTGTCCGCGTTCGGGACCGGAATTTGCACCCATGGCGCGCGTCTCAGTCTCAAATGCGGAACGTCGGGATTGGGGGAGTTGACCAAAGGTCAGCTTGACGCGCAACTGGAATTCTTACGCGTTTCTCCTGGGGAAATTCAGCCAGGAATACGGACCGCTCGGAGCGCCGCCGGGATAGAGGCCACGGAATGAAGAACGTTCAGATGTCATTGCCAGATTCCGGTGAGGATCGGGGCGGGTCCTTTTTTTCCACGGAGGAGATCCGATGACAAACGTTGTCGAACAGGGCGTGCAAACGCAGCAGAGAAGAAAGAGGCAGCGCAAATGGCTACAATGGATTTTGGTTGCCACGCTCGTGTATGTGCTGGTTTGCGCCGTCGGCATGATCGGGAGTGGTTTCAAGGTCGCCACAGCCGACAAAGCGCAACAGCTATTTGCATTTGCAGTCAACCCGTTTGCGGGCCTTGTCGCCGGAACGATCGCCACGGCGTTTATCCAGTCTTCGTCCACGATCTCTTCGATAATCGTGGGTCTTGTCGCTGGTGGCTTGCCCGTTTCAGTTGCGGTTCCGATGGTGATGGGGGCCAATATCGGCACTTCAATCACAAATACCATCGTCTCTTTGGGCTACCTGCGGGATAAGGGCGACTTCAAGCGGGCGTTTTCTGCCGCCACCGTCCATGACTTTTTCAATCTTTTATCCGTTATGATCTTCCTGCCGGTGGAAATCGCATTTGGTGTACTCGAAAAGCTGGGTGGTGCATTGGCAAGCGTGTTATACGACGGCAAGAGCGTGTCCATCCATAGCTTCAATTTCGTTAAGGCCGCTACAGAGCCGGTGGTAGATACCGCCAAGGGCATTTTCCTCTCTTTTGGCGATCGCGCCAGCGGCGTTTTACTCATCCTCTTCGGCATCGTTTGCATCTTCGTTGCGATCACATTCGCGGGCAAACTGCTCAAGAAACTCATCAGTGGCAGAGCCAAGGGGATCATACATACAGCAATCGGCCGCGGTTCGGTCTCTGGTATCGCATCTGGCATGCTTGTGACCATCCTGGTTCAGTCGTCCTCCACGACGACATCGCTGATGGTTCCGCTGGCCGGCAGCGGGACGTTTGGTCTGAGACAGATCTATCCCTTCGTCTTGGGTGCAAATGTGGGAACCTGCGTGACCGCGGTGCTTGCGGCAACTGCGGTTACGGGCAATGCAGAGGCCGCGCTTCAGATTGCTTTCATTCATCTTTCCTACAATGTGCTTGGCGTTCTTGTCATATTCGGTCTGCCGTTTCTGCGGATGACCCCAGTCCGATGCGCCGAATGGCTCGGTGCAGCGGCGGCGCAAAACAAATCCGTTGCCTTTGTCTATGTTCTGGGTGTTTTTTTTGTTGTACCTGGGCTCTGTCTCACAATATCACATCTGGTGGCTTGAGGATGTCGCGGTGTCGATAGATGGTCGCGGAAAGTCGATCCGCTCTGCACCCTCTTTCATTCTCTTTCATTGCGACACGCCGCACCTTGACAATTGGGTGTCCCATGCGGGCATTCCTCCGGAGCCGCTTGCAAGAGGCGAGCCGGCATTCGGCAAATGTCCTGCATATGGTGCTCCATACCGCTTCACTTGCCGAAACGGTCTCCCTTCCAATCTACAGGTGGAGCGGACTGGCAATTCAACCGGTATTATGCCGAAGGACGCGCAGGAATTGCGCGACGTTCTCAGACTGTAACTGATCCAAAACCCGGAGCACTCCTGCCCGGATTGGAAATGGTCTGAGCAGCCGGGCTCTAAAAGATGCATCTTTGGCACGCTGTGTTCCTTGTGCTTTCTTTCAAATTTGTTGGAAATGACCGACTTCTTGAAGAAGTAACGGCCAGCATGAAAGGACAGAAGCGACGTTCTTTCATGGGGACCGTTGTTCAGAGCATGTTTGTTTGAATGCTCGGTCTTATCTTTGTGAGCCCGGGAGGGTTGCAAAGAAGGAGCAGGAACAGTCGCCGTTTCGGCCTTTAGGGAACGTATCAAGTTCCCGGCTTCGGCGCTGACTGTGTAGCTCAAAAAAAGAGTAAGTAATAGCCGTTGGCAAAGACGGCGGACGTAAGGATATTCCAGGGGACTAAATGGTTGGAGCAAGGCAAGGGGCCTCAAAATCACATGCCGGACGAGACGAACCCGTCTCTCAGGCCTTCACCCCTATCAAGAGGGTTTTTTGGATAGTTGCCGGCGTCAGTTCGGTGATCAACATCCTGATGCTCACCGGACCCCTGTTCATGCTTCAGATCTACGACAGGGTGCTGGCGAGCGGGTCGGTGCCAACACTGGTCGTGATCGGTGCACTGACCATGGCGCTATATGTTTTCTACGGAATCCTGGAAGGCATTCGTGGCCGTATCCTGTCCCGATTGGGGCAAAGGGTAGATGCACGGTTGTCGAGCATAGTTTACAAGGTTTCCAACAGTTTGCCGGTTCGTTTGGGGAGGCATGCTGCGAAACTGCGTCCAGTGCATGATCTGGACACGATCCGCCAGTTTATGTCCGGCCCGGGACCTGCCGCTATTTTTGATATTCCCTGGTTGCCGCTGTATCTGGGTATTGTGTTTCTGTTTCACCCATTGCTGGGTTTTGTGGGCTTGGCAGGCGCGGTCATTATTATAATCCTGATCGGGGTCAATGAGGTGATGTCACGTGGCCCGGCCGAAGAGGCGGCGGGTCAAAACGGGCGTCGGGCGGCCGCCGTCGAAATCGGACAGCGGAACTCAGAGGCTGTTGCGGCCATGGGGATGCAAACCGCGCTTGTGTCCAGGTGGGATGCGCAGAACGGTGATTATCTTTCTACTCAACGACGGGCTGCAGACCGCACCGGAATGTTCGCCACGATTATCAAGACGATCAGGTTTATACTTCAGTCGAGCATTCTTGGTGTCGGCGCCTGGCTCGCAATTTATCAGGAAATTACTCCGGGCGTCATGATTGCAGCATCGATCCTGACTTCCAGAGCGTTGGCTCCGGTCGAGCAGGCGGTTTCGCAATGGCGCGGCTTTGTTGCGAGCCGTCAGGCGCTCAAACGTTTGCGGGAAGTTCTGCAGGTCGCGGATTTCGAGCCGGAAAAAATGGATCTGCCGCTGCCGGCCAACAGGATCAGCGTTGAGCAAGTCTTTTGCGGCCCGTTCGGCGAGACGGTACCTTACGTCCAGAACGTGACGCTGCAGCTTCATTCCGGCGATGGCCTGGGTGTGATCGGGCCGTCGGGATCGGGGAAGTCGACATTTGCCCGGGCTCTGGTCGGCGCAACACCGACCCTCAAGGGTGACATCCAATATGACGGGGCAGCGCTTGGACAATGGTCAACAACCAAGCGCGGTGAGTTTATCGGATACCTGCCGCAGAACCTGCAGCTGTTTGATGGGACAATCGCCGAAAACATCGCGAGATTCAGCGGGGACGCTCCGGCGGAAAAGGTCATCGAAGCCGCCAAGCTTGCGGACGTCCATGATATGATTGTGGCTTTGCCCGACGGGTACAACACAGTCATTGGCCGGGCCGGTCGGCTGTTGTCAGCGGGTCAACGCCAGCGTGTCGCGCTTGCGCGGGCACTCTATGGCAACCCTTTTCTGATCGTGCTCGATGAACCTAATTCCAATCTGGATGCGGAAGGGGAAAGTGCCCTGGCCGGAGCGATCAAGGCAATGCGGGAGAGGGGATCAATCGTGGTCGTGATTGCCCATCGCCAAAGTGCGATTGCAACGGTGGACAAGATCCTTTGCCTCAAGGAGGGCAAGATGGCCGCTTTCGGCCCGAGGGAAGAAGTCTTGAAGCAAGTCGTCCAGCCCGTGAAGAGCGTAAGAAAGGCGGGCGAAGCAGAACAACAGTTTAGGTCAGAAGAAAGAACCGCGTCAAAGTGAAGATCAATCAAACCTCCGACAATGCGGATGACATTCTGCGCAAGACGGTACGCAACCATGTCATTTTCGCCTTCTTTGTAATCGTTCTCCTTTTCGGGGGCATAGGAGGCTGGGTGACGTTCGCTGAAATCTCGGGAGCGGTGGTTTCGTCCGGCACAATCGTTGTTGAAAGCAATGTAAAGCAGGTGCAGCACCGTGAGGGCGGTATCGTTCGTGCCATCAGGGTCAGAAACGGGGATGCTGTTAAAACCGGTGATCTTTTAATCAGCCTGGATGATACGGTTACGAGAGCCAACCTTGCAGCCATCACCAAACAGCTCACCGAATTGACTGCCCAGGAATTGCGGCTGGAAGCAGAGCGTGACGATCTGCCTAAAATCAATTGGCCGGGAACGCGACGCACTGACTCAAGTAGTTTTGAACAGGGTCAGCAAGTAAGTGACATTGAGCGGGGCCAAGAGCTGTTGCTGGAAGCCCGTCGAAATTCCAAGGAAGGGCGTAAGAACCAGCTCGAAGAACAGATTCTTCAGTTTCACAAGCAAGCGGAGGGGCTGGAGGCTCAGGTTGTGGCAAAGGTCTCCGAGATCAAGTTGATCGAAGAGGAACTTTGGGACCTCAATAACCTTCTGAACAAGCAGCTGGTTTCAAAAAGCAGGGTTACATCGTTGCGTCGGGAAAAGACGCGCCTTGAGGGTCAACATGGAAACTTGATTGCGCAGATCGCCAGAACCAACGAAGCGATCAGCGAGCGCCAAGTTCAGATCCTGCAGGTCGAAGAAAGCTATCGCGCTGAAGTGCTTGAGGAGCTTCACGAAGTGCGATCACGTATTGCGCAGTATGAAGAGCAGAAAATTTCAGCTGAAGACGAACTGACGCGTGTCAATATTCTCGCGCCTCAGAATGGCTACATTCACCAGCTTAGCGTTCACACAATCGGTGGCGTAATTGCTCCCGGCGAAACGGTGATGCAAATCGTGCCTCGTGAAGATCAGTTGCTCGTGCAGGCCAAGGTTCGTCCTGTCGACATTGACCAGATGGCTGTTGGGCAGCATGCCAGAGTCCGGTTCCCGAGCTTCGATCAAAGATCCACGCCTGAGCTGAATGCGGAACTACTCACGGTTTCGGCCGACCTGACACAAGAGGAGCGGACGGGAGAGGCCTATTATGTTGCGCGCTTGGTGATACATGAAGAAGAGTTGAAAAAGCTGGGAGAGCAGTCCCTGGTTCCGGGCATGCCGGTCGAGACCTTTTTGTCGACGGGTGATCGCACTGTCCTCAGTTACCTGGTGAAACCGATCACCGACCAGATCGCTCACGCGCTGCGCGAAAGGTAACTTTTGGTGTATTACTGTTTGCAAAAACGATCTCACTTGCCGGGCCTGCCAATTTGACATTTGGTGTTTGCAGTCTGCGCAGCCTTTTCCACGGCGTGCTTTTTAACACCGCTTGCCAGGAACATTGTAACGCCGGTTGGGGAAGAAGGGGCCATCCAACCCGCCGGTGCAGACCCACAGGGTGCGCAATGAAACCTTGCTTGCCGTCAACGTCTTGACATGACAAGTGCCAGACCCGCGCGATCTCGCTTTCAAGCCTTGGAGGAAACTTCAATGGGGGATTGGCTGATGTTGGTCATTCCCCGGAACGATAACTGACAGGGCGAGATCGAGGTGCATCCTGGTTTCGCCCTTTTGGGAGACAGAGTTGCGATGCGGGTCTAGAGCAGTTGAAGCGGCCTCTGTACCTTCATACTGAAATGCAGTCTCTGCTTTGTCTCTTCCATCTGCCGGTTTTGAGTTTCGTCAGATTGCATGCAGGACCTCGTCGAATTGAGCATTGTGCTGGTTGAGGCAGGCGCTTTCGAATGCTGGCCCTGGTCTTTCCAACCGGCCTTTTTGACCCGGGCTTGCAAATGTATAATTCCATGCCTGCACCAATCCCGTCTTGCAGACGCCGTACCGAGACCCTGGGGCGATGGTCGAAGGAGGTTGAATGGACGAGCACCTGTGGGGCGGGGGCTAATCCTTTGGCCAGAGTTGCCGGGTGGATGGGCTTGAACTGGCGGTTTCACTCGCCGCGCAGACATCAAAGCGGCCGACGCGCGCGACCCGCGATGCCAGGTCGAACTTTCCGAACATCACCAGGCTGCATTCTCCTCGCGGTGTGCGGCTAGGAGATTACCGGCAGGGCAGGGAGTGCAAAACGCGGTGCGCTCTGGTTGGTCTGCAGGCATCGATAGCCGACGAACCGGGGGTGCTGGTGCCGACTGCAGCCGCGCAGATGGCAGTACGCTTAGCAACCAAAACCGTCAAAACGTCTGCACTGATGGCGCAATGCCCTCTGTTGTTCAGAACTCTCTCACGCGGTTTACGGGGGTCGCGCAACATAAAGTCTCAAACAGGAAGTGATCTGTTTCAATCAGTGAGATGAACCCCGTGCTGCTATAGGCGGGAGCCAGGTAGCAGATTATTCTTTCTTTATGAGTGTCTTGGATGAATGGGCCGCTAGGCCGATGTAAGGCCGCTACCACACACCCAAGCTACCACCCCCTCCGGCTTCGCCTCCTTTTTGATCATGTGTGCCGGGTATGAAATGGAAGGAAAATTGACCGCATGTTGCTACGCCGTGTGTTGATGTTGATCTTCGCAAGTCTGGTTCTTACGCGGGTCGTGATGGTGACAGCCAAAGAACCAACTTTTGCTGTACTCACCTACCTTCTTGCGGGAGTGTTCGTTTACTTAGTGGTGCTAAGCCTGCAAATTTAACGCGTCCTGGGGCGCCGCGGGGGAGATTGGGTTTCGAGGGGTGGAAATACCCGTTTCCTGTTCCGGTCTGTTCCCAACAGGTCATTTGTTGGATTGCAAAATTACCAGCGCCCAGTCAGGTCTTTCATTCGGTGCGAGCCGTGCGGCTTCCCGTCATCTATTTCTCATAATCGCGCCCGAGGTCTGGCTGCGCAGCCAGAAGCCGGCCACAGCCGACTGACCGCGTCATTCATTCAGCCTTGTCTGCAGATAGATCAGGAGGGACTCAGTCTCCGCTGGTGCTCCAGGCTCCTGAAGTAGGGTTTGATCTCGCACCCCGGAATTCGGGCGGACAGGTCGTATTTTTCGCGGATCTTCTGGACGGAGCTATAGATTTCAAGCAGGTCTTCCGGAACTATATCCAAAATCGCATGATCCTTTGAACACGGTTCCAATTCCAGAAAATAACCGTCTTCATCGCTCCCAAAAATACGCAGGATCAAATCTGCTTTTCGGCCTTCATAGAAAGCTTGTACAACTTGGAAAACGCAATCGGGATCGGTCTGCTCAAACAACAACTCGGTACGGTAACAGCGTCCTTCGTTTTCAAGTTCAACTTTTGCAAAGTAGTCGCTGTCACTTGTCATCACACACCACACACGAGCGTTATACAAAAAAAGAGCAAGGCAACACCTCTGTGCAGAACCAAGGTACGTCAGGTTTGACTTAACTCATTAATTATCATGTTCAAGCCTAAAGATATAGTAGATGAAAATTATCCCGCTTAGGTTGTTTCGCAAGTTTCGATTGCCCTCTTGGCGTGGTCTCTGGGTTATGACTCGAGTTGAGCCTCAAGTTCCCCCAACCAGGCAGGGA
The DNA here is from genome assembly GCA_013032095.1 of Ruegeria atlantica. Lineage (GTDB taxonomy): Bacteria > Pseudomonadota > Alphaproteobacteria > Rhodobacterales > Rhodobacteraceae > Ruegeria > Ruegeria atlantica_E. The sequence goes on along the minus strand of WQBJ01000027.1, from coordinate 27,902 downwards.
GTGTTCGCGTTCGGGTGCTCTCTTTTTGCAGCGATTGTTTGGTAGACACAGTCAGGGCGCCATTCCCGACTGTGGCAGGCTGGCACCCCTACAGGCCTGAGGCGGGAACTGTGGCGGTTTGAGATTGCCGGAGGTGTCGCCCCAGACACTTTGAGGCAGGGAGCGGAAAAACTAAGGCAGGTGCACATTGCTGAGACCGAAGTCTCAGCAATGCAATGCGTCGGAACACGACGACCTTCTCTTGCCCGTGTTTTTTCAGCGCGTGGCAGTATCATGGGTTTTGAGGTGGAATAGCCACGTGGATGGAGCACCAAAGGATGTCACCTTATGAACAGCCATTCCCCCTTGTTCGAAGGACCGGATATATTGATCCAGGCTGTGTAGCGGGACGTTTGACAAAGCGTGGACGAGTTCAAATTGAAGAGAAAATATTGGCAGTTTTTCACCAGCGTCCCATTCCTGGCGTACTGTATCCGCGATCAGAAAGTCTGTTGCATCCGGAAAAGCCGTTCTCAAGGCGTGAACGGCCGCAACATGATCCTTCGATGCCGCAAAAAGATCATGCATCATAAGAAAACAGCAGACCAGATCCACCCCTTTGAACTCGGGGGCGCCCAGAGAAGCTAGGATATCGGCCTGATGGATCTTGATCCTTTTTTCGAAGCCGGCTGCCTCAACTTCTCTGCGCGCGAACAGGACAGCTTCTGAGTTAATGTCGATGCCTACGGCCGTCGCTTGCTGATTTTGCTCCAGCAATCGGATCAAGCGGGAGCCGTCGCCGCAGCCGACATCAGCCACGCGGTTGAAAGAAATGCCGCGAACCATCTCTTGTTCGATGGGTAGCATTTGTGTTTTTCCGACGCGACCGGCCCCTTTTGCGATGAGCTGACCATTTTGTCGGCACACAACAGGAGCCGTGAACCCGGATGATTTTTCTGAAATTTCCTGCAGGAAGCGCCCATAGCCTCCTACGCCCCAGGTGAAATATCCCATGTTTTTTATGGTATCACGCCCGGCTCGGGTAAGATGGATAAATCCGTCTTTGATCTCGACCAGGCCAACCAGTGCCACAGTTCTGATAAGCCCTCCGAGCAGATTGCCGGGTATACCCAACTCGCCACTCAGCGCATATGAGCTTTGCGGAGCCTCGGACAGTCTGTCCCAAACCTTCATTTGCTCCAGAGTCTGAATCGCGTGTGATGCGGCAAACCCGTTGAATATTTGCGCGGGGTACATCGTTTCTTGTATCCGCGCTGGATGGTCCCAATGCGGCTGTTCTTGCATGCCGCTTTCCGGTCGCCTTGAGATATCAATCTCGGCCTCAAGCGCTTTTGCAAGACGGGTCACTTCTTCTTCGGTCCCGATAGACACGCGCAGCCATCCGGGCATTCCGAACAGGGCCAGATCTCTGACGAGAATGCCATGCTTTATGGCTAGATTTTCAGCCAGCTCTGTGCTGTCGCCATGCGCGGAAACCATAACATAGTTGGTTTCCGATCGTCGGTAAGAAATGTTCAAATCGTCCAGGCGTTTACAGAATACGCTGCGGACGTGCTGATTTTTGTCGCGCACATTTTTGATATAGTGCCTGTTCCGCAAGACCTCCGGCAATACGCTCTGCGCGATGCGATTGACGTTGAACGGAAGGGCGTTTCGGGTTTGCCAGACTGAGCCTATGATCTCCGCAGGTCCAAAGGCAAACCCGATCCGCAGGGAGGCGAGGCCCCAGGCTTTGGAAAAAGTTCTGAGGACTACAGCAGTTTCTCCATCGGCAATTGCATCTAACGCCGAGGAATTTTTCTCGTCGCTTACATATTCCATGTAGGCTTCATCGAAGATGGGTATCACATCTTTGTCCCGGGCGGCGTCCATGATCGCCCTGACCTCGTCGGGCCGCAACAGTGATCCGGACGGGTTCAGCGGGTTGCAGACGAAAGAGAGCGTTGTGTCTTCACCCATCGCAGCAATGAGAGCCGTACTGTCCACCGCGTAATCTGCAAGCGGTATCGTTTTTTGTTTGGCGCCGGCGATCATTGTTGCTGACTTGTATCCGGGGAACGTGGTGTCGGTGAAAACCACCTCTTTCCCGTTGCGCGCAAATGTAAGCGCGAGCAGCATTATCAACTCGTCCACGCCGTTCCCGACGGCAATCATGTTCTTGGGTACGCCCACATAGTTGGCGATGGATTGGCGCAGAGCATCACACTCACTGTCAGGATATAATCCCAGGCCTTCCCCGATCGTTTTATCGATCTGCGTCAAAATTTCTTTCGGAATCTCGTAGGGATTTTCGTTTAGATGCAACCGCGTCTTATTCGGACCGGCTTGAAAACCACTGTTGAAGGCAGCGAGTTTAGGACTGTCGTTCATCGGTGTTCTCCACCTTCGGGAAGGAATATTCCGAAGCAAAAGCTTCCTGTTTCCGCAACCTTGGTGACAAACCGGTGCTGGGTGTTTGCTGGCACATACACCGCTGAGGGGGAGCAGACCGTCAGGGTTTCGTCGGCCAGTTCTATATCAATCACTGCCCCGCCCGGGTTAGGGGATACGAGGATGTAGATTTCGGGCATTTCATGGGTATGCAGATCCGCGACGGGCTTTCCCACGAGTTCCGTAATCTCAGCGCCTGCCATCGAAATCGGCAACCCGCCAAACATATCACTGGTGAGTATGAAGGGGGCCGGATTGTGATGCCCGGAAACGTTTTCCATCCGTGGTAAATCTCTAACGCTCGAAACGGTGTTCATATTTGCTCCGTTGTTGAAATGAACTGCCTTTTTTGAAGGAAGGATCCGTGTTCCTGGAGGGCGCCGGTCCCTGCGCGCCTCCTCTGACCGCGAATGGCAATCCCTCGACCAGGACAAGCAAGTTTCCGACGAGGATCACTGCGCCGCCCAGGAAAAGGTGCTGATTCAATGGCAGGTTTTCGAAGATGACGGATACGGCGACTGCAATAAGGGGCACTGTTGCCAATATGCTTGCTGCCGCCCCCGCGCCAATTCTTTCCACCAGTTTGAAATACAGAAAAAACGCCAGGCAGGACCCGAGCAAAGACAAGTAACCGAGGCCCAGGAAATACTTGACGGACAAGATGATTGAAATCTCGTCCCGGTGCACAAATGCGATCAAAAAGGACATCGAAGCGCCAATCGCTGCTCCCCATGCCATGCACAAAGGCACAGGCGTTCCCAGCGACTGGTTTTTCCCACCAAAGACGGTCCCCAAGCCTGTGGCGCAGGCCGCCGCACATCCCAGCAACAGGCCTGTGCCGTTGAGTTGTTCATTCATTGCGACAGACACCTGTGGTTTGAAAAGGATGGCGAGGCCAGCGATGCCCAAAAGCACCCCAACAGTTTTTTGTCGTGAGAGAGGTTGTGAAAAGAAAGCGGCGCTTGCGACCGCCGCTACGACCGCTGAAATTGACAGGAGTATCGCGCTCACGCCACTCGGAATATAGAGCGTTGAGTAGTAGAAGAAGATAAAACCCAACGAAAAGAAGAGCGACCCTTGCAGGACTATCGTGGGTATGACGCGTCTGGGGGGAAAGAGACCAATACCCTTTAGACGACAAAAGATGAACATGACTATGGAGACTATGGTCATGCGGATACCAACAGAAAGTTCGGGGCTTCCGGCCAATGCTTGATCTTTGGATATGATTGCGCTGAGCCCCCAGAGCAGCGCAGCCGACATAAAACAGGCCGGCGTGGCAAAACGGCTCGTTTTCATGCTTTTGTTTCGGGTTCAAGGTTGTAGAAGGAGCGCGCACCACGCGCGCGCAGGATAGCTGTGGCGTCTTCAACCTTTTGCATGATCCCCTCCAAATCTCGGCGTTCAGAGGGGGTCAAGTTCGCCGCCAGGTCCCTCTCGATTTCAGTGGCAAGCGCTGACACCTTCTCAACTACAACCTGACCGAGTGGCAATAAGATCAAAGAAGCTTGGCGACCATCAGACACGCTCTTTTTCCTTGCGGCATAGCCCAGAGACACGATCTGCGTGATCGCCCGACTGACAGTGAACTGGTCCATGTCACCAATCTCACAGATGTCTTTTACCGAGGAGTTCGGGTAGTTTGCGACAACGGCAAGAGTTCTCCATTCGGTACGTTTCAACCCAAATTCTGGCCCGTAATAGTCCGCCATTAAATCCCCGACGGCGCTGCCAATCCGGAACATCCGGTATGGCATCCAGGTCTCCAGGTTCAAAATCCCCGAGTCGGAACCAGGCTTTGGGTTGTTACGTGTCATTTGCATTATCCCTCGAATCGCTTGCAATATACTTGCATTTTAGCAATTAAAATCACAGCCATAGGTTTTGTGCAATTCCGGAGTTCGGTTTTCTGAAATGTTGACCGGGCGCTGCTTCAAGGGCGGTTCCGATTGGAGCAGAATGACATCTTATGGGGGGCTGACATAGGTACGGCCACGCATCGGTGCCGAAGTTGGGTGGACGCCAATTTTTCGAATTGCAGCGTGCCGCCTTGATAAAAGCGGGTGCCGAAATTGTGTATCTACGGAGAACCTGCGCTGTGTCAGTGGTTGCAACATGGAACTTACCAGCCGGGCGATCCTGGAATGACCGGGCAGGAAGCAGGACTGGTATTCGTTGGCATGACATTGATCCCAGAAACGCCATCAAGGACGGCTCTCGTTGAACTGTTCGACAGGAACCTGCGGGGCGAACTCATCCGTGAAGAACCGTTCGTACCCTTGGGCGATGGGCGCGGCAGACCAATGCAGTGACGAGGCGTTTCCAACATTGCCAGACAGCCGCACGTATCCTTAAAAAACGGAATATTACAGCTTGCGTTCAGACGCTTTCCAATCCTTGTGTGGACAGTATTTTGTCTGACAACATTCTTGGCGCCTCCGTGGGGGAAGGAGGTCAACTTTCGCTCAGCAGGTGGGTTCATGTCTGGAACGTGGTCAATATCTGCCAACAGCTGCTACAGACGCCATGTAGGCAGACCAGCAAGCAACACAGGTATCGTCACTGACAGCCGGCGTTTGTTCTGAAATATGTGACATGTTGCGATACTCGCTGGGGGACACCCCAAACTCCCGGCGAAAAGCGCGGGCAAAAACCTGACGCCCTGAAAAGCCGATGTCAAAGGCAAGCTTTTCGATGTTCTCCGGTTGACCAGACCGAAGAATTTCAGCCGCTTTTTTGAGGCGGACTTCCTGTATCAATCTCTGGGGAGAACCGTAGTTTTCTACTACTCTATAGAGGGTTGACTTTGACAACCCTAACTCAAGAGCAATGCGGTTCGGGGTTAAATCCTGATCTTTGTAATTATGTTCGATATGTTGGCAAACGGCTGCCAACTTGGACCGGAATCCGACTGCAGCGCTGTTTAAATCATTGATATTCTGAAATCGGATGACGTCAACCACGAGTCGGTTGAGATTTTCCGCTAAAATTTCCGCCTCTTTAGCGCTGGCATGCTGCACTTCGCGAAAAACTATCGGGATCATCTGCTTGAGAACTTTTACAAGTGCGTTACTTTCTAGAAAAACCCCATGCAGGTTGGGCCTGTACTGCAACTCATTCATAAGACGAGATCTGTTCAGAAATACGGAGTACCCCACATTGTAATCGTATTCCATCGAAAACGCTTGCTGCAAGTCTATGGCTCGAATTTCATGATCGTTCATAAGCGGTGCTTCTGATCCAAAGTTGGCAGAAACATTCCGACCGGAAACCTGATAGACGAGTTGAACGACATTCAGATTTGCTTGCTTTAACAGCTTTTCAGTCGCCTTTACTCGAAACGGCGTCAGAAATTCATGCCAGTCAATTGCGATTTTTCCGATCTCGATTATTTTGCCTTTGCAATTGAAGTGAGCATCATTGGGCTCGAGGCGCTCAATCTGAATTGCTGCCGACTTGGCCTCAACGTTTTTCCATGGTGAAAACTGCTCTCTGGGAGGGAGCTGATTTGTATCAAAGCTACGTGAGATAATCGAACGATTTTGCATAACTGATTACGGAGCCTTCATATCGTAGATACATGCGCGTTGATATTTGATGGGTAGGGTTGCCCGCATCTGCAAAGTTTTATGGTTGGAGCATCGGTTAATAGCTTTACCGGGGCAATATGCGTGAGTGGTTCGATGAAATTTCTTACAATTTCATCTGTGTTGCGGGCGGTATAGGTCACGTCGGCAAACAGAGGTTTCGGATGCAGGTTTATGGGTGGCAAGTAATTCCCGACAGAAAATCTTCTGCGGGGGGTTCGCTGCAAATGGCGAAAGGGTATGAATTCTTGAGTGTGTTTAAGCATTTTCGACAAGACTGCACAGACGCGGTTACTAACTTTGGTTGCGTTTGGCGACAGGTGGGGTCTTCCTGGTCGCTGCGACCTAGCGCTTCCAAATGTCAAACAGAAAGTCACTCTCTGAAATCTGGTAAAACAAACCCGCCAACACAGACGACATACCCACCCAAATGGCCGTCCAAAGGAACACTTTAAACCAAGGTTCCACCCAAAAACCAAACACCTCGCGGCGTGCTTGCTTGAATGAAAAACCCTTGGAGATCAGGTTATTCATATGGTGCAGTAGTGTAGTTTGCCTGCACGAAAAAAAATACAGCCTGTATCCTTCCCGTGTCCAGTAATTGCTGATTTCGTCGAGCTCATTTCTGGTTTCAACTATGGTAATCAGTCCTTTGTTCGTGAAGATTCCCGTCGGAAGCATGGTACATCCCCCCCTCTCGCCAAAGACTTTTCGCCAAAAAAACAATTTCAACTTGAAGGCAGTATGGAAACCCTTTGGGAAAGCTTTGAAATCAATTGCTGCATATTTGGGAAATGTTGCCCTCTGGAGTGTTCTCCAGCCCTCGCCGTTGGTTGCTTTGTGTATTCCTCGCCTAAGGTCGAGTTTAGCAGGGGGCAGATCAGATAAGCACATCAATAGATCAAACTATTGCGTGCGCCAGTCATTCAGCAATTGCTGATCAATTCAAGCGAAAATATTCATGTCGTGGAAGTTATCCTGAAGGGTTTGCGGTGTTCTGGACCGCGGGGCATCCAAGTGCACTAATGTCGGCTAAAAATCGGAGGTGCCTTGCGGTCTGCGCATTTGCGCGTCGTGCCGACATAGAGAAAACTGGGGATTGAGACCGGAAGCCACCCGGAAATCAAATGCATTGTTGCCGGTGTTTATAGCGCGCACAAAACTGTTCTATGGGCTGTTAACGTCGCCAGCATAGGCTCAACCATTTACAGAATTTATGGAATGATCGCACAACTGATGACGTGCCTTGAATAAAGCTCAGTTTTGAATTGTGGTTGGAGCCGTCGGAATGGTGACAACGACGGATAACCCTCTTGGCGAACGGTTGCGGATTTTGATGTCTCCGTCATGTGCGCGAGCAATTGCTTTAACAAGTGTCAGGCCAAGACCGCTTCCCCTTTTAGGCGAAGCAGTTGAAACCTCGTAGCTTTGAAAGGGTTGGGAAATCTCGCTGAGAGCTTCTTTTGGCAAGCCAGGCCCCTCATCGTATACTTCTATTTGTATGGCATTCGATTTTCTCGATATAACAACATGTGCCGACCCTGCATATCTGGTGGCGTTGTCGATGAGATTTTGAAGCATGCGCCGTATCGAATCCGGATTGCATCGGGCTACGATACGCTGACGATTTTCAATCGTGACAGACTCGCCTCTCTCCTGAGCGTCTGAGACTACATCTTCAATAATCGTGCCAATATCATATAGGCGGCCAGAGTTGGATTTTTGTCCCGACCGGGCTAGCTCCAAAATGTCCTCCAGCAGTGCAGATAACGTATCAACAGTTTCGATCGCTTTATTGCGGTCTTCGATCGGCTCCATCTCTTCCAGGCGCAGGCGAAGAGACGTCAGCGGTGTCCTGAGATCGTGCCCCAAGGCGCCCAGCATGACATCCTTTTCTGTGATAAGCTCGTTCACACGACGTTCAGTTCTGTTTAAATCCGAAATTAGGGAATGAAACTCCCGCGGGCCGCTGAGAGACAGGGGGGAAGGCGGGTTACTTGAACCGATAAGCCCCGCTGCGGTGCGCAGCGAAAATAGAGCTTCTCTAACTTCCTTCATGATAACAAGAATCCCGAATACGCTAATGCTCAACACGATCACGATACTTAGAAAAATATCCCTGATTGAAACAGGATGGGGAGGTGGCCCAGACCGCAATTGTGCGTTTATCCAGCCATCTAGCCCTTCAAAACGTCCTGATATGTTGGCTTCCATGGGCGGAGGGACCTGAGGGGACGTTCCTGAGGTGGGGTCAATCAGCCCAGTAAGATGAGAGGAGTCAATAAAGTTGGCCATTATTGTGTTCGGCACGATTCCATACTCCAATAGAGCGGACAGAACCTCGGCTTCTACATCTTGTTGAGACTGATTGTCGGGAACAACCGGGCTATTGCTTCGCCAAATTCTGTCGGGCCCTGTTAGGGGTCGAGAGGTCACTATCGGTAGCGATGCATTGGTCTGCTTGCTGAGCGCGCGGATCTGAAGCGCATATTGATCGACGGCTTCTGCCAGCATAATGCGCTCAAATTCCATCCGTGTGAAATAGGATTTTACAAAAATGCTAATCACCTGTGATAAACAGAGCGAGAAAACGACTATCAAGACAAGTCGGACACTCAGGAGATTCAGGTGCGGTTTCTTCAAAACGTCACAATATCCGCGGAAAACATATAACCGCCACCCCATATTGTTTTGATGAATTCCGGATTTTTGGGGTCGGCCTCAATCTTCCGGCGAATTCGTCCGATCATGTTGTCGATTGAGCGGTTGAAACCATCTGCTGCGCGTCCTCGCGACAATTCAAGAAGTTGTTCCCGTGTCAGGACCACGTGAGGGCGCATGACCAATGTGCACAACAATCGGTACTCGCCGGTTGAAAGAGGCATCACGACCCCATCTTCATCCAACAGGATCCGTTCATCTGTTTTGAGCGTCCAACATCCAAATTGATAGTGAACCTTGCTTCGCGCGCCCTGAATTAGGCGCGGGCTTGCGCGACGCAACACCGCCTGCGCCCGTGCGAGGAGTTCCCTGGGGCTAAATGGTTTTGTGACATAGTCGTCAGCGCCCTTGTCAAACCCTGCAATGCGATCAACTTCCTCACTGCATGCGGTCAACATTATCACCGGGAGATCGAGGATGTCTCGAAAGTAATGACACAAACTCAAACCGTCTTCCCCCGGCATGACGACATCAAGTACAGCCAGATCAATTTTATACACTGTCGTAAGATGCCGCGCTTCATCGCCACAGGAAGCCAGCGCAACATTGTAGCCATTTTTTTCAAAAAACGCGCCCAACAATGTTCGTATCTGTTGTTCGTCGTCGACAATCAGAACGCGTTTTTTTTTGCTAGCCAACCCGTCTACGGTATTCCAATCCACGCCGGTCAATTGTGTTTGCTCCCACCGTAAAAATTGCCGCCTGGTTGCTCAAACTCAGCTCGGACCACAGCTATCTTTTCCAGGGCCAACTTATCCATGACTTCTATGCCAAGCATAGCGGAGGCATTCAAGGCAACGACTTGGAGTTTCACGACGTGTTGATTGAATTCTATTCCGAGAGTGGCGGTGCCAACGTATTAACATAACGCCTCTTTGTTTCAATGTCGCTCCGGAGATTATATTTACTCTCGATATCGGATGTACTTGTCTTCCTGCGGTTGCTTTGCGATTCCAAAATGGAACTCTGTGCCTGCTGCAAATGCTGAAACTGAACGTTCCTGCAATATGGGAGTGAACTTTTTTGGCCGGAATTTTAGCCGTCAGCGATTTCATGTCCTGCGAGCCTGCCCAAAAACCCGTTTGCAAAACCGGAGCAGGGCGCGGAGGCTCTCTCTTGCTTCCATCCCGATTTGCAATGCAATGCAGCTTCTAAAGTCTTTTTGGGCAACGAGGGTTTCAAAAGTGAGCCTTTCGGGTGGTGCCAACACCTGAAACCGCTTTGAATTGCATGACTGTTTGGGGGACGTATTGTTACCAGTTGACCGTTTGCCCGCAACTGAGGACTGTCCGATGTTCTCGCTCCGGGTCGGTCCCATAGCCTTGACCCTTTATCCGTTCACTTCGCGCTACGTGTCGCGCGCATCGTTACACGAGAAAGACCCTATCTTATGCGATACCTGTTTGACATTTGCACTGTGTGTTTGGCTGAACCTGTCCCAGACGGTTGTCCTGGAGCGCAGCGGGGGCCGCATGCGCCGTGTGTTGTGACATCGTTCGGAATCCGCTGCATGCGCCAATTGACTGGATTCGGCCTTCCATTCGCGGTCGGATTGCATGGATGAGATCAACACAACGACTCTCTGTGCTGCCCTGATCGGATGTTGTGAGAGGGTGGAGCGATGAGCGTGGCGGCGGCCTTCACGACAATCGAATGGTGCGATTACGCCGTGCAAGCGGTAGATATCAGAAGCGACCTTGCCAAGCTGGGTCGCATCAATCGCCATGCCGGAAAGTTCCGAAAACTTCATGGGCGCAATCCGCGCGTGTTCCTGTCTTCTCTGGGCGACGTGTTTGACAGGACCTGGCCCGCTGACCGGCGAAGTGAACTTTTCCCTGAGATTGAGCTCGCCACGAGTGTTCACGTGCTGTTGCTGACCAGGCGCGTGGGCAATGTGCGGAACCTGATCCCGGCTGGGTGGTCAAGCGGCCACTGGCCGTGCCATGTCGGCCTGATGATCACGGTGGTTAATCAGGAGCAGGCAGATCACGATGTCCCGAAGCTGCTGACTCTGAAAGAGCGCCTTGGCATTCCGTGGATTGGCCTGAGTATCGAGCCCTTGCTGGGTCCGATTGATCTGTCCCCATGGCTGGACCGGATCGACTGGATCATTGTTGGCGGTGAAAGCGGTCGACAGGCCCGGGTGATGCACCCGGATTGGGCGCGCAGCCTGCGTAATCAATGTGCGACCTTCGAGAAACCGTTCCTGTTCAATCACTGGGGAGAATGGGTGCCGGGAGAGTTTGGTCCTGCTCCTCTCATTCAATGGCAATCGCCCTACGGCGCTCCGATGGACAAGAATCTGTTGCCGGAAATGGACGGCGACCCCGGTTGGGATGACGGGCTGATGCTGGCAGCCCGGGGGGCGCGGCATTGCATCTTCAGAAAGTTGGGCAGCAAGAGGGCGGGGCGGTTTCTTGATGGCCGCACCTATGATGCCTTCCCGGTCCAATTGGAAGGGGAGGGGTAATGGCGATCAGAAAAAGCAGCGACGTTCAGGTGAACGAAGCGGTGATCCTTCGCGAGGAGGGGGTGGCCCATGCGCGGATCACTTACATGCCCGGGTGACCGAACCATCTGCCTGCTTGCATTGCCTGCGCCTGGGCGCTGACTGTCCGAAGGCACAAAGAGCGTGGTCCAAGCGAGCCGCATTCATGCGTGTGCGCCGATGTAATCATGGTGCGCGGCGGTTTTTCGAAAGGGAAGACAGGCGTCTGGAGCTTGAAGCCCGTGGCATGAGGATATGCGACGTCGCACGGCTGATGAAGCGCAAGCCCAACAGCGTGCGCGGGAGGTTGATGACACTGGTCCGGCGGGAGGGGCGATGAGAGATGGCACGGACCGGAAGAATGTCATGATCTTCTGCGTCGCTGTTCTGAGTATTCTTCTGGCAGTGATTGTGGAGGATGTCAGATTTTCGAGATCAATTTCGCAGCACTTGCGATGGTGGTGCTGAGCGGGACCTGCTTGAGCCTGCGTTTGGGCATTTCCATCGAGAGTATGGTTGCGCGGGGCTGCCTGGGGCGGACAGCTGATCTGACCCGCGTGATGCAGGATCTGGCCAGCCCGATTTTCCGCCAATCCGGTGACAAGCTGCACGTGGAACGGTGGATCGGCACATATCCAAAGGCAGAGTTTCGGGATGTTTGCTGTCCACCCTGACAGGCGCGGCCTGCCGGGGTGAAATAGAGAGGTGCTCTGCGAAACGTCTGGCTTTGAGGTCTTTTCCGCATCGGGCCTTAGGGATGCCTTTCAGAGGTCTAAAGCTTCACGTTCAGAATGCGCTAAATTCACTTTGTCTGATACACTGTCTTCCCGCGAGCTGAAAAGGAGCCAGGATGAAGCGAACTCTTTCGTTTATTTGTCCCAGCAAATCTTATGGTCGCCTCGCGCGGGGCAGGTCTTTGGTGAAGTTGGTAAGGCTTGGCAAAAAGCGAAACCAATTGATTGTTCGCCCGATAGAATTCAATACCGCGAAGCGTCCATTTGCCATTTGGGCGCGCCAAACAATCGCGATAAACAAGGAAGAATTGCAAACCGATCTCTCGGACCAGGAAATTGCCAGGTGTACAAGCGCGGACCGGTTTACCTCCGAGATACGGCATGTCGAACGTTCAAGATTTGTCTGTGGTATAGCAATCGGCGTGAGTAGCGGCATAGTTTTGGCGTTTATTATTTTTGGACTCCTGCGCTACAGGGGCATTTGGTAATTCCGTCCGCGATAGCCTCTGATCTGGGCGCCGTCCTTATTGATTAATTCCAATCTGAAACGTGCTGGCCTCGGATGCCCTGCGACAGCGGGATTCCCGTGTTCTTGGCGAGTATCCAGGTCATTCGCGGGGAGGCTGCGCCGCCGAAGAGATACCAATAGCCCGTCCGCACCATTCGATGGGAAATTCATCGCACGGGCTGCGTCTATCGACTTGGCGGCTTACGCAGGTCTGGCGAAATCAATCGTGTCGCACCCGGAACCGGGAAAAGAGCAATCCATGCATCGAAGCTTTGGGCCGCTGCTGAAATGCTGGGAGTTTTCTTTTCCACAATGTCTGGGGTTTCCAGGTCCGACGTCAGCCCCGCACCCGCCGGTGAAGGGGCATGGCCGGCGCAGATTTCGCAAGCTGGCAGATGACATTACTGGCCAACTGCCCTCCGGGAGTACGTCGGAAATTTAACGTCTGGACCTTGAGCCCGGCTTCACGCGTCGTCCGCCGCCCATCCGGTCGGCACATTTGAGCATACTGGCTTCTGTACCAGGTGAGGTTTACGTTGGACCGCTGGATTCTGAAGGGATTCTGGACGCCGACTATTGCGACCGCTAATCCTGCCGACCGGCCGCATAGTTGCAAAGTGCGTCTGCCCGGCACCCGGATGATTATTGTGGTGGAGGCGCGTGGCTGAAATGTATTTTCAAAAAAAAAGGCAAAGAGTTTCTTGCTTCAAGCTGTTGCGGGAAAGCTTCAGCGCCAATCGATCGAAGCAGTGAAGTTTGAAACCCTGCATCTCTTGGTGAAAATCGGGCAAATCGGATAATTGTGTATTTGCAACTGAATTCTCTTTTTGGCGTTGCGTTCAATGAACAAGTTTCACAAAACTTGCCATTTGGTAATTTCTCTGATTTAGCGGCGGGGCAAGTGAGGGGAAACTATGTCGATCAAGATTGAAAAACTGAATGCTAAGGAACTAAGAGAACTGTCTGCCAAAATCGAAAAGCGCATCGCTGCGGTGGAAAAAGAAACATTGCATACGGCGTTGAAGGAAATGCGCGCTGTTGCGGAAAAGCTTGGCGTCGCATTTGAAGATGTCATTGCGCTGCACAAGAGCAAGGGGCGCAAGCCTGGCACCAAAGCCGCTCCCAAATACGCCAATCCCAAAAACCCAACGCAAACCTGGAGTGGCCGTGGACGCAAACCCGGTTGGGTTGTCGCTGCTCTGGAAGATGGGAAGTCCATCGATGACTTGACAATCTAATCTAGCTATCGGCCCAGAAGCCTGGGTGTTTTTGGGCCGCGGTGCAGGCTCCTTCGGGCCTGCGTCAGCATGCTTGCGCAGGTCGTGGATCGCTTGTCCGGGTGGAGGGGAAGCGATGGATCACGAAGGTCTTGCCGGGTCGCAACCCGATGCACAGCGATCTTTCGGTCGCTCAATCGGTGTTGTGCACGTGTCTGGGCTCGAACCTTGGCAGGGATGCCCGTCTTCCGGCGCTGTGAAAAGAAGAATACAGATCAGCTCCGGCATGTTGCTCTTGGGGCTGCCAGCCGGATCGAGGTCAAGCCGAAGCCCTGTTTCTGTTGAATTGGGATGGGCGCAGGTCTCTCAGCCAGGGCATTTGAGACAACCAACGTGGCCGGGGCGGTCGGGAAACAGGCAGTCGCCTGATCTGGACCTCGACACCGCGGTCCCCAGCTTGAGGTCCGCAACTGGTGCTTCAGGCGTGGTGCCACCTGTTCTGGGAGTGTGAACAAAGAGGGGTATTGGTGTATCCTGTGGAATTACTCAGGATTTGGGAAGCAAACTTCCGACGTTCCTGCAGTGACACTTTGTGGGTGTTCGGAGCACGTGTTGCGCTTGTGAAACGAAATCAGAGTTTTGAGTGAAGACGGTCATCAAAGCCGTCCAAGCAGCCTGTTACCCGGCTTTTCTACTCGCCCGTCAGCCGTTTTGATTTTTCAGGTCAACATGAAAGTGTCCATTCCGGGGGCGTACATCTGCCGACACCCAAAGTTGCCAAACTTGCCGCGATTGGCCTGGTCGCAAGAGAAATACAACGCGAACGTCGTCAAAGATGATGCGCTCTGACATGGTGATTGACACAGCTTCCTGAAATCGGGGCAATTCGTTGTCGGCGGTCCTTCAGGCGGGGGAGCGCTTTCGCTCAGGTCGAATGGTTTCAACTGCCAAAAGAGTGGAAATCATCTTGAAACGGAAACACTTGGTTCCACTAATGTCGCCCTCAGAATCACTCGATGACAACGGTAAAACCATTGCTAGATTCCCCTTTACGCGGCGCTAACGTTAGTTGTAGCGATTGAGTTCGGCTTAGGGTCGGGGTTGAGGGCAACTTGCCCGGAAATCTGCGGCTGGCAGGTCGGCAATGTCGTGCGTTTTGGGTGGGGGGCATCGAGATGCAAAATACACCTGTATCATATTATGAACTGGATACATCGCTCCTTCCGGTCAGAGACCAGTTTGCCTTCTGGAAGGAAGGGATATCAGAGGGTGCCGGTGTCGAATGTGTGCGCGACGGTCCGGCCCATGCTCCGTTTCATCTCAAGATGCAGAAGTTTCATACCGACAGGCTGGGGTTGGAACGGCAGCAGATCCTGTCGCCGTTCAGAGTAAATGTTTCGGAAAAGTCCAGGATGTACGAAGGTCAGGATGAGGTTTGTATTGTTTATCAGCCAGCGGGTTTGACCACCGAAGTTGCCTTTGGAACAGACCGCCGACCGTCAAAACCGCACGACGTCCGGTTGGTCGATATGTCCCTTCCATTTATGGCGTCCGTTTCCTGGACGAAGAGCTACGCTGTTCAACTCAACCGCACGCGACTGCTGAGCGAATTGCCGCCCGGAATGGAATTGCATGGCATGTTCCTGGAACGCAGCCCCGTTGTTGAGACCTTCAAGGAGTTGATCCCGGTTGTTTTTGCGGAAATGGAAGGGATCCCCACGGTTATGGCTGACAGGTTATCTGAACGCCTGAGCTGTCTTGCGATTGATGCAATCAGACTCCAGAAGATCAGGTGTCTGGACAGTGCGGAGATCAGCTTTCAATCAAAGCGAGCAGCTATATGCCGCTATATCGAGCGGCACTACCGCGATCAGGATTTGAGCCCTCGCCGGATTGCGGAAGACCTTGGGATGTCCAGGAGCACCTTGTATCGCGTGTGTGAGAAATTTGGTGCGCCACATGCACTCATACAGGACATCCGCCTCAAGAAGGCTGCGGACATCCTGCAGTCGGCTTCCGAGATAAATATTGCGAAACTGGCCTTTGATACTGGCTTCTCGGCCCGGCAGGCCTTCACACGGGCATTTCGGCGAGAGTTTGGGTTGTCCCCCAGGGACTTTCGTATGGAAGCGGATTTGTCTCATCAGCATACTGGTGCCGACGGGCCTGTTTCGGAAATCTGGAGCACTTACCACAGCTCGCTTGTGCCGGCCGTCAGTTCCTGACACCCAGATGGTCAGGCACAAGAAAAGGGCAGGGGTGATCCCGTCCTGTCGCAAAAAGAGTGCGCAAGCGTGGATTTCAAATTCGAGCCCTTTAGTGTCAATCTCCGGCAACGTACTCCCCTGAAGGTTCACTTGTGGCGACCGGTTGCTAGTTGTTCGAGCATCCTTGGTTCGGTGGCAAATTCAGCTGATTGTCGCACCGATTTCGGGGTTAGGCGGCAACAGAGGATTTCGTCCGGTGAAACAAGCGGGTGACTTCGGTCTTTATGGGGTGGTGAACCTTCCGAACGAGGATGGGTGTATTGAAACAACGCTGTATTTTGAACGTGTCGGCGAGGATTGCATATTCCAGTCAGTTCGGGCCGTCTATGAGGGAAGCCGCGCGGGCTTTACACTTCAGATCTTTCGCAACGATGACGGCCGGCATTATCTGGAAGTGGCTTCGTGTTCCGCATCGGAAAAGATTATGGATCTGAGTGGGGATGATTTGTCCAGGATACAAGCCATTTTTCACAACATCAGTTGCAAATACGATCTGTCAGACCGGGAGCCGGGCTGCGAGGTGCGGCCGTATTTCAGACAACAAGCAATTCGTGCGCGATAACGAATATCCGGATCGTTATCCACGCTCTGTCTTGCTTGGATCACTGCGCTGGATGGTGCACTGCAGGAATTGAAGTGACCCGGCAAACCAGCGGTGGTGCTCCTGTCGACAGGGGATTACAAACATTTGCCGGCCGGTTGCGTTGATATTTGCTGATCCTGTGCCCGCCTTTCCTGTTCGGGTTGGTGAATGGAATTCTTTTGCACATTTCACTGAGACGAGGGTTCCGTTCAGACTGTTTGAAAGGAGCAGAGAATGGAAAGGGACGAGAAGCCCAAAGCTATGGGGCAAGTGATCTAGGTCGACGAGGCGCGGCACCTTGGGAGAGGCGCTGAATGCGCTGCTGGATGCCCAAGCCGACTGGCTTTGCGGCACCGGCAAAAACGGGCGCAGCGATGGGCGTGAAGACGCGCGCAGGCAGCTATGACCGGTCGCTGGAACGAAGGCCGGGCCTGTGAATCTGAAGATGCCAAAGTGCGGCGCAAACTTTCGAAACGGCGATCATTGAGCGGTAACGGCGCCGGGAAAGTTCAGTGGAAGAAGCCCTGATCGAGATGTATCTGGCCGGGATTTTGGTAAACCCGCAAATACATGAACATGACCCCGCTGTTTGCGGACCAAACCCAAGGAGCCGTCGTCGCGTGAAAACAGAAAGTGCGAAAGATCTTTGACACTACCCTTTCAGATCTGCTTCGGCCACACTGGATGGTATTGAAGTGGCCAACATGATCCGAAAAGGGCAATTCCCCGGCCCTAAGACTTCAGGCTTTCGGCTATTTGCTCAGAGTCTGACCAAAGAGTGAAACTGTTTCTTTTGTTTGGCGGTTTGTGGTTTTCAGCAAGATCTTTGAGTTTTCGCGGTTTATGGTTTTCACCGAAATACGCCAATATCATCGAACTGGAAGTCGGCACGCACATGTCGTGTCCTTGCTTCATGTGAGGAACGTCCAAAAAAACAATGTACCGCTCTTTCTGCGGTGATGGCATTTTCTTTGAAGATACTACACCTTCACGTAACCCAATCTCAGCCATGGACATAGCGGGAAACACAAACGTGAGACACACAGATAATGTAAGAAGTACTCGCTTGTAGTCGTGCTTCATTTTACATCTTGCTCCTGAGCAGGGCTCTGTCCGCTTAGTTGATAGGTTCTTTCATCACTTGGAAGTTCGCAAATTCCAGTTGCCCGGAGCCGATGGTTGCGCATTTGAGGCACAGTGCAAGCCGGGAGTTGGGTCCTGAAACCGGATTGACCCGGAAACCGGCCTGACAGACAAACATCCGGGCGAAGAATTTGGAGTTTGGTTGCAACGGTTTTGTTTCTGCGCTGCGAAAGCATGAAATCGAGCGTCTTGCCGTATTTGTCTACGGCTTGATAGAGATAGATCCACGTCCCTTTCACTCGAATGTAGGTCTCATCCATCCTCCAGGAACGGTCGCACTGCCTTTTTCAGCGATTGCGCTAGAATGCCGTGTCACCCAGCGGTTCAGTGTGGTGTGGTTCACTGCGAGGCCGCGCTCGAGCGTGATTTCTTTCAGATCGCGATATGACACGCCGTATCGGGCATAGAAAAATACCGCAAATTGGATCACGTCTTTTGGATATTGTGCGCCTTTGAAAGATATCATGAACCGACTTTCGAAACTATCATTCCGATTGCCATTCACTCGCAGCATCTAACAGCGTCAACAGTCAAAAGTTTGCAACTGGTCCACCGAAAATACAGCCAAACGGCATAGGCAATCACATCAGGCGGAGAGCGATGGCGCTTGTAGAGAGGTGAAGTACAAACTTTGGTCATGCTGCGTGTTGGCACATCAGTCCTGGGGCTGCATTAAATTTACAGTGCCGATCAATGCATGGGCTCGGATTCTTGTTTGCCAGATTGGTTTGCGGACTATTCCCGCTTTCGGGGCCAAAACCCGTGCTCAGGCTGCGCGCCAGGTGCCCGAATGCGCAACACTTGGTTCCATGGGATGGAATTGACCCGACAACCATATTCAATATCGCCTCAATAGCCTTTACTCGGAAAAATTCGAACATTGGGAATATCGGGTGAAATTGGGTTCAAACGCAGTGAAGAAGTCTCTTTATGAACTACTCAGGCGATGCGATGCTGATTTGGTTTGTGGCGATCCTCATATTGAAGTGCAGAACCTCCAGTTTGATTCCCGGCATGTTGAAGCTGGCAGTGCTTTTTTTGCAATTCCGGGAACGCAGGTTGATGGCCATGACTTTATTTTGGAAGCCATTGATCTTGGTGCGGTAGCAGTCGTTTGCGAGAAGGTTCCCTTTCCAGTCCCAAAAGCACTGACGGTCTTTCGTGTCGAGAGCGCAAGCGACGCATTTGGATGGGCCGCAAACGCCTTCTATGACTTTCCTTCCAATAAGATAAAGCTTGTTGGCGTTACCGGAACGAACGGGAAAACGACGACTGTTTCATTACTCTATCAACTGTTTCGATCAGCAGGGTATTCATGCGGCCTTTTATCTACAGTGCAAAATCTGATCAAAGATCGAGTGGTTCCCTCCACGCACACAACCGGTGACGCCCTCCAGATCACACGGTTGATGGCGGAAATGGTTGAAGCCGGTTGTAGCCATTGTTTCATGGAAGTGACGTCACACGCTATAGATCAGAATAGGATTTCCGGGCTCAATTTTGACGTCGCACTTTTTACCAATATCTCACATGAACATCTCGACTATCATGGAACTTTTAAAAGTTATCGCGATGTGAAGAAGAAATACTTCGACAATTTACTCCCAAATACAACGGCCGTTTTTAACGCAGATGACGTTCATTGGGAGTATCTGGCCCAAGGTTGTGATGGGCAAAAGATTTCATATGGGCGGCACCACGGTGCAGATTACACGTTTTATGTCAAACGTAACGATCTATCAGGCATGCAGATAGAAATATGCGGGCGTACATTCAAAATGCAACTCTTCGGTGATTTCAACGCATACAATATGATTGCATGCCTGGTTGCAGCAGAGCAACTTGGATTGTCGGTGGCTCAATCTTTACAGCATGTGAAGAACTTGGAGTCGGCACCTGGAAGAATGGAAAAAGTTGATTGTGATCAGAATCTGCTTGGGATTGTCGATTATGCTCATACGCCAGATGCTATCCAACAAGTTATCTCCGCAGTACGTGAAATCGCGCAACCCACTAGTAAAATAGTGGCTGTGATCGGCTGTGCGGGAAATCGCGACCGGGAGAAGCGGCCAAAAATGGCAAAAATCGCATATGATCTTTCAGATTACCTTGTCATAACATCGGTCGATTCCCGTTCAGAGGAACCGATGGCAATCATTGACGAAATGGCCTCTGGACTGCCGGATAACTTAGACGACAATAGAGTATTTGTCGTTGAAGACCGAGCAGCGGCGATAACGAAAGCATGTTCAGTTGCACCAGATGGAGCCATTATCCTCATCCTTGGGAAAGGACACGAAAAGTTTCAGATCGTAGGTTCCGTAAAACGACCTTTCGATGACGTCAAAGTGTTCAGAAACGCCTGTCAACAGCGGCATCTAGCACTTCGAGACCTCGAATAGTAGTGTTCTTTCCCCTTAGAACGTCGTCGGGAAACACTTGGTAAAGAGTCGGTATGCACTGTTACCCAACCTCAGGCCACCGCGGGTTAAAGTTTTTCGCCTTTTTCAGCATGGCGGGCTGGTATCGTCTCTGGTGCGGTAGCGCACGCGGTTTACACGATCGCGTTTGAGGACGCCGAAGAAGCTTTCGACGACAGCGTTGTCAAAGCAATTTGCGGCCGCACTCATGCTCAGGAAAACCGTAAATCCACCTCCCGTCAAATCATCAGTACCAATTGCAATCCAAGGGATGCCCAAAAATTACACTACCGAATGATGGTAATAGCAGGCCGCGGCCCGCGACGAGGAAATTTACGTGCTTGTGTTCAGCGTCAACATTCTCTCGGCCGTTCGGCGATCCGGGAGAGCGCCAAAACTGGCTGCAGCTATTCTACGGTGATCAGACCCAGTATGTCTTTAGTCAGAAAACCATATGACCGCGGGCAGAACGTGCCAGGGATCACTTCGACATCATACAGCTCGTCAATCGTACCGTCGATCCGAAACCATTGTTCGCACTGGCCGGTGGTGAGATTGATGACCTGAACACCACACCACGGTTCGGCGTCCTTGGCCTTCAGGGTCTGGTCCAGAGCGAGACCTTCAAACCGTTCGTATCTGGGTTTGGACAGGCCGACGAAAGCAAAGTTCTCGTGAAAGCTGAGGCCACGGACAAAGCCCGGACAAAAGGCTAACGCCCTAAAACGCTGTGCAATGTCCGGGACCGAGAAATCGATCCAGCCAAGCTCACCGGTTCCAGAGTTCAGCACCCATAGTTTGTCTTGATAGATCCGCGGCGAATGCGGCATTGACAGGCCTTCGCATATGATTTCGTTAGTTTCGACGTCAATGACAACGCCGCCATCCGCGCGCCGGTCGCGCCAGCCGTCGATCGTGTCCGATTTGCTGACGGCTGTAACGTATCGTGGCTGACCATCCTGCATCGCCATGCCATTCAGGTGGCAGCGGTCTTCAGCCGCCAGCGTCGAGATGAAATCGGGCAGCCAGACTGGTTTGAACGCGTGCACGTTCGAGACTTGTGCGATGCAATTGTATCGCGTGTTGACGAAGAGAAGACTGTTGTCCTTGCTCAGGCCGATGTCATGCGCGTTCAGGTCCCCGGTCAGATGCGTGGTGCGGGGTATGAAGCAGTCGGTGAATTGACCGTCCATCAGTTCATCCGGGCGCAAAACGTTTTGC
This sequence comes from Ruegeria atlantica, assembly GCA_013032095.1. Lineage (GTDB taxonomy): Bacteria > Pseudomonadota > Alphaproteobacteria > Rhodobacterales > Rhodobacteraceae > Ruegeria > Ruegeria atlantica_E. Next base: position 6,583 of record WQBJ01000027.1, on the reverse strand, counting down.
ATCCGGTGGATGCCACCCAGAGTCGCCATATACAACGTGCCATCCTGGTAGTGCAGCCCCGTCGCTTTTTTAAAATGTTGTTGGTTTACCATCAAACCGCCTTTCAGGTTGCGCCCCAGAAGATAAAGCAGTTCGGATTGGTAGGACGTCACCGCCAGCGAGATATTGAGGGCATTGAGCAGTTCCACGAAGTTGCCGGAAATCGAGTAATTTGCCGCCGGGTCTTTCTGGATATCCGCAGTGTCACTGGATGAGTTGGTCACGCTTTGTAGTCCCTTTTAATTTCGCTAGGCCATAGTTTTCTTTTTTGTTTCTACTCGCAAGTGGAAACCAAGCTGCCAACTGGCCTAATTGGCTTGGCAGGCTCAAAGTCGCATATTGGGGTTTCTGACAGGCAATATTGATGGAGTGGATATCTTGTTACGGCTTTTGCCTTGGCTCCAAATGATGCTTCTTTTCTGGAGGTTTCATGACGGGGCAATCTTTTTTCCGAGCCACTTGTTTTTTGCAAAAGCACTATGCGACCCAGGGCCTGGGTCACCGCCTCAATCTGCACATATCAAGATTTGTTCTAAACCCTGGGCTGCATCATCCGGTGGAAGCAACACAACGGTGGCAGTATAAACAATATCCTTGTCAGCGTTGATTGCCCCGCTACGAAGCCAGGTGCGCACTGTTGTCAGGGTTCGCCAATTTTGGCGTGGTAGATTCCCTACAAATCCGGTGCCAGCGATGACCATTGCGCATTCTTCAGGTGTGAGTTGAAGATCAGCGCCAGCACGCGTCATGTTCGCCAACCGGCGCCGGTGCCACCAGCGGGTTTGCACATCCAGCAACCTAAGCGCGCCGCTGACCTTTGTTATGTAATCGTTCATCACGTCAACCCTTTGGTCGAGATGGGCTTCGATACTGCCTGCAATGCCAATCGTTGGAGAGGCGGATCGAAGCCGACACATGTTGTAAATTGTTGAAAAGGAGAAATTTGTCTCGTTCAAATCTGATCAGCCTAGCTACCGCTGCGCGGCTTAGGCTTGCGAGGTTTGGCGAAGTCGCCAGGGTGTGATTTTGTGATTTTCCTGGTTTCAGTCAGGACGCCATCCCGGGATCAGACTGAGACATATACTCCCCGTTCATAACAGAGCAGATACAGCAGCTCTATTGTGATGATCGTGACGAAGGCAAAGCTGTGCCTTTTCGCTTTACCATTGCTCTTTAACAGCGAGGCGCCGATAAACAACAGGTGGTAAATCGCCAGAACAAATCCGAATATCGCCCCGAGCATTCCCAAAAAATAAAGGAGGAAGCCGAATATTTCGAGACTTATCACGCTGGTTTGAACAACGATGCCATATCCGATCAGGTAAAAGGCGAATAACGAGACGGACACCAGGATAGCCCTGGTTGTCATTCCATCACTCACAGCATTGTTCTGTAGGTAGTTCAAATCTCCCGCGCCCATGTTGCGCTCCTCGTTTCAGAGACGCCCCCATGTTTAAAATGCTAGGAACGGGTTTCAACAAATGCCAGATTGATGATGGGTTAAATCTCCTCATTTATGTAACACTCCGTGTACATTTGGCAGTCGGGTGTGCCGCAAATGTGTGACACGATCCGATGTGGCAGCCACCGATTGGATTGGTTCGCCTCGCAGAGCCCGTTCCAATAAGGCGAGGAAGCCTGGTCTCCTGAAATTGCACCCGGAACCAGTGTCACGGACAATTCTCGGGCTGGAAAATGCCTCGAAGAAGAGCCGTCGCCGGGTGTCGAGAGAGGATCTTTGTTTTGCACCGGACACTCTGGCGGAGAGAGCAATTTCTGGATCAACCGGCACCCGGATGCGGAAAGGCCCGCCAGGTGTTCTTTCAATCCGCTCGGACCGACCTCCGTCAAGCCACCGTTTCACTGTCTGACGGGTGACTTTCTCGCGCCGCGCAATCTGCGTTGTCGTCGTTCAGTGCGTCTTCCTGGACCATAGCGCTACACTGTCCTGTTGCGTCCATGTTTCCATTCTTTCGAGCCGACCTGGGCCTAAAAATTGTTCTACTGCCAAATGAAGGTGACCACAAATTGAAGCCAAAAGCGACGGATTGAGGACGGATAGAGTCAGGAAAGCTGTTGTCAAAGTCAGTGATATGCCATCCAATTATTGGAACAGTCACGGGAATACAGCATTCAACGGCGGCTCAATGAAAATAGTTCACCCTTTTTGATTTTGGATGTTGCAACCGAGCCGCCGAGCTTTGCGGGAAATGAAGGTAACGCGCAAAAATAAGAATTCTGCCTTTACAGCAGTTGTTATTATTGCCCTGGCAGTATCCGTCGCACCAGCTGTTTCAGCAAACATCTATTCCGATAAGTTTGATGGATATTCCAGCCGACAGCTCCTTGAATTTCTGGTCAAAGAGTATGAGCGGAGCCCTGGAACATTCGAGGACGCTCGGGAGTACATTCTTCTCAATCGGCCGGAACTTCTTAATGAGTATCTCCTGCTTACGCGGCGGCGCCGCTCCGGAGGACGTCCTGCAAGAACCGGCTCGTCAGGACTGGGGTCAGCAGCTCTGGCCGGGATTGGTATTGCCGGTGCCGTGGCGGCAATGGCCGGTCGCGGTAGTGGCGGTGGAGAGGACGACCCTTCTACATACACTCCAACTCCAACTCCAACTCCAACTCCAACTCCAGACCCAGTTCCGGATTCCGGTCTGGATTCATCAATATACGAATTTACTGCAAGTGACTTCCAAACAGAAGAATTCAATCAAAACTATGGCCTCTCCATGATTGGTGCTGATGAACGGTACGCGCAAGGTGGCCAGGGCCAGGGCGTTAAAATTGCTGTCCTGGATACAGGTATTGGTGTCAATCTCACCGACTTTGCCGGAAAAATCGACTTTGCAAACAGCTACGGATATTTCGGTGACACCAAGGACATTTCCGACACGGACGGGCATGGAACCCATGTCGCCGGGATCGCGGCGGCTCTGAAAAACGACACTGGCGTTCATGGTGTCGCGTTCCTTTCGGAACTGGTCATCCTGAAAGGGATACCGGGAAAAGGCTATCCGGACCCTGTATTGGGCGACGTGTGGCCTGATGCAATCCAGCGCTCTATTAGCGCAGGGGCCAATGTCATGAACAACAGCTGGACATATATAAAGCGGGAAGGTGCGGGCTGGGTTACTAAGCCGATCAGTGATTTTTCCTCGGCAACTCACCTAAAATCCTGGCTGGGAATTGACATGATTGAGGCGCTTGACGCGGCCAAGGCTGCCGATCTGATGACCGTTGCGGCAACTGGCAACCACGGGCAAAGCGATGTCTCCGTAAACTCCGGCATCCCGGTTCTCCTGCCCGAATACGACGGATATTTCATAGCCACCGTTGCAGTTAATCAGGATAAGAACATTGCCGGTTTTTCGAACCACTGCGGATCGGCGATGGATTTTTGCCTTGCTGCACCAGGCGTTGGCATTGTCTCAACTGGTTTGGACGGCGGCACCAGACCTGACTCAGGAACGTCTCAAGCCGCTCCGCATGTCACTGGCGCCTATGCCCTCCTGAAAAGCCAGAGCCCGGAACTTACCGCGCCAGAGATTGCTCAAATTCTCTTTGATACGGCTGAAGATCTTGGGGAGCCGGGAACAGATGATGTCTATGGCTGTGGTCTGGTGAATGTATCCCGTGCCGTTCTGCCCGTTGGCCAACTCAGAATCTACGAGGGTACAGACATTTCCAGCCCTTCAGTCCCATTAAGCTCAACCGGTATCGTCGCTTCCGCAGCGATGGCACCTGCAATCAGACAGGCTTTCAAAGATCGGACAATCATGGTTGCAGACAAATATACACGCGGCTTCGATCTTCAGGCTGCGGCCCTGGTCAGCGAAGCACGCAGCAGCCCGACTTTCTTGGTTTCCGCTCCGGAAGTTTCAGCAGGCGATGGCCTTTCGCTTACCAGCGGCGCATCAGGCACAGGCGCAAAATTCTCAGGCCTGGCTGGATCATACGAAATCAACTTTGGCACCACGTTTTACAACCAGGACGCTTTCACGCCATTCCTTCCGGATAGCTACAGTGTCTCCTATACTGCTGCTATAGCGGAGCATCTCGGGTTGACATTGGATTTATCAACCGGAACCGGTGCACAAGACTTCACTAAATCCAGTATCGGGTTTGAAGCGATTGACCAAAACGGCAGCGGTTTCTCTACGCGCTTTGGCATGGTTCGCGAAAAGAGATCAGTCCTTGGTTCTCAATTCATGGGAGCCGCAGGTTCCAATGGCGAGGCAACCACGCTCTTCTTTGAGGCAACAGGGTTCGTGGCACTGAACGAAAACACCGTCCTGTCTCTAACAGGAACCCAAAGCGAAACGAACTTCCGACAGAGCGGGCTGGTGGTATCAGGCCAAGATCTCGTCGGCCGAGCGGGCGTGATTTCCCTGTCCCAAAAGAACTTTCTTGGGACACCGGGAACACTCAGGATGTCCTTTTCGAGCCCCCTGCAAGTATCATCAGGCCGGATATTTCTCGATCTTCCTCAACGCAGAACGGCATCTGCCAATGGTATTAAAAGCACGGGTGTCGAAAGAACCTCCGAAAGTGTCAGGATACGTTCCGGAACGCGCCCGCTTGACCTGAATCTCACCTATCATATCACTCAATCGGAGCGCAGAGCCGGGCTTTTGCTGAACACCGGTTGTCGGGTTTACGGCGGGGACCCTGACCCTTATTTTGGAATTTCCATTGCAAAAAAATTCTAGGGTACAGAGCATGTTGCCTGTTTTGCCGGAGCACGGCAAATCGCCCGGGCATTGCTTCGGACATGTTTCAAGTGGTTGCACCCTGGATCCGGCGGTTTTCCGCTTGATGCCTACCGTCCCGCTGACCTTCGTTTTGAGCGCGGTCAACAGTTAATCGCAAGTTTTCTCCTACGGATCATCAGGCAGGAATCGGGCCACAGCCATTACATTGGCGACACCAAACCTGTGATCCGGAGCGATGGGGTCTGAGTATTCCGGTACATCGTGTGACTTCAATTCTTTTTTCAAAAACCAAGTTGGAAATTGCTCACAAAGCCGACCGATGAAAAAGGCGTTTCAGAATGTACTGCGGTTCAGTCTCAAATCCGATTCGCACGAGGCGGTTGCGGCTCTCGTAAAACGGCTGACGAGAGCCGCTATTCCGGCTGGCTCTGGGTGACCCATGATCCAATGCCCGATCTGCCTCCGGATCGCCGGAGCTCTCTCCCCGGACCTAGGCAAGAAGACCTAAGGAGAGCTGCTGGCCAGAACATGAGCATGAAACTGCCTGACCAGCCCTATCAGTCTAGCCACTACACAGATTTGGAAAATCACGAAGACGGAACCATCGATGGCAGTTGAGAAACGCTCTGTGGCATGGGGTAGGAAGGCCCTCCCCGTAACCTGGCTGGAAGGCGGGGGAGGGCGCCTGGCCCAAACATTATTGAATGGGATGCGCTCGGACCAGCTACGACAGTTTATCCAGTTCAATGATCAGAGAAATGAAAAAGTAGAAACCACGCATGTCAGTTGAGTAACAGCGCATTCCTGTTTTGGATCTGCTGGCACTACTACCCAGCGTTGAATTGCTGACCACCGGTATTGGGTCTGCTGATCTTGCCGTTACCCATTAGTTTTCCGGGATATCTTGCAAGAATTGGGTTTGGGTTGACGATAGCGCCCGTAGCCGTTCCTGTTGCGGAAAGAACAACCGTGAGTAGGTAAAAAGGGATATTGTTCAAATGTCTGCAGTTCCTCAAGGAAGCGATCCTGAATGCCGTGTGCTTTTGTCTTCGGTACGCACTTCGTTTATCCCGCAACGCACGCAACATTTGTCACACAGTTGCCTGAGACTGGCCCAAGTTGCCATACAGAGCGCGCAACAGAAAGCCGCGCGCGCCGTTCACATCCCGGTTGACGTGGATTTTCCCATCCGTGATGGTCTTTGCGCCGCCGAGATCGTCGATCATCCCCCCGTCCCAGGATCGTGTCTTGCTGGTATAAGCCTCATTGCCGATGATCAGGTGTTTACCATATTTCCTGCACATCCACTCAAGCCGCAGCTTGAAGCGGTAATGGGCAAGGCCCAGCATGGATCGAACCGTTTTGGTTCGGATCTTGCGATCTTGTGTCGAAGACATTTCCTTTATCCCAAATGACGGAAGCAGGATCACATCAAATGACGTGACCAGATCATAGGCGACACGACGGTGCAGATCGTCGATCAAATTGCGAACCCGGATCGCCAGCCTGTCGATCTTCTTCTGGTAATGCCTCTTCCATTCGGGATGCCGCGTTCGCGCCCGATGACGGATCAGCCCGTCGAGCTGAAGCAGCAGCGGGAACACGCGAGATGCGTAGAAATCGTCTCCGTAGGAGGTGACCTGGTTCATCGAATATGCGGTTGCAAAGCACCGTACGCCGGGGTCGATGGCCACAATGGACCAGGCTTGGATTTCGTCTTGTCCGATCGTGGTGATGTGCTTTTGAGCGCAGATGAACCATTGCCCCCGCTCAAAAGTGATTTTGGTCAGCTTGCCGAACGCCTCTTCGGGCAGGTGTTCAGCGAC
>WQBJ01000269.1 GCA_013032095.1 Ruegeria atlantica | reverse complement strand
GCTCGACCAGACCTATGCGGAAGGCGCGGCGGTCAGCATCACGATCCCGGCCACCGCCTTCTCGGACCCGGATGGGGAGGATCTGACCCTGTCGGCGGCACTGAGTGATGGCAGTGCCCTTCCATCCTGGCTGACCTTCGATGCCCAGACACGCCTGCTCTCCGGCAGCCCGGATGAGAACTATAACGGGGCCCTCGAGATCACCGTCACCGCGACGGATGACGTCGGCGAGACCGCGAGCGACACTTTCATCCTGACCCACACGCCGGAAAACGATGCGCCGGAGGTTGCAACCGCACTGCTCGACCAGACCTATGCGGAGGGCGCGGCGGTCAGCATCACGATCCCGGCCACCGCCTTCTCGGACCCGGATGGGGAGGATCTGACCCTGTCGGCAGCACTGAGTGATGGCAGTGCCCTTCCATCCTGGCTGACCTTCGATGCCCAGACACGCCTGCTCTCCGGCAGCCCGGATGAGAACTATAACGGGTCCCTCGAGATCACCGTCACCGCGACGGATGACGCCGGCGAGACCGCGAGCGACACTTTCATCCTGACCCACACGCCGGAAAACGATGCGCCGGAGGTTGCAACCGCACTGCTCGACCAGACCTATGCGGAAGGCGCGGCGGTCAGCATCACGATCCCGGCCACCACCTTCTCGGACCCGGACGGGGAGGAACTGACCCTGTCGGCTGCGCTGAGTGATGGCAGTGCCCTGCCGTCCTGGCTGACCTTCGATGCCGAGACACGCCTGCTCTCCGGCAGCCCGGATGAGAACTATAACGGGGCCCTCGAGATTACCGTCACCGCGACGGATGCCGCGGGCGAGACCGCAAATGATACCTTCATCCTGACCCACATGTCTGAGAACGATGCGCCGGTGGTGGCAACTGCGCTGCTCGACCAGACCTATGCGGAAGGCGCGGCGGTCAGCGTCACGATCCCGGCCACCACCTTCTCGGACCCGGACGGGGAGGAACTGACCCTGTCGGCTGCGCTGAGTGATGGCGG
>WQBJ01000268.1 GCA_013032095.1 Ruegeria atlantica | reverse complement strand
GATCGCCACCTTCGTTCAATAAAAATCAAAGCCAGCGCCTTTGTCGGACGGATACTTTCAAACCAATGCCAATGGGCATTGAACAAGTCTCGCAGTTCACCGTCATCAAGTGATCCTCATAGTCCTCGGCATCAAGAGATGACAAAACGGCGCGCATTTCGTTTGCTGTTTTGGAACCAAAGTCTTCGGACAACGAAGGGATGTCCGCGATTGTCTTGGCGCATTCTACAACGGTGGCATCATAGTATAGGTTCTTTGCTACTCCTGCTAAAACCCCCAAGAGCACCACTGCTTCTGCGTCATTGCTTGGTTCAAGCTTTCCACAAACGACAAGATTCCACGCATCGCGGCTATGGCCGTTTTGCAGGAGGATCATCGGCTCTGTCCATTTGCGATTGAGCGATATGGCCTCTACGGGCTTCTCTGAGGCAGCCAATTCACTAAGAGACCTCTCGTCAGTCCTTACCTTGGTTCTTTTACTGTCGCCATTCAAATCGGCGACGGCAACAGAGAACAAACCACCGGTCGAAGAGAAGGTCGAAGTTGGAAGTTTAGCCATTATCGCCTCAAGAGAGCCGACTGAATCAATGTGTTTTTCATGATCGATGACGAAACGTATATTCGGATGTTCAGTAATCTCCTTTGGCAGCCCGTTGATAGCGTTCGCGCTATAGCAAAACCAATAAGCATTACGTTGCAGTTGTTGGCGTTTCGCCACTTTGGCCAAGTGTTTCATAAAGATGTCTTGGCTCCACCCAGCATAACCTATGACGATGGGCATTCTTTCGGGCATCAAACTGGAGAAGAAGTCGTCTACGATGACAGACTCGAATACCTGCGCTGATGAAGAGGCGTCGATTTCGGCGTTCGTGTTTTTGCAGTTATAAAATTTGTATGACCCATGAAGATGAATCACTTGTTTTTCAAATTTACTTGCTAAATCCACTCGATCCAAAGCGATCGGATGTGCGTGGACGGTATCGCCAAGTTATTTTTGACCGGTTGCGATGGGTCAGTTGGACAACCGTTAG
>WQBJ01000267.1 GCA_013032095.1 Ruegeria atlantica | reverse complement strand
CTTTATTTCGCTTCAAAATCCTGATGATAAATTTCGAACACCCACTCCGGCAGTTGCGGGTGCACAAAGCTGAGTTGTCCTCTGGAGAAAGACAGCATTCTCTCTGGCGGCATGTTGAGACGTGAATTGTCAAAGATATGGGCAATATCACTGACCAGGGCAGCCTGGCGGATCAGGGGGCCATTCCGATCATATCTCTGACGAATTTTATTTTCAGGAACGGGATGCCCGCCTTCCTTAACCCGCTCCTTGACCCGTGCAACCGAAAGATCGGGGTGTTCAACACCTATATGGAATAGCATGATCCGAAACCCGGCCGCCCTGCAGTGCCGGATCAAATCCAACTTGGACGGGTGAGAGAAGACCGTTTCGGTGACAAAGCTTCTGCCTTGCTCGAGATGTTCCTGACGTCGTTTGGCTGCGATCTCGGCGGCTCTGTAAGCGGCAGTTTCATCTGCGTCCCGCAGTTCATCCCGCTGGATAACATCTGCATTGATAAATGGTGCTGCCAAACTGGGCACGATCCGGGTTTCATATAGGGTAGACTTCCCTGCCCCGTTTGGTCCGGCCAGAATTACAAGCGTTGGTTTGGGCTCCAGCGTCACTGTCCAGCTACAGCCTGTTCGAAGACCAAGTCACCTGCATCTGACAACCCTACTCCACGACCAAGCTTCCGGCGCGCGGCGAAGAACGCCTCTTCCCCGGCGGATGGTTCAACCATAGCCTCTGCAAACTGTGCAAACCAAACCTCTTGTTCTTCAAGGGTCAGATCGTCCGGTGACTTCTGCCCATCAAGCACAGCTGCAATATGCTGGTAATCGAACGCAGTTGACTGCTCGATCGCCCGGCCAATATTGACCCAATGGGTGATTTGCCCAGACAGAGATCGGCTTTGGCGATTAGATTCCTTTCGCGCAAAGGTTACCAGCGTATCGGCAAGCTTGACGGATTTAGCCACAACATTCTCCAATATTGACTGGGTGGCATATTGCCACTTGTCACTCAACATATGGGAGCTGAAGCCAAAATGTCCAGAAAATG
>WQBJ01000266.1 GCA_013032095.1 Ruegeria atlantica | reverse complement strand
TGCTCTGCCCCCTGAAAACTGGATCGTTTGAAGCTGGAGTTTTCGGCTAAACTCTCCTGGCTGGGAAGAGGAGCGGAAACGCATGAAGGCATCGAAGTTCACGGAGGCGCAGAAAGCGTTCATCCTAAAGCAGGGCGAGCAAGGCACGCCGGTGGCGGAGATCTGCCGGAAGGCCGGGATCAGCCAGGCGACCTATTTCAACTGGAAGAAAAAGTATGGCGGTTTGCTACCGGACGAGATGCGCGGCTGAAGGCGCTCGAAGACGAGAACACGCGGCTGAAGAAGATCGTGGCCGACCTGACGCTGGACCGGGAGATGCTTCAGGACGTCATTCGCCGAAAGCTTTGAAGCCTGGGCGTTTGCGCGAGATCGTGACCGGGATGTGCGTCGACTGGGGCGTGTCGATCCGGAAGGCTTGTGGGGCCATCTGCTTCGACACCTCTACCTACCACTACAAGTCCCGGCGGACGGATCAGGCTGCCGTCGAGAGGCGGATCAAGGAGATCGCAGAGACGCGTGTGCGCTACGGTTACAGGCGCGTCCACGTGCTGTTGCGGCGCGAGGGGTGGCTAATCAATATGAAGAAGACCCGCAGAATTTACAACGAGTTGGGCCTGCAGTTGAGGAACAAGCACCCGAAGCGGCGGGTGAAGGCCAAGCTGCGGGAAGATCGCCAGGAGGCCGTGGGTCCGAACGATGTCTGGGCGATGGATTTTGTCCACGACCAACTCGCCTTGGGCAAGAAGCTCCGCATCTTGACCGTGGTCGACACCCATTCCCGGCTCTGCCCGGCGGCCGATCCGCGGTTCAGCTATCGAGGCGAAGACGTCGTGCAGACGCTCGAACGGGTCTGTGGGCGGATCGGCTATCCGAGGACGATCAGAGTCGACAATGGCAGCGAATTTATCTCTCGCGACCTCGATCTTTGGGCCTATGCCAATGACATCACGCTGGACTTCTCACGGCCCGGGAAACCTACGGACAACGGCTTCATCGAAGCGTTCAACAGCAAGCTCAGGGCGGAATGTCTGAACGCGCACTGGTTTATGAGCCTTGCGGATGCCCGCGAAAAGCTGGAGGATTGGCGTAGACACTACAAC
>WQBJ01000265.1 GCA_013032095.1 Ruegeria atlantica | reverse complement strand
AACCGGGGGGTGTCGTTTCACAAGCAAGGCCGCTTTGGAGACGCGCTGAAGAATTTCGACCGCGCGCTGGCGCTTGACCCCGAGAATGTGAGTGCCCTTGCAAACCGGGGGGTTTCGCTTCACGAACTCGCGCGTTTTGAAGACGCGGTGGAGAGTTACGACCGCGCATTGGCGTTTGATCCTGGGTATGCGAACGCCCTCGCAAACCGGGGGCTGGCGCTTCACGAGCTCGCGCGTTTTGACGAAGCCCTGGAGAGTTACGACCGTGCGCTGGCGCTTGACCCTGGCCATGTGAGCGTTCTTGCAAGCCGGGGGCTGGCGTTGCACAAGTGCGCGCGGTTCGACGAGGCGATTGAGAGTTTCAACCGCGCGCTGGAGTGCGATGGACAGCACATAAATGGTCGCTTCAACAGATCCCTGCTGTTTCTGTTGAAGGGTCACTTTTCCATTGGCTGGGTGGATTATGAGTGGCGATTGAAGGAAAAAATCAGCCTGACATCCCATTCGTCCGATCGTTGGCAGGGGGAAGACCTGAAGGGCAGACGCATTGTGCTTCTGGCGGAACAGGGCCTGGGGGACCAGATACAGTTTTCCCGCTACGCGAAGATCCTGAGCGATATGGGGGCAACGGTGAGCTTGCAATGCGACCCCAGGCTTGTGCCGTTGATGGAGACATGTGCCGGTATTGAAACCGTGGTGGCCACGGGGCAGGACTTGCCCGCAGCAGACTATCACTGCCCGCTCCTGAGTGTCCCCGGGGTGCTCGAGGAGGATCTGTCCCGTCCCTTTGAGATCCCGTATCTGTTTGCGGACAAGGCCCGGGTGGCAAAGTGGCGCAAGCGCCTGGCCGACGTGGACGGGGTCAGGGTCGGGGCGTCCTGGCAGGGCAACCCGGAATTTAAGTTTGACGAGTTGCGGTCATTCCCGCTCGAGCATTTCCGGCCTGTGGGCGATCTTGCGGGGGTTTCGCTTGTCAGCCTGCAGAAAGGGGAGAAGGGCGTTTCCCAGATAGAGGCGTTCAGAAAGACCTGCGGGATCATCGACCCGGACGAGATGCTGCAGGAGGACAGCGACCTGATGGATGCGGCGGCGATCATGATGACCCTCGAT
>WQBJ01000264.1 GCA_013032095.1 Ruegeria atlantica | reverse complement strand
TCGATGCCCTGAATATCCCCAGACCGGCCTGATAGCCTGATGTCGTCACACAAATGCGATTCTCGTGTTAATAATTTCAATCACTTACGCGATTAACTGTCGAACTCCGGGGCGCAGCGAATGGCCGCTGTCACTGAATACCAAAATCGTTCGACAACCTGGCCGAGTTTGGTAAAGGTTTAGAGGCGTGGTCATCGTCGATTGCGACGAAGCTAAGGTAAACCCTATGACAGACACAAAAGACAGTTCTACCACTCACGCAGATGAGTTTGAAAAAACACCCCTAATAGAGAAGTCATATGCTGTTGAAAAAGTCATAAACTTCCAAAGTCTCGTGCTGTTTTCCACCTTCCTTAGCACTACGTATCAAAGTACTCTTCTTTACTTATTATCACCGCCATTAACTTCATATATTACCCTTGGAGATGCTCTTCTAAAAATTGCTATTGCAGTACCCTTCATGGGTTCAGGCGTATTTCTTTTAGTTGATTTCATAGAAGACTTTTCTGCTCGACTACAGAATGGTGAGCCTTTCAAGGGGTCGAAGGCTCATCAAATAGCCAATGGTTTATCGTATTTTGGGTCGGCTATAATAGTAATTATGATAGGAATGTCACTGCATAAAACCCCACTATCGGCGATGACATTCGATAGTTTGACAACACACGCCAATAACATTGGCAAAGTCGCTGTCTTAATCGTCATTCTTAGGGTGCTCGTAAGGGCACTGTGGCATGTCTCGATCATAAGACACAACGCTGAAACAAGTGGATCTATAGTAGAACGAGATATAGGGAGCATTTTCATTTTGGGGGTGGGATGTGCCATGACATTAGGATCACTTAGCGCTATTTTTAAAAACCCTGATTATTGTGAAATCAAAACTACCAATGCTGTTCAAGAGGCCTATTTCCTGGCTGCCCTTCAAAATGTTACTGCTTTGGAGGTAGGCGGCCAGACCATAATTATGAGCAACAGCCAAATTGAACAGATTAATTGCGATATTCCACGGCCATCTAACGACGACGATACCCCCGGAGTTCGACAGTTAATCGCGTAAGTGATTGAAATTATTAACACGAGAATCGGATTTGTGTGACGACATCAGGCTATCAGGCCGGTCTGGGGATATTCAGGGCATCGA
>WQBJ01000263.1 GCA_013032095.1 Ruegeria atlantica | reverse complement strand
CAAGCCGTGGGAGGAAATGGCTGGAGGAACAACCCGTCGCGCACGACCAACGCCGTGTCATCCTCCGTCATGCCGGCGAGTTGGACCGTCTCGGTCTCGAGTTGAAACAGATCGAAGAAGACCTTGCACAGACAGCGCTTCAGGAGCCGCGCGTGAAACAGCTGATGACAATCACCGGCGTAAACATGATTGTCGCTTTGAGTATTCTGGCCGCTATTGGCGATATCGGGCGTTTCTCATCTCCGGAGAAACTCGTCAGCTATTTCGGTCTTAATCCCCGGGTACGCCAATCCGGAGACAAAGCGGCCTATCATGGCTGCATCACAAAGCAGGGCCGGTCGCACGCGCGAGCGATGCTGGTGGAGGCGGCCTGGTCGGTCTCCCGTACACCGGGACCGCTCAGAGCCTTCTTTCGGAGGATCAGGGAAAAGCGAGGCAACCAAATCGCAGCGGTGGCGACAGCGCGCAAACTGACAGTGGTCATCTGGCACATGCTCTCCAAGGGCGAAGAATACATCTGGAGCCGCCCCGCTCTGTTGAACTGGAAGCTGAGAAAGCTGGAACTGGCTGCGGGCTACCCCTCTCTCCGCGGAGGCAGTACAAAGGGTTCCGCCGCTGAATACAGCTTGAAAGCGGTGCGCGATCAGGAGAGAGAAGCTGTCGGTCACGCCGAAGAGGTTTACCGGCGTTTCGTAACTAAGTGGAAACAGCGTTCCCCGATGGCCAAACCAATCTCACCTCAGTAGTTCACCCAAAGAAAAGGGCGCGACACCTGAAAAAGTTCTTGTCAAATACATCCGTGAGATACTTCTGCCTCACCATCTCGATCGGTATCGGACAACCAAAGCCTTTCAGCATCTTATTTATAGCTTTGATGCCAGCAGTGTTGGCGCCGCTTTTGTCGATGACAATCTTCCGTGGCAAACCGTTCACCTCAAGCGCACGAGCGAAGAACTTCGTTGCAGCGGCTTTATTCCGGCGTTTGGAGAGCACGAAGTCCAGGGTCTTGCCGTGTTTGTCGATGGCGCGATAGAGATAAACCCACTCACTCTTCACTTTAACATAGGTCTCATCCATGCGCCACGAACGGTCGGTAGGACGCTTCTTGTGCCGCGAAGCATCAGCTACAAGACCGGCATATCGGCTCACCCAAC
>WQBJ01000262.1 GCA_013032095.1 Ruegeria atlantica | reverse complement strand
TCGGTTTCTTGTTCGCTTCACGAGCGATTTCGATGTCGGATTTGTAGCTCATTGGGTCTTGGACTCCCTGCAATAGTAGGTCGAAAATATCCAGACCCGATCGCGTGAACGACTGGGCTCGGAATCAGAAGCTTTCTTTACGGTAAATATTTATTCCCCCTGGTCAACCTTGGAATCTTATTATTGCCACCGGATGTGTCGCAAGAATTTGGTTCTGGTTGACGGGGCAGCCTGTTCTAACATTAGTTTTGCCATAATAGTTCTCGGACAAGTTGCATAAATTCAGCATGACGCTTCGCTACCCCGACGGTAAGCGGCAAACAACCTGACAAAGCCATTTCACTTCCTCTGGGTGTCGATGAATCCCTTGGGGGTAGAGAGGACGAGCGGCGCAAAGTCCCACTCGCCCGCATCCAACGGGACAGCCGTTTGAAGCTTATCGCCGCCGGGATTAGCAAACACATTGTAGTCAAACTCCGGGAAAAGCTCTTCGTCGCCGCGCCAGGGCTTTACTTCCGATAGAAATTTTTCTGGAGACCAGACTTCCTCACGCCAAGTAAGAGTTTCCAAGGGAACAAAGCTTGTCGGTGACCCAATCCAATGCCGATGAACCCATTGCTCTCGGATTTCCGGAGAAAGGTTACTCAGTCGATGGCCAACGCGATGATCCCAATCAGCGAAACTCTCGACAAAAAAGGCCGCCATAACCAAGCGGCTCATAGGCTTCATCCCAAGAAGTTTCTGAATTTTTTCTCAAGTCTAACATCGGTTACCTTCTATTCCTGTTCTGCAGAAGGCTGCGGGTGCTTATTCGACCCTGCCGTCCAAGTCGCGCGTCCGATGCACGTGACTTCTTTATTCGATTGAGATTGTGTCGATATGTTCACGAGGTCCCGCATGGCAACGCCATTGTATTGCGAGGCATGCTCTTTGTAAGCGTTGCCCAGGCCTCACACGGGACCTGCTTGACGGCTGGAAGTCCTAGGGGAGGAGTTCGTCGAGCCGACTGGCGGGGTGACCGGCAGCGATAGCCTCAAGTTTCCAGCCCTTTTTGATGCCTTGTGGCAATGCCGTGAAGTTCCGCGCGCATTTCGTTCGGAACTTTATTTCGCTTCAAAATCCTGATGATAAATTTCGAACACCCACTCCGGCAGTT
>WQBJ01000261.1 GCA_013032095.1 Ruegeria atlantica | reverse complement strand
TGCGGAATTCAACGCTCCGGCAACCTCTAACCCACTGAAAATACATAACCCGGGTGATGAAGCCACCTCAAATCAGCGCCCGAACTGTCGAACTCCGGATACCCCAATCTTAGATTGAGGCACCGCAATTTCCGTAAATGACTATTTTGACATGCCCGCCCGAAAGCAGACGTTTTAATGAGTTTAGTATAAGGGAGCTTAGTTCGCTTGGCTTTCAACCCTATGGTCTCTTGCCACCACTGTTCTGTAGTGAAGTAAAATGATGAAAAACTGAAGTAGCAAATTCATTTTGAGCAGACTTCTCGAAATCCACACAAATTACGTCGAGGCGGTCAGAATTACCAAGAAACCACGTTCCTTTTCCAAGGTCATATGGCTGAGATAATGTTGTGTCAGTAATGTGAAAGAAAACGCCATTAGCAAAGATCCGGAAGAACTTCTCCGTCGCTCCATCTGGCCGAGTCATTTCATGATTCATGGGTGTAAGGTTGTGTAAAGGGCCTTTAGAGGCAAACTGGAAAACCTTGATCGGAAACACCTTCGGATCAAACTCGCAGCGGCCCAGCACCACTTGTTTAGCTTGTTCTAGAAGCTTCTCCGAAACCTGAAAATTCTGTAAGTCCATCATTTCAGAAGCGCCCGCACGCCAGAGGATACTAGTTACAAATTTTGCCAAGGTAACATGATTAACATCGCTAAGAGATCTTAGTCCAATTGCAGCCCCGGCCCTGAACGGTTCCATCTCAAGTTCGGATGCGTCGCCCCAATACTTCCATGCAAGTTTCAGCCTCCTAATTTCCTTTATTGCATCGTCGTCTATCGACTCGAGAATATCTTCGCCTTTTCGGATAACGAGCCGTTGGTCATACCAACTGTCAAAGCGCTTTTTGGGGCGCTCATGCCCGTCCGATTGAAACATCGGACCGCCCGGAACCTCTTTTGGCGTAAGCGCCTTTGGAATAATGTGAGATTTAACGAATTTCCCATGCCTCATCGTCAGTTTGCAAACTCCAGCCTCGCCTTTTTTCATGCCATCTCAATCCAGTTTATCTGAGGCGTCAATCCTGCCATGGCATGAACATAAGGTGCTTTATCTCTGGAGTGGATGTACCCGCAAAGTTAAAGTGTCCCACATCTGCAAAGTAGAAGTGTCACACTCTG
>WQBJ01000260.1 GCA_013032095.1 Ruegeria atlantica | reverse complement strand
CGTAGCCATCCTTCAGGATCACCAGATGGTCGGCCAGTTTCAGCGCCTCGTCCAGATCGTGGGTGATGAAGATGATCGTCTTGTGCAGATCCTTCTGCAACTCCAGCAGCAGATCCTGCATGTCAGTGCGGATCAGCGGATCCAGTGCCGAGAACGCCTCGTCCATCAGCATGATCTCGGAATCCGAGGCCAGCGCGCGCGCGATGCCCACCCGCTGCTGCATGCCGCCGGACAGCTGGTGCGGATAGTGATTCTCGTAGCCCGCAAGACCCACACGGGCGAGCCACTTCTTGCCCGCCGCGACGATCTCGTCCTTGCTGTTGCCGCGCACCGCCAGCGCCATGCCGGCATTCTCGGCGACCGTCTTGTGCGGCAGCAGGGCGAACTTCTGGAACACCATCGACATCGTGTTCAGCCGCATGTCGCGCAGCTTCAGCGTGTCATAGTCCAGCACGTTCTTGCCGTTGACCCAGACCTCGCCCGCGGTCGGTTCGATCAGACGGTTCAGGTGGCGGATCAGGGTCGATTTACCCGAGCCCGACAGGCCCATGATCACCGTGATCTCGCCGGCCTGCATGTCGACATTGATGTCCTGCAAGCCCAACACATGGGCCTCTTTCTCCAGCAGATCGGTTTTGCCCATCCCCTGGCGCACATGCTCCATCGCGCGGTTGGGGTGCGCGCCGAAGATTTTATAAAGGTTGCGGATCGAGATTTTTGGTTCAGCACTCATGTCCAGCCCCTCCTTAGTGTTTCTGCGCGGCCGAGACGCGCGCCAGCGCCGCCTTGGACACCCGGTCCAGCACGATTGCCAGCAGCACGATGCCCAGACCGGCGATAAGGCCCACGCCCAGTTCCAGGTTTCGGATGCCGCGCAAGACCAGCACGCCCAGACCCGGCGCCGAGACCAGCGAGGCGATCACCACCATCGCAAGGCTCATCATGATGGTCTGGTTCACGCCCGCCATGATATTGGGTAACGCCAGCGGCAGTTCCACGCCCCAAAGCTTCTGGCGCGGCGACATGCCAAAAGCATTGGCGGCCTCGACCACGTCCTTGTCGACCAGCCGGATGCCCAAATCGGTCAGGCGGATCACCGGCACGATGGCGTAGACTATGATGGCGATGCCGTAGAGTTTCGGCTCGGTCACGCTGAACAGGAAGATCAGTG
>WQBJ01000026.1 GCA_013032095.1 Ruegeria atlantica | reverse complement strand
TGCGGAATTCAACGCTCCGGCAACCTCTAACCCACTGAAAATACATAACCCGGGTAATGAAGCCACCTCAAATCAGCGCCCGAACTGTCGAACTCCGGTTATTTGGAGGATCATCAGCGAAGTATCGAAGAAGGGATAGTGGTCAGTGAGATTCGCGACTTAAAGGCATTCTGGCCGCAGTTTGGCGTTAATTTAGCAGGAGGTTTTGTAAGTGCGTTGTTATTTGCAACCCTCCTCACTATTGTGGCTTTTTTGGTTTTAAATGATGCATCACCAACTGAAATTGGACATAAGATAGGACAACAGATAGAGGAGCAATAAAATGGCTAAGCGTGAAGTCACAAGCAAACGTGCTGCATCAGCAGCTTCAAAAGTTTTGAGGAGTAAATCTTCAAGTAAAAGTGCAAAGTCTGCGGCAGGTTCGGCACTTTCTCAAACCAAAAAGCCTAGTCGAGTCACTTCTGCAAAAGCTGCAACAGCAGCATCCAAAACACTACGTAGCGGAAAATCCAGCAAAGCTTCTAAAACATCAGCTGGTTCAGCACTTACCCAAAAACCAGCTAGGTCAAAAAAATAGAGAATTTCCGCTCAAGAGTTTTTTGGAAAACGTTCAACTACTATCTATATAATCCTGTTGTTTGCTGTCATTCACGTAAGAAGCTGCACCGGAGAGTTTGGGCTCGCTACCTACATTCTCTGCGACGTGCTCGAGGTGGCATGTTGAGCCCAACTCCGGCCATTAGTTATGGCAATGGCCTTCGCGGGAGCAGCATGACGGGTCGACCCTTTGCGGACATTCGTCACAATCCGCCTCCGCACTGTAGCGGTCGCCAGATCTGCCATTGGCAACCGGGTGCAGCATTTAGTCTCAAGTAGTACCATAACTGTCCGTTGCCGGATAGATTGGTCGTTGCCAATTAGGGATGCTCGCCCTTTTCATCGGCGGCCAGAAATTCACGCAGGTCATTAAGCGCTTTTGCCTCAGATTCTAGTGCTTGCTCGAGCTTGGACAGACCATCGCCGTCAATTGGGCGGAACGCGCTCGCCAGTTCTCTATTGGAGGCTGCGCGGGTGTTTTTCACGGTTTTAAGAAGTTTGCTGTATTCGTGATTCCAGAATGCACCGCCTTTTGCGTCTGGTCGTGTAACCAGTCGTAGAAACGAGCTGACGACCCGGGCGGGTGCACGATTGGGATCATCCCAAATAACGTGTACTTTCTCGCCGTCAGGTTCACCTTCAACTGTTCCAAGGCCAAATTTTTTGTGGTCAATGCGATCCCCCCATTGAAGGGGAGTAGGCTCTGATTTCGTTTCCATACCTTCGTCCTTTGTCTGTTGATGATGCAAGGTTCTAAAGCCGAAGACCGGGATTGTATGCCAAGCGCGGGCCCATACCGGTCATTCGAGTCTGGCGCGACGCATGACCGGTCGCAGCCCCATTGCTGGGGGTCTTACCTGGCGCGGGGTGCGCCGGATGCCAGCCTTTTTCGAACGGCCGCCCCTACCACTTCATTTTTCTTCTTGGTATTCAAATTGCGGAGTTTGGGTTGCCATCTCTGATATCAGTCGATCTGGATCGAGCGCCCATCTTTCGGTTCTTTCGTAGCCCAGAAGCGGTCGGCCCTGTAAGTGGATTTTCCCGGATTCACGGTTTGGCCAGAAAACACCCAGTGGAGCAGATTTCATGTACTGATACACTTTCACAATTTGCGGTGCTCCACCGATCGTTTCTGAGTGCTTTTTATCGCGAAGCATATCGCGAACAACCTCAAACGGTTCGAAATCAAAAGAGTTCACATTCGGGTTTTTTGACAACTTTCGCAAGAGACGCTCTGTAAACTCCGCCGACTGATCACCGGCAATTGCTATATCACCACCTATGCGACCTTCTATAGTGCGAGTGCGACTTGCCGAAAGGACATAATTCCTAGTGTGCTCTATGAATCGCACTGTCTTTGCTGGATGAGCAACAAATTTTTGGTCATTCTGAGAAAAGGATATCGTCCAAATTTTGAAGCTTTTTGTTATCCAGCAATAGCCCCCGAATAGAAAATTTGCTTCGGGATCGGTCTCAGCCGGTGAAGATAACCTCTCTGAACTGAGGATTAGATCTGCCATGCTGTCAAAGATCTTCAGCGCGTGCGATTTAAGTGATGTTATGTCGAGCGAACCTCTGAGAAGCGGTTCATGTGCTGCAATCGCATTGGATAGTTGCTGCATCATGGGGTAAGCATGGCCCGAATAGCCAGCAAAAGCTATTGCGCAATCACTCCTAGGCAACGCGATCGCCTTAGTACACGCATCAAAAGTGCGGCCGTCGCCCGAAAGTCGACTGTCGGTCACCATTACAAGTTCGTCGCAGCCTTTTACGTCACGGACCCATGCAACTGCTATAGTCATCGCGTAGCGACTCCTTTCCTCGACTTTATTCACACTAAATTTTGTCCCGAACTGGTCAAATTACAACGGCTCTTTGAGCACTTCCGTGCCTGGCAAAGCTGGGTCGAGCAAAATGTCTGCAACTTTGAGGAAGTTCTGTGGTGTCTCAATGAACAGTGAGGATCCTAGGCTCAGGACCCATTGGTATCCGATTGGCGGCATGGTTCAAGGTTGAAAAACGGATGGTGAGCATGTCTGATCTTTTTTGGCTGACGGACGCCCAGGTGGCGCGTCTCGAGCCCTTTACTGCCCTTAGCTACCAAATAGCCTCTTGCTGGAGCAGCACGTACTAGTTGGGACTGAAGCAGACCTTCACAGCCTTCCAGCGAATGAACAGCTACGCAGATCGTGCCCATGCGATTTTTACCTTTAGTCGGGCTTGACTTCCTTGTGGCGCTACTCTCCAAATGCGCGCAACCTATAATTGCACTCATTCATAGGTCGACTATGCCGTTTCACATCAGGGATTCCATCAACCTCGGCCCGTTCCGGATAAACCTCTCCAAATCAGGGTTGGGTTTTTCCGCTGGCGTGAAAGGATTGCGGATTGGTACAGGACCGAGAGGGCACTACATCCATGCTGGAATAAACGGCATATACTATAGGAAGACTTTGGCCGGCCTTGGTCGCAAGCCGAGGTCCGCTCCAACCGGCGAGCAGACCGACTATACGTCCGAGTTTGCTAAGATCGCTCCGAATGAGAAGTTACCCGCCTACATGACCGAGGATGGCGTGCTTATGCGTCGGATAATCTCCGCTGAAGCCGAGGTTCTCATTTCGGAAAGCCATTCGGAAGCGCTGACCAGCCTGAACCAGGCGCGCGAACGACCCTCGATGACCCTTCTTCTGTGTAGCGCTGCGGCCGTTGGCGTTGCCCTCTCATTCATATCGCAAAACCCCGCTGTCGTGATGGCATTCGTTGTGCTGCTGGGCATCGCTTTTGCACTTGGGCGCATGATCGACCTCCCGCGCCGCAATGTCGTTTTTGCCTATGATCTCGAGCCTGATGCGAAGGAGCGATACAAAGCACTGGTCGAAGCGATCGATCAGGTCGCCGGATCCAGTAAGCTTTGGTTCGTGAAGGCAAGCGGAGACATCAAGACGCTCCATGCTTGGAAGAAAAACTCAGGTGCAACGAGTCTCGTTGATACCAAAGAGACGTCCGTTTCCTATGTCCTGCCGCCAGGAGTTGCTTCAAACATCACGCCGCCCATGATCGGAATTGATGGGAAGAACTGCTATTTCTTTCCTGACTGTATTCTTGTCGAAGAGAATAAACGTTTCGGAGCAGTGCGTTATGAGAGCCTCCGCACTGCGGTTCGCGACCAGCGTATGATTATGGAGGTCGCACCGCCTGACGCGAGGGTGGTCGGACAAACCTGGAAATACGTGAACAAGAACGGCAGTCCGGATCGCCGTTTCAAGGACAACCGCCAGCTACCGATCTGCCTCTTTGAGGAAATCGGGATGGTAAGTGATGGCGGCTTCAAAGGGCTTCTGCAGGTCTCGAAGTATGGAGTCAGCAGCGCGTATGGTTCCGCTACCGCGGAAATCGGTCGTATTACAAAGGAACTCAAAGAAGCCGAGCCCTTGTTGATCATTCAAGAAGCATGATGCGCTGGCCCGGATGCAGCTCGAATTTCAGGACAGCGGTCAATCCTGTTGTCCGCTGAGGCGAGCTTAGACGGGCGGGCGAACCCAGAGCGGCCGCATCCTCCATGCAAAGATGCCGCGGACGCAGCCTGACGTTAGCAGCCGGAAGCTGTCATTGTTTTTCTGCACGACGAGCTGAAACCAGCCCTTCGCTGAACTCGTGCTTTCGGAAAGCTCAAGAGTATGATGCGGACACTCATTTTCAGCTATAGGTTTCAGGTATAGGGGAGTTATCGCCTCGGTCATTTTGTTCAACACTCCTCCTTCACGGAGATAGGAAGTGTAATACTTTTGATGGATAGAAAAATTTCATGGTAAAAGAACTGGACTCTGATCGCGCTGTAGAAGCTTTCGAGGACGATGAATTTAGTTTCGTCGGGATAGCCCAGCGGTTAACGCCATCAATTGTGGAAGCCTCTAAGGGTGATGGCATGGTCATCGGCCTAGAGGGGCGGTGGGGCTCTGGAAAAACTTCCTTGCTGAACTTCCTTCGCGCGGAGCTCACCCAGGTTGAAGACGATGGTATTCACACAATAACGGTCGCGCCTTGGCTGAACGGCGATACAGGGTCGCTGGTTGCATCGGTTTTGGAGCCAATGGCCGAAGTACTTGAACGCATTCAAATCCAGAATGCTGCACCAGAGGAACAAGCTGCTGCGCAGTTGGCTGAGAACGCAAGAAACTTGCGGAAGATGGTTACAGACTACGGAAGCAAGACGGCGCGAAGACTCGCCCCAGTAGCAGATTTGGCAGGATACGTATTACCCGGCGCTCAGGCGGCGGGCGGGGCAATGAATGCGATTGCGAATGTGTTGGATAATGCGGCTGAGCGTAAGCCGACGCCAACTGAGTTGAAGGCTGAGATCGTTGACAGAATTCGTACCTTGGATGTTGGCTTTGTTGTGATTCTTGACGACCTTGATCGCTTAGAACCGGCGCAGGCTGTGGAAGTCGTTAGACTGGTTCGGTCGGTCGCAGACTTTCCGAAGGTTGCTTATCTAATGTGTTACGACAGAGATGTTTTGGCCGATGCTTTGAGCGAGGGTCTTAAGGTCAAGGATGGCGATCTCTTTCTACAAAAGATTGTCCAACTGACATTCGCCATACCGCTCCCAGAGCCATTCGACCTGCGGACGCAATTTCGAAACGAAGCACTAAAACTATATAAAGAGGTTCATGGCGAAGAGTTGAGCGGCATGGACCTGGAGGATCTCCGGAGTGGTGTTGATCAAGAAGGGCAGGGTCTGACGACGCCACGTGAAGTAAAGCTAGCGCTCAATGGAATCAGGTTCACCTATCCTACTGTCTGCGAAGATGTGTATTTTCCTGACTTCTGTCGCTTGCATCTAATTAAGACGACGCAGTTCAAGATCTACAAGTGGCTGGAATCCTACCTTTCGGTTCGCTCGGTCATTGCTAGTGGTGACGGCATGGTCGGAGCGGATGAAAAGAAGCACTTCGGGAAGACGCTGAAAAACTATACCCGTCCAAGAAACCCGACTCCTCGCGTTCCATCTGGCATGCCTCCACCTTTATTCCGGGCGTTGAGGCGATGAAGTCAGCGACGGAAACTGTTTTTGCACGTACTCCGCCGCATGAACATGAAAAAATTGTGGCGTTGAAGCGGTTAGGGAGTCCTCTGCACTATCGGTTTTACTTTGCACTCACAGGCCCGAAGACCGTCATGTCTGACGCGGATTTTGGCGAAATTATACGCCTTGCAGGTGAAGATATTCCCGGTCTCGAAACGAGCCTTAAAGAGCAAGTAAGGATGCTTAGACATTCTGGGAAGACTTGGTTTGAGCACATATTGGATCGCCTCGACGAGGGCGTGGTCAGCGGGCTTGGCGAAGAAACCTTGGCTGGCCTGGTCACAGGAATATGTGAAACGATGGATGAAATCCTGAAAGTCGACAACAGACCAAGGTTTGGTTCTCTTTCAGTTGCAAGGCTTGGGGGTATGGTTGTGGGCCGATGTATGCGCCGATTGGCAATTCTTAGTGCCACAAGGCATCGTGAACTGGCACACTGGATAACGGCCGAATGTTCGTCGGTAAACTGGTTGGTGGGCGACTTACTGCGTGATGAGTTATTCCGCCATGGTCGTGTTGGGGACGGCCAACAGAGAACTACTCCCGAGGAATGGGCGTTTTCAGATGAATTGCTCGATGAATTATTGGATATCGCGGCGCAGCGGATTTCAAAGGGACAGTTGCAAGACAAAATTCTAGATATGCCAGACACGAGCGGCTTCATGTATGGATGGCGAGATATTGCTGGGGAGGAACCGCCGAGAGCATGGGCTGCCGAAGTAACTGCTGACGATGAAGCCTTTATCAAGTTCTTAATTGAAATGCGTGGTTACGCAATGAGTGATCGGGTGTACTACCCTTTGCACCGCCACACGCTCGAAATGTTCTTCGCAGATGCTGATGCAGTAATACAGCGTCTGAATGGTCTTCTTGACGGCGAATACGAAGCCAGAGCACGCGAAATTCAGACAGCAATCGAGCAGGCAAGGCACCTTTGACCTGATTTTGTGACTGATTTAAGCGAACCTAGCCAATTTTACAAATCAAGTCCGTAAGCAACAGACCAAACACAACCACTGCCAAGGCGCTTTTATTCAGATTGTCGGTTTGGTCTCTAGCAGAACCTAGAGCAACCGAGTGAGGATTTGCTTTTCAAGGGGGTCGGCGAGGCAATCGGTCGCTCCACTAGATGAAGGTAATTCATTTTGAAATTTTTGGTCAGTATACCGTGCCGCTGTGATAAGAGTGTGTTGATACAAAAAGGTTTTTCGCGTGCGGGTAGGTAATGTCAAATGGAGCGCTACACTTGCAGTTATGGGTTTAGTTTGGCGGGTAAAATTCCCGCCAGAGGTGAATAGCTGAATCCCTTAGGCAACATTTCCGTGAACGCAGTATTAACGTCTCTTTTCCGCCTTATTTTACGTTGATAAGACGGTCTCAGTTAGCAGTGATGGGTTGAAGGTGCGGGCGGTAAAATGAGAGCCGGAAAAAGCGGTCGTGTAGCTATAAAATGGGGTCAAACGGAAATTGACGGATTGGAGGCGGCGCCTCAGTCTTTTCTTCGCGTCGGCGCGGCCTGGTCTTGGCGCGGGCAAGTACGGTTTCTGACCGAATCGAGAGAGCAGGCGCTGGAACGCGCAGGAAGCCCTCTTGAAAGCACGACTTTGACACTGGGTCATGAAGTACTGGATCAGATTTTTCCGGATGCAGCGAGCGGTGTGCTTGTGTTGACCAACGGCGCGCAGACCTTCACGGCAATTTTGTTCCAAGTCGGGGGCGAGCTTGCTCCAGTTCTGGTCTTCGAAGGCGACTGTCCGGCTCGGGATCAAGAGTTCTGGGTCAGTGAATACACTGAAGCTGATTCCCAAAGTGGCGAAGTGGATGGAATGGATGGCGCAGTTGTCGCGTTTCCGGCTCAACCGCAGTTGGAGTTGGGTGATCAGGATCAACGGCGGGTGGTCTCTGCCGGACTTCGGGCCGACTAACACTTCGGTTGCTCTTCAACTTTTAACGGAAATACCAAAGCAAAGCTGTACGGTGTGTTGACTCTGCCGTTTTCGCGGATATAAGCGCGGCTTCATTGGTGTTGGTGGCCCCCGCAAGGGGATGCCTGTCATGGGGGAAACCTCAAGAGGACAACGCCCTTCATAGTGGCCCATTCGGGCTTCGACCTAAAGAAGGAGATCAGCCGTGACCAAACGCACGTCTGCCAAGTACAAAATCGACCGCCGGATGGGCGAAAACATCTGGGGTCGTCCGAAATCCCCGATCAACCGTCGCGAATACGGCCCCGGCCAGCACGGTCAGCGCCGCAAGGGCAAACTGTCCGACTTCGGTCTGCAGCTGCGCGCCAAGCAGAAGCTGAAAGGCTACTATGGCGACCTGACCGAGAAGCAGTTCCGCCGCATCTACGCCGAAGCTGAGCGTGTAAAAGGCGACACCGGTGAAAACCTGATCGGTTTGCTGGAGCGCCGTCTGGACGCCGTTGTTTACCGTGCCAAGTTCGTTCCGACCGTGTTTGCCGCACGTCAGTTTGTGAACCACGGCCACGTCAAAGTGAACGGCAAGCGGGTCAACATCCCCAGCTACCGTGTCAAAGAAGGCGACGTGATCGAAGTACGTGACAAGTCCAAGCAACTGGCTGTTGTTCTGGAAGCTGTTGCTCTGGCCGAGCGTGATGTGCCTGACTACATCGACGCCGACCACTCGAAAATGACCGCGACCTTCGTGCGCGCACCGGGCCTGAGCGATGTGCCTTACCCGGTCATGATGGAACCGAACCTGGTCGTCGAATTCTACGCGAAGAACTAATCTTCGCCGACGCTGGAAATTCAAAGGGCCGCACCATTCTGGTGCGGTCTTTTTTGTTGGGTAGGGCCTCTGCCCGCAATCGCGGCAGGCCGCGCTTCCCCCGAGGTATTTTTGGCCAAATGAAGAACGGATCAGAGCGGGAGGGGGCGCCCTTCGGCAATTGCTTCCATGGCGAAGTAAGACGTAACGCTGTCCAGCTCGACCTTTTCGATCAGGCGTTGATAGACCTTGTCGTAGGATGCCATGTCCTGCGTGACCACCTTTAGCTGATAGTCATAGTCGCCGCCGATCCGGTGGAAATCGACCACTTCAGGGATGGTCAAAACATGGCTGCGAAAGGCTTGTAACCATTCGGCCGAGTGGTGCCGGGTGCGCAGCATGACAAAGACCACAAGGCTCAGCCCCAGTTTTTCGCGCGCGATCCGCGCCGTGGAGCCAAGGAGCACGCCGTTGTCGTTCAGTGTTTTCAATCGCCGCCAGCAGGCGTTCTGCGATAGGCCAACCCGGTCTGCCAGTTCGCGTTGCGACAAGGTGGCGTCCTGTTGAAGTTCTTTCAGGATGCGCGTGTCAATCTGATCTATTTTTTTGCTCATAAGAAGTCATATGACACGAAATTAGGGAAAAATCAGCAAATAAAGGTGAAGTTTTCACGCCATATCTCAATCATATTGAATGGTGCAATACGGAGCCTTTACCATGACCCTGTCCAATTTTCGCGCCGACATCCAAACCACCACTCGCGATTCACGTCTGCGTGACGGGCTGATCGGAGAGAATGTTCTGATCCCGGGTCTGCACGGGGACGTACCGCTGGTTTACGCGGATTACGTCGCCTCGGGGCGTGCGCTGAGGCAGGTTGAGGATTTTGTCGCCGAACAGGTGCTGCCCTTCTATGCCAACAGCCACACCGAGGCCTCCTATTGCGGTTCTTACATGACGCGCCTGCGCCGCGAGGCGCGCGCTGAGATTGCCCGCATCGTTGGTGCGAGGGGAGAGGACGCGGTGATCTTTACCGGGTCTGGCGCCACTGCGGGTTTGAACCGGCTGGTCAGCTTGTTGGGTGTGGATGCCGCTGACCGGCCGGTTGTTTTGATCGGGCCGTATGAGCATCATTCGAACATCCTGCCGTGGCGGGAAAGCAAGGCGCGGGTGATCGAAATTCCCGAGGCGCCCGAGGGTGGTGTTGATCTTGTCGTGCTAGAGCGAATGTTGGTGGACCATGCTGCGGCTGATATGATCATCGGGTCCTTCTCGGCGGCGTCGAACGTGACCGGGATCATCACCGATCCGGACCCGATCACGCGGTTGCTCAAGGCGCATGGGGCGGTGTCGGTGTGGGACTATGCAGGCGGCGGGCCTTACTTGCCAATGGATATGGGGCCGGAAGATGCGCGCAAGGACGCCATTGTGGTCTCTCCTCATAAATTTCCCGGTGGGCCGGGCGCGTCGGGCGTTTTGATCGTCAACCAGAATGCGGTGAAGCGTACATGCCCCAGTTGGCCCGGCGGCGGCACGGTCAGTTTTGTCTCACCCTGGCGGCACGATTACAGCGAGGATCTGGCGACGCGGGAAGAGGCCGGAACCCCCAATGTGATCGGTGATATCCGTTCAGCGCTGGCATTTATCATCAAAGATGTCGTAGGCACCGACGAAATTGCCCGCCTGGAGGCCAAGTACAATCACATGGCGCTGCTGGGGTGGAGCGACAATCCCAACCTGACTCTGCTGGGCACTGACAATCCGCATCGCCTGCCGATCTATTCCTTCCTCGTGCGGGACAATTCCGGTCAGCCGGTGCATCAGCAGCTGTTCACTCGAATGCTTAGCGATATCTACGGCATTCAGGCGCGTGGCGGCTGTGCCTGCGCCGGCCCGTATGCACATCGGCTGCTGGGCATTGATCGCGCAACGTCGGATGAGTTGCACGCGGCACTGTCTGCGGGGGAAGAGATGAGGAAACCGGGCTGGGTGCGTCTGAACTTCTCATATCTGATGAGCGAGGAGACCGTTCAGTTCATCATCGACAGCGTCAACGACCTGTCACGCCGAACCGAGGAATTCGTGCCATTCTACAGCGCGGACCCGGCGACGGCCCGCTTCAAAGCGGCGTGACGGAATTGCCGCTTTTCTCAACGCGTTGAGACAGGTATGAGAGGCCCCAATCAACGGAGCCTCTTATGAACAAGATCACCCCTCAACCCGGCATTATGGACATCGCGCTCTATCAGGGCGGCCAGTCGCATGTGGCCGGGGTCGAGCATGTGATCAAACTCAGCTCGAACGAAAACCCGTTCGGCCCCAGCCCCAAGGCGATTGAGGCGGTGCGTGACAGTGCCGAAACCTTGCATCGCTACCCCAGCACTGACCACGCCAGCTTGCGCTCGGCGATCGGTGCGCGGCACGGTCTGGACCCAACGCGGATCATCTGCGGTGTGGGCAGTGACGAGGTGTTGCAATTCATCGCTCAGGCCTATGCGGGGCCGGGGGATGATGTCATCTATACCGAGCACGGGTTTTCCATGTACCCTATCATCGCCCGCATGGCTGGCGCGACGCCTGTGATGGTGCCCGAGCGGGACCGTCACGTGGACGTGGACAAAATCCTTGCCGCCGTGACCGGGCAGACCCGGATCGTCTTTGTGACCAATCCGGGCAATCCGACCTCGACGATGATCCCCGAGGCGGAACTGGTGCGGCTGGCCGAGGCTCTGCCGCAGACGTGCCTGATGGTGATCGACGGGGCCTATGCCGAGTTCGTCGACGGGTTCGACGGCGGGGCGTCGCTAGTGGATCGGTTCGAACATGTGATTATGACGCGGACGTTCTCAAAAGTTTATGGTCTGGGTGGGATGCGAGTCGGCTGGGGCTATGCCGCACAGTCGATCATCGACGTGCTGAATCGGGTGCGGCAGCCGTTCAACTTGTCGCTGACCGCTCTGGCTGCTGCAGAGGCTGCAGTGAAAGATGTAGATTTCTTGTCCTTCTGCCAAGCTGAGAATGCCCGCCTACGGGTATGGCTGTCAGAAGAACTGGCCAAGATCGGCGTGCCGTCGGATGCGTCCTGCACCAATTTCATCCTCGCCCGCTTTGCCGATCAGGCCGAGGCCGAGACCTGTGATAACTACCTGAAGACCCAGGGTTTGATTGTGCGCCGTGTGGCGGGCTACAACCTGCCAAACGCCCTGCGGATCACCGTGGGTGACGAAGAGGCCTGTCGTCGTGTCGTTGTGGCCATCACCACGTTCAAAGGGGGTGCGGCATGACCCAGATATACGACCGCGTCGCGCTGATCGGGCTGGGCCTGATCGCTTCGTCCATGTTCTGGGCCATCAAACGCTCGGGCCTTGCGGGTGAGGTCACAGGCTATGCCCGCTCCGAGGCGACCCGCGACACTGCCCGCCGGATTGGTCTGTGCGACCGCGTCTGTGACACCGCGAAAGAGGCAGTCGAGGGCGCTGACCTCGTCGTACTTTGTGTTCCCGTGGGCGCGATGGGGGCCGTGGCCGCAGATATCGCGTCGGCGTTGAAACCTGGGGCAACGGTCACCGATGTGGGTTCGGTTAAGCGGCATGTTATCCAAGCTGTGTCCCCGCATATTCCCGAAGGTGTGCATTTCATCCCCGCGCACCCGCTGGCGGGGACCGAACATTCCGGTCCTGACTCAGGCTTTGCCGAGCTGTTTGACAACCGCTGGTGCCTGTTGGTCCCGGTCGAAGGCTCTGATCCGGATGCAATTGCCCGCCTGCGCGCGCTTTGGGAGGGCATGGGCTCGAACGTGGATGAGATGGATGCGGATCACCACGATTTGGTTCTGGCTGTCACTTCACATGCGCCGCACCTGATCGCTTACACGATGGTCGGGGTGGCAGACGACCTACGCCGGGTGACCGATAGCGAGGTTATCAAGTATTCCGCCGCCGGATTCCGGGACTTTACCCGCATTGCTGCCTCGGACCCGACCATGTGGCGTGACGTGTTCCTGACCAACAAAGACGCGACGCTGGAAATTCTGGGCCGTTTCACTGAAGAACTGTTCGCCCTGCAACGCGCCATCCGTACTGGTGATGGCGAGCATCTGTTTGACTACTTCACCCGTACGCGTGCGATCCGGCGTGGCATCATCGACGCGGGGCAGGATACGGACGCACCCGATTTCGGGCGGGGGAAAGCGAACCCATGAGGCACGGCTGGAGGGCACTGATGATTGGATGCGTGGCCTTTGGTGCCACTCTGTCCAATGCTGCCCCTCTGGAACAGTCACTGGTTCCTGTTGCGCGACCCTCAGCAGCGCCCATGTTGGCGTTCGTTGCGCCGGTGCCCAATGCAGAGATCCGGCCCGAGTTGCGCCCGGTATCGCCGCAAGTAATGGCATTCGCCGCACGTCCGTCAGAGTTGCCGTTGCTGGGACCTGATACCTCTCTGATGCCCTACTTAAGGCCAAAAGCATTGGAGCAAGAGGCGCTCTTCAAGAAACGCAAGCTTCGCAAAGGTTCGGTCTGTGGGGACATAGACATCCAGGGCAAGCCCGTCGGCAACGTACCGGGCAGGATCAAGGCATGCGGGATCAAGGACGCAGTGCAGGTTACCTCGGTTTCAGGAGTGGTGCTCAGCCGTCCGTCGACGATGGATTGTGGCACCGCAATTGCGCTCAACAAATGGGTCGACAAGACGGTCAAGCCGACATTCAAACGACGTGGCCCGGTGGTCGAGATGAAGATCGCGGCCCACTACGCCTGCCGCACTCGCAATAACCAAAAGGGTGCACGTATTTCAGAGCACGGCAAAGGCCGGGCGATTGATATCTCGGGCTTTAAAATGGCGGATGGAGAGGTCGTGACAGTCCTGAACGGCTGGCGCAAGAATCCGTCAAAGCGTCAACTGACCAAGGTATGGCGTGGAGCGTGCGGCCCGTTCGGCACGGTGTTGGGGCCAAATGCGGATCGGTATCACAGGGATCATTTCCATCTGGACACGGCACGACACCGACGCGGGCCATACTGCCGTTAACGCAGGATCAGGCGTGGTGCAGGGCCAATAGGCAACGGGCCTAGCGCCACAAATCCATCACGGAAATTAAGCTGCAGATCTAGTGCATTCGGATTGCCTCCCAGACCGGCCATAAAGTTCAGCGCCTTCGTCACAGTGTCGACTGCCTGATCAGGCAGAGCACCTGCGGCATTGGCCATGGCGATCATGTCCCGCCAGTTCTCTGCCCGGATTGCGATCTCGCCAGTTGGAATACCTTGCGGATCGACGTCCAATTCTCCTGCTGCGAACAGGCGCAATGCGCCCCATTTCATCTCGGCCAGCCGCAGATCAATCTTTACCGGTTGGGGCCTGCTCTGTTCCAGGGCTGACCGATCCCAAGCCTTGTCGAAGGTGACCGTCATGTCCAGTTCCAGCGTCTCAAACGCCTGCGGCAGCGTAGTGGCCGAACGCATCAACTCTCGCAGATCGTCGCCGGGAGTGAAGCCGTCCGCCTGGGCGCTAATCACATATGCCTCGGAATTGTCCGTCTGTTCCATCACAAGAGCTAACGTGTCACCGCCTGCCAGAGCCTCGGTGTCGTCGGTGATCGCCCACGGTCCAGCGGTTAACGCCATCTTTTCCAGTTCCAACGCCACACCGGGTTGCAATTGCAACTCGGCTTGCAGGTCACTGGCTTCAATGGTGGCCGTCTGGTCGTAGTACGATAACCGCTGTGGGGTATCAGCAAAGCGCAAAACCTGCCGACCGGGCCAGATCGCGGGGCTTTGGAATTCGATCCAATCTGCGCTCCACGCGGTGCCGTTCACCGGATCTGCCAATGCAGGATTGTTTAGCCGTGTCATGTGGTGCAGCGGATACCCAGCGGTTTCAACGTCAGAAAACTCAGCCTGCCAGCCTCGGTCCTGCTGTGCGTCGAACCAAGCGGTGATCGCGTTGCGCAGTCCAAAGCCGGCGACGAACCAATAGGCGCTCCAGATCACAACTATGAAAATGACGACTCGTATCAGACCGCGCATGGCAGTTGGCCCTTTTTCCCACCTCGGATTTGATGTTTATAGGCCCAAACGGGCAAGGACCAGTGCTATGACGATGTGGGTTTTCGGATATGGATCGCTGCTATGGAATCCGGGCTTTCCGGTGGCCCGCAGCGAACACGGCACTTTGCATGGGTATGCCCGGTCTTTCTGCATGAGCTCAATCCACCACCGAGGTACCGAAGACCATCCCGGTCTGGTTTTGGCGTTGGATGAACAAACCGACGCGCATTGCAAGGGATTGGCTCTGGCGGTTGAGGCTGGTCACGAAGATCGCACCCTGCACGAATTGCGTGAGCGTGAACTGGTTTCGTCGGCCTATCTTGAAAAGATGCTGGATGTGCATCTCGACAGCGGCGAGGTGGTGAATGCAGTGACCTATGTAATCGACGCGGACCACGTGCAATATTGCGGGGGTATGCCGCTTGAAGAACAGGCCCAAATCATAGCGCATGCCGTTGGCGGTCGGGGGCCGAACACTGAATACCTCTACAACACCGCTGAACATCTGGCCGAGATCGACCTGCGTGATCCCGATCTTGAGTGGTTGGCGCAACGGGTTCGTGAGATCACCGCATAAACCCTTGGCTTCACCGGTGTATTTTCGCTAGATTCAGCGCAGAGCAGGCAAAAACCGGGAACCACGCGCATGGCGCAGGCACATCAGGGCGCGAGACCACATTTCTCGCAACCCATTCGTCAGATCGTTACGATGCTGATTGCGATTGCTTTGGCGGGGCTGGGGGTCTTTATGGCGCTGCCCTACGTGTTGCCGGTTTTCTACGCCAACCCTTATCTGAACGGCTTTATCCTGTTGGTCTTCGTGATCGGCGTTTTCGCTTGTTTTTATCAGGTGACACAGCTGATCGGCTCAGTTCGCTGGATCGAAGCGTTCGTGGGCGGTGTCGTACGGGAAGATGCCCGAACACCGCAATTGCTGGCCCCTTTGGCCTCGCTGCTGCGGGAGCGGGGGGCACGGTCGCAAATCAGTTCGACCTCGACGCGGTCCATTTTGGATTCGGTTGCGGAACGGGTCGAGGAAGAACGCGAATTCACGCGATACATCACCAACGTGCTGATTTATCTGGGCCTCTTGGGTACGTTCTTCGGGTTGGCCACCACTGTTCCCGCCATTGTTGACACCATCCGCAGTCTCAACCCGCAAGAGGGTGAAGAAGGTATGGCCGTGTTCAACCGCCTGATGGTCGGATTGGAATCGCAACTGCAGGGTATGGGCGTGGCCTTCGGGTCCTCGTTGCTGGGGTTGGCCGGATCTCTGATCGTTGGCCTGCTGGAGCTATTTGCGGGCCACGGGCAAAACCGGTTTTACCGCGAGCTTGAAGAATGGTTGTCCTCGATTACCCGTGTTGGTTTTGCAGCAACCGAAGAAGGCGGGGCTGAACTGGCCGTTCTGACACCCGTTCTGGATGCTATGTCTGAACAGATGAATGCGCTGCAGGATCTTTTCTCCGCGCAAGAGGCAGATCGTGCGGCGGTGTCGTCCAGATTGGGTCAATTGGCGGATTCGATCGGCGAGATGAATGCGAGGCAACAGAACAACGATGGCGTGACCGCTGCGTTGGAGAGGGTGGCGCTTGGACAGGATGCCTTGCTAGATCATATGCGCGAGCAGGGTACCGGTGACGGGATTGACGCGGAAAGCCGCATGCGTTTGCGCTCGATGGACGTACAGTTGCTGCGAATCCTAGAAGAAATCTCTGCCGGTCGGCAGGAAAGCATGAGCGAGTTGCGCAAGGATATAGAATTGCTCGTCAAAGCCCTGACATTGCCCCGAGGCGCCGTGCGTACCGCTCCGGAAGGAGAGTAACTTATGGCCCTCTCCCGACGCACAGGTCAGCGTTTCCAGGGTTCGGTCTGGCCCGGGTTTGTGGATGCCATGACCGGGCTTTTGATGGTGCTGACCTTTGTTCTGACCATCTTCATGGTGGTGCAGTATGTTCTGCGCGAAACCATTTCCGGGCAAGAAGATGAACTGACCGCCCTCTCCGACGAAGTTGCAGCACTTGCTGGAGCACTGGGTCTGGAGGAGCGGGAAAACAGCCGGTTGCAAGCGCGGCTGGGGGTATTGAACTCAACCCTGTCTCAGGTCGAAACAGAGTTGGTGCAGGCGCAGATCCAACTGACTGATTTTGAAGCTCAGGTCGCCGCTCTACTGCTGGATCAGGAGCGCGCGCACGGTGAAATTGCCGAACTGGCGAACCAGCGCGAAGAATTGCTTGGTGAGCAGGAGGCTTTGAACCTGGCCCTTGCACAGAGTCGGGCTGAAATAGATGAACAAACCGAGGCGGCCCGACTGGCAGCCGCCCAACGCGAAGCGCTGGAGGCCCTGGTCGCTGATCTGGAACAAAGCGATGCGGCGCAAACCACGCGAATTTCCGAGCTTGAGGATCAGCTGAGCGCGGAAGAGGCTGCCAAGCTGGCCGAGGCCGCTGCGGCCGAGAACCTTCGTAACCGTTTGCAGAATGCGGACGCCGAGTTGACGGCCATGACCCTTGCCCTGGAAGCACAGCGCAAGGAGGCGGAAGAAACATTAACCCTTCTGGCTGCGGCACAGGCCGCCAAAGCGGAACTGGAACGCCGGTTCGGTGACCTGAACCCCGAAGAGTTGAAGGCGCAGCTAGAGGCCGCTCTGGCCGGTCAGACCGAAGCTCAGGCCGAAGCATCGGAGCAACGGACGCTGGCGGAAGAACGCGCGGCCCTTCTGGCGTTGGCCCGCGACACCCTGTCGGATGAGCAGGCGATATCAGAAAAGGCACAGCGCGAAACTGCTTTGCTGAATCAGCAAATGGCCGCGCTGCGGGAGCAATTGGGTGGGTTGCAGGCCTTGTTGGATGACTACGAAGAACGCAATGCCGCCGCTGATATTCGCATCCAGACTTTGGGGCAGGACCTTAACGCAGCTTTGGCCCGTGCGGCCTCGGAAGAACGCCGTCGCCGCCTGCTGGAAGAGGCCGAGCGCGTGCGTCTTGAAGCCGAGGCCGAAGAATTGCTGGCTCAGGCCGAGGACTTGGAACGCTATAGGTCTGAATTCTTTGGCCGCCTGCGCGATGTGCTGGGCAATGAGGAAGGTGTTCGGATCGAAGGTGACCGTTTCGTGTTCTCGTCGGAAGTTTTGTTCGACACCGGATCAGCCGTATTGTCACCGGACGGTCAACAGGAGGTCGCCAAAGTGGCGAACATCCTGCGTGGTGTGGCTGCGGAAATTCCTGAGGGCCTGAATTGGGTAATCCGGGTCGACGGCCACACAGACAATGTACCCCTAGCCGGGAGTGGCCGATATCGCGACAACTGGGAACTGAGCCAAGGGCGCGCCTTGTCGGTCGTACGATATATGGTCGAAGCGCTGGGTATTCCGCCGAACCGGCTGGCTGCTAACGGGTTTGGTGAGTTCCAGCCCGTCAATCCGTCGGGCACCCCCGAAGCCCGCGCACAAAACCGTCGGATCGAACTGAAGCTGACCGAGCGGTAATCACCTCGGCCGATCTCTGTTTTTTGAGAAAATGCTGTGTTGCTGGTGGATTACCGCCCAGCAAACGGTGAAATGGGGGTGTAGTCTCTCTATATGTTGCCATAGGTTATTCGGGGTAATGTGTGAAAGACCATCAAGCAGAGATAAACAAAATGGCGGATGAGGTGCTGCATGCGCCGTATCAGCGTGTGACCCTATGCAAAACGCGGCGAGGGCGCAGGTTTTGGCTGAAGCGTGTTGGGCGTTTCGCGCCACACCTCTGGTTGGTGAAGGGAAAGCCCGAACAGGCATTCGATCGTGATAGGCGAGCCCATCGCTTCCTTTGGAGCTACGGTATGCCTGTCCCCCGGATCGTTGCCGATGGCGCGGGTTTTATTGCCCTCGAGGATGCCGGGGCCAGCCTGACCAAGCTCTGTGACAACACGTCCATCAGTCAGGTAGAAAAGCTCCGGGCGTGCCGCGCTGTGGGACGTGCGCTGGCGCGTCTGCATGCGGCGGGCCTGGCCCACGGTCGCCCAGCCTTTCGGGACATGTGCTGGGACGGGCGCCAGATTCGATTCATCGACTTCGAGTATTTTGTGCCCGCCAAAGCCGGTTGGCTTCGTAAGGCGCGCGATGTTGGTATCGCGATCCTGTCTGCCGTGTCACAGGGCAGCAGTGGGCCGCACTATGCCTATTGCGTCCTGTCCGCCTATAGAACGGCACAAGGCGACCAGCCCGAGGTTTTGCCAGAACTATGTCTGGTTCAAAACAGCCACCACCGCATCTTGAAGTCCTACCGGCTCAAAGGCTAAAAACTTCCCTAAGTTTGGCGGCTGTATCTCTGGCCTGAAGATTTAAAAAAAACCCGCCATGGTTGGCGGGTTTTCTATTTGACGATTCAGGCGATCAATCCGCCGTCAGCAACGGGGGCTTGTCGCCCGGAATGCGCGGCTGATCGGGGCCGAAGATTTCCAGGTTCAGTTCGCCTTTCTTGACCGAGACACGGACCACTCCGCCCTTGGCCAGCTTGCCGAACAGCAGTTCCTCGGCCAGAGGCTTCTTGATGTGCTCCTGAATGACACGACCCAACGGACGCGCACCCATCTTGTCGTCATAACCCTTGTCAGCCAGCCACTCGGCGGCCTTCGGCGTCAGGTCGATGGTCACGTTGCGGTCCAGCAACTGCGCCTCAAGCTGCAGTACGAACTTCTCGACCACCTGCAGGATGACCTCTTTCGGCAGCGGCGCGAATGAGATCACCGCGTCCAGTCGGTTGCGGAATTCCGGCGTGAACATGCGTTCGATCGCAGCAGTATCCTCACCCTCGCGACGGTCACGGGCAAAACCGATGGCGGCCTTGGCCTGTTCCTGCGCGCCCGCGTTCGAGGTCATGATCAGCACCACGTTGCGGAAATTGACAGTTCGGCCGTTGTGATCGGTCAGCTCACCGTGGTCCATCACCTGCAACAAGATGTTAAACACGTCCGGGTGTGCCTTCTCGATCTCGTCCAGCAGCAGCACGCAATGCGGGTGCTGGTCGACACCATCGGTCAGCAGGCCGCCCTGGTCGAACCCGACATAGCCCGGAGGCGCACCGATCAGACGGGAAACAGCGTGCTTCTCCATGTATTCCGACATATCAAAGCGCAGCAGTTCCACACCCAGCGTATCGGCCAGCTGTTTTGCCACTTCGGTTTTGCCCACACCAGTCGGGCCGGCGAACAGATAATTTCCGATGGGCTTTTCAGGCTCACGCAGGCCGGCACGGGCCAGTTTGATCGCACTGGACAGCGCCTCAATGGCCTCGTCCTGACCGAACACCACACGCTTCAGCGAGGCTTCGAGGTCTTTCAGAACCTCGGCATCGTCCTTGGTGACATTCTTGGGCGGGATACGGGCAATCTTGGCGACAACCGCCTCGATCTCTTTGACGCCGATGGTCTTGCGACGTTTGCTTTCCGCGACCAAGTGCTGTGCGGCACCGGCCTCATCGATCACGTCGATGGCCTTGTCCGGCAATTTGCGGTCGTTGATATACCGTGCCGACAGTTCCACGGCGGTCTTGATCGCATCTGCGGTGTATTTGATCTCGTGATGCTTTTCGAAATAGGGCTTCAGACCGCGCAGGATTTTCACGCTGTCCTCGACCGAAGGCTCGTTCACGTCAATCTTCTGGAAGCGGCGGCTGAGCGCGCGGTCCTTCTCAAAATGTTGACGGAATTCTTTGTAAGTGGTCGAGCCCATGGTGCGCAGCTTGCCGCCCTGCAGCGCAGGTTTCAGCAGATTTGACGCATCCATCGCGCCGCCCGAAGTAGCACCGGCACCGATTACGGTGTGAATCTCGTCGATGAACAACACCGCGTCGGGGTGATCTTCCAACTCCGTCACGACTGCCTTCAGCCGTTCCTCGAAATCACCACGGTAACGCGTGCCTGCAAGCAGTGCGCCCATGTCCAGCGAATAGATCGTGGTCTCGGACAGCACATCGGGGGCTTCGCCGCCCACGATCTTATGGGCCAGCCCCTCGGCAATTGCGGTTTTGCCCACGCCCGGATCGCCCACCAGAAGCGGGTTGTTCTTACGGCGACGGCAGAGAACCTGAATGCAGCGTTCAACCTCGTCGGCGCGACCGATCAGCGGATCAACGTCGCCCGCACGCGATTTCGCGTTCAGATCAATGCAGTACTTACCCAGAGCACTTTCTTTTTGTTCGCCTTCGCCGGCATTAGACTGAACCTCTTCCTCGACCTGATCGGCACCTGATACCGAGCGGTTCTCGCCGTAGGCCGGGTCTTTCGCCACACCATGCGCGATGAAGTTCACCGCGTCGTAACGGGTCATATCCTGTTCTTGCAGGAAGTACGCCGCGTTGCTTTCACGCTCGGCAAAGATAGCAACCAGTACGTTGGCACCTGTAACCTCGGTCCGACCCGAGCTTTGGACGTGGATCGCGGCACGCTGGATGACACGCTGGAAGGCAGCCGTGGGTACAGCCTCAGACCCGTCTATGTCTGTTACCAGGTTCGACAAATCCTCGTCGATGAATTCGACCAGAGTGCTGCGCAGTTCATCCAGATCGACGCTGCAAGCTTTCATGACGCGGATGGCATCAGGTTCCTCAAGCAGCGCCAGCAGCAGATGTTCCAGCGTTGCGAATTCGTGTCGCCGTTCATTCGCAGCCGCCAAGGCCGCGTGAATGGCTTGTTCTAATGTGCTCGAGAATGAAGGCACGCGGGTGCTCCTCTGTCTTGGGTCGAAAGGGGGCGGCTATGGCCCCAATCCAACCATGTCCTCATACTATTAGAGTTTGGTTGATCGTGGCTCGGCTTCAAGGGTTTTCTTTCACTTGACAGTCACATTTAACGTGACCGTTGCTGTGAAGAGAGCCAAATAGGCACTAAAACCGGTCTTTTCTAGCCCTGATTTCTGCAAAAACCGCAGCAGGGTCGGCGTTTTCCATTCCAAGGATAGCATGAATCGAAGGGTCGGTGGCGCGCAAAAACGGGTTCGTGGCTTTTTCCAGCGCCAGAGTCGACGGCACCGTGGGTTTACCAGCGGCGCGGGTAGCTTCGATATCGGTTATGCGTTGCCGCAGTGCGGCGTTGTTCGGGTCTACGGTAATGGCAAATTGCGCGTTGGCCTGCGTGTATTCGTGGCCGGAGCAAACCAGCGTGTCGTCGGGCAGGGCGGCCAGTTTGCTGAGAGAGGCCCACATCTGCGGTGCAGTTCCTTCAAACAAGCGACCACAACCCAGCGCCATCAGACTGTCGGCCGTGAACACAGCGCGGCTTTCTGGCATATAGTATGCGACATGCCCGACCGTGTGGCCCGATACGTCCATTACTTGCACCGGCTCGCCGCCAATTTCGACCACATCGCCTTCTGACACCTGCTGATCCAGCGGGGGCAGGCGGTGAGCGTCCGCGGCGGCGCCAATGACCTTGGCTGGGTGGTTCTCCAAAATTGCGGCCAGACCGTCCACATGGTCCCAGTGATGGTGGGTTAGCAATACGTGGCTTAGAGTCCAGCCGCGCGCATCCAATTCGGCCAAAATCGGTCCGGATTCTGGCGCGTCGATCAGTGCGGTCTGGCCACTGGCCGCGTCATGCGCCAGAAAAGCGTAGTTATCGCTGAGACATGGGACGGTTACGATCTCAAGAGGCATGGCCTTTTGCCCTTTCGTTGCTAGACTGCGCTCAGCTAAGCCGATTGACCGGGTGTCCGCAATGCATCTTGATGTGCAGGATCTGAGGAATTTTTACTACCGCAGCACTCTGGGTCGCGCGGCACAAGCAGCCATTCGGGGCCGGCTGACGCATTTGTGGCCTGAAGCCAAAGGTCAGACGGTCGCGGGCTTCGGCTTTGCGGTGCCCCTGCTGCGTCCCTATTTGGCGGACGCGCGGCGGGTAATCGGCCTTATGCCGGGTCCGCAAGGGGTGATGCCTTGGCCTGCGGGAATGCCCAATGTGTCAGTCCTAACCGAAGAGACACTCTGGCCGGTCGAAACCGGTCACGTAGACAAGCTGGTGGTGATGCACGGGCTGGAGACTTCAAGCCGCCCCAGCGAATTGCTGGACGAGTGCTGGCGGGTTCTTGGCCCCGGCGGGCGGGCCTTGTTTGTGGTTCCGAACCGGGCCGGTCTGTGGTCACGGACGGATCGGACTCCGTTCGGGTTTGGTCGCCCCTATTCTGCATCGCAGCTTGAAAGCCAACTCAGAGCCCATCATTTTATTCCTGAAAGCCACTGTTCCGCCCTTTATATGCCGCCGTCATTTCGCAGGTTCTGGTTGAAGTCGGGAAGCCTGATCGAGAAAACCGGGCAACGCCTACCGACGGTCATGGCCGGAGGCGTTTTGATGGTCGAAGTCACCAAGCACATCCGACCACCCAGCGGCAGCGTCACCAAGGAGGCTGAGCGTCGACCGATCAAGGCGCTTGATGGGTTGTTGAAGCCCGCATAGGGAACAGTTGCGTTTTGAGACGCGGAAAACCGCAAAAAATGCGGGAAAAAGGTCACAGGAATCGCAAAAACCTACACTTTCGTAACATTTTTCCCGTGTCCCAACCGGATAAAAGGGTCGCACCCTAGTTAAGTGTCTGAAAAATATAGCTTTGTGGATAAAGTGCTTGCCGTGATAATATATTGCTAGGTTGGTTCGGCTCTGCTACATCCCCGGTGATTTTGATCCCCGCCCTAAAAGGACGGGGTTTCCTCACGCCCCAAGGTAGCGGCCGCTACTCAAAATCGGGGCCTCAAATATCGGAAGGGTGGACGTGTCCGAACCAGCTTCGATTTCCACTGGCATCGCCGAGCGCTATGCCACGGCAATCTTCGAGATTGCAAAAGAGAACAATGACCTCGCAGGTCTGGAATCCGGCATCAATGATTTGGCAACTGCTCTGGGCGAAAGCGCCGAGCTGCGCGACCTGATCGCTTCTCCGCTGGTTTCGCGCGCTGAACAGGAAGGCGCAATCACCGCCGTCGCTGACAAGATGGATCTGCACGCGATCCTGCGCAACACGCTGGGTCTGATGGCGCAGAAACGCCGCCTGTTCGTTGTGCCGCAGTTGGTGCAGGTTCTGCGCGATATGCTGGCCGATGAGCGTGGCGAAGTGACCGCCGATGTCGCCTCGGCCAAGGCGCTGACCAAGACACAACTGGAAAAATTGTCCAAGACGCTGTCCGAGCGTGTGGGCAAGACCGTGACTATCAATGCGACCGTGGATGAAAGCCTCATCGGCGGTCTTGTCGTTAAAGTGGGCTCGAAGATGATCGATAGCTCGATCCGTTCGAAGCTGAACTCCCTACAGAATGCAATGAAAGAGGTCGGATAAATGGGAATCCAAGCTGCAGAGATTTCTGCAATCCTGAAGGACCAGATCAAGAATTTTGGTCAGGAAGCCGAAGTGGCCGAGATCGGCCGCGTGCTGAGCGTCGGTGACGGGATTGCCCGTGTATACGGCCTGGACAACGTACAAGCCGGTGAGATGGTCGAATTCCCCGGTGGCATCATGGGCATGGCCCTGAACCTGGAAAGCGACAACGTCGGTGTCGTTATCTTCGGCTCCGACCGTGACATCAAAGAAGGTGACACCGTCAAGCGCACGAACTCGATCGTGGACGTTCCGATCGGTGACGAACTGCTAGGCCGTGTTGTTGACGGTCTGGGCAACCCGCTGGACGGCAAAGGCCCGATCAACGCAACCAAGCGTGGCGTTGCAGACGTTAAAGCCCCCGGCATCATCCCGCGTAAATCGGTTCACGAGCCGATGGCAACCGGCCTGAAATCGGTTGACGCGATGATCCCGATTGGCCGTGGCCAGCGTGAGCTGATCATTGGTGACCGTCAGACCGGTAAAACCGCCGTTGCTCTGGACGCGATCCTGAACCAGAAAACCTATAACGACGCAGCAGGCGACGACGAGTCGAAGAAACTGTACTGCGTTTACGTTGCGATCGGTCAAAAGCGTTCGACCGTTGCGCAGCTGGTGAAGAAACTGGAAGAGTCCGGCGCGATCGAATACTCGATCGTTGTGGCCGCAACCGCGTCCGACCCGGCGCCGATGCAGTTCCTGGCACCTTACGCCGCGACCGCGATGGCGGAATACTTCCGCGACAATGGCCGCCACGCGCTGATCATCTATGATGACCTGTCGAAACAGGCTGTTTCGTATCGTCAGATGTCGCTGCTGCTGCGCCGCCCGCCCGGACGTGAAGCCTATCCTGGTGACGTTTTCTACCTCCACTCCCGTCTGCTGGAACGTTCGGCGAAGCTGAACGAAGACTTCGGTGCTGGCTCGCTGACCGCTCTGCCGGTTATCGAAACTCAGGGTGGTGACGTTTCGGCGTTTATTCCGACCAACGTGATCTCGATCACCGACGGTCAGATCTTCCTTGAAACCGAACTGTTCTATCAGGGTATCCGTCCCGCTGTGAACACCGGTCTGTCGGTTTCGCGTGTAGGCTCCTCGGCTCAGACCAACTCGATGAAGTCGGTTGCTGGTCCGGTTAAACTGGAGCTGGCTCAGTACCGCGAAATGGCTGCGTTTGCGCAGTTCGGTTCCGACCTCGACGCCGCGACCCAGCAGCTGCTGAACCGTGGTGCGCGTCTGACCGAGCTGATGAAACAGCCGCAGTACTCGCCACTGACCAACGCTGAAATCGTCTGCGTCATCTTCGCCGGCACCAACGGTTACCTCGACAAGATCGATGTGTCCGATGTTGGCCGTTACGAAGCTGGCCTGCTGGCGCACCTGCGTGGCAAGCACGCGGATCTGCTTCAGTGGATCACGGACGAAGATCCCAAGATCAAGGGTGACGCTTCCGACAAGATCAAGGCTGCGCTGGACGAATACGCCGCAACCTTCGCTTAAGGGAGAGGCGGGCATATGCCAAATCTTAAGGACCTTAAAAACAGGATCGAGTCGGTCAAGTCGACCCGCAAGATCACCAAGGCCATGCAGATGGTCGCGGCAGCAAAACTGCGCCGCGCCCAGGAATCTGCCGAAGCCTCGCGTCCCTATGCCGAGCGGTTCAATGCCGTGATGGCGGGGCTGGCGGCATCGGTCGGGGGTAGCGACAGCGCCCCCAAGCTGCTCCGTGGTACGGGCAGTGATGATGTCCATCTGCTGGTTGTCATGACAGCTGAACGCGGCCTTTGCGGCGGCTTCAACTCGAACATCGCCAAGCTGGCCCGTGTCAAAGCGGAAGAGCTGCGCCTGAAAGGCAAGACGGTCAAAGTTCTGACCGTCGGCAAAAAAGGCCGCGACGCGCTCAAGCGTGATTTTGGCGATCTGTTCGTTGGACATATCGACCTGAGCGA
The DNA here is from genome assembly GCA_013032095.1 of Ruegeria atlantica. Classification (GTDB taxonomy): domain Bacteria; phylum Pseudomonadota; class Alphaproteobacteria; order Rhodobacterales; family Rhodobacteraceae; genus Ruegeria; species Ruegeria atlantica_E. The sequence goes on along the minus strand of WQBJ01000026.1, from coordinate 24,411 downwards.
GGTCAAGCGTCTGGGTTATTCCAACGCGCAAGACATCGCAAAGGACGTCCTGTCTCGCTTCGACGGGGGTGAGTTCGACGTTGCCACGATCTTCTACTCGAAGTTTGTCAACGTTGTGACCCAGATCCCGACGGCACAGCAGGTCATCCCCGCCTCGTTCGAGGAAACCGAGGGTGACGACAGCGGTGCCATCTTCGATTACGAGCCCAGCGAAGAGGCCATCCTGGCCGACTTGCTGCCCAAGGGGGTTGCGACCGCGATCTTCTCGGCTCTGCTCGAAAACGGAGCCTCTGAACAGGGTGCACGGATGTCCGCGATGGACAACGCTACACGCAACGCGGGTGAGATGATCGACAAACTGACGATCCAGTTCAACCGCTCGCGTCAGGCCGTGATCACCAACGAGCTGATTGAAATTATTTCCGGCGCCGAAGCGCTGTAAGAAAACCGGAGACGAAACATGGCGAATGCAAAAGGCAAAGTCACACAGATCATCGGGGCCGTCGTTGACGTGCACTTCGAAGATCAGCTGCCTGAAATTCTGAACGCGCTGGAAACAACCAACAACGGCAAGCGCCTGGTATTGGAAGTTGCTCAGCACCTGGGTGAAAACACCGTCCGCACCATCGCGATGGACGCGACCGAAGGTCTGGTCCGTGGCGAGGCTGTGTCTGACACCGGCGCACCGATCTCGGTTCCGGTTGGTAACGCCACCCTGGGCCGCATCCTGAACGTAGTTGGTGAGCCGATCGACGAAAAAGGTGAGGTTGCTGCAACCGAAACCCGCGCGATCCACCAGCCCGCACCCGAGTTCGACGAACAGTCGACCGAGTCGGAAATCCTGGTCACCGGCATCAAGGTTGTTGACCTGCTGGCCCCTTACGCCAAAGGCGGTAAGATTGGCCTCTTCGGCGGTGCCGGCGTTGGTAAAACCGTTCTGATCATGGAACTGATCAACAACATCGCAAAAGTGCACTCGGGCTTCTCGGTGTTCGCAGGTGTTGGTGAACGGACCCGTGAAGGGAACGACCTGTACCACGAGATGATCGAATCGAACGTTATTAAGCCGGACAACCTGTCGGAATCGCAGGTGGCCCTGGTTTACGGCCAGATGAACGAACCTCCGGGAGCGCGTGCGCGTGTTGCTCTGACCGGTCTGACACTGGCCGAGCAGTTCCGTGACCAGTCCGGTACCGACGTTTTGTTCTTCGTCGACAACATCTTCCGCTTCACGCAGGCGGGCTCCGAGGTTTCGGCTCTGCTGGGTCGTATTCCTTCGGCGGTGGGCTACCAGCCGACGCTGGCCACCGACATGGGCGCCCTGCAGGAGCGCATCACCTCGACCAAGTCGGGCTCGATCACCTCGGTTCAGGCGATCTACGTGCCTGCGGACGACCTTACCGACCCTGCGCCGGCAACCTCGTTTGCTCACTTGGACGCGACCACCGTTCTTAACCGTGCGATCTCGGAAAAGGGTATCTACCCGGCGGTTGACCCGCTCGACTCGACCTCGCGTCTGCTTGACCCGGCCATCGTTGGTGAAGAGCACTACAAGGTTGCAACCGACGTTCAGCAGATCCTCCAGCGCTACAAGTCGCTGCAGGACATCATCGCAATCCTCGGCATGGACGAACTGTCGGAAGAAGACAAACTGACCGTGGCCCGTGCCCGTAAGATCGAACGCTTCCTGTCGCAGCCGTTCGACGTGGCCGAAGTCTTCACCGGTTCGCCGGGCGTTCAAGTTCCTCTGGATGTGACCATCGCGTCGTTCAAAGCGGTTGTCGCTGGCGAATACGATCACCTGCCCGAAGCGGCCTTCCTGATGGTTGGCGGCATCGAAGAAGTGATCGCCAAAGCCGAGAAGATGGCAGCAGAAGCCGCCTAAGGAGTATCCCTGATGGCAAACACGATGCAATTCGACCTCGTCAGCCCCGAGCGGAGCCTAGCTTCGCTTGCGGCGACGGCGGTCCAGATTCCCGGCGCGGACGGGGACATGACGGCCATGCCCGACCATGCCCCCACTATCACCACGCTGCGCCCGGGCATCCTGAAGGTCGAGGCGCCCGAAGGGGCCAGCGAATACCTGGTCACCGGCGGGTTTGCCCAGATCAACGGCGATGGCCTTTCGGTACTGGCTGAAAAGGCCATTCCGGTTGCCGAAGTGACCCGGTCGCATCTGGACGACCTGATCGCCGAGGCCCGTGCCTCGCACGAAGCGGCAAAGGAAGGCGATGATCAAACCATCGTCGATGACGCCGCCAAGCTGCTGGCCGACATGGAAGCCCTTGGGACCCATATGAGCCTGTAAAGCTCGTTCAGTTCTTAAGATTTAGAAACGGCTCTGCTTGTGCAGGGCCGTTTTTTTGTCGTGCTTTTGTCCAGGTCGCGGGTTAAGCTCAAGAAATAAAATAATAAAGATGATAGTATGAAGACTTTTCGAACCCACCCGATTGGCGTCGACCAAGGCGAGGCAGTGCTGTTTTCCGATTTCGCTGATGGAGGCGATATGTGGACAGGTGAGGGGCCACGCGAACGGCACTCTGCCATCACATTCAGTCAATCGTTCCGCTCGGCGCCGGTGGTACAGATCGGCGTGTCTCTTTGGGATGTCGACACATCCTCGGCCCTGCGTGCCGAAGTGACAACGGAGAACATTACAAAGGAAGGGTTTGTTGCCGTCTTCCGGACTTGGTCTGACACCCGTATCGCGCGGATACGGGTGAACTGGACTGCGCTTGGAGAGGTCGCGCATGAGGATGATTGGGATATTTCCTAGCGCGCTGTCAGAGGCGCGCCAGAAAAGGTGTCAGCCGTCTTGTGGCTCGATCATATCCACCCGCGTTGCGTGACGACCGCCCTCGAATTCGGCAGAGAGAAATGCGTCGACGATGTCCAGCGCCTGGCCTTCCCCGACAACACGTGCGCCGATGGACAGCATGTTGGCGTTGTTGTGTTCACGGATCATCCGGGCCGAGAATGCGTCCGAGCACACGCCGCAGCGGATGCCTGGTACTTTGTTGGCCGCCATCATGATGCCCTGACCGGTGCCGCACAGGATGATCCCAAGCTCGCAATCGCCCGAAGCGACGGCTTGCGCGGCGGCCTTGCCGTGCAGGGGGTAGTGGGTGCTTTCAGGGGTGGTTGGGCCGATATCGACCACGTCCCAGCCCTTCGCCGCAATGTGATTAGCAACGGTCTGACGCAGTTCGATAGCTGCATGGTCGCTGGAGAGAACGATACGTTTGGTGGCGGTCACGGAAACGTCCTGCCTTTGTAGGTGTTAAAGTGAAATGGGTGGCCATCGGGCCACCCATCAGTGTTAGTCCATGTGGTACATGGATTCATAGATCGGCGTCAGGGTCTTATCCTCGAACAGGGAAGACACGCTGGTTCCGTTCCAGATGTTCAGGATGGCCTGTGTAAAGATCGGGGCGGTCGGCACGATCCGGATGTTCTTGGCCTTGGCGATCTCTTTGGTGGGCTGGATCGTGTCGGTTAGAACCAGAGATTTCATCACCGAGTTTGTCACGCGCTCGACCGCGGGGCCGCTCATGACGCCGTGAGTGATGTAGGAGTGCACCTCTTTCGCGCCGTTATCCAGCAGCACCTGCGCCGCTTTGCAGAGTGTACCGGCGGTGTCACACATATCGTCCACGATCAGGCAGATCTTGTCTTTGACGTCGCCGATCACAGTCATCTCAGCCACTTCGCCGGCTTTTTCGCGGCGCTTGTCGACGATCGACAACGGAGCGTTGATGCGCTTGGCCAGTTCGCGGGCACGGGCCACACCACCCACGTCGGGTGAAACGACCATAAGTTCATCCAGGCTGTCCTTGAACTGGTGTTTCACGTCCAGTGCAAAAATCGGGGAAGCGTAGAGGTTGTCCACCGGAATATCGAAGAAACCCTGAATCTGGGCAGCGTGCAGGTCCATAGTCAGTACCCGCTCAATCCCCGCACCGGTCAACATGTTGGCGACCAGTTTTGCAGAGATCGGCGTGCGGGCCTTGGTCCGGCGGTCCTGACGGGCGTAGCCGAAATAAGGGATCACAGCGGTGATCCGCTGGGCCGAAGACCGGCGCAGCGCGTCGGCTATGATCAGCAGCTCCATCAGGTTGTCATTGGCGGGGTTCGAGGTCGGCTGGACAATGAACATATCCTCGCCGCGCACGTTTTCGAACACTTCGACGAAAATCTCGCCATCATTGAACCGTTCGACCCGCGCATCGACCAGACCCTGATCGACGCCGCGATACAGGCTCATGCGGCGAGCAATGGATTCGGCAAGCGGAAGGTTTGCGTTCCCAGCTATTAGCTTGGGTTCGTTGAGTGTCGGCATCGGCTGAGGTCCCCGGGCAGCAATGGCAAATGTGACAGATTCGTGATGTTGACACCGCTTAGCATGGCCTTACCGTCCAGCAAAGGTAACGCAGGGGAGAAAGTGCACATGGCTCAGATAGACTACTATTTTGCGACAATTTCGCCATTCACATATCTGGCAGGTGGGCGGTTGGAAGAGGTCGCGGTCAAGCATGGTGCAACGATCAACTATAAGCCGTTGGACATCATGTCGTTGTTTGGGCGCACGGGGGGAACACCCCCCAAGGATCGCCATAAGTCACGCAATGAATACCGTGCACAGGAACTGCTGCGTCAGTCAAAGAATCTGGGCATGGCGTTTAATCTGCAACCGGCGCATTGGCCGACGAATATGGCCCCGTCCTCTTACGCGGTGATCGCCGCAGCGAAAGACGGCTCTGGTGACGTGGGTAAACTCGTCCAGTCCCTGCTACGCGCCTGCTGGGCCGAGGAAAAGGACATCGCTCAGGACGATGTGATCCGCGATTGCCTGTCACAGGCCGGGTTTGATCCAAAACTTGCCGATAGCGGTCTGCTGGTCGGTGCCGAGACCTACGCCGCAAATCTGGAAGAGGCCGTCGATCGGGGCGTCTTTGGTGCGCCGTTCTACATCACCGAAGACGATCAACGGTTCTGGGGGCAAGACCGTCTGGATGATTTGGACCGGCACCTGACCGAGATGAAGGGCTGACAGGTGATTCCTATATTAGACCGAGGAACTGGTCGATATCGTCCGCGCTGATTGACCAGTCACAGACGAGGCGGCAGGCGAGGATCTCTTCATCATCTGCCCCGTTCAGCTCGGCCCCCCACAGATGGTAGACCGCCCCGGCCTCGTGCAATTGCTTGTGCCGGGCGCGCGAGAACTGGGCAAAGATCATATTGGCCTGTGGCTCGTGCAGGAATGTCGCGCCCTTGGCGCGTAAGCCGTCGGCCAGACGCGCGCAATTGGCATTGGCCTGACGTGCCATTTGCAGCCAGAGGTCGTCCTGCAAATAGGCCGCCATTTGCGCCGACAAATAGCGGTGCTTGGAAAACAGATGCGCGCCGCGCTTGCGCCGTAACTCGAATTCCCAGGCCTTCTCTTCGTCGAAGAAGACAACCGCCTCGACCCCCATCAGCCCGTTCTTGGTACCGCCAAAACTTACCGCATCAACGCCGGATTTCCATGTCATTTCGGCCGGGGAACAATTCAGCGCCACCAGTGCATTGGTGAACCGTGCTCCATCCAGATGAATGGGGAGGCAGTATTCCTTGGCTACGTCACACAACGCCTGCAACTCACCCAGCGAATAGACCGAACCGCGTTCAGTCACCTGCGTGATCGACACCGGCCCCCTCTGTGGACCATGAACGCCGCGCGTTTCCTCGGCTAGAATAGACTGGCGCAGGGCTTCGGGCGCCATCTTGTCGCCACCGGGCACAAGCGTCAGTTTGGCGCCGCTGTAGAATTCCGGGGCATTGCATTCATCCTCGTGGATATGCGCGACGGGAGAGCAAAAGATCGTCTCCCACGGGTTTGCCAGTGTTGAGAGCGCCAGCACGTTGGCCGCCGTCCCGGTGGCCACCAGATACACTGCCGCGCCCGGAGCCTCGAAAATTCCACGAATGCGATCCCGCACTTCGTTCATCAGAGTGTCGGCCCCGTAGGCCATCTGATACCCCTGATTGGCTTCGTTCAATGCGGCCATGACCTGAGGGTGGACCGGGCCGGAATTGTCGGAAGCGAAATACATCAGTTGGGCTCCTCAATAATGTAGTCTTCCCATTCTTCGACGGGTGTTTCGAATTCGGACACCGTGCGCCTCTGAACCGAGATTCCAGCGGCGTGCACGCTATCTGGTGTACCAGATATCAAAGGGTGCCAGTCGTAAAGAGGTTTCCCTTCCCACAGCAGCCGATAGGCGCAGGTCTGCGGCAGCCAGTAGGCGTGGTCGTCGATGTTTTCGGGCTTCATCACGATACATTCCGGCACGAACTGATGGCGGATATCGTATTGCGTGCAGCGGCAGCTCTCATCATCCAGCAAGCGGCAGGCGACGCAGGTGAGGGCGACTTCGCCGGTGTCCTCATCCTCCAGCTTGTTCAGGCAGCACTTGCCGCAACCGTCGCACAGAGCCTCCCATTCGCGCTGGTTCATCTTGGTCAGCGGTTTGCGTTCCCAGAACCGGGGACTAAGGCCATCTCGATCTATGGGGTCGGTGGTCATAGCGCTGCCAGCAGGGCGCGGGCCTTGTCGCAATCGGTGTCCATCTGGGCAACCAGACCGTCCAGCCCATCAAAGGTCATTTCGGGGCGCAGATACTCGACCAATCCAACCGACAGGGTCGCGCCGTAAAGATCGCCCGAAAAATCGAACAGGAAGGTTTCGATATTGGGCACCTCGCCGTTGAACATCGGCCGCGTCCCAACCGAGGCCGCGCCGTGATAGCTGCCCAGATGCGGGCCGTCCAAAACATCGACCAGCACCGCGTATACGCCAAATTTTGGCGGGTGCAGCCCTTCGATAGACATGTTCGCCGTGGGAAAACCCAGCTCTCGACCGCGCTGTTCGCCACCGACCACCTCACCTTCGATCCGGTGCCAGTGTCCTAGCATCGCAGCTGCATCGCTGGGGCGGCCTTCGGTCAAAGCCGTGCGGATCGCCGTTGATGAGACCACATTCTCGGACCGCTCCATAAGCGGGGCGATGGTGACGCCAAAGCCCATCTCCTGCCCAAACCGGACCATATCATCCGCTGTTCCGCTGCGGCCCTTTCCGAAACAGAAATCAGCCCCCACCACCACATGCGACAGTCCCAATCCGTCGCAGATCACGTTACGGGCGAATTCCTCTGGCGTTAGTCCCGCCAAAGCCGCGTTGAAGGGCAGCTCATAGAGTTTGCACACGCCCAGCTTTTCCAGCCGGTGCGCGCGCGCGTTGCCGCGCATAAGGCGAAAGGGTGGGGCGTCGGGCGCGAAATATTCGCGTGGGTGCGGCTCGAATGTCAGCACGCCCAATGGTGCGTCGGGGGCGGCATTGCGCGCGAGTTCGATCACCGACTGGTGGCCAACGTGGACGCCGTCGAAGTTCCCGATCGCCACGCTGGCGCCGCGGTCTTCAGGCTCGGTGAATTGAAAATCCCGGATGATGCGCATAGCGCTTGCCTAGCGGGACTACGGGGCGGGTTCAAGCATCTGATTGTGGTTAGGTCATCAATGGCCGGTCGCAAATTGTTTGACCCAGTCCCGATACGTCGCATCTGCTAGTTTGGCCGCGTGCGGAGGGGCGTGCATTGTGCGTCCATTCAGTGGTTGTGCTAGTTACCCTCGGGATTGCAGAACACAATGTCAGTCTTCAACAGGAGAATGCTAAACTTCACCAACAAGCCTTGGTTTAAGGTAGATACTACGCAGATAAAAAGTTGATGCTTCTCTCGTGTTTAGTTTGCTCGCTGACAACGTAGCCAAGTTTCGCCATTCCACAACTTGGTCTCTAATTCAATTCAGAGGCCGCGCGGTGGTGGTTGTCGTCGGGTTTCTCCCCTGCGCAATTGTTACCACGCAGGAAAAGAGGCTTTTCACTGTCACTAGAGGTTAGGGCGTCAACGGGACGCCCTTTTCTAGTTAAGCTTAAGTCAGTCGAATTTGCGGGATGGGGCCAGAACCATCGCTTCGCCAATCAACACCTTTTTGCCATCCACGGCGCAGTGGCAATCCAGTTTTACCCGACGCTTGGAAAAGTCGATGTCGATTACCTTGACCTCGGCATACACCATGTCGCCGGGGCGCACGGGGGCCAGGAATTTCAGCGACTGACCCATATACACAGTGCCGTGACCGGGCAGTTGCTCACCAATCACGGCCGAGATCAGACCCGCCGTCAGCATGCCGTGCGCGATCCGTCCTTCGAAAATCGTATCGCGGGCATAGTCATCGTCCAGATGTACCGGATTCCGATCAGTCGAAACCTGCGCAAACATCTCGATATCTTCATCGGTCACCACTTTGCGCAGGTGACGGGTCATGCCCATTTCGATGTCTTCAATACAGATCGTGCCGCGCGGAAGATTGTCCAACATGTCGCCCTCACTTGCATCCATTGAGCAACAAAAAGATCAATGTCGCCCCTGTTCGGCAACTTTATTACTTCGCAGGCGCAGAAAATCAAGCCTTTTCTGCTTATCTCAGGCGACCAATCGTAAAGGTGGGATTTATATTTTCCCTTGCGATGTAATCGGTTAGCGATTCATGGTGCGGATGGTGCTCAGTTTTTGTTTCTGCAGCGGCCAATCCGCCCGAGATAAACAGAGAATCAATCCCTTCTCCCATGCCCCCCAAAATGTCGGTATGTGGGCCGTCGCCGATCACCAGAATGTCGCCGTCGGGCACATCGTGACCCAGTTCCTGAAGTCGGCGGCGGGCCAGATCATAGATCGGCGGGTGCGGCTTGCCGAAGTACAGGCTCTCGCCACCCATCTCTTTGTAGAGCTTCGCCAATGCCCCCGCGCACCATTCCCGAACTTCGCCTCGGTCGACGACGATATCGGGGTTGGCACAGAGCAGTTTCATGCCCTTTTGCTTTGCATAGAGGAAATCCGGTCGGTTCACCGCCGGGTCTGCCATCGGATCAAACGGACCGCAGCAGACGATTCCTTCGGCCTCATCCAGAGGTACGCGCTCAATGTGGATTGGGTGATGCAGCAGTTTCAGCGGCTCAAAGAACCCCGCATCCCGCTTCCATTCGCCCATGAAATAGACCTTATGCCCAACTTCACCCCGGAACATCGCAGATCGTGCGGAATCGCCGCTGGTGGCGATGGTGTCATAAGCATCTGCAGGAACATTGAATTGCAACAACTGTTCAGCAACGCCTGCGCGTGGTTTCGGAGAGTTCGTGACCAGCACCACAACCCCGCCCTTCGCGCGGTAGTCTTGCAGGGCAGCGACGGCCTCGGGGAAGGCGGTGATACCGTTATGAACACAGCCCCAAAGGTCGACAAACAGCGCCTTGTAGCGGTCGGAGACTTCGGAGAGGGCATGGATGATCTGGGTCATTGAAGGCCTCGGGGGAGTTAATCGTGAAGTTGCCTCAGCTATCGCAAAGCTGGAGCGTTTTGACCATCCCGCAATGTTGATAGCTGCTGAAATACGACGCCTGTCAGTTCTCTTCGGTGATCTTTTCCACGTCTGGTGCCTGCTGGACGGTATCGGTGCCCAGAATAATCTGTGCGCCTATCCGGTTCTGGAAGCGAACGACGACCAGATAGCCGGGGCCCAGTTCCTCCCGCAGGACATCAACCAGAGGTGTCTCGCGCAGGCTTTCCGGCAAAAGCCCCACGATCGAAGAGACTTTGTATGCCGCTTCTATCGGAAGGTCGACGATCAGCCAGATATCGGCGTGTTTGCTTTTTGCGTTCACATCGACACGGATGATTTCGACCGAGACCGGATCGGCCCAGTCGCGGATAGTTTGCGCAAGCTGCGCCTCGGTTCGGGTTTCGAGGTAGCGGTTATAGGTGGATTTGCCCAGTTGAAGCACGACGAAGGCCAGAAAGGCCAACGTCACCACCACACTGGCAGTGAAATTCAATTTGCGACGTCCCTTGCTGAACGCCACCGAGCGGGCCGCATAGATGATATAGACTGCACAAGCGGACAAGATGATCGCGCCCAAGTTTGTGGCGAATAGCAATCCTGCTTCATAGGCTTCGGCCGGTTCACCGAAATAGAGCAGAACTCCCGAAGCCGACAGCGGAGGCACCAGCGAAACGCCGATGGCCGCACCGGGCAGCAGGCTGGCTTCGGACCGATTGATCTGTACGTATGCGCCCGCTACGCCTGCGGCCAGTGCGACGATCAGGTCCTCGGTGCCGGGATCGGTTCTGGCCAGAACCTGATCGGGGATCAGGATGCCGCGCGGAACGTCAGCGACATATACAAGACACCAAGCGAGCAGAACGCACAGAACCGCCGACCCACAAACAATCAGGGCGAGGTAAAACGCCCGCCCCAACCAACCCATGACCATGGCTGCGGCCACGCCTAAAATGGGGGTCATCAGCGGGGCCACCAGCATCGCGGCGATGACCACTGCCCCGGAATTACGCAGCATACCCATCGTGGCAATAACGACGGACAGTGTCAGCAGCATAGCAAAGCGTCTCCAATAGGCCGCTATGTCGTTGCCTTCGAACCGCAGGATGCTGCGTGTTATACTTAACTTACGCGTACTCATAAGTTGGATCTGATCCGGTACCCCTTGTGTCAACCAGAGTAGCAACGGAAGCGGTTTGCGCAAATCCCGTACCGCAATGAAAAAAGGCGCCCCCTCGGGACGCCTTTTCTTTGATGTGTTCCGAAGATCAGACTTTGAGGTTCGGAATGATCTGCTTTTTCCGGCTCATGATACCGGGCAGGACCACAGCATCGCCGTCGACCGAAGCGCCAAAGCTTTTCTCGGCCACGCCTTTGACCAGATCGTTGGGGACCAGCAGGGTGGCCTCTTCGTTCAGAATGTCGACTACGAACAACAGCACCTGATCAACGCTGTCTTCCTTGGCGACGTCCACCATCGAGTCGGCCAAGCTGGCCTTGCGGTCCAGTACGACGCCCGGTGCGGTGGTTTCCAGAACCGAGACGCGGAACTTGGTGCCGTCGACTTCGTATTCTTTGCTGTCCATGCGGATCAGTTCGGCATCCGAGAAGGACGAGACATCCGATTTCGCCGCGAACATGTCGGCGGCGTAGGCCGAGACGTCGAGACCCAGATCGGCGGCCAGTTTCTCGGCCACTTCGCGGTCATGAGCGGTGGTGGTGGGCGAGCGGAATTCCAGCGTGTCCGACAGAATGCAGGTCAGCGCGGCGCCTTTGATGGCGTCGGGCATCTTGGCCGCGTCTTCGCCCATTAGGTCGACCATGATGGTCGCGGTGCAGGCCAGCGGGCGCACGGTAATGTCGATTGGACCTTTTGTTTCCAGACCGCCGACCAGTTTGTGGTGGTCGATGATGGCGCGGATGTCGGCGCTGTTGACGCTGGCGGGCAACTCGGCCGGGTTGTTGGTGTCAACGATGACAACCGGCGCATCGGCTTCGACGTCGTCGATGATGCGCGGCTTGGGCAGGTCCCAGCGCTGCAGCATGAACGCGGCTTCGGTGTTGGGTTCGCCCAGCAGAACAGGCTCGGCCTGCTCGCCTTTGACTTCGTTCAGGTACCACGACCATAGGATGGGCGAGCCGGTGGAGTCGGTGTCGGGGGATTTGTGACCAAATACGAGGGTTGTCATGTCAGCGTCCTGAGGATGATAAATTTGCGCGCCTTATAGGGCGCTCTGCCGGGGTTGTCACCCGGCAGTGATCAAGCTGCGACGGTTGGTCTGATATTATATGTGCTTGGTCAGAACGGGGCGCGGGTCAAAGTGTATCCTGCTTGCTGCAACTGATTCAGAAGCCCGTGTTCACCACCCAGGTGCCCGGCCCCGACCGCGATCACCGCTGTCTGATCCTGAATACCCAGAATGTGTTCCATCCAGTTGTTGTTCCGCCCAATAAGAAGCTGCTGTTCGAACCCGTCCCACTCCTCATCAAAAGTCTCTTGCGACAGGCCGGAGGCGTTGCGTCCCTGTAGACGCGCTAGTTGAATGATCTCGCCGTGCTGCTCTTCGATATAAGCATTGGCCATCGTCGCCAACTGGTCTTCACTACCCTCAAGGGCATCAGCCATCCGCACGAGGGATTGAACCTGTTTCTCTATGGGGTGGCTGTCGAAGATAGCCATCAGGTCGTCAATTTCTTCAAGCGAGAATTGTGGAATGTCGTGTTCTTCGGCCAGATCGGTCAGTCGTGCGTCCATACCATGATTGGCGTTTGGATCTTGCATCATACATGGCGGGATGCCCAGCATCATGCTCAGAAACCACGGGCGCATTTTGGCGGCCATCCAACTGGGGATGCCGCGCTCGGCCAGTCCGGCTGATAGCGCGGCCCAGTCATCGTCTGGCATCATGTCGATCAGGGTTGGCCCTGACGTGATCAGAACGGGGCTGAGATCACCGGCCAAACTCTTTTCAAAGTCGCTCAACTTGTCTTCGGTGATTTCAAAGTAAAACGCGTCGGCTTGGCCGAGCACCGGAGTCAGGCGCTCGACCACAGCATCCATGCGCGGGTCGTTGCTGTGGAGAGTTCCAATCACGTGCAATACCGTGTCGCCCTTGGATGCAACCCAATGGTTGCCTTCGGGAAATGGGGTCTCGGCCAGTGCCTGTTCGATTTCGGCCTGCAGCTCAGGAGCCAAGTCCGCTCTTAAATCACGTCCTTCACAAGCCGCGTGCGCGCTGATCGGCAGGAACAGGGAAACGAAAAGGAACAACAAACGCATCGGGGCCATCCAGTGTACTCGGTAATGATGTCTTCCGTGACTTTGCCGTGGCCAAGACGCTGGTTCAAGCAACTTGCGGTGTCGTTCGGCTTATCTGTGTCTGGCATTCCACAGCAAATAGCCTAGCATGCGGCCATGGAGCGTGAGCAGGACCTTTATCCCCCCGTCAAAGCGTTGTTGGAGCGTCAGGGCTATACCGTCAAAGGCGAGGTTGGCGCGGCCGACATCGTCGCCGTTAGAAAGGGGGAGGAGCCGGTGATCGTCGAACTGAAACTGCGGTTCTCTCTGGCTCTTTTCCATCAGGCGATAACACGTCTGAAAGTAACCGATCTGGTTTACATCGCCGTCTGCAAGCCAAAAGGCCGTACGGCCCGACGGGCGCTAAAGGACAATCTGGCATTATGTCGGCGTTTGGGTCTTGGGCTGATCACGGTGCGCGGAGATAGCGCAGTTGAGGTTCAGTGCGATCCCGGCCCCTACGCACCGCGCAAGAACAAAGCGAAGGCTGGGCGATTGCTGCGTGAATTCGAAAGGCTGGAAGGTGATCCGAATGCGGGTGGCGCCACACGACACGGCATTGTCACGGCCTACCGTCAGGACGCACTGAAATGCGCGGCGCATCTGGCCGAATGGGGCGCGACCAAAGGAGCGGACGTGGCCAAAGCCACCGGCGTCTTGGAAGCTACCCGCCTGATGCGAGACAATCACTATGGTTGGTTCGACAAGATCGAAAAGGGTGTTTATGGCCTGTCCTCTGCTGGACAAGAGGGTCTGAAACACTGGGCTTACAGCTGGGAACAGGTTGACTGAGGCCGATTGACAAAAAATCTATCACAGCTTGTTGACTCGGGGATTTGGACCCCCTAGCTATTCGTCGTTATCACTCGCAAGGGTCGAGTGCTAATGCCTCGTCAGTCGGCGAGGGGAGGATAGATAAACTTTGAGCCCAAGGAGCTGCAAAGATGGCATTGAAACCGCTTCATGACCGTGTGCTGGTTCGCCGCGTAGAGAGCGAAGAGAAAACCGCAGGCGGCCTGATCATTCCTGACAGCGCTAAAGAAAAGCCCAGCGAAGGCGAAGTCGTCGCAACCGGCGAAGGCGCGCGTAAGGACAGCGGCGAGCTGATCGCAATGGCTGTAAAAGCTGGTGACAAGATCCTGTTCGGCAAATGGTCGGGCACCGAGGTTCAGGTCAACGGCGAAGAGCTGCTGATGATGAAAGAAAGCGACATCATGGGGATCATTGAGTAAGCCGCGCGCTTTCTCTGATCTTCATTTCCAACATATTTCTCAAGGAGAAACGACATGGCTGCAAAGGACGTCAAGTTCGACACCGATGCCCGTAACCGTATGCTGGCAGGTGTGAACATCCTGGCCGATGCTGTTAAAGTGACCCTGGGCCCCAAAGGCCGCAACGTGGTTCTGGACAAATCCTTCGGCGCACCGCGCATCACCAAAGACGGTGTTTCGGTTGCCAAGGAAATCGAACTGGAAGACAAGTTCGAAAACATGGGCGCGCAGATGGTGAAAGAAGTCGCCAGCCGCACCAATGACGAAGCTGGCGACGGTACCACCACCGCAACCGTTCTGGCCCAAGCCATCGTTCGCGAAGGTCTGAAGCAGGTTGCAGCAGGTCTGAACCCGATGGACCTGAAGCGCGGCATCGATCTGGCAACTGCCAAGGTTGTTGAAGGCATCAAGTCGGCTTCGCGCGAAGTCAAAGACTCGGCAGAAGTTGCTCAGGTTGGCACCATCTCGGCCAACGGCGAAGCCGAAATCGGCCAGCAGATCGCAGACGCGATGCAAAAAGTTGGTAACGAAGGCGTTATCACCGTCGAAGAAAACAAAGGCCTGGAAACCGAGACCGATGTTGTCGAAGGTATGCAGTTCGATCGTGGCTACCTGTCGCCTTACTTCGTCACCAACGCAGACAAGATGATCGCAGAACTCGACGACTGCATGATCCTGCTGCACGAAAAGAAACTGTCCTCGCTGCAGCCGATGGTTCCGCTGCTCGAGCAGGTGATCCAGTCGCAAAAGCCGCTGCTGATCATCGCTGAAGACGTTGAAGGCGAAGCTCTGGCGACCCTCGTGGTCAACAAACTGCGCGGCGGCCTGAAAATTGCTGCTGTCAAAGCACCTGGCTTCGGCGATCGCCGCAAAGCCATGCTGCAGGACATCGCGATCCTGACCGGCGGTCAGGTCATCAGCGAAGATCTGGGCATGAAGCTTGAGTCCGTCACCATGGACATGCTGGGCACCGCCAAGAAAATCGAAATCACCAAAGACGAAACCACCATCGTCGACGGTGCTGGCGAGAAAGCCGAGATCGAAGCACGCGTTGCTCAGATCCGCACTCAGATCGAAGAAACTTCGTCGGACTACGACCGTGAGAAGCTGCAAGAGCGTGTTGCCAAACTGGCAGGCGGTGTTGCTGTTATCCGCGTCGGCGGCATGACCGAAGTTGAAGTGAAAGAGCGTAAAGACCGTGTGGACGATGCTCTGAACGCAACTCGCGCAGCCGTTCAGGAAGGCGTTGTTGTAGGCGGTGGTGTTGCTCTGGTTCAGGCCGGTAAAGCACTGGAAGCTCTGGAAGGTGCAAACGCTGACCAGAACGCAGGCATCAACATCGTTCGTAAGGCAATCGAAGCGCCGCTGCGCCAGATCGCTGAGAACGCAGGTGTTGACGGTGCGGTTGTTGCTGGCAAAGTTCGCGAATCTTCGGACGCTGCCTTCGGCTTCAACGCGCAGTCGGAAGAATATGGCGACATGTTCTCGTTCGGCGTCATCGACCCGGCCAAAGTTGTCCGTACCGCTCTGGAAGATGCGGCATCGGTTGCTGGTCTGCTGGTCACCACCGAAGCAATGGTTGCTGACAAGCCGCAGAAAGATGCGCCTGCCGCAGGCGGCATGCCCGACATGGGCGGCATGGGCGGCATGATGTAAGCTGCTTAGGCCATAGTGCTTAACGACGGGGTCGCCTTCGGGCGGCCCCGTTTTTTGTTTCATCGCTCGTGCAGGTATGTGAGTGTCCAAGTCACCATGAAGCCGCTATGCGATTGATATGAGACTTTTCCTTCTCACCGCCCTGACCATGTGCGCCTTTGCGGCGAATTCGATCCTGAACCGTCTGGCCATTGATAGCGGGGCCAGCGATCCTGCCGGGTTCGCTGTGGTTCGGGTTCTGACCGGGGCTGTAGTGCTGGCCTGTCTGGTTTGGTTGAAGGCCGGTCATTTGCCGTTGCGTAATCGGCGCAGGGTCGCCGGGGCCGGGTCGCTCGCGCTATACATGATTGGGTTCTCGGTGGCCTATCTGACACTGGATGCCGGGCTGGGCGCACTGATCCTGTTTGGGGTAGTGCAGATCACCATGTTCGCGGTGACGTCTGTGAAAGGCAACGCCCCAACCGCCCGCCAGCTGGCTGGCGCTGCGATTGCGTTGACGGGATTGGCCTATGTGCTTTGGCCATCGGGCGCAGTGCAGGTCGACCTGACCGGAGCGGCTCTGATGACTGCTGCCGGGATAGGTTGGGGAATTTATTCACTGGTCGGGCGATCCGAGCCGGACGCATTGGCCGGAACGGCCGCCAATTTTGTCGTTGCACTGCCGGTGACTGTGCTGGCCCTTCTGGCGTTCGGAGGGGATTGGCAGATGACCGGGGCAGGCTACGTGCTGGCAGCAGTTTCCGGCGGCATCACGTCCGGCATGGGATATGCGCTCTGGTATCGTGTTCTCCCGCAACTGGCGCCCGGTACGGCAGCTGTAGTGCAACTGAGTGTGCCAATCATCGCCATCATTGGTGGCGTTCTTCTGTTGGGAGAGATTGCCGGACTTCGGCTGATCTTGGGGGCGGTGCTGGTGTTGGGCGGTATCGCGCTGGCTGTCCTCCGCTTGAAACCGCGCTAGGGGTTTCATCGCGCCCGGTTAAGCCTTATCTGGCGGCTATGAGATACTTGCTCGCCCTGTTTCTGTTCCTTGTTCCCGCCGTCGCGCAAGCGAAATGCGTGGTGCTTCTGCATGGATTAGCACGGACCGAGGCCTCATTTACAATCATGGAACAGCTGTTCCAGGCGCATGGCTACACGGTCGTTCGTCCAGGTTATCCGTCGACCGACCTGCCGATCCCGGAACTGGCCAATCAAACCCTGCCGGACGCTTTCGCATCCTGCGGGGACGACCCAGTAAACAACGTCGCTCATTCGATGGGCGGTATCCTGCTGCGCTATTGGCTACAGGACAATCACCCCGAGAATTTGGGTCGCGTAGTCATGCTTGGGCCGCCGAACCAGGGCAGCCAGTTGGTAGATGAACTGGGGGCTTGGGAGGTGTTCGGCATGCTGAATGGCCCTGCAGGGTTGGCACTGGGTACCGGTCCCGAGGGTATCCCGCGCAAATTGCCGCCAGTAGATTTCGAGCTGGGTGTGATCGCGGGTGAGAACTCTTTAAATCCGTTGTTTTCGTCAATGATTGACGGCCGGGATGATGGCAAGGTGTCGATCGAGACTACGAAGGTTGTGGGCATGGCAGATCATATCGTTCTGCCGGTGACCCATACCTTCATGATGAACAACCCCCGTGTGATGGCGCAGGCGTTGCATTTCATCGAATTTGGCCAATTCGATCCGCAGATCACCTGGCTGGATGGAGTGATGGATATCATCGACGAAATCTGTATCGGGCAGGACTGCTCAGAACCTGTTTCGGAGCTATCGCAATGACCGCATTGAATCTGACCCTGACCGGCGCAGAGGTGCTGTTGCCGGACCAAGGGATCACGCACGCCGATTTGTCTCTGGCCGATGGTGTCATTCAGTCTGATCACACTGGCCGTTCGGTGGATCTGTCCGGTTACCTCGTTCTGCCTGGCATCATTGATTTGCATGGGGATGGGTTCGAACGACACATCGCACCGCGCCGTGGGGCGATGAAACAGATGGAGGAGGGGATCCTCTCGGTCGAGGCCGAACTGGCCGCGAATGGTATAACCACTGCAGTTCTTGCCCAGTTTCACAGTTGGGAAGGTGGGGTTCGCGGCCCGGAATTTGCAGGGCAGGTATTTGACGCCATCGCCTCGGTAAAAGATCGCGTTGTCACCGATCTTATGCCCCAATTGCGGTTCGAGACGCATATGCTGGACGACTATGCTGGACTGCCCGAACGGATTGCCAAATGGCAGGTGCCTTACGTTGTGTTCAACGATCATTTGCCGCACGACCGCCTTGCCGAAGGGCGCAAGCCGCCGCGTTTGACGGGGCAGGCTTTGAAAGCGGGGCGGAACCCTGACGTTCATTTCGAAATGCTTCTGTCCATGCATGCCCGCACCGCTGAGGTTCCGGCAGCGCTGGATGACCTTTGCGCGGTGCTAGCAGAACAGGGCGTCCGCATGGGCAGCCATGACGACACCACTGCTCAGACACGCGCCGATTGGCGCGCGCGGGGTGCGCAGATAGCCGAATTCCCCGAAACGCCAGAAGCGGCCGAGGCCGCGCGCGCATCCGGGGATTATATCATTCTGGGCTCGCCCAATGTCGTGCGCGGTGGATCGCACAAGGGCAATGCCAGCGCGCTGGATCTTATTGCAATGGGTTATTGTGATGCGCTTGCCTCGGACTACCACTATCCCAGCCCGCGCCGCGCCGCGCTGATGCTCGCCAAGTCTGGTTTGGTAGATCTGGCAGGGGCATGGGGGCTGGTCTCATCCGGACCTGCCCGCGTTCTTGGACTGCGGGATCGCGGCACGCTGGCCCATGGCCAACGCGCCGATCTGGTAATCCTGGACGCCGAAACGCATCGCGTCGCTGCTACGCTGGCGGGTGGGCGTGTCAGCTACATGGCTGGAGATATCGCGGCACGGTTCGTGGGCTGACTTACCGTGAGATGCGGTTGAAATGCCCCATCTTGCGACCAGCCTTTACCTCGGCTTTACCGTAGAGGTGCAGGGCCACGTCACGTTCCTGTGCCAGCTCCGGCACTCGATTCATGTCGGCACCGATCAGGTTCTCCATGACCACATCGGAATGCCGCTGTCCGTCGCCCAGAGGCCACCCGGCAACGGCGCGGATGTGCTGTTCAAACTGATCAACCGCACACCCATTCTGGGTCCAATGGCCCGAGTTATGCACGCGTGGCGCGATTTCATTCACGATAAGATCGCCGGGCGTCACGAACAACTCGACACCCATCACCCCGACATAGTCCAGCGCGTTCAGAATATTGGCGGCGAGCAGCACTGCGTCCGTGCGCTGTGCTGGGCGAAGGCGGGCAGGGACCGTCGTGGTGTGCAGGATGCCGTCGCGGTGGATGTTCTCGCCCGGATCAAAACATGCGACCTGTCCGTCGACACCACGAGCCGCGATGATCGAAACTTCGTGTGTGAACTCCACGAACCCTTCAAGGATCGCCGGTGCGCCAGCCATATCGGCCAGAGCGGCTTCGACATCTTCGGGCGTGCGTAGCCGCGCCTGCCCTTTGCCATCATAGCCAAAACGACGAGTCTTCAGGATCGCAGGCGTGCCGATCTGATCTATCGCCGCGTTCAGGCTGGCCAGATCGGTGACATCCGCAAACGGCGCGGTTCGCAGGCCCAGCCCCTGCAGGAATTTCTTCTCGGTCAGCCGGTCCTGGCTGACCCGCAGCGCCTCACGGCCGGGACGGATCGGGCGGTGCGACTCAAGGATGTCCAGCGCCTCGGTCGGGATGTTTTCGAATTCATAGGTGATAACGTCGACGGACTCGGCAAACGCTTTCAGTGCGTCCGCATCGTCATAGGCCGCCGTAGTCACTCGGTCTGCTACCTGTCCGGCGGGTGGATTGGCGCCGGGTTCATAGACGTGGGTTGCAAATCCCAGACGAGAGGCGGCAACCGACAGCATCCGGCCCAGTTGGCCGCCGCCCAGAATTCCGATCTTTGCGCCGGGCTTCAGTGCGTCACTCATCGACAGGCTCCTCGGGGATCGAGGCAGACAATGCCTCGCGCCAAGCGTCCAGCCGCTGGGCCAACGCGTCATCCTGCAGGGCCAAAATGCCAGCCGCCATCAGACCCGCATTTGCTCCGCCAGCGGAACCAATCGCCATGGTCGCTACAGGAAACCCTTTGGGCATTTGCACGATGGAATAGAGCGAGTCGACACCTGACAGCGCCCGCGTCTGCACGGGAACACCGATCACAGGTATCCGCGTCTTCGAGGCCATCATGCCGGGCAGGTGCGCGGCTCCTCCGGCCCCAGCAATAATCACATGCAGTCCGCGGGATGCTGCGGTCTTGCCATAGTCCCACAAGCGACCGGGTGTGCGGTGCGCCGAGACGATACGCTTTTCATACGCGATGCCCAGCTCATCCAGAATATTTGCGGCTTCTTTCATCGTGGGCCAGTCCGACTGGCTGCCCATGATGATCCCTACTTTCACATCGCTCATCCGCTTGCGTCCCTGCCTTTCGAAAGAGCGCGCACTATAGCCAAATCGGACCCGGAGGCAATGTAGTATACGGATTTGACGGCCATTTGGTGGCCTGCTGAAAATACATTCGAATTCGTGTATAGTTTCTTTGGGGCATTAGTTCCCAAGGAGGAACCCATGACAGCTACAGTTTTGAAAGATCGGGACGGCAAAGCCGTGCCGCAAGACAGCATTGAAGAGTTCAGAACGCAAATTCGCGGGGCGCTAATTTTGCCCGGTGACGCAGAGTACGACAGTGCGCGCAGCATATGGAACGCCTTGATCGACAAATACCCCGGGGCCATCCTTCGGTGTCAGGGCACCGGCGACGTCGCCGCAGCTGCCAGGTTCGCATTTGAGAACAACATTCTGGTTTCAATCCGAGGGGGCGGCCATAATGTGGGTGGGCGCGCAGTCTGCGACGACGGGCTTGTTATTGATCTGTCGAATATGCGCGCGGTGCATGTCGACCCGGACGCCCAGACCGTGCGCGCTCAGGGTGGGGCTTTGTTGGGTGACGTGGATCGTGAAACGCACCTGCACGGCCTCGCCGTACCTTTGGGCATTGTTTCAAAGACCGGAATAGGTGGCCTGACGACAGGCGGTGGGTTTGGTTGGCTGGCGCGCAAATATGGTCCGGCCTGTGACAACGTCATTGAAGCCGAAGTCGTCACGGCGGATGGGTCGATCAGAACAGCCAGCGCAAACAACAATCCCGATCTTTATTGGGGGATCTGTGGGGGCAGTGGCAATTTCGGAGTGGTGACGTCTTTTCTTTATAAGGCATACCCTCTTTCCACGGTATTGGGTGGCTTGATTGCGTTTCCGCGAGAGGCCGCTTCCAAAGTTCTTCGCGGTTACCGTGAGGTCATGTCACGGGCACCGGATGAGCTCACGGCATATGCTGCGCTGCTTTGGGGGCCGGACGGAACACCGCTGACGGCGTTGGTGCCGTGTTGGATTGGTGACGACAAGGAAGCCGGGCACCAAGCCATAAAGCCCTTGACAGAAATCTGTGAACCGTTGGTTGTCGACGTGCAGGAGATGCCTTTCCCGGCCAAGCAATCTATGTTGGACGCAGCCTATGGCCCCGGCAGTCGGAACTATTGGAAGTCGGCTTACCTCAAAGCGCTGACGGACGAGGCGATCGACATGATCGTTGAGCATTCCGAAGGCATGACGATACCAGGTTCCGGAATTCTGATTGAACACTGCGCCGGTGCGGCCAAATCCAAAGCAAATGGCGATAACGCCTTTGCGCAGCGCGGGCACGACTACCTGATCGCGATTTTGCCGCTTTGGACCGACCCGGCCGACGACGCGGATCAGATTGCATGGGCACGCAAGATGCACGATGCAATGGCACCGTTTTCAACGGGTGGAACCTATCTGAACTACCTGGGTGCCGATGAAGACAGTGCGATAGAAATGGCTTTTGGCGAAAACCTGATTCAGTTGAAAGAAGTTAAACGGAAATACGATCCAACCAATTTCTTCAGCGCTAATGCAAACATTTCGCCTTAATTTGGCATTCCGTCTCGTCAGCTCAATCGCTCTTTGGTTGAGCTGACGGGGTGAGTGCTAAGCTTCTAGTGTCGACAGGAGCGGCGTTACGCAATGATATCAGGTGTCAGGCGGTCTTCGATCAGCCGAATGATGTCCTTCAGCCGCAGCTTTTGCTTTTTTAGGCGCTTGATCGTCAACTGATCGGCGGTGCCGGTGGCTTGTAGCGCCTCGATCGCCTCGTCCAGATCACGGTGCTGGCGGCGGAAAACCTCCAGTTCAACCCGCAAAACCTCGTCTGTTTTCATCGATAGATCGGTGGGCGCATTCATGAGCGACTCAGTGTTTGTTGTGGTGCTTACCACACAAGATAGTGTGTCAGGGTTTATCCGGCCAGACCTTGTGGACATCTCTGCATATTCCCATATTCTATTCTACGCGGTTGCCAAAACGGGGCCGCAAAACACGTCGCTTTGGCAATAAAGGACGAAAATACGTGTCAAAACTTACTCTTGGCTCATACCCGCATCTATTGGGGTTCGAGCAGTTGGAACGCCTTCTGGAACGGTCTGCAAAGGCTGGTAATGAAGGATACCCGCCCTATAACATCGAACAGACTTCGGATTTTTCGTACCGCATCACACTGGCCGTGGCCGGTTTTGCGGAAGAGGATTTGTCGATCACTATCGAGGATCGCCAGTTGGTGATCCGGGGCCGTCAACGCGACGACAGCGAGGGACGCATATTTCTGCATCGAGGCATCGCCGCGCGTCAGTTCCAGCGTATGTTCGTGCTGGCCGACGGTGTCGAAGTAGGCGAGGCGATCATGGAAAATGGGCTGCTGCATGTGGATCTGACCCGAGCCATTCCCGAAACCGTGGTGCAAACGATCAATATAAAGAAGGGGTAAGAGCTATGAATACACCTATCGAACTGAACGCTGAAGGCGACCGGATCGTTTATGTAAAAGCAGTCGACGTCGCCGATCTGCCTCGGGAAGTGCGTGAACAGGCCGGTGATCTAGATCAGCTTTATGCGGTCCACGATTCCGATGGTCAGCAGTTGGCGCTGGTCGCCGACCGTAAGCTGGCCTTCGTTTTAGCGCGCGAGCACGACTTTTCTCCGGTGGCCGTGCACTAATACAGCCCACCGCGGGCGAATTTCTCCGTGACATCAGCCGCCCTAAAGGCGAGATATGCGAACCTGGAAGGGTCGCATATCGGAGGGCGTTTGACATGAGCTGGTTTGACTTTGACTGGGTAGACGCCTTCAGCGACCGGGCCTTTGGAGGCAACGGGTGCGCAGTGGTTCATGGCGGGGCGGTTTTGTCCGAAAAGGTCTGTACGGCTTATGTCCGCGAAACCTCTCTTGTCGAATGCACCTTCACGGGGCCGTCTGATGTGGCGGATATAAGGGTGCGCTACTTTCTCGCCAGTCAGGAAATCCCGTTCGCTGGGCATCCCACCATTGCGACCGTGGCAGCGATGCGGTCACGTGGCCTGTTTGACGGTGACGCGCTGACGCTTGAAACGGGCGCGGGGGTTGTCTCAATCCGACTGAACGAAGATGAGATCGAGATGACGCAGGTGGCGCCGAAGTTTGGCAATCTTGTACCTGCCGATCTGGTTGCCGCCGCTGTCAGTCTTCCCGAGGATGCGATTGTCTCTCCACCGCAGTTTGTATCTACTGGCTTGCCATTCTGCATCACGGTCCTGCGCGATCACGAAGCTTTGCGCGCTGCGACTTTGAATGTGGGGGCTTTGCGCAATGTATCTGCAAAAGCCGGATTTTCCGGGTCGGACATGGCCGAACCTTTCCTCGTAACGCTCAAGGGGGCAACGGATGCGGGTGATACGTTTTCGCGCTTGCTAATGGCGCCGCCCAGCCCTGCCGAAGACCCTTTCACAGGCTCGGCCACAGGCGCAATGGCGGCCTATTTGTGGAAGTACGGGCTAATGTCCAAGGAAAGTTTCGTAGCCGAGCAAGGCCACAACATGGGGCGGCCCGGTCAGGCCCTCGTCACGCGTGTCGGGCCTTCGGACGCAATGACGGGCGTCAAGGTCGCGGGCTGCGGCCATGTGCTGATGCGGGGCGAAGTCGATCTGCCAGAAGTCATCTAACGACCAAGGCTGCTATCTCCATTATGCCCTATGGGCATCGTCTAGGACCGATGCTGGGTTCGGTTCCTTTGTCGGGTCAATCTGGCCAGAGGGCTGCCCTGATCGGCAAGACGGTGGCACTAACCATCGGGCCATGTATCCGACCTCGATCGAGAACTCTGCCGCGCGCTTGCCGTATCTGCAGACCAACCAGGACAAGGCAGCGAAGTATGGCGATTTGGAAAGTCGGGCCGTTCGCGCCTGCGTGCGGAAGAGGGGCAGAGCCATCGCCTAGCAGACTTGGATCAGAACCTGGTGGCGGGGCGCTGCGGGAAATGAACCGATAAAGCCTGGATCAGGCCTCGCAACTGAATCAAGGCGCGCGCGAGGTCATCCGCGGTTAAATAAAAACGGCCCCCAAAAAAGGAGGCCGTTTATCAAATCTCAGCAGCGTTTAGGACGCAGCGATCAGACCCATGCTTTCCAGCTTGAGCAGCACCTGATGGGCGCAGTTGTCGACGTCGACATTTTCGGTCTCGACGCTAAGTTCAGGGTTCTGCGGTACATCGTAGGGGTCCGAGATGCCGGTGAACTCCTTGATTTTGCCTTCGCGTGCCAGCTTGTACAGGCCTTTGCGGTCGCGGCGTTCGCACTCCT
>WQBJ01000259.1 GCA_013032095.1 Ruegeria atlantica | reverse complement strand
CCGGCGACATCACCGTCACCGGTCCGGCCGGGCCGCTCGCGGTCACCGGCGTGTCGCTCGACAGCAACAGCGACGGCACCCCGCGCACCGCCACCTATACCGTCGCAGCCCCCGGCGGCAGCTGGGACCTGGCGGACAGCGGCGCCTATACCGTCGCCCTGCTCACTGATGAAGTCTTCGACACAAACGGCAATGCCGTCGCTGCAGATACAAACCTCACCGGGTTTGCCGTCGACATTGCAGACACCACCGCCCCGGTGGTGCAGTCCGCCAGTGCCCCGGCCATCGATGCCGCCGATACCGGCAATCCCGACACGCAGATCACCGTGACCTTTGCCGACAACATCGCGGTAGACGCCTCCAGCATCGACAGCGGCGACATCACCGTCACCGGTCCGGCCGGGCCGCTCGCGGTCACCGGCGTGTCCCTCGACAGCAACAGCGACGGCACCCCGCGCACCGCCACCTATACCGTCGCAGCCCCCGGCGGCAGCTGGGACCTGGCGGACAGCGGCGCCTATACCGTCGCCCTGCTCACCGATGAAGTCTTCGACACCAACGGCAATGCCGTCGCTGCAGATACAAACCTCACCGGGTTTGCCGTCGACATTGCAGACACCACCGCCCCGGTGGTGCAGTCCGCCAGTGCCCCGGCCATCGATGCGGCCGATACAGGCAATCCCGACACGCAGATCACCGTGACCTTTGCCGACAACATCGCGGTAGACGCCTCCAGCATCGACAGCGGCGACATCACCGTCACCGGTCCGGCCGGGCCGCTCGCGGTCACCGGCGTGTCCCTCGACAGCAACAGCGACGGCACCCCGCGCACCGCCACCTATACCGTCGCAGCCCCCGGCGGCAGCTGGGACCTGGCGGACAGCGGCGCCTATACCGTCGCCCTGCTCACTGATGAAGTCTTCGACACCAACGGCAATGCCGTCGCCGCAGATCCAAGCCTCACCGGTTTCACTGTCGACATTGCAGACACCACCGCTCCGGTGGTGCAGTCCGCCAGTGCCCCGGCCATCGATGCCGCCGATACCGGCAATCCCGACACACAGATCACCGTGACCTTCGCCGACAACATCGCGGTAGACGCCTCCAGCATCGACACCGGCGACATCACCGTCACCGGTCCGGCCGGGCCGCTCGCGGTCACCGGCGTGTCC
>WQBJ01000258.1 GCA_013032095.1 Ruegeria atlantica | reverse complement strand
GCCGCCTTCGCCGAAGAGGTGCGTGTTTATAACTGGTCCGACTACATTGATGAGGACCTGTTGCAGAAATTCGAAGAAGAAACCGGTCTGACGCTGATCTACGACGTGTTCGACAGCAACGAGGTTCTGGAGACCAAGATGCTGGCCGGTGGTTCGGGATATGATGTGGTGGTGCCGTCCGGCACATTCCTCCAGCGTCAGATTCAGGCTGGCGCGTTTCAGGAGTTGGATACTTCAAAACTGTCCAACGCGGGCAATCTTTGGGACGTCATTCAGGAGCGCACGGCAGGCTATGATCCAAGCAACGCCTATTCGATCAACTACATGTGGGGCACCACGGGCATCGGCGTGAACGTTGACAAGGTGAAAGAAGCCTTGGGTGATGACGTCGCTCTGAACAGCATGGACCTGGTGCTGAAGCCAGAGAACATGGAAAAGCTGGCCGCGTGTGGTGTGCATTTCCTGGATGCGCCAGCCGAAATGATACCGATGACATTGCAGTATATCGGCGAAGACCCTGACAGCCACGACCCGGACGTTATCAAGAAAGCCGAAGAGGTCCTGGTCAGCGTTCGCCCGCATATCCAGAAATTCCACAGCTCGGAATACATCAACGCACTGGCCAACGGTGATATCTGCGTGGCCGTCGGTTGGTCAGGTGACATTCTGCAAGCCAGGGATCGTGCCGCCGAGGCCGACAACGGCGTGAACATCGAATACCACCCATTCGCTGAAGGCTCGCTGATGTGGTTCGACCAGATGGCGATCCCGGCGGATGCCCCGAACCCGGAAGGTGCGCATAAGTTCCTCGACTTCATTCTGGACGCTAACAACATGGCTGCCGCGTCGAACTACGTGTATTACGCCAACGGCAACAAGGCGTCACAGGAGTTTCTTGCGGAAGATGTGATCGGTGACCCGGCAATCTATCCTGATGATTCAACTATGCAGAACCTCTACATTACGACGCCATACCCGTCGAAAACGCAGCGTGTTGTGACGCGTATGTGGACCAAGATCAAATCGGGCACCTGATCCGACATTGCGCAGGGCGGTAGGAACCGCCTTGCGCCTTTTTCCAGATTGATGCACGGGGGCCGTTTTGAACTCTGACGTCTTTGCGCCGTGGGATGACCCGCAGGCGAAACCTTTGATCCAGTTCCGCGATGTTACCAAACGGTTTGG
>WQBJ01000257.1 GCA_013032095.1 Ruegeria atlantica | reverse complement strand
CATCGAAGCCTTCAGAACCTCCGATTGAAGCGTCGCGATCATTCATGCCGGATAACAACATCATTGAACAAGACCATCGATTCATCAAACGTCGGATCAGGCCCATGTTGGGTTTCAAGTCTTTTACTGCAGCTGCATCTGCCCTGGCTGGCATCGAGCTGGTCAACATGATCCGCAAAGGTCAATTCACACCCGGACACTCCCCGTTTCAGCAGTTTGTTCAACTGGTAGGATAGTCAACCCGCCTACGTTGTCTTCTCGTCCTTCAAAGGAATTTGCGACAGAACCCATCATCGTATTGATCCCAAACCCAACCGCACCGATCCAAAACTCGTCGACCTTGCAAAGCAGGTAAGGTATTCCGTAATTTATTCTGATTTTAGAATGTTTACTTTGGGCTTGCTAACATATTGAGGACAACTTTCTGATTGGCGGCTGGCTATGAGCGGCTTTCCTCACTATGCAAAAGTAGACCTTGAAAACGAAAACAACTGTTGTTGCACTGAACTCCTTTTTGAACAGGCCGACCCGGATTGTGTGTTTCAGGTCGTTCAGACAATCTACGAGGGAGGACGAGCAGATTTTGTTTTGCGTATCTTTGGCAATGATAAAGACGGTTATTCTCTGGAAGTGGAAATGTATTCAGCAACAGGGGAGCCTTTGGAGATGGTTGCTGATGATCTAATTGGAATTCACAGTGTTTTTCGGCAAATCAGTGAAAAATACGACCTGGCGGCTAAGCCATTAGGATGCGAGATCAAACCATATTACCGGCACCTGATACCAACGACAATCCAGACCCCCGCCTCCCACCAACAGCACGGTTTTTAAACCTTGGATCAAGGACGTGAACTCGGATGCGGGCAGCTACATGTTGGACGCGAGTTTACTACTTCTTGCAATTGACCAGACCCACCCTGCGAGACTCAATTGGCGCCAGTGGCGTAACTTCGCTCTTTGTTGTTCTGACACTTCGTTAATCCCGCAACGAACGCAACATAAGTCACGCCGCTGCCTGAGACTGGCCTAAGTCGCCATAGAGCGCGCGAAGCAAGAAGCCTCGTGCGCCATTCACATCCCGATCGACGCGAATTTCCCCATCAGTGATGGTCTTTGCGGCGCCGAGATTTTCTTCAATCACCCCATCCCAGGATCTGGTCTTGCTGGTATAGGCCTCGTTGCCGATGACCA
>WQBJ01000256.1 GCA_013032095.1 Ruegeria atlantica | reverse complement strand
GATTTGTCCGACTCGAATTTCATATTTACGTTCAACAGCGCCCCGGTGGTAGCAACTGCGCTGCTCGACCAGACCTATGCGGAAGGCGCGGCGGTCAGCGTCACGATCCCGGCCACCACCTTCTCGGACCCGGACGGGGAGGATCTGACCCTGTCGGCGGCACTGAGTGATGGCAGTGCCCTGCCGTCCTGGCTGACCTTCGATGCCGAGACACGCCTGCTCTCCGGCAGCCCGGATGAGAACTATAACGGGGTTCTCGAGATCACCGTCACCGCGACGGATGACGCCGGCGAGACCGCGAGCGACACTTTCATCCTGACCCACACGCCGGAGAACGATGCGCCAACATCCATATCGCTCACCAACGCGGCGATCGACGAAGACGCGCCCGGGGGCAGCGCGCTTGGAACCGTTGTGGTTTCAGACCCGGATATCGGGGACAGTCATACCCTGGAATTGACGAACGATGCCTCGGGGCTTTTTGTGCTGGATGGCGCAACCTTGAAGCTCGCCGACAATGGCTCCCTGGACTACGAGACGCAATCTTCTTACACGATTTCCGTGACGGCGACGGATATCGGCGGGGAAAGTCTTGTCCGGGAGTTCACGGTTACAGTCAACGATGTTGCAGAAAGCTCTGTCATTTCCGATGGGGTGAACGATCAGATTACCGGGGACGCGGCCGACAACAGCCTGGTCGGCAGAGGCGGGAATGACACTCTGGAAGGCGGAGCCGGGAATGATACTCTGAACGGCGGCATCGGCAATGATACGCTCAGCGGCGGCGAGGGTTCGGACGCGATCATTGCACTGGCGGGGCTGAACACAGCCACGGGTGGGTCGGAAAGCGACTATCTGGCAGGTGGTTTCCAGGCGGACAACCTCAGCGGCGGGAGCGGGAACGATGTTTTGCGCGGCGACGCCGGAGGATTCCTGGGCGGCTCTGACACGCTGAACGGCGGGGCCGGCGATGACTTTCTCATGGGAGGAGCCGGCGCCGAAACCTTTGTGTTCAGCACGGATGACGGAGACGATGTCATCGCGGCCTTTGATGTCCGGGACATGGAGTACGACCCGCTTTCCGGATTTACCGCCACCGCGGTCGGCGCAGATTTCCAACCGGGCGTTGACCAGGTTCATCTTGTTGGCTTCAGCACTGTGGATGCGTCGAATGTCATGTCTTCGGTGACAGACGGAAGCGA
>WQBJ01000255.1 GCA_013032095.1 Ruegeria atlantica | reverse complement strand
TGGTCATCGGCAACGAGGCCTATACCAGCAAGACCAGATCCTGGGATGGGGTGATTGAAGAAAATCTCGGCGGCGCGAAGACCATCACTGATGGGGAAATTCGCGTCGATCGGGATGTGAATGGCGCACGAGGCTTCTTGCTTCGCGCGCTCTATGGCGACTTAGGCCATTCTCAGGCAGCGGCGTGACTTATGTTGCGTGCGTTGCGGGATTAACGAAGTGTCAAATACGACCCTCGCGATATGTCCCAGATTTGGGCTGTAAATGACGAAGGACGGACCATGGTAGAGCGCTACAAGAACTTGTCGCGGCCACGGATTTCGCTTTGGGAGTCGCGGCGTGCCCGCTCGATATTTCACAAACGCCAAGGCGGGACGATCCCGGAGTCAATGCTGTTTCAAATTATTGAAGAACAAAGGCGCATCGCGCACGTGGCAAAACAGCAAACCCTGGCGGTGCGTCTGGAGGGTGAACGTCAAGCGCGACTTCCAAGCGACAATACAAAACGCGATCCATCCCGCGAGATGTTCGCGATTGATACCAGTAATCCGAATCTTCCTACCTACCCGATGGATGACATTCATGGAAACAAACGAAAGACTTGACCTATTAGCAGTGACCGGTGGATCGCATTCGATCGCGCAAATATTGTACTCAACAGGCTCACTTCTCTCATGGAGTTGCCAAAACGGTCCCGGATGCTAGGCCTCATGGTTTACGGCAGTTCAGGGATAGGAAAGACCATGATCGCGCGGCGAATGGAAAGCCTATACCCAACGCAATACGAAGCAGGTATTGGCGTCACCCGAACGCCGACCCTATATTGCAGGCGCCTCCAGCACCCGATGAGAGGCGCTTTTATCAGCACGCTCTGGCATCGATCGGCGCGCGCCCATGTGGGGGCGGCACACGGTGTCTGAACTGGAGGTGCGTGCCCTCAGCCATTTGCGCGACATGGATCTGAAGATGATCATGATCGACGAAGTCCACAACTTGCTGGCGGGCAGCTATCGCGAGCAACGGCGCTTCCTGAACATGCTGCGGTTCCTCGCCAATGATCTCTGTGCATCTCTCGTCGTCTTTGGTGTGAATGAAGCGGTCGACGCCATTCGCGGCTACGAACAACTGGCCCGACGACTGGACGAGCATTTCTTGCCGGATCTGTCGCAAACTTTTGACCATTGACCTTCGTGGAGTTAGAGCCTGTTTGGC
>WQBJ01000254.1 GCA_013032095.1 Ruegeria atlantica | reverse complement strand
ATGGCAAAGGAAAAGTTTGAGCGTACAAAACCGCACGTCAACATCGGCACGATTGGCCACGTTGACCACGGCAAGACCACGCTGACCGCAGCAATCACCAAGTATTTCGGTGACTTCAAAGCGTATGACCAGATTGACGGCGCGCCTGAAGAAAAAGCACGTGGCATCACCATCTCGACCGCCCACGTGGAATACGAGACCGACAACCGCCACTATGCGCACGTCGACTGCCCCGGCCACGCCGACTACGTCAAGAACATGATCACCGGTGCCGCTCAGATGGACGGCGCGATCCTGGTTGTGAACGCTGCTGACGGCCCGATGCCGCAGACCCGCGAGCACATCCTGCTGGGCCGCCAGGTTGGCATCCCGAAGATGGTCGTGTTCATGAACAAAGTTGACCAGGTTGACGACGAAGAGCTGCTGGAACTGGTTGAGATGGAAGTTCGCGAACTGCTGTCCAGCTACGACTACCCCGGCGACGATGTTCCGATCATCGCAGGTTCGGCTCTGGCCGCGATGGAAGGCAACAACCCGGAAATCGGCGAAGAGAAGATCAAGGAACTGATGGCGGCTGTTGATGACTACATCGACACCCCTGAGCGTGAAGTCGACAAGCCGTTCCTGATGCCGGTCGAAGACGTGTTCTCGATCTCGGGCCGTGGTACTGTTGTTACGGGCCGTGTCGAGCGTGGCGTGATCAACGTTGGCGACGAGATTGAAATCGTCGGCATCCGCGACACTCAGAAAACCACCTGTACCGGTGTTGAAATGTTCCGCAAGCTGCTGGACCGCGGTGAAGCAGGCGACAACATCGGCGCCCTGCTGCGCGGTATCGACCGTGACGGCGTTGAGCGTGGTCAGGTTCTGTGTAAGCCAGGTTCGGTTACACCGCACACCAAGTTCGAAGCCGAAGCCTACATCCTGACCAAGGAAGAAGGCGGCCGTCACACTCCGTTCTTCGCGAACTACCGTCCGCAGTTCTACTTCCGTACAACTGACGTGACCGGCACCGTGACCCTGGCTGAAGGCACCGAGATGGTCATGCCTGGCGACAACGTTGGTTTCACTGTCGAGCTGATCGCTCCGATCGCGATGGAAGACGGCCTGCGTTTCGCGATCCGCGAAGGCGGCCGCACCGTCGGCGCCGGCGTTGTGTCGAAAATCATCGAGTAATCACGGTAGGCCGAGCTTCAGCCCGGCACATCGTTGAAC
>WQBJ01000253.1 GCA_013032095.1 Ruegeria atlantica | reverse complement strand
AGGCGCCGCTGTCCGCCAGGTCCCAGCTGCCGCCGGGGGCTGCGACGGTATAGGTGGCGGTGCGCGGGGTGCCGTCGCTGTTGCTGTCGAGGGACACGCCGGTGACCGCGAGCGGCCCGGCCGGACCGGTGACGGTGATGTCGCCGGTGTCGATGCTGGAGGCGTCTACCGCGATGTTGTCGGCGAAGGTCACGGTGATCTGTGTGTCGGGATTGCCGGTATCGGCGGCATCGATGGCCGGGGCACTGGCGGACTGCACCACCGGAGCGGTGGTGTCTGTGGCTGCGCCGGTAAATTGGAAATCTAAGTAGTCTGTTCGAAGGGGCTCGCTGCCATCTTGGAAACCAGCGATTTTAATCACATCGCCATTGGTCAAATAAAAATTGCCGATATTGCGTTCAACAAGTGACGACTGATCGGCATAAACTCCACCGGCGTCCATGTCCCAAATGAAGTCGTCAATTAAATCTTCATTTAGGTACATCCTCAGTGTTGATTGACCATCAGCTTCGTCAAAATAGCCAAGGCTTAAGTCGTAAAACCCGGTCGATCCCGTGAATGTATAGGAGGCAACCTGTTCATCACTTCCAGATGCCTGCAGGTATTGGTCATTTGACGCCTGACCATTGCCTTTGATCGCAAATCCGCTTTCGATCTGGAACGTCTCTGCTTCCACTCTGAAAGGCGGTAGAGGTTCATCTGGAACGCCGACGGTGAATCCAGTGAGGTTGGGGTCCGAAGCGACGGCATTGCCGCCGGTGTCGAAGACTTCATCGGCGAACAGGGCGACGGTATAGGCGCCATTGTCGAAAAAGTCCCAGCCGCCGCCGGGTGCTGCGACGGTATAGGTGGCGGTGCGCGGGGTGCCGTTGCTGTTGCTGTCGAGCGACACCCCGGTGACCGCGAGCGGCCCGGCCGGACCGGTGACGGTGATGTCGCCGCTGTCGACGCTGGAGGCGTCCACCGCGACGTTATCGGCGAAGGTCACGGTGATCTGCGTGTTGGGATTACCGGTATCTGCGGCATCGATGGCCGGGGCACTGGCGGACTGCACCACAGGGGCGGTGGTGTCTGTGGTGTCGACGGTGAAGCCGGTGAGGTTGGGGTCTGCAGCGACGGCATTGCCGCCGGTGTCGAAGACTTCATCGGTGAGCAGGGCAACGGTATAGGCGCCGCTGTCCGCCAGGTCCCAGCTGCCGCCGGGGGCTGCGACGG
>WQBJ01000252.1 GCA_013032095.1 Ruegeria atlantica | reverse complement strand
GCCTGTGAGCCTGTGAGCCTGTGAGCCTGTGAGCCTGTGAGCCTGTGAGCCTGTGAGCTGATTATACTCCTCGGCACGCGCAAGTGCAATCATATTCTTCGCACAAACACCTATTTTCAACTTAAATATCAGCATGTTAGACCGATCAGGCCAGCCTCTGCACCGCTCCTCCACTCCATATGAATCCACTGCTGCTCCCCTGACCGGCAACCCACGTCAACTGCATTGGATCAACACTGTTCGGAGCCAGACCACTGTTCCTGGACACGGGGCTGAACCGACCAATACTGACGCCAAGGCAAAAACAGGTTCGCCGCGCAAAGTTCAGCCTGGCAATAGGTGATCAGGATTTAGAAACGTGGCATTTCATAACTGAGGCTGTCGGCTTCAAAAGGCAGCATGGGGAGTACAGCAAAGCGAGGGGCAACCGGTTGAATTTCTGAACCTGATGATGATCAAATTGGCGGTTGCGACAAGGTTCTGTCACCACGCAAAATATAACTGCCCCATGCTTTGCTGTACTCCCCATCAAAGCAGGTCACATTGTCGATAACTGGCCCGAGATCCTCAGGCTGGCGACGTCCATCAAGGCCGGGACCACCACCGCATCAGCGATCCTCAAAAGCTTGTCCGCCTACCCCAGGCAAAACGGACTA
This sequence comes from Ruegeria atlantica, assembly GCA_013032095.1. Classification (GTDB taxonomy): domain Bacteria; phylum Pseudomonadota; class Alphaproteobacteria; order Rhodobacterales; family Rhodobacteraceae; genus Ruegeria; species Ruegeria atlantica_E. The sequence continues at coordinate 588 of WQBJ01000252.1, read as the reverse complement.
GCAATCGCCCTACGTGAACTGGGGCGGTTGGAGCGGACCTTGTTTGCCCTGGAATGGATGCAAAGCCTGGAATTGCGAAAACGAACCAGCGCAAGTCTGGCCAGAGGAGAAGCACGAAACGCTCTCGCACGCGGGGTCTTCTTCAACCAACTCGGCGAAATGCGCGATCGCAGTTATGAGCACCAGATCCACAAAGCATCCGGTCTCAACTTTCTGGTCGCCGCCATCATCCTGTGGAACACAAAATATCTGGAAGCCTCCATCACTGATCTGAGGAAAAACAGTGTGACCATCCCAAACGATATCGTCAAACACATCGCCCCGCTTGGCTGGGCCCATGTCGGATTGACCGGCGATTACCTGTGGAACATGAAACCGCCATTCAGCCCAGATCGCCTCAGGCCACTTCGGAAAAATGATCTTCGCAATGCCGCCTAAGTTCTCCGTTCGTTCGCACGAGCCGGACAATAATGTCACTTTTATGCAGTGACCCCAATCAGGCGGCCACGACCCCCTTTTTGACGCCCAAACTGGACGCCGTGCGATGGGCTTTTAGATATGTGGCGTCGATCATGATCGTCTTCTTTT
>WQBJ01000251.1 GCA_013032095.1 Ruegeria atlantica | reverse complement strand
GGAAGCAACCATGAAACACTATGCCGGACTGGATCTGTCGATGGACAGCACGCAGGTGTGCATCGTCGATGAAAGCGGTGAGAAAGTCGTCTCGATTAAGGTTGAGAGCGCGCCTGACAAGATCGCATGTGCGTTGGATCGAGTTGGCGACATTGAGCGGGCGGTGATCGAATCCGGCCGCATGTCGCCAGCAATCTGCCACGGCTTGCGAGCTCTCGGCGTTCCCGTCGTGTGCATTGACGCACGGCAGGCGTATCAGAGTCTAAAGGCATTGAAGGCGAATAAGACTGACCCGCATGATGCAGCCGGGCTGGCGCAACTTGCCAGGACAGGCTTCTATAAGGAGGTGCACGTAAAATCTGCAGCTGCCCATGGCGTGCGCAGCGTCATCGCGACGCGCAGCCATCTCGTTGAAGCTCGGGTGCGGCTGGACACATGATCCGAGGTATTTGTGCGACTTTCGGGTTCAAACCCGGCCCCGGTCAGGGCAAGTCGTTCATCGACCGGGTGATGACTGCTGCCGACATACCGGGCCTTGGCCAGAGCATCACGGCGCTGGTCGCCGCCAGAGCCGGATTGGTGGAACAGATCAAGCAACTGGATCGTGTCTTGCGTGAGTTCGCTCACCAGTCGTCGGCCTGCAGGCAGCTCATGAGCATCCCTGGCGTCGGCGTTCAAACGTCCGCCGCTTTCGCCGCAGCCATTGATCAAGCTGACCGCTTCCGACAATCCCGCACCGTCGGTGCCTACTTCGGACTGGTCCCCAGACGTCACCAGTCGGGGGAAATCGACTGGACGGGACGCATCACCAAACAGGGCGACAGCATGGTCCGCAAGCTGCTCTACGAAGCGGCCAACTCGATCCTGACGCGCAGTCGTGGCAACTTCGCCCTCAAAACCTGGTCCCAGAAGATCGCCAAACGTCGAGGTCTGAGAAAGGCACGCGTGGCACTTGCCGGGCGGCTTGCTGTCATCATGCACGCGATGCTGCGTGACGGCACTTTGTTCGAAGCGTGAGATGAGGTAGAAATCATTTGCCAGCGGTGAAGCCGGAAAGCTGATCCGAGGGCGGTGTCCCGAGAGGGGACGCAGGGACGAACGATCTGCGAAGGTTACCGGATGGGTCTAGGAGCCCGCTTCGACTCAATGCAACGTTCGGCCTTGTGAAACCCGATACAGCACGGTCGCCTCACAGCAATCAGTGCGGACAGATCCTTGAAACCCTCAAGGGAAACACCGCCGAGCTCCACAAATTACAGATCCTGACCCT
>WQBJ01000250.1 GCA_013032095.1 Ruegeria atlantica | reverse complement strand
CAAAAGTGATTTTGGTCAGCTTGCCGAACGCCTCTTCGGGCAGGTGTTCAGCGACTGAGAAGTGCTTGACGACAAAACCGGCGGCCAGCTTCTGCACATAGATATGAAGTCCTCGTCGATAGCCGCTGCAAGAGCGTAATCTAAGAAGCGCCCCAAGCTGAAGTCTTGACGCTTGGATAAGACTGAACTGCGTATGTTTGGCATGTGGGTGTACTTTTGTTGGGCGTTGACAAAGCTGGAGACAGCCTGGAGTTTTTATTGTCCGAGCGGCGCAATGGTTTTGCGGCTATCAGGTTCTTTGTCAAAGCGTTGTCGGAAACGGAGTCTCGGACAGGATCGTCAAAAAAAAGAGGTGCAAACCCTGTAGACATTAGATAAATGGGCGGGCCTTTGAAGCGGTTCGGTTGCTCGGCCAAATTGCAGACGATCAAGTCCCAGTTTTTGACAAGAGTTATTTTTTTGCCGTGCGCCTTTTTGGTTGACCAACTGAGGTGAAACCTGCCTGGCCGTTGGAGACATTGCTTCCACTTGGTAATATTGCTTCCACTTGGTAATATAGCGACGGTAATCCTCTTCGGCGTGACTGGCGGCCCCGCTCTCCCGGTCGCGCACCGATTTGAGACTGTAACCTGTAGCAGAATTGCTTGCCCGCTACCTCGAAGAGAGGGGTGACCAGCGGTCAACTCCAGCGTCCCCAGTTTCCAGTCCAACAGAGCGGGATGGTTCCAAGTATACTCCTCGTCTGTGGGAATTAAGCATGTGCCAGTGACCACTGTCAGTTTGCGGGTCGTTGCCACTGCTGCGACTTGACTGCCACGCTTTAACCCGAAGGTGCGAGCAGGTTGGATGCATGATTGAAATGCAAAGCTCCGTCAAGTCACTGGAGGAACCTGCTCATTGTTTGTTTTACTTGTCCTGAGGCACGCCCCCTGAAAACCCCTCATAATAAATGATGGATGGGCAAAAGGGTTGTGTTGTTGGGCCACTTTTTTTGTCCGGAAGGAAGCCCGTTATCCGTCACCGGATCAACAAGGGTGTGCGTGTGAGCAGTCAGGGCAGGGTATTTTAGACTAAAAAGAGAAGCGCCACATGTCCGTTTCAAATGCATCCACGATCTTCACGCTTTCGGAAGACACGATTGACGAGAACGCCGCTGGCGGGACCGTAATTGGAGTGATCTCTGTCTCTGATCCCGAGCTTGACGACAGTTTCACACTGCGCGTGGGGTTGAACAGTGCCCTTGGTGCGTTGTTCGTGATCGAAGGCACGACTTTACGTCTTGC
>WQBJ01000025.1 GCA_013032095.1 Ruegeria atlantica | reverse complement strand
CCTCATCAATGTAGTCGGACCAGTTATAAACACGCACCTCTTCGGCGAAGGCGGCCGAAGTTCCCAGTGCAATGATCGCTGTCATGGTCAGCGTTTTGATTGTCATTTTCTTCTCCCTGAAAGTGTAAGGGTATAATCCCGTTTTTTTTGATTTGATCAAGTTTTGCGTTTTCCCTCGATACCGCGTATGGTTTCACGAGGCCTGCAACCTGGCAAGACATCATCACTGGAAACGGGGCAAACCAATTGGATTTGATCAAAAATAAGGCATTCGACACAAAATCGGAGACCGAAAAACGACCCGCACATGAGCAGGTCTATCAAACCCTCAAATCGCAGATCATGTTCGGCGAATTGGTGCCCGGACAGCCCGTCACGATACAGGGACTGACTGATTCGCTTGGAGTGGGCATGACACCCGTGCGAGAGGCTATCCGCCGCCTGATCTCGGACGGGGCGCTGGTGTTTCAGGGCAATCGCCGGGTCAGTGTGCCCTTGTTGACTTCGGGCGATGTTGAACAGATGATATTTGCCAGAATATCAATAGAATCAGAACTTTCTAAACGCGCAACCGCGAATATGAGCAACGCGGATATCGACAATCTTGAACGCATCGACCGCCGGCTGGACCGCACAATCGCGGATGGGGACGTCAGCGGATACCTTCACCTCAACCACACGTTCCACGAGACGCTTTATTCCTTTGCCGACGCCCCGATTCTGCGTGATCTGGCCGAGCGGCTGTGGCTGAGATTCGGACCTTCTCTGCGCGTGGTTTGCGGTCGTTTTGGTACGCAAAGCCTGCCGGATAGGCACAAAGACATCATCACTGCCCTACGCGCAAAAGATGCTCAAATGGTAGCAAAGGCAACCGCTCAGGACATCGAGCAGGGGATGGAACTGATGGCGGACGCCCTGATTGACGGTTAGGGGTCATCGATTCGATTGACAGGAAAAAATTTGATCATATTGTGAGTGCCGACCGCGTTTGCAGGAGACTTCCGGATGTCCACCATCACCAATCATATGCCCACCGCCGAATTGCAGGCGCTGGATGCCGCCCACCATATACACCCGTTCTCGGCCAATGGTTCGCTTGGCAAAGAAGGCGCACGCGTCATCACCCGCGCCAGTGGCGTCTACCTGACAGACAGTGAGGGCGAAGAGATTCTGGACGCCATGGCCGGTCTGTGGTGCGTGAATATCGGCTATGGCCGCGATGAGCTGGCCGATGTCGCCGCACGCCAGACGCGCGAGTTGCCCTATTACAACACCTTCTTCAAGACGACCCACGTTCCGGCCATTGCACTGGCTGCTAAAATCGCCGAACTGGCGCCGGGTGATCTGAACCATGTCTTTTTCGCCGCCGGCGGGTCCGAAGCTAATGACACCAATATCAGGCTGGTGCGCACCTACTGGGCCGAGAAGGGCCAGCCTGACAAGAACATCATTATCAGCCGTCACAACGCCTATCACGGCTCATCTGTGGGATCCGCTTCTCTGGGCGGTATGGCGGGGATGCATGCGCAGGGCGGCATTCCGATCCCGAACATCCACCACATCAACCAACCGAACTGGTGGGCCGAGGGCGGTGACATGACGCCCGAAGAGTTTGGCCTAGAGCGCGCGCGCGAGCTGGAGGAGGCCATTCTTGAACTGGGCGAAGACCGCGTCTCGGCCTTCATCGCCGAACCCGTGCAGGGTGCGGGTGGTGTGATCGTCGCGCCGGACAGCTACTGGCCCGAGGTTCAACGCATCTGCGACAAATACGATATTCTGCTGATCGCGGATGAAGTGATCTGTGGTTTTGGTCGCACCGGGAACTGGTTCGGCTCTCAGACCGTCGGGATCAAGCCGCATATAATGACCATCGCCAAGGGTCTCAGCTCCGGCTATGCGCCAATCGGTGGGTCCATCGTCAACGACGAGATCGCAGAGGTCATCGGCGGCACCGAATTCAACCACGGCTACACCTATTCCGGCCACCCTGTCGCCGCCGCCGTAGCGCTTGAAAACCTGCGCATCCTTGAAGAGGAAAAGATTGTCGAGCATGTCCGCGACGTGGCTGCGCCTTATCTGAAAGAGAAATGGGAAGCGTTGGCCGACCACCCGCTGGTCGGTGAGGCCAAGATCGTCGGCATGATGGCCTCGATCGCGCTGACGCCAGACAAAGCCAGCCGGGCCAAGTTCGCCTCGGACCCCGGCACCGTGGGTTATATCTGCCGCGACCGCTGCTTTGCCAACAACCTGATCATGCGCCATGTGGGTGACCGGATGATCATCTCACCCCCGCTGATCCTGACCCCGGCGGATATCGACGAGATGTTCGTGCGGATTTACAAGTCGCTGGACGAGGCACAGGCGGAGATCATCGCTCAAGGGCTGATGAAAGCGGCGTCCTAGGCAATCCCAAAAACAGAGACTTAAGGGACGCTTGGAAAAGGCGTCCCTTTTTTTGTTTAGTCTCAACATTGAATTTACCAGCTGCGCACCCGGAACACGCCCGTAATACCGCGTAGCATTGGAGAAGTTACCCGTCTGAAGTGACGAAGCAAATCATCGCGCGGAAATCCAACTATTTACGCGCGACAAAAAAATCTTGATTTGATGTACGTCAGATTCATATATTCGCATGCGGATCAGCTTTCACATTACCTCGGCTGGTGTCGTGACCCGTTTTTCTGGAGGGTCTGCCTCCCGCCTATCGAAGTGAGTGGCGATAGTCGGGAGGCTACAAAACCACTGCTCGTACTGGACATAGAAGTGTTTGCATCTTGCATTTAAGTAATGGCAGAGTTTGCTTTCCCTTCATCGCAACCTCTCTAACAGCTTCAAAGTGGCGTACCCGTCTGGCAGTAACCCCTGCGCCAACTGATAGGCCCGCACCGCATTGGTCGTGTTTGGCCCGGTGCGCCCGTCGATGCCCTGCGTATCAAATCCCGCTTCGGTCAGGCGGGATTGCAGTTCCTTTTTCTCGGTGAAACTCAGAACCCGGTCGCCGCGCGGCCAGTTGGCCTGAAACGAAGCACGTCCGGCCAAACGGTCGGACAGGTGACCGATGCCGATGACATAAGCATCAGCCCCGTTGTACTTCTCGATGACGCCGAAATTGTCGAAGATCATCAACGCGACACCCTGCCCTCCGGCGGGCAACAGGATGGCCGCTGGCCCGTGATCCGGGACCGGCTTACCGTCGCTGTCAACGACCCCGCGTGCGGCCCAGTCCGAAGGCAACAACGTGTACTCCCGCTTGGCGGCGGAATAGTCGAACCCATCGGGCAGGCGCACTTCGACGCCCCAGGGTTGTCCCTTGGTCCAGCCGTGCCGCGCCAGATAGGAGGCGGCTGAGGCCAGCGCATCCGTTGGGTCCTCGGACCAGATATCGCGCCGCCCGTCACCGTCAAAATCCACTGCATGATCCAGGTATGAGGTCGGCATGAACTGCGTATGCCCCATCGCCCCGGCCCAACTGCCGACCATATTGTGGGGGCTGACATCTCCGGCCTGTATAATCTGCAGCGCCGCTATCAACTGGTCTTCAAAGAATTTTGCCCGTCGCGCATCAAAGGCCAGCGTCGCCAAAGAGCGGATAGTATGATCACTGCCCCGGAAAGACCCGAACGAGGTCTCAAGCCCCCAGATCGCGGTCACAACTTCTTTTTCCACGCCATATTGCGCCTCGATCCGGGTCAGGGTTGCGCGGTGACGTTCCAGCCCCGCACGGCCATTGGAAATCCGTCTGTCCGAGACGGCAGAATCCAGATACTCCCAGATGGGTTTCGAGAACTCCGCCTGGTTGCGATCCCGTTCAATGATCTTCTTATTGTAGGTCAGGCCCATGAGCGCCCGGTCCAGTGTTGCGTTGGAAATACCCTGTTGGATCGCACGTTCGCGGAAAGCCCCAAGCCATGCTTGAAACCTCGCGTTTCCTTCGGTCGACACCCGATACTCCTTGGCTGAAGGCCTCAAGACCGGTCGGAGGGACACCGCCATATCGGCCGAGGCCAGCTGAAAGGTCTGAGACCTGTCTGTTGTATTAAGGGATTCCGCCTGCACAATGGATGCCCATAATGCAGCGGCAATGACGCCACTTGTGCACTTACGCATTCCGAAATTCCTGATTACTGCTCGCACTCAGGATAACGCAAAACGCGAGGTTCACAAAGCGTTCAAATTTCCAGGCCTGACCTGCCCGGACAAACGGGATAAGCTGTTGAGATGACGCCCTTTGACAATCCCAAAGTCGCCGCCGCATATGACGCACTGCCAAACGATACCCGTTCTGGTGCGCTGGCCTTGCGTGATCTGATCTTTGAGACAGCCGCGTCCCTTCCCGGTGCGCAGCCTTTGGAAGAATCGCTGCGATGGGGACAACCAGCTTATCTAGCCCCCAAGGGATCGACGATCCGACTGGGTACGCATAAGTCTGCTCGTTTTGCTCTGTTCGTGCATTGCCAAAGCCGGTTGATGGCTGATTTCACTTCAGCCTTTCCCGGTGAAGATCGGTTGGATGGCAACCGAGCCGTACTATTCGACGACACCTCGCAAATCGACCCAACGCGCCACGGTTGGCTTATTGCCCGAGCCTTGACCTATCACCTCTGACGGCGTTTGCGTTCGACCTTGCGCTTGATCTTGTCCTTCTTGCGCTTGGTGCTGACCGCCTTGCGTCGGGGCGACCGCTTCGCCGGTCCGCGCCCACGTGGGAGGGCCTGATCGTCAATGGATAACAACTCCAGTTCCAGACCGCCGGTCACAGGAGTCGCCTCGGTCAAACGCACGGTGACGCGTTGGCCGATGGCGATGATCAGCCCGGTGTCTGCCCCCATCAGCGTGCCGGCCTCTCGGTCGAAATGGAAGAACTCACGCCCCAAGGATCGCACGGGAACCAGCCCGTCCGCTCCGGTTTCGTCCATCTTCACGAAGGCCCCGAACCTTGCGATGCCGCTGATCCGACCGGAGAACTCATTGCCCACACGCTCGCTCAGATAAGCGGCCAGATAGCGGTCTGTCGTGTCGCGCTCTGCCATCATCGAGCGGCGCTCGGTGTCCGAGATATGGGTGGCGGTTTCGTCGAGCTTCGCGATTTCATCCTCGGTCAGACCATCTTTGCCCCAGCCATGCGCCGAGATCAGCGCACGGTGCACGATCAGGTCGGCATAGCGGCGGATGGGCGAGGTGAAATGTGCGTAATTCCGCAGCGCCAGCCCGAAATGGCCGAAATTCTCGGGGTTATAATAGGCCTGCGCCATCGACCGTAGGGTCGTCAGGTTAATCAACTCCGCGTCCTCAGTTCCGGCGGCAGCATTCAACAGCGCGTTCAGATGGCGGGTTTGCAACACCTGCCCTTTGGCGAGGTTCAAGCCAGCGGCTTGCGCGGTTTCCCGCAAGCTTTCCAGTTTCTCGGGCGCGGGTTCTTCATGCACACGGAACAGCAGCGGGCGGCGTTTGGCGATCAGAGTCTCGGCGGCGGCCACGTTGGCGAGGATCATGAATTCTTCGATCAGCTTGTGGGCGTCCAGACGTTCGCGGAAGGCCACGCTTTCGACCTCACCCTTTTCGCTTAAGACGATCTTGCGCTCGGGCAGGTCCAGCTCCAACGGCTGCCGCACCGCACGCGCCTTTTTCAGCGCGGCATAAGCGGCATAAAGCGGTTTCAGCACCGGCTCCAGCAAAGGCCCCGTGCGGTCGTTGGGGGTGCCGTCGATGGCCTCTTGCACCTCGGCGTAATGCAGCGAGGCAGCAGAGCGCATCAGCCCACGCACAAAGCGATGGCCGATCTTGTTCCCGTCCCCGTCAATCTGCATCCGCACGGCGATACAGGCACGTGGGACGCCTTCGTGCAACGAACACAGGTCGCCCGACAGACGATCCGGCAGCATCGGCACCACGCGATCGGGGAAATAGCTGGAATTGCCCCGCTTGCGCGCCTCACGGTCCAGCGCGGTGCCGGGCTGCACATAGGCGGCAACGTCCGCAATGGCGACCCAGATCACATGGCCGCCGGGATTTTTCGGATCATCATCGGCATGCGCATAACAGGCGTCGTCATGGTCGCGCGCATCCGATGGGTCTATGGTCAACAGCGGCATATCCCGCAGGTCTTCACGCCCTTTCAGGCCAGCGGGTTTAGCCTTGTCGGCCTCGGCAATCACCTTGTCGGGGAAATCGTCCGGGATGCCGTGCTGATGGATTGCGATAAGAGATACAGCTTTTGGCGCGGACGGGTCGCCCAAGCGTTCGACAATCCGCGCACGGGGCAGCCCCATGCGGTTCTTGGGCCCCGCCTGTTCGGCCTCGACCAATTCACCGTCTTTTGCACCCAACACCGCGCCATCGGCCACCAACCATTCGGTGGAACCGGTCTTGTCAATGGGCACGATCCGCCCGCCCTCGGCCCCTTTGCGGAAGATGCCGACGATCTTGCGCGGGTTGGTCCCGATGCGACGGATCAGGCGGGCCTCGTAATTGTGGTCTTCCTCATGCACCACCGTCAGGCGTGCCAGAATGCGGTCACCTTCACCCAACGCGGGGTCGCTGGCGCGGGCGACGATCAGAACGATCGGTTCCACCCCCTCGCCATGCCATTCCAGAGGGCGTGCGAACAGGTCGCCATCCTCGTTAGGCGCCTTCACCTGCAGCACGCTCACCGGCGGCAGACGGTCAGGGTCGCGATAGCTGCGCTTGCGCTTTTCCAGATGGCCTTCGGCCTCAAGCTCTTTGAGGATGCGTTTCAGATCAATCCGGTCCGCGCCCTTGATGCCAAAGGCCTTGGCGATATCGCGTTTCGAGGTCAGGGTGGGGTTCGCCGAGATCCAATCAAGGACCTCCTGCTTGGTGGGGATGCGAGTCATAATTCCGGCGTATCACGGGGATGCGACCGCGTCATGACTAAAAACGGTCAGCGTTTCAGATCGGCCACTGTGTCGATATCGCGCAACTGGTCCAGCATTTCAACACGAGTATCCGAAACCGAGGCCAGTGTATCCGCCAGCGCATGTTCGGTCGACCAGCGAACATCGCGGAACAAGCTCGGTGACAGAGCACCGAAGCGCTGAGCACCAACCAGCCAATATCCCCCGTCCGGCGCGGGTCCGAAAACCATCTGCGCTGAACCCAGCGCCTTGAACGCCCGTGCGATATGTCCGCGCGAAATACCCGGTATATCCGCGCCGATCAGGCAGACGGGACCCTTCGGCATACCTTTCAACATCCGGGCCATACGGTCGCCCAGATTTCCACGCCCTTGCGCCGCGCGCGGCAGGTCGGCTGGCCAGATGCTGCTGGTCAGCCCTTCCCGGTCCGGGGATACGGCCAGCACAATCTGCCAGCGTGGATCACGCAGCCTCCGGATTAGCGACCGGGTCTGATGTCGAAACCACCACGCGGCGCCGACCATGCCGATATCCCGCCCCAGCCGTGTTTTTACCCGGCCCGGGCGCGGCTCTTTCACCATAATGACCAGAGTGCGCTGCATGAGTCAGGCGAAATAACTCCGCAGTATTCGAGTATAGATTGCCTTGAGTTGGTCGATCTGAGCCACCTCAACGCATTCATCAACCTGATGCATTGTGCGACCAACCAGACCAAACTCCACCACCGGGCAATGGTTTTTCACAAACCGCGCGTCCGAGGTGCCACCGGTGGTAGACATCTCGGGCTGGACACCGGTTTCCTCCTCGACCGCATGCGCCACCAGATCGGACAGGGTGCCGGGCGGGGTCAGGAAACTTTCGCCCGAGATTTTGATCTTTACATCAACTTCGACGTCGTACGCCTCAGCCACTGATGCGGCCTCGGTTTGCAACCACTCGCTGAGACTTGCGCCAGAGTGCAGATCGTTGAACCGGATATTCACCGCCCCATTGCATTGCGCCGGGATCACGTTGGTCGCCGTATTGCCAGTGTCGATATTCACAACCGCCAGCGTCGAGGCGTCGAAATGGTCCGTGCCCTGATCCAATTCGTGACTGGCCAACTGATGCATCAGTCGCGCCATGGCGGGCAGTGGGTTCTTAGCCCGATGCGGATAGGCCGAATGCCCCTGCACACCCATCACCGTGAACCACGCGGTCATCGAGCCGCGCCGCCCAATTTTCATCATCTCGCCCATCGTGTTGGGGCAGGTCGGCTCGCCCACCAGACAGACCGACATCTTCTCATCCGCCTCGGCCATGAAATCCAGAAGCGCGGTGGTGCCGTCCACGGCGTCGCCTTCTTCATCGCCTGTAATCGTCAGAATGACCGCCCCATCAGGCGGTGTATCGCGCACAAAATCCACAGCCGCCGCCGCAAAGGCTGCTACTCCGGATTTCATATCGGTGGCCCCACGCCCGTACATCACGCCGTCGCGGATTTCGGCGCCAAAAGGCGGCATGGTCCAGGCGGTCTCATCCCCGACCGGCACCACATCGGTGTGGCCGTTGAACCCAAAGCTGCGCGCGTGGCCTTTCTGGCCCCAACGCGCGAACAGGTTGCTGACACCGCCACGGTCGACACGCGTGCAGTCAAACCCCGCATCCGACAGCAGCTTTTCCAGCAAGACCAGCGCACCACCTTCCTCGGGTGTGACCGATGGGCAACGGATCAGGTCCGCCGTCAATTCTACCGGATCTGTCATGGCTGGGCCTCTCTGGTTCTTTAACTCGCTGGTTCGCGCACAGATTCAACGAATTGGGCCGATTGCCAACCCCTGCCACCCCGATTTTGCGGGCTTTTTTCCGCTTGCATCGACTTAATACCCCAATAAAACACCGGCCTTTACCCCGCGACCACCTTGCCGCGCCGCTCAAATTTGCGTTAGAGCCGCGCGAAACAGGTAAATTGACGATGATACGCGCGCTATTCGCACTAATCTGCCTGACGTTCACGGTTCTTGCACAGCAAAGCCAGGCGCAGACATTGACTGTCACTACGGTGACCCGCCCTCCGTTTTCCTATGTCGAAGACGGTGCACAAACCGGGTTTTCCGTGGACCTGCTGTCAGCTCTGGCCCAATCGCTGAACTGGGACTACTCGGTCGACCGGGTCGAGGGGTTCAGCGATATGCTGGGCGCTGTACAAGACGGATCCGCTGATCTTGCCATCGCCAATATCTCGATCACCGCCGCGCGTGAGACGCAAATGGATTTCAGCCAGCCGATCTTTGAGGCTGGATTGCAAATCATGGTCCCGTCCGAGGCCGCACGTCGACCTTCGCTGTTGCAGGCACTTTTGTCGCGTGAACTGTTCATCGCAATTGGCTTGGCCTTTGCCATCCTGCTGGGCGGTGGCATGCTGATGTGGGGGTTCGAGCGCCGCTCACAGCCCTATTTCGACCGAAAGCTGAACGAGGCGTGGTTCCCGTCCTTCTGGTGGGCGCTGAACCTGGTGGTGAATGGCGGGTTCGAGGAACGCATGCCGCGCACCCCGTTTGGCCGCCTTCTAGGCGTGGTACTGGTTGTGTCGTCTTTGTTCATCGTATCGGTGTTTACAGCCCGCATCACCTCGGTGATGACGGTGGACGCGATCAGCGGCAGTGTGAACTCGGTCAACGATTTGTACGGCAAGCAAGTGGGCACGATCTCAGATTCGACCGCCGCGAACTTTCTCAACCGGCGCGAGATTGAATTTACCGGTTACTCCGGGCTTGATCAGATGCTGACGGCGTTCGAAAACAAGGACCTGGTCGCCGTGGTCTTTGATGCGCCGATCCTGTCCTACTATGCCTCGCACGAAGGGCGCCGGATTGCCACGATAACCGGGGGTATTTTCCTGCGCGAGAATTACGGCATAGCCTTCCCGACCGGGTCGCCACTGGTCGAGGACGTCAATCAAGCGCTGCTGTCGCTGCGCGAAGACGGTACTTATGACGAGATTTACCGCAAGTGGTTCGGGGTGCGGAACTAGGCCGGTTCCTCATCACCAAAAAACGGCGTCATCTGTGCGACGATAACCGCGTTTTCGTCCAATGCCCGCTGCATCAGCGCCCGCTCATCCGGATCTATGTCATGACCCTGAGCCTCACGCTCTGCCAACGTGCCGTAACCGGTCACGTCCAAGGGTGCGGTGTCGGCCTGTTTAAGAATGGCCACGGTTTCGCGCACGGCTTCGGCCTCGTCCACACCGCTGGCGAAACACATCAGCGCTGCCCCGGTCGCGCCTTCAGGCAGTCCGTCGCCATCCTTGCGGCCGATCTGCACAAGCAGGGTATAGACTTGCTGACGAGAGGGTTTCTTTTGCTTTTCCATGCAAGGGGCCATATCTGCGTGCCCGCCCCCGGTCAAGCGGTCGGGAATTGCAGGACGATGTCTTCGCCGCCATAGTGCTGGAACACAGACCATAAAGGACGTTTCCATGACCTATCCTGATTTCATCTCCGATTTTCCAAGCCTCGACGTGCCGTTCCCCGAGGACGTGGTTCAAAGCGCGGTGATACGGTCGGATGCCGGGCTGGTCGCATTCTTTACCTTTCTCAAGGATTTCGAACTGCCCGCGCATTCGCACAAGGCGCAATGGGGCACCGTGATCGAAGGCGAAGTTGAATTGACCATCGGCGAAGAAACCAAAACCTACCGTCCTGGCGAGAGTTATTCGATTCCGTCCGGCGTTGAACATGGCGGCACAATCAGGGCCGGTACGCGGGTCATTGACGTGTTCGAAGAGGCTGACCGTTATCCGGTAAAAGGCTAGTCGGACCACAAAAAAGGGCTGCAGCAGCGCTACAGCCCTATTTCAATTCTGTGGCCGGGATTAATCGCGCAACAGTTCGTTGATCCCGGTTTTCGAGCGGGTCTTTTCGTCAACCCGCTTCACGATCACGGCGCAATACAGGCTGACGTTGTTCTTGGACGGCATCGAACCGGCAACAACAACCGAATAGGGCGGCACTTCGCCATACATGACCTCACCTGTCTCGCGGTCAACAATCTTGGTCGACTTGCCGATAAACACGCCCATACCCAGAACCGAACCTTCGCGGACGATACAGCCTTCGACAACCTCGGAACGGGCGCCGATAAAGCAATTGTCTTCGATGATTGTCGGACCGGCCTGCATCGGCTCCAGCACGCCACCGATACCAACACCGCCCGACAGGTGGACGTTCTTGCCGATTTGCGCACAGGACCCCACGGTGGCCCAGGTATCGACCATAGTGCCTTCGTCGACATAAGCGCCCAGGTTCACAAAAGACGGCATCAACACCACACCCGGCGCGATATACGCCGATTTGCGGACCACACAGTTCGGCACGGCGCGAAAACCGGCGGACTGCCACTGGTTCTCACCCCAACCGGCGAACTTGCTGTCCACCTTGTCCCACCAGCCACCCTGCTGCGGGCCACCGGTCTGGATCTCCATGTCCTTGATGCGGAAGCCCAGCAGGACCGCTTTCTTGGCCCACTGGTTCACGTGCCAGTCGCCGCTCTCCAATTTTTCCGCAACACGCAACGAGCCGCTGTCCAGCGCGTTCAGCGTATCTTCGATTGCTTCACGCTGTTCGCCGGTGGTCGCGGGGGTGATGGTATCGCGCGCCTCCCAGGCGGCTTCGATGGCGGCTTCCAGTTGCGCGTTGGACATTTGCGGCTCCCTGCAGAATCTGTTCACGTTGGTGTTGCCTATACGCAAGCGAGGGACTGGCCGCAATGCGACGCTGAACGCGCACTTTGCGGCTGATTGCAGCGGTTTTAGCTGTTCAATGGATCGGGGGAGATGTTTCCGCCGCAGATCAGTACCGCCACGCGCTCCTTTAGTGCGGGTTGATAGGCGCCCGAAATCAGAGCGGCCAGAGCGGTCGCACCCGCCGGCTCTACCAAAATCCGATGCGCCCGCCACAAAAGCTGCTGCGCTTCCGCAATGGCCTCATCGCTCACAAGCACCGAGGTCATCCCCTGCGCCAACCCGAAACAGATTGACCCGATCCGCCGCGCGCCCAGCGCGTTGGCCGCGATACCTGAGACGCTAACATCCACCGGCTCACCCGCTTGCAGGGCCGCGTTCAGCGCGCAGGAAGTTGCGGGCTCGACCGCCACAACTTTGCGCGTGCCACCCAACCACGCCAACGCCCCTGCGATCAGCCCGCCACCGCCCACGGCAACCAGAACCGTGTCTGCCTGAAGCCCCTGCGCCTCCCACTCAGCAAAGCAGGTCCCCTGTCCCGCCACGGTGGCGGGTGCGTCATAAGCATGGATCTGCATCGCGCCGGTCGCCTCTTCATGCGCCTGTGCCCCGGTCAGCGCGTTGGCGTATTCGCCAGCCACCACGCTCAGATTGGCACCGGTCTGTTCGATCAGGGCGATTTTGGACGGCCCCGCAATTTCCGGTACGAAGATTTTCGCCGGATAGCCCAAGGACCGCGCCGCATATGCCGCCGCCGCACCGTGATTACCCCCGGACGCCGCCACGACACCCGCCTTGGGCACATTGAGACTGAGCAGCGTGTTGAACGCCCCACGCGCCTTGAAACTACCTGTGTGTTGCAGATGCTCCAGCTTCATCTCGACCGGATAATCCAGCCCCAAGGCGGTGCTCTCCATCACTGGCGTCACCTGCGCATACCCGGCAATCCGTTCTGCGGCTGCTGATATTTCACTCTTCCAATTCATTCTTGTACTTCCGTGACTGGCGCTCTGCCCGCGAACCCTATAGCTGTTTTAAGGACACGCAAGCAGGGATAGATTACCCATGAGAGAAGACCGCCTCAGCCCTTTCCGCGACGCACAGACCGACCGCTCGACCGCAAGTGAGGTGCCGGACACGCCGCAGACGCGCTCACCCGCATATCGCCTTGCCTTTGCCGATGACGATTTCCTGTGCCGGGATGAGCTGCGCCCGGTGCGCCTGCAGCTGGAACTGCTGAAGCCCGAGATGATCATGACCGAGCGTGAGATCACCTCGACCATTGTCATGTTCGGTGGCGCACGCATCCCGGAGCCCTCGCAGAAACACAACGCACGGACGGAAACCCTAGCTGGTCTATCAACGTATTATGACGAAGCGCGGGAATTCGCCCGGCTGATGACCGAGAAATCCAACAAAACCGGCTGTCGTGAAAACGTGATCGTAACCGGTGGCGGTCCCGGCGTGATGGAAGCGGGAAACCGCGGCGCGCAGGATGCGGGCGGCTGCTCGATCGGGCTTAACATCGTGTTGCCGCATGAACAGGCACCGAATGAATTCGTAACACCGGAGCTCAGCTTCAACTTCCACTATTTCGCCATCCGCAAGATGCACTTCCTGATGCGCGCCCGCGCCATCACCATCTTCCCCGGTGGATTCGGCACGATGGACGAGCTGTTCGAATCCCTAACCCTGATCCAGACCGGCCGGATGGAACGCGTACCGTTCCTGCTGTTCGGGCGCGCTTTCTGGGAAAAGGTCATCAACTGGGAGGCTCTGGCCGACGCGGGCACCATCTCGGATGAGGATTTGGATCTGTTCCGGTTCGTCGACACAGCGCAAGAGGCGGTCGACATTATCGAGAACTGGGAACCCGCCCCGCCCCGCGACGAAATCCCGGGACGCTAAGCCATGGCGCCCAAGACCGGAGAGATGCTGCATTTGCGCGGCAATGCGCTGAACGCAGGTGAGCCGGTGGCCCTGCCGCTGACCCAGAGCAGCATGTACCACCTGCCCGGGGTGACGGAAGGTCTGGCGACCTATGGCCGGGTCGACAATCCGACATGGGAGCATCTGGAGCACGTCCTAGCTCATCTGGAAGACGCGCCCTGCCTGATATTTCCGTCAGGCATGGGAGCGATCTCGGCTGCGTTGTTCGCCACCCTGAAAGCCGGGTCGCGCCTGCTGATCCCGTCGGATGGGTACTACGTCACGCGCGTACTCGCTGACCAATTTCTGTCCGGTCTCGGTGTTTCGGTTACGGAACGCCCGACGACCACCTTCACCGAAGGTGGGTTTGACGGGTTCGATGTGGTCTTTGTTGAAAGCCCTTCGAACCCTGGGTTGGACATGATGGACCTACCTGCCATCGCTGCTTCCGTACGCGCGGCTGGAGGCATCACCGTTGCCGACAACACGACCCTGACGCCTCTGGGCCAGCGCCCGCTGGATTTGGGCGTCGATGTCGTGGTGGCCTCGGACACCAAAGCCATGGGTGGCCATTCCGACCTGCTGATGGGCCATGTCGCCAGCCGCAACGCGCAGATTATGGAGCAGGTTGAGGATTGGCGGCGCGTCTCGGGCGCGATCCCCGGTCCATATGAGGCGTGGCTGCTGCATCGCGGGTTGGAAACGCTGGATGTGCGCTTTGACCGTATGTGCACCTCGGCCCTGGTGCTGGCCGAACGGCTTGCCGAACATCATGCGGTGAAACACATCCGCTATCCCGGCCTACCCGGCGACCCGTCGCACACGCTGGCCAAAGCTCAAACCACACGGTTCGGGTTTCTGCTGTCGATCACGCTGGAGACCGAGGACAAGGCCGAAACCTTCATCAACTCCTGCCCAATGCTGCGCCCAGCAACATCTTTCGGCGGCGTCCACAGCTCTGCCGAACGCCGCGCGCGATGGGGTGACGATGTCGACCCCGCGTTCATCCGCCTGTCGGTGGGATGTGAACCGGTGGAGGAGCTGTGGCAGTCGATCGAGACCAGCCTGAACGTACTGTGATTACTTCTTTGGCTCGCGCAGTTCAGTGAACACATAGATCGGCAGCACCACGCTGGCGATCAAAGATCCCAGCCAAACCAACAGCGTTGCCGCCAGCAGGTTGGAAATACCTCCAACGGTCAGCCCGGAAGTGACCAGATCAGTCACCAACAGACCCGCGAAAGTCACGATCAACGCGATGCCGCCCTTGATTGCCGGTGCTTTTTTCTCGCCCAATTTCAGGATCAAAGGCTCAGCGACCCATTGAACCAGCGTGAACACGATCACCACAACAATGAACGAGATCGGCCGGATCGCAAATTCTGGCAGCAATAGCGCCGCTAACAACAATCCGATGGCATTTCCGGCGAGCAGGGCCAGAATGGACTTCAATCTGCGTGTCATTGGGGTCTCCGTCCGCGATCACTTGAAAACATGCATATGTTAACAGACTCGCGGGAATTTGCGAGCGGTTTCAAAAGCCTCTTCCTTTTGGCCCCTTGAAAACGCATGATAAAACCCATCCTGTTCAGCCCGACCTGCGAGAGGTGAGATGAGCGACGATCCCTATGCCGCCCTTGGTGTCGCCAAAGACGCCAGCGATGCCGAGATCAAAAAGGCCTATCGGCGCATCGCAAAAGAATGCCACCCTGATCTGAAACCCGGCGACGCCGAGGCCGAAGCCAAGTTCAAGGCCGCAGCCGCCGCCTATGACCTGTTGAAAGACCCCGAAAAGCGGGCGCAATACGACAATGGTGAGATTGATGCCTCGGGTCAGGAACGCCCGCAACAGCAATATTACCGCGAATACGCCGAGGCCGCAGGGAACCCTTATCGCGGACGGGCGGCGGACCCCGACGATATGTCGGACATCTTTGCCGAGTTCATGCGGGGGCGCGGTGGGTATGGCCAGCGCACGCATGAATTCCACGCGCCTGGGCACAATCGCAGCTACAGCCTTCAGATCAGCTTTCTGGACGCGGTGTTCGGGGCCAGCCAGAAGCTGACCCTGCCCGATGGCGACCGGATCGAGGTGAAAATCCCCGCTGGTATCACCGACGGCCAGACCATCCGTCTGCGCGGCAAGGGCGATCCGGGATTTGGCGAAGGCCCGCCGGGCGACGCCTTGGTCACGGTCTCGGTCGCGAAACACCCAGTCTTTGACCGACAGGGCGACGACATTCACATCACCCTGCCGATCACGATTGATGAGGCCGTTTTGGGCGGCAAGGTGCCCGCCCCCACCATCGACGGTGGCGTCAATGTCAGCGTTCCGGCGGGCACCAGCAGCGGCAAGACACTCCGCCTGCGGGGCAAGGGCGTCAAGAAACGCGGCTCAACCGAACGGGGGGACCAATTGATCGAGCTAACGGTCGCAATGCCAGATCAGATTGACGATGAACTGAAGCAACTCATGGAGACATGGCGAGAGAACCACCGCTATGATCCGCGCAAAGGAATGCCGTCATGAGCCTGACCGAAGAGCAACTGATCGCAACCGTCACCCGCCTGACTTCCGCCCGGCTGACCGAATATCTGGCCGCCGAGATCGTGATCCCCGAGCAAACCGATGAGGGTCTGGTCTATCACAGCCTCGATGTCGCGCGCCTGGAACTGGCCTGCGAACTGCATGATCAATACGAGATGGAGCCGGATGCCCTGTCGATGATGATCTCTCTGATCGACCAGATGCACGGGCTGCGCGCCGAACTGCGCGAAGTTTTGAACGCGGTCGAAGCGCAGCCTGACCCCGTCCGCAAACAACTGATCGAGGTCATAGGCACAGCGCGCTTCCGTCGCAGATAACGGGCTTTTGGACTCAGGGTCTTTGCCGTAAAAGGCCCCCTTGATCCAAAACCCGGTATGTCCATGACCCAGTCCAGATCCGAACTGCTGATGCCTGCGGGCAATCTGCGCAAGCTGAAACTCGCCATCCTTTACGGGGCGGATGCGGTGTATCTGGGTACGCCGGATATGTCGTTGCGCACGAAATCCGAGTTTTCGCTGGAAGAGGTGATCGAAGGGGTCGAGTTCTGCCACCAGCATGGGCGGCGCGCCTATCTGACGCTGAACCTGTTCTCGCACAACAAGGACATCCCGAAGCTGGACGAATACATCGACACCGTGCGCAAGGTGAAACCCGACGGCCTGATCATCGCCGACCCCGGTGTGTTCCAATATGTGCGTGAGCGCGCGCCCGAACTGCCACTGCATATCTCGACACAGGCCAATATCTGTTCTTGGTTGTCGGTGAAGTTCTGGCAGGATCAGGAGGCCGAACTTGTGGTTCTGGCGCGCGAGGTTTCCTACCCCGAATTGGTCGAGATCCGAGAGAAATGCCCCGATATCAAGCTTGAGGCTTTCGTGCACGGCGCCATGTGCATGACCTATTCAGGCCGCTGCCTGCTGTCGAATTTCATGGCCGAGCGTGGCGCGAACCAGGGCAACTGCGCAAATTCCTGCCGTTGGAACTATGGCTTGAAGCTGCGCCTCAAGGACGGCACCCGCGAGGAGCTCCGCATCACCGAGGAAAACGCCGACCTGTTCGAGTTCCTGCTGGAAGAAGGCTGCCGCCCCGGTGATCTGATGCCCATCGAAGAGGATGATCGCGGCTCTTATATCCTGAACTCGCGCGATCTGTGCATCATGCCGAAACTGGATGAGTACCTGAAGATCGGTGTCGACAGCCTCAAGGTCGAAGGGCGCGGCAAGTCGGAATACTATGCAGCCATCGTTGCCCGCGCCTATCGCATGGCCATCGACGACTATCACGCGGACCCCGAGAACTGGGATCCGAAGCCTTATATGCGTGAACTCGAAACCGTCGGGAACCGCGGCTACACACTGGCCTTCCATGAAGGGCGCCTGACGAACTATTCCCACGATTACGAGCACACGGCCTCGATCGCGCAATGGGAATATGCCGGGATCGTCACCGAGGTCACCGAAGATGCATTTCTGGTCGAAGTGAAGAACAAGCTGGAACCGGGCGACGTGCTGGATTTCGTCTCGCCCATCTCACGCGACACGGTTCTGCTGCGGGTCTATGATTTCGAGCGCGCCAATGACGGCGCGCGGCTGGATGTGGTGCATGGCAGCACGAAAACCGTCATCCGCCTGCCCTTTACCCTGTTTGATCACGAAGACATCGACGACCTGCGCGCCCGGTTTCCGGTCTATTCCGTGCTGCGTAAAGAACGCGCCCTGACCGAAGAACACTGGAGCCGCATCCGCTTTGACAAGCTTGTGCAGGGGCTGGAAACCACGGGCCGCAACAACCCCAAAGCCTACGAGCGCCGCCGCGACGAACTGGTTGAGAAAATTGGCGAAGATGGCAACGAACGCCGGTTCAAGACCAACCGGATCGGCACCGAGGGTTGCTGCGGCAAAGGCTGCAACGGCTGTCTGATCTTCTGGCAGGACGACAAATACGCGCTGGCCCGCGAAGTGTTGTCCAAACGAAAGCAGGGCGAACAGCTCAGCCGCTGCGAGGCCACAGCGCTGAAGCTGCCGAATGAGACCGCCTGACCGGGATCAGTTCCCGACGATGTAATCTTCGGGCACGAAAAACGTATAATCCCGGTCTGCGACTGCTTCGTGGCACTCATGGCAATAGGCGACTGCCGACGCGCGGAATCCTGTTGTGTCGCCAAACAGTGACCCGTCCGGCAGTACCATGATATACCTCCAGTCGGCCGTGTCCGGGCTGGCGCCTTCGCGCAATTTCTCCATCACGAACATGGCTCCGGGATGGATGTTGCCCTCATCCGTAACGGTGACGCTGTCCTTGGCCAGGACTGAACCAACGGGTAGTTTCTCACCCTCTTGCAAGGTGCCATAGTTATGCGCCATGCGGTTGGCATAGCTGTTCACAAAGCGCTGGCCATGAGTGGCCGAGATATAGGGCGCATCATTGAACAACGGCCAACTCTGATAATTCATCAACAGATCCAGCTTCGCAGCATCGTAACCCCGCGCCATGCGGCGCTGCAGGGATTTATAGATACGCAACGCCTCCTCCTTGGACAGATCGGCGGGATTCTCTATGGCAATATGTGCGTTCTCGTCGGTGGATTGCGCCGCCGCATAAGGGGCGGGCAGGCCTGAATAAACCAGTGCTGCCAGAGGGATAGAAAACAATCGTGCAAATCGTAACAACATTAGGATGGCCTACCTAGACTATAAGGTTCGCCTGAACGCCACGTATCATGCGTGAAATAAATAGTGGCCGTGAACAAACGCGCCACAGCCAGACCACGGCTTTCACCGCTTTGTGCGCAAGAGTGAGGTACGCCGATCCAGCCCCGACCCGCAAAACATACCAAATTTCGCATGCAAAGAACAGCGAGGCGGGAATTTATTTATTGTCGACCACTTGGGGACAATAACTCGCCTCAGCTTTGCATCCCGGCTTCAGCCTCGATCTGTTTACGCGATTTTCTGGCACGTTCCGTGGCCGATTTAAGCTGACCACAGGCCGCCATGATATCCTCACCCCGTGTTTTGCGGATCGGTGAGGCATAGCCAGCCTGATAGATGATGTTCGCGAAGGCCCGGATACGGTTGTTCGAGCTACGCTTGTAGGGCGCGCCCGGCCATTCGTTGAACGGGATCAGGTTAATCTTGGCCGGGATGTTGTGGCGCTTGATATGGTCGATCAGACGATGCGCGTCTTCGTCGCTGTCATTGACGCCATCCAGCATCACATACTCGAAAGTAATACGTTCCGAATTCGACGCATTGGGATAGCTGGCCAGTGCCTGCAGCAGTTCTTCGATGTTCCACCGTTTGTTGATCGGGACCAGAACGTCGCGGGTTTCGTCAGTCGTCGCGTGGAAAGAGATTGCCAGCAGGCAGCCGATTTCCTCGGCGGTCCGTGCAATCTCTGGCACCACGCCCGAGGTCGACAGGGTTATCCGGCGGCGCGACAGGGAAATCCCTTCGGGGTCCATCGCGATCTTCATCGCATCGCGGACATTGTCGAAATTGTACAGCGGCTCTCCCATGCCCATCAGAACGATGTTCGACAGCAAGCGCGTTTCGTCCTTGGGCGCGCCGGGCGTGGGCCATTCCTCAAGATCGTCGCGCGCCATCATCACCTGACCGACGATTTCCGCCGCCGTCAGGTTGCGAACCAGTTTCTGCGTGCCGGTATGGCAGAAGGAACAGGTCAGCGTACAGCCCACCTGAGACGAGATACACAGCGTGCCGCGATCTTCCTCGGGGATATAGACCACCTCGACCTCATGCCCGCCAGCGATACGACACAGATATTTGCGGGTGCCATCCTCGGAGACCTGACGCGTCACCACTTCAGGAATTTCGATCACGAAACGCTCAGCCAATTGCGCACGATAGGCTTTGGCGAGATTTGTCATTTCGGCAAAGTCACGCACCCCCCACTGATAGATCCATTGCCAGATCTGCCCGGTGCGCATCTTGGCCTGCTTTTCCGGCGTGCCATTCTCGATCAACACCTCGCGCAACTGATCGCGGGTGAGGCCGACAAGGTTAATCTTCCCCTCGGGCAATTTGCGGGGGATGGTCATGACGTCTTGAGTGATCGGCGCTTTGGGCGACATGTGGCTATCTCAACGGATTCTGGCTTGGGATGCGCCTCTATATAGGAACATGCGCAAAGATCAAAAGGAATCGTATCAATCAATTCGCAAAGCGTAGCAGTTCATCTACACGCGCGCGGCCCAAATCGACCCGGCACGCGGTGATTGCGATACCAGTTCCAGACCCTCCACCGTACGAGGCCCCTATGGCCTCGCACTGCGCATCCCGGTAACCAATCCAAGCATTTTGCGAGGCTTCCAACGCGGGTTGGGCAACAACGCGCTCCGTGACATCGTCCAACTCTTTGGCCGCCTGCATGGCAAAACTGTAGCTCGCCTCCAATGCCAGATTGACTCGATCCTCCATTTCGCCAACGCAGGCCCCGATTTCCACCTGAGAGCTTGCGTCTGCACATTCCAGCGTGGGGTCCGCCAATGCCGCGGAGGAAAACAACAGTGTGATCAATACGTACCGCATATCCGTTCCCGTCAGAGACGTCCTATCGGATGACAGTAGCACGCGTAGACTGAGACCCCAAATGCAGATCGGCCGCACCTCCAACGCAGATACGGCCGACATCAGCGTCTTTTAGTTAGTCTCGTCACACGCCCGCAGGCAGGATATTGCAGTCTGCGGCATCCAGGGTTTTTACCGGATCTTCCGGCCCGCACTGTTCACCGGACACAGGGTAAGTTTCGACGTCTTTTTCACAAGCGCTCAACAACAGGGCAGCCGTCATCATGAACGCGACAAAGGACTTATTCAGCATTCGCAAGCTCCTTCCATTCTGCTGAACTAATTAGTTCAGAAATTTCAGCGACTCGCTTTGATGCCGATCAAATTTACGGACAGACGTTGCGTAAACCCGGCGTTTTGGCACTTCCATAAAAAAAACCCCGCCAAAGGGCGGGGTCTCACATGTCTGCTGATGAAGATCAGTTCGTACAGCGTTTCTCTGCGTCTTCGATCGCGGCTGTAAAGCCCAACAGCGAGAAGGTGTCCTTGGTTTGCGTCCCGCGCTCGGACCGGGCGGTCAGCACGGCCTCGGTGCCCCGTTTCATCGCAGCGACCACCTTCAGGTCTTCGCCTTCGGTTGCGGGCCAGGCCCATTCGCCTTCGGTAATCAGTTCGAACTCGGTCCCGTCGATCTCAAGATTGACGGTCGATCCGGCTGCAAAAGGATAGCCGCCGGTAAAGGTCACCTGACCTTTGACCTCAGCGTTCGGGCGATAGAACACAAACAGCAGGATGTCGCTGCGGCGTACTGAAACCACCCTGCCACCGCGGGTGTTCACGGTTTCCTTGGGGGCTGAAACGCTCCAGCATTCGGTGGGGTCGTCTTCGACGAAAACGCTCCAATCCGTCTTGGCTGCCACGCGATTGGTGCTGGTCGCCTGCTGGGCGGTTGCAGTTGTGGCCATCCCTGCCACGCACAGGCCCGCGATTACGCGGACGAGATTCGATCCCATCTGTCCAGCCTCCTAGCTCGACCTAATACCTCATACCCATCGGACATAGCTGCGAACTCTGCCGGTTCGTCTGTAAGTTGCGTATTCCGATGATTGTCGACATACACACACTAACGCAGGTTTCGCCACAGGCGAAAGGGCGATTGGCAGAATTTTGCGCATAAGACGGAGGGCCAGATGACGCAGCCGGTACCAATGACAGAATTGTGGCGAGGTCCTTTGCTGGAAAGCCTGCATCTGGGCCATGCGGTGATCTGCGACGACAGCGGCCAGATCGTACAAAGCTGGGGTGATCCGAATGCGGTGATCTATCCCCGGTCCTCGGCCAAGATGATCCAAGGCTTGCCACTGATCACCTCCGGTGCTGCCGCGAAATACGGGCTTAACAGCGAGCATCTCGCTCTGGCCTGCGCCTCGCACAACGGCGCGCATATTCATACCGATCGCGTGTCAGCATGGTTGGACCATCTGGGCCTGACCGAACATGACTTGCGCTGCGGACCGCAGGAACCGCAGGACATGGCGGCACGGGATGGCCTGATCTTGGCAGATGACACGCCCTGCCAAATCCACAACAACTGCTCGGGCAAGCATTGCGGGTTCTTGACAGTGGCTCAGCATATGGGGGCCGGGCCAGAGTATCTGGAAATCGACCACCCGGTGCAACAAGCCTGCCTGTCCGCCTTAGAAGAAACCACAGGTGAGACCAGCCCGGCCTATGGCATTGACGGCTGCTCGGCCCCGAACTTTGCCACTTCGCTGGCGGGGTTGGCGCGGTCGATGGCGTGGTTTGCCTCCGCCACTGACCGGTCCGACCGGGCCAGCGACGCGGCTGCGCAGCTGACCGCCGCAATGATGAAACACCCCGAATTGGTGGCTGGTGAGAACCGCGCCTGTACCGAGTTGATGCGGGCGATGAATGGACGCGCCGCAATCAAGACCGGGGCCGAGGCCGTCTTTGTCGCTATCATTCCCGAAAAACGCATGGGCGTGGCGCTGAAGATCACCGATGGCACCACCCGCGCCAGCGAATGCGCCATCGCGGCCATTCTGGTGCATTTGGGGGTGCTGGAGGCCGAACACCCGGCCACCCGCACATTCATGAACGCCATCCAATACAGCCGCCGCGGGCTGGAATGCGGCGTGATCCGCCCTGCACCGGGTTTCCCCGGCTAAGGGTCACATCTCGATCGGATGCACCTCGGCCACTTCAACGGAACCTGAGCCGTTCACGACCATGGGGCAGCCCTTGGCCATCTCGGTCGCGGCGTCGATGCTGTCGGCCTTGATAACGGTAAAGCCCGAAGCCGGGTTTGCACCGCCATTGTCGACAACGCCGCTGTGGCTTACCGTGTACGACTGCCCCACAGGATTGCCGGGGATGTCCAGCGCATCGCCCATGTTCTGAAACCATGCGCCCCAAGCGGCCATGGTCGCTTCGATTTCGGCGGGGTCGGTTGGGGTGTGACCACCATGATAGACAAATAGAAATTGGGGCATTTCTCGTCCTCCGTGATGAAATCCTATTGAAATTGCGCTTCAAGCTTGCGCAGCGACGATGTCCAGCCTTGGTTGTGGTTCGCTGCGATCTCATCATCACCCAATTCGCGATGATCCAGAATCAAGCGCGCACCACCGCCCGCAGGCTCGACGGTCAGCGTCACATGGCTTTCTGCACCGCGCTGATCCTGATCGTCATGCCAGCCCCAGGTGAACCCCACCGAGTTGGGCGGATCAACATGAGTGACCTGCCCCGAAACTTTGAATCGCTGGCCCTCGGCATTCACCATGACCGAGTACCACGGCCCAAGGCGCGAGAAATCCAGATCATGTTCGGGCACGTGCATCCCTTCTGGCCCCCACCATTGCAGCAGCTTGGCGCCATCGCTGATCCAGGCAAAAAGGTTTTCAGGCGAGGTAGGGAACACACGTTCTAATTTCAGGTCGGCCATGAATTCTCCCTTTCAATCAAATCGCTCAAACGATCGAGGCTGGTTTCCCAGAATTGCCGTTTCGAAATGGTCCATTCGGCAATCGCCCGCAGTCCCTCGGGCTGGATGGAATACATCCGCTGGCTGCCCTGCACCCGTTGTTGCACCAGGCCGGCCTCGCGCAACACCTTGAGGTGGCGTGAGATTGCGGCCCCGGACATGCCACGTCCTTCGATCAGGTCTCCCGCCGGCAATTCACCGTCCTGCATCAACTGCTCAACGATCGAGAATCGGGTGGCGTCGGACAATGCCGAAAAAGCGGTCAGAAGCGTGTTCATGACCACTGTTTAACATTTTTGTTAAATAAAAGGAAGACCCTTCCGATTAAACGTCAGCAAAGGCCGTGCGCGCATATCCTTGCAGATACAACAGTGCCGTCAAATCCCCAAAGTTGATTCTAATATCGCATTGCGCCGCGACCAACGGCTTGGCGTGCAACGCCACCCCGGTACCGGCCCGTCCCAGCATTCCCAGATCATTGGCCCCGTCGCCGACGGCGATCACATCCTCCTCGGACAGGCCCAACCGCTTGGTGATCTGCTCTAACGCGTCCACCTTGGCTTGCTTGCCCAATATCGGTCGCTGCACGTCGCCTGTCAGTTTGCCATTCTCAGCCAGCAGAGTATTGGCGCGGTTTTCATCAAAACCCAGCTCATGCGCCACATTAGCGGTAAATGCGGTGAAACCACCCGAAACCAGCGCAGCGTAACCACCGTTAATACGCATGGTCGCGACCAGCTCACGTCCGCCGGGCATCAATGTAATGCGCTCTTCAAGCACCTTGTCGATCACCGCCTCGGCCAGATCTTTCAACAAGCCCACCCGTTCGATCAGCGCGCCTTCGAAGTCCAAGTCGCCATTCATCGCACGTGCAGTGATATCCTTGACGCGATCACCAACGCCGGCCTCATCCGCCAGTTCGTCAATGCACTCCTGCTGGATCATGGTGCTGTCCATATCGGCCAGCAGCATCTTTTTGCAACGCCCCTCGGCCTGCTGGACAATCAGATCCACGCCCATCTGCTGCAAGTCTGCCCAAACATCCCACTGGTTGCCCGGCATCTCGGTCAGGGAAAACTCTGCTGCCTCATCCGGGCTGAGCCAAACGATCTCACCACCGCCCCATGCGTTCCGCAAGGACTCGACCAGCGACAGTTCCAGCGTCGGCGCTTTGGGGTTGGTCAACAGGGTGGCAACGTACATGTTCGATCTCCGGCAAGCTCACCTGCGCATATCGCAGGTGCAGCATTTTCGCCAGAGACAGTTTCGAACTAGCCCAAAATACCCGGCAAGCGCAGCCCATGTTCACGCGCACAATCCTTGGCGATGTCATAGCCCGCATCTGCATGCCGCCACACGCCCGAGGCCGGGTCGTTCCACAGAACCCGCTCCAACCGCCGCGCGGCATCCTCGGTGCCATCGGCACAGATCACGACGCCCGCATGTTGACTGAAGCCCATTCCGACACCGCCGCCATGGTGCAGTGACACCCACGTTGCGCCGCTCGCCGTGTTGATCAGCGCGTTTAGCAAAGGCCAGTCCGAAACCGCGTCTGAGCCGTCCAGCATCGCCTCGGTCTCGCGGTTGGGGCTTGCCACCGAACCCGAGTCCAGATGGTCGCGACCGATCACAACCGGCGCTTTCAGCTCGCCACTAGCCACCATTTCATTGAAGGCCAGCCCAGCGCGGTGGCGGTCTCCCAGACCGATCCAGCAAATGCGCGCGGGAAGTCCCTGAAACGCGATCCGTTCCTGTGCCATGTCGAGCCAGCGGTGCAGGTGTTCGTTCTCGGGGAATAGCTCTTTCATTTTGGCGTCGGTCTTGTAGATATCCTCGGGGTCGCCTGACAGGGCGCACCAGCGGAACGGGCCAATGCCTTTGCAGAACAGCGGGCGGATATAGGCAGGCACGAAACCGGGGAAGGCAAAGGCGTTCTCCAAGCCCTCGTCCTGCGCCACCTGCCGGATGTTGTTGCCGTAATCCAGCGTCGGTACACCAGCATTCCAGAAATCTACCATCGCGGCCACATGCTGTTTCATCGAGGCACGTGCGGCCTTCTCCACTGCTTTAGGGTCTGTTTCGCGCTTATCCCGCCACTGTGCCATCGTCCAGCCCAACGGCAGATAGCCGTTGATCGGATCATGCGCACTGGTTTGGTCGGTGACGATATCGGGACGCATGCCACCGTCAGCCATGCGACGGTAAATCTCTGGGAAAATCTCAGCGGCATTTCCCAGCAGACCCACCGATTTCGCCTCGCCCGCTTTTGTCCATCGGTCGATCATCTCCAGCGCTTCGTCCAGCGTTTCGGCTTTTTCGTCGAGGTATTTGGTGCGCAAGCGAAAATCGATGCTGTCCGGGTTGCATTCGACTGCCAGACAACAGGCTCCGGCAAAGACGGCTGCCAGCGGCTGCGCGCCACCCATGCCGCCCAAGCCCCCGGTCAGGATCCATTTGCCGGTCAGATCGCCGTCATAGTGCTGACGTCCGGCCTCGGCAAAAGTCTCATAGGTGCCCTGAACGATGCCTTGCGTGCCGATATAAATCCACGAGCCAGCAGTCATCTGGCCGTACATCATCAGGCCCTTTTTATCGAGCTCGTTGAAATGATCCCAGGTCGCCCAATGCGGAACGATGTTCGAATTGGCGATCAGCACCCGTGGCGCGTCTTTGTGCGTCCGGATGATCGCAACAGGCTTTCCGGACTGAACAATCAGCGTCTCGTCCTCTTCCAAATCCTTCAAACCGGCAACAATAGTGTCGAAGTCCTTCCACGTCCGAGCAGCGCGGCCGATGCCGCCATAGACCACCAGTTCATGCGGGTTTTCGGCCACATCGGGGTGCAGGTTGTTCATCAGCATCCGCAGCGGAGCCTCGGTCACCCAGCTTTTGGCGTTCAACTCTGGGCCGGTCGGTGGGTAGATATCACGGGTGTTCTTGCGAGGATCGGTCATGACGTAAGCTCCAATGCGGTGTCTTGGATGGCATCCAGAATGTCGCGCAGCCAGCGGCGCAGACTGTCGGCTTTTGCGGGGTCATAGCTCCACGGGGCGGCTTCGGCGGTCAGATAGGTGGACTGGGCCAACTCCATCTGAATGGCGTGCACCCCGTCGGCTGGACGGCCGTAGTGGCGGGTGGTCCAACCGCCCCGAAAACGGCCGTTCAGAACGGTGCTATAAGGAGAGGATGCGGCAAATTCATTTGTAATAGACTCTATTTCTGGCGCGCAAGTTATGCCGACATCCGTCCCAATGTTCATATCGGGAAGAATCCCCTCGAACAGAAACGGAATTTGACTGCGGATTGAGTGGCAATCGAACAGGACCGCCACTCCAAGACGATCACGCACACGCTGAACCTCCTCGGCCAGCGCGGCGTGGTAAGGCGCGTGGTAGGTCAGACGCCGATGCTCGATTTCGTCCGCGGACGGCGCTTGGCCGTCTGTCCATATCGCTTGTCCGTCAAAATCGGTCAGCGGCACCAGTGTCGTAGTGTTCTGACCCGGATAGAGCGAGACGCCTTCGGGATCGCGATTGGCGTCGATCACATAGCGGTGGATATGAGACTGTACCACCGTCGCATTGCCTAAAAGGCACTCATAGAGCCTATTTATGTGCCAATCCGTATCCGCCAACGCGCGACCGGCGTCATTGAGACGATCCACGATGTCATCCGGAACGAACGTTCCTCCGTGGGGCTGCCCCAACACGATAGGACCATCCCCACGATTTACGCTGACCACCTGCATCACGCCAGCTCCGGCAAAGGCATGCCCACGGCATGCAGGATCGTTGCGTCGGCCACGAGTTGTTTCGCGGTCTCCAGCTCTGGTGCCAGATAGCGATCTTCGGCCAGGGTTGGGACGTCGGCCCGCAAACGGGCTATGACTTGCTGCAACGGGCCACTGGTTGCCAGCGGTGCACGGAACTCTACCCCTTGCGCCGCGCAGAGCAACTCCACGCCCAGAATGTATGTCAGGTTCTCGACCATACGTGTCAAACGTCGCGCGCCATGTGCAGCCATCGAGACGTGATCCTCCTGATTGGCCGAAGTTGGCGTGCTGTCGGTCACGCAAGGGTTGGCGAGGTGTTTATTCTCGCTCATCAGCGCGGCGGTGGTGACTTCGGCAATCATCAGGCCAGAGTTTAACCCCGGATCAGGGGTCAGGAACGGCGGCAGATCAAAGCTCAGTGCCGGGTCTACCATCAGGGCGATACGGCGTTGGGCGATCGCACCAATCTCGGACAGCGCCAGTGCGATCATGTCAGCGGCAAAACCCACCGGTTCGGCATGGAAGTTCCCGCCCGAGACAATCCCGTCCTCCAGAACCAAGGGGTTGTCGGTGGCCGCGTTGGCCTCGATTTCCAGCGTGGCGGCAGCCTGACGCATAACATCCATTGCGGCGCCGGTGACCTGCGGCTGACATCGAATGCAATACGGATCCTGCACGCGCGTGTCGCCCTCACGATGGCTTTCCCGGATTTCTGATCCAGCCAACACCGCGCGCATTGCGCTGGCGGCTTCAGTCTGGCCGCGATGACCACGCAACGTATGTATTTCCGACCGCAATGGCGCGGTGGACCCCATGATCGCATCGGTCGACACGGCCGAGATCACCAACGCGCTTTGCGCCGCGCACCAGGCTTCGAACAGGCCGGCCAGCGCAAACGCGGTTGAAAACTGAGTTCCGTTGATAAAGGCCAGCCCTTCCTTTGGTCCCAGCTGAATAGGCTCTAATCCTGCTGATTTCAGCGCTTGATCTCCGGGCAGGATGTCACCGTTCACCTCGGCCTCACCTGCGCCAATGATGACGGCGGTCATATGAGCCAGCGGAGCAAGATCCCCCGACGCTCCGACGGACCCCTGTGCAGGAATTACCGGGGTGACACCTCGGGCCAACATCTGTTGCAGCAGTTCGATCAGCTCCCAACGAACACCCGAAGCGCCACGGCCAAACGACAACAGCTTCAGCGTCATCATCAACCGGGTCAGACGCCGTGGAATGGCAGGCCCGACACCGCAACAATGACTGAGGATCAGATTGCGCTGCAGCGTCGAAGTGTCCTCGGGCGCAATCTTGTGGCTCGCCAGTTTGCCGAACCCGGTATTGACGCCATAGACGGGATCAGCGCCCTGGGCCGCCGCGTGGATACGCTGCGCTGCCGCCTCGACCGCGGGTCGGCAGGCAGGGTCCAGCGTGACCGCTGGTTGATCCCAATAAATCTTGGCCAGTTGTGACAGAGGAACCTGACCGGGTTTCAAAGACAGAGATGTCATTCCACCCCTCCGAAAAGACGTTTGTGCAGAGGGTTGAACCCGACGCGATAAGACAGCTCGGCCGGGTGCGCGACGTCCCAGATCGCCAGGTCGGCGCGCCGCCCCGGCGCGATGGTGCCCACTTCGCTGAGGCCAAGGGCGCGCGCCGCATTGCGAGTGACCCCGGCCAGCGCCTCTTCGGGCGTCATGCGAAACAGGGTGCACCCCATATTCATCGTCAGCAACAACGATGACAGCGGCGAGGAGCCGGGATTGCAGTCTGTTGCCAGAACCATCTGCACCTGATGCTGGCGCAGCAGATCAACGGGCGGCACCTGCGTTTCCCGCAACGTATAGAAAGCGCCGGGCAGCAAGACCGCGCTTGTGCCTGCCTTAGCCATGGATAACACGCCTGCCGCGTCCAGATACTCAATGTGATCGGCAGACATCGCGCCGTAGGAAGCCGCCAGTTGCGCACCGCCCAGATTGGACAATTGCTCGGCATGAAGCTTCACCGGCAAGCCCAGTTCCTGCGCCACATCAAAAACCTGCGCGATCTGAGCAGGGGTGAAGGCAATGCCCTCACAGAACCCATCGACTGCATCCACCAGACCCTCGTCATGGGCTGCGCGCAGGGTTGGAATGCAGACTTCGCGGATATAGTCATCCGCCCGGCCGGCATATTCCGGCGGTACTGCATGTGCGCCCAGAAAAGTGGTTTTAACTCGTACGGGGCGCACCTTCCCAATCCGGCGCGCAACGCGCAGCATCTTCAGCTCAGCCTCGGTGTCCAGACCATAGCCAGACTTGACCTCGATGGTGCAAACGCCCTCGGCGATCAAAGCATCAACTCGGGTCAGCGCGTCGGCAAGCAATGCCTCTTCGCTGGCTGATCGCGTGGCATTTACCGTCGACAGAATACCTCCACCAGCTCGAGCAATCTCTTCGTAGGAGGCTCCGTTCAGACGCATTTCGAACTCTGTTGCGCGATTGCCTCCGAACACCACATGGGTATGCGCATCGATGAGGCCCGGAGTGATCAGAAGATTACCAAAGTCCTCGACCGGCCAGTCGGCAAAATCGGATGGCAGATCCTGATGCTTCCCGACCCATACAATCTCTGCCCCTTTTACGGCGATCGCTGCATCCCGGCACATCCCGTATGGCGTGTCCCCATCGGCCATCGTGGCCATAGCGGCGCTGAGTAAGACCGTTTTTTTGGTCATGGCGATTCTTTTCGGCTCCCCTCTTGTTTGATTTTTTCGTATATGTGAAAAGCAATAAAGTCTACACATTATGGAAGTGGGATGCCAATTCACGCCAAAACAGCCTTATTAGGCTCTGATTGGGTTCATGATGTTCGGATCGAAACCGTTCACGGACGCATCAGCCAGATTCAGGCACAAGCAAAGGCAACACCTGATGACACACAGGTGGACGTGCTTTTGCCTGCATTGGGGAACCTCCACAGTCACGCCTTTCAGCGGGCCATGGCGGGTATGACCGAAACCCGAATGGCTGGACGCGAGAGCTTCTGGACATGGCGCAATCTGATGTATAGCTTTTTGGATCGCCTGACGCCTGAGCAGATCGAAGCCATCGCCGCCCTGGTCTTCATGGAAATGCAGGAGGCTGGCTATGCCTCGGTCGGTGAGTTCCACTACGTCCACCACCAACCCGGCGGCGCGCCCTATGATCAGCTGTCGGAATTGAGCCAACGCATCTGTAGCGCAGCACACCAAACAGGAATCGGCCTGACCCATCTGCCGGTGCTCTACACCTATGGCGGCGTGGCGCAGGAAAAGCTGTCGGGCGGGCAGTTAAGGTTTGGCAACGACGTAGATCGATTCTTGAGATTGGTAGAGGAATGCCGCGCTACTTTGCCAGATATCGACTCTAATTTGGGGATTGCGCCACATTCCCTACGCGCGACCTCTCCCACCGATCTGTCCAAGGTCCTGCGAGCCACACCTGATGGCCCGGTTCATATCCACATTGCGGAACAACTACAGGAAGTCGCCGACGTACAAACGGCGCTGGGACAACGCCCAGTGGCCTGGTTGTTGGACAACGCCGAAGTTGACGCAAGGTGGTGCCTGATCCACGCCACTCATATGACCGACGCTGAAACCCGCGCATTGGCCCGGTCTGGGGCGGTAGCTGGGCTGTGTCCGATCACCGAGGCAAATCTGGGCGACGGTATCTTCAATGGCGCCACCTACATTGCTGAAAATGGACGATTTGGGGTTGGATCAGACTCTAATATTAGGATTTCTTTGCCAGAGGAACTCAGAACCCTGGAATACTCCCAACGTTTGCGCGACCATCAGCGCGCAGTTCTGGTCAAGGGCGAAGGCTCTGTCGGTAATGCAATTTACACCAATGCGGCGCTGGGTGGAGCGCAGGCTATTGGCCGTGACGCGGGCGAGATCGCCGTGGGCAAACTGGCTGATCTGGTCGCCATCGACCGAGAGCACCCAACGCTCTGCGCTCTGACGGACGATCAACTGCTCGACGGGCTGTGCTTTGCAGCCCCCGATGGTCTTGTCACCGATCTGTGGTCTGCCGGGCGCCATATGGTGAAACAGGGCCGCCACGTCGCGCGCGACCAGATTATACCCGCCTATAGATCCGCGATTGCGGGCCTGTTGGCCTCGGTCTAAAGGTACGCGCAGCATGCCCCAATCCAGCGACACCACCAGTTACAAAGACATCAAGCAAACCGTTCTGGCGCGCATTCGGTCAGGCGAATTGCAACCTGACTCGCTGCTGCCCAATGAACAGGAGCTTGCCGTTGAGTTCTCCTGCACCCGTACCACCGTGAACCGGGCTCTGCGCGAGTTGGCGGATGAGGGGTATCTGGAGCGCCGCCGCAAGGCAGGAACCCGCGTGCTGAGCGCGCCGCAACGGCAGGCCCGCTTCACCATCCCCATGGTCCGAGATGAAGTCGAAGCGATGGGCGGTACTTACCGCTATGCGCTGGTATCTTCTTTATCCGAGACTGCACCTGAATGGCTGAGCGCCCGTCTGGCCTTGGCGCCGGGGCAACGCGTAATGCATGTGCGTTGCATGCATTTCAATGGCAACACTCCGTTTCAATATGAAGATCGTTGGATTGTCACCGCCTCGGTACCGCAGGTAGGGCAGGCGGATTTTTCGGACATCGGACCGAATGAATGGCTGATCCAGACCGTGCCCTTCACCAATGTTGAACTGAGTTTTCTGGCCAGCCGCGCCGACGCAACGGTCGCCGCGTTTCTGGACGTACCCGAAGGCGAACCGGTCTTTACCGGAGAGCGGATCACTTGGCTTCAGGGGCAACCGGTGACCTTTGCCAAGATGTTCTTCGCAGCCGGGTACCGCATGACCACGCAATTCTGATAACTTCCCCCTTTCTGCTTTACCCCCTGCACAATCCGATACAGATTCAATCCCGATTGAGCAGGCGCAGGGGAAGGACGATATGGGCAACCCGCTTTATGACCGACTGTTTGGCATTCACGCGGGCAAGGACACACCTTTCTTGCATTTGCCCGATGGTCAGACCCTGACCCATGCCGCCTTTCTGGATCTGGCCGCCCAATTTGCCAATGCCTTGACCGGATTCGAACTGGAACCCGGCGAGCGGGTAGCCGTGCAGGTCGAAAAGTCTCCTGAGGCACTGGCACTCTATGCCGCCTGCGTGCAGACCGGGTTGATCTTTTTGCCACTGAACACGGGCTACACCACAGCCGAACTGCAATACTTCATTGAGAACAGCGGCGCGAAGCTGGTCGTGTGCGACGATGCAAAAGCCGAAGGGTTGGCCCCTATCGCCGCCGCCCAAAGCGCCCGGTTAGAGACGCTGAACGCCGATGGCTCGGGCAGTCTGACGCGGCGGGCGATGGGGATGTTGCCCGCGTTTGAACCGGTGAAGCGAACCGAGGATGATCTGGCCGCCTTCCTCTATACCTCTGGCACCACGGGGCGATCGAAGGGCGCGATGCTGACCCAGGCCAACCTGCTATCAAACGCCGAGATGCTGGTGAAGGAATGGCGGTTCACACGCGATGACGTGCTGCTGCACGCGCTGCCGATCTTTCACACCCACGGGCTGTTCGTAGCGACGAATGTGGTGCTGGCTTCGGGCGGTTCGATGATCTTCCTGCCGAAATTCGATCTTGAGGACATGCTGCGCCTTATGCCGCAAGCGACCTCAATGATGGGAGTGCCGACCTTCTATACTCGGTTGCTGAGCGATGAGCGTTTCACCAATGATCTAGCGAGACATATGCGGGTGTTCATCTCGGGGTCGGCCCCGTTGCTGGCGGAAACCCATGAACGATTTCAGGAGCGCACGGGACACCGTATCCTCGAACGCTACGGTATGACCGAAACCAACATGAACACCTCGAACCCTTATGACGGCGAACGCCGCGCGGGAACCGTCGGCTTCCCTCTGCCAGAGGTCGAGGTGAATGTGACCGATCCTGAAACCGGTGCGCTGCTGCCACAAGGCGAAATCGGCATGATCGAGGTCCGCGGCCCGAATGTGTTCAGCGGCTACTGGCAAATGCCCGAGAAAACCGCCGCTGAATTGCGCGAGGACGGTTTTTTCATCACCGGCGATCTGGGGCGCGTAGATGAGGACGGCTATGTTCACATCGTCGGGCGCGGCAAAGACCTGATCATATCGGGCGGCTACAACATTTACCCCAAAGAGGTCGAACTGATGCTGGATGATCAGCCCGGCGTCTTGGAAAGCGCCGTGATCGGTGTACCTCACCCGGATTTCGGCGAAACCGTGCTGGGTATTCTGGTCGCCGAACCGGGCCAGACACCGGATCTAGAAGCGATTCTGGCCAATGTTCAAAGTTCACTTGCCCGGTTCAAACATCCGCGCAAGCTGATCGTTTTGGAAGAACTGCCTCGAAACACGATGGGCAAAGTCCAGAAAAACGCCTTGCGTGAGACCTACAAAGATCTGTTCACCGTGGATTAGGGGTCAGCGGCACCCGTCCGGCATCGGTCAGCAAGCAACAATTGCGGTCCTCGAATACGGCGGTGGCCAAGGGGCGACCGTAACCCGCACCCGCATCCAGATTGACCCGATTGCCGCAGTGCTCCGCCCGCTCGACCGGCGTGTGTCCATGCACGATCAGCCAAGGGTACTGGCTGGAATACCGCAGAAACTCGTGCCGTATCCAGACCAGATCATCCTCTGATTGCTGCGCCAACGAAAGGCCGGGGCGAATGCCTGCGTGGACGAATAACAACTTGTCCTCCTGATGGTACGTCGGCAACGCGTTGATAAAGTCGATATGTGCAGGCGGAACCGCCGCGCAGGCCCGCTCGTGCACCTGATAGATGCGGTCATTGTCCGTGACCGCGACACCATAGGAGGCCAGCGTTTCCCGACCGCCCAGCCGCGGATCCAGCCAGTTCAGCGTGATCGGCAGGCTTTTGTCCGCAATCTCGCACTCCTGCACGAACCGAGCCATCATACGGTCGTGGTTACCCTTGACCATGACCCAGTTTCGACCGTCGCGTTGCCCTTCGATCAGCAGATCCAGAACACCGCGACTGTCCGGCCCCCGGTCCACATAGTCCCCAAGAAACACAACCCGTGCATCTGGGCCACCATCCTGTTCAATCAGCCGCAAAGCGTTCACCAGCATTTCAAGTTGCCCGTGGACATCGCCGACGGCATAGATTGGGTTCGTCATCAAACACCCTCAAGCAATAAGAATGGCTTGCTTGTGCCCCAGCCGAGCCTCTGAAAAAAGACAATGCCCGCACTTTTGTCGGTGCGGGCATCGAATAGGTCACAGATTTAGCGCCAAGCTTCAGGCGACATCGAATTCCAGCGGCTTGATCTGAGTGAACAAGCCCGTTTCAGCCAGTTTGGCACGCGCCTCGGCCGGAACCGGCTCGTCGACATAAAGCAGTGCAATCGCCTCGCCACCCGCTTCGGATCGACCTAGGGTGAAGTTGGCGATGTTAACGTCGTGCGCGCCCATGGTTTGACCCAGCGTTCCGATGATGCCCGGCACGTCTTCGTTGGTGGTGTAGAGCATGTGCGCCCCAACCTCTGCGTCGATGTTGATCCCTTTGATCTGGATAAAGCGCGGCTTGCCGTCACTGAACACAGTGCCCCCGATCGAGCGTTCTCGCTTTTCGGTCACCACGGTCACTTTGATATAGCCTTCAAACGCACCGGACTTGTCCTGATTGGTGGTCGAAAGCTGGATACCACGTTCTTTGGCCACT
Source organism: Ruegeria atlantica (assembly GCA_013032095.1). GTDB lineage: Bacteria > Pseudomonadota > Alphaproteobacteria > Rhodobacterales > Rhodobacteraceae > Ruegeria > Ruegeria atlantica_E. The sequence continues at coordinate 16,222 of WQBJ01000025.1, read as the reverse complement.
ACGGGGGCCGAGACCATGTTCACCTCGGGATTGAATTTTTTCATGATCCCAGCAACGACCGAGCAGTTCAGGGCGGCGAGGTTCATTTCCGACGCGACACCGTCATAGAGGATGTTGATCGCCTTGATCGGCTCATCCGTCATCTGACCAATGAAGCTGCCCAGATGGCTGGCCAGTTTGATCCACGGCCCCATGACCTTGGCCTCTTCGGCGGTGACGCTAGGCATATTCAGCGCATTCTCGACAGCACCGGTCAACAGATAGTTCGAGATCTGCTCGGCCACCTGCAGCGCCACGTTTTCCTGCGCCTCAGTCGTGGCCGCGCCCAAATGCGGCGTGCAGACCACGTTGGGCATGTTGAACAGCGCGTTTTCTTTGGCGGGCTCCTCGCTGAACACGTCAAAAGCGGCCCCCGCGACGTGACCAGAGGTCAGCATCTCGGCCAGTGCCCCTTCGTCGACCAGACCACCACGGGCGCAGTTGATGATGCGCACGCCCGGCTTGGTTTTGGCGAGGTTCTCGCGGCTCAGGATATTGCGGGTCTGATCGGTCAGCGGCACGTGCAGGGTGATGAAATCGGCGCGGGCCAGCAACTCGTCCAGCTCGACCTTTTCGACGCCCATCTTGGCGGCTTTCTCTTCACCCAGATAGGGATCGTAGGCAACAACCTTCATCTTCAGGCCCAGCGCACGTTCGCAGACGATACCACCAATGTTCCCAGCGCCAATGACACCGAGGGTCTTGTTGGTCAGCTCGATCCCCATGAACTTGGACTTTTCCCACTTGCCCGCATGGGTCGAGGTGCTGGCCTCGGGGATTTGCCGCGCCACGGCGAACATCATCGCAATCGCGTGCTCGGCGGTGGTGATCATGTTGCCAAAGGGCGTGTTCATCACGATCACGCCCTTCTTTGAAGCCGCCTCTTTATCGACATTGTCGGTACCGATGCCGGCGCGGCCGATGACTTTCAGGTTGTCGGCCTTTTCCAGCAGGGTCGGCGTGACCTTGGTAGCCGAGCGGATGGCGAGGCCATCATATTGACCGATCACTTCGGCCAGCTTGTCTTTGTCCTTGCCCAGATCGGGCATGAAATCCACGTCGATGCCACGGTCACGGAAGATCTGCACTGCGGTTTCGCTGAGTTTGTCAGATACGAGTACTTTGGGAGCCATATCTCTGGTCCTTGAATTGTATGGAATCTCCGGGCCGGTTGCGGCCCGGTGGAAATACTCAGGCGGCTTCTGTTTGCGCCGCGATCTCGGCCTCAAAGGCCCATGCCAGCCAGGGCAGCATCGCCTCGATATCTGAGGTCTCGACCGTGCCGCCGCACCAGATGCGCAGGCCCGCAGGCGCATCGCGATAGGCGCCGATATCCAGCGCGATATTCTCGGCCTCCAGCCGCTTGGCCACGGCCTTGGCGAATACTGCGCCGTCCTGAATGCGTGCGTCAGTAAATTTCAGGCAAACAGACGTGTTCGACTGCGTTGCCGCGTCTTCAGCCAGATTGGCGATCCAATCATTCTGATCACAGAACGCATGCACCGCGCCAGCATTAGCGTCTGCGCGGGCGATCAGCCCTTGCAAGCCACCGACCGAGCGCGCCCAGTCCAGCGCGAAAAGGTAGTCCTCGACCGCCAGCATCGACGGTGTGTTGATCGTTGCGCCAGTGAAGATGCCCTCGATCAGCTTGCCGCCCTTGGTCAGACGGAAAATCTTCGGCAGCGGCCATGCGGGGGTGTAGCTTTCCAGCCGTTCGACCGCGCGGGGTGACAAGATTAGCATCCCGTGCGCCGCCTCACCACCCAGCACTTTCTGCCAGCTGAAGGTGGTCACATCCAGCTTGTCCCAAGGCAGATCCATTGCAAAGGCCGCCGAGGTCGCATCACAAATCGTCAGGCCCTGACGGTCGTCCGCGATCCAATCGCCATTGGGAACTCGCACACCCGAGGTGGTTCCGTTCCACGTAAACACCACGTCATTGGCGAAATCGACCGAAGCCAGATCCACGATCTGCCCGTAATCCGCCGTTTTCACCTCGGCATCGATCTTCAACTGCTTAACCACGTCGGTGACCCAGCCGGAACCAAAGCTTTCCCAGGCCAGCATCTCCACCTTGCGCTCACCCAGCAGCGACCACAACGCTATTTCGACCGCGCCGGTATCCGAGGCGGGAACGATGCCAATCTTGTAGTCCGCAGGAATGCCCAGCACTTCCCGCGTGCCTTCGATGGCCGCTTTCAGCTTGTCCTTGCCAACGGCGGCGCGGTGCGACCGGCCCAGCGCAGCATCGGCCAGTTTGCTCAGATCAAATGTGGGGGGTTTGGCGCAGGGGCCCGAGGAAAAACGCGGATTCGCCGGCCGCGTCGCCGGTTGTTCGATAGTCATGTGTATTACCCTTCCAGATACACGCCCCTCGTTGGGGAGGGGTGTCCCACGGACAGAGCTATGGTGCGCTTGCAGCATCAGCAAGCAGAAAAGACGCTTTGATTCCGAAAAACGACATCTCAAGCCGCACCATTTGCGGTCACAAGTTTCCGATAGGCGAAAGATTCACGGAATCCTGACGCCTTCCACATCGCGTTTGACTATTTTTTAAGCACCACCCTTCGAACCCCGGATAGATTAGGGCCCAATCACTTGAGCTTGGGATATGAGGCGGTGAAAAGGTGCCATGCCTGACACCCTGACCATTGTCGTAGTTGAAGAAGACCGAGAGCGCGCTATCGCCATCGTGGACGCTTTAAAAGCGTCGGGGTCCTACGATGTCCATGTGATCGGCAATGCCTCAAGCCTCGCCCGCAAGATCGCCGCGCTGGTGCCGGACGTGGTGCTGATCGATATCGATAACCCGACCCGCGACATGCTGGAGGAATTGACGCTGGCCTCGGGTCCGTTGGAGCGCCCGGTCGCGATGTTCGTCTCGGGCGCGGCCGGAGATTTAGCCTCGACCGCCATCGAGGCGGGCTTGTCGGCCTATGTGGTCGATGGCATGCAGCCCGACCGGCTGAAACCGGTCCTGGATGCCGCCATTGCCCGGTTCCAGATCGCCCGCCAGATGCGCCGCGAATTGGCCGAAACTAAGCGGGCACTCGAAGAACGCAAGGTGATCGACCGCGCCAAGGGCTTACTGATGAAGGCGCGCGGTGTCGAGGAAGAAGAGGCCTATGCCCTGCTGCGCAAAGCCGCCATGGATCAGGGCCGCCGAGTCGCCGATGTCGCCGAGGCGTTGGTCACCGCGTCGGGGTTACTGTCATGAATGCGGTCACCCTGCCCGTCGCCTATGTGCCTTTGGTCGATGCCGCCCCTTTGATCGTGGCGCATGAGATGGGCCTCGCCCGCGCCGAAGGTGTCGAACTGGACCTGATTGCTGCTCCGTCCTGGTCATCTGTGCGGGATATGCTGGCATTTGGTCGCGTGGACGCCGCGCACCTGTTGGCTCCGGTGCCGGTGGCGATGGCTTTAGGACTGGGCGGTGTCACACAACCCTTGTCTGCCGTTTCCGTACTATCGGTGAATGGCGACGTGATCGGCATCAGTCATGCGCTGGAAACCCGCCTGCGGGAGACCGGCTACGAGTTCGACTTCCGCGATCCGTTTCTGGCTGCCAAAGCGCTGGCTGCTGTTGCCGAGCGGCCATTGGTGTTCGGCGTCCCTTTCCCGTTCTCGCTGCATATGGAACTGCTCCAATGCTGGCTTGAGGCCACTGAGCTTTCACGCATCGGCATTGAAGTCCGCACGATCCCACCCCCGCTGATGGCGCAGGCGCTGGCCGAGGGCGATGTGGATGCGTTCTGCGTGGGCGAGCCTTGGGGATCGGTCGCTGTGGAATCCGGGGCCGGAGCGCTGTTGCTGCCCGGTCAGGCGATCTGGGCCTTTGCGCCGGAAAAGGTTCTGGCCGTGCGTACTGAATGGGCCGACACCGAGCCGCACCTGCTGGGCAAGCTAATGCGGGCAGTCTGGCGCGCCGGGCGCTGGCTGGGCCAACCCGGCAGTCAAACTGCTGCCGCCGAGATTTTGGCGCGCAAAACCTATCTGGACCTGCCTTCGGAACTGATCGACCGCGCTCTGTCGGGTCGGTTTACCATCTCAGGTCAGGCTGAACAGCGTCAGGTGCCGGGATTCCTCGAATTCCATGACGGCGCCGCGAACTTTCCTTGGCGCAGCCAGGCCAAATGGATCGCCCATCGGCTGGCTGAGCGGTATAATCTGGACCCGCACATGGCGCTGGCGCAGGCAGGCAGCGTATTCCGCAGTGATATCTATCGCGACCAGATGGCCGGGTTGGGTGCCGACCTACCCGGCGCGTCGGAAAAACTCGAAGGCGCGATTCGGGAAACCACCCCGGTTGCCTCACATAATGGGCAGATGTCGCTGAAACGGGATGCATTTCTGGATGGACGCATTTTTGACCCCCAGGATAATTGACGCCTAAAAATTAGGCACCACCCTGCTGCATACAGCGCAATTGCAGAAAATCATGCCGCATCGCAGCAAAAACGCTTGAACGCTGACCAAACTTCTTCGAATCTGACTTCAACGGCACGCAATGGCGTGTGTCGATAGAAATAATCCCAAAGTTTGGGACCGACTGAGCAAAGCCGCTCACTCTCTGGCCTCCTCCTCCCGGTCAGAGCGTGCAGCGGCTTTTTGTTTTTCACCTTTCCGGATCGTCCGGAACCAAGAAAAGGGACAGACCCACATGAAGAAATTCCTTGCAGGCCTTGTCGCCACCACCGCCCTGACCAGCCCGGCCCTGGCCGAGACGCTGGAACTGGAAAAAGACGAACTGACTTTCGGCTTTATCAAACTGACCGACATGGCCCCTTTGGCCGTTGCTTATGAGAATGGCTACTTCCTGGACGAAGGCCTGTTCGTCACGCTGGAAGCTCAGGCCAACTGGAAGGTTCTGCTGGATGGCGTGATCGACGGGCAGTTGGACGGCGCTCATATGCTGGCCGGTCAGCCTCTGGCCGCGACAATTGGTTATGGCACCGAGGCGCATATCGTAACCCCCTTCTCGATGGACCTGAACGGCAATGGCATAACCGTGTCGAACGAGATCTGGGAAGAGATGAAGCCGAACATCCCGGTGATGGAAGATGGCCGCCCGCAGCACCCGATCTCGGCCGAGGCGCTGGCCCCGGTGGTTGAAAAGTACAAATCCGAAGGCAAGCCGTTCAACATGGGCATGGTCTTCCCGGTCTCGACCCACAATTACGAACTGCGCTACTGGCTGGCTGCCGGTGGTCTGAATCCCGGCTATTACAGCCCCGAAGACGTGACCGGTCAGATCGGCGCGGATGTGTTCCTGTCGGTGACCCCACCGCCGCAAATGCCCGCAACGCTCGAGGCCGGCACTATATACGGCTATTGCGTGGGTGAGCCGTGGAACCAGCAGGCCGTGTTCAAAGGAATCGGCGTGCCCGTCATCACCGATTATGAGCTGTGGAAGAACAACCCGGAAAAGGTCTTCGGCATCACCGCCGAGTTCGCCGAGGAATACCCGAACACCACCCGTGCCGTCACCAAGGCCCTGATCCGTGCCGCGATCTGGCTGGACGAGAATGACAACGCCAACCGCCCCGCCGCGGTCGAGATGCTGAGCCAGCCTGAATATGTGGGCGCCGATTACGACGTGATCGCGAATTCGATGACCGGAACCTTTGAATACGAGAAGGGCGACAAGCGGGACGTGCCCGATTTCAACGTGTTCTTCCGCTACAACGCGACCTACCCGTTCTATTCCGACGCCATCTGGTACCTGACCCAGATGCGCCGCTGGGGCCAGATCGCCGAGCCGCAGACGGACGCGTGGTATAACGAGGTCGCCAAGTCCGTCTATCGCCCCGATATCTATCTGGACGCCGCCCGCATGCTGGTGGACGAAGGTCTGGCGAATGAGGCCGACTTCCCCTGGGACAGCGATGGCTACAAGGCCCCGACGCCTGCCGAGGATATCATCGACGGCATTCCCTATGACGCCCGCCAGCCCAACGCCTATCTGCAAAGCCTGCCGATTGGCCTGAAAGGCGAGCAGGTCGTCGTCGGCACCGAAGTTCAGGGCTAAGGCCCCCTCCCCGGCCCATATGGCCGGGGTCTCCCACGTCAACAAAATCCCACCCCGCCCGGGCTTGGATCCGGGCTAGGAGACCACAAGATGACCGCCATCGACCACGATACGCTATCAAATGAGGCTGAACGCGAAGCCCGCAAGGCCCGCCTGTTCACCCGGATCAACGCCGCCGACAAATGGTTTCAGGTTCTGGGCCTGTCTTGGATCACCCCGGTTTTGAAAGCCGCAGCAGGCGACAACCCACGCGCCCAGATGGGCGAAATCTGGCGTTTGCTGGCCGTGCCGCTGCTGGCCATCTGCGCCTTCTTACTGCTGTGGGGCACGCTGGCTCCCAAGGTTCAAACCTCGCTGGGCGCTGTCCCCGGACCGGCTCAGGTCTGGTCCGAGGCCGTCAGCCTGCATCAGGACGCGCAGGCCAAAGCCGCCAAAAAGGCCAAGTTCGAAGCGATGGTCGAAAAGCGGAACCAAAAGTTCATCGACGCAGGCCAGCCCGAAAAGGTCAAAGAGGTCGCCTATACTGGCGCGCCGAGCTATTACAACCAGATCTGGACCTCGATCAAAACGGTCTTTTTTGGCTTTCTGATCGCCACCATCGTCGCCGTGCCTCTGGGTATCGCAGCCGGTCTATCGCCCACCGCAAATGCCGCGCTGAACCCGCTGATCCAGATTTTCAAACCGGTCTCACCACTGGCCTGGTTGCCGATTGTGACGATGATCGTCTCGGCCGTTTACGTCACAAATGACGGCTGGTTCGCCAAGTCCTTCCTGATCTCGGCCATCACCGTGACGCTGTGTTCGCTGTGGCCGACGCTGATCAACACCTCGCTGGGTGTGGCGTCGATCGACAAGGATCTTGTGAACGTGTCGAAGGTTCTGAAAATGAACACCTACACCAAGATCACCAAGCTGGTTCTGCCCTCGGCCCTGCCGCTGATCTTCACCGGTCTGCGCCTGTCGCTTGGCGTTGGCTGGATGGTTCTGATCGCGGCCGAGATGCTGGCGCAGAACCCTGGCCTGGGCAAATTCGTCTGGGATGAGTTCCAGAACGGTTCCTCCAGTTCACTCGCCAAGATCATGGTGGCCGTGTTCACCATCGGCATCATCGGCTTCCTGCTGGATCGCGTGATGTACGCGCTGCAGTCGCTGTTCACCTTCTCGAACAACCGGTGATCGATATGGCTGTGATGGAATTCAAGAACGTCAGTAAATCCTTCGGCACCGGCACCGCGGCAACGGCTGTGCTGAAAGACATAAACCTCTCGGTTGAAGAAGGCGAGTTCGTGGTTCTGCTGGGCTTTTCCGGCACCGGCAAGACCACACTGATCAACCTGATGGCGGGGATCGAGTTTCCCACCAAGGGCAGCGTGACCTTCCGTGACAAGGCAATCACCGGCCCCGCACCAGAACGGGGGGTGATCTTCCAGAACTACTCGCTGATGCCGTGGCTGACGGTGACAGGCAATGTGCGGCTGGCCGTGGATGCGGTCTTTCCCAAGATGCCCAAGGCTGAGAAAGAGGAAAAGGTTGCGCATTACATCCGTATGGTCGGCCTCAGCCACGCCGCCGGTCGCCGTCCCGCCGAACTGTCGGGCGGAATGCGCCAGCGGGTGAATGTGGCGCGTGCGCTGGCGATGGACCCCGAGGTTCTGCTGCTGGACGAGCCGCTGTCGGCGCTGGATGCACTGACCCGCGGCAACCTCGCGGAAGAGATCGAAAAGATCTGGGAAGAGAACCGCAAGACTTGCGTTCTGATTACCAATGACGTGGACGAGGCGATCCTGCTGGCGGACCGCATCATTCCGCTGAACCCCGATGGCACGCTGGGGACCGAGTTCAAGGTCTCGATCCCCCGCCCCCGCGACCGGTCAGCCATGAACCATGATGAGACATTCAAGGCCCTGCGCGGTGAGGTCACCAAATACCTGATGGATGTCGGGATCGAGGCCAAGGTCGAAGGCACCAAGACCCTGCCCGACGTCACCCCGATCCACGGTGTTCCGGCGGCGGTGAAAGAGGCGCAGACGGGCCTGATCGACGAACGCTATCTGGACTTCAGCCAATTGCACAAGGTCTACCCCACGCCCAAAGGCCCGCTGACCGTGGTCGAGGATTTCAACCTCAAGCTCAACCGGGGTGAGTTCATCTCGCTGATCGGCCACTCGGGCTGCGGCAAATCCACGGTGCTGACCATGGCCGCCGGTCTGAACGACATCTCGAAAGGCGCGATCAAGCTGGATGGCCGCCACGTCGAAGGGGCTGATCCCGAACGCGCCGTAGTGTTCCAGTCGCCCTCGCTGTTCCCGTGGCTGACCGCCAAGGAGAACGTCTCGGTCGGTGTGGACCGCGTTTACCCGCGCGCCAGCCAGGCCGAGCGTCAGGATGTGGTGGAATACTATCTGGAGCGGGTCGGTCTGGCCGATGCGATGGACAAATCCGCCGCCGACCTGTCGAACGGCATGCGTCAACGTGTGGGCATCGCCCGCGCCTTTGCGCTCAGCCCGAAACTGCTGCTGCTGGATGAACCCTTCGGGATGCTCGACAGCCTGACGCGGTGGGAGTTGCAGGAAGTGTTGATGGAAGTCTGGTCCCGCACCAAAGTGACCACCATCTGCGTCACCCATGACGTGGACGAGGCGATCCTGCTGGCCGACCGCGTGGTGATGATGACGAACGGCCCGCAAGCCACCATCGGCAAGATCACCAATGTCGACCTGCCGCGCCCGCGCACCCGCAAGGCGCTGCTGGCCCATCCCGACTACTACGAATACCGGCAAGAGGTGTTGGATTTCCTCGAGGAATACGAGCACGGCGCAAAGCCCAAGCCGAAAACCCCTTCCCCCAAAGCCATTGCCGCGGAGTGAATGACATGAAACAGAAACTAGTGGTCATCGGAGCCGGCATGGCCTCGGGCCGGGTGCTGGAGCATCTGACCGACGCCGCCCCCGATGCGTTCGATATCACCCTCTTCAACGCCGAGCCGCGCGGGAACTACAACCGCATCATGCTCAGCCCGGTTCTGGCCGGCGATCAGACCTATGAAGAGATCGTCACACATGACGACGCCTGGTATGCCGAGCGCGGCATCACTTACCGATTCGGCGAGAAGGTAGTCAAGATCGACCGCGAGTTGAAAGTGGTCGAAGGCGAGAACGGTCATGTCCCTTACGACAAGCTGATCTTCGGCACCGGCTCGAACCCGTTCATGATCCCAATGCCCGGCCATGACTTGGAAGGCGTCATCGCCTATCGCGATCTGGAAGATACGCAACAGATGATGGGCATGGGCGCGGGCAACAAGGTCGTTGTGATCGGCGGCGGCTTGCTGGGCCTTGAGGCCGCCGCAGGCATGGCCGCGCGCGGGGCCGACGTAACCGTAGTGCATATCATGGGCCACCTGATGGAACGTCAGCTGGACCCAGCCGCCGGTTACCTGTTGAAAAAGTCGCTGGAAGAAAAAGGCATTACCGTTCTGCTGAATGCCAAATCGACCGAGATTGCAGGCGAAAAAGGCAAAGCCCGCGCGTTGCTGCTGGAGGACGGTACCGAACTACCCTGCGACCTCCTTGTGATGGCGGTGGGCATTCGGCCCAACACTGCCCTTGCGCAGGAGGCCGGCCTGGCCGTCGGGAGGGGCATCCATGTGGACGATCAGATGATCACCTCGGACGCTGATATCTTCGCCTTAGGCGAATGCGTCGAACATCAGGGTGAGATTTTCGGCCTCGTCGCGCCGCTCTACGATCAGGCCAAGGTGCTGGCCCAGACCCTGCTGGGCGAGGAAGCCGCGTTCAAGCAACGTTCGCTGTCCACCAAGCTGAAGGTCACCGGCTGCGACCTGTTCAGCGCCGGTGATTTTGCCGAGGGCGAGACCCGCGAAGACATCGTCTTCCGCGACCCCGCACGCGGTGTCTACAAGCGGCTGGTGCTGGAAGGTGACAAGCTGGTCGGCGCGGTGATGTATGGTGACACCGGTGACAGCAATTGGTTCTTCGGCCTGATCCGCGATGGCGAGGACGTGTCCGAGATGCGCGAGACGCTGATCTTCGGCCCGGCCTATCAGGGAGGCGACTCTGCGGACCCTCTCTCAGCCGTTGCAGCATTGCCGCCTGAGGCGGAAATCTGTGGCTGCAACGGCGTTTGCAAATCCGACATCACTGCAGCCATCGAAGGCGGCGCAACCGATCTGGGCGCCATCCGCGCAACGACCAAGGCCAGCGCGTCCTGCGGGACCTGCACCGGACTGGTCGAGCAACTGCTACAGGTGACGCTGGGTGACGATTTCCAGATACCTGCGGCCCAACCCATCTGCGGCTGCTGCGACCTGACCCATGAAGATGTTCGCCGCCTGATCAAATCTCAAGAGCTAAAAAGTCAGGAGGCCGTCTGGCAGGAGCTGGGCTGGAAAACGCGTAACGGCTGTCATGTCTGCCGTCCGGCGGTGAACTACTACCTGTTGGCGGATTGGCCGGTCGAATATCAGGACGACCCGCAAAGCCGTTTCGTCAACGAACGCAAACACGCCAACATCCAGAAGGACGGCACGTTCAGCGTCGTGCCCCGCATGTGGGGCGGCATCACCAACCCTGCGGAACTGCGCGCCATCGCTGACGCGGCCGAGAAATACGACGTGCCCACCGTCAAGGTCACCGGTGGTCAGCGCATCGACCTGCTGGGCGTGAAAGGCGCGGACCTGCCCTATATCTGGTCCGATCTGAACAAGGCCGGGCTGGTCTCGGGCCACGCCTATTCCAAAGGTCTGCGCACGGTGAAAACCTGTGTCGGCACCGATCACTGCCGGTTCGGCACACAGGACAGCACCGGGCTGGGTGTGAAGCTTGAGAAAATCCTGTGGGGCTCGTGGACGCCGCACAAGCTGAAGCTGGCGGTCTCGGGCTGCCCGCGCAACTGCGCCGAGGCGACCTGCAAGGATATCGGAGTGGTCTGCGTCGACAGCGGTTACCAGATTAGCATCGGCGGCGCGGCAGGTATGGACGTCAAGGAAACCGAACTGCTGGTGCAAGTTCCGACTGAGGACGAAGCCATCGAGGTCGTCATGGCCGTAACCCAAGCCTATCGCGAGGGCGGCAAGTATCTGGACCGTCTGTATAAATGGATGGCGAAGGTCGGCCTCGACTGGATCAAGGAAACCGTGGTGGACGATCTCGACAACCGCCGCACGCTGGTTGAACGGTTCGAACTCAGCCAGTCCATCTATCGCAAAGACCCATGGGCCGAGCAGGCCAAAGAGGCCCCGCGCTTTGCGCCGTTGGCCGATCTGACACTGGAGGCCGCAGAATGAGCTGGATCGACATCGGACATATCAACGACATCCCCCTGCGCGGCGCACGCGTGGTAAAAACCCCGGTCGGCTGCATCGCCCTGTTCCGCACGGCAGAGAATGAGGTGTTCGCCGCCTCGGACCGCTGCCCCCACAAAGGCGGCCCTCTGTCCGAAGGTATCGTGCACGGCCAGTCGGTCACCTGTCCGCTGCACAACTGGGTGTTCGACCTGAACTCGGGCCAGGCGCAGGGCGCGGATGAGGGGCAAATCGCTACCTATCCGGTACAGCTGGACGGCGAGCGTATCCTGCTGGACAGTACCTCGCTGCAGCAAAGGAGCGCCGCGTGAAGGACTTGACCGCCTGCGCCACGCGCTCGACCTGCCCCTATTGCGGGGTCGGCTGCGGTGTTCTGCTACAGCCGGATGGCGCGGGCGGACTGACCGTCACCGGCGACCCGGACCATCCCGCCAATCAGGGGCGGCTCTGTTCCAAAGGTTCGGCGCTGGCCGAAACCGTCGGTCTGTCGCATCGTCTACTGGCTCCGCGTGTCTCGGGCGTTGAGACTGGCTGGGACGACGCGTTGCAACTGGTGGCCGACCGGTTCAGTGAAACCATCACCGAGCACGGGCCGGATTCGGTGGCCTTCTACGTCTCGGGGCAATTGCTGACCGAAGATTACTATATCGCCAACAAGCTGATGAAAGGCTTCATCGGCTCGGCCAATATCGACACCAACTCGCGGCTCTGCATGGCTTCGACCGTTGCCGGGCACAAACGCGCCTTCGGCACCGACACCGTTCCCGGCACCTATGAGGATATCGACGAGGCCGATCTGGTGGTTCTGGTCGGATCGAATCTGGCGTGGTGCCACCCGGTTCTGTATCAGCGCCTGATGGCGGCGCGGCAGGCGCGGGGGACAAAGATCGTCGTCATCGACCCACGCCGCACCGCGTCCTGCGACAGTGCGGACCTGCACTTGCCGCTGACTCCGGGCAGTGATGTGGCACTGTTCAATCACTTGCTAACCCAGATCGACGCGCGCGGGTTTATGGGTACGGAGTTCCTGACCCACACGAACGGTTTCGCTGAAGCGCTGGCCAGCGCGCAGGCCGATGATATCACGGTCACAGGGTTGGACCCGGACGATATCGCCACCTTCTGCGAGATGTGGACTGGTACCGAGAAGGTCGTCACCATCTTCAGCCAGGGCGTGAACCAGTCGACCTCGGGCAGTGACAAGGTCAACGCGATCCTCAACTGCCATCTGGCCACGGGTCGGATCGGCAAGCCCGGCTGCGGGCCGCTGTCGGTCACCGGCCAGCCCAACGCCATGGGCGGGCGCGAGGTCGGCGGTCTGGCCAATATGCTCGCCTGCCATCTGGATATCGAAAACGCCGATCACCGCGCCGCCGTGCGCGATTTCTGGTCGGCGCCGACGATGCCCGAGACCCAAGGTCTGAAAGCGGTCGATATGTTCCGCGCCGCGGGTGATGGGCGCATCAAGGCGCTGTGGGTGATCCACACCAACCCCGCCGTGTCGATGCCCGAAGCGGACGCTGTGCGAGATGCCATCGCTGCCTGCCCCTTTACTGTGGTGTCAGACATCACCGCTCGCACCGACACGGCGCGGCTGGCGGACGTTCTGCTGCCCGCCTCTGCCTGGGCGGAGAAAGACGGTACTGTCACCAATTCCGATCGCACCATCAGCCGCCAGCGCAGCGTTCTGCCCGCACCGAGTCAGGCCCGTGCCGATTGGGATATCCTGTGTGAAGTTGGTCGGCGCATGGGCTGGACCTCAGCCTTTGACTATCAAAGCCCAGCTGAGATTTTTCGCGAATATGCGGTTCTTTCGGGTATTGCGGCGCGGTTTGGCAAGGATTTCGACATATCGGGCCTCTCCGATCTGAACGCCGCAGAGTACGACGCGCTGGAGCCCACCCGCTGGCCCATCACCGCTTCGCAGCAGGGCGGACGGTTCTTTGCGGATAGGCAGTTCTTTCACGCCGACGGCAAGGCCCGGCTGCTGCCAGTAATCTGGCGCTCGCCTGCAACAAAGACCGAACCGCGCTATCCTTTCCGCCTCAACACTGGGCGGCTACGCGACCAATGGCACACGATGACGCGCACCGGGTTGTCTGCGCGCTTGTCGGCGCATCTGCCCGAACCGTTTCTGGACATCCACCCCAAGGACGCCCGCGCCGGACAGATTGCTGCAGCCGATCTGGTCGAAGTGCACAGCCCGCACGGCAAAGCCATCTTGCGTGCCCGGATTAACGCTGACGTCACGCGCGGTCAGGTTTTCGCTCCAATACACTGGACCGGAGAAACTGCGCCTTCTGCCCGCATCGACACGGTGGTTGCGGCTGAAGTCGATCCGATTTCAGGCCAGCCCGAAAGCAAGGCATCGGTCGTGAATGTCACCCGGTTCAACGCCGCCTGGTACGGGTTCGCCGTGTCAGCGCGTGAGATGTCGCCGACCTGCACCTACTGGGCACAAAGCCCAACGAAATCGGGATTCCGTGCGGAACTCGCCGGGACAGACCCGGTGCCGGACTGGCAGGCCGCAGCGCGCAATCTGTTCGGCTTACCAGATGCCGAGGTCACAGCGGTCGAAGACGCTGGACGTGGCGTAGCGCGGCTGGCGTTCCATCAGAACGGCCAATTGGTCGCGGCCCTGTTCATCTCACCGGAACCGGTTGCGGTGATGCGGGACTATCTGGCGACCTTGCCACAAGTGCCCAATCTCGGCCTGTTGTCCGGCCGCGCACCCGCAGACATGCCAGACCCCGGTCCGGTCTTGTGCTCGTGTTTCGACGTTGGCGTGAATACCATCCTGACGGCCATCGAAACCCATGGCTTGATGAGCGTCGAGGCCATCGGTGAGGCATTGCAAGCCGGAACCAATTGCGGCTCCTGTCGCCCGGAACTGGCCGCTCTGCTGGCCTCAACCCAACAAAAAGAGGCCGCCGAATAGAAAAACCCCCGCTTTTGCGGGGGTTTAAGTTGGTTTTATTCAGCGGCTTCGGCGTATGCGTCCATTGGGGGGCATGTGCAGACGAGGTTTCTGTCGCCGTATGCGTTGTCGACGCGGTTGACGGGGGACCAGTATTTGTCGACGCCCATGGAACCCGGCGGGAAGCAGGCTTGCTCGCGGGTGTAGGGGCGGTCCCACTCTCCGACCAGATCGCGCACCGTGTGGGGGGCGTTTTTCAGCGGGTTGTTTTCCGCGTCGATCTTGCCGTCGATGATGTCCTGCGCCTCGGCCCGGATGGACAGCATGGCGTCACAGAAACGGTCCAGCTCGGCCATGGGTTCGGACTCGGTGGGTTCCACCATCAGGGTGCCCGCCACCGGCCAGGACATGGTCGGCGCGTGGAAGCCTGAATCGACCAGACGCTTGGCGATGTCGTCGACGGTGACATGCGCCTCGGCGTCCAGCGGACGGGTGTCGAGGATGCATTCATGCGCCACACGGCCCGTTTCCGAGGTGTAGAGGATCGGATAGGCCTCGCTCAGGCGCGCGGCGATGTAGTTGGCGTTCAGGATCGCCACTTTCGTCGCCTGTGTCAGACCCGCACCACCCATCAGCAGCACATAGGCCCAGCTGACCGGCAGAATGGACGGCGAGCCGAACGGCGCCGCCGAGACCGGACCCACGGCGGTGCCGTATTCCGGGTGGCCGGGCAGATGCTCGGTCAGGTGCGCCTTGACGCCGATCGGACCCATGCCGGGGCCGCCGCCGCCATGCGGGATGCAGAAGGTCTTGTGCAGGTTCAGGTGGCTGACGTCGCCGCCAATATCCCCCGGACGCGACAGACCCACCATGGCGTTCATGTTGGCGCCGTCGATATAGACCTGACCGCCATGGTCATGGGTGATCTGGCAGACCTCCTGCACGGTGGTCTCGAACACGCCATGGGTCGAGGGGTAGGTGATCATGCAGGCAGCCAGATGATCGGAATGCTTCTCGGCCTTGGCGCGGAAGTCCGCGAGGTCGATATTGCCGTTCTCATCTGCCTGCACCGGCACGACCTGCCAGCCCACCATCTGGGCCGAGGCCGGGTTGGTGCCATGCGCCGAGGTCGGGATCAGGCAGACGTTCCGCTGCCCTTCGCCGCGGGCGAAGTGGTAGTTGCGGATGGTCAGCAGGCCCGCATATTCGCCCTGCGCACCCGAGTTGGGCTGCTGCGAGATCGCATCATAACCGGTGATCTGGCACAGCTTGTCGTTCAGGTCGGCGATCATCTCGTGATAGCCCTGCGCCTGATCTTGCGGAACGAACGGGTGCAGATTGCCGAACTCGGGCCAGGTGACCGGGATCATCTCGATCGTGGCGTTCAGCTTCATGGTGCACGAGCCCAGCGGGATCATCGCGCGGTCCAGCGCCAGGTCGCGGTCGGCCAGACGGCGCATATAGCGGGTGATCTCGGCCTCGGCCCGGTTCTGGTGGAAGATCGGGTGGGTCAGATAGGTGCTTTCGCGCAGCGCGTAATCCGGCAGGCGGTACTGCTTGTTCGAGCTGTCATCCTTGCGGTCGATGCCGAAGGCACCCCAGACGGCCTCGATGGTCTCGGGTCGGGTCTGTTCGTCCAGGCTGATGCCGACCTTGGTGTCGCCGACCTTGCGCAGGTTGACGCCACGGGCCACGGCGGCCTCCATGACCGTCTTCTGCAGATGGCCGACCTCAACCGTGATGGTGTCGAAGAACACTTCCGGCTCAACCGAGAAGCCCGCCTCTTCCAGACCAGCAGCCATGCGCGAGGTCTTGCGGTGCACCGATTGCGCGATGGCCTTGATGCCGTCGGGACCGTGGTACACGGCATACATCGAGGCAATGACGGCCAGCAGCGCCTGCGCGGTGCAGACGT
>WQBJ01000249.1 GCA_013032095.1 Ruegeria atlantica | reverse complement strand
TGGTGAGCTACACTGACGGTGGCGGTACTCATGAAACCGTTGAAAGCGCTGCAACCTCGGCGATTGGCAAGATCGTTGAGGGTGGCGATACCCTGGGCGCTTGGCTTACGGGCACTTTCGGCGATGACATATTTATTGTGGGGCCCGGTGGCAACCAATGCGTCTCCGCTCTGGGGGGAAGTGACATTGTCTATGGCGATAACACCAATAACTACTCGATGTTTGGTGGCGGCTCCGTCGATGGTGACGATATTATGTTTGGCGCGGGCGGCAATGACCGTCTTAGCAGTGGGTTTGGGAGCGACACGCTTTATGGCGGCACCGGAAATGACTGGCTTTACGGTTCCGAGATGGGTGGTGCTGGTGCTGGAACTGAGGCCGACTTCAAGCAAGACGAAGATACGGACTATTTTGTTTTCATCGGGGATGATTTCGGTCAGGACGAGATCGCGGATTTTGACATCACGCGGGATGTGATTGTCCTGGACGATGTTTCGGGTCTGGGCAGCTTTGCTGAGGTGATGACCAAGGCGACGGATGACGGCACGCACACAACGATCACTCTTGATGACAGCAACACCATTCTTTTGAAGGGCGTGCTTGTCGCGGACCTGTCCGCAAGCAATTTCGAATTCCGTGTCACAGCTGCTCCAACAGCTGTGGCTGATGCAGTTACCATCGATGAGGACAGCGGCCCCACGACGATTGATGTTGTCGCAAACGATACCGACAGTGACACGGCCAAAGAGGATCTGACCCTTGTGCGGGCGAGTGTGGATAACGGCACAGTTGAAATTGATTATGCAAACAACGTGCTGATCTACACGCCGGATGATGATTACCACGGGCAGGCCACGATCACCTACGAAATCTACGACGATCAGGGCAACCTCTCGGAGGGCTCTGCCACGGTCACGGTGGACCCGGTCAATGACGCGCCGGTGGTGACGGGTGACCTGTCGACGACCCTGGATGAAGGCGACAGCTACCAGCTGAGCACAACGGATCTGTTCTACAGTGATGATGATGATGACGACGCGGGTGTGACCTTCTCGGTCAGCAACGAGACCAACGGCAGTATCCAGGTGAATGGTGCAGCGGCGACGAGTTTCACCGGTACCCAACTGGAGGCAGGGGATGTGTACTTCGTTCATGACGGCGGCGAAACCACCGCGGCGTCGTTCGATGTGAGCGTCGAGGACGGCAACGAAGACAACAGCACACCGGCGACCAGCACCTTCAACGTCACGGTGGACCCGGTCAATGACGCGCCGGTGGTGACGGGTGACCTGTCGACGA
>WQBJ01000248.1 GCA_013032095.1 Ruegeria atlantica | reverse complement strand
CGACGACGGCTCCTTGGGTTTGGTCCGCAAACAGCGGGGTCATGTTCATGTATTTCCGGGTGGACCACTTGGTTCCTGCTATATGCCTCAATCTGGCTGCAGCCAGATTGAGGCATGATTTTCCATCAGGGAATGCTCCGACAACCCGGGTGCGGCGGCGGATTTCACGCATGATGCGCTCTAAGGGATTATTGGTTCTGAGCTTGATCCAATGACTGTCAGGGAAGCCGTAGTAGGTCAGCGTCTCGTGGCCGTATTCTTCCAGCAGTTCCGCAGCTTTCACCAGCTTCATCGCACGCAGATCGGCGATGACAGTCTGCATCTTCTCGGTCGCCGCCTTCCGATCCTCCTGGGCATGGATCGCCTTCAGCATCCTGGATACGTCTCGGACCTTGCCCGAAGGCACCAGGCTGAAAACATTGCGGTAGAAATGGACGACGCAGCGTTGCCACTGGGCGTCTGGCAGGAATTCCGCCACGCTTTCCACCAACCCTCGGCAGGCATCGGAAACGATGAGCTGAACGCCGGAGAGGCCGCGGTCCACCAGGTGGCGCAAGAAGCCCGCCCAGCCGGACTTGTCCTCCTTCGGGCCCTCCATGATGCCCAGGATCTCGCGATAGCCATCTGTTGTCACACCGATGGCCACAAGCAGCGACACGTTCCGCACCTCGCCCGCCCAGCTCCTCTTCATAACGATCCCGTCGAGGAAAACATAAGGATGAGTGCCCTCGATTTTCCGCTGCCGCCATTCATCGATCTTGGCGTAGATCTTCTTGTTGAGGTTAGACACCGTGCCCGGGCTAACCCGGGTGCCCCACAGAGCTTCGGTGATGTCCTCCACCCGACGCACCGAAACCCCGGCCAGATACATCTCGATCAGGGCTTCTTCCACTGAACTTTCCCGACGCTGGTAACGCTCGATGATGGCCGTTTCAAAAGTCTGCTTTCGTAATTTCGGCATCTTCAGCTTCACAGGCCCGGCCTTCGTGTCCAGAGACCGTTCATAACTGCCCGCCCGCGTGTCCTTCCGGCCTTCGCGGCGCTCATACTTACCAGCGCCACACAGCCGATCAGCTTCGGCGTCGAGCATCGCATTCAGCGCTTCTTCCACAGTGCCGCGCACCATCTCACCAAGGTGATCGCGGATACGCTCTTCATCAATCTGGATCACTTGCCCCATGACTTTGGGCTTCTTATCTTCTTCCATTCTCTGCTCCTCTCAGCCAGTCTGAAAGGAACCCTCGTCTCGGATCACGGTAGGAAACCGGGTTGCCCCGGTCCCCCCGTACAGATCCCCGCA
>WQBJ01000247.1 GCA_013032095.1 Ruegeria atlantica | reverse complement strand
CTGCCGACCGACATTAAGGAGGTAACATATGCGTTTGCGGGATCCGGCCCATTGTCCCTGAGGACGGGTTTTTGGTCGCGCACATGCGCCTCCTTGCGATATTCTTCGGGCGTGACGCCGAATTCGCGTCGAAAGGATCGCGTGAAGACCTGGCGGCCAGAAAAGCCCAGGTCATAAGCCAGTTTCTCGATATTTGTTGCCTGCCCCGTCCGCAGCGCCTTGGCCGCCTTTTCCAGGCGGATCGTCTGAATGAGGCGATGAGGAGACCCGTCGGCGTCGCACACCCGGTAGAGCGTCGACTTTGACATCCCCATTTCCGTTGCGATGCGCTCTGATGTCAAATCCGGATCGCGGTAATGCTGCTTGATGTACTGGCTGATCGCAGCCCGCTTGGACCGGGCACTGATCTCGACACTGCTCAAGTCCTTGATCTCCTGAAAACGGATGACATCGACGGCAAGGCGGGTGAGAAATTCGGACAGGGACTCAACTTCCCTGAGATTTGCCTGTTTCATTTCCTGGAAAGCCGCAGGGATCGACCGTTTGAACAACCTGGCGAGTGGGCTGTCAAGGAATACGCCATGCAGATCAGTTCCGGGTTGCAATTCCTTTGTCAGATGCGTGCGGTTGACGAAAAGCGTAAAGCCGGAATTGCAATGGTATTCCGCCTTGAAAGGATGGTGTGAATCGATGGTCCGGACATCCTGGTTGTTCATGACGCGGGTGTCTTCGCCGAATGTGGCCGCCCAATTGCTGCCACAGGTCTTGTAGACGAACTGGATCATATTCAGGTCGGCCCGCGCCGAAGACTTCGCCGTTGCACCCAACTGGAAGGAAGATTCAACCTCGAACCTTTCCAGCGCAAGCGCTCCGGCCCGAAGGCAATGCTTCTTGAGGGGAAATGGGTCATTGGAGGGAGCCTGACGTTCAATCTGCAACCCCGTCTGAGCAAGCGTGTCACGCCAGTACGCAAATTGCTCCCCGGCAGGAACCGATGCGGTGTCCACAAAGGCTGAAGAAACTGAAGCATTCTGCATCATGGCTGTCTTCCTTCTAAAGCGCGCGTCACTGACAATCGTGGAAACTATAACCGCGTTTCGGGAAATTTCTTAGGAAATTCACCTCTTCCCGAATGTGAGACGCGTCTCGCTCGGCCACAGTGGCGCGGGGGGGCATCCTTGTGCCGATTGCTCCCATTATTCAACAGGTGAAAAATCCGGGGCTTTGCCAGGCCCAACACCGCCGGGTGTTTTCATGATGAATATACCACCTGTGCCCAACTGGGTTTCATCGTTGCCTTTCAGCAGCACAATTTCCCGTCTGCACGCTGAACG
>WQBJ01000246.1 GCA_013032095.1 Ruegeria atlantica | reverse complement strand
TAATGGGATGAACCGGCTGCTCCCCCGGTTGGGTTAACCTGAGATGGTTTATCCGAAGCAGAAGGAGAAGCAGCGATGGGTATGAAGAAGATAGAAGACCTGTCCGAACTGGCAGTTATCGGCGTCGACATCGGCAAGGATGTCTTTCATTTGGTGGGCTTCGATGATGACGGCCATTTGGTGCTGCGCCAGAAGATCAAGCGATTTGCGTTGGTAGCGACCTTTGAAAAGTTGCCATGCTGTGTGGTCGGTATGGAAGCCTGTTTGAGTGCGCACTTTGTCAGCCGGACGTTGCGTGCGTTGGGATTTGAGCCAAGGATCATCCCGGCGATCTACGTCAGGCCGTTTATCAAGGGGCAGAAGAACGACTACAATGATGCCGAGGCGATTGCGGAGGCTGCGCTGCGGCCAAATCTGAAGACGGTGACGGAGAAGAGCCAGGATCAGTTGGATCTGCAGGCGCTACACCGGGTGCGGTCGAGACTGGTGTCCCGTCGCACGGCAACGATCAACCAGATCCGGGCCTTTCTGATCGAACAAGGCATCACCGTGCGCAAGGGGCTCCATGCCTTGAAGAGCTCGTTTTTGACAATTCTTGAAGATCGGCAGGATGAGATGTCTCCACGCATGCGGGCCATTCTGGGCGGTCTGTATGGCGACTGGCTTTGGCTGGATGAACGGATAGAGACCGTCTCCCGGGAAATCGAAGAGATCAGCCGCACGGAGGAGAGCTGCGCCAACGCGATGACCGTCCCAGGAATTGGTCCACTGATCTCGACCGCGATGGTTGCGGCGGTTGGCCGGGGCGAAGCCTTTGACCGAGGACGTGATTTTGCCGCCTGGATCGGTCTCATTCCCCGGCAGTACAGCACCGGTGGTCGGACAGTTCTCGGGCGCATCTCAAAGCGCGGCAGCCGATACCTGCGTATGCTGTTTGTCCAGGCCGCCAATGTGGTGCTGATGCGCCCTCACCGGTGGGCAGATTTCAGCTTTGGCGATTGGCTTGCCCGAGCCGCAACACGCATGCATCGCAACAAACTGGCCGTTGCCCTGGCAAACAAGCTCGCACGTATCGCCTGGAGCATATTGAGGCATGCGACGCCATTTGACGCCCAAAGAGACGAGGTCATGGTCGGTGTCTGACACCCGGCCTTGACCCAAAGGAGTTCGCGAACGAGAAACGCATGGAACGGAAATCATACGCCCCCAGAGTCTGAGAGCCCTGATGGCCATCACGGCCTAGCAGCTAATGAGACCAAGGTGCGAGCGTAACCCCAAAATGGCCACGGTCCGCGCGCCGACAAAAAGGCCGGATACATATCAGCGACTTCCGAGAACGTGCAAAAGCTCACTTGCGAACAGCAGCCGGTACATACAT
>WQBJ01000245.1 GCA_013032095.1 Ruegeria atlantica | reverse complement strand
GCAAAGCGTCCAAAGACACAAAGGCTGAAGGAACCATGTAATCCGGTAAACGCGCGCGCAGCCAATCGCGGACCCCCGTTGGATCGCCGGAATCAGTCGGCTTCATCTCGGCGGCAGACCAATTTCGTTGTTGATCCGCACTTACAGGGCCAGCCAACAGAACATAGGGGGCAGTCCGCAAGGGTTCAGGGAGAATATATCCGGTTCTAATCACATCGATCGGTATGCCGCCAACCGCGCAACTCCCGATCTGTTGATCAATCGCGGCGATTGCGAGGCATTGAGCCAACGCACCCTGGGCAATGAGGGAAAGAGTGTCCTGCGGCTTGTCCGAACGATTGGGACATTCCTTATCCACAAGAGCCAAACTTAGCGAAGCGACTTCTCGGATTTTTCTATTCGAGCCTTCGAACGCGTCTACCATAAGGCCCCCGCCAGCAATCTGGCTTAGACCTTGATTCTGCCAACACCAAGCACCGCTCTCAAGATCCAGGACACTCGTCTTGTTCTCAGTATCGCCTCCCTCAGCAGCATTTAGATAAATCTCAGGCGCCGTGAGGGACACGGCAAGCTGACTTGCATCGTCTCCCCCTAAATCCAACGCTGCCAGAAGGACATCGGTCTCGGCTGGCGCAAGTCCCAAAAGCGTGCGTAGCGCTTCTGCATCGAAGTCAGACAGTTGTGCATGTATCCCGAGATCCGATGCCATGCTGACCAATTGTGCAAGCATGCCACCCGCTTCCAATTGGGCTGCATCGGCACCCCAGGAACCATAGAGCGGAACAATAGCTGGCAAATGGCCGACGAGAACCAAGCGCACGGATGTGCTCGGCACGAATGCAGCCTCAAGCACCTCGACCGATCCTTCAACGGGCAAAAGCTGATGGTCGATTGGGCAATAAGCATAGGCACCGCCTGTCAGACCTGTCACAACTTCGTCAGATACCAAGAGATAGGCACGAACCGGATAAAGCCCCCCCGCTGAGGCATAAAGCCGCTTGCTCAGTAGTTGACCCGGCACCTCCATAGCCTGGAGCGCGCCGAGCCAGGTGCCGAGCGTTTCTAGCGTCACTCGAGGTGCCGTGTCGAACGCGGCGGCTTGGTTACCTCCCAAAAGCGTTTCAAAGGATGCTTGTGCAGTGCGCAGCCAAGTCTCGACATTCCTCCTCGTCAGCGCAGTACCGTCAAAGCTCCGGTAACTCTGACGGGCCAGGAAGGCAGCACGGCGCGAGGCATCAAATACCGCGCCAGGCAATCGAATTGGGAGCATATCACCGACAGGCGGTCGACCATGGTCAGCGAGCGTAAAGGCGGCGCGTTCTGATGGATCTTGAATTAGAGCGCTTCCCGTTGGATCCCATGTGTCGATTTTGGAGCGGGGGACGATATAGGCGGCGATGT
>WQBJ01000244.1 GCA_013032095.1 Ruegeria atlantica | reverse complement strand
CTGGTGTAACTTCGTTCTTCGGCCTTGGTACGGCCGCAGTTACAGGGCGGCGATTTTCGCCGGGTCCATAGGGGCAGTGTCGCAAATGGCGGCGACGGTTTCCAGTGTCATGTAGCGCCGCGTGATCGCCCATTCATCGTTCTGCTCCAGCATGAGGGCTCCGACGAGGCGCGTCACTGCGGCTTCGTTCGGGAAAATCCCGACAACGTTGGTCCGCCGTTTGATCTCCTTGTTCAGTCGTTCCAGTGGATTCGTCGAGTGTATCTTCGCCCAGTGTTCCTTGGGAAAGCTCTTGTAGGCCAGAACGTCCTCCTCGGCGCGGCGCATCAGCTTGACGAGCTTGGGATGGCGTGGTTCGAACGCGTCGATCAGCTTGGCCCAGTGTTCTT
This sequence comes from Ruegeria atlantica, assembly GCA_013032095.1. Classification (GTDB taxonomy): domain Bacteria; phylum Pseudomonadota; class Alphaproteobacteria; order Rhodobacterales; family Rhodobacteraceae; genus Ruegeria; species Ruegeria atlantica_E. Next base: position 1,021 of record WQBJ01000244.1, on the reverse strand, counting down.
TCGAAGCCGCGAGGGTGTCCTGATCGAAGGCGGTTCTGAGCGCTGCGGTGACGATTGGACGGTCCTTCTTGCCGACGCAGGCGAGCGCATTGCGCATGAAATGGACGCGGCAGCGTTGGACGGTCGCGCCGAGCACTTTGGCAGCGGCGGCCTTCAGCCCCTTGTGATCGTCTGCGATGATCAGGCGCGTGCCCCGAAGGCCGCGATCGGCGAGAGAGCGTAAGAACTCGTCCCAGAAGACCTCGGCCTCGCTGGGCTGGACGGCGATGCCCAGCACCTCGCGGCGCCCATCCAGGTTGACGGCAACGGCCACTATGGCGGCGACACTGACGATGCGACCGGCGCGGCGCACCTTGATGTACGTCGCGTCGAGCCAGAGGTAGGGCCATTCGCCTTCCAGAGGGCGGCTCAGGAAGGCATCGACCCGGTCGTCGATCTCGCCACAAAGGCGGCTGACCTGGCTCTTCGATACACCGGTCATGCCCATGGCCTTGACCAGATCGTCCACCGAGCGCGTCGACAGACCCTGCACATAGGCTTCCTGAATGACCGCCGTCAGGGCCTTCTCTGCCGACCGGCGCGGCTCCAGGAACTCGGGAAAGTAGCTGCCTTTGCGCAGCTTCGGAATCTTCACGTCGACCCTACCTGCGCGCGTCTCCCATGCTCTGGATCGGTATCCGTTGCGCCGGTTCACACGTTCGACGCTGCGCTCGTGCGCCCCGGCGCCGCAGAGCTGGTCGACATCCAGCGCCATCAGGCGGTCGGCGACGAACCCGAGCATCTCGGCGAGCAGGTGGGTGTCGGACGTCTCCGACAAAAGCGCGCGCAATGCGGCGGTCTCTGATAGACTGTCATTGGTCATGGTTGTTCTCCTCAGTCATAGGTCAGGTCGGCAAACCGAACCTTAGCCGAAGAACAACCGTGGCCGCCAAGCGATCCGCGCGGGCCTCGCTTCGCTACGCGAAGGCTCCGCTCAGCCCGCGCTACCGGCAAAAATTACACCAACCGTCGGGACACTGCT
>WQBJ01000243.1 GCA_013032095.1 Ruegeria atlantica | reverse complement strand
CTCGGATGGAAAACGCCTGCAGAGACGTTGGAAGAGGTCCTATCATGAGATATAAATCAACCGTTGCGACGACCGCTTGAATCCGCCTTGGCTTCCACGATCCGTATGGTGGATGCAGCCCTTGGGCGGCTGTCGCAGCGCGACCGCCATCTTCAACGCACGGATCGCGAGGTCGCGTTTCATGCGATTGCTAACGGCCCAGCCGATCACCCGCCGGGAATGCAGATCCAGGATCACGGCAAGGTAGAGCCATCCTTCTCGGGTCCACACATAGCTGATGTCCCCGGCCCACTTCTGGTTTGGCAGGTCTGCTGTGAAGTTCCGATCCAGCAGATTGGGTGCAATGTTGAAGGCGTGGTTGCTGTCGGTCGTCACCTTGTATTTCTTCGATCTCTCAACCCGTATACCATTCTCGCGCATCAAACGACCGACACGGCGATGGCCGATGTTCAAACCGAGTTCTTTCAGCTCCTCGGTCATTCTCGGCCTGCCGTAGCTGCCCAGGCTGAGGCGTGATTGTTCCTTGATGTGTGCCAGAGCGATCATGTCGGTTCGCTGCCGTCGGCTGGCCGGGCGGCTGCGATAGGCACGTAAACCTCGTTCGCTGACATCCAGAACTTGGCAAAGGCGGGCGGTCGGGAAGTCGCTACCATGCTCTTCGATGAACCGGAACCTCATGGCTTTTGGCTCGCGAAGAAGGCTGTGGCCTTTTTTAGAATATCCCTCTCCTCCTTGAGAATGCGGTTCTCGCGACGAAGCCGTTCATTCTCACGGGCAAGGTCCAGATCTTTGTCGGATACCACATCGGTGTCGCGATGCGCCGTGACCCATTTGTTCAGCGTCGAAAGTCCGACGCCCAAATCTGACGCCACCTGTTTGCGTGTCAGCCCGCTCGTCAGCGCGATCCGCACCGCATCAGCCCGGAATTCGTCCGTCCGTTTCAGTCCCATACTTCATCTCCTTTGCTGCAATAAATGCTATCAAAGGAGCGGCATCAAACCGCGACACGTCCAGTTGATATACTGGAAGATGGCCATTTCAGCGTCTCGGCATGTTGGCCATGACCTGCGCCAGATCAACTCGGCTTTAATCGTTTTGAAGAACGTCTCGACGGCGGAGTTGTCGTAACAATTGCCCTTGCCGCTCATCGATACCTGGAACCCATACCGGCGCAGGTTTTTCTGATAGTCATGAGAACACTTCGTTAATCCCGCAACGAACGCAACATAAGTCACGCCGCTGCCTGAGACTGGCCTAAGTCGCCATAGAGCGCGCGAAGCAAGAAGCCTCGTGCGCCATTCACATCCCGATCGACGCGAATTTCCCCATCAGTGATGGTCTTCGCGCCGCCGAGATTTTCTTCAATCACCCCATCCCAGGATCTGGTCTTGCTGGTATAGGCCTCGTTGCCGATGACCA
>WQBJ01000242.1 GCA_013032095.1 Ruegeria atlantica | reverse complement strand
TTATATCTCATGATAGGACCTCTTCCAACGTCTCTGCAGGCGTTTTCCATCCGAGTGTTTTTCGGGGCCGATTGTTCAGGGTGTAAGCGACAGCATCAAGCGTGTTTTCATCGTGAACACTGAGATCCGTGCCCTTCGGAAAATATTGTCGTAATAGCCCGTTAGTATTCTCGTTGCTGCCACGCTGCCAAGGGCTTTGAGGATCGCAGAAGAACACCTGGATGCCCGTATCTGTCTTCAGTTTCGCATGTTGTGCCATCTCGGCACCCTGGTCCCATGTCAGCGATTTACACAGGTGTTTCGGGAGAGCCAAAATGGATTTGGTGATGGCATCTCGCACAGCCTCAGCCCCGTGACCTGCAAGCGCGGGACCATTCTTTTTGCGCGGACCTGTGCCATGGCCCGGCATCGGCGGCAGATGGAGCAGGAGTGTGAAACGGGTTGAGCGTTCCACCAGTGTTCCAATCGCCGAGCTCTTTAGGCCGAGGATCAGGTCACCCTCCCAGTGTCCCGGGACGGCGCGGTCCTCTGCTTCTGCTGGGCGTTTGCTGATCATGATTTGCTCGGACACAAATGCCTTCCCTCTACCCTTTCGCCGCGCGCGGGGTACACGCAGCGCCCGCCCGGAGCGCAAGCAAGTAACCAATTCTCGCCGCAGCGCGCCACGCCCTTGAATGAACAAGGACTGATAGATTGCTTCGTGACTGATACGCATCATGGGGTCATCCGGAAAATCCAGTGGCAAGCGGCGGGCAATTTGTTCCGGGCTCCAGGCCGTTGCCCATCTGCGATGTTGTCGGCGCACAGACCGTCTCTTCGTCCATGGCACATCGGGGCCGCCAATGATGTTCCCATGTTGGTCAGAGACCTGACCTGAAAGCCGATCTTCGACATACTGCCGCAAGGCGTCATTCTGCGCCAGTTTTGCTGCCTTGGGTCGGCGTGCTGCGCGATCTGCATGCCATTGCGCCGTGGTCGCGCGATACTCAAAGCTACCTGCGCGTGTCGCTGCATTCCGGCGAAGTTCCCGCGAAATAGTTGAAGCAGAACGGCCTACCTTCCGTGCAATCGCACAGACACCAAGGCCTTGCGCTTTATACAATGCAATCTCTTCGCGCTCAGAAAAGCACAGATATCGGCCAGAAAGTTGTTCAGATGACTTTGCAAACTTTGATGGTGGCATGCCTCCGGCCTCTCGAAACCAACGACTGCCAACCGGGGCAGACGCACCAGCTTGCGCGCCTGCCTCTTCGCTGGAAACGCCTTGTTTGATCAGTTTCCAGAACATGACCTGCTGAGAACGCAGCGCGGCACGCGGTCGTCCTGGCGAATGTAACTTGCGTCTTGTGCTGCGCCCCGAGGCCCGTTTGCGGCTTGTCATCACAACCTCCATTTTGGAACCGTTGCGACGACCGCTTGAATCCGCC
>WQBJ01000241.1 GCA_013032095.1 Ruegeria atlantica | reverse complement strand
ACAAACCGTTCCGATTGGCAACAACTGCCATGGCCAACAAGGCCGCTCGGGCCATTTGGGCGATGCTCACGAAGAAACAGGAATACCGGCAGCCAGCATTCTAACCGCGCCGACTGCCTACGAGATGCAAGACGTTGAAGTGATGATGCGGAAGTAAGTCAACCAAGAGCAAGGACACTCCGGCAATGGCAGCGGCCCTCAGAGGTCAATAAGCCGATTGGAACCTCGCTTGCGGAATTCATCCACTGCCCGGCAGGGCATTGCGCAGCAATGTCCCGAGAGGGAGGGCCAGCGGAACACCACCGCAAAAACAGGCCGGACAGACGACGGTACTGACGAAAATATCCGGCAAACATCACCAAAAAACTCTTGCAATGCAGGAGCCACCCACAGATGTCATTCGTGAAAACTGCAGCATTGGTCACATTGGGCTCCTTCGTTGAGTCCGCTGCGCCATGAGCGAACGGCGGCTGTCAGTATCGCGTCACAAAAAGGTAACCCACAGGAGACGGCCATTTGTGACAGATTGCAGCGTCACATATGGGCTGCATTGCTCCATATGTGACACTTTCTCGGTCGGATGGACCCAAAAGTTACAGGCCAACGTGACGTGTTCATGTCATGTTCTTCATAGCGCCCAAAGGCCTTTTCCGATGAAGCGCGGTGTCGGTATCTGTTGGAAGCAATGGTTTGGCCGAATGGCAGGATCTGTCCTGCCTGTGGCTACAAGCACTCTATTGCGGTCGCTGGGCGCGACAAAGGCGCGTATCGGGCCAGACCCGGATTGTATCAGTGTTCCAACGGTGATTGTCATTTCCAGTTCACGGTCACGACGCGCACGCCCCTGCATGCCACCAAACTCCGGTTGAGTGTTTGGCTCAAGGCCATGTGGCTCATTCTGCAATCGGACAAGGGACTGTCCTCGGTGCGTCTGGCGGAGGCTTTGGGTGTGAGCCAACCAACGGCCTGGCGGATGGGCCACGCTCTGCGCCTGATGGTATCCAGAGATCACAAGATGGGGGGCACGGTTGAGATAGACCACTTCTATTTTGGGGCACAGCCAAAGAAACATCCCGAGGATCCATCCCCTGGGAGAGGCAGAAAAGGTCGGAAAAAAACACGCAAAACTGCAGTATTGGCGATGGTTCAGCGCCCCGAGGATACAGTTCGGGGTACTCCCGCTGGTGACGCCCGCGCTGCCGTTGTACCCGGTCTTGTCTTATCGTGATACGGAACGTGTCGTCGAACATCAGATCCCGGCCAGGGCCACTCTTGTCAGCGATGAGTGGACGGCATTCATGGCCATTGGCGAAAGCTTCGCCAGACATGAGAGCGTTAATCATTCACGCGGTGAATGAATATGTCCGCGGCTCGGCCCATATTAATTCGACCGAAGGCTTCAGTTCACGGGTCCAGCGCACGATTTCTGGCGTCTTTCATCACATCA
>WQBJ01000240.1 GCA_013032095.1 Ruegeria atlantica | reverse complement strand
TTGCGGCTCCAAAGCTCGGTTCATCCTCGGACGCTTTCACATGCAGGATAAAGGCCACCCGCCCGGAATTCAGCAGGAACCGGGCCAGAGCCGTCAACACGCCGCCTGTTGACCCCTCAAACCGCACTTCGGATTCGCTGGCCCATGCGAGGGTCAAACTGTGGTACGGCCCCCAGACAAGATCATGATAAGGGGCAGAGGAACTATCAGCCTTGGGGATCCCTTCACATCGGGTACCCGGACAAGTGTCATAAACCAGATCGACATCGGCCTCATCCAGCTCACTGCACACCACGGGCTTCAGGTCACCACTGTCATCCCTTTGAAAGCTTATCTTCTCGGAGCCCAGGAGTGAGGTACAAAGCCCGCATCCGATGCATAACCCATCAGCTACAATCCGATCGAAACGCGCAGTGATATCCGTTGCAGTCATGTGTTTCAGCTATACCTGTTGGTTTTGAGAGGTCTTGCGGCCCCAAGCGATGAATGGGCCATTGCGATATTCCGCTTTTCCGAATGTGAATTCGGAACCGTCCGGATGCGTTACGTATCCGCCAGCAGCTGCCAAAACTGCGTGACCCGCGCCCGTGTCCCATTCCATAGTGGGACCAAAACGCGGATAGACATCTGCTTCGCCTGTCGCGACCAGACAAAACTTGAGCGAAGATCCAATCGAGACTGTCCTTTCAACCCCGTGCGTGTCGAGCCATGCATCAGTGGCGTGATCCCGGTGCGAGGCACTGGCAACGGCTGTTATTGCGCCATCAGGAGCATCTCTTACCAAAATCTGGCGCGTTTGGCCGCGGCTTGTCTCTGTTGCCCCATTTTCCGCAAGTCCCACGAACATCCGATCCAACGCTGGCGCGTAAACGATCCCGAAAACTGGCCGACCACGTTCAATCAATGCGATGTTGACAGTAAAGCTGCCTTTGCCGTCGCGTTTTATAAACTCCCTGGTGCCATCAAGCGGGTCGACCAGAAAAAAGGCCTCTGATACCGCCAACTTGTGGCTGGCGGTGTTCTCTTCAGAAATCACTGGAATACCAGGTGCGACGGCGTGAAGCGCAGGGAGAATGATCGCTTCCGCCGCCGCGTCCGCTTCTGTGACCGGAGAGCCATCGCCCTTTAATTCGGTCGCAGCGGGTTTCCCGTAGACCTCCATGATTTTTGCCCCGGCGTTGCGGACGACCGGAACCAAGGCCAATTTCAGGTATTCAAGGTCCATTTACACTCCTGTGACAGATCCTCACCAGGTGCCGGAAATCAGGCCCATCTGCTCCAGCTTGAGCAGCACCTGATGGGCGCAGTTGTCGACGTCGACATTCTCGGTCTCGACGCTCAGTTCAGGGTTCTGCGGTACATCGTAGGGGTCCGAGATGCCGGTGAACTCTTTGATCTTGCCTTCGCGTGCCAGCTTGTACAGGCCTTTGCGGTCGCGGCGTTCGCACTCCT
>WQBJ01000024.1 GCA_013032095.1 Ruegeria atlantica | reverse complement strand
GACTTAACTGTCCCGTAATTACTGAAATCGCTGTCCGGTATTTCTGAAATCCGCAGTCAACATCTACTCCCGCGTTGCAGTACTCTGCATCGGTCGTCCTCTGTGATAGCGACAACTATTGTTGGTACCGTACCTTTCTATGCGGTTACTGGGTCAAGTAGGTCAGCGAATGTGTTCATGCCTTCGGAAAGTCGCCCATGGTCAACGCGCTTCATGTGATAACCTATAGATCCAAAGGCGCGGTAGTCTAACGGGCTTTTGGCAATCTCGCGAAGCTCATTGGCGGCCCGCTTTCGAATATCTTCATCAATCAGCGTTCCAGCGAGGCGGCTAGTGAACTCACCCTTAAGCCAAGCCACGCAGCCTGAGCCTTCCTTCCAAGCGGCCAATACACAAAGTGCAACCAAAGCTCGCACAAGAGACCCCCAGCCGGTCTGATACTTCCCGGCCTTCAACGACCAACGAAGCAAAACATCGCCAGCAGCTTGCGCAATATCATCCTCCCCTCGGACGTGCATTGTTAGGGCGAATTCAAATATTTGTTCGACGAATTGGAGGTTCTCAACAAATGCTACGGTTTCCTTTTCGTCCGGAATCCAATCCAAGACGAAAATGAGCCACTTTGCATTCCGTTTTAACTCGGTGCTGTAGTGATCCGAGGTGGCCGGAGCAGCGGACGCGGCTACCAAAGCCTTGGCAATGTGGCAAATCCAGGTGATGAGATCGTAAGCGAGCCACGACCGCTTATTCACGGCGGCCAATAGTAACTGCTTTTCCCCTTCGTAAATGCCGTCAGACCAAGTGGAAATATGACCTATGATCCGTTTGGCATCATCATCCTTGGCGGGTCGACCAATGACGGCATTAATAAGCTCCGTTAGCTTGTCGGCAAATGTACCGTGATCCGTAAGCGCATAGTAGTGCTTTAGATACGCGCTATGTTGCGTTGCGACAGGCGTGTCCGTTGTGAACAGAACGGCATGACCGACCGCCCGGATAGACGAACGAACTTTTTCACTCGGATACTTGATGTCGTGTTCGTCGCTTCTCAGCATCTCAAAGGCCAATGTGGCGAGTTGCTGAACCGCTGTAACGACGACCGGTTCGTGACCGGGTTTTGTCAAACCTCGAAGCGAGATTGCCGAGATACTTTCGGCAATCGTTATAGTACCCAGTGCATAACGGGCCCGAATCAGAACGAGGGCACACTGACCGAGGCAGCGCGCCCCTTCCATCAGAACATCCGGTCCAAAGGTTCGTGAAGCCTCTTCAACAACCCCAGTAAGATATGATGCAGCCAATTCCGAGTGCCGCACTTCCACGCCGAATTCCTTGCCGTAGTCGATACGGGAGTATGTATCGCAAAGTTTCGTTAGGGTCTTCATCACTTGGATGAATTGTTCCTCGTCGGATCGCCCCTGCGACGACATTGCCAATCGACGCAGCTTCTCCAACATGTCCGAGATTAGGGACTCCGTTGAGAGTGGGTTGGTAAAGAATGGATTCGAGGCAAAAAAAGTATCTCCCCGGGTAAAGATATACCGACGATTGATGAACACCAATCCATCTAGAGCGATGGCCGAAACGTCGTACTCGCTTTGCTCCGCGTATCGACGGGCGAATGCGATCAAATGAGACGAGGCTTCACGAACATCCTGTTCCCATTGTGGATGCAATCGAAAAAACGATGCCCGCGCAATATCGCGGTTCATTCCGGGAGAGGGTCCGTTTTCGAGGAGCGGAGCGTAGCGATCCGCCCGTTTCCCCCATCGATGCATTGATCGGTCGACCTTTCGCAGGACCATTTGCATTTGTTTAGCAGGGCTTATCAGGTCCAGCGCACGCTTGTAGGCTACAAAAAACAAGAGAAGGGCAGCCAAAACACACCAGCCGCTTAGAACCATAGCTGGGGCGATCCATGTATCGTCAGGCAGCAAAGCACAGACCCCGATGGCGACACCTAATACGAACGTAGCTGCGAAACTAGCCAACAACATCACATCGGAGCTCAATCTACGGAACAGCCCAAAAGGGATACGCGCGAAGTTGAGTTGCACCGCAAGCATGACCACTGAGAAGATGATGGCGGTTGCGCCGATCAGGGATGCACCGACCCCCACAAGCAAAGAGCGGAACGCTGATAGACTCTCCGGATTCGAGAGAAAGTGCGGCACCAAACTTCTCTGAAGGACGGGAATTAGCATAATGCTTGCAGCGACGAGGGCAGCAGCGACAGCAAATATAAGTTTGGCACTATGCCTATACAGCCAACGGGCAGTTCCGATCCTGCGGTTGAGCAGGCTCAATTGTGACCTAGCGACCAAACGGCTAATGCGTTTTGGAAGGCGACCAATGAAAACTTCTCTACGTCTCCGCAATCGTGTGACGCGATACTTGATGACGTCCGGCAAACGGCTAAGGTTATTTCTGACCCCCATGTGCAACTTGTGGTTTTATGGCTCTATATTGTCAAGCTTCTTCCCGAATGCGCTTTTTTGGTCAAAGGAAGCGTCAACTCAGCTTCATTCTTCTGGCATTGTGCACAGATTGAAAAGGAAACAACTATGGAAGGGTTTCTATCAACAGTTTTGTCTCTCTTAGGGTTGGGACAGAGGTCTGCGCTTGCTTCCAGTGAAAAACGTAGCGAAGCGAGCAAACTAAATTCCGAGTTTGAGTTAATGTTACAAAAGAACGCTGAGTTTCTGCGATTTGAACGAACTCACTTGCACCAAAAAATCTCAGTAATCCCAGGCGACACTAGCGAGTTGTACGAGCACGTGGACAACGCTATCGATTTGCTCCTGTCGGAGATTGACGATGGGCTGGTGACAGCGGCCAACAGTCGAAAAACCATTCTTGCAGGTTCATCGCTTGTCCCATTGTCCAAGTGGGACGAAGTGATATCGTTGTTGTATCAGCAAAAAAGCGCTGCAGAATTGCAGTCTGAGCGATCAAAGTTGTGCATAAGTCAGTTCCATCGGCTTCTCGACAACGATGATTATGACGTTCTGATCGAATAGAGTTTCAACATAGAGGGGATGTCCGCTCCTTTACCTTATGAAAAGTTGGGCGGAAAGTCCGGTATCTGCAGTTCACTACTTGCTGCACGAGCGAAGCTTCTGGTGCTGATAGATGTCCGGTAAGGGCTCTTTCATGGACTATTGCTGAAAGCTGATTGTTAGCTTGGAAGCACAGCAGACCGAGCTGGCAAAACCGATCCGCCTGGCAAGCCGAAACCCACTCCCAAGATCAACGGTCGACAGTTCTATCATCTCGCCTCTCCGGAACTGCGCATGCATGTCGGTACCGCCAGCGGCGGGTATTCGGATCTCAGACCATCGGATTTCGCGGTCGAGACCGGATGTCGGGAACGTTTTGGCGGAAATCGACGCCAATATCTCCACCTGGCACGACGCGCAGGCCCAACTGGGCATTCACGGAGCCAACATGGCTGCCATGATCACCGATGCGAGACTGACTGACGCCAATTTGCCACCCATCGTCAGTCCCGGCGGGTATTTTAGAATCTATGATCAAGGCAGACCAGCTTGGCGAACTGAACCTGATCCGCAGCTTTATGGGGCTCGTCGCACGGCGGGCGAAGGAGGAAGAAGAGGAATGGCTTAAATATGAGCAATAGCCGCAAAACACGCCTTCAGGCCTTTGGAGATCAGTTGGTCCGCGCTGCGACAACTCCGGATGTACCAGCGCAATCCGAGACCCAACCAGCCGCTGCGAGGAATATCGGCACATCCGGTGTTGTATCGCGAGAATCAACAGCCCCGCCGGATCAGGACTATCGCCCTGGTAAAGTCAAAGCCCATCTGACGCGGCTGCGGCCGATAGACCATCAGCGATTTCTGACATGGTTGACCAAAGCCCTGAGGCTTCCACCAGAAGCCATTGATCAACTGCCGCCTGTGTTTCTGGATCCGCAACTCAGGCCTCTAAAGATCGGGATCCGCGATGACCTCATGCAACGATACGGGCTCGAAAGCAGGAATGCACGCAGGGCCATTCGTCACACGCTCGGGGCCGGGTTGACCAGCAGGCTCCCCTACCAGCGCGCCATGCTCGAGTACGATCATCGCTACGACCTTGATGGCAATATTGCGGGGGTGGTTTCCGACGAGGACAGGGCGGCCGCCCGCAAGTGCATCGCGCAGATATGGGAGAAAATCAAAAAGGTCCGGGAAGAGCCCAAGTGAAGGTTTCCAGGAAAACAAAAGCCCCGCGCGAGGCCGGGCAATGCTTGACAGAACTGTCACAGACCAAATTGGCAAGACTAGTTAGCTTGCCTTGGCCTATTTTTCCATGCCAGCATCGTATTGATCCCAAGCCCAACTGCAACTTTCCAAAACTCGTCAACCTTGCAAAACAGGTAAGGTATTCCGTAATTTATTCCGATTTTAGAATGTTTACTTTGGGCTTGCTAACATATTGAGGACAACTTTCTGATTGGCGGCTGGCTATGAGCGGCTTTCCTCACTATGCAAAAGTAGATATTGAAAACGAAAACAACTGTTGTTGCACTGAGCTTCTTTTTGAACAGACCGACCCGGATTGTGTGTTCCAGGTCGTTCAGACAATCTACGAGGGAGTGCGGGCTGACCTGCTCCCCTGAGAGTCCGCTAAATTAAGTTAGCTCTGTTCAGGTTTTGGTCTTCCTTTGACCGGTTAGCATATTCGTATGGCGTCAGGCCAGCGAGGCTGGAGTGAGGCCGGTGGTGATTGTAGTCGGCGCGCCATGCCGCAATCATGCGGCAGGCATGGCGCAGAGACGGGAACAGGTGTTCGTTGAGGCATTCCTCGCGCATCCGTCCATTGAAGCTTTCGACCAAGCCGTTCTGCATTGGCTTTCCGGGTGCGATGTAGTGCCAACCAACTTTGCGGTCTTCCTGCCATTTGAGCATCGCGTTGCTTGTCAGTTCGGTGCCGTTGTCTGAGACCACCATGCGGGGATAGCCGCGCAACTCGGCGATCCGATCCAGTTCGCGGGCGACACGTGCGCCGCCAATGGATGTATCCACGACGGCGGCCAGGCACTCTCGGCTGAAGTCGTCGATGACGTTCAGCACCCGGAACCGACGCCCGTCTTCCAACGCATCCGACATGAAGTCGAGTGACCACCGCTGGTTCGGCCCCTGCGGGATCGCCATGGGTGTCCTGGTGCCCACTGCGCGCTTGCGACCGCCCCGTTTACGAACGGTTAACCCTTCTTCGCGGTAGAGCCGGTACAGCTTCTTCCAGTTCACCTCCCAGCCTTCCCGCTTGAGCAGGATATGCAGGCGCCGATATCCGAACCGACGCCGTTCGGACGCCAATTCCTTCATCCTAGCCCGCAACTCCGTATCGATGGGGCGCTTGGATCTTCGCCGATACACACGCGGATCTATCCCAGCCAAGGAACAGGCCCGTTTCTGATTGTAGCCCTTTGTCTTCATGGCCCAGTCCACAGCATTCCTCCTTGAACCGGGCCTCAGAAGTTTTTTCCAAGCATCTCTTTCAGCGTCGCCACATCCATCATCTGCTCGGCCAGCATCTTCTTCAGCTTGGCGTTCTCAGATTCCAACGTCTTCAAACGCCGCGCGTCAGACACCTCCATGCCGCCGTACTTCGATCGCCACTTGTAGAAAGTCGCATCGCTGATCCCATGCTTGCGACACAGTTCCTTCGCGCCAAGCCCAGCTTGATGCTCTTTCAGAATGCCGATGATCTGCTCTTCGCTAAAACGGCTTCTCTTCATCATCTGTCTCCTCAGTTGGAAAACAGGCTAATCTCAAATCGAGGACTTTTCAGGGGAGCAGGTCAGGGCAGACTTTGTTTTACGTATCTTTGGCAATGATGAAGACGGCTATTTTCTGGAAGTGGAAACGTGGTCAGCAACAGGGGAAACTTTGGAAATGGCTCCCGATGACCTGCTTGGAATTCACAGTGTTTTTCGGCAAATCAGTGAAAAATACGACCTGGCGGCTAAGCCATTAGGATGCGAGATCAAACCATATTACCGGCACCTGATACCAACGACAATCCAGACCCCCGCCTCCCACCAATAGCACGGTTTTTAAACCTTGGATCAAGGACGTGAACTCGGATACAGACGGCTACATGCTTGACATGGGTTCACTATATTCCGAATGGCAGATATCGCCAGATTGTGTTGAAAAACTCCGATTTTTCCAAAGACAGGTGAAAAATCAGGCCATGGAAAGCCAACTGGAAATTTTGGCTAAGGGGTCGGCCAAAACGTCGATTGGGCAACGTGAGGGGCGCTCGTGGCTTTCTCTGCACAAACAGGAATGACTTTTGAGACGCAACGGATTTTGGCAAAAAAACGAGTGAGCGAAATTCCTGAGTTTTTCAACACAATCGCTACCAAGCGGACTTTCACTGCGGTCGCAGTGCTGGTCACTGCAAATGGCTACAATGCGCAAGTAGTGAACTTTGCAAAGTCGTATCGCGGTGCTTATGTCGTGGTGAAACTCGCTGTGTAGTCGCATGAAAAGCGGACGTTCATCGAACTTGCGGCATGTTTTGGATATTGCATTCCATGAGACGCGTCGTTGGTGAACGAGAGGCCTGTGAACCAAGTAGAACTACCAAAAGTTAGCAACATTTGCTCTAAGTCAGAGGTCCTAGAGCTTAAAAATTTGGACAAGAAAATACGAAGATGACAGTAATCTCCACATTCAAAATTGACGACGTACCTGTGCTTATTTCTGACTTGATGATCAGTAAGAAAACAGATTCCCGAAAGAATAAATCAGCCTTTCCGGCCATGAATCCTGACCACCAAAAACATGTTGAAAATCTGAACTTAGAATTTTCCCATAGAAGAAAAATTGCAGCTATCAACGACCACTTTGTTTTGGGCTGGAGCGGGAGCTTCAATTTGGCACACAAGATAATTTCTGCATTAAGGCAGGAATATGGGCAAAAAAATGTAACAAAAGATTGTTTGAAGAAGTTCCTAAAGTCATTTGACTCAAATGAAGAGAAAGAGCACGTCGGATTAACCGGTTGGCTTATATTGGGCGGTCAACCTATTTCATTTGGTTGGTATAGCTATAACGCCTCTTTGCTCGACTTTGGGCAACACTCTTACCAAATGGGCTCAATGCCAGAAGAGAAACTTAGCAAGTGTATATGTCAGGACAGGCCTGTTGGTTCAACTACAGAACTCAATCCGAGAACAGGCGAAATAACTTGTGCAGAAATAGATGATCAGGAATCGTTCGTCCGTGGTCACTTATGCGGAATCGTAAGCAGCCTATATGAAACAATCATAGGGGACAAAACGAGTTATGAGGATAGGTATGGTTTTGGTTTCGAGGCTGTCTATTATATAGGAGGAAAATTCCGAGTTTTAGACAATCTGGAATTTCACTTCTGGGATTGCCGAGAAAATAAAGAGGCGACAGATATTGCCATTTATGGTGTGGAGAACTTGTTACGAACAGCATACATCGAAGGTGAACCTCATTTGCTCCAGTGCGTTAATTTTCCAGTTGAAGGTCAATACGCGAACGACGGAGTTGATGATATAAAAATTTTCAAAGCGTTAGATATAGAAGAAAATGTGCCTAGTGGCTGGATGGAGGTCGAGCAACTTGAAGCGGTCATGAACAGAAGGTACAACGCAATTTATTTATGGCAGATACAAACGGCTTGTGGCAAGCGGGGGATTATGAAGACCGCGCTTTTAGCGGAAAGTTCCAGAGTATTTACGTATGGAATGGCGAAACGCCAAGTTGTTAGCTATATAGATAAACCCCTCTTCGACGCCCATTTTCAGAGTAAGATCAAAGAAGCGACTGAGTTTATCAAGCAAGGCCGCCAATAACTATTACTCTCGCTTTGAGTGGGTTGGCAATGCGATGAATCAGTTGTGCCTGACGACCAAGAGATTTCAGCTAACCAGTTGCAAATATTGCTTGAGGTTTGCCCTCGCCTCTCCGCAGAGACATCTGCGGTTAACACCCGCAGCGAACTTCCGCTTTCCACTCTTCGTATCAACGCCTGATAATGTCTTCAGCCCAGCGCAATCTCTATCGTCTGTCCATGTCAGACTTGCGAACGGCCCCGGAAGAAATCCGGGGCCGTTTTCTCATATTATCTGCCAAAATGACCTATTGAAACGTTTAGGTCATGTCGCGTGACACGCCACAGCAAGATTGCGTCATTGAAACCTATCCACATTTGGAATGACCGCAGCTACGGCAGGTCATGCACCCTTCGATCATCACCATGTCGAACTGGCCACAGGACGGGCAGGCCTTACCGCGCGGCGCGTCCATGTTAACCACCTGCGCTTGCGGATCGGACTTCAACCCCATGCCTTCGCCTTCCAGGAAGCCGATATTGATCAGGTGTTGTTCGATCACGCCTCCAATCGCGGCGAGAATTGAAGGAATGTACTTACCTTGTACCCATGCTCCACCACGCGGATCAAATACGGCTTTAAGCTCCTCGACCACAAAGGACACATCCCCGCCCCGACGGAATACGGCAGAAATCATCCGGGTCAGCGCCAAAGTCCAAGCGTAGTGCTCCATATTTTTCGAGTTGATGAACACCTCAAATGGACGGCGGCGACCACCAATGACAATGTCATTGATAGTTAGGTATATCGCGTGTTCGCTGTCGGGCCATTTCAGCTTATAGGTCGAGCCCTCGAGCGATTGCGGACGGTCGAGGGGTTCAGACATGTAAACCACCTCACCCCCATCGACCTCATGTGGGGCGGTGGCGCTTTCGCCTGGCGCTTTGTCGTCGCTTTCGGAGACGGTCAGCACCGATCCGGTCACATCATTGGGGCGATAGGTCGTGCAGCCCTTACAGCCCTGATCCCAGGCCTGCATGTAAACGTCCTTAAAGGCGTCAAAGCTGATATCTTCGGGACAGTTGATCGTCTTAGAGATTGAGCTGTCGATCCACTTTTGTGCCGCCGCCTGCATTTTGACGTGATCGGACGGAGACAAGGTCTGCGCGTTGACGAAATAGTCCGGCAGGTCCTTTTCGCCAAATTTGTCGCGCCACATTTGCACGGCGTAGTCGACGACCTCTTCCTCGGTCCGCGAGCCGTCCTTCTGCAGCACCTTACGCGTGTAGGCATAGGCGAAGACCGGCTCAATCCCCGAGGATACGTTTCCGGCGTAGAGCGAGATCGTTCCGGTCGGCGCAATCGAGGTCAGCAGCGCGTTGCGGATGCCGTGTTCGCGAATTGCATCGCGCACGTCTTCATCCATCTGCTGCATCGTGCCGCTCGCCAGATACTTCTCGGCATCAAACAAGGGGAATGCGCCTTTTTCTTTCGCCAAGTCAACCGACGCCAGATACGCGGCGCGGGCGATCGCGTGCAACCAGCGCTCGGTCTGACGCGCCGCCTCGTCCGAACCATAGCGCAGGCCCAGCATCAACAGAGCGTCCGCCAGTCCTGTCACACCCAGTCCGATACGGCGCTTAGCTTGAGCTTCGGCGGCCTGCTCGGGCAGCGGGAATTTCGACGCATCCACCACGTTGTCCATCATCCGAACGGCCGTCGCGACCAATTCCTGCATGGCCGCCTCGTCCAGGTGGGCTTTCTTTTCGAATGGCTCAGCCACCAGACGCGCCAGATTAATCGAACCCAACAAACACGCACCATAAGGCGGCAGGGGTTGCTCACCGCAGGGGTTTGTCGCAGCAATGGTTTCAACATAGCTGAGGTTGTTGGCCCGATTGATCCGGTCGATGAAAATCACGCCCGGCTCGGCATAATCATAGGTGGCCTGCATGATCTTGTTCCAAAGATCACGCGCCTGAACGGTGTGATAGACCTTATCGTCGAAGACCAACTCCCACGGTCCGTCAGCCTTGACCGCTTCCATGAAGGGGTCGGTAACCAGCACCGACATATTGAACATCCGCAGCCGCGCCGGGTCGGATTTGGCAGTAATGAATTGTTCGATATCCGGATGGTCACACCGCATCGTCGCCATCATCGCCCCACGACGGGAGCCCGCGGACATGATGGTGCGGCACATCGCATCCCACACATCCATGAAGCTCAAAGGTCCCGAGGCATCGGCGGCCACCCCATGCACATCCGCGCCGCGAGGACGGATGGTCGAGAAATCATACCCAATACCCCCACCCTGCTGCATGGTCAGCGCAGCCTCTTTCAGCATGTCGAAGATACCGCCCATGCTATCCGGCACTGTCCCCATGACAAAACAGTTGAACAGGGTCACCTGCCGCGCAGTGCCCGCACCAGCCGTGATACGTCCCGCAGGTAGATATTTGAAATCCTCCAGCGCTTCATAAAATTTTTCTTCCCAATGCGCCTGGTCTTTCTCGACCCTCGCCAGATCGCGGGCGATGCGCCGCCAGCTGTCTTCGACCGTTTGGTCGATTGGCGTGCCATCCGCCTTTTTGAAACGGTATTTCATGTCCCAGATCTGCTCGGCGATGGGGGCGGCAAAGCGGCTCATTGGTGATTCCCTGTTCTGAAAGAGGTATCCAGACTACCCTAAGTCACATCTAGACCACAACACCTTGATGACAACCGATACCAAGCTACAATATAAAGATGGGCCTCGGGACGACTCTGTGGGGAAACTGTGGATAAGTACGTAAACCTCATAAAACTTTCCGTCGGATCGGAAAGCGTCGACACGCTGATCGCGTGGCAGGACAGCCGAAAGCCTCTCTATGAGGACGGTTGTCCGCGACATGTCACACGCATGTGGCCGAAACGCGAGGCCGAGATTCTGAACGGCGGATCAATCTATTGGGTGATCAAGGGCGTGATCCAATGCCGACAGCGCATTCTGCGGCTGGACGAGGTACGTGGAGAAGACGGCATCCGCCGCTGCGCCATCGTTCTGGACCCAGAGGTTCACCGCACCCAGAACGCTCTGAAACGCCCGTTCCAGGGGTGGCGATATCTGAAGCCCGAGGATACGCCCGCCGACCTGCCCAAAGGACGCGAGCAGGACGATGCCCTGCCCGACGATCTGAATCGCGCGCTGGCCGAGATTGGCGTGCTTTAACTCAAGCGGTCCAGCAAATCAGACAAAACTGCTTTGTCTGCTTCGTCGTATTTCGCAACCCGGCTCCGCCATAGTGTCGCCTGTGATTGCAGGATCAACCCGTCCGACAGAATCTTCAGGTGGTTTGCCCGCAGGGTTTCTCCGGTCGAAGTGATATCGGCAATCGCCTCTGCCGTTTCGTTCATCACAGTGCCCTCGGTTGCACCCTGACTGTCGACCAGAGTGTAATCAGCCACGCCCGCATCGGTCAGGAACTCACGCACCAGACGGTGATACTTGGTGGCTATCCGCAACCGGTGGCCGTGGGTCTTGCGAAAAGCAGCCGCAGCCGCATCCAGATCATCCAGCGATTCAACGTCGACCCAGCAGGCCGGAGTGGCAACAATCAGGTCGGCCTTTCCGAAGCCCAACTGCGAAATCTCTTCCACCTGCTGTTCCCAGCGTGGCAGTTTTTCCTGCACGAGGTCGATCCCGGTGACACCCAGATGAATGCGCCCAGCAGCCAGTTCACGCGGGATTTCTCCGGCGGACAGCAGGATCAGCGAGACCCCGTCGATCCCCTCAACCTTTCCAGCATACTCTCTGTCCGAACCGCTACGCGACAAAGTGATGCCGCGTTTTTCGAACCAACCGAAGGTTTTCTCCATCAACCGGCCCTTGGAGGGCACGCCCAGTTTCAGGCTCATTGTGCGGCCTCCTCGATTTCCAGCATCAGGTCGGGGCGTAAAACACCACCCACCGCAGGGATCTCAGCACCATTGCCCAATTGCCGGGTCAGCGCATCATAGCGCCCACCGGTGGCAATCGGAGGCAGATCAGGGCGACCCTCGGCATAAAAACCAAAGACGAAGCCGTCATAGTACTCCATTGAGGTTCGGCCATAAGCGGCCTCGAAATCCAACCGCTCCACATCGACGCCACGCGCCTGCAACGAAGCTACTCGCTCCTCAAGCCGATCCAATGCCGGGGTGATCTGCGGCAAATCAACCGCCACATCCCGCAACTGTTCCAGCGCGAAAGGCATGGTCTCGCGTACGTTGAGGAGCGTTTCCAGCCCGGCCAGTTCGTTGTCGGAAATCGGCGGTGTATCGCGGTCTTCGCGCAGGGCTTCGATCCGTGCTTCGATCTCAGATGCGCGGCGTTTGCCGATCATGGGGGCATCCACGTTCAGCGGGTCTTTGCCATCCAGCAACGTGTCGCGCCCCTCATCCTCTGCTCTGCGGCCAGCGAACCGATCCAACAGGGCACGGAAGCGGCGCGGACGCCATAGGTGCCGCATCAGCGCTGCCTTGCGCCGGTCTGTGGTGCGAAGCCCCAGTACCGCGGCCGTAAGGATGCCGATATCCCCCGTTGCGGCGCGCAGCGGCAGGCCACGCAGTTGCAGGGCGAAAAGCGAAAATACCTCGGCGTCCGCGCCAGAGGGATCGTCGCGGTCAAAAACCTCATACCCGACCTGAATATACTCGTTAGAACGATCCGGATCGTGTTCCTGTCGCCGGAAAACCTCGCCGGAATAGGTATATCGTGCCGGCTCGGCGCCTTCGGACATGTGCATCTGCACAACGGGCAGAGTGAAATCCGGGCGCAGCATCTGCTCACCACGCAGCGCGTCCGAGGTCACATAGGCGCGGGCACGGATATCCTCTCCATAGAGATCCAGCAGCGTTTCCGCCGATTGCAGCAGCGGCGGATCGACAACCTGCGCACCTGCGGCCTCGAACCGGACGCGCATCATCGCGGCGCGGGCCTGTATCTGGGAACGGTTGGGCATGGCTCAGTCCTGACTGTCCAGAATTTCGCGCACCTTGGCGACCAGATCGCCGCGCGGCACTTCGAACTGGCTGGGGCGTTCTTTCCATTCCTCCAGCGTGGCGCTTTCGGCGATCTTTGCACCGAGGATCAGGTCCTTGATCTGAACGATCCCGTTGGCCTTCTCGTCACCGCCTTCGATGACCGCAATCGGAGAGTTCCGCTTGTCCGCGTATTTCAGCTGATTGCCAAAGTTCTTGGGGTTGCCCAAATAAACCTCAGCCCGGATACCAGCGTTGCGCAGTTCGGCCACCATCGCCTGATAATCGGCCATTCGATCCCGATCCATGACGGTGACAACAACGGGGCCTGTCGCCTGCGCGGCGATCCGGCCCTTTTCGCGCAGAGCGGCCAGCAAGCGGTCAACCCCGATGGAGATGCCGGTCGCGGGCACTTCCTGCCCGGTGAAACGTTTGACCAGATCGTCATAGCGCCCACCGCCCGAGACGGACCCGAACTGCCGCTTGCGGCCTTTCTCGTCGAAAATCTCAAAGGTCAGTTCGGCCTCATAAACCGGCCCGGTGTAGTAACCCAAACCACGAACGACCGAGGGGTCGATCTCAATCCGGTCCGCGCCGTAACCACCCGCATCCAGCAGCGCACCAATCTGTTCCAGCTCTGCAATCCCGTCCGCACCGATCTTGCTGTCACCAACTGCAGCGCGCAAGTTGGCCAACGTCCCGGAGGTATCCGCAGCCTTGGACGTCAGGAACGCGATAACCGGCTCGGCCTGATCATCGCTCAGGCCCACACCGTCGATGAACGCACCCGACGCATCCAAACGACCTTTGGTCAGAAGCTCGCGCACGCCCTGCTCGCCCACCTTGTCGAACTTGTCGATGGTGCGCAGAACGTTGTCACGAGCAGCCAAGTCATCACCAAGGCCCATTGCCTCCAGCACACCGTTCAGAACCTTGCGGTTGTTGACGCGCACCAGATAGTCGCCGCGGGGGATGCCCACGGTTTCCAACGTATCCGACAGCATCGCGCAGATTTCAGAATCGGCGGCCATCGAGGCCGTACCTACCGTATCTGCATCGCACTGATAAAACTGACGATACCGCCCCGGCCCCGGTTTTTCGTTGCGCCAGACCGGACCCATCGCATAGCGGCGATAAGGCGTTGGTAGATCGTTGCGGTGCTGAGCGTAGACGCGGGCCAAAGGCGCGGTCAGATCATAGCGCAGCGCCATCCAGTCGCCGTTGCCGCCTTCGTCGAATTCCTGCCATGCGAACACGCCCTCATTGGGACGGTCCACATCGGGAAGGAACTTGCCCAGCGCCTCGACGGTTTCAACCGCGCTGCTTTCCAAGGCATCAAATCCGTACCGATGATACACGCCCGCAATCGTCCGCAGCATCTCGGTGCGCTGCGTGACTTCCTCGCCGAAATAGTCACGGAACCCTTTCGGCGTAATTGCCTTGGGGCGGGGCTGTTTCTTGGGCTTGGCCATGTGGGGCGTCCTTGGGAGTATCCTTGTTCCGCGCGCGGTCTATCCCATGCCCCGCATCTGGGCAAGGCGCGCTTTCGCTGGCCTTGGCGTCACAGGGTCGCTATGACCGGCCCAAGACAGGAGATCCCCATGCAGCATCTGGAAGAACAGATCGCCCATCTGACCCGCACGGTCGAAGAACTGAACGCGGTCGTCACCCGCCAGCAATCCGAGATCGACCGCCTGACACGCCGGGTCGAATTGCTGTTACAGCGCGAGGCCGAACGGGCGCAGGAAGGATCAGGCGGGGTTGTGTTCGGAGACGAACGCCCGCCGCATTATTGACGTTTGGCTGATGGCGGGCGATGAGAGCACCGAACCCTGTGTGTGGATTTCCACGACTGTTAACAACATCAACGATGTGCAAGCTGCAAGTCGCAGAGAGTTTGGTGGCGCGTGGCGGGCGCAACACTCACCAGAGGAAGTTGAGTGGTCGAAGAGAATGGTTGATGAATCTTCTCTTGGCTGGAAGCGCGGAGAAATCCTGACCAATGAGCAGGTCGGCGACCTTTGGTATTTCAACACACATCCCGAATACACTCGTCCTCCATTCATCTCGGGAGGTGGCTACCCCTTGATTTCGGAAACTGCGAAACCTGTTCTTGAACAATTCGAACTGGGAGAAACAGTCTTTCACCCGCTCACACTCATGGACTCAGAAGAAACGCGGTTAACGACGCCCGAGCCCTACTACCTGCTGAATGTCGGCAACAAACGGTCGATGGGTAACTACGAGGCGCTTGGGCCGGAGGATGGACCCGCCAGCGCGCCCTTAGTTAGCATTGCTGGCGGCATTGTTTACGTTCCTCGCCAAGGAAAAGAAGCTAGGCTTGTCATAGTCTCCGAAGCCCTCAACGGGCCGGATATCTGGCTGGACCCGAAAGTCCCCTCTCTGCTGTTCCTGTCCGACCGCCTCGTCACCGGCCTCAAGTCCACCGGGATGGACAAAGGTTGGGGGCTGGTCCGTTGCGCGGTCGGCACGCTGTAACGCGCCCAACCCGCACCCCGATCACAACCCCAGCGTCGTCTTCACCGCATTGTCGACCACGCCGCCCAGCAAGGCATCCTTATCCGCGGCGCATCCCTCTGACAGAGCCGCAATGAAGGCTTCGCGCAACTGGGCTTTTTCTTCGTCCGTGGTCGCATGGTCTTCGATGTTGACCTGACGATTATAGAGCGACAGGGCTGTCATCTTCCCAACAACCTCCACAACAAAGGCTTCGTCCCCATCCGCCTCTTCGGCGATCGAGGCGCAGGTATAATGCATCACAGGCAATGCGTCCTGTACCATCTGTTCAGCCGCGTCATCGGCCATCACTACGCAAGGAGCCGCCAGGACTGCGGCGCAAACGGACATTCTGAGTCTAAAATACCGCATCACAATCACTTCCAGTTGTGACCAATTATGGCACCGGCCACGCCGCCGATCGCAGCACCCTTGCCGTCACCGATCAGCGCGCCGACACCAGCCCCGATCAAAGCGCCTTCAATCGTCTGCTTTTTCTTTTTGTCATCTTTGTCATCCGCCCATCCGGCAGATGCCAAAGCCAACGACGTCATTGCCGCAATGGCTAGAGTTTTAAATCCAATAGTTAAAATTGCCATAGCTGTGCCCTCCCGTGACACGCCCTAAAACTGGGCATGCCCTCAGCCTAGCGATGCAAAAACTCTGTGGCAACAAATGGGAGGGTCAGATTTCCTCGACCAGAGTCACGCCATCCAGGGACTTTATCGCGCCCTTGATCTGCGGGTTGATCGGGAAGTCTTGCCCCAAATCCATCTCGACATCGCCCGGCAGGCCGGGATCCAGCAGACAAACGTAGATCGGGCCTTTCGAGGCCCGTTTGGCCGCTCCGGCAGCATCCTCAAGCACCTTGGCGACCGTCGGCAGCACTTCGGGCACATCCACGAAGATGCGCAAGCCTGTCGCGCCCGCCTCGGCCACGACTGAATCCACAGGTCCCACCGAGCGGGCCAGCAGTTTCAACTGGTCCGACTCCATCGTTGCCTCGGCAGACAGAACCACCTGCGCGCCGGTTTCCAAAAATTCACGCGATTTCTCCAGCGTTTCCGAAAACAGCGTGACTTCATACGCTCCGGACGGGTCGGACAATTGCGCAAAGGCAAAACGGTTGCCCTTGGCCGATTTCCGTTCCTGCCGCCCCGAGACAACACCGGCCATCTTGGCGATGAACGGACCCGAGCGCGCCTTTTCCGTCACCTCATCCAGCGTCATGACTTTCTTGCGCTTCAACGCAGGCATGTAGTCATCCAGTGGGTGGCCAGAAAGATAGAAGCCTATGGCTTTGAATTCTTCGCTCAGGCGTTCGGCGGGTAGCCAGTCGGGCGTGGGCGACAAACGGGGTTCGGGCAGATCATCCCCTGCCTCACCAAACAGCGACACCTGGTTCGAGTTCTTCTGATCATGGATCGCCGCGGAATATTGCACCAACGGATCGAGGCTTTCGAAGACCCGGCGGCGGTTCTTGTCGAGTTGATCAAACGCGCCTGCGCGGGCCAGCATCTCCAGCGGGCGTTTGCCTACCTTCTTCAGGTCGACACGACGGGCAAAATCAAAGAGGTTTACGAACGGCTTATCCCCGCGCCCCTCAACCACAAGGTTCATCGCCTCGGCGCCCACGTTTTTCAGCGCGCCCAGCGCATAGACCAACTCGCCGTTCACTACGTCGAAGGTTGCCAGTGAACGGTTCACACAAGGCGGCACATAGGGCAATTCAAGTCCCTTGCGCACCTCTTCGAAATACACAGCCAGCTTGTCGGTCAGGTGGATATCGCAGTTCATGACGCCCGCCATGAACTCGACCGCGTGGTTCGCTTTCAGCCAACCGGTCTGATAGCTGACTACCGCATAGGCCGCCGCGTGAGATTTGTTGAAGCCGTAGTTGGCGAATTTTTCGAGCAAGTCGAAGACTTCGCTGGCCTTCTTGGCATCTACGCCATTCTCGCCCGCACCCTTTTCGAATTTGGGGCGCTCGGCGTCCATCGCCTCTTTGATCTTCTTACCCATAGCGCGGCGCAGCAGGTCAGCGCCACCAAGGCTGTACCCGGCCATCACCTGCGCAATCTGCATCACCTGTTCCTGATAGACGATGATGCCCTGCGTTTCCTCAAGGATATGGTCGATCAGAGGGTGGACCGAGGTGATTTTGCGTAACCCGTTCTTGACCTCGCAATAGGTCGGGATGTTTTCCATCGGGCCCGGGCGATACAGCGCCACGAGGGCAACGATATCCTCGATACACGTGGGTTTCATGCGCTTGAGCGCATCCATCATGCCCGACGATTCCACCTGGAACACGGCCACGGTCTTGGCCGCCGAGTAGAGTTTATACGTCGCCTCATCATCCAGCGGGATGGCGTTGATCTGGTTTTCGGCCCCGTCAGCAGGTTCATAAAGCTCGGTGCCATCCGCCGCGATATGAAGCGACCTGCCGGATTTGAAAATCAGGTCCATCGCGTTCTGGATAACGGTCAGGGTCTTTAGGCCGAGAAAGTCGAACTTGACCAGCCCAGCCTGCTCCACCCACTTCATATTGAACTGGGTTGCAGGCATATCGGAACGAGGGTCCTGATACAGCGGAACCAGCGCGTCCAACGGCCGATCCCCGATCACAACCCCCGCTGCATGGGTTGACGCGTTCCGCAGCAACCCCTCGACCTGCTGGCCGTAGGTGAGCAGCCGGTCGACAACCTCTTCGTTACGGGCCTCTTCGCGCAGACGTGGCTCATCTTTCAGCGCCTTTTCGATGGAGACGGGTTTCACCCCCTCCACCGGGATCATCTTGGACAGACGGTCCACCTGCCCGTATGGCATCTGCAGAACGCGCCCAATATCGCGCACCGCGGCCTTCGACAGCAAGGCACCGAAGGTGATGATCTGCCCCACCTTGTCGCGCCCGTATTTCTGCTGCACGTAACGGATCACCTCTTCACGGCGATCCATGCAGAAGTCGATATCGAAGTCGGGCATCGAGACCCGTTCCGGATTCAGGAACCGTTCGAACAGCAGCGAATAGCGTAGCGGATCAAGGTCGGTGATTGTCAACGCATAGGCCACCAGCGAGCCCGCACCCGAACCCCGCCCCGGCCCCACTGGAATGTCGTGGTCCTTAGCCCATTGGATAAAGTCGGCAACGATCAGGAAATAGCCCGGGAAGCCCATACCTTCGATGATGCCCAGCTCGAAATCCAACCGTTCCTGATATTCCTCCGGCGTCACGGCATGCGGGATCACGGCCAAACGTTTCTGCAAACCCTCATTGGCGATCCGGCGCAGTTCGGCGACCTCATCATCAGCGAATTTCGGCAGGATCGGATCTCGGCGATAAGCCATGAATGCGCAGCGCTTGGCGATCTCCACCGTGTTCTCGATGGCCTCGGGCAGGTCGGCAAACAGCGTCACCATCTCTTGCTGCGACTTGAAATAGTGCTGTGCGGTCAGGCGGCGGCGACCATCTTGCTGGTCAACATAAGCACCCTCGGCGATACAGATCAGCGCGTCGTGGGCCTCATACATGTCAGAGGTCGGGAAATAGACGTCATTGGTGGCAACCAGCGGCAGGTTCTTGGCATAGGCCATCTCGACATGGCCGCGTTCGGTCAGGCGTTCCGCTTCGGGCTGACCGCCCTCACCCGGATGGCGTTGCAATTCGACATAGAGGCGGTTTGGGAACATCCCTGCCAACCGATCAACCAAAGCCTCCGCCGCCGGGCGTTGCCCCTGCTGCAAAAGCATCCCAACCGGTCCATCCGGCCCGCCTGTCAGGCAAATTAGGCCGTCCGACCGGTCCGCAAGTTCTTCCAGTGTGACCTGCGGTAGCTGCCCACCTTTGTCGACGTAAAGGCAGGAACTGAGCTTCATCAGGTTCTCATACCCAACCTCAGACTGCGCCAGCAGAACTAAAGGCGCGGGTACTTTGGGTTTTTCACCCGGTTGCGGCTGCAAATAGGTTAGGTCAACCTGACACCCCATGATGGGCTGGATACCAGCACCACTGGCGGTCACGGAAAACTCCAATGCCGAGAACATCGAATTGGTGTCCGTCACTGCAACCGCGGGCATCTCTGCCTTCTTGCACAAAGCGGGCAGCTTTTTCAGCCGCACGGCGCCTTCCAGCAGGGAATATTCGGTGTGAACGCGGAGGTGAATGAATCGAGGAGTACTGCTCATATCGCTTACGCTATCTCAGCCAGCAGCGCGGCAAAAGCGGGAACCGACGCTTTTGGATGCTTAAAAAATCAGCTTTGATTATTCGGATTTTCCAGAAGGTGCTTCGGGGTCGACGGCCAAGTGTCAGAAGAAAACTGTTTAACTTCAATTGTCTGAACGCTATCATGAACCGGTGTTTTCGCGCCATTCGGATGTAATGATACATCGTGTAGGCAGTTTTTCTTGCCAGAGAACCCGCCCAGTTTCTAACATCTGAAGGCAAGCTATTCGCCCGCCACTCTTTCTACGTCGCATCGAAGGAGGGCCACACGGGCGCAACTAGGTAAGGCGACGGGTTTCTCGAATGAACGTCACGTTTCTTCTGAACGGAGAGACAGTAGAGCTGGAGGGGGTAGATCCGACAGCGACCCTACTGGACTGGCTGCGCGAAGATCGTGGACTGACCGGCACCAAAGAAGGCTGTAACGAGGGCGATTGCGGGGCCTGTACCGTTATGGTGACCGATGATGGCGGGGCCAAAGCCCTGAACTCCTGCATTCTGTTTCTGCCACAACTTCATGGCAAGGCCGTCCGCACCGTAGAAGGGGCGAGTGGCCCGAATGGCGAAGCGCATCCTGTGCAGCGAGCCATGGTTGATCTGCACGGTTCGCAATGCGGTTTCTGTACCCCCGGTTTTGTGATGTCGATGGTGGCCAGTCATGCCAATGGTGCTCGGGACCATGACACCCAGCTTGCGGGCAACCTGTGTCGTTGTACCGGCTACGCACCGATTATCCGTGCGGCAGAAGCCGCCGAAGAACAGCCTGTGCCTGCTTGGGTGAAAGACAAGCCGATCGCCGCACCGGCCTCGCCCATGTTGCCCGGCTCGTCCGACGAACTGGCCAAATTGTACGCAAAATACCCCGATGCGACTCTAATCGCAGGAGCAACCGATGTAGGCCTATGGGTCACCAAGCAGTTGCGCGACCTCGACCCGGTGATTTTCCTAAACCGTTGCGACGACCTGAAAGAGATCACGATCACCGATGACGAACTCCGTTTCGGTGCCATGGTAGACATGAACCGCATGGAAGAGGCGCTAACCGACCTCCATCCTTCA
Source organism: Ruegeria atlantica (assembly GCA_013032095.1). Taxonomy (GTDB): domain Bacteria; phylum Pseudomonadota; class Alphaproteobacteria; order Rhodobacterales; family Rhodobacteraceae; genus Ruegeria; species Ruegeria atlantica_E. The sequence continues at coordinate 35,416 of WQBJ01000024.1, read as the reverse complement.
TACGCAGAAATGATCCGCCGCTATGCCAGCGTTCAGGTGCGCCATGCGGCCACGGTCGGCGGCAACATCGCCAACGGCTCCCCCATTGGAGACAACCCGCCCGCGCTAATCGCGTTGGACGCGACCTTGCACTTGCGCAAAGGCGACGCGCGGCGGTCCATCCCGCTTGAAGATTTCTTCATCGACTACGGCAAGCAAGACCGCGCACCCGGCGAATTCGTCGAGGCCGTCAGTCTCCCGCGTCAGGCCGACCGATTGAAGGCGTACAAGCTCAGCAAACGCTTCGATCAGGATATCTCGGCCGTCTGCGGATGTTTCAACATCACGATCTCGAATGGCACCGTTTCTCAGGCACGCATCGCCTTTGGCGGCATGGCTGGTATCCCGAAACGGGCTTCGCATGTTGAGGCCGCTCTGAACGGCAAACCATGGACACGCGAGACCGTTGATGCAGCACTGCCAGCTTTCGCAGGCGACTTCACCCCAATGACGGACATGCGCGCCTCGGCCACGTACCGGTTGGAGACGGCCAAAGCGATGCTGGAACGCTACTTCTTTGAGGATCAGGGCGAGGTCACCAACGTGCTGGAGGTTTCGGCATGAGCGTGACCAAACCCCTGCCCCACGACGCGGCACCGCTGCATGTGTCTGGCAACGCACGTTATGTGGACGACATTCCAACGCCAAAGGGCACATTACATCTGGCCTTCGGCCTGAGCCCGATTGCCAAAGGTAAGATCAACGAGATGGATTTGTCGGCTGTAAAGGCCGCCGATGGCGTTGTCATGGTAATGACTGCGGACGATCTGCCCTTTGCCAACGATGTCTCGCCCTCGATCCACGATGAGCCGTTGCTGTCGGACGGCACGGTTCACTATATCGGCCAGCCTGTATTTCTGGTCGTCGCCACCAGTCATCTGGCCGCACGCAAGGCAGTGCGTCTGGGCAAGATCGACTATGCCGAAGAGACTCCGATCCTGACGGTCGAAGAGGCGCTCGCCGCTGACAGCCGGTTCGAGGACGGCCCCCGCATCTATGCCAAGGGCGACGCGGACGCTGCGATCAAGAGTTCGGCCCATGTTATCGAAGGTACGTTCGAGCTTGGCGGGCAGGAGCATTTCTATCTGGAAGGTCAGGCCGCACTGGCTGTGCCGAACGAAGGCGCGGACATGCTGGTGCACAGCTCGACTCAGCACCCAACAGAAATTCAGCATAAGGTGGCGGATGCTTTGGGCGTTCCCATGCACGCCGTCCGGGTCGAAACCCGCCGGATGGGCGGCGGCTTTGGCGGCAAGGAAAGCCAGGGCAACGCTCTGGCCGTGGCCTGCGCCATCGCTGCCCGCGCCACCGGCAAAGCCTGCAAAATGCGCTATGACCGCGACGATGACATGATCATCACCGGCAAGCGCCATGCATTCCGCATTTCATACAAGGCCGGATTCGACGAAAACGGCCACATTCAGGGCGTCTCGTTCCACCAGTACGCGATCTGCGGTTGGGCGCAGGACCTGTCCCTGCCTGTGGCGGACCGCGCAATGCTGCATTCGGACAATGCCTATCTGCTGCCAAACGCACGGATAGAAAGCCACCGGCTTAAGACCAATACCCAATCCGCCACTGCCTATCGCGGTTTTGGCGGCCCGCAGGGTATGGTCGGTATCGAACGTGTGATGGACCATGCAGCCTACGAACTGGGATTGGACCCAGTCGAGCTGCGCCGCCGCAATTACTATGAACCCGCGCATAAAGTTGCCGAGGCTGAACCGGCAGAGAAGCCGCTGGGCCACCCCGACCCGCATGAAGACCTGACCAGCCGGGGCGCGGTTGAGACCGGCAACGCCCCTGTGCGCCCCTTGCCCGCAGGTGGCAATACCACCCCTTACGGCATGGAGGTCAGCGATTTCGAACTGCACGGCATGACCGAAGCACTCCTGAAATCGAGCGACTATGCCGCGCGCAAGGCTGCTATCGAGAAATGGAATGCCGAGAACAAAGTGGTCAAGAAGGGCATCGCCTTCTCTCCGGTCAAGTTCGGCATTTCCTTCACGCTGACCCACCTGAATCAGGCGGGTGCGCTGGTACATGTATATCAGGACGGCTCGGTCCATCTGAATCACGGCGGCACTGAGATGGGTCAGGGTCTGTTCCAGAAGGTTGCGCAGGTTGCGGCCTCACGCTTTAGTATCCCGCAGGAGATGGTGAAGATCACCGCGACCGATACGGCCAAAGTGCCGAATACTTCGGCCACAGCGGCGTCCTCGGGCAGTGATCTGAACGGCATGGCGGTGAAAGCCGCTTGTGACACGATCCGCGACCGGATGGCCGACTATTTGGCCGAACGGCACCAGGCCGACCCGTCAACAGTCACCTTCACGGACGGCCACGTGTCAGTCGGCGAAGAACGCTATACCTTCGCCGAAGCTGCCGCGCTGGCCTATCAGGGGCGCATCAGCCTGTCAGCGACGGGGTTTTATAAGACTCCCAAGATCGAATGGGATCGGATTGCCGGTCGAGGCCGTCCGTTCTTCTATTTCGCCTATGGCGCATCGATCACCGAAGTCGCCGTAGATACTCTGACCGGAGAAAACCGCATCCTGCGCACTGATATCCTGCATGATGCGGGCGCGTCGCTGAACCCGGCGCTGGATATCGGGCAGGTCGAAGGCGGCTACGTGCAAGGCGCTGGTTGGCTTACGACAGAGCAACTGGTCTGGGACGGCAAGGGGAACCTGCGCACGCACGCGCCCTCGACCTACAAAATCCCGGCCTGTTCTGACCGACCCGACATCTTCAACGTCGCGCTTTGGGACGGGGAAAATCGCGAGGACACGATCTATCGCTCGAAAGCGGTGGGCGAGCCGCCCTTCATGCTGGGCATCTCGGCATGGCTGGCCCTGTCTAATGCCGTGGCGGCCTGTGGCGACAGCTATCCGGCGCTGGATGCACCCGCCACAGCCGAGGAAATCTGGAACGGCATCCAAAGGGTAAAGGGAGGAACCTGATGGGATTTGATCGAGAGGCTTTGAGGGAGGCGGTCAAAACCCACGGTAAAGTCACCCGGGTGGTCATCGCTGCGATCAAGGGGTCGTCCCCGCGCGAGGTCGGCGCGGCGATGATGGTTTGGAAGGACGGGCAAAGCGGCACAATTGGAGGCGGCACGCTGGAATATCAGGCGGCTGAGGCCGCGCGATCTCAGACCATGCCATCCCGCCTGACACATCACGCTCTTGGACCTGACATGGGGCAGTGCTGCGGCGGCGCGGTCTCGCTATATAGCGAGGTCTATGACCAAAAAGCCATCGACGCGCTGGACGATACCCTCATCGCACGTCCGACTGCCGGCGAAGATATGCCCCTGTCAGTCAAACGCCTGCTGGCAGCCGCGCGTGGTCAGGGCATCGCGCCCGAACCGCAACTGGTCGACGGCTGGATGGTAGAGCCGGTGCATAAACCTACCCGCAACTTGTGGATCTGGGGCGCGGGCCATGTTGGTCGCGCATTGGTGGATGTTCTCTCTCCGCTGCCCGATTTTGCAATCACCTGGGTCGATACTGGTCCTGCACGGTTTCCGAATACGATTCCAGTCAGCGTGACACCGGTTCCGGCCGCCAAGCCAGCCGAGCTGATACGTCATGCACCGGCCGATGCCGAGCATCTTGTGCTCACTTATTCACACAATCTGGACTTAGAACTGTGCAACCGGCTGCTTTCGCACGATTTCCGCTTTGCGGGGCTGATCGGCTCGGCTACGAAATGGGCGCGATTCCGGTCGCGGCTGGCAGCCCTTGGGCATTCGCCCGAACGGATCAGTCGGATCACCTGCCCAATCGGCGATCCCGGTTTGGGCAAACACCCGCAGATGATCGCCGTCGGCGTCGCAGCGCAGCTCTTGCGCCCGGCCCGGCAGAACGAGTTGAAGAAGGACCTGAGCGCGTGACCACTCCACTCTTAAGCTTGCAGGGGCTGACCAAAGCCTATCCCGGCGTCGTGGCCAATGATCAGGTGTCTTTCGACATCGGTGAGGGCGAGGTTCACGCCCTGCTGGGAGAGAACGGCGCGGGAAAATCCACGCTGGTGAAAATGATCTACGGGCTGGTGAAACCCGACAGCGGCACGATGTTGTTGCGCGGCCAACCCTTTGCGCCACCCGAACCGCGCGCGGCGCGGGCCGACGGGATCGCGATGGTGTTTCAGCATTTTTCGCTGTTTGACGCACTGAACGTGGCCGAGAACATCGCATTGGGGATGGAGAACCCGCCACCGATGGGTGATCTGGCCTCTCGTATTCGAGAAGTTTCGGAAACCTACGGCTTGCCGCTGGACCCGTACCGCACCGTCGGCGACCTGTCCGCCGGTGAGCGTCAGCGGGTCGAGATCATTCGCTGCCTGTTACAGGACCCCAAGCTGCTGATCATGGACGAACCGACCTCCGTTCTGACCCCGCAAGAGGTCGATATCCTGTTCGAAACGCTGAACAAATTACGGTCCGAGGGCACCTCGATCCTGTATATTTCGCACAAGTTGGAAGAAATTCGCACGCTGTGTGACCACGCCACGATCCTGCGTCTGGGCAAGAATGTAGGCGAATGCGTGCCATCTGAGACCTCGGCGCGGGACATGGCCGAGATGATGGTGGGGTCGACCCTGCAAACGCCGGAACGGTCAGGGCGAGAGTTTGGTGAGGTTGCGCTGGACGTCAGCGGATTGTCGGTACCTTCGCCTTCGGAATTTGGCACCGCGCTGCGAAATGTTCACATGACAGTCCGCAAAGGCGAGGTTCTGGGCATAGGTGGCGTCGCGGGCAACGGGCAGGATGAGCTGCTTGGCGTTTTGTCGGGAGAAATCCCGACTTCAGCCGACGCAATCAAATTTAATGGGCAGAGGATCGGAAAACTTGGCCCGACAGCCCGCCGAAAGCTGGGCGTGTTGACCGCACCCGAAGAACGGCTGGGCCACGCAGCCGCGCCGGATATGAGCCTGACCGAAAACGCACTGCTGACCGGTTCTGTGCGCGAAGGGTTGGAAAACAACGGCTTTCTAAAATGGTCGGAAACCAAAAACTTTGCCGAGAAGATCATCAGCGCCTTCGACGTCCGCACACCGGGGCCTGAGAATGCTGCACGGTCGCTATCGGGTGGCAACCTGCAGAAATTCGTGATTGGACGCGAGGTGTTGCAGAATCCGGATGTTCTGGTGGTCAACCAGCCAACATGGGGCGTGGATGCGGCTGCGGCGGCCTCGATCCGGCAGGCTATTCTGGATCTGGCGACCAAGGGAACTGCGGTCGTCTGCATCAGTCAGGACTTGGACGAGTTGATGGAAATCTCGGACAGTTTTGCGGCCCTGAACGAAGGGCGGTTAAGTGCGCCGCGCCCAACCATTGGCCTGACGGTTGATGAGATCGGTCTGATGATGGGCGGCGCCCATGGCATGGAGGTGGCGCATGTGTGATCCGTCGCGTCGCCTTCGGCGAAAATATTTACAAAAAGATGAAGACCTTGGGGGGATGAGCAGATGATTGTGTTGGAGAAACGGCCGCAGCCGTCCAAGGCGTGGTCTTATGCGACCCCTCTGGTCGCAGTTGTGGCTACGATGGTATTTGGCGGCATCTTGTTCGCCATTTTGGGCAAAAACCCTGTTGAAGCTATCGGCACCATCTTCTGGGAGCCTTTGTTCGGTGAGTTCGCCTTCTATTACCGCCCGCAACTGCTGGTGAAGGGCGCGCCGTTGGTGCTGATCGCAATCGGTCTGTCCCTGGGTTTTCGCGCTGGCATCTGGAACATCGGTGCCGAAGGGCAATACATCATGGGCGCCATCTTCGGCGCAGGGGCCGGTCTGGCATTCTACCCGCTGGATGCGTGGTATGTCTTTCCGATAATGGTAATTGCCGGTGCGTTCGGCGGTTGGCTCTGGGCCATGATCCCTGCCTTTCTGAAGGTACGATTTGGCACCAACGAAATCCTTGTGTCGCTGATGCTGGTCTACGTGGCCGAGCAAATGCTGGCCTCGGTTTCGCTGGGCCTGTTGAAGAACCCCGAAGGGTTCGGCTTTCCCGGCTCGCGCAACCTGCAGTCCTATGAAAGCGCGCATAACGCCGAACTGATTGCTGGATCGGGCATGCACTGGGGTGTTGTTACCGCCCTAGTCGCCGTGATCTTTGCCTATATCCTGCTGAACCGGCACATGCTGGGCTTCCACATCCGCTTGACTGGTGAAGCCCCACGAGCCGCCAAGTTCGCTGGTGTGAACCCGGCGCGGCTGATCCTGTTCTGTCTGGGCCTGTCCGGTGCATTGGCCGGTCTGGCCGGGATGTTCGAAGTCTCCGGCCCCTCGGGCGTGGTCAGCATCGACTTTAACGTGGGTTACGGCTTTACCGCGATAATCGTGGCCTTTTTGGGGCGCCTGCATCCAGTGGGTATCCTGCTGGCGGGTGGTTTGATGGCGCTGACCTATATCGGCGGTGAAATCGCTCAGTCTCAACTCGGCCTGCCTGCCGCTGCCATTCAAGTTTTTCAAGGAATGCTGCTGTTCTTCCTGCTGGCTTTCGATCTTCTGACAAACTACCGCATCCGAGCGGCCCGTAGCGAGGTGGCGTGACCCATGGACCTAGGTGAAATTAACCCCGTATTGTTGCTCGCCTCGCTTATGGTGGCTGCAACTCCCCTGCTTCTGGCCGCGATCGGTGAACTGGTCGTCGAAAAGGCAGGCGTCTTGAACCTTGGTGTTGAAGGCATGATGATCGTCGGCGCGATCAGCGGATTCGCGATCTCGGTCGAAACAGGCTCACCCTGGCTGGGCTTTGTCGCAGCGGCCATTGGTGGTGCAGTTCTGTCCCTGCTGTTTGTGCTGCTAACACAGTTTGCGTTGGCCAACCAAGTCGCAAGTGGCCTTGCCCTGACCCTGTTTGGCTTGGGCTTCAGCGCCCTTCTGGGCCAAAGCTATGTGGGGATCAAACCACCCAGCATGGGAGACATCCATATCCCAGTAATCAGCGATATCCCGGTCATCGGTCCGATCCTGTTCCAGCATGATCCGATCCTCTATGTCGGCATCGCATTGACGGCAGCGGTTTGGGCCACGCTGAAATACACCCGTGTTGGTCTGATCCTGCGTGCGGTAGGTGAGAACCACGATGCGGCGCACGCCCTTGGCTATAAAGTCATCAAGATCCGCATCATGGCAATCCTGTTTGGCGGTGCGTGCGCGGGCCTTGGTGGAGCTTATATCAGCCTGATCCGCGTGCCGCAGTGGACCGAGGGCATGACCGCCGGTGTCGGCTGGATCGCTCTGGCTTTGGTAGTGTTCGCCAGCTGGAAACCATGGCGTGCCTTGCTGGGCGCCTATTTGTTCGGCGGTATCACCGTGTTGCAGCTTAATTTGCAGGCGGCGGGCGTTGCCATTCCCGTCGAGTATCTGGCAATGTCGCCCTATATCATCACGATCCTTGTGCTTGTGATCCTATCGGCCGACAAGAGCAGCGCACCTGCCTCACTGGGCCGGACCTTCCATGCCTCGCACTAGACGGGGCCAACTGAACCAACTTGGGGAGTAACACATGAAATTCACTACACTTTTGACAAGTGCCGCCATGGCACTGGGTCTGGCCTCGGGGGCCATGGCCGAAGACAAGACCAAAGTCGGTTTCGTCTATGTCGGCCCTGTGGGCGACGGCGGCTGGACCTATGAGCACAACAAGGGCCGTCTGGCGGTTGAAGAGCATTTTGGCGACAAGGTCGAAACCGTCTTCGTTGAGTCCGTTCCCGAAGGCCCAGACGCCGAACGAGTGATGACCCAGATGGCGCTGGAAGGCGCTGACCTGATCTTCACCACTTCGTTCGGTTACATGGACCCGACCATCAACGTGGCCAAGAAATTCCCGAACGTGAAGTTCGAGCACGCGACCGGCTACAAGACCGCTGACAACGTCTCGGTCTATTCGGCCCGTTTTTACGAAGGTCGTGCCGTTCAGGGCCACATCGCGGGCAAGATGACCGAGTCTGACATCATCGGCTATATCGGTTCGTACCCGATCCCCGAAGTGATCCGCGGCATCAACTCGGCTTACGTCCACGCCAAAAAAGTGAACCCGGATGTCGAGTTCAAGATCGTCTGGGCCTACACTTGGTTCGATCCAGCAAAAGAGGCTGACGCTGCCACCGTTCTGATCGAACAGGGTGCGGACGTGATCCTGCAGCATACCGACTCGACCGCGCCGCAAGCGGCCGCACAAGAGGCGGGCAACGTGATCACCTTTGGTCAGGCGTCTGACATGAGCGAGTACGCACCGCACCCGCGCGTATCGTCGATCATCGACAACTGGGCGCCCTACTACATCGCGCGCACTCAGGCCGTCATCGACGGCTCGTGGGCAACCGTGAACACCTGGGACGGTATCGCCGAAGGCATGGTTGAGATCGGTGAAATTTCTGACTCCGTTCCGGCCGATGTGAAAGAAGAAGCACTGGCGCTTAAGGCCGCTATGGCCGCGGGTGAGTACCACCCCTTCACCGGTCCGCTGAAAAAGCAAGACGGCAGCGACTGGCTGGCCGAGGGTGAAACCGCCGACGACGGCACGCTGGCGGGCATGAACTTCTATGTCGAAGGGCTGGAAGGCGAAATTCCGCAATAAACCTAGCTGCATAGGCACTGAAGGGCTGGCCGTTTGGCTGGCCCTTTTTAGTTGCGCGGGGGCACATCCTCAGCCTTGACGAACAAAGCCAGGCGGGCCCTGATAGGATCAGTTGTCCACTGATCGGAACGAAAAATGCAGACCGAGGTACAAGACCGCAGCCGCTGGTGGATCCTTGGCGCGATGGGGGCGATCCTTGGAGTCATTCTGCTGGATGAAACGGTGGTCAGCGTTGCGTTGCCTACCATCCGGGATGAACTGCATCTCTCGCGGCTGGATGCGCATTGGGTGGTGAATATCTACCTGCTTGTGCTGGCTTGTTTCGCCGGGGCGGCAGGGCGTCTGGGCGACATTCTGGGCGTTCAGGTCTTGCTGAGCGCAGGCCTGCTGATCTTTGGTCTGTCCTCGGTGCTTGGAGGATTTGCAGAGAACGGTTTCGAACTGCTGACCGCCCGCGCGGTTCAAGGCATCGGCGCTGCCCTGATCTTTCCCTTGTCGATGGTGATACTGATCCAATCCTTTGACGAGCAGGAACGCGGCCTTGCCTTAGGTCTCTATGGCGGGATCGGCACGGTTTTTTTGTCATTGGGACCGCTGGTCGGAGGAGTGCTGACCGAATTTCTGTCCTGGCGCTGGATTTTCTGGGTCAACCCGCCAATCGTGCTGGCTGTTGCTGCGATCACCTGGACCTTTTGGCGTGACCCGCCACACCTTTCGGAGCGTGGGTTCGACTGGAAGGGGCTTGTGCTGCTGGTGCCCGGTTTGGCCGCGCTGGTTTTTGCGATCATGGAAGGTCCGGACCGAGGTTGGGTCCAACCCGAAGTGCTTGCGGCGTTAATCGCAGGCCTTGCGGCGCTCACGCTATTTGTCTGGATTGAGCGACGCATCCCAACACCCATGATCGCGGTGACTCTGTTTACCAACCCCGGTTTTGCGGCGGCAAACATGATCCTGTTTACTGCGCAGTTCGGCAAGATCGCTCTGTTTGTATTCGGAGCGTCCTACTTTCAAACCAAGCTTGGCTTTTCCCCGCTGGCCGCCGGAGCCGCACTATTGCCTATCGCATTCCCGCAAATCTTCGTAGCGCCGATGGCGGGCAAGGTCGCCGATAAGTTCGGAACACGTGGTCCATCGCTGACGGGCACAGCACTGGGGACAGTCGCCATCCTGTTGGTTGCGCTGGGAATGTATCAGGACATCACGGCGCTGGTTTTTGCGGGTTATATCCTGTGGGGATGCTGCGTGCCGTTTCTGTTCGTCCCGCCCCGGCGCGCCATTATGTCCGCCGTGTCACAAAACCTGCACGGTCAGGCAAGCGGGATATCCATGACGTTTCAGCTGTTGGGCGGCACGGTCGGCATGGCGCTTGGAAGTTCAATCTTTGCGATAACCAACTCTTACCCTCTGGTCTTCTTCTTCGTCGCGGGTTTCGCTGCCTGCGTTCTGGCTTATTCTTTCGCCTCGCTAACTGAGGCTAAATCACGCGGCCGCGCCTCTGGCTGAGGCACGACCCGCACCCGGTCTAGTGGCCGGTCAGAACCAGTGTATTCACCGGCATCAGGATCAGGCGCAGGCGCAAGCCAGCCGCGTGGACAACACCAATCGTGTCGATCACATGCAGGGCCGCAGACTGCCAAAATCCCAGATCCTCATGCTCCAGTCGCTCGTGATTGTCGGTGTAAACATTGGCCAGACAGTTGCTGCCCGGCGGAATGTCATCCGCCATGTTTTTGTACAGAGGCTCCATATAGACCAAGATCGAACCCGGCACATTATTGGCCTGCACATCCCGTAACTCGTCCGAGGGGCGAATTTGGCCAGATGGGATCACGTCCTGCACCTCGACCACAACCATCGGGATCACTGTGAAGGGCTTGGTCATGCAGCCCAACTCTCCGATCATGCCGGGCTTGATGACCTGCGCCGACATCTGGTTGAACGCGGCCTGGAACCGATTGTGGCCCGAAGATGAGGGCACCAGAATACCCGCCGGGCGCAGCAGAGGGCTGACATAGTCGCCAACTTGGAGGCCAAACTGTTCAATCCGACCGGTGACACCGGCGTTGATCACTGTCTTGTCCAACTCGGTCAGAGCGGCGTCCAGTTGCGCATTGGCGCTGGCCAGTTGGGCGGGGATCAGTTCCTCGATCTGTTGTATGACGGCCGCACGTTGGGACTCAGCGGCCCGCAATTGAGCCTCGCGTTCAGCGACCAGATTTTCCAACCGGTCGATCTCAGCCAGCCGCACAGCGCTGGACCCTTCGTCGCGCAGTGTGGTGTTGCGCTCCAGGTCTTCCAGAGACTGATCCAGCGCGGCTCGCGCACCGGCGATACCCGCCTCGGCCTCAGCCAGATCTGTCTCGGCTACTTTCAGCGAGGCCTTAACCTGTGCAATCTGGGCATGTGCGGCTTCGACCATGGCAGTCTGGGTAAAATCTTCGATCCGGAAGATCGGCTGCCCGGCAACGACTTGCTGGTTGTTGGTGACATAGACCTCGGACACGCGCCCGCCCAGTTGAGGCAGGATGGTCACGGTGCGAAAATACGAGGCTGCCGTCTTGCTGGCCGGATGGAAGTAGAACAGCGTGGTGATCACGGTCAGCGCCAGAATGGCACAGGTGGTCAGGCCCCAGCGCAGTTCGTACCACATGGTGAACAGCGTGATTTCATGCCCGATCCGCTTACCCTGCACATAACGGCGGAACAGATAGTCAGGCAGCACTGTCACCAGCGCGCACATCAATGTCTCAAGCATGTCTTACTGCTCCTGCTGCGCGGTAGGTTCGGTGAGTGGCGTTGAAGTGGGCTCATCCTGCCGGGGGTTGCCCAAGGATCGGATCGCGTCAGCAATAGCCCTCAGCGGCGCGGCCACGTCGGGGAACTGGAACCCAGCCACCAGAATGGCGGCAACCCAGAACAACCCATTGTGGGTAAACAGCGCCAGAAGGGCCAGAATGCCGACCAGCTGGAACTGAGGGTGATTGGATTCATGTGCGATTTTCTCGGGGATCGAATGCAGGGTGAAATATCCGACCCCTATCAGAATGATCACCACAACTGTAAAAACAAACATGAACGTCAAAAGAAAATCACTGCCGTCCGCTTGGGTCACGTAGGACGGAATATGCCCTGTGGCCATCGGGTGTAAATCTGCGGTGCTCACCCTGCCCTCCTGTTTATGCTTGTTCCTCTTTGGATGGGTTGATGCGTAAATTCAAGCCTGCTTAAAGTTGCCGACAGAGTTCCGGCACTTTCGCCTGGCTGGCATTCGCGGCCCGGGCCGCCCGATCGAATGAGGCTACATGATTGATTTTCTTATCATAGGCGGAGGCATCGCAGGCCTAAGCGCCGGAGCACGCCTGTCACACCACGGGCACGTGACCTTACTTGAGGCGGAAGATGCCCTTGGCTATCACACGTCGGGCCGATCGGCTGCACTGTTCGAGGAAAACTATGGCCCGCCCTCTGTGGTGGCACTGAACAGGGCGAGCGCAACGTATCTGCGTAGCGCGAATGGTGGGTATTTAACACCACGTGGTATATTGCTGGTCGGTCACAAGGACCAACGCGCTGCCTTTGAAAAGGACGCCGCCGAGTTAAACATGCAGGTCATTTCTAGGGATGAGGCACTGGCCCGGGTGCCGATCTTGAACCCGGAAAAAGTTGACCATGCAGCCCTGAGCAACTCTGCGTTCGACATCGACACGGACAGGTTGCTACAGGATTTTGCCCGGGTTATTCGCAAAAATGGCGGCAAGATCGTGACCAAATCCAAGGTCACCGCCATCCGCAAGGACAAGTACTGGACCGTCGACGCCGGACAGTTTTTTGAAGCCCGCACTCTGATCAATGCTGCTGGAGCCTGGGTGGATGAGATCGCCTCACTGGCCGGGATCGCCCCGATCGGGATCACACCGAAACGCAGGTCGATGGCGCGCCTGCCTGCGCCGGGCGGGCATGATGTCAGCGGCTGGCCGATGCTGTTTGGCGTGGGCGAGGCGTGGTATGCCAAGCCGGACGCGGGCAAGCTTCTGGTATCGCCGTCCGAGGCCGATCCGGTCCCGCCGCAGGACGCCTATGCCGACGACATGGTGTTGGCCGAAGGTTTGGCCCGATACGAAGAGATGGTCACCGAACCCGTCACCCGGGTCGAAACAAACTGGGCCGGGCTGCGCAGCTTTGTCTCCGACGGAACGCTGGTTCTTGGACCCGATCCGACCGATCCTTCTTTTGTCTGGTCAGCGGGTCAGGGCGGATACGGGTTCCAGACTTCTCCCGCGGCATCGCAACTGGTTACGGATTTGACAATCGGCACGGCCTCCGAACTGGATGCCGATACCATTGCTGCCCTCAGCCCGGAAAGGTTGCGCTGATGAGCAAACGAACGCTTCCCTCCAACGCCAGTGTGGTCAGCCAAGGTCAGGACGGACGACTTGTCGCGCCTGCGGCGACACGTAATGCCGACGCGCTATGTGACTTGCTGAAACACTGGGCACCCAATACGGGCAGTGCGCTGGAGATCGCCAGCGGCACCGGCCAGCATGTTAGCGCGTTCGCCCGATCCCTGCCCGATCTGAACTGGCAACCGACTGAGATAGAGGCGGCACGGCGGGCCAGCATTGACGCCTATACAACTGATCTACCCAACGTCGCGAACGCGGTCACGCTGGATGCCACGGCACGGGGATGGCACGAGGGGTTCGCAGGTCAGAACCTAATCGTGCTGATCAACTTGGTACATCTGATTAGCTGGCCAGAGGCGCAGGTGCTGATATCCGAAGCCGCACGGGCGTTGGCCCCTCAAGGGCGGTTTATCCTCTACGGGCCATTCAAACGACTGGGTCAGCTCACAAGCGACGGCGATCAGAGGTTTCATGACGCGCTTGTTCAGCAAGACCCCGAGATCGGCTATAAGGATGACAGAGACATCTCGAACTGGATGGCAGCTCAGAGTCTGAGCGTCCTCAAAATCGCCGAGATGCCAGCAAACAATCTGGCCTTTGTCGCGGAAAAATCCGGCACCTGATCAAGATCAAGGCCCTGCTTAACGCTCCACGACATATTCCATTTATCTAATGTTAAGTGGAATGATGACATGAACTGGCACAACAAAATTAAAGAAACGCGCAATGGTCTGCGCAACCTCAACGGTGCGATACCCGACGCCACCCGCGCATTCGGTGCACTTAGCGCTGCGGTCAAACAAGGGGGAACGTTGGACTACAAGACCAAGGAGTTCATTGCGCTGGGCATGTCCATTGCGATCCGGTGTGAACCCTGCATCACGCTTCACACCGAAGCCTTGGTCAAAGCGGGCGCAACGCGAGAGGAGTTTTCCGATGTGTTGGCAATGGCCGTTCAGATGGGGGGCGGCCCGTCGATGATGTATGCTGCAAAAGCGTTGGAGTGTTATGACGAATTGCAAACCTGACGTCCCCCAAACGAACTGAGCTTTTGTGGGTCGGGTTAGATTTTAATCTTCTCGGCCCTTTTCTGCATTCAGATTAGACCTCTAATTTCAATTGCTTGCTACAGTCAGAGCCGCGCGGCTGTAAGCATCGCGCGCGCCAATCTAGTGTTCAATCGTGACTTTTTCGCGCGTTTTTGCTAGGCTATCCAAAGGGGTGTAGCCGCGATGAAAGCCATATTAGCTATACTGTTAACCTTGTTACCCGAACAGTCGATGGCCCAAGAAGATCCGATCAGGGGCCGATTTCATTGCGACGTTCTGGCCAACCGATTTGTCCCCACGGATAACAAAGTGACGAAGCCAAAGGTCGAAGTCCCAAAGGGTTATACGCCTGGAACTACCCTGATTGTTGACTACACGCTTGACCCAACAAGCGGCCTGACGATCTACCTAGGGGAACCGAACCGAGCGAATGTTCTGATCGAGGAGCCATTTCCCGAAAGTAGCTTTAAGGGGATATCCAAGATTACCCATAAGGCTGAATACCGCTCAACATTCAGCGAATTCTCCCTTGGCAAGTATTCGGTGAATTACAAAGGTAACGACCAGTTGAACATCAAAAGGTCCTGCAGCACCGGGTGGTCTGGCCACTATGTCCAGACCTATGTCAGCGGGCATTTCACTCAAGTGGTTTCGCTAAGTTGTCGCCCGTTGGTAAATGCCACGGAAGACTTGCTCGACCGTCTGAAGCTGTACAACTAGGGTACTTCTACAAGCCATGTCTGGCGCAATTTTTCTGATGAAGGAAAGAAAAAGGCCCCGGCTTTCGCTGGGGGGTATAGAGATATCCGCCAGAAAATAACTACTCACCTCAAAGGAGCCCGCACAGAGATGTGTGGGCTTTCTTTCTTGATCCAACCGTTGATCGTGATCGACTGCTCGAAGCCACTTTTTTGATTTTAGCTTTTTTTGATTTGTACCTTGCGACACTGTGTAGATTGGTCGACCCTATCTGATCCCAACCCAAAGCAGACGTGGAGTTTGGTCACCTTGTCGAAGGTGGAACACGCTCACGATCCGTTGAGCATTGCCTAGGTTCCAGTTCCGCTAAGACTACTTCAGTCCAGCAACCATCAATAACGCATACGCTTGCGGATCGCTGCTTCGTTATCTTCGTACTCAGCTTCGCTCACGTAGCTGTCTGAGATGGTGCGGAGTGCTGTAGCAGTGTTCGGATATTCATACTCCATGGACGATGCCCAATCTGAATACTTCTTGGCGAGGCTCCTCTCTTCAGCTCCTCCTTCACCTCGGAAATGGACACCGCGAGAGTTCTTTGTGCCGATGTAAAAGCCTTGTGAGATGCTGTCTGTCATCAAACGGTCCATAACTGCCCTGACGCCTTCACATGGCCACACTTCGTCTGCGCCTACTTTAGCATTACTTAGGAGCTCACCAATTCTGTAGTCAGCAATATCGCTGCGCCCTTTCTTTTCACACAATCTACGAGCCTCACCTATCCATTCTTCAAGATGGTCGGCGTCAACGATACCATCGTCGCGACTGCCAGGTATCCGTTTCAGCACGTCAAGCATTCGATATGCGTTCGTCGCGACTGTCTCTAGGTCCTCGATATCGTCCTTGTCAGATGAGCCGTCGTCACGCTTATAGGCCAATTCAATGGCATCACAAAAAATGCTTGGGTTCTGTGATATCTCTTTCTCTAAGTTCAAAGCCTCTTCTTTGTCATCGCGGTAAAGCGCGAGGTAACGAAACTCCAAAAGGGCCAGTTCGCTTTGGCTTTGAGCCCCGCGTTCTGTCAAAAGCGAAATAGCTTCCTTAATGGAATATGCTTCCATCGATTGGATTGCACCACGCTCCTCATTTGAGGTCGTCATGTCCAAAAGCACCTGATAAAGCTGAACTGAAGCAATCGACTTTAAGTCCAGATGTATTAATTGAAAGGCTGCAGCTGGGCGTCCCTGGTCAATAAGCTTACCAGTAGCAAACCTCAAATCCTCTTCGGAATGATGCATCCAAGTCGGACTAACAGACTTCCAATAGTCATTCTGAAAATCTAAGTCGAAATGCCCCAAGTCTAACCACACCGCCATCACGAACGGTGCAAGGCAGTACAGGTCCAGTAGTTTTGTTTGGTCCAGACTGCCGCGAAGCGTAGCCAAGGTATTGACCGCTTTCTCTGCTCCGATTTCAGCGAACATGCCTCCAACTAGTTGTCGGGCAGCGAAAGTGCTGGCAAGGGAGTGCTCCGAAATCACAAAATGAACAAAGTCACTTCGTGCACTAATGTCGTTTAACACACGCCCGGCACACCTACCCACAATCCATGAGGCCTCCCCAAGAAAAGCAAGTTCAACGAACCCTTGGAAACCTTTCACTTGGAAAACCTGTTGAGCCGCATCATCCCTCAGGGATTGTATGCGCTCGTCTCTTTTCCGATAGTCGGTATCATCTTCTATCTCGTCCCACGCTTCCGGCACCCAGTGCTTCTTGAACAGCCATGAAAACTTCTGGATTAAATCGCGTGGTTCGAGCGCATCGTAAGTATCCTTTGCTAATTTAGTTCGTCGTGTATCGCTCTCTGCATCTCTAAGTTTGCGCTTCCTACGGCGCATCGTGCGGCGTGTTGTTGTTCGAATTTTCTCTCTAAGAGTAGCTCTATCTACATCACTTGCTGTTTGCGCCCATGCATTAACAACGCGCCACACCTGTTTATTATGATCGTCAGTCACAAAGTCTTCAAAACCGATCAGGTCACATAGAATCTCGACGTCGTATCTTGGCCAGTTGAGCGCGCTTTCGATGCAGAAAACCACAAATTCACTACGTTCTCCTCTGGTGACCCCCTCACCATGCCCAAAGGCATCGTCTCTCCATCTCGGCTTATGATTGGGGCTAGCAAAACCCGGAGACGGATCAAGCTCTGCCTTGCAAATTTTCCAAGCTACATCGGGATGATCTGCAATCATCCTCTTCAACAGTGCTATCCGCTGTTTTAGCGGCGCACCAGTCTGAGGAAACCAACTTCGGAAGATTGAGCGGAGCGTTTCCGCTGGCTTATTTACCCAGTTGTCGTCCAACTTGATCTGACTGAGCCTCGCCAGAATTTCAAGAACGCGCGGTAAGTGGATAGGTGACCAAGCAAGGTTTTCGAGCGCCCAGAGCAAACCAGTACGAGGGGTTCGCTCAAAGAGACCTGTACCTGCCGGGCGGATGAGAGAAAACACAACGGGCTCGCCCGTCTTAAGGTCTTTCTCAAAAATAGTGAGGAATGTATCCGGCGCGGCCTCTGCATAGATTGGTAGTTCTGAAGCCTGCGATTCAAGAAGCTCCGCAGTAAGCGGTTCTAGCAACCCTTTAACAAGGTTAGAACATAGATGTTCTGGGTTTAAACCTGTTCGTGAGAAGAACAATTCTTTCCCATGCATGGACAACAATGCGAGGCTGTCGGCGATCCCGTCACGAAGGGAGCCGCTAATATCTCTTTTCTTATCATAAATATGCGCTGCCCAACGATCTTCTTCGGGAAGGTCTAAGGATGGATCGCGCTCCGACAAAACCAAATCTGCGACAGAGAAAAAACGCTTGAGCTCATCTTCGCTTATCCAGCTACGGATTGCATAGACCGCATCAATCTTTGAGACTACCCCTCGGAAGCCTCCAACAGCCCAGACTGGCGGACTATTGAGGTTCAGCAGCTTTGCGAATTGGTTTTCAAGATCACGGTAGTTATCAATTCCTGCAAGCTCGCACAGGATAATGCAGTCAGCTTTGTTTCTAGAGTTCCAAGCGCCAGCAAGCAGAATTGGAAACAGGAACTTTGCCAAATCACTGCGGTTACTCCACTCGGGCCTTTGTATCGCGTCAGAAGTTGAAAGCCGTCTTCTAAGCACCGTGAGCGAACGACCTGACTCGTTGCCCAGTCGGGATATGTCATCACGACCAAGTCCCATTTTTTCGAGACCCACACGGAATGCCTCTCCACTCAAGGGCTCCAAAACAATATCCTTCTCGACACCCTCGGTCGTGCGTGGCGTGATTACGATGCCACCTAGTCTATGCCCTGATTCGGATAGTTCCTTTTCAACTTCTCTGTTTGTTATGATCGGTATGAAGCGACTGGTCTTTGCAGCCAGCTTTGCGAGAGGTCCGGGCTTAGTGAAGACAATGACCCGGTCGCGTTGTTGTGCCAATTTTCCTTCACTGTGGTGAAAGAGAGCATGCAAGAAAGCAAGTCCTTCCTCGACAGAGTCCGCAGCCAAACGAGCCACTCGATCCCCGTCATTGCGAAGTCGGTCCGAGAGCTTTTTTCCAACTGTCGAAATCGCCTCTTCGAAAATTTCCTCCGTAAAGGATGGCTTGCAGTCAGCGTTCCACTTTACCCAGCAGCGGTCTAGAGACAGTGTGCCTTCGTACTCGACGCCGGTTTCGTTTGCGAACCATGTTTGAGCTGGTAAAGACTGCTCCAGCCATTGCTCTAGATCGCTAACGTCATACACACGGACATCCTTCCAATGTCCCTCAGCACGTTTCTCCGCCTCCCATTTCGACTTGTTTTTCCAGCGATGAGGCGTGACGAAGACGAACGTCATCCCCTTGCGCTTTTCAGCCTCTAGAGCCTTCACACTCTTCTTGTAGTCCTTGTTTGCTTTGGATGCGTAGTTTGCATTTGTGCCGAATTCCCAGCCGGATTTCCCTACTGGAACCCACGGGTTACCCGTTTCGCATTCAACCTCTCCATCCCAACCTGGTCGCTCGCCGTCATCATTTCCGGGAAAGTCTACCAAAGACGTAGAAGCGCAAGTACTGTGAACAAGCGTTCTTAGAAAGACTGCAAAGCGGGTACGCGAAGATATACGCTGCGACCAATCGAATATCTGATTTGCGGTAGCCCCCAAGAAGGGAGGTACATACGGAAACGAGGTTGTTGTGGCGGCACTACAGACGTTAGAGCCGGCTTCATAAGCGCTTTGTAGATCGAGCAACTCTTTTGCGCTGTGACCAAACGCCTTTTCAATTTTAGCTGCCATCTCGGGGGAAAGGGATGACTTTCCATTTAGAAGATTGGACAGCGCTGGCCTCCCTACGCCGAGTGTTTTTGCAGCGGCGGTGACGCTCACTCCTTCTGGAATAACGTTGTTTTTTATGAAGTAACCGGGGTGGTTAGCGCTGATTGTGCGATTCGACATGAAGACCTCAACAAATTCTTTCGTATACTGTAGCGTTACGCAATACACTTTTCAAGCCGCCAAGGTTTGAAAGTCGTTAATTCTATAAATATCAAAATTTTAGGGCTTCATCCTCGGCGCGTTTCAGAAAAAACATATCGAAGAGAATCTTGTTTAATAAGCTTCCCTTGAAGCCCCTCCAACAGAGCGAAGGTTCTTTCGCCGATTTTCCCTTCCGCTGCACACCCACTGTTTGCCACGATGAGTTGCCCTTAGATTGCGACGTGAAAAAACGACCACTTTGGGCTAATCAGCCCGCCAATTGGTTACTTTTTTGCGCGGTGCTGCCGTCTCGACTCGAAGGATGCTGCAAATTTGACCAACGTCCGCTCCGGGAAAACTGCGATTAAGCGTTCCCGGAACCAGCTGACGACGGCTGTGGGCCGTCCCTATAATTTTGCAAAGGTCGCTTTCTGCGCATTGCTGCCGATGGGCTCGCTGGTAGTGAATTTACACAATTCGTCCTCTCCCATTACTCCGGTTGTCCTATCATCCCAAAATTGATCACGCTTGACGTATGCTCCTTTCTCTTTTTCTACATGTATTGAGCTAGAGCCGCATTCGGGGCAGGAAACTGTCCCTGAGTGGACTTTCTTTGTTCGAACTTCGGCAAATTCAAATCCAATCCAAGTGACATTGGTCCGGAACCAGTCGTTTTCCGAATAGATGCGGCTGCCCTTGTGCCCGCAATCTCGGCAAAATGCGGGGTATTCGATGTGCTCCCAGCTCATTGGCTGACCTCCGTTTGGTGATTGATGGTTTGAAGCGCTCCGAAGCTCGCTTGGGCCGACACGATGGGATCAGCCTCACCGCATGATCCAACCTTGTTGGCTTCTTTGCCGATAAGCCCGACATTCTCTACCTGGACATGGCGTCTTCGAGTTTCGCCGACGTGGATAAAATCGCCGTTCTCGAATTTGTCTTCGGTGCTGAGATGGAATTGTGCCAGGGCCTCGGCATAGGTCTTGAGTTCTGAAGGGTGCACTTGATCTCCGGCAATCCGGTCGAAGGCCTGGGAAACCGCCAATCGGCTATCCCGTTCAAACGGGGCAATTGGCTTTGGCGTCTTGGACTTGGTAGGCCTGCCACGACCAGGCGTCCCCACGATCACATCTTGCCTTGGTTCGATTAAACACCCGGACTTTGCGGTGAACGCGCTCAGAAACCCAAACGGCTTGATTTGGTCTTGGTACGGCTGATCCTGGTTCCAGATCTCAACCCACTTCAACAGTTGAGGGCTGGTTGCGCCGTAGCGACTGACGCAGGGATTTTGCAAGGCGGGATGATAGTCCAGGCTGACCTGATCGGGCGTGCCGCGTAGAACGGCTTCGATTATCTTGATCCACAAATCATGCTGCCAACGGTCGACGCCTATCTCAGATGGCAACAATGCGGGGTTTGGCACACATCCTGGTGCGTCATATTCGCTGTAGGGAGCCATCCAATGCCCAAGACCGTGCGCGGATGCTTTGCGCAATACGGGTTTGGCGTCGTTTGAGAGATTGTAGAGCGCATAGCGCTTTGCCGAGATGGCCAGGCAATAGAGCGGCTCCGACTGTCCTGTGTTTGGATCATGATTTGCATCTTCCATTTCCAGAATGGAGCCCGGCTTTCGATAAGGGTTGAGACTATTGAACCAGTCGATCACGCTTTGCCCCTTTGCCAGGAACTCGGTTTGTTCCATATGCGCGGGCTTTGCCATAGCGAGGCTGTCGGTATCGCAGAACACCCAGTTTAACCATTGATCCGCTGCCACGCGTTCCGACAAGGCCAGCATCAAGCGGGCGGCTCCGGTGATCAGCGTTCCCAAGAGCGGGTGATAGTAGCGACCCGGTTCTTCGACAGCGGTTGCGTCGGTTTTCAACAGATGCCCGTTCGGGCCATACACACTCAAAGGTTCCGGCTTGGGCGCATTGTCCCGGTTAACTTCGATGAAGATGCCATAGCTCGTTGAGTTGGCGACGATCTTGATGGCCTGCTGCACAGGGTCTTTTCTTGCCCGTGCCGCATCGCGCAGATCAATGAAGCGGGTGAACACGTCGTCACAGGAAGGGTCGACGCGATAGTTGGGATTTCCAAACAGGTTCATCGGTTCGAAACCGTCCTGAACCTCGCCCGGTTCGAAGGTCATCGCCTCTTCGATGATCGGCGTTTTCCCAGACAACAGTTTTGATGCGATGCAATCGGCCAATGTGTACCAGAGCGGTTGCTCATTTGAGACGTAGTTCAGGCCGATGGTGTTGACCTTGCCGTCATACCTGGCCCGCACAGGCAACAGATCATGGTTCGTTTGTATGCGGACTAGGGTGCGCAGACGCTTCCAGGTCTCTTTCGACTGCATGTCCTGCAAGGATACCTTGTCGAGGAATACTTGGGTTTCCCGCGTTGTGTCATGGATGCTCAGGTCTTGCGCGACCACAAACGACCACAGCCCCATCAAGGCGCTGACGGTAGGATACATGGACTTGAAATCACAATAGAGAACTTGGGTTGCCTCTCGCCGAATGCGAACTTCGGCACGCCCGCCGTAGTAGGCACAGGTGATCTGGCCAAATATCTCTCGGGGAAAATCTGGCAAATTTCCCAGGAAGGGTCGGATCCCCATCTGCTTGAGATAGGCTTTGCCAATGCTGGCTTCGCTCAGAATGCGATGGGTCGGTGTATCGAGGCCATGCTCGCTGTATCTCCGGTCAAGTTCGGCAAAACATTCCCAGGTGGCCTGAACATCTGCGCGCGCGTAGTCGAGATAGTCGGCTGTGATTGGCCCGCCATGCTCTTCGGTTGCAAGTTTTTGCGATTGCGTTCCGAGATACTTGCACAGGCCGCCCAATGAGAAGCTTCGGCTGGTCAGAGACGCCGCCAAAGTTTTGACGTCGACAAAATACCCGCGATGATGCGGAACTTTCATCCCTTTCTTACGCATACCGCGCGGTGTTTCTTGCTTCGCAGGCTGTGCAAAGTCGATTAGCGCGGCGCGAGCGCTCAGGTGCTTGACGCGGATCTGCGGATCGCTCTTGTAGCGGCTGAGATGAAAGGTGAACCCGCCCCGCATTGGGCCGCGCGCAGCCCCGTGTTTGATCGCGATCCGTGACAGGTCGAAGGGAAGATTGAACCCCACAACCACCCCCCGTCTCAGGTAGGCGATCTTGAGAAAAACCTCTCTACGAAACGCATCAGCTGAGAGAACCTTCAATTTGTGCGACTGCGCGTAGTCCTCAATCGCGGAGCGATCCTCGCAGCCGAGGTGTTCGGGATCGAAGAATAGGCCCTCTTCTTTCAACGAACCCGACTTGCGCATTTGGTAGACGCCAACGCGCAGGGTTTGCGCGGCATCAATGGTGGTTTCGCAATCAAAGATCAGCGTCCACGGTGACGGGTGATCCTCGCCTGCCGCAAAGGACTTTGCCGCGAGGGGGCGGGCATTTGGTTTTTCGGTGTAGGCCCGCACGGCGACTTCAGACGGCGATGGTAGGCTCATGCCGTTTCCTCCGGGCAATACGGAAGAACGTGTTCGGCCTGTTCCAGCAGCCAATGCCCGAACTCTTCGAATTTGGATGCAACGAGTTTCAGGATATCCGCGACGGACAACAGATACCGCCCGATGGTTTCCATCTGCGGATTGTCCGTCGTCGGGCTGTAGGAAAAATCCTTTTCGGCGTCGCTCTGTTCGCGGTGGCAGTTGCTGCAAAGCACCACGGCATCATCATCAAACTTGCGCGGAATGATGTGGGCCAGTTCCAGCGCAGTTGGATGATCAGAATAGCCGCATCCAACGCAGATTGGATTTCGCGTCCGAAGTCGGCGGTAGTCCTTTTCTCGGCGGGTTTCCTGGTCTTGGTATGTCTTTGTCATGAGGTGTCTCCTTTAGCTGACGATTTGATAGATTTCGTGAAAGGCGGGCGTGTCCTGGGACGCGTGACGATAGAGAGCGTTTGGGTCCGTCTCGAATTCGAGGAAGCGGCCTTTGTGGTCTGTCAGACCACCCCCAACAAACGGGATCAAAACGGACGGATCGTTGGTACGAAGAAACACACCGACAGCATCTGAATACTCTCCCGCCGTTTGCGCCTCTGCGTAGCGATTGACGCACACCGTCTTGGTTTCGCCCCGGTGGATCGTGGTGACGCGGCGCATCCGGTCATCGGTCAGAACCCAGGATCGTCCCTCTCGCCTGGCTAGGCCGTGGCCGTAGATAAAACGGCGAAAACGCTCTTGGCTGACACCGGCTGATTGCGCGGCAGCCTTCTGGGAGGCACCGCGTCTCAATTCTCGCAATGCAGCTTCAAGCTGACCATTGGGCTTTGGAACCTGTATGCCGGATGCGCTCGCTTCCGCCTTGGATGGATGCCCACGTGCCTGGGAACGGGATAGTCCTCGTTTCAGGCCATTGGCGATCCGCCTTTGGTATTCTGCCTTGTAGTCGCGCTTTTTCGCCATCGCGCCTCTCCTAAAACGTTTGAGACCGGCGCGATGGCCGGTCTGTCGCCCTTTAGGAAAGAGAATGTTCACGAACCTGAAAAGCCCCCGCAAAACTCTCGCAATGGGTTGACTCAAAAAGAATCAGTCAGGGGGTTAGGATACTTTGGCACCCATCTAGCCGCCGTCAACCATCTGGGATTTCTTGGAGAACTCGGGAAAAAATCGCCTATTTGGCGAAGAAAACAGGCTCGTCATTTCAATCTAATGATATGATTAATAACAAAAACATTGAATTGGATTGGAATAATGTACGATTTGGAAAATTTAGAAGAAACCCACGATGAATGGGCCGTAAGATCAGAGTATTGGCTTCAATCCATCCGTCAACACACCCCGAAGCGGAAGCGGCGGGAAAGACAAGCCACGCCCCTTATCTTGTCGGGGCACGGCATTTCGATTGCGGTCGAAAAGGGCACATTGGCGGTAAAGGATGGAAATACGCATTACCCTTCTGAAATACGCAAATACCGCTTTTTCAAAGGAGATCTGGGTTTACCAAAGCGCATTTTCCTGATCGACGGGTCAGGCAATATAACCCTGGACGCATTGGATTGGCTTTCAACGCAGAACGTCGAATTGATCCGATTGAATTGGAATGGAAAACCTATCATTGCTCTCGGCAACGGCAAGTCCTCGGTATTGCCGGAAAAGCTGATGTGGCAATTCGAAACCCAAAGCGAGGAAAGCAAAAGGTTAGATTTCGCTATTCCTCTAATTTCAGCAAAGGCGGAAGCGACTTTGCATAACTTGCTTGAATTGCTACCAGATTCCCCTTCGAAAACCAAAGCGATCAATACAACTCAATCGGTTATCGAATTGCTGCAAAAGGGTGTGCTGTCGAGTATCGGGGGCCTGCTCTCCGAGGAAGGACGCGTCGCAGCTGGCTACTTCTTTTCCTGGAGAGCATTGAAAATCCACTGGAGAGCTGAAGGACGATACCCAATCCAACACGAATGGAAGCGCTTCTTCTCCAGATCCACGTTAAGTTCCGGCAAGCCAAAAAACTATAATGCCACTCATCCAGTCAATGCGATGCTGAATTACGCGTATCGCATGCTTGAAGCCCATGTCAGGATCGGCGTGATTGCCGATGGTTACGACGTGTCACAAGGGATTCTGCATAACCGTGTAGACCCAAGGCGTCACTCCTTCGTCTTCGACATGATGGAGCCACTACGCCCCATCGTAGACCGGGCTGTGTTGAAACTGGTCCAGGACGAAATATTCACGGGGGCGGATTTCATTTTGCAGGATGATGGCGTTTGTCGCCTAAGCCCAAACTTGGCGAGGAAGGTAGTGTATGAGGTGGAGTTTGAATTGCGAAACTCCGCTCGCCCCTATGCCGGGCATATGGTTGGAATGCGGACACAGCCGACAATGCTTGGCCTGCCGATTTGATGCTTGAAGTGAACTATCTATTAAGAGCAACTTGGGAAAGTTAATGCGCTGGAACGGAAGTAAAAAACGATGGCAAATGACGACGCAAGCGACCAGATTGCCGGGCATCGCACGGTGAAAGACTGGCAGGCGCGAAAGATCGAGCTAAACGCAAATGAAAATGAAAAAGAAATCCTTTGGGCTAAGACTTTTGAAGATTTTTTGATGGCTCGACTCAGTCACCGTTATCTAACTCCGATAAAGGTGCTCCAAGACCATGGCGATGTCCAAGGTGAAGGATTCACGATTGTCTCTGTTCAATGCGCTCTAATCGAGTTCCTTGCAGCTCTGAAGGCCGGAAAAAGCTACAAATTCCTGAAAAAGGGCGAGAAACTCGGCCAGTATGAGTACTCAAGTAGCAACGCCCTATTTTGTGAGTTTCTCGTTCGGGAGGAGCCGTTCAGCGAATGTTTTTCAGACAAATTAGAATCGCGAGAATTCTATCAAAGTGTTCGATGTGCTTTGTTGCATGAGGCACGCACGAAAAATGGTTGGAGGATATGGGCTTCAGGTAACATTGCCGTTGACGCAAAGAAAAAAATTGTTCGGCGAGATGCACTACAAACCGCGATCAATGCCTATCTGAAGTCGTATGGATTGCTCTTAACGCAAGATAAGAGCGTGCAGGAAGCGTTCATTCGAAAGTTTGACCACCTTGCAGATATTTGAGCTCTGATGAGTTCAGTATGGGCTCATAGCAGTCGATCACGATCAACGGTTGGATCAAGAAAGAAAGCCCACACATCTCTGTGCGGGCTCCTTTGAGGTGAGTAGTTATTTTCTGGCGGATATCTCTATACCCCCCGGCTTTCGCTGGGGCCTTTTCAAATTAGCCGTCCTTGCGGATAACTTCATTCTTCGGATCGTAGGGGCTGTCGCAGGTGACAACCGCATCCCACAGCTTGTCCTGAATTTTGACTTGCAGCTTGGTGCCTTCGACCGCCAGCTCGGGCTTCACGTAACCCATGCCGATGGATTTTTCGAAGGCCACCGAGTAGCCGCCCGAGGTCAGACGACCGACGCGCTCACCTTCCGGCGTGTACAGCGCCTCGCGGCCCCACGGATCGGCATCGTCCGGTCCGTCGATCAGCAGGGTGCAGCATTTCACGCGCACACCGGTCTCTTCCAGCTTGGCCTTGCCGTAGAAGTCTTTCGACAGGTCGACAAAGCGCGGCAGGTCGGCTTCCAGCGGGGTTGCGTCGCGGCCCAACTCGGTGCCGAAGGCGCGATAGGATTTCTCCTGACGCAGCCAGTTCTGAGCGCGGGCACCGACCAGCTTCATACCGTGCTTCTCACCCGCTTTTTCCAGCAGGTCGAACAGGTAGTTCTGCATTTCGATCGGGTGGTGCAGTTCCCAGCCCAGCTCGCCGGTATAGGCCACGCGGATCGCGTTGACCGGACACATACCCAGTTCGATCTGACGGGCCGACAGCCATGGGAAGCGCTTGTTGGACAGCGCGGATTCCGGATCGGCGTCTTTGATGACCTCTTTCAGAACGTCACGCGACTTGGGTCCGGCGATGGCGAAGACGCCCCACTGGGTGGTCACGTCCTGGATCTCGATGTAACCGAACTCCTCCATCTTGTCCTCGGCCGCTTTTCGCAGATAGTCGGCGTCGTACTCGGTCCAGGCGCCGGCGGAGACGATGTAGTAGTTGTTCTCGCCATTGCGGACGATGGTGTATTCGGTGCGGGTGGTGCCGTGCGAGGTCAGCGCGTAGGTCAGGTTGATACGACCGACCTTGGGCAGCTTGTTGCAAGTGAACCAATCCAGGAACTGGGTCGCACCGGGGCCTTTGACGACATGCTTGGTGAAGGCCGACGCGTCGATTAGGCCAACGCCTTCGCGGATCGCTTTTGCTTCTTCGACTGCGTACTGCCACCAATTACCACGACGGAAGGAACGGCTTTCCTCGTCGAAGTTTTCGGGCGCATCGACCGGGCCGAAGTAGTTCGGACGTTCCCATCCGTTGACCCAGCCGAACTGCGCGCCACGCGCCTTCTGGCGATCGTACGCCGGAACAGTCCGCAGCGGACGGCAAGCTGCACGCTCTTCGTCGGGATGGTGCAGGATGTAGACGTGCTCATAGCACTCTTCATTCTTGCGGGCCGCGAACTCGGTGGTCATCCAGTTGCTGCTGTAACGCTTGGGGTCCAGCGAGGCCATGTCGATCTCGGCTTCGCCATCGACCATCATCTGCGCCAGATAGTAGCCGGTGCCGCCTGCGGCGGTGATCCCAAACGAGAAACCTTCGGCCAACCACATATTGCGCAGACCCGGAGCCGGGCCAACCAGCGGGTTGCCATCGGGGGTATAGCAGATTGGGCCGTTGAAATCGTCTTTCAGGCCGGATTCAGCGCAGGACGGTACGCGTTCAGCCATTGCCATGTACTGATCTGCAATCCGGTCCAGATCCAACGGGAACAGATCGGCACGGAAGCTGTCCGGCACACCATGTTCGAACCGCGCGGGTGCGCCATGTTCGTAGATACCCAGAATCCAGCCGCCACGTTCTTCACGCGCATAGGATTCGTTGTCGGCGTCACGCACAACAGGGTGTTCAGGGTTGCCGGCCTCACGCCATTTGACCAGCTCGGGGTCTTTGTCCATGACGATGAAAGTGTGCTCGACCGGGATAGCAGGCATCTTGATGCCCAGCATCTTGGCGGTGCGCTGCGCGTGGTTGCCCGATGCGGTCACAACATGCTCGGCAGTGATCACCACCTGCTCGTCGCTCTCAACAAGGTTACCACCCTTTTCGACCATCTTGGTGCAGGTGACTTCCCAATGGGTGCCGTTCCAGTGGAAGGCGTCGGCCTGCATCTTGCGGACGATCTCGACACCACGCTGACGTGCGCCCTTGGCCATCGCCTGTGTCACGTCGGCCGGGTTAATGTAGCCGTCTTCGGTGTGATAGATCGCACCCTTCAGGTCCGAAGTCTCGATCAGCGGCCAGCGTTCCTTGATCTGCTCGGGCGTCAGCCATTCATACGCAACGTCACAAGTCTCGGCAGTGGACGCATAAAGCATGTATTCATCCATACGCTCTTGCGTCTGCGCCATCCGCAGGTTGCCGACCACGGCAAAACCCGCGTTCAGGCCGGTCTCTTCCTCAAGCGTCTTGTAGAAGTCGACCGAGTACTTGTGGATGTGAGTTGTCGCATAGGACATGTTGAACAGCGGCAACAGACCCGCTGCGTGCCAGGTGGACCCGGACGTCAGCTCGTCCCGTTCGATCAACATCACATCGTCCCAGCCCGCCTTGGCCAGGTGATAGGCAATCGAGGTCCCGACGGCGCCGCCGCCAACGACCAGTGCTTTGACTTGGGTTTTCATAACCGGGCGTCTCCCCTTGAATTAAGTTGCAACCATATGGCGCATTTGAGGAGCCCGGCGCGACATTCATCCGACCAGTGATATAAGAAAAACGACCCGCCGTCGCATATGGACAGTGGAATCAGTGAATTTGACCTTATTGGCCAGAGACGGCGCACCGCTTGCTGCTGCCAATCTTCGCGCAAGAAGCCCCTAGGCCACCCTTGTGTACGCGTATCGGCTTCGAAGACTTGCTGTCGTTTGTGTCTTTTGAACCAGCGCCCATGGCTGCAATGGCACCGAAAGCGGGCAGTTTGTCCTTTAAGCTAGAGAAAAACCCTGAACTCTTGGCTTTGCTTGTTTCTTCTGCGCCCTCGGATCCCTCCAAAGTCGCCTGCCGTTGATCTGAATCCAGCAACAATTGCAGTGCCCGCCCGTAGCCAATCTGCAAGACATCCTGATTTTCGAACACTTCACCCCCGGTGATGTCCATCAAGCCTTCGCTATTGAACCCCGCAGATGTCATTGTGTTCACCATCACCGCCGTCACATCCAAATTACTGAGTTTATCACTGGTCTTCTTTTCCTGAACTGCCACCATCTCTGAGTACAGGTGGTTCATTTTCTCGGCGACCAACGGCTGTCGGTCGAGCGCAATCGCATTCCCCTGGCCCACGACCGGCGACGGAAATGTTAGCAAGGCGTTTAGCGCCGCATAGTCCACGGCATTCAAGAGTTCGCGGATCGTGGCATCCCCAGCGTTGGTATGCATTCGGATCACCACTTCTTCGTCTATTCCGATCCGTCCAATGATTTTGCGATAGGGAAAGTCGCCGGTCGGGTCCAATGTGTCTTGGGTAATTTCCATGAAGGCAACCCCGTGGATCACGGCAAAGCCCTCTTTGAAGGATAACTGAGTCATAAAATTCTGCTGCCGCGAGAGGGCGATTCCTGCCAGCGTATTGCGCGCCGATTCTGGTTTCAGGCTGATGTCGAACCAGGCTATATCCTCACCCTTGGCATAAACCATGCCCGTTTCACCAAGCTTGCGCAGCATAGCGTCTTCACCTCCGCCGGAAAGACGCGCCAATTCTGCTGGATTCGCAATTGAGCTGACCAAAGGGGCCGGACCATAGCCTGAAAGCACAGCTTTGACGGCCTCACTGTCGGTGGCCGTCAATTCATACCGCGACCATCCTTCTCCGGTCGCAGGCAGGAAGGATTTCGCCCCGGTTTTCCAGCGTTTTTTGCGATCGCGCTCAGCTGCTTTGGCGTCGCGCTCGTCCTGTTGGCGGGCAAAACGATATTTGATCGTGTCCACATAAGCTTCAGCGGACAACGTGCCCTCGTGCTTTTTGTCCTGCTGGTAATAGTCAAGGCCAACAATGGCCAATACCACGGCCAGTGCCAATCCAATGACTCGTAGTGCACCCATTCGAAAACTCGACTTCTATTACCGCTCGTTTCGGCAATAGATAGAGTTCAAATTGGGCAGCCTTGTGGCTTTCGTCTGACAACTGACAGAGTTTTAGAACTCCGCAGACGGCACAATTTTCCCGGGGTTCATAATATTATCAGGGTCCAAGGCTTTTTTGATCGCATCCATATAGGTCACGGCGGGGCCAAGCTCCTTGACCAGATAGGGCCGCTTGCCTTGCCCGATTCCATGCTCGCCCGTACATGTTCCTTCCATCGAAATCGCCAGGTCGTTCAACCACCCGACAAATCCGTCCGCGTGGGCCACTTCATCTGCATTTTCCATGTCGATGAGGAGCAATGTGTGGAAATTCCCGTCCCCAACATGCCCGACGATAGGCGCCATCAGTCCAAGCTCTTCCGCCTTAACCTGCGTTGCGGAAACACATTCCGCCAAGCGCGAGATCGGAACGCAGACATCTGTGGAAATCCCTCGGGCTCCGGGGCGCAGTTGAAGGCTGGCCCAATACATATCATGGCGGGCTTGCCACAGCTTGTTGCGTTCTTCCGTTGTCGAAGTCGCTGCGAAATCTGAACCTCCGAACTCTTCTGCAATCTGGCCAAAGGTCTCGGCCTGCTCGACAGCACCGGTTTCCGAGCCGTGAAATTCCAGCAACAACAGTGGCGTTTCCGGCAAGGTGAGGCCGGAATACGCGTTAGCGGCCTTAACTGACAACTCGTCCAACAGTTCGATCCGGGCTACGGGCACCCCGTATTGGATCGTCATCATTACCGCCTGACAGGCTGCATCAACCGTCGGAAAGGAACACCGAGCCGAGGTGATCGCCTCGGGGATACCCTGCAGACGCAACGTGAGTTCGGTGATGATGCCCAACGTGCCTTCCGCCCCAATCATGAGGCGAGTCAGGTCATACCCGGCCGAGGACTTACGCGCCCTATGTCCGGTGCGAATGATCTGACCGTCCGGCATCACCGCCTCAAGACTGAGGATATTGTCCTTCATCGTGCCATAGCGCACCGCGTTGGTGCCAGACGCCCGAGTCGCAGCCATCCCGCCCAATGAGGCGTTGGCACCCGGGTCGATGGGGAAAAACAGGCCTTGATCACGCAGATGCGTGTTCAGGTCTTCGCGCGTCACGCCGGGTTGTACGACACAGTCCAGATCACCGGCATGCACGGCCAGAACCTTGTTCATCTGTGTCAAATCTACCGAAATCCCACCCGCAGGGGCGTTTACGTGCCCCTCCAGCGAGGTGCCGGTGCCAAACGCGATCACGGGAACCTTGTGCTGCGCGCAGGTTTGGACAATCTCGGAAACTTCCTCGGTCGAATGGGGAAAAACTACCGCGTCAGGAGCTTGATTGTTGATCCAAGTCGTGGTGTGTCCATGCTGTTCCCTAACCGCGTGACCGGTTTGCAGACGGTCACCGAATTTCTGCTTGAGGATACCGACAACCGACTCAATACCGGCCTCGTTTCTCGGTAACGCAACTGCCTGCACCATCTGGTTTACCTCTTACTCGCCCAGCGCGATGCCTTCGCGGCGCGGATCGGCGCCTCCGATCAGAACGTCGCCTATCTCAATCGCATGCAGGCCCGAGGTCAGGTCGCGCGCGTTGACCTCGAACCCCAGCTCGATCAGCGGGTCCGAGAACCCTTCCGCCGCCGTGCCCTGCTCCACATCGTAAGTACCGAACCGATTGACCAGATGCGGCAGCGACAGCGCCTGCTGCACGTCCAGATTCCAATCGGCCCAAGCGATGATCGACTTGGCGACATAACCGATAATGCGGCTCCCACCGGGCGAGCCAATCGCCAACACCGGCGCTCCGTCCTTCATCACAATCGTCGGGCTCATGGATGAGCGCGGGCGCTTCCCCGGCTCCAACCGGTTGGCAATCGGAACGCCGCCGCTGTGAGTTTTGAACGAGAAATCCGTCAGCTCGTTATTCAGTAAAAACCCGTTGGTCATCAGTCGCGAACCGAACCCGTTTTCGATCGTCGTGGTCATAGACAGCACGTTGCCGTATTGGTCCACAATCGAGATGTGCGAGGTCGAGGGCAGCTCTAGCGAGATATCATCCGCCCAATTCGACGCATGGTCGAATTCCGGGTTGCCCGGCGTGACCTCGGTCAGTGCCCCCTCACCACCCAGCAACTGGCCGCGCTCCGACAGGTAGTCAGGATCGACCAAACCCTGCGTGGGCATCGGGACAAAATCGTGATCGGCCATGTAACGGCCGCGATCCGCAAAGGCCAAACGCGAGGCATCGCCAATCAGACGCCAGGCATTTGCATCCTCTGGTCCCATCGCTGCCAGATCAAATCCATCCAACATGCCCAGAATCTGCCCGACTGTCAGCGCGCCAGAAGATGGCGGCCCCATGCCGCAGACCTCAAAGGTCCGGTAGGTCGCACAGACCGGATTGCGTTCGATCACCTGATACAGAGCCAGATCGACACCGGACAAAACGCCGGGATTGCCTGGCGCGCTACGCACGGTACTCACAATACCGGCGGCGATCTCTCCACCATAGAACCCGGCCGATCCTTCACGGGCCAGAATTCGTAGCGTTTCAGCATATTCCGGGTTCATAAGCCGCTGACCCTGCTGCAAGGGCTCGCCACCGGGCAGGAAATACTCAGCCGTTACCGGAAAACGTGACAGCCGTTCGGCATCTGCTTCGACAAGCGTGGCCAGACGCGGTGAGACGAGGAATCCTTCATCGGCCAACACGATTCCGTCCTGAAACAAGCTCGGCCACGGGCGGCGGCCCCAACGCCTGTGGGCCTCTTCCAGCAGAGCCGGCGTGCCAGGTGTGCCTACGGAAAGCCCCCCAACAACGGCGTCGTAGAAATTCAGCGGTTCGCCATTTTCATCATGGAAATGACGGTGGTTCGCCTCCAGCGGAGCGGTCTCGCGCCCGTCCAGCGTTGTCAGCTTACCCGTCGCAGCGTCATACCAGACCAAAAACGCGCCACCGCCAAGGCCCGAGGATTGCGGCTCGACCAGCCCCAGTACAACCTGCACCGCGACCATCGCATCCGCGGCTGAGCCTCCGGCCCGCAGCACTTTGGCTCCGGCCTCAACAGCCAGCGGGTTCGCCGCAGCAACCATCCAGTTTTCAGACGTGACTGGCTGACCAGCCAATTTTGCCTCAAGCGAAGCAATCACCTCTTCGGTCAGGCCATGAACCTGCCCGTCCGACGCACCCTCAGGCGCCACCGCATCAGCTGTTTCCTGAGCAACAGACGCTCCTCCAAAGGTCAGCGCCGCCAAAAACAATCCCGAAATCAGATTTCGTCTCATCGCGTCCTCCTGAAAACTGTTCTTGCGGCGCTGATGCGTCACAACATGGATGGTACAACCTGATCCGGCGGGCGATGCCCGTCCTCGAAGGTCTTGATATTGATGATAACTTTTTCGCCCATCTCGATCCTGCCTTCCAGCGTAGCCGAGCCCATGTGGGGCAACAGAACAACGTTCGGCAATTGCCGTAAACGCGGGTTCACTTGGGTGCCGTGTTCATAAACGTCCAAACCAGCTCCCGCGATATCACCTGACCGGATCAGGCGCGTCAAAGCGTTTTCGTCGATCACCTCACCCCGGGATGTATTGATCACAACCGCAGACGGCTTGAGCAGTTTCAGCCGCCGCGCATTCATCAGGTGGAAGGTCGACGGGGTGGATGGGCAATGAATAGAGACAACATCCATCCGGGCCACCATCTGGTCGAGACTCTCCCAATAGGTCGCCTCCAGATCTTCCTCAATTTCAGGGCGTAGTCGACGACGGTTGTGGTAGTGCACCTGCATCCCAAAAGCGCGGGCACGGCGGGCCACAGCTTGGCCGATTCGCCCCATACCCAAAATGCCAAGTCGTCGACCACCGATCCGCCCCCCCAGCAGCGCCGTCGGCGCCCAGCCGGTCCAGTCGCCCCTTTGCATCACGCCGACACCTTCGGGAAAGCGTCGCGTAACCGCAAGAATTAAGGCCATCGTCATATCGGCGGTATCGTCAGTCAGAACTCCGGGCGTGTTCGACACCAGAATGCCCCGCTGCCGCGCCGTAGCAACGTCAATATTGTCGACACCAGCCCCGTAATTGGCGATCAGGCGCAGCTTTTCACCGGCCTGCCCCAACAATCCACCGTCAATCGTATCGGTTACCGTCGGCACAAGCACATCCGCGCTTTGCACGGCAGCAACCAGTTCTTCCCGTGTCATGGGGGTGTCATCGTCTCGCAGCTGCACATCGAACAATTCGCACAGTCTGGTTTCCACTGCCTCGGGCAACCGTCGCGTAACGACAACACTCAGACGTTCTCTTGGCACCTTCGTCCTCCCATCGCTTTGCAAACCTTCGCGCGCCATGGCATCGTGGCTCAGGATAAGGCGGGGCACAAGAACCCCAATCGCATTGAGACGACCTTTTTTCTGAACCAGATCAACGGGCATAAGAGCAGGCAGTCAGTGAGTGGTTTTCTAACGGTTAAATGCCGCCTTCTGGTGGTTTCGTCCGTATTTCTATTGGTGCTGGGCAGTCTGGCCGCCAGCGCACAGGAAAAGCGTGGCCCGGTCACCAACCTGCCCTTGCCTCGCTATGTCTCGATGAAGGCCGCCGAGGGCAACGTCCGCCGGGGTCCGTCGCTGACGCATCGAATCGACTGGGTATTCAAACGGCGCGGCATGCCGCTGCAAATCACAGCCGAATACGGCAACTGGCGCAAAGTTCAGGACCGCGACGGTGCGGGAGGGTGGGTTCACTACGCTCTACTTTCGGGCGTTCGCACCGTGCTGATCGAATCCGAGTTACTACCTGTCTACACCAGCCCCGATTCCAATTCACAAATCGCAGCACAATTCGAATCCGGAGTCGTAGCGCGATTGGGCAGTTGCAACGTGGATTGGTGTCACATCTCGGCTGGCGGCTATCGCGGCTGGGCTCGAAAGTCGAACCTGTGGGGCGTCGATATATCGGAAATCCGTGAGTAGCACGGTCACCCCGCCGTCCACTGGCTTTCGCCATACTTGTCTATCAGTTCAGAAGCCATTCACGGCGCCATCGAACTTTGTTCTCGCTCAATAATAAGCTGCCAAACTATGCCTCCACCCGCACGCGTCCTATCGAAGACACGACAAAACGCTCAGGTGTCCGTCAGAGTTGGGTCCGCGCGGGGTTAGCCGGTGGGCCAATCTCAGTCAAATGCCGCCCCGAACAATCGTACTTCAATCGAAGCACAGAGCACTTCCCAAGTGTAGAAAATAAAATTTGCTCCAAGCCGATTTTTTAGCCGAAAAGCTCTTGAACCCTCCAACCAACAATCGTAGATAGCGCCTCACCGTTGGGGTGTAGCCAAGTGGTAAGGCAGCGGTTTTTGGTACCGTGTATCGTAGGTTCGAATCCTACCACCCCAGCCAGATCATCAGAACATGGAACAGCGACAGGCTCTTGGGGC
>WQBJ01000239.1 GCA_013032095.1 Ruegeria atlantica | reverse complement strand
CTGATCCACCACCCGGCCGAAAGACTGCACGGGATGGCGCACACGCCGTTGCAAAGCGTCAAAAGGGCCACAAAGCTGCCAATCGCTGCTAGTGCAGCACCAATCTTCCCAAACGGCAGCTATACGTAGGCAGCAGACTTAGCAACATTGCGCCGGCGGTCTAGAGACTAATATCATTGCTGATGTTCTGGGGTATTTTTCGCAGGTGACCATCTTACAGAACCGGTCGTATTATCCTCGTCATTGCCATTTTCGCTAGACTGCGCAGTGCTAATGCTGAACGGAATGGAACTAGAGAGACAGGCGCTTCGAATGGCTTCATAAGTAATGGGTTCTCTGGGGTACTGAAACGAAATCTGTGGAAAACCTCCTTTGAATTCAGCTCGGCATACCTGAACGTACTCCTGAAACACTTTAGGAAGAAGCTCCAAGGTGTCATCGGTCTGCTCAACAATTTCCGAGATCAATATGTTCAAGTTCGCTGCGCGGCGGTTAAAGGCGTCGGCGAATTCGATGGGAATGCCGTCGTTGGCGATATCTCCGTCTAAATTGCCTTTGAAACCGGGAAGCTGTTGCTTCCATTCTTCGAGTTCGACCAATTCCTTAGAATGCACAGTGATCAAATGGATCACATTTAAGGTTCTACGGTAAAGGAGCATCACCTGTGACATTAATTCGAACTTTTGTAGGTCTGCGAGAAACGATAATTCAGAAGGGTTGACGACTTCAGGTGCAAAATCTCTGCCTTGAGATGGCCTAATTGCCTGAAAAGGCTCACCGTTCAAAAAACCGTCAATCTCTGCTTGCCTGAATTGTCTGGTGAAATGTCGTTCCACGTTGGCAAGTAGATCACCATAGTTTGTGATCTTGATAGCAACCGTCAACGCTTTGCTGCGAGCCTCATCCGCTCTCTCAAGCCGGAGTTGCTCCTTATCAATCTCAGCCGCCTTCTTAACAGTATATCTCGCCACAAAATACGACAAAGCGGCTGCAAGCAAAGTCACAAGAAACTGGGTTAACGGAGCAATCCAATCGAAAGAGCTATCAGGGGGTAATGCGATTGGAAGGATGGTGAGGCAGTCAGCGATACCACCCCAGCTATTCGCAAGGCAATTCGACAAAATTCAAAATCTCCCCTTTGAAATCACTACCGTTGACGCGCGTAGGCTTGCACTCAAAGCATTTTGGGTTGGATTGGTTCATACCATCTTCCGTAGCCATTAAGTGTCTGTCGAATAGCCCAAGGGAGTTTAAAACGCAGTGGGTTGCAACCACTTTGTTCAATTCAACAAGTAAGGATTTATCAAGTTTCGCGAGGATGAGGTCTGTTCGCCTCTCAGTTGGTGAAACTGGGTGGTCGGTTTGTTCGATACGCGACCTGCTGCGAGAGCGAAATGCGGGAGTGAGATCGACGGCGTCTGTGGGTGGCTCCTGCATTGCAAGAGTTTTTTGGTGATGTTTGCGGGTATTTT
>WQBJ01000238.1 GCA_013032095.1 Ruegeria atlantica | reverse complement strand
AGGGGTCGATTGCGGCTGAGTGCTAAATCCCCCTCTCATGAGCGTTTTTTGCTCTCCGGGCATTGTGAAACTACCCCACTGGCGCGGAATAATCAAAGTCTGTAGCCTGTACAGGCGCTGGAGACGGCAACCGAACCGATGGTTATCATGCTCTCATCCGCGGGTTGGTTACCGCCTGACCATATTCGATGCGGGCTTACCTCTCTCTAAGACCGGATATTTGTCCCAACGGGGACCGAGGATTCCCCTATCAATGGCCGCCATCTCCAGCGCACTGCACAGGCAGGTTTTAACATTGGCTCAAGCCGGAAGCGGCGTCCTTCGTGCAATGTCCCAGATGAACCCAGACAACTCACGGGCAATAGCGGCAAGCACACGCGGCTGGGGTTTGCCGGTCTGGCTGAGATGGCGGAACCGTTTGCACAGACGGGTCTGCGCTTTCCAGCCGATATCGCGGATTTCCTGTGGCAAATGGGCAGAACGTTTCAAAAAGGGATGGCCCTCTTTCGGAGGATGACGGTAGGACCAGCTTGCCTCAACTAGCATGGTACGAGCCAGGGCATTGCCAGTCTTTGTCAATCGTCCGCGTCGCGTGGTATTGCCACTGGAATGCTCGCTGGGAACCAGCCCCAGCCAGGCCATAAGCTGGCGCGGGTTTTCGAACCGGGCAATGTCGCCGATCTCGGCCACCACTGTCGCGGCGATAATCGTATTCACGCCACGCAACGCTCTCAAGGCCTCCACAACCGGGGCGAAGTGCCAGTCCTTGATCGTCTCTGAGATGGTCAGATCCAGCGCGTTGATGCGGCTCTCAAGCTGATCTATCGCGCGCTTGAGTTCCTCAAAGGCCAGTTGTTGATGTGGATAGGGGAACTTGCGCAGTTCGGCCAACCATCGACGGTGACGCTTCGTCCAGTAACCCCCGCTGCGATAGCGCAATCCATGGCGCAGCAGAAAGCTCAGGAGCTGCTGCTTGGCCGATTTCAAAGCAGACATGGTCTGATGACGCGTGCGGATCAGATCCCGCATGGCTTCCTGTTCCTCATCCGGCGTCCAGATCGGGGTGAGTTTGTCGGCGCGCCAGAGCCGGGCGAGCATCTCCGCATCGCGGCGATCCGTTTTTACTCGGTCACCGGCCTTGCGCGGGATCATCGCCGGGGCAACGACCGCACATTCAAAGCCGAGCCTGGTCAGATGGCGATACAACCCATATCCGCATGGACCGGCTTCATAGCAAAAGTTTGCGGTTCGTCCCTTGGCTGAAAGTCGTTTTGTGAGTTGAAGAACCGAATCGGCCGAGTTGGGGATCGTGCCATAGAACCGGACCTCTCCCGCACGCCCCTCGTCGGCGAGGGCCACCGCAATTGTGTCGGCATGGACGTCCAAACCCACGTAAACCACTTGATCCATGTGCGTTTTCTCCTTCGAACATGTCTATGTTCGCCAAGAGAACAACAACGCGAGGCTGCTGCAAAACGCTCATCTGGTCTAAG
>WQBJ01000237.1 GCA_013032095.1 Ruegeria atlantica | reverse complement strand
CACGGCTTGGACGGGAGATGCCGATCCGGGCGGTGTTTGACACGCCGGTGCTGAGCGATCTGGCGCAAGGTTTGCGCGATTTGCCGCGGGCCGGCAAGCCTTTGGAGAAGCAGGCGCGACCTGATCGACCGCCGTTGTCTTTTGCT
The DNA here is from genome assembly GCA_013032095.1 of Ruegeria atlantica. Taxonomy (GTDB): domain Bacteria; phylum Pseudomonadota; class Alphaproteobacteria; order Rhodobacterales; family Rhodobacteraceae; genus Ruegeria; species Ruegeria atlantica_E. The sequence continues at coordinate 1,357 of WQBJ01000237.1, read as the reverse complement.
CAGGAACGGTTGTGGTTCCTTGCGGAGTTTGAGGGTTCTTCATCCACCTATAACATTCCCCTTGCTATTCGGTTGACTGGATCGTTGGAGGTGGATGCCCTTGAGGCGGCTCTGGGCGACTTGCTGATGCGGCATGAAGCACTGCGAACACGATTGGCGGTGGCGGATGGTGTGGTTTGGCAAGACGTTTTGCCGATCGTGGAGGTTGGTGGAGTTCTTCAGCAACTGTCGACGACGGAAGCGACGTTGTCGAGGGATCTTTCGCATTTTGCGGAGCAAGCGTTTGATCTGAGTTCGGAGATTGGCTTCCGGGCGGCGCTGTTTACGCAATCTCAGGACGTGCATGTTTTGGTTCTGGTTGTGCATCACACGGCTGCGGATGGCTGGTCGATGGCACCCCTGATGCGGGATTTGTCGCAGGCATATGCGGCGCGGATTGCGGGTCATGCGCCGGGTTGGGCACCGCTGCCGGTGCAATATGTTGATTACGCGCTCTGGCAGCGAGGTTTGCTGGGGGGGGTGGAAGATGGCCTTTTGGCCGAGCAGTTGGATTGGTGGCAGGGAGCGTTGGCGGATATGCCGTCTGAGTTGAGCCTGCCGACGGACAGAGCACGTCCGCGCATTCCCGGTTACGGCGGCGGGCGGGTGCCGGTCGAGATCAGTCGAGAGTTGTCAGACGGCTTGCGTCAACTTGCGCGAGAGCATGACGCGACGCTGTTCATGGTATTGCAGGCGGGCCTTTCTGTGCTGCTGTCCCGTCTGGGTGCGGGTGAAGATATTCCGATTGGCACGCCGGTGGCAGGTCGGCGCGAGGCGGCGCTGGATGATCTGGTGGGGATGTTTGTGAACACGTTGGTTCTCCGGACAGATCTGTCGGGTCGTCCTACGTTCTCAGAAGTGATCGCCCGGGCTCGCGAGACTGCTTTGGGTGCGCAAGATCATCAGGACGTGCCGTTTGAACGGCTGGTCGAGGTTCTTTCTCCCGAGCGTGCAGAAGGTCGTAACCCCCTGTTCCAGGTCATGCTGGTTTTGCAGAACAATCTGGATGGAGAGATTATCTTGCCGGGTCTCACCGCTGCGCCGGTTGATTTTGATCTGGCCCGGACCAAGTTCGATCTGACGCTGTCATTGAGCGAGAGCTCTGGCGGTATGTTGGCTGGCGAACTGGAATATGCGGTTGATCTTTGGGATGCGACGTCGGTCGAAACGCTGATTGTGCGGCTGCTACATTTGCTGGAGCAAGTCACAGCCGCGCCTGAGGCACGGATTGAAACGCTGGACGTTCTCTTGCCATCTGAGCGCGGGCAGGTGGTTGAGGTGTTTAATGACACGACGGTGCCTGTGCCGGATGGAACGA
>WQBJ01000236.1 GCA_013032095.1 Ruegeria atlantica | reverse complement strand
AGATCAAGATGAGCACAGACATGACAGAAGCGGAAGTAAAACTGCAGGACGAGAAACTGCGTGCCGAAGTGGCAAAGCTGATTGGTGAGGTATCCAAGCTAACGGCTGAGACAACTAAGGCAATGGCAGAGGCTCGTCACATCGACGAAAGGCTAAGCGCCGAAGTCACGAAACTGGTCGTTGAAACGAGGCATATCAGCATTACGACATTGCTGGCTCCGGTTCTCGCGGCAGCAGGCTTGATGGGCGCTACAGCAGCCATCGTCAAACTCTTCTTCTGATCAGATCAATACAGCGGCCCTTCGGGGCCGCCTTTTTTTTGCCGTTTAAAGTTGCTTTGCAGCTGCAATCCAAGCCAAGGCCCCACACGTGCCGGAGCTCCGTTATCTACCGGATCAGTATCCCGCTTTTGATTATTTTTGCTTTTGGGGCGTGTGTATTAATCAGGGCTTCCAGCAAGATCATCTGTCCATCAGTGAACTTGGGGCCGGTCAGGACTTCGAGGGCATCCAGCTTGCCGGGATCAAACGGCAGGAACACAGCGGTTTCCACCGGCAACGGCATTTTGAGAATATATTCCGGGCCGCCGTTGATGATGCTCATGTCCATGAAATAGGGAATACGGAACCGCCATTCATTTTCGAAAGCCCAGTCCTGGCTTTTGGTTAGGCCGACATGAGCGAGCACAAGGGTGGGATCTTCTCTTTTTCCCTCCATGGAGTTAATCGGTCTCATAAAGAACACATCCGGTATATCTGCGACATTGTCGCGAGGCACATATTCAATAGCGTCCGGACCCGAAAGGTGCTTCATTTCATGGGAATATCGGCCACCCAAGGTAATCGTTACCGGATTATTTAGTTTCATTCCGTTTAAGGCTGCTTCAAGAGGCGGCCAAAGCCCGTGGCTCGGTTCGCCCTGCGATGCAAACAGATCGCTTGGAAGTTTGATGCGCACCCCGTCGAGCCCTGCATACATCTTCCACATTGGTAAAGTGTCGTCCTGTGAGGCTGTCCATGAAGACGAATAGACCAACTTCTCGGCATGCTCGAAACTGTCATTCTTACCCTCCAGCGGATCGTTCAGATCGCTAAGCCTGCTGAACCGAAAGGTCCGGTTGATTAGTATGAGCGCTAGGCTTTCAAGTGTTGTGTAGTGGTAGAGAAATTCTGGTGTATCTGGTTTGAAGCCGTTGTTCAAAATGGTCTCCTGTCAACGAATGTAATGCATGGGAGATGCGGTAGCCCGATGATGAGATGCCCGCCTAGGCTGTAGCCTGCGGTGCCCGCAAGCGGTATGGGTTCTCAATCATGGCACTTTCGGTTTCAACGACAGATTTGCGCAATTCAACACTTGCTTTTCGGTGCCTCACGCTGGGTTCCATGGCTTCTTACCTCAGTCTCTTTCGGTTGATAAAGCCGTCACCTAAGCCAAGCTGACCGAATACGTTCAAGGGTATCGCCAAGTTATTTTTGACCGGTTGCGATGGGTCAGTTGGACAACCGTTAG
>WQBJ01000235.1 GCA_013032095.1 Ruegeria atlantica | reverse complement strand
TGGTGAGCTACACTGACGGTGGCGGTACTCATGAAACCGTTGAAAGCGCTGCAACTGCGCCCATCGGTTACATCTATGAAGGCAATGACACGGTGCAAATAGATGGCACTGCCGGGGATGACATGTTCATTGCCCATGATGAGGCCTACATACCCGGAAACCGGGCACAATACTACGGCGGTGATGGCGACGACGTGTTCTACAACACGGGCGGCGGCGGCGGATTCCAGGGCGGCGACGGCAACGATACGCTCTACGGTGGCAGCGGCCACGATACCATGAACGGGCTCGGCGGCGACGACCTTATCTACTTCGGCACCGGAAGCAATACCTCTTACGGAAACCTGTCTGCCGATGACAGCGACACTTATGTTCTGAAAGGCGATACCTGGGGCACAGACGTCATTGTGTATTTTGACGTTGCCAATGATGTGATCGTTCTGGATGGCGTGACTGGCATTAGCAACTGGGCTGAGCTGCAAAGCATAATGACAGAAGCTGGAAGCACGGTTATCAAAATCAGCGAAGGAAACCAGCTCACTCTGAGTGGCGTCACCGGGCTGACATCGGATAATTTCGAGTTTGTCAATACAAGCGTGCCTTCTGCCAATGATGACGCCTTTAAAATCTCAGCGGACGGAACCAATGTCCTAGACGTGCTGAGCAACGACACGGACAGCGACACGGCCACAGAAAACCTGACCCTGATCAAAGCCAGCGCCGTAAACGGCACGGTGGAAATCAACCATGCAGACGGTACGTTGAACTACACGCCATTTGCGGGTTTCACCGGCGAGGACACGATCAGCTATACAATCTATGATGATCAGGGCAATACCACCGATGGTTTTGCCGCTGTGATTGTAAACGAGGTCACCATCAGTGGCTCGCCGCAGAGCGGCAAAACACTCACTGCGGACGCTTCCGGCATTACCACTGATCCGGAAGGCCTTCCCGACGCCTCCAGTTACACCTATCAGTGGCAGTATTCCGATGATGATGGAGCAACGTGGAACTACATCGCTGGTGCGAGTTCAGACAGTTACAAGCTGACAGACAGCGAGATTGGAAACTTGGTGCGTGCCGTGGTCAGCTATACCGACGGCGCGAACAATTCGGAAACAGTCACCAGTCCCGCATCAACCATCGGAGAATTTGTCGACACTCCGGATCTCGCTGACAATTTTTATGGGAGCGAAGGGGATGACGTTATTTTCGGAAATGATACGGACGGCAATTACCAAACATATGGTGGCAACGATGTTGTGTATGCGGGCAGCGGCAATTCGGTTCTGTACGGGGAAAATGGCAATGACAGCCTGATTGGCGGCGCGGGCAATGACATCCTGAGAGGCGTGGACGGGGCAGACACCCTCTATGGTGGTTCGGGAAATGATTTATACCAGCTTTGGTTTAGGGACGGCAATTCAGACAGGATCGTTATCCAAGGCAACAATTCCGGCGATGATACCGTCACTGCCTTTGAGGTCTACGCCAACGATGGCATAGATGACATAATCGTTTTGGACGGC
>WQBJ01000234.1 GCA_013032095.1 Ruegeria atlantica | reverse complement strand
CTGTAAGGTTCGTTACGGGTGAGCACTGCCCAGACGATCCGGGCTGTCTTATTAGCCATTGCGACAGTTGCAACCCGCGCGGGTTTGCGTTCGAGTAGTGATGTCAGCCACTTGCTGGCGCGTTCAGGGTGTGACCGTGTTTGTCGGACCAATGATGTCATGCCGACGACAAGCAAAGATCGCAAATACTGATCGCCCATCTTGGTGATCCGCCCCAGCTTCTCCTTGCCGCCGCTGGATTTGTTTGCGGGGGTCAGACCCAACCAGGCAGCAAATTCCCTGCCGTTTCGGAACTGATGCCCATCGCCGATGCTGGCGATGATCGCAGAGGCCGTTACCGCACCGATGCCCGGGATTGTGCGCAACAAGCGCACCCGTTCATCTTCTTTGGCCACTTGTTTCAGGCGTTCCTCGTACCAGCGGACCCTTTTATGCAAAGCCATGAGTTGTTCGCACAGATTATGGATCACTTCATTGGCGATGTCGGGCAAATCGAGAACCTCACCAAGTGTGATATCCTCAGCAAAGCCGATCACCCGGGCGAGACCTCTTGGAATGAAGATGCCAAACTCAGCAACCAAGCCACGCAGATTGTTGATGAGTTGCGTTCTCTGGCGCACCAGAAGATCGCGGGCACGATGGAGTGACAGCAGAGATTGTTGTTCGACCGTTTTGGTGGCCACAAAGCGCATGGTCGGTCGGGTCACAGCCTCGCAGATGGCCTCGGCATCGATGGCATCCGACTTTCCACGTTTAACGTATGGCTTCACATACATCGGCGGGATCAGCCGAACCTCGTGACCCAATGCGGTAAGTTCGCGGGCCCAATGATGCGCACTGCTGCACGACTCCATGCCGATTAAGCAGGGGCCCAGTTTTGCAAAGAACGGCAGAAATTGCGCTCGTCGCAATGGCTTGTTGAACACGACTTCTTCGGTCGCGGTGATCCCGTGGACTTGGAAAACGTTCTTGGCCAGATCAACGCCAATTGTGGTAACTTGCATGGGGTGGCTCCTCTCATAAGCAGATTTTGACACCTGCATTATGGCGCATTGCGACGCCGGTTGGAGCAGGAGCCATCCACCCCATCAGCTTGGTGGCGCTTCTAACCGAATTTTTCACCCGAAAAATTACTAAGCGTAAGTCTACTATTTCTTTAGTTGCATTTATCTTGCCGGACGGTTTTGAATCCGATGTGGAAGCTTCCGTCACAACGGAAAACAAAATTGCAGAATCGAGAGTTGACCAACCCGCAGGCCGCCTGGCTACGGTTTGTCGAAAACAATCAGTCACATCACGCTTGGGTAATGTTGGTTTCTGCCGCAAGTCGCGGAGGGTGCGCGCTACTTTCAAGTGCGACTCCTGTTAGAAACCAATGGGTTATCTAATGAGGAGATCTTGGCATGGGTGCAGTGTATTCGCAACTCAGCATTGAGGAACGTCGTAGAATTGAGCGCTGGAGGCACGCGAACGTCCCTGTTCGAGAGATGGCACGTGTGTTGAAACGCTCGAAAGCCACCATCCATCGAGAGATCAAACGAAACTTCTTCTCGGATCCTTGTCTACCTAAATGCGATGGCTATTACGGCGCGTCTG
>WQBJ01000233.1 GCA_013032095.1 Ruegeria atlantica | reverse complement strand
TCAGTTTCGCAACCTGATCGGCCACCTGTGCCCGAACCTTGGCTGCAAAAGCCTTACCGTCGATAACCTGCGCTACCATCCTTCGTTCCTTTCTTTGATTCACTCGTAGGGCACAGATCGCAGCGCCGCGTTTGATCTCGGGCCATTCCCAAATCAACCGCGCTGACGTGAACCTTTTGCGCCTCTTCCTCGACCCGGTAGGACATTCGGGCGCGCCGGTTTTCGGCCAATCCCAGCTCGGCCAAGCCGTCAATCTAACCGGCGCTTATAACCAGTATGTCGATCAATAGCTGGTCAAAGTTGTAGATCCGGACCCACAGGTCTCGGTCGCGCAGTCTGGCGACGGTATCAGAGTGGGCATGGGACTATCTTGCGGCCCGGAAATGAGTGCCGGGCCTCAGGACGTCTGGAAGCCTCCTAGAACAAGCCCTCGATCTCACCTGCGTCGTTTAGGCAGATGGTTTCGGCAGCCGGTTTGCGCGGCAAACCGGGCATGGTCATGATCTCACCGCAGACAACCACGATGAAGCCGGCACCAGCCGACAGGCGAACTTCACGCACCGGAACCGAGTGGCCGGTAGGCGCGCCGCGCAGCGTCGGATCGGTCGAGAACGAGTACTGGGTTTTCGCCATGCAGACCGGCAGGTTGCCATAGCCGGCTTCTTCCCACTCGCGCAGCTGGTTGCGGATCTTGTTGTCTGCCAGAACCTCGTCAGCGCGGTAGATGCGCTTGGCGATGGTTTCGATTTTCTCGAACAGCGGCATGTCGTCGGGGTAGATCGGCGCAAAGTTCGCGGCACCGTTTTCGACGATTTCGACCACTTTCTCAGCCAGCGGCGCGGAGCCGTCCGAGCCCAGCTCCCAGTGACGCGACAGGATCGCCTCAACACCGTGCTCAGCGCAGTAGTCCTTGACCGCCTGCACTTCGTCATCAGTGTCGGTTACGAAGTGGTTGATCGCGACAACAACCGGAACACCGAAGGATTTCACGTTCTCGATGTGACGGCCCAGGTTCGCGCAGCCCGACTGAACCGCATCGACGTTTTCCGCACCCAGATCAGCCTTGGCAACGCCGCCGTTCATCTTCATCGCGCGCACGGTGGCAACCAGAACAACTGCCGACGGTGCGATGCCTGCCTTACGGCACTTGATGTTCATGAACTTTTCGGCACCCAGGTCGGCACCGAAACCGGCTTCGGTCACGACATAGTCAGCGACTTTCAGAGCAGTTTTGGTCGCGATGACCGAGTTACAGCCATGTGCGATGTTCGCAAAGGGGCCACCGTGAACAAAGGCCGGGTTGTTCTCCAGCGTCTGTACCAGGTTCGGCTGCATCGCGTCCTTCAGCAGAACGGTCATTGCGCCTTCGGCCTTGATGTCGCGGCAGTAGACCGGCGACTTGTCGCGGCGGTAAGCAACGATGATGTCACCCAGACGCTTTTCCAGGTCTTTCAGGTCGGTTGCCAGGCACAGGATCGCCATAACTTCGGATGCCACGGTGATGTCAAAACCAGCTTCGCGCGGGAAGCCGTTCGACACGCCACCCAGCGAAGCGGTGATCTGACGCAGAGCACGATCGTTCATGTCGACGACGCGGCGCCATGCCACACGGCGGATGTCGATGTCACACT
>WQBJ01000232.1 GCA_013032095.1 Ruegeria atlantica | reverse complement strand
CCGGGAAATCCAAATTTGGCCATTCGCTGCGACATGCTTCAACAAACCCTTTGAGCCCATACCAGACCTTGACCGCATATTGTGGCTTTGCTTGTGCAGAAGGTTCTGAACCGTGCATTCCAGACATTCACAGCGCGGCGTCATATGGCTTCATCGCGGACAAACCTTTGCGTTTTGGGGCTATGCCAGTTCCGCCAGCGTCGCGCTGACGGCATCGCCAAACAGCTGAGACAAACGCTCAAGCGGAACATCAGTCAGGAATTCGTTATGGTCGGGTGATCCAAACCCTTCCTCCTTGGCTCTGGCCAGCAAATAATCTTCTGCCTCCCGCGCGCCCTCGACAGTTGGGAATTCATATAACAACCCTTTAGCCAGGGCCCAGAGGTGTTCGCCCTGCGAAGGCCGGCGATACTAGTTCAGCGCAGCAATTCGGTCCTGATGTTTGCCGGAACCGATTTTGACGGTCATGCCATGCGAGTCAGCGATCCACGCAACATAAAGGTCCGTGCCGGGATTTACCTCACTGGATGCTCGAACCCCCTGCTTCTGGCGCCAGGGTCGTTTCAACGAAACCCGAAACACGTCCTGCTTCGTAGTGTCAGTTCCTTGTTCTTCGACGCGCAGCGAAAGGAAGCGCGCGACCTCCTCTGGGCGCATCGGGTGAATGAACGCGGCGCCCTGCAGCTTCTTGGTGGCGTGATCCTTGATTAGATTGTCGTTGGATTCCGTGTCCAGAACCCGCCAAGACCTGCCGATGGTCAATCCGTATGGCCAACGGAAGCTTCCATCCTCCCTGAAGTGCTCCGGCAATGCGCGATCAATTATCCCCATGTCTTTCGCCACGACAGGATTCCCAACAACTTCGACGGCCCCGGCAACCCTTCCTTTGAACGCCGGGTCCGCATGAGTGGCATCCGAAGTGAGGTACACGACGATATCGCCTGAATGCAGCAAGCTCTGCGCCCGGTCACGATATGATTTCGCGTTGAACAGCAAAGCTTCTTCGCTGGGATCCCCAGGTTGCCCCCAGACCTTGGTCCAGTAAAAAGCGGGCTCTCTTTTGGTAGGTTCGTTGATCAACCAATAGCGGCGATCGTCCGGGTGGGTCGACGGGGTGATTTCATGTTCGTCGCAATAGGCCAGGTATTCCGTGTCGAGCTCATCATAGAGATCCGATGGCTTTCTGACCTCTAGACTCATCTGGCTTTCGATCGTCTGCTGATTTTTGGTGGCAGGCTCCGCTTCGCCCAAAGCGCAATCAATAAAGCCAACCGGTGCGAACATGATCATATTGTCACGTTTCACCGCGATGAATTTTTTTGTGTTCTTTATCTTCTTGCGGTGGAGTTCTTTCTCCTCGGCATCTCCGGAACCATAGGCACAAAATGCCTCTACAATCTGGGTGATCTGCTCAAAGGTCTCAGGTGTTTTCGGCAAAGTTTCGGCTTCCACTGTAGTAACAGAATGAGACCAGTGTTAGTGGGTTTCTTGTCGTGTCAGTAGCATTCCTTGGTGGGACACTTTGTCCTCGCAATCCACTAGTACCGCAAGAGCCCTCAGCGGATCGTTTTGACTAGCGGGAAGAGCCCTTTGCCGACATCGAACTGGCTTTACGTATTCGATTCTGCAGCGGGTC
>WQBJ01000231.1 GCA_013032095.1 Ruegeria atlantica | reverse complement strand
TCGCTTCAGCAGTCTGAAAATCTGCCGTCGCGTTAAAGCCAGCATGTTCGCTGCATTATCAACTGTCAGCCGGCCATCATCGATTTGCGCCAATACCTCCACGCGGTTCAACTCGCGCTCGCTCATCATCACCCAACCCATGCCCGATCTTCCTCGCTTTGTTATACGAGGAGAGTGACATTCCTGAATTGCTCATGAGTGACATTTTAGATGGGGTGGTTGCCGCCAATCCCCGAACGGCATCGCAATGTGCCATGAATGAGAGTGTGAACAACACATTCAAATGGAAAGGACGGCAACCATGACAGAAGATATCATCATCGGCGTTGATCTGGCAAAGAACGTGTTCCAACTGCACGGCGCGGCAGCTGACGGCACGGTCATGTTCCGCAAAAAGCTCACGAGGGTGCAATTCCATCGCTTTATGACTGATCAGCAACCATCGCAGGTGGTCATGGAAGCTTGCGGTGGGGCGCATTATTGGGCACGGGAGTTGGAACGGCTGGGACACCAAGCCCAGCTGATCTCACCGCATTATGTGAAGCCCTTCGTGAAGCGGCAAAAGAATGACGCGGCCGACGCTGAAGCAATCGTTGAGGCGGCACAGAGACCGTCGATGCGCTTTGTTGAAGCCAAATCGGAAGACCAGCAGGCGAGCGCCGTTTTGTTCCGGTATCGAGAGAAACTGGTGAAACAACGGACCGAACTCATCAACGCGATCAGGTCGTATTTGTACGAGTTTGGCTATGTTGTCCCGAAAGGGCCTCGCCATCTTCGAAAGGTAACCGAACTAGTCGAGGGCGTGAGCACAGCTTTACCTGAGGAGGTCAGGGATATCTGCCGCGACCTGTTGGATCAGATAGTCGCAAAAAGCCGGCGGATCGATGATGCGCTGAAGCAGATCAACGCCAGATCCCGCCAGGGAGAGACATTGAAACGGCTGCAAACGATGCCCGGGCTCGGCCCGATCACGGCGGTGGCCATCGAGACCTTTGCGCCGCCAATGGAGACGTTTCGACGCGGCCGGGACTTCGCAGCCTGGCTGGGGTTGGTTCCGCTGCAAAACTCGACAGGTGGGAAACAACGGCTGGGACGCACCTCAAAGATGGGGCAACGGGATATTCGCCGCCTCTTGATCATCGGGGCCATGTCGGTGATCAACTGGGCGTCACGCGGGCATGACTTCGGGAACGGTTGGCTCAACGCCATGCTTAAACGCAAACCGCGCATGGTCGTCGCGGTTGCGCTGGCCAACAAGATGGCGCGCGCGATATGGGCGATGACGATGAAAAAGGAGGATTATCGGTCTCCGGCCGCCGTTTGATGCAAGAAATACGAAAGGAAAACAGGAACAAAGGAATGTGAGGAAGGCAACGCCCCGATGGGCAAGTTGATCGACCAGATCAGGGTGAGCGAAGCCAGCGCAAAGTTAAGGACGCAATAGTCCGGATTTTAGATTTGGAGCTGACCCGCGGATCTCCATACCGGCCAGCGGCGCTTGAGAGGCCGCAAACAAAGGTCTGACACAAGCACGCACTCGATCACAAGCTCAAAAGGTCAACGTTTTTCTTGCAAAGCAGGCGGCAACCACACAAGCTTTGCGGTGGTGACTCAAGGGTCGTTGCGACGGTTTCCGCTATCTCAGTTTCATGAGTTCAT
>WQBJ01000230.1 GCA_013032095.1 Ruegeria atlantica | reverse complement strand
GGAGATTGCAGCTTTGGGTCATGAAGTAAGGCTGATCCCGCCCGCCTATGTGAAGATTCCATGAGGAGGAGACTCGCACCCATTGCACTGGAAGAGTTGGGGCGCTCACTTTCTCGAAGGAGATCCTTACCATGCAGACTACCATAATGACCACCCCGCGCAGGATTGCGACCGCCGAATGCGGTGCAATCTTCGTTTCCCTGGAACTCAGCCGCTCAACTTGGCTGGTGACTGCCCTAGCGGCACCCGTGGGAACCAAGATGTCGAGATATCAAGTACAGGGGGGAGACATGCCTGGGCTGCTGGCCCGGTTTTCGGATTTGCAACACAACGTCCGGCACAGGACCGGTCAACCAGCGCCGGTGATCGTGATCCAGGAAGCCGGGCTGGACGGGTTCTGGATCCACCGCGCCCTGATTGCTGAAGGCATCGAAAGCCACGTCGTTGACCCAGCCTCGATCGCGGTTTCCCGCCGGCATCGCCGCGCCAAGACAGACCGGATCGACGGGGAGGCGCTTGTGCGCACGCTTATGGCGTGGAAACGGGGCGAACCGCGGGTCTGTTCGATGGTTCGCGCCCCGACACCGGAAGAAGAGGATCGTCGGCGTGTTTGCCGGGAACTGAAGACGCTGATCGGAGAACGTATCCGACATGTGAACCGGTTGAAGGGCTTGTTCTTCTCGCAAGGGATCGGCGGATACGAACCTCGGAATAAGGATCGCCGGGAGCGGTTGGAGGATCTGCGTACCGGCGACGGGCACCCGCTTCCGAAACATCTCAAAGCGCTGGCGCTGCGCGAGTTGGATATCATCGAACTGCTGAACCGGCAGATCGAGACCGTGAAGACGGAGCGTGATGCGCTCTTGGAAGAGGCTCGGACCGGCGGATGTGCACCGGAGCCGGTTCGGATGTTGCTCGGGCTCAAGGGCATTGGCCCCGGTTTTGCCGGCGCCTTATGGTCCGAAGGGCTGTTCCGACAATTCGCCAACAGGCGCCAGGTTGCAGCGTATGCCGGTCTTGCGCCCACGCCCTGGAACAGCGGCACGATCAATCACGAACAGGGCGTCTCAAAGGCGGGCAATCCCCGTCTGCGCGCCATTGCCGTGGAAATGGCCTGGCTTTGGCTGCGGCACCAACCGGACACGGCACTTGCGCGGTGGTATCACGCGAGGGTCCGCCGGCTCGGCCCACGCACCCGGAAGGTCACGATCGTCGCTCTGGCGAGGAAACTGCTTGTCGCTCTGTGGAAGTATGTGACAGCCGGTGTCGCGATCGAAGGCGCCCGAATGAAGGCCGCCTGACATCCGGCTCGGAAACGCGCAACCAATTCCACCGGGACCTGATCAGTTCCGGCGGATCTGGGGGACGAACCGGCGTAAGGTTTGGCCTAACGTGCCGTAGTTAAGAATGGTCCCGTCCTCCCGAACCCTGTCCGCAGGATGCGGAATTATGGTGCAGCCGGCATCCCCGGCGACCGCATGTGAGCTTGAGCGCGCAGGTCACTTCGACACGCGTTCCATCGTAGGGTTCGGACCCGAGATCCAAAAAATATGCGGAGAAAAAAGATGACCTGAACAAATTTGCTTGATCCAACCCTCCTCATGTGAGCCTTATGTGAAAAGGCAAAAGAATGACATGGCAGATGCGGAGGCGATTTGCGA
>WQBJ01000023.1 GCA_013032095.1 Ruegeria atlantica | reverse complement strand
TGATCGAAACGGCCAAGATGAACGGCCTCGATCCGCAAGCCTACCTCGCCGACATCCTGGACCGCATCCACGATCACAAAATCAACCGCCTCGACGAACTCCTGCCCTGGAACTGGACGCCAAAAACAGGTCAATCACTCGCGGCTTGACGCGGGGTATCAATCGGTCGCTTACCTAGCAAAGGCTGGAGCGATCATCTGACTGTCTTTCCGAAGGTTTTTTAGCCCGCTGAGCGATTACTCTTCACGGAAATCCGAACTTTCCGCCGTGAATTACGGCTTCAAGCAATAGCGGACACTAGCAAAAATTCGGCTTCTAGAGGTTAGCGGACAACGCTGCCAACTTTACTCCGTGGCGCGATCAATTTGACTGCCCGCACCATTTAATTGCCTCGAATTTGCGGCCTATTCAATTTCAATGAGACCGGTGACCGCCTGGAACGACTCTACATCTTAAAGAGCTTGGAAAGTTGTTTGCCTTTGGTGCTAAACTATCTGGAACGCGGTTAAATTCTCCTAGAGGAAGTGAGGAATAACAGAATGAAGCCAATACCGTTAGCCGCTTGCGCGATCCTTTTCACTGTGTGTGGTGTCCAAGCTCAAGATCTGAAGAAGGGCCTAAAAGATGATGCTGCCACGTGTCTAATCGAGGCAGAGTGGCCTTTGATTGAAGAAATAAGCATCAAAACCAGACTTTCACAGCCATATCTGAAAGAGGTAGTCGGTATTATAGTACGGGATCTCGAAAACCCAGAGTTTATGATACAAGCTTACAGAAAAGTTGCGGAAGATTTTGGTGATGACCCGTCCGGCTTGAGTGCGTCAAGAAGGGCCGAGTGTTTGGAGCCTTTATTAAGTCAATAACAAGTTCTTGAACGGAAACGGGAGCCGAAGCCAACAACTCTGCTAACTGCATGGGGCAAAGGAAAGTCGCGTGTTCAAAGGGCTAATTTAGAACGACGTCCTAAAGCAACTGAACCGAATTCTGGGCTTGTCTGACTTTGTCACCAACAAACGCGCGCGAAGTTTTCTTCCCACGTTCTGGGTACCACCCTGTGTGTCCAAAATGTATTAGCCATCTTCACCGTCTCCAGTTGCTTCAATCCCCAGCTAAGTAGTCGTTGATGGCGTCAATCGCCGCGTATGTGAAATCATCGTAGAACGCGCCTGTCGACTGAGGTTGCGAAGCCTGTCTAATGAAAGCCGTGTTGTTTGCCCGATCAATGTAAATCCACTGACCGTGAATGCCGAGCGCGGTGAATGCTTCACGGCCTTCGTTGTGACGTACCCACCATTGTGCACGATAGCTGCCTTCCCCATTAGGCATTTCGTTGACATTGGGACCATTCGTCCAAGCGTCTCTATCCCCCCCGGCTTCCAACGCTTCGATTACGGCCTCTGGCACGACGACTTCACCATCTACCATTCCATCATTCAGCATCATGGCAGCAAATCGCGCCAAGTTGTGCGGTGTCGCATTCAGCCCACCGCCAGCAAATAGGGTGCCATTTTGATCAAGCAGTACGTAGGTCTCACCTTCAGCGCCGACCTTCTCCATTAGTTCGGTGAGTTGGTCAAAGAAAGACTGATCAGTCACACGATTGGTGACCCAGTTGACCACGTCTGTTTTGGGGGTTTGGTAGTGAAACACTTCTCCATGCGCATGTTCGGGATCAATTTCCAGCGTCGGTAAATACCCATAAATGCTATCCGGCAAATCTTCTCCTGGGTTGGAGGGAAGCAGACCAAGAACGCGTCCATACTGTTGGATACCGGAATTAGGGTCAGCATACTCTTCCGTAAAAGCCATTGAATTGGTCATATCCAGAGCTTGGACAAAGGTTGCTTCTCCAAAAGCTCCAGAGGGTGCCAGTTCCGGAATGATTTCCTTTAACGGAGCGTCTTCTTGAACAAGCCCAGCTTCGACGGCCATCAAGCCGAAGAGACCTGCAAACGACTTAGTCACTGACATCATTTGGTGTGGTTGATCAGCATGCATTCCGTTTAGATATCTTTCGAAGACAATGGTGTCGCCATTCAGAACCAAAAACGCATCTGTGTAAGTTTGCTCTAGGAAGTCATCGAAACTGACACTCTCGCCATCTGGATGGGCGATACTTAGTCTTTCAATCCCTCCATCTGGGGAGACCTTCAGCTTGCGTGGCACTGTGGAGGGAGGGATGTTCGCCGAGGGGTAAAACTGGCGCATGTTTTGGTAAGACCACCGATTGTACGGCACGCCAAACAACGCGTTGTTGCGAGTGACACGCTTTTCGGCTGGAGGCGGAAAGCCCTGCATAAGGCCGAGTTCATTGTGCGTTGCGTAGGGATTGTCCCCATGCCCGTCGGCTAAGGAAAAAGTTGTGGAAACAGAAAATAGTGCAGCTGTTGCTACAAGCGTTTTGAACGACATTTTAAAAGCCCTCCCAAGATCAGACCAACACATCAGATTTTTTGAATTTCCGCAACTTTCCGGCGCGAGAAACACTCGCGGATTTGGAAAAGTGAAAGGCCGCTTTGGGCTCGGGGCGGTCATGCGATCCGATCTGACGAACGGCTGCTCAGCGGACAAAGCTGCCGTTCCCAACTCTGAACGCAATGGCTGCACTCAGCTCGAAAGGGAGCCTTTAAATGCCGCGTAGGGAGTCCTAACCGCGTTGCAATCCACAGTCGCAAAGCGCTTAAAGCGCGACTTAACCTGTTGGTTTTTTAGCGACTGATTTACTCTGAGATCAAAAGGTGAATGCTTCAACAATATGCGCGTTGAGTTGATAAACGGATTCCACGTTTGTAGCGCCGTCGTAGAATGTAACATCGCTGATTTTGCGTTCATCTGACAGTTCACCTTCGATCCAAAAGGCATCGAAAATCGATTTAAATTCGACGCCTTTTGGGTAATCAACATGAATTATCTGGTTGGGTGGCGGCGAAGGTGTATGAACGCAAGAACCTGCAACAGGGACAAACAGGAATTCGGTTACAATTCCTCCGTCGATTGTCAGTGGTACTATGTACCCGGGCAGCCTGATTGTGGTACCCAGTTTTTCTAAATTTGGGCCGCGGCCGATTGAGTTGTTTTGCGCAATGATTTTTCGGCGCTCTAGCATCAGCTTTTCTACGTCGACATCATTTGCGGACAGTACACCATTGGCCGCCTTATAATCTTTAATTAGATTAGGATCCGAGCGTTCACTGGTACTGGATGTTCGCCAACGAACTTGCGTTCGCATAGCGTTCAACAACGGATCTGGCAGTGATTCAAATGGGGTTTCCAGAGACTTCAGCGCTGGTTTCAAATCACGCCAGCTAACCGCAACATGTTCCTGAATAGATTCATCTAGCCCTGTGGGGCTTGGGGCAATGGCCAAATCAAGTAAGCGCTCAGACATGTCAAAACGCTTCGCCCCTGAAGGAGACGCTTGGGCAGCAGATTCTTGCGGGCCTTGGGCAACCTCTGCCTGAGCAGCTTGAATGTGTGCGAACGCAAAAACTGTAATTGCCAGAGCGATCAGGTTGCTTGTCATTTCAGAGCTCCAGTTATTCCTCTTAGTTGCGACGGAGCCAAGTTTCGGCCAAAGTCTACGATACAGGGGATCGTTCACTCTCGCGTTATTGTTGCACCCAGTCGCTGAAAGCATTCTCTTGAATCATGCTTCCTAAGTGCCCGTCAAAAAAAGAACGACAAACCCAATTTAAGTTGTCTGTCCGGCCCGCCGTCAGGTTTGCGCTCTAGAGTGTAGTATCCCACACTGACATCCATAGCGGTGCCCTTGGCTTCATTGATGATGGACGTTTTTCCAGCCGTCAAACCCAATGGAATTGCCCATGCTTCGTCATTGCTTGCGGAATTCCAGTTGTACGAAACGACGTTGTTGTACCCAATGTACCAGCCCTCTCCCAAGCCGTAGTTCAGAATGGGTTGCAGGATGGTCACGTTGAAATCGTTCTCGCCCCACATGTGAGCAATGACACCACCCCACGACAGGTCACCGGTTTGCCCAAACATGACAAAGGCAGGGCCAGCGCCCCAACCTGCACCTTGCAATGCGTCGTTCGTGTGCGTTGGCAGTGAAACTTGCAGGCCGTACCCCAATGCTATTCCGCTTTCTCCTGGCGTAGGGGAATAAAATGCCTGCAATGTTGAATCGCCGATGCCCCAGGTCAGATCATCTTCTTCCGAGGGGTCGACAATTTCAGGCGGTAACACGGCTCCGGGTTGGACACCTTGAATCGGCACAATTCCCCGAAGCACCAATGTGGCGTCAGTCAGTGGAACTGAATAGACGGGCTGTAGTTGAAAATTGTAGCTGTCGTCATCGTTCGTCCCGGTCCTGAAAGCGATCGTGTTGTCGGTGATCAGCGCTTTTGTGTCCGCAAGCGGGTTCGCGGCCTTCCGCGCGGCCTGACAAGCCGCGTCACAAGCTTGAGCTTCATTGGGTTGAACACTCATCAGCCCAGCAAAGAAGACAGCACAAGTGCAAAGTCGGCATTTCATCATTTGCTCCAGAGTTCCGCTGAGATTTTTCTGTAGACTTTTTCTGAACCTTTTTTGCCATCGCGCATTCATTTGGATGGCTCTTGCGCTGCATCGGCAATTGGTTGGCCAATCTCTGCTCCAATACTTTGGAACAATTCCCGATGGTCATCCGTAAGCTGCGATAGAGTGACAATCTTCTCGAACTGCGCCAACTCAACCAACTGCGGAATGAAGGGCTCGATCAACGCTTCGTGCCGGGCGTGGGCAGCCGCATCAACATAACGTTCATAGCCGTACACCGTTTCGCCAACCCGGGCGAACTCGTAAACTAGAAGCCCGTCATCGGTGGCAGATGCCTCAACCATGTCTCTGGCCAAAGCATCAAAAGCCTGTGCGTTTTCAGCGGGAACGTTCAGTATGGCGATAAAAGCGACTTCTTCTGCTTGCGCATGATCAACCATTAACAGGTTTGCAGCTATCAAGGCTGCTGTACAGCGGACCAGTCGTTTCAATTCTGGCCTCCTTCCTGAAATAGCGAGGGGCATTGTGCACCCCCAGCCTCAACTGTCCCCGAAGTCAAATACCATCTCGATGCGTGAACCGCCCATCCATTAGCGTGCCTAACACCTTGATGTTCGAGATTTCACGCGGTTCGACTGCAGTGATGTCCTGATCGAGAACGACGAGGTCGGCATATTTTCCCACCTCGATGGAGCCTATTTTGTCCTCCATCGCTTGCTGAGCCGCAGGATAGATTGTGACCGCTTTCAGCGACTCTTCCAATGAGGCCGGTTTGCGTGACAACGGGAACGGTTTGCTGTCCGGATTTAGTGGGTCCTGCAAAGTCATCGCGATCTCAACATTTAGCAGCGGGCCAATCAGATCAATCGGCGAGGATGGTACGTCCGAAGAGATCGATACGTTGTGTCCGAGCGCCATCAGCGAGGAATAGCGGGCAAATATCGCTTCGACCTTTGCACGCCCCAACAGGTCCAACGCGTTTACGTCCTGTGCTTCCCAATCAACGTGGAAAAGCGGGGTCGTGTTCACCATGATTTCGTTTTCGATAACAGTCTCATGGTCCTGATCAGATACCCAGAAATAGTGGTGCAAAAGGTTGTTCGGAACGTCATAGCCAGCTCCGCGCGCGGTCATGATCGCGTCCACCGTGTTGCGCACTGTTTGTGATCCATCGACGTGAGTGCCTACCGGAAGCCCGTTCTGATTGGCATGCAGATAGACCGAGGTTATCATGGGTCCTTCAATGGCGGCCGCACCGCGCATTGCGGACCCGTCTGCGTAGTCGTCCAGCATCCAGGCGGTTTTTGAACTCCAGTTACCTTCCGGATGGATTTTAATGCCCCAAATGCGCAGCATGTCGCTGTCGTACTGCTCGCGCAACTCAAGTGTGTGTTCCACGATTTCGTCAGCAGTGGCGGTCGGGTCTTTGAACCCCGTCGCAACAAAGGTGCGGATCGTTAGCTCACCGTTCTTTTCCAGTTCGTGTAGGTGGGCCAGTGCGAGTTTCTCGTCATCTTTCACAAGTGACAGATCCGTAACTGTCGGCATAGCCATCAGGGGCACGTGCACGGCTGTAATTCCAGTTTTGACGGCCTGATCGTAGAGGTTTTTCTGGATATCAGGAATTTCACCTGCTGGGTCCCAAGCCCCCGCATTTCTAAATGCCGCAGCCCACTGGAACTCAATTCCGATTCCGGTCTGGTTGCCTTCCGCGTCACGCTGCCAGAACATAACACCCGGCACCTGATCCTCTTCGTCAGGGCTGACTTGACCTGCTTCAAAAGCTTTGGAGTTCATCCAAACGTCGTGGATTGTAAAGTCGAGTATAAAGACCGGACGGTCGGGAACCACCGAGTCCAAATCTTCTTTCGTGGGCCACCCGCCATATGCCACCTGATTGAACCCATATCCAAGGATCAACTCCTCGTCAGGGTTTGCATCGGCATATTCCTTGACTGCGGCCAAGGCCTCTTCGAGCGTTTCAATTCCAAACAGGCTGACACCGCGCGACGTCCAACCCGATGCAACGATGTGATCGTGACCTGACACAAAGCCCGGCAACAGAGTATCCCCGCCCAAGTCCAGAACCTCGGTGTTATCACCGATCAGTGCCTCTGCCCCCGCAACATCGCCAACATAGCTTATCTGGTTGCCCGTGACCGCAACGGCCTGCGCGGTAGGCGCATCGTCATTCATGGTAAGGACTGATGCGTTCGTAAAGACCAGATCGGCGGCCTGGGCATACAGGGCAGTTGTGGATACCAATAGCGCAGCAATAGAAATCAATAGCTTCTTCATGAGGCACTCCGACTATTTCGACAGATTTTCTAAATTCGAAGTCGATAGTGTAACCTGAGTTCAAACCTGGCTATCCGAATCGTGCAAACTATTATGAATAATTGAATTTCATCGTGCTGCTGCTTGAACCGGTCGCAGTTTGGGTTAACTGAGGCGCTATGTTCCTGTCCGAGAAAATCCGTTCAGTGGAAGACCTGCCTGATTACACTGACGTCCAACATGAAGCTCTGGCGCTATCTCCACAGGGGCCAAAGTTGAATTGGCGCATGGCCCAACACAAGGATTATAGCCTTTATTCCGAGGAATATTTTTCGCGTATGCGTTTCCAAGAAGTTCAATACGGCGACACAATCTTCCTCGGTTTAGTCTTGCCAAACGGCGAACCGGTTCGATTTCAGGGAACTCTATATGAGGATCCGTTTCTTGTGTTCTGGCAAGGGCAAAAGCCAACAGAATATGACTACGTGGCCGAAGCTGGTACTCAGATATACATGCTGGAAGTTTCGTGGCCACAGGTCGAGAAGCGTGGATGGGCAACATTTGAAACACCCATCCGCATTACTAGATCTAGCCGTCTGAATGCTTTTGTTCAGCGCATTGAAATGTGTCTTTACCACAAACAAACTACCGAGGGTGCGGAAGATGCTTGGATGTTGAATGGCGTTCTCGAGAAGCTCGAAAACTTGGCAGGTGAATTCCTTTACTGTGCCGAACCACAAATGACCGCAGAAAAGGCGAGCCATAGTCAATGGAAGACCGTTGTGGCGGCCGAAGAGTATTTTTCAGAAAACCCGGCTGGCACGAAACTAACGGTTCAAGAGCTTTGTCGCGAACTTGGGGTATCGCGGCGGACACTCTTTCTGGCTTTTGAGAAACAGCTCGGGGTTGGCCCAAGCAAGTTCCAGTCGATTGTCCAGCTACATCGGCTAAGATCGCTTCTGCTGGAAAGCACCTATGAGAAAGGCGTCGTTTCGAAACTCATCGGCGAAGCCGGTTTTAGCCACCTAGGCCGGACATCAGTTGCCTACCGCCAATTCTTCGGTGAGACGCCGATAGAAACGGCGAGTCGACCGAAAAACGGTTCGGCTACAGGGGTTTCGTAAGACGAGAGTCCGCTTTTGGCTCTATCCTGTCATTCGCTGCAGTCGGCTGAACGGCTGCTGTGCGGACAATGTAGACCTTCAGTTTTCTTAACCTGATTATTACAATCCAGACATGACGCACGTTGCGCTCAACCAAAGAGATCATTGACCGATAGGCCATTCGAACTTCAATATGATCATGCGCTGGCTCCGTCGCGAACCACATTGAAAAAATGGGCGGAGGATTGGCCAAAGAACGACTGGGAGGGGCGCATGACTGCCAATGTGGAGACCCTTTTCACCGAAAGCGACGGGCTATCCATCGCCTATCAAGTTTGGGGCGATGGGCCGCGCAATCTTGTGTTGGTCCCTGGAATGATTTCGCATCTGGAAGCGTCCATGGAAAATCCGGGCTATCTGCAGTGGATGACAGCTCTTAGCTCGGTGGGAAGATTGGTTACCTTCGACAAGCGCGGCAACGGCATGTCAGACCGCATTCAGGGGACACCAACCCTGGAAGAGCGCGTCATGGATATAGAGGCTGTGATGGATGTCACTGAAATGACCTCAGCCACGGTCATTGCTTTCTCCGAGGGGGCCTCACTTGCCTGTGTCTATGCCGCGATGCGCCCCGAGCGCGTCGAACGTCTGGCATTGTGCGGTGGGTACGCTCAAGGCCGTCTAACTCGCGGTTACCTGACCCCTGAAAGCCTTAAAATCGCATTGAAACAGTTCCGCGAGAATTGGGGGAAGCTCTATAAACCTCACCCATTCTCGGCTTTCGGCCCAAGTGAGGACGATGCTGAAGCTCAGGAAGCATGGGCGCATTTCCAAAGGATGAGCGCGACCCCTATTACAGTCGCTAACCTGTTCGAATTGGCTGCCCGGATAGATATCCGGGAATTGCTTCCTTCTATTTCACAACCTACTTTGGTCATACATCGCGAATTCGAAGAACCCAACGGGGCTGATTGTGCCCAGGATTTTCTGCGTTTGATGCCATCCACTGAATACAAAACCATACCCGGCCACGAGCATGTGCCATGGGAAGGCGACGTGGACAGCTATGCGGCTGCAATCGTCGAGTTTGTCACCGGCGAAGCATCGGCGACGATCCAACCCAAGCGCACCCTTGCTACCGTTCTGTTCTCAGATCTCGTCGCGTCCACCTCGCAACAAGCACGCATAGGTGATGAGAATTGGCGCGACCTTATGAACCGCCACGATGACATTTGCGCAAATCAGATCTCTCGACACGGTGGTCACCTAGTGAAATTCACCGGCGACGGCGTGCTGGCGACATTCAGTTCTCCTACAAGTGCGCTGGCCTGCGCTGGTTCTTTACGAGAAGCATTGTCTGCAATCGACCTTAACGCCCGATTCGGCGCTCACACTGGTGAGATTGAAATTCGCGGCGAGGATATCAGCGGCCTTGGCGTGGTCATAGCCGCTCGGGTGATGGGCCAAGCCCGGGAAGGACAGGTTTTGGCCTCCGATCTTACGCGGCAACTGATGCTTGGTGCGCCGTTCGAGTTTCAAGACCGCGGTGAGCACGAGTTGAAGGGCGTTCCAAATTCTTGGAGACTGCACGCGGTCAGCCCTACGAACTAAACTATTCGGAACACTGGCCTTGCCTACTGGTCTTTACCACGGGACCCGATTGTCGGCTTTGGGCTCAAAGCAGCTATTCGTCGTATTTGAATGCGATGTCCGTTTTGTAGAAATTCATTGGTCACATGGTTTTGAAACAAAGGTCGAGTGAACTCAAATTCACCAAAAGTGCGTCAACTCTCGATTATTTCAGAAACCTTTGCTTTGGGCTTTTTTGTTAACCTCGTCAGCCAAAATACGGCAGACAGAATCCTGCCCGATTCCAATCGTTTTTGCGATCTCGGTTGCTCCGGCAGTTGCCTGAGAAAGTCAAGCACTTGATTGGTGTGCGCTTAAGCATCTAGCCGAACCAACGCCATTGAGCGTTCTTCATCCGCCAATAGTTGGAAGACAAGGTGGATAGAAACAACCGTATAACTTACAAATATCTGAAATAAAATGGAAAATTTATATTTAATGGTGCCGGGGCGTACTCACATTGCTTGTGCTGGAAGCACCGATGCTGGCGGATGCAATGAGTTACGCGCCTTACCTCTACACACCATTTATCGGCATTTACGGCGAGAAGACGATGGTCGACACCGGGCTACTGACTGTCTCTTTCTTCGACAAAGCCTTAGAGCCAAAGGAACTGGTCGAAATCCCCGGTACCTCGCACGTGTCGCTTGACGATATTGCCAAGGACGTGGGCCGCGCCGTTGCAGCAATGGACGTTTATTCAGGAAACAAGGCGGGGTTGACGCTTGATCAGGCCAGGGGCACCGCTCACGATGCAAGATCGTTCAGCCCGGCCTGGGCGGTCTAAGACAATAGAATTCATATGGGAGCACCTCCATGTCCTTCGATAGAAACTCTACCACAGCCGATGTCTTGCAAGGCGTCGACCTGAACTGGGCACCGGTTTCTAACATCTTAAAGCAACACAAAGTCGCGATAGACCCCAACCTTTTGCGTTGAGGCGTCGACACATCAGCCACCTTTAGAGAGAAAAAACACCCTATCGGGCACCAAGGTACAGAGGCTGAATGGTTGATCTTGCAGTTTCTGGCGTTGACGCAAGTAGGCAATCACGGGTTGGAACAAGACGTGAACCCGAAAAGGTGAGTTCTGTATTGCAATTCATGATAGACACCTGCAGAAGCTAAGAGTCTCAACTTAAACCTTTGCACCTTCCATCTGTTGCCACGTTGAGGAAACGGTCCTGAGAAACCCTGCGCGTTCAGCGCCACACGCTGGAACCATTATGCAATTTGCACAAAACCCGAATGTACCGGAGACGAGAAAGATGTTCAGGCTGAGCCACTTACTGATATTTTCATTGGCAGTGCTGTTGTCCGGTGTGACATCAGTTGCCCGCGCTCAGTCCAACCCGGTACCAGTGACCGTCGTCACGCTGAACGCGGAAGACGTGACTTTGTTTTCGGAACTTCCCGGTCGTGTCGCCGCGCTTGGGGTGGCCGAGGTTAGACCGCAAGTGTCTGGAATTGTCATTGAGCGACTGTTCCAGGAGGGTGGCACGGTCAAGGAAGGCGACGCGATGTATCGCATCGATGACGCCGTGTACGAGGCCCGGGTTCAGCAGTCCACCGCAAGCGTTGCTCAAGCCGAAGCCCGCCTGACCGCAGCCGAAAAAGAAGAAAAGCGCGTGGCAGAATTGCTGGTGCGGAACGTGGCCAGTCAGCAGGCGGTGGACAGTGCTGTAGCAGAAAGAGACGCCGCGCAGGCTGCCCTTCTGGTGGCAAAGGCTCAACTACAGGCCGCAAAAATCGATCTGGAGCACACGGTCATTCGCGCGCCATTGTCGGGTCGCGTCGGACGTGCTCTGGCGACGCAAGGGGCGCTTGTCACTGCTCAACAGGCCGAACCGCTGGCGGTAATCCGTCAAATCGACAAAGTCTATGTGGACGTGGCGGTATCTACTCAGGATGTCCTGCGCTTCAATCGCGCGATCGCAACACAGCCTGCTGCGCTCCAGTCCTTGGATCCGACAGTGACTGTAACGCTGGCTGACGGGTCGACCTTTGACCAGACTGGTACGGTGTTGGCGGCTGAGCCGCAGGTGGACCCGCAGACCGGAGTTTCGGTGCTGCGGATCGAGTTTCCGAATCCCAAGCAAATCGTTCTACCCGGAATGTATGTGACCGCCCATCTTCCGTTTGAGGTTCTACAGGGTGCTGTACTTGCCCCCCAACAAGGTGTCGGACGCAATCGTCGTGGTCAGCCTACAGCGATGGTCGTGGATGCGAATGACACCGTTGCTGAGCGGCTTTTGACCGTACGGGGTACGCAGGGAAACAAGTGGATTGTGACCGACGGGCTTAAAGCAGGCGACAGGCTCATTGTCTCTGGGCTGCAAAAGATTGCGGTCGGTGTGCAAGTTGCCCCCACAGAAGAGCCCGACGCGTAAGCCCGGTGTCCACCAATCAAGTGTGAAGGCTTTCCATGGCACGTTTTTTTATCGACCGACCTGTTTTTGCATGGGTCATTTCCATTCTGCTGATGGGGATTGGTACGCTGGCCGTGCTGAACCTGCCAGTTGCGCAATATCCTCAGATTGCACCGCCGACAGTCGAAGTCAGCGCAAATTATTCCGGGGCTTCGGCTGAGACCGTGAACAATACGGTCACACAGGTGATCGAGGAGCAAATGACCGGCTTGGATGGATTGCGCTATATCAATTCGTCCTCGACATCCACTGGGCAGGCCTCGGTTACGCTGACATTCGAGACAGGCACTGACCCGGACATTGCGCAGGTTCAGGTGCAGAACAAACTCAGCCAAGCGACGCCGCTTCTGCCTGAAATCGTGCAGCGTCAAGGTGTGACGGTTGAGAAATCTTCGGGCGGGTTCCTTCTTGTTGCGGCGCTGGTGTCGACCGATGACCGTCTCGATGCTGTCGATTTGTCGGACTACATGGTGTCCAACATGGTCGACGAATTCAGCCGCCTTGAAGGCGTTGGCAACGTGCAGGTCTTTGGTGCCCAGTACGCTATGCGGATCTGGTTGAACCCGGAGCAACTGGCGGCTTTTGAAATGACCCCGGCAGATATCGTGCAGGCCGTTTCCGAGGAAAACGCGCAGGTCTCGGCAGGGTCTTTTGGGGCTTTACCTGCGGTCGAGGGGCAGGCCCTGAATGCAACGATCACGGCTCAGTCGCTGTTGTCTACACCGGAAGATTTTGAACAGATCGTCGTTCGGGCTGAAACCGATGGCGGCCTTGTGCTGCTTCGCGATGTGGCGCGCGTCGAGATTGGCGCCGAAAGCTATACCACCTCTGCCTGGTTCAATGGAAAACCGACTGCCGGCATGGCGATCCGGCTCGCGTCGGGCGCCAATGCGCTGGATACGGCAGAACGCGTAAAGCACAAGCTCGATGAGGTGTCTGCCTTTTTCCCGGACGGCGTGGAGTACGTCGTTCCTTACGACACCACCCCGTTTGTCGAAATCTCGATCGAAGAAGTGGTCCACACCCTGATCGAGGCAATCGTACTCGTCTTTCTGGTCATGTTCCTCTTTTTGCAGAGTCTTCGCGCGACGATTATTCCAACCTTGGCAGTGCCGGTTGTTCTGCTCGGTACTTTCGGGATCATCTCGGCCTTTGGGTTCTCGATCAACACACTGACGATGCTGGCGATGGTTCTGGCAATTGGCCTTCTGGTCGATGACGCCATCGTCGTTGTCGAAAACGTTGAACGCATCATGGAGGAAGAGGGGTTATCACCCTACGAGGCGACTCAGAAATCCATGGGTCAGATCACGGGCGCTCTGGTCGGGATTGCACTGGTCTTGTCCGCGGTGTTCATTCCGATGGCCTTTTTCGGAGGGTCCACGGGAGTCATCTACCAACAATTCTCTATCACCATTGTATCGGCGATGATGCTCTCGGTTGTCGTCGCGCTGACCCTGACACCGGCACTATGCGCCACGCTTTTGCGCAAACCCGATCACGAGAAACGCAATCGCGGTATGTTCGGATGGTTCAACCGCGGGTTCGACAAATTGACCGATGGCTATGCGTCACTGGTTGGGTTTTCAATCCGAAGACCGCTTCGCATCGGGCTGATCTATCTGCTGATCGGTGGAACGATGGTGTTCCTCTTCGCACGAACGCCGACCGGCTTTTTGCCCGAGGAAGATCAGGGCATCCTGTTCACTCTGGTTCAGGGTCCGACCGGCTCGACTGCCGAGGCAACCGAATCCGTCTTGGAACAGATCGAACAATACTACCTTGAAAACGAAGCCGAAAACGTCAACTCAGTGTTCACGGTGCGCGGGTTCAGCTTTGCGGGGCAGGGGCAGAATATGGGTATTGCCTTTGTCAGCCTGAAAGACTGGGACGAGCGGACGACACCGGAGCGAAGCGCGCAGGCCATAGCGGGGCGCGCTTTC
Source organism: Ruegeria atlantica (assembly GCA_013032095.1). Classification (GTDB taxonomy): domain Bacteria; phylum Pseudomonadota; class Alphaproteobacteria; order Rhodobacterales; family Rhodobacteraceae; genus Ruegeria; species Ruegeria atlantica_E. The sequence goes on along the minus strand of WQBJ01000023.1, from coordinate 43,539 downwards.
GAGGCTTTCTCTCAAATCCAGGACGCCTTTGTTTTTCCAATCGTTCCCCCGGCCGTTATCGAACTGGGCAACGTCAGCGGATTTGACTTTTACCTGCAGGCGCGCGACGGGCAGAGTCACGAAGAGCTTGTGCAGGCGCGCAACCAGTTGATGGGGATGGTCAGTCAAAGCGACGTCATCGCGTCAATCCGACCAAACGGGTTGGAGGATGCAGCGCAATTCAACATCGATCTGGATTGGCGGGCTGCCGGTGCCATGGGTCTTTCCGCGCGAGAAGTCGGAGAGCTGCTTTCCGTGGCGTGGGCTGGTCGATACGTGAACGACTTCCTTGATCGCGGACGCATCAAGCGGGTCTATGTGCAGGGTGACGCGCCCTATCGTATGGTCCCCGAGGACATTGAGGCATGGCGGGTACGTAACTCTTCCGGTGGTCTTGTCCCACTGTCGAATTTCTCATCTTCGAACTGGAAATTTGGCCCTCAGGGCCTCTACCGGTACAACGGCGTTTCGGCCATACAGATGCAGGGCAGTCCCGCCGAAGGGTTTACGACCGGTGAAGCCATGGCCGAGATAGAAGCGCTTTCGCAGCAATTGCCTCCGGGCTACCAGATCGCATGGACCGGATTGTCGCTGGAAGAGCGTGAATCCGGCGATCAGGCAGGGCTCTTGTACGCGCTCTCCTTGGCCGCCGTGTTCCTGTGTCTTGCCGCTTTGTATGAAAGCTGGACGATTCCGTTTGCGGTCATGCTGGCCATGCCGATCGGGATAACCGGATCACTGACCGGGGCGTGGCTCGGTGGGTTCGAAAACGGCGTCTATTTTCAGGTTGCGCTCCTGACGGTGATCGGCCTGACGGGCAAGAACGCCATTCTGATCGTTGAATTCGCCCGCGACAAAATCGAAGCCGGAGAGCCATTGCTCCAAGGCGTCAAAGATGCCGCGCATCAACGGTTCAGACCAATTCTCATGACGTCGATGGCCTTTTCTCTGGGCGTCCTCCCGCTGGTCTTGTCGTCTGGCGCCGGGGCCGGTGGCCGTACCGCCATGGGCTCGGGTGTGATGGGCGGTGTTATTTCGGCTACCGTGCTTGGTGTTGTTTTCGTGCCGGTTTTCTTTGTCGTGATATACAGGCTGGTTCGGCGGGTTGTTTCTACTGAAACGACGGAAAAAGCGTGACGGCTACGTCGCCTTGAAGTCAGTGCAATTTTGAACTGCCGGAAGCGAGAAACTGCTCGCTCCGGCTTTTCGGTTGGGCAACAGTTCGCGGTACTGACCTAACTCCGTATGCGAAGCTCGTAAACTTGCATGCGCGGCCGCCGTTTGGTTGCAGCACTGGCTCGCGGTTCCGAGGACAGCAGTGAACTAAACAGCCCTTGTCGCAATCCATTTCTGAAAGGTCCTTTTCGACCGCATATACACCCGATTTCAGTGAGAGTTTCTTGTGAGACTATGGAAGAAGGATAATGAAGTGACGACACAGGGTTATTGCCTTTGCAAATCCACGCGATGGGAATTCGTCGGCGCGCCTACGTGGGCATGCTACTGCCATTGCGACGATTGCCGCCGAAATTGTTCAGCACCGGTGGTCGCCTGGCTGGGAGTGCCCCTGACGAATTTCAGGTGGACCGGAGATGATCCAAAGACTCTTGAAAGTTCCAAGGGTGTGTTCCGCCACTTTTGCGGGACATGCGGATCACCGATGGGTTTTGAAGCGGATCACTATCCGGGAGGAATGCATCTATACGCGCCTTCAATGGAAAATCCTGAGGAATTCGAGCCCACTTTTCATGTAAACTACCAGAGCAAGCTGCCTTGGCTAAAGCTAAATGATGAGTTGCCGAAGTTTGAAGGCACGTTGCTACACACACCCAACGACCCAGACGGCTACCTCACTTAAATCTTGAAGCGGAATTATGAGTGACTGCTTTGAGAGGCCACAACTTAGAATTTCCTACTGCTGATGAATGGAAGTGTAGGACTATTTGCGCCTGAGTGGCGCCAACTGATATCGGGGGGGCCTTCGTTGCAACTCAGAACCGTTCGTTCCTTGTGAATAGGTCGCGCACGCGTCTATTCTGGCACAGGAGCTGAATATCGCCCCGACAGACCAGGCAATCACATACTCTCCATATTTGGGCACAGACTAACCAAATCAGGTTTTCTTCGGCGACACGCATCTGCACACTGTATATTCTTCAGACGCCGGTCTGATTGGCTGCACGACGACCCCAGATGACGCCTACCGTTTTTCAAAAGGCGAAGAAGTGACGTCTTCGAACGGCGTCCCGGCCCGCCTCCAAAGACCGCTAGATTTTCTTGTTGTGTCTGATCACGCTGAGAACCTCGGACTTCCGATCGCACTCGAGAAAGAGAATCCGTCCCTTACCGAAAACGAATGGGGGCGGGAAATTGTGGACATCTTTGCTCCTAGGACTATCGGTGCGCAACTGGCAACTTATGAGCATTGGTTTTCCGCAGTGAATGAACCCGAAAGAGCAGATCTCTTGGCGGGGACTGCGTTTGGCCAAACGATGTGGGAGCGTGTAACTCAGGCAGCTGATACCTGGATGCGGTGGGAGCCCATCTACGAAGTAATGCAAATTAAGGGCGACGGTGAAGCGCATCCGAAGTTGTCGCCAGATGACGAGTTTGCTGACTACTACACCTGGGATGCGGGTAGCTTTTGAGTCGAACCCAAGATGCCTGAAATGCTACCGCGGGAGTATGCCCGTTCGGCCTTGCAACGCGGTCTCATGTTCGAGGCGGAGCTTGGGGTCAACCCGTTCAAATTCGGAATGATCGGCTCCACCGACTCGCAGACAGCCTTGGCTGCGTCTCAAGAAGATAACGTCTTCGGCAAAATTGCCTTGGTGGAGCCCACAGCCGACCCGGTCCGCTATGAAGAGGTTGTAACGGGGCGGTTCACACCCGATGATCAGTTCCATTCCGATGCGTTCGCCTCTGGGTTGGACAACGGCAGACGGGGAACTGCAAGAGCGCATCTATAATGTGGCATGGTCCGGAGACCGCGGTCTGTCTGTGGATGGTACACTTCCAGCCGTTGGGAACACTGCAAATACCGAAACAGGGACTTATACCAACGAAATTGGTGCGCCTGTCCTTGAAGGTTTTTGGTCCGACCCGGATTGCGATCCGGCACAACGCGCGTTTTACTATGTCAGAGTCCTCGAAATTCTGACGCCCTCCTGGTTGGTCTATGACCGCCTCGCACTTGGCGTTGACATCCCCGAAGATAAAACCTTGGCTCAGCAAAAGCGCGCTTACACTTCCCCTATTTGGTACACGCCGGGAGGCTAAATGGGTGTTGAATGCAGGGTCGCATCTTGAATGCATCGCTAAAAGCTCGCCTTTTCTGACCGCTGCAAGAGTTGCGCTGGTTTGAAATAAGGTAGCAGCTCAAAGCTTTGCCAGTTTCGATTTGTGGGTTTTTATACTTGGCGCAGATTTGTGCGGAAATACTGAGAGAAAGCCCACCTATCTGCTCTCTTTCCTTATAGGTTTAAAAGACTGAAGAGAATTTTTCTCACCCAGGCAAAAAAACATGCTAAACTGTTCGTAATTAAATACCTGTTAACAATGTTTTCTCTAGTGACCTGTTTTGAAAGAACCTGAAAAACTGCGCCGAAATTGCAGAGAAGGAAATGCCCAGTTACAGCAGACGCACCGCGCCCTGCCTGCTGTTTTGGCGGTTTTCAGCAATCCAATGAATGCTTTGACCACCCCTGCAGAAGGAACTCTGCACAGAGGGCATGGTTTCGTCGCATGCGACCCGACCTTGATCGGCCAGTTGCGGTTCAATGTCAGCTCTCACGCCGACCTTAGTGTACTGACAAGTACTGCCGGGGATGTAATTTCTCTTTTTTCCTCTGCAGTGCGGAATTTGCTGGTTAGGGAGAATTCAAACGCATTGTCTTTGGGGTTTTGCGGAGGGTTGATTACACTGCTTGCTATTGAGGATCTGTTTCTTGTCCACAAGAATGCGCTTGTGAATGAAAGTTTTTTATTCTTAACCTACATTCTGATCGCGGCAATCGGATGTGGACTTTTTTGGAAGCAGTTCAATCAACACCCGACAGGGATTGCAATCGCAGCGGTACCCGTGTTCGCAGTTTCTCTTGTGATCCAAGGGCTTCAATCTTCGGCTCAATCCAGCACTGAGGATTTCCTCGAACCAATTGAGGACGGCTCAAAATTAATTGGTGCCGCATGCTGTGTAGTCATACTATGCAAAGCCAAAGCTGCTGCCATATTGGAAAGAGCGACGCTGTGAGGGACGAAGCCAACGATCTGCAACAGGTCTTGGAGAGGCCAGGTGAAACGGAATTTCCGTTGTCCTCAAAATATTTGTGGCTTTTAATCTACTACGGAATTCCTGCGATGGCGGTAATTTCGATAGTGATGACGGAGGTAAAAGCCCGCAGCCAGAACACCATCTTAATCGAGATCGGGGACCGCTTCATTCTGAACAACGAATTGAGCATTCCGACTGTGCTAAGCTTCCTGCTCATGGTGATGGCGGCCCAACTCGCGGCGTTGACTTTCTTTGCTTGCCAAAAGAACAAGAAATCAGCGCTGAACCTGAATTGGCTTTTGGCCTCTGCGGCATTGGTGGTAATGGCCTTTGACGAAGTTGCTCAACTACATGAAAGGGTGCCTGCGCCGGTGTTTCGAGAGTACTTTCTGGATCATGGCTGGATCTTTGCCGGGCTGATGTTGTTGGGAGCACTCGCTATTTTTTGTATTCCGTTCATGCTTTCGCTGCCGCGATACTTGGTAAAGCAACTCTTTACGGCTTTCGCGATCTTCTTCTTCGGTGCCATCGTGCTTGAAGGGATCGGCGGCTTTTACGCAACGCGGGCTGGAAAGGATGCATTCTATTACTTCATGACAACTCTCGAAGAATCCGCCGAACTGGTGGGGATTACATACCTGAACGTTGTTCTGATCGAGTATGTCTCAAAGCTCCGGCTCGTTCTGAGATTTGAAGAGGCTCCGGGCAGAAAGCCTTGGTAGCCTCAGACTTTGCAGTCATCGTCAAAATGGCGGCGAATTCGATGTCGCCGCCAAAAAGAATGGTCGCCACTATCGCTCAATCGATGGTCAGCACCAGTTTGCCCGTCGTTTCGCCCGATTCCAGACGGCGGTGCGCTTCGGCGGCTTTCGCGATAGGCAAGGTGGCGATCTGCGGGCGGAGAACGCCTTGTTCCAGAAGGTCAAAAACCTTCGATAAATCGGTATTAAATTCGTCAGGACGATTGATGAAATAGGTGTAGATGTCACTGACTCGAACTGCGACGGACTTCTTAAAATGATTGGTGAGGTCTTCGCCAAACGTGCTAGCAGGAGGACCGGCAAGGAAGCCGAACAATACAACCGTACCAAGTGGAGCCAGTGCTTCGAGGTCAGATTTCAGTGTTTCGCCCGAGATTGGGTTCAAAGACAGATCGACGCCACGCCCGTGGGTAATGTCCATCACACGGGCGGCGACATCTTCCGTACGGTAGTCGATCACGTGGTCCGCCCCTTGAGCCCACGCGTATTCGACCTTGTCGGTGCTGGCCGAGGCAATCACCGTCAGGCCCAGATGCTTGGCGATTTGCTGGATCATCGTTCCGACTCCACCTGCGGCGGCGTGGACCAATACTGACTTTCCAGCTGGCGCGCCGCCCAGATTGACCAACATGTGATAGGCTGTCATCGCATTCACGGGAAGTGCCGCAGCAAGATCAAAGCCAATATCGCCGGCAATCCGCGTCACGTATGGCGCACCGATAACTGAGTAGCTGCCATAGCCGCCCGCGCCGATCGGTCCCATCCAGGCAACCCGATCCCCGATTGTGAAACCTTCCACGCCTGCGCCGATGGCTTCGACAACGCCAGCGCCTTCAACACCTGGCACATGCGGCAATTCTGGCATCATGCCTTCAGGCATCTCACCACGGCGGATGATTGTGTCGATAAAGTTCACGGCGCCAGCATGGTTGCGGATCAGGATTTCTCCGGCATCAGGCTGCGGGGTGTTGCGCTCTGCTTGGCGCAAAACCTCTGGCGCGCCAGTTTGGGTGATTTCGACAGCGTAGGGCATTGTGAATCTCCTTTGTGTTGCAAAAAAAGATAACGAGCCCTTTCATCAGGGATAATAGTTGATATCGGGAGTAATTATCCTGAAAATGAAATAATGATCTACAACGACCTCGCCCTTTTTACCGCCGTTGCAAAGCACCTCAGCTTTTCCGACGCGGCAGAGCAGCTGAACATCCCTCTTAGCCGTGTAAGTCGCAGGGTGGCCGAATTGGAAGATCACCTGGGGACTAAACTGTTGGAACGCACAACCCGTCAAGTGCGCCTGACCGAAGAGGGGCGGCGGCTATTGGATTGTTGTCAGGAACCTGTCGAAGCGCTGCAGAGCATTGCTGGATTTACCGGAGACATCAGGCATCACACGATCCGCATCACTGCCCCGCCATTGGCCGCCCGCACGACCATTGGCCGGCGTCTGTTGGAGTTTGCCGCTCGGAACCCGGAAGTTCGAATTGATTTAACCACGACTAACACCATGCTGGATTTCTTTCGTGACAATATCGACCTGGCTTTTCGCCTTGGACCGCTGAGCGACTCAAGTCTTGTGGCAAAGCGGCTTTGGGCGGTGCCCTACTGCTTCTGCGCGGGAACTGGGTTTGTCGCCGAACACGGGTTGCAAGGAACTCTGTCTCGGCAGCGATTGCTGGCTTTGCCTGCATTGTCCTCAGGTCAGCCTTGGGCGCTGCAGACAGGGGAGGTGGTTCAGCCTCCGCATGTTGTGCACAGGTTGATTGATCTTGATGTCGTTGCCGAAGCCGCCCGCCGTAATCTGGGCATCGCCATGCTGCCAACGGACATGACGGGACTTGACTTACTGCAGTTGCAGGTCACGGACACGATCCCTTTGGTCCGCGATATGTTCGCCGTCTATCCTGACCGCCGCCTGCTGCCTGCGCGTGTCAGGAACCTGATTGATTTCATGGCGGGCAAGTGACGCCCCAGTAGTATCTAAGGGCGTCATTTTCCTGGATAAGGGCCATTGAACTTCGACCAGCGCTCACCCTTTTTTCACATCCCCGGAAAATCGCGCAGCGTTCTCTTTGGAAAAAGCGCTGGCATCTGCGTTCGCGTCCCAGAACTGGGGGTTAGGCTTCGGTATGGTCAGCGCTTTTTGCACGGCAGGCCGCGCGTCGATGCGGTTGAACCAGGCATGAAGGTGCGGCAGGTCATCGATGTTGACCCTTGCCCAGACATAAGCGCGTGCCCACGGATAGAGCATCATGTCTGCAATGGTGTATTCATCGGCGGCAACCCAATCCCTCCCGTTCAATCGAGCGTTCATCACTTCAAGCAAGCGGCGACTTTCGTCGATATAGCGCCGGATCGAAAATGGCTCGACATGGCCGTTGGGTGCGGCGATGTGCTGGAAATACATTGCTTGACCCATCATTGGGCCGATATGGCCGACCTGAAATAGCATCCATTGCATCACTTCTGACCGTTTAGTGGGGTCAGAAGGCAGAAATTTCCCGTATTTTTCGGCCAGATGCCACAGGATTGCGCCGCTTTCGAAGATCGCGCGATCCTCGGATCGATCCACGATAGTCGGGATTTTCCCATTGGGATTAAGCGCCAGAAACTCTGGCGCTTTCTGTTCCTGCTTGGAAAAATTGACGTGTGTCAGATCGTAAGGAACGCCAGCCTCTTCCAAAAAGATGACTGGCTTGTAGCCGTTCATCGTACCTGCGGTATAAAGATGGATATCAGGCTGGGACATGTTCGACCTCGGCAAAAGCGGTTTTCAGATGAGCTTCGTAGCGGGCGAAGTCACTTTCGATGTTCGGGTTTTTCATGACATCGAAGGCGGCAAAGGTGGGCAGAGCCTGCATGGCCATGAACCTCGCCGTCAGGTGCAGCGGGCGTAACAGGTCATCAACATTGCTTCCGGCAAAGAACGGCTCGGCAGGGTTGTCAAATGCTTCCTCGGGGGCGTTGAAAGTGACGGACAGCATGTATTTCTTGTCGGTCAGCTTTCCGCCCATGCCATAGTTTGCCGTTGGAGCGTCAGAGGTCCGGCCATCACCATTGGCAAACCGCCCGTCCATGCCCATTGTATAGACTTCGTCCATATATTTCTTGAATACCCAAGGAACACCCATCCAGTTCACCGGGAACTGCATGATGATCGCGTCTGCCCATAAATGCGCTTCGATATCTGCGTTCGTGTCATAACCATCGGCAACGGTGGTGACACGCACGGTGTGGCCCATTCGAGTCAGGCTGTCGCGTGCCAGTTTCGTCAGGCTGGCGTTCAGGGTTCCGGGGGCCGACTCATATGGTTGTGTGCCGTTTACGATCAGGAAGTTGCTCATGTCCGTGTCCTTGTTGTGGAGCGCACCACTTGACTTGTGGTGGGTCTGAGGAGAAGTTGTGATCCGAGGTTAAAAAATGCAACCAGTATACTTTTTGTAACCTACCAAGTCGGGAAATATCCTGTGATGCGTGCACAAATCAAAGCAGACGAGAACGGACGCAAACGTGCTGTGGATACGTGTCTTGAACCTTGTCCGATCGAACGCGGGATGCGGATTCTGGGCGGAAAGTGGACAGGATCGATTCTGTGGCACCTGAAAGACGGGCCGACGCGTTTCAATGATCTCTCTCGGCTGATCGGAGGGGCCAGCAAGAAGATGATTACAGAGCGGTTGCGCCAGCTTGAGGCGCAGGGTCTTGTAACGCGCAATGTCCTACAGACCTCTCCGGTTTCGGTTGAATATGCGATCACTGACCTGGGGAAGACGGCGTTGGGATTTCTGAACGGGTTGCGAAAGTGGACAGATTCTCTGCCGGCATCAATTTCAGGCAAAGATTTGCAATAATTTGCAAAAAACAAAAACTAATCTACGATAATATCGCATGCATGGGTTTGTCGCTCCAGCCTCTTGATGGGTGGTGCGCTGGCATGTTTCAATTTTCTGGCCAAACCGGTGTATCATGCCGTTGGCCAAAAGGATCGGGAGGCTCGCTTTCCGACAATTGCCAAGAAAGGTGCGCCACGGCCAGTCCGGGACAAAAACAAGCACCACATACGACCAACATGGAGATATCAGATGAAAAAAATTGCAACGCTACTGGGAGGCGCATCAATGGCCATCGCCGGACCGGCGATGGCGGCCGATATTGTGATCGGTGTTCCGAACTGGCCTTCGGTGAACGCGACGGCGCACATCTTGAAGGTTGCGATCGAACAGAACCTGGGACTTGAGGTCGAACTGCAGAACGGCACCAACCCGATCGTGTTCGAGGCGATGGATTCTGGCGCGATGCATGTCCACCCCGAGGTCTGGATGCCGAACCAGCAGAACCTGCATGACACCTATGTCACTGACAAAGGCACCGTTGCATTCAATCCAAACGGCGTTGAGGCGTTCCAGGGTATGTGCGTCGACAAGGCAACGGCGGATGCCAATGATATCCGGTCGATCGACGATCTGACCAACCCCGATATTGCGGCGCTGTTCGACAGCAACGGTGACGGTCAGGGTGAGGTTTGGATCGGGGCGCCAGGCTGGGCATCGACCAACGTCGAGAAAATCCGCGCTAAGTCCTATGGCTATGATCAGGTCATGGAACTGACCGAGATCGACGAGACGGTGGCGTATGCGAACCTCGACAACGCGATCAAGGCGGGCGAGCCTTGGGTCGGCTTCTGCTACACGCCACATTACGTGTTCGCGCTGCATGACATGCAGATTCTGGAAGAGCCGGCCTATGACGCGTCCAAGTGGAACGTCCTGCAGCCCACCGACGATCCGGAATGGCTAGAGAAGTCTGAGGCTGGTGTGGCTTGGGATCTGGCCTATCTGCACCTGCACTATGCAAAGTCCCTCGAGGATGAGTTCCCCGAAGTTGCCCAACTACTGGCCAACATGAAGCTGGACACTGAAACAGTGTCGGCCATGACCTATGCGCTGGTGATCGAAGGCAAAGAGCCGCTGGCTTACGCCGAAGAATGGGTGACCGCAAACGAAGATGCTGTTCTGGGCTGGATGTCACAGTGATTGACGCCGACCGGAGCTGAAACTCGGGCAGGCCGTCGGAACCGTCCGGCGGCCTGTTCTGCATCAAAGGGACAAGTATGACCGAAACAGTCGTAAAACTGACGGATGTCTGGAAAATCTTTGGCGCTCGGGCCGAAGAAGCCATGGCTGCCGTGCGGAACGAGGGGATTGGAAAACCCGAAGTTCTGGAGAGATTCAATTGCGTCGTGGGTGTGCAAGGTGCCACCTTCGAAGTGCCTCGGGGCGAGATTTTTTGCATTATGGGCCTGTCTGGCTCGGGCAAGTCTACGCTGGTGCGGCACGTTAACCGCCTGATCGAGCCGACTTCCGGCAAGATCGAGATCTTGGGCCATGATGTGTCCAAGATTTCAGAGGCCGAACTGCGCCGGATTCGCGCGCAGCAGATCGGGATGGTGTTCCAGCACATGGCGCTGATGCCGCATCGGTCGGTGCGGGACAACGTGGCCTATCCGCTGGAAATTCGCAAAGTATCGAAGTCCAAGCGCTGGGCCGTTTCCGACCACGCGCTGGGTCTGGTGGATCTGACCGGCTATGAAGACCGCCTGCCCAAAGAGCTGTCAGGTGGTATGCAACAGCGGGTGGGGATTGCCCGCGCGCTGGCCTCTGACCCGGAAATCCTGCTGATGGACGAACCGTTCTCGGCCCTTGATCCGCTGATCCGTCTGCAATTGCAGGATCAGTTCAAGGCGCTGGTGGCGCAATTGCAGAAGACCACTCTGTTCATTACCCACGATCTGGACGAGGCCATTCGCATCGGCCACCGTATCGCCATCATGAAGGACGGTGTGATAGTGCAGATCGGCACGCCGGAAGACATCGTCATGAACCCGGCTGACGACTATGTGCGAGAATTCGTTCAGGGCATCTCCAAGCTGAAACTGGTCAAGGCGCATTCGATCATGGAGCCGATGGGCAGCTTTACCGGATCGCTGGACGGCGCGCCACGCGCGGATGAGGGCGCGGATCTCGATCAGTTGATCGACCTTGCAGTGAACACCGATATGCCGGTCGTCATCACGGACTCTGGCAATGACGTGGGCGTTGTAACCAAGCCGCGCCTGCTGCGCGGAATTCAGGGGGGCAAAAATGACTGATGCAGCAATGGAAATGAAAGTCACGGCGGCCTCTGATATCGAAGTTGACCGTGAGGCGTTGGACCAGTCCATCCATGAGTTTGCGGGTCCGAATGGCGACTATTACGTCAATTCCTTCCACAAAATCCACGATGCAACTAGCCCGGTGCCGAATACGTTCAACATCTGGGCGGCGGTGCTGGGGCCGTTCTGGTCGGCATCGCGGGCAATCTGGGGCATGTTCTGGACCTTCCTGATCCTCGAGATCATCGCATGGGTTCAGATAGGACGCGGAGCCTGGGGTAATCCCGGGGCTGATCTGGCCGAACGGGCCGAACGTCAGCAGGCACGTGCGAACGAGCTGCTCGAGCGCGCGGCAGCGGCGACGGAACAAGCGGATATCGACCGGTTCAACCGTCTGGCCGAGAATATCCAGAAGGCGGCGGATAACAGCTTTGCGCAGGCCCAGGCTGCACAGGCCGAAGCAACTGGCATCATGATCACCGGCCTTCTGATGCTGTTGGTGTTCAAGCTGGTGCAAGGATTTTACGCTGACCGGGTCTATGAAAAGCAGTACTCGAAATGGCGAATTGATCCGGCCAGTACGGAAAGTGGCCGGTCCACGCGCAACACGGTGCTGGGCGCAGTGCTGGTGGCTGCGATTGCCCCTCTGATCGTTTATAAGTTCACCGTGAATGCCTCACTTCCATTGCTGGATGCTTTCCCGGAACAGCAGGTATCAGCGATGATCCTGGGTGAGGGCGAAGGAACGATTTTCTCGAACCTTGCAAGTTGGATGGAGGCCCAGATCGACGCCGCAGCTGCGGCGGGTGGCGATGTCTTTGATGGGATCGTTGCTGGTGTCCGTTCTGTTCTGGACGCTTTAACCGTGGCGCTGATCGGGTCTCCGTGGCCAGTTGTGATGCTGGTCATTTGTGTGACCGCATGGCGTGCGGCAGGCCCGCGTGTGGCGATCTTCACGGCCTCGTCGCTGGCTTACATCGCCCTTCTGGGCTATTGGGATGTGGCCATGGAGACGGTGGCTCTGGTCGGCGCGGCGGTGCTTCTGTGCGTTGTATTCGGTATTCCGTTGGGTATTTGGTTCGGCAAATCTCAACGGGCTTACCGTGCTGCGGAACCGGTGCTGGACCTGATGCAGACGCTGCCTGCCTTCGTTTACCTGATCCCGATCATCGCCTTTTTCGGCACCGGCAACCCGCCGGGTATTCTGGCCACGATCATCTTTGGCATGCCGCCGGTCATTCGCCTGACCGCGCTGGGAATGCGGGGGGTGCCGGACAGTATCAAGGAAGCCGCTGTGGCCTTTGGAGCATCGAAATGGCAATTGCTGAAGGATGTTGAAATCCCGCTGGCGTTGCCTTCGATCATGACCGGGGTAAACCAAACCATCCTGATGTGTCTGTCTATGGTGGTGATTATCTCGCTGATCGGTGGCGGCGGTCTGGGCAAGGAAATCCTTGAGGCGCTGCAATACGCTGCCAAGGGTCCGGGCCTCCTGGGTGGCTTTGCTATCCTGTTCCTTGCAATGGTGATGGACCGGATCGTTCAGGGCGCCTTCCGGCGAGAAGACGAGAAAATCTAAACAAACCCGCCCCCGGTTTCCGCCGGGGGCGTTTTTCTTTTTCGGGGAAGACAATGACCGATCGTTATGAACAATCCATGATGGAGAACCTTTACTGGTGGGGGGTGCCCACTCTGTTCCGCTGCCCGAATGTCGGGCCTGAAGGGCAGGATATTGCGCTGGTAGGCGTGCCCCATTCCACCGGAAATGGCACGACCGAGCGGGATCAGCACTTGGGTCCGCGTGCGTTACGCCATGTCTCGGCCGTGCAGCGCCGGGTGCATTCACTGTTTGGGATCGACCCTTGGAACAGTGCGCGGATTGCCGATGTGGGCGACGTGCCGTTTCCCAAGGCCAATGACAACGAGGACTGCATCGAGCGCATCACGGAGTTTTACAAGGATATCGACGCGGCAGGCGCGCGGCCTGTCTCGGTCGGTGGTGATCACTCCATAACGGGTGGGATCGTGCAGGCGTTGGGCAAAGGCAAGTTGGCAGGTGGTGAACCGATCAGCTTCCTGCATCTGGACGCGCACACGGATGTGTTTACCAAGGTTGATCATTTTCTGGGCGCCAAGAAATCTGCGGCGCACTGGGGGGCGTATCTGGCGGATCAAGGGCAGGTCGACCCGACGCGATCCATGCAGATCGGTCTAAGAGGGCACCCGCGCAGTCTGGACTGGCTGCAACCGTCGTATGACTATGGCTACAACATCGTCACCATGCGCGAATTCCGGCAGCGCGGGCTGGAGGACGTGGTGGCGCAGACCAAAGAGGTTCTGGGCGATCGCCCGGTCTATATCACCTTCGATCTGGATTGCCTCGACCCGACCGTCGCGCCTGCGGTGTCCAATCTGGAGCCGGGCGAGAAAGGGTTCGACATTGACGAGGCCGTCGGCATCCTGCACGCCGCGCGCGGGTTGAACATTGTGGGGGGAGATGTTGTCTGCATGATGCCTACCAAGGACAGTCCGAACAACATCACCGCCCTGACAGCAGCAGCGGTGATGTTCGAGATGATCTCGATGATCGCCGAAAACGTCAGCGCGGGCTAAGGCCGCCGCGCGTCCACTGCCTGCGCCAGAACGCAGAGCAGTTCGAACATCAGCGAAATACCAAGCCAGGCCGTGCCGCCCTCGGGATCGAAGGGCGGCGCGACCTCGACCAGATCGGCGCCGACCAGATTTATACCCGCCATCTTGCGAATGACCTGCTGTGCCTGAAAACTGTTAGGTCCGCCGATTTCCGGTGTGCCGGTGCCGGGGGCATAGGTCGGATCCACAAAGTCGATGTCATATGTGCAATAGGTGGGTGCGGTGCCGACGATGCTGCGCACTTCGGTCATGACTTCGTCGATGCCCCGGTCGAACAGTTCTTCGATGCGGATGATGCGAATGCCCTGCGCCTCGCCCCATTCGATGTCCTCGGTGTTGTAGGCCGTGCCGCGAATACCGACCTGCACAAAACGTTTGGGGTCGACCAGCCCTTCCTCGACCGCGCGACGGAACGGGGTGCCGTGGGTGAATTTATGACCACCGAAATAGGTGTCGAAAAGGTCTGTATGGCTGTCGAACTGGATCAGACCCAAAGGCCTGGATTGGGCCAGCGCGCGCAGCACCGGCAGGGTGGTCAAATGATCCCCTCCGGCGGTCAGCGGGGTAATGCCGCGGGCACGTAGGTCCAAGTAGAAGGCGGTCACCCGCTCCAACGTGTCGCCGATGTCCACCGGGTTCGGCGCGACGTCCCCCAGATCGGCGCAATTGACCAACGAGAAAGGCGCGACGCCTGTCACCGGGTTCATGGCCCGGATCATCGTTGAGAAATCCCGCAGTTGACGCGGCCCATGTCGCGCTCCGGGACGGTTGGTGGTGCCGCCATCCCAGGGGATGCCAACCAATCCAAGCTCAACCTCGCTAATACGGTCATGATCCAACGGGACGCTGGGCAAGCGCATGAAAGTGGGGATGCCCGCGAACCGGGCAAGCTCCATCGCCGAGACTGGCTGAAAAAACGAATTGGTCATCTGGTCCCCATCTTCTGAGTTTCGTGACGTGAGCCTAGCGACAGATGTGTTGGTTGGGAATGGTCTGACTCGCCTAGATCAGGATGCGGAAGAAAATGCGGTTTTCGACGACCAGTGTGCCTGTCAGGCATTCCAGCAGGCGGAGAGCCAACGGTTGTGAGGGGGAGGGTAAGCCATTGCAGGTTTCCCCTCGTCGCTCCGTTAAGGTTTTTTCGAAACACTCAATCTGGTCGGGGCCGATGTTGGCAAGTTTGCTAACGATTTGAGTTTGGCTGAGGTGAACGGTTCCTGCCGGGCTAGGATTGCGTTTGAGGGCCGCTGCGCAGAGCAATTTTGGATGAGAGCTGCCCCGTTAGGGTAACTTCTCCATTGCCGTCGACATAAAATTTTGCTTGGCTTCATTTCGAAGAAATCGAAACACTGGGTGTGCGTGGTGTCAAAACCTCTGAGCCTTCGTTGGCTAGAAATCTTCCGGCTTGTCGCCAAATCGGGATCGATCCAGCAAGTTGCGTCTGAGACAGGTTTGTCCATCAGCACTGTCTCGAACCACCTGCGCAATCTCGAGGCTGCGCTGGGGGTCGACCTCGTTGATCATGGGCGACGCCCGATGGGCTTGACCCCTGCGGGAGAGGTGTTTGCGCGTTACGTGCGCGACGGGCTGACGGTACTGAAACGAGGTGAGGCTGAAATTCGCTCGGGCAACTGGCAGCACGCCACGGATTTGCGGCTGGCCCTTGTCAACGATTTCGACAACCAGATCGCCCCAGACCTGTTCCGTTTTCTGGCTCAGGCCCTGCCGCGGTGCAGTTTCCGGCACTACACGCGCCCAAGCCATGAGATTATTACCAATTTGCAAGAGCACAAATTGGACGCCGGAGTTGCCACCCGGCCCTCGGAACGGACCGATGGGCTGAAGGAGTATCCTCTGATGCGGGATCCTTTTATCGTGATCTTGCCCAACTCCTATCAGGGCACACCCGAAGACCTGCTGACGCCGGACGCGGAGTTGCCTCTGTTGCGCTATTCTCGGGATTACATGATAGGCAAGCAGATTGAAATTCAGCTAACCCGCAGCAAGTACAATCTCCCCAATCGGTTCGAAATGGAGTGCAACCACTCGATCATTGGTCTGGTTGCCGAAGGCAGTGGTTGGGCGATCACAACCGCCGCCTGTTACCATCGTGGTCAAAGGTTCCACGATAGCGTCGTGGCGCTTCCGTTCCCAGGTCGGAACTTCGTGCGCACGGTGTCTTTGTTCACGACCGAGGTGTATCCCGAGACGACCTCGAAGCTGATTCAGAAGGTGATGGCCCAACTGATCCGGCAGCATTTCACCGATCCGATGTGCGCAAGTCATACGTGGTTGAAAGACGATTTCCGCACCATGGAGTCCGAGACCGCCTAGGTACCGGCTGGCGGCCCGAGGGATTGGCGCTCCACTATGTGCGTTGCAAGCTGCGCACTCGTACCGGTCCCTTGGTTTTCGAGCATTCTAACCAGTTCCAGCGCGGCCTTTCGGCCCATTTCCCGGTGCGGTACATGCACAGTGGTCAATGCGGGCGTCGCGATCCGCGCCAGTTCGATATCGTCAAACCCGGTGATGGAAACGTCCTTGGGGACTTGCAGCTTCATTTCTTGCGCCCGGTGCAGTGCGCCCACGGCCAGAACATCGTTGCCGCAAAGGATCGCAGTGGGCGGCTTGGTGTGCGACATCATCTTGGAAAAGGCTTCGGCACCGTTTTCAATCTCATAGGGTGTTTCGACGATGGTTAGGTCTGAGGTTGATAGATTGCTCTGTTTGACCGCGTCCTTAACGCCCTCAATCCTCAGGCGGGCTCGATCATTGCCCGCACTGATGCCAGAAATCATGCCAATTTTTCTATGCCCCAGCTCAATCACACGGTTTGCCAACTCGGCCATCGCCGTACGGTTGTCAAAGCCGATGGAGGCAATCTGCGCATCGGGCAGATATGACCAAGCGACCAGTGTGGATATACTCCTGCGCTCAAGGTCTTCGTAAATCCGAGGGTTGCGATCATGCCCAATCAACAGCAACCCATCCGCACCACGCGCGACCAGCGTTCTGATTTGTTCTTCTTCAATCTCGGGGTTGTAGGCAGAGCTTGAAACCAGCAGCGTATAGCCGTGCTGATGCAACTCTTCCTGAAACGCCTGTAGGCCACGGGCGAAGATTGCATTTTCCATCGTGGGAATGATCGCGCCTATTGTCGACGTCCGCTTGGCCGCCATTACGCGCGCGGCAAAATTTGGCATGTATCCCAGCGCATCAACTGCTGACTGAACCCGTTCGCGCGTCGCCTTGACCACCTGGTCCGGGTTATTCAGGCAGCGCGACACTGTCGCTGTCGAAACTCCGGCCAGTTTGGCCACGTCATCCAATGTTGGCGCCGATCGAAGTTTCGACATTTCCAAACCTGCAATTCACTTTTGCCAATAAGTTTAGACTCAAGTGCGCCTCAAGGAAAGCAGTTATGTAAGCGCTTGCATTTTTCATGTAAGCGCTTACAAGTGTCGTCGGGCCGAATCCAAAGGGAGTCCGGGAAATGTTTCTGACCGCATCCATCATCGTGTTCGTCATCTACTTTGCGAACGTCGCCATGGGTGCCTTTGCGGGCAGCGCGTTTCTGGGGGACGTGGGTGAGATGTTGGTCCTGTTCGCGGCGTCGATCCTGTTCGTTGTCGCAATTCTGAAAAAGGAGGCTGACCGCGACGCAGAAAGCGACAGCTGACTTTTTTGCTTGGGAGGGCATTTGATGAACAACAACAGAAATGAACTGGCCTCGGAAGAGCGCCGCAATTTCCTGAAACTCAGCGCCGGTGGCGCGTTCACGGCGGCGATAGTTGCCGGTGCCGCTGGGGTGCTGTGGTCGTCCGAGGCCGCCGCGCAAACCGCTAAGGAAGAGAGCGAACGCGAGAAGGCGGCAGAGCATGTGATGACAATTGCCACAGCCTATGTGTTGGGCGCGTCGCGCAGCTATCCGATTATGCAACTGGACCTGAAGGAAAACATCCAGAACGCCACCAATGGCAAGGTGTATGTAAAGCTGGCACCAGGCGGGCAGCTAGGCGCAGGCGGATCGCTGGTACAGAAAGTGCAGGGCGGCACCATTCAGGCCGCGCAGCATTCGCTGTCGAACTTTGCGCCGTTTGCCTCAACCGTTGACCTGATCAACATGCCTTACCTGTGTGGCTCGAACCAGCGTTTCACCAACCTGGTGCATTCCGATACCTGGAAGAACGAGGTTCACCCCAAGGTCGAGGCCGCCGGGTTCAAAGCATTGTTCTACGTGGTGATCGACCCGCGTGTCGTTGCGGTGCGTCAGGGTGGCAATCCGATTGTCACGCCAGCGGATATGAGTGGCGTGAAGTTCCGCGTGCCGGGCTCGAAAATGCTTCAGCAATACTATCGCATGGTGGGTGCGAACCCGACACCGGTTGCGTGGGGTGAGACCCCCTCGGCCATCAAGCAGGGCGTGGCCGATGCGCTCGATCCGTCGGTTGGTGCGCTGTATGTGTTCGGTTTCAAGGATATCCTCAGCAATGTGACCTTCACGCAGGCGGTGCCGGACAGCCAAGTCTATTCCTGTAATCTCGAATGGTTCAACTCGATGCCAGCGGATGTGCAGGAAGGCATCATGTGGGGCTCGGAGATGACCAGCCATCAGAACCTGTCCAAGGTCCCCTCGGCTCGCGCCTATGCCATGGCCGAGTTGAACAAGGCCGGTGTGCAGTTCCAGTCGCTGACTGATGATCAACTGGCCGAATGGAAAGATGTTGGCGGTTATCAGCGGTCGGAATGGGATCCGTTCAAGACCGAGTTGGCCGGGTCGATGGACAACTTCGAAAAGCTGGTCGAGGCGGCCGGAACGCAGGGCAAATACTACGTCCACGACGCGTAACGCCATCTTGGGTGCCCGTGCGGGGCGCTCGGTTTTACCACTGACAGTCAGGCCAGAAAGGGCCCGAAACAGAAGGCCTCTGCCTGACTGTTCTTTCGCCGAGGGATACGGATGACCATTCTTCAAAACATAGACCGCAACGCCGAACGCTGGTTGCTGCTGGTGTTCTACGTGATGCTGGTCATTACCATGGCCATCGAGGTTCTGCGGCGTGAAGTCTTCGCGTTTTCCTCGATCTGGGGCGAGGAGATCGTCCGCTATTCCTTCATCTATCTTGCGTGGATTGGTGCAGCGGCGGCTGTCAAGGAACGCGCCCATATCCGCATTGACGTTATCATGCATTACCTGGGGCAGCGCCCGAAGGCGGTGCTGTATATCTTCGGTGATCTGGTGATGTTCGTGGTGGCGATCATCGCATTGTACTGGTCCTTCGAAGCCGTGCATGTCTCGGCCAAGTTTGGATCGGTGACGGATGGACTGCGGGTATCGAAGGTCTGGTTCCTGATGGCCGTACCCACCGGATTTGCGCTGATGATCTGGCGTCTGATCCAGTCTTTCCTGCGTGATTTGAAATCCCTTCGTGACGGCACGCCCGTTTTCGAAGGCGACAAACTATTTGATTGAGGAGATCTTGGATGCTCTGGAACTCCCTCAATCAAACCGTTGAACTGGGCTGGGATTTCTACGTCCCCGTGATCCTGTTCGTCGGCCTGATCGCCATGGCCGTACCGGTCTGGGCCGCCATTGGCTCAGCTGCGATCGTCATGCTGGTCATGTCCGGCGACCTGCCACTCAGCCTTGTGGGCGAGAGCCTGTTTACCGGCATCGACGCTTTTGCCCTGACCGCCGTGCCACTGTTCATCCTGACCGGTGACGTTTTGGTGCGCACCGGACTGTCCCGCAAATTCCTCGACGTGGCTGAGGCGCTGACCTGTTTCGCCAAGGGCGGTTTTGGCTCGGCGACCGTGCTAGTCTGCGGGATGTTCGCTGCGATCTCTGGCTCGGACGCGGCAGGTGCTGCCGCCGTAGGCCGGATGACCATCAACCGGTTGGTCGAAAGTGGCTATCCGCGCCCCTATGCCTGTGCGTTGGTGGCGGCAGGGGCCTGTACCGGCATCCTGATCCCGCCTTCGATTGCCTATATCATTATCGGACTGGTGCTGGGTATTTCCGCCTCGACACTGTTCCTTGCCGCTCTGATCCCCGGTCTGGCCATTCTGGTCTCGATCCTGATCACCAACGTCATCATGAACCGCATCTATGCCTATGAGGGCGGCGGCATGATGACCATGGGCGAATGGCTGGCCAATCTGGGTTCGGCGCTGAAGTCCGGCTGGTATGCTTTCATCGTGCCCGGCATCATATTCTACGGTATCTTTTCGGGCCGCCTGACACCTACAGAGGCTGGTGCGACAGCAGTGGTCGTCACCATCATCATGGGTTTCATTCTGCGAACACTGACACTGGCCGACTTCCCCTCGATGTTGGTCAGCTCAGCCAAGGTGAACGGGGTTATCCTTCCGATCATTGCCTTCTCCGCTCCCTTGGCCGAGGCGCTGGCGATCATGGGTGTGCCGCAAGGCTTTGTGACCTCGGTGACGGCCATGACCGATGATCCTTACCTGCTGATCCTGCTGATGATCGGCATCCTGATCGCTGCGGGCTGTGTCATGGAGACGACACCGAACATCGTCATCCTCGCGCCAATCCTGAAACCTCTGGCGGACAATATCGGCATGAACGAAATCCAGTTCTGCATCATGATGATCACCGCGCTGGGCGTTGGTTTCATCACCCCGCCGCTGGGTCTGAACCTGTTCGTCGTATCTGGCATTACCGGTGAGTCCATTCTGAAGATTGCTGCCCGGGCCGTACCCTTCGTATTGACTATGCTGATCGTGGTGATCCTGATCGCCTACGTTCCGGCGGTGTCGACCACCCTGCTTCCTGAAATCTACCAATAGGATCTTCTGACCATGCCTCGTGACTATCTCAAAAAGGCGACTTTGACGGCGCAATCTCATGCCACCGAGGTGCATGATACGGTCAAGACCATTCTTGCCGATATTGAGGCGGGCGGCGACGCCAAGGCGCTGGAATATGCGGCCAAGTTCGACAAGTTCGACGGCAATGTCCTGATGACTCAGGACGAGATCGATGCGGCCATCGCGCTGGTGCCTGAAAAGTTGAAACAGGACATCCGGTTCGCCCACGACAACGTGCGCCGCTTTGCCGAGACGCAAAAAGCGACAGTGTCCGACGTGCAGATGGAGATCGTGCCGGGTTTCATAGCCGGTCAAAAGGCGATCCCTGTGGATGCCGCGGGTTGTTACGTGCCGGGTGGGCGATACAGCCATATCGCCAGTGCGATCATGACTGTGACCACAGCTAAAGTAGCAGGATGCCGTCACATTACCGCTTGCTCGCCTCCGCGTCCGGGCGAGGGTGTCGCCCCCGCAATCGTCTATGCCGCACATATCTGCGGTGCCGACAGCATTCTGGCGATGGGCGGTGTACAGGGCGTGGCCGCGATGACCTATGGCCTGTTCGGTCTGCCGCGCGCGAATATCCTTGTGGGACCGGGCAACCAGTTCGTGGCCGAGGCCAAGCGTATTCTTTACGGCAAGGTCGGCATCGACATGATCGCGGGACCAACAGATAGTCTGATTCTCGCTGATGGCAGCGCTGACGCCCATGTAGTGGCAACCGATTTGGTCAGTCAGGCCGAGCACGGGTATAACTCACCCGTCTGGCTTGTGACGGATGACCGTGCGCTTGCGCAGAAGGTGATGGAACTTGTTCCCACCCTGATCGAAGACCTGCCCGAACTGAACCGCGAAAATGCCTCCGCCGCGTGGCGTGATTATGCTGAAGTGATCGTCTGTTCGGACCGTGAGGAGATGGCAGCATGCTCTGATGAGTACGCCCCCGAGCACTTGACAGTTCAGGCCGAGGATCTGGATTGGTGGCTGGACCGGCTGACCTGCTATGGCTCGCTATTTTTAGGTGAAGAAACCACTGTCTCCTATGGCGACAAAGCCACCGGAACGAACCATGTGCTGCCGACCTCTGGCGCGGCCAGCTATACTGGCGGGCTGAGCGTCCACAAATACATGAAGATCGTCACTTGGCAGCGCGCAACGCGAGAAGGGTCGAAACCGATTGCGGTGGCAACGGCGCGTATCTCTCGGCTGGAAGGAATGGAGGGACATGCCCGCGCGGCGGATGTGCGTCTGGCCAAATACTTCCCCGACGAACAGTTCGACCTGAACGCAGATGGGTGACCCGAGAACGCTTTTTGATCTGACGGGGCGCGTGGCCTGCGTCACCGGAGCCAGCTCGGGTCTTGGTCGCCGAGCGGCTGTGGTGTTGGCTGCAGCAGGTGCGCGCGTGGTCGGCGTGGCGCGCAGGGCCGAGGCTCTGGCCAAGATGCAGCAAGAGATCGGTGAATGTGCCGACACCGTAGTTGCTGACGCGGCCGACCGGTCGAGTATTGGCGAAATGGTGGAACGGATCGGGTCGAAATTCGGCCCTCCCGACATCGTTATCCATGCGGCGGGGGTGAACACCCGCGAAGCGGCTGATGACGTGACGCCCGAGAAGTGGGACGCAACTCTTGCGCTGAACCTCAGTGCGCCGTTTTTTCTGAGTCAGGCGATGGTACCTGCCATGAAGGAACGTGGTTGGGGGCGGGTCGTGAATTTTGCCTCGCTGCAGACCACGCGGGCTTTTCCGGGTGGCATTGCCTATGGCGCAACCAAGGCCGGGGTGGGGCAACTGACCCGCGCTATGGCCGAGGCGTGGTCGCCTCACGGCATCACCGCAAACGCCATCGGTCCGGGGTTTTTCCCGACAGAGCTGACACAGGCTGTATTCGATGACCCGGAACGTGCCGCACGGAACGCGGCTCAGACTTGCATCCAACGCAACGGACGAATGGAAGATATAGACGGACCAATCCTGTTTCTGTGCTCAAAGGCGTCGGATTACGTCACCGGGCAGGTGCTGATGGTTGACGGAGGGTTCACGGCGAAATGAAAGCTCTGGTCTATGAAGGTGTGGAGCAGGTGGCGCTCCGGGATGTGCCGGACGCAGCATCGCGCAACGGTGAGCACCTTATCCGTGTCGAAGCCGCAGGCATTTGTGGCTCGGACATGCACGCTTATCTGGGGCATGACGCCCGGCGTCCGGCGCCGCTGATCCTTGGGCATGAGGCCGCAGGTACTGTCGTGGGAGGTCCGCGCGACGGGGCGAGGGTGACAATCAACCCGCTGGTGACCTGTGGCACCTGCGCGGCCTGTCGGACTGGGCGCGAGAATCTGTGCGCGGATCGTCAGATCATCTCGATGCCACCACGCGAAGGGGCTTTTGCCCAATACGTCGCCATGCCGGAAACCAATCTGGTCGAGGTGCCGGACCATGTGAGTTTCGCCAAGGCGGCTCTTGCCGAACCGCTGGCAGTCAGCTGGCATGCTGTTCGGCTTGCTCTTGATGCGATGCATCCGGCGATAGACCGCAAAGCGCTGGTGATCGGCGGCGGAGCCATCGGTGTGGCGGCCGCGCTGGCCCTGTCAGCGGCAGGGATTGAGGACGTTGTAATCGTTGAGCCCGCCGACCTGCGGCGCACGTATTTTGAGCGCAAGGATGTGTTCAAAGTAGTAAAAGAAGCGACCGAAACCTTCCCGCTGGTGATCGACGCGGTCGGGTTTGCCGCTACCCGCGCCACGGCTTCAGCGTTGGTGCAGCCGGGCGGCGTGATCGCGCATGTTGGGCTGGGTGAGGATGCCGGAGGGCTGGATGTTCGCCGCATGACCTTGCAGGAAATCACTTTTATCGGCACCTATACGTATACGGCCGAGGATTTCCGGCGGACCGCACAGGCCATTTTTGACGGCCGTCTAGGTACGTTGGACTGGATTGAGGAACGAACCTTGTCCGAAGGGGCGGATGCGTTCCAGGACTTGCGCAAAGGGGTCGTCGCGGCCCCGAAAATCATCCTCGCGCCGTGGGCATAGACCCGGTGGAAATGGAGGGATTCATGTATAAGAAAATTCTTGTTCCAATGGCGCTTGATCACGGCATTTCGAAGCACACGCTCGAGGTGGCGCGCGCCCTATCTGCGGCAGACGGCGAAATCGTGGCGCTGCACGTTTATGAGATGCCTCAGGGCTCGGTCAGTGCCTATCTGGACAAGGATATGGTCGCCGAGGGTTTTCGTGCAGCCAATATGCTTCTTCGGGAAAAAACCGAGGGGCTGGAGGGCGTCACACCCGAGATCGTCAAAGGGCATACCGCCCGGACCATAATTGACTACGCCAATGGCAACGACTTTGACTGCATCGTCATCGGCTCGCACAAGCCGGGTCTCAGCGACTATTTCCTTGGCTCGACCGCATCGCGGGTCGTTCGCCATGCCGGATGCGCGGTGCATGTTCATCGTAGGATTTAACCCGTCAATCGCGCCCAAGGCGCCCCAAACAGGACTGACAGACCGGATATGAACATAGACAAGAAGATCACTGACGATCTGGTCGCAAACGATATTTCGTTTGTAACCACCGTGCCGTGTAAGCAATTGGCCGGAGTCATAGATGAAATCGACCAGCGTGATGGCATCTATCACATCCCCTCGAACAAGGAGGACGAGGGCATGGGCCTGTGCGCAGGTGCGTGGATGGGCGGTAAGCGCCCGGCGATTATCATGCAGAACACGGCCATTGGCGTAACCATCAACACGCTGGCAACGCTGATACAATATTACCGCATGCCACTGCCCATGTTGATTTCCTATCGCGGAGAGTTGCGAGAGCCCATCGCCTGTCAGGTGGAGATGGCGGTGCACACCAAGGCATTGCTGGCGCAACTGAATATCCCGACCTACCACTTCCACCATCTGGCGGATGTCGAAGAACTGGATGCGATCCTGAAATACACCTTCATGTGCAACAAGCCGGTCGCCATCCTGACCGACGCCAATTTCTGGGGAGGCTACGGCGACCAATGATCCGTTCTGAAATTTTGAAAGAAATCGCCCCGATCCTGCGGGACCAACTGGTTGTCTGCAATATCGGCATCCCCAGCCAGGAACTGCACGCCATCGACGACCAACCCACCAATTTCTACATGTTGGGCACGATGGGTCTGGCCTCGTCTATTGGCCTCGGGCTGGCGCTGTCGCAGCCGAAACCGGTGATCGTGATTGACGGGGACGGCTCGGTTCTGACCAACCTGGGGACGCTGCCGACCATCGCCAACAATGTGGCGGACAACTATATTCTGCTGATCGTGGACAATGGGTCTTATGGCTCTACCGGGGATCAGCCGACCTATGCGGGTCAGAAAACATCGTTGGCGAAAATGGCCGAGGCTGCAGGCTGCGAGCGCGTCATCGAATGCGCTGCCGAGGACACCGGCCAGGTTCTGCAAGAGGCACTGGACGCCAAGCAGATGACCATCATCGTCAGCAAATGTGAAAGCGGTAATGCCAAGATGCCGCCGATCACGATGGACCCGGTGGTGATCCGCGACCGCTTCATGAAGGCCGTTCAGGCCTGATGCCAGCCAGCGCCATCCACAGCGCCGAGGATGCCCGCCGTCTTGCGCGGCGGCGTCTGCCGTGGATGGTGTTCGACTATATCGACGGTGCTGCGGGGGCCGAGGTCGGAGCCGCCCGTAACCGCGTCGCGTTGGACGCAATGACCCTGCGCCCACGCGTGTTGCGAGATGTGAGTGAGCGGTCCCTCGCGACCACATTGTTCGGCAAACCGGCGCAACGTTCCTTTGGCATCGCACCGATGGGCATGTGCAACCTATCCGCGCCCGGGGCCGATTTGATGTTGGCGCGTTTGGCGGCGCGCTACGAGGTGCCGCTCGGCGTGTCGACGGTGGCTTCGACTCCGATGGAAGAGGTGATTGAGGTCGCCGAAGGAAACGCATGGTTTCAGCTTTATTTCAGCGGGAACGGGGAGGGCACCTTTAAGCTGGTCGAGCGCGCGCGTGCTGCGGGATATAAAACGCTGGTTCTGACGGTGGATGTCCCCGAGGTTGGCCGCCGCCCGCGCGAACTGCGTCACGGGTTCAAGATGCCTTTCCGCATCGGCCCGCGCCAGTTCATCGACTTTGCCCTGCATCCACGATGGTCGTTGGCGACGGTTCTGGCCGGAAAACCTCAGATGGCCAACTTTCTGATGGACGGTTACGATTTCGACCGCACTGAAAGCCGGGCCAAGGCGACGTGGAAAACGCTCGCCCGGCTGCGGGATCAGTGGGGTGGGAAACTGGTCGTCAAAGGCGTTCTCGATCCCGAGGACGCCTTGGCTGTGAAAGCAGCTGGGGCAGATGCTGTTCAGGTCTCAAGCCACGGGGCGCGTCAGTTGGACAGTGCACCGGCAGCCTTTGAGGCCTTGCAGCAAATCCGGGCTGTGGTGGGTGATGACTACCCGGTGTTTTACGATAGCGGGTTGCGGTCGGGCGAAGACGCCGTCAAAGCGCTGATCGCGGGCGCGGACTTTGTGTTTTTTGGCCGCGTCGTACAATTTGCCATGGCTGCTGCGGGTGAAGCGGGTCTGCGGCAGCTCTGGGATGTTTTGAGTGATGAGTTCAGTATCGCAATGGCCCAGATTGGAGTGACCTCCATCGGTGATCTGAAACCCTGACAAACACGCATTCGCGTGCCCCTTAAAATTTGGTGCAAATCCAAAGATATGGTATGACGTTAGGTAAGGCGCATCCCACTCTGAACTGTTTCGAAACTGCATCAAAAGGGGGTAGTCATGCATTTCAATCATTTCAAACACAGCATCCTGATCGGAGCGGGCCTAGTACTAGCTGGCCTGTCCCCTGCGCTGTCTCAGGACCGTGAGGAAAGCCAGGGCATGGTTCTGCTGCGCGGGTTGCCGACGTTAGATACAAGTCACAGCGTTGCAATCATCGAACTGGACCCAGAATCTGACCGGTTTGGAGAAATCATCAGCGAAGTTGAACAGCCTGAGATGGTACATCCTCTACACCACCTGTATTACAGCCCGAATGGCCGGCTCTATTCCACCGGGCTTGATCCATCCTGTAGTCTGGCTGAGGTTGGCTTGTCCCGAGACGCCAGCGGCGCACCCGTGATTTCAGGCTTTACCTGCTTAGACACTCAGGGGCAGATGGTGGGTGAAGACATCATGTGGGCAAATTCCAACGGTCAGGAATATATGTTCGTGACCTTCCTTGGAGGGACCGGTGGAGATGACGGTGGCTCGGTCGGTGTGTTCGATACCCAAACCAACGAAGTCGTTAAGATTATCGAAGCGCGCAAAAGTCAGGTTGGCGAGGGCGCGCCCTATATCATGTATCCGCACGGCATTTCCGCCTTTGAAGACCGCATGGTTGTCACCTCGACGGTGCACCCGGATCTGAAAACCGGGGTCGGGAATGTGCTGACGATCATTGATCTGAACGAGCTGGAGCCCATCGAGAATATCTTGGTCGAGAAGGAAAAACCTCTGAACTTCCCGTCGTCGCCTGTCGAGGTTCTGTTTGCCCGACCCGGCATGCATCCCGAGATCGAACCCGCCATTCTGGCCAATACGATGTTTGGGTTTGAGACCTGGAAAGTGCCCTATGACGCCAACTCAAAAACCTTTGGTGAGGCTGAGGTAATCTATAGCGGTGTTGCCAATGAAACAGCCGTGCCGCTGGAATTTTACGGGACTGAGGATGAGTTGTTCATCTCACATGCCCTGCCGGGTGTGGTGAAACGCTATGAGCTGGCGGCCTTGCCCGAACTGGTGTCCAGCGGGCCGGATATCGTCGCCGATCCGGGGGCACATCATATGATCTTTTTCACCTCGGCTTCGGGGCGCGATCTGGTTGCGATTCAGAACAACCTTCTGAATTTGGGCAATGCTGCGGACGATGACCCGACAGATGTGGATTTCATCGCCGGTCTGAACAGTCATACGATTACGGTCCACGATCTTGAAACCGGTGAGCGTCTGGCCTCGGTTAATATCAAGGATCGCTATAACAAGGGGATAGAAAACCTCGAAGGGCTGTTTGGCTCTGGCTTTGTCCACCACCACTGACGATCCGGTGGCGTCATGCTTCGGGTTGTTTTGATCCTCGCCATCGCCGCCGGAGTTGCGGCGATGGGGTGGATGGTTTGGGATCGGGCGCGAAGCCCAGTTGCAACGCCAATCGCCGACTTCTCTGCACCTTTTGTGTTCGGGCGCTTTGCAGTTCCACCCGACAACCCGTTGACCGAGGAAGCCTTCGCACTGGGCCGACACCTGTTCTATGATCCCATGTTGTCCGGAAACAACGAGGTGTCCTGCGCCACCTGCCACGTGCAGGCGCTGGCCTTCACTGACGGGCGGGCGAAATCTCCGTCCCTGTCGGGAGGCGAGTTAGATTTCAGTTCGATGAGCCTTGCCAATCTGCTGTGGGGGCAGGAGAGGTTCTTTTGGGATGGCCGCGCGGCGTCGCTCGAGGACCAGGCACTGATGCCTATCCAGCACGCCGACGAAATGGGGCAGGACATCGACGCTCTGGTGGACGAGCTTCGCGCCTCTGCTACATATCGCAAAATGTTCCTCCAGGCTTATGGAGCGGTTACGCCCGAGAACATGGCCAATGCTCTGGCGACGTTCATGCGGATGTTGATCTCGTCAGACTCGAAATACGACAAGTACCTGCGGGGTGAGGTCCGGCTGACTGCGCAAGAGGAACATGGACGCAAGTTGTTCATGGCGCATCCAGACACCAAGATATCGCTAAGGGGTGGAAACTGCATTGATTGCCACAGCCAGTTCCTGACTTCAGGGTTCCGCGATGCTCTGGACGGATTTTCCAACAATGGGCTGGACCCAGAGGAAACCCTGCCAGATGGTCTGATGGCTGTGACCGGAAACCCAGCGCATAAGGGGTTCTTCAAAGTGCCGACCTTGCGAAACATCGCCGTCACTGCGCCTTACATGCATGATGGTCGGTTCGAAACGCTTGAGGATGTCATGGCGCACTACAATGACGGCATCGTTGTCAGTGACACACTTAGTCCGTTGATCCTTGAGGCCGATAACGCACCCGAGGCCGGGCAAGACACCGTCGGTCTGCGCATGACAGGCGAAGAGATGGAGGCCATTATTGCCTTTCTCCACACGCTGACAGACGAGGCGTTTTTGACCAACCCCCTGTTTTCCAGCCCGTTTGATGGAGGTTCCTGATGCGATTTTTTCTTGGAATGCTAGCCGGTGCGGTCGTGATCATCGGGTGGGTTGTCCTGAACCCGGGGCAGAAGAAACCCATGCCGATCACGCTCACTTTTCATGCTGAAATGGAGGGCGAACCTTTGGTCTACGATCAGTTCGTCTATGACAACCCGGGTGGGACGGGCCAATTCAGGGTCCGCGATTTCAGGTTCTACCTGAGTAACCTGTCTTTTGGGCAAGGTGATCAAACCTTTGCCGAACCGGAGAGCTATCATCTGCTGCGCTTCGACAATGCGGACAAGACGCATTCCATCACTCTACCCGAAGTGCCTCTGACCTCAATTGATACAGTCCGGTTTCTGATCGGTGTGGACCCGGCGGCGAATGAGTCAATCGACGTGCGGGGTGATCTCGATCCCAACAGCCAGATGGCGTGGAACTGGGAGGTCGGCTATAAATTCGTGGTCTTCGAAGGCGCGTTGCAAGTGGACCAGGATGTTTCACCTCTGGTCTATCATGTTGGGTTCTCCGAAAATGCGCGAGAGGTGGCGTTTTCGCTTCCAGCAGACGTTCTAACGGAAGCAAATGGCCAGATTCATCTGACAGTTGATCCAACGAAATTATTCGATGGCATCGCACGGGTCGACATGCAGGCGCTGCCTTCGGTCAAATTCAACCGCTCAGATGCTGCGATGTTGGCCAACAACTATGCGACCATGATTGCCCCGGCTTTTTGAGGTGCCTAATAAAATGGCGAAACGTCGATTTTCACGTTTGCAAGAGTGATTTCAGCACATGTGATCGTGCACTGATCACGGATTTTCAACAAAGTCTTACTTCTGCCTATATTTTGTCAGATCAACCACAAATTCATCTTTCAGGTTCATTTTCAACACATCTGAGAGGATTTGATTGATGCAGTCCATATTTCGGCATGTCTACCTTGAACGGCGCAGGCTGACGTTTATCGGTGTTTTGTCGTTTGTGGCGGGCGTGGCCTTGTACTCTCATATGGGCGTTACTCCAGGAGGAATACCCGTTCCGATCATAATCGGTCTTATATACATGGCAGCCGTTATGGGCGCAGCCGCATTGACAACCTATTTTCTGCCGCGTTTGCGGCGGATCACCGACGCGGTCGCCTTAACTCGGTTAGGGTTTGCACTTTGGGTTGCGTCGACGCACAGCTATGAATTGGCGTCGTCACCGCTTGTCAGCGCAACAATTGTGGTTGGCAGCGCGATTATATTGTTGGAAGTCAGCGCGAAATTACCGGCCATCGCACGGTTTCTTTCTGTACCAGAAGGGCGCCTTGGCATTACGCAAAATACGCTGGATTTTCTGGGCTGGCTTGACAATGCAGCAGGTTACCACGCGCAAACCATGACGGTCAGCGCAAACAAGCGCGGCCATGCCCACGGCTAAGACGCGACACTGCTCGTGAAATTTCAGAACCTGTAGGCGGCACCAATCAGCGGGCCGGACTGATCAAATTCGTAATCACTGCCGTCAATATCGTGCTCGAATGAGATGTAACGGTATCCTCCACGGATTACCCATCTTTCGTTGATGGCGTAATCAGCCGTCAGCAAAACCGACCAAGTCTGGCTGCCACTGCGGAAGCCTCCATAGTCTACGTAGGCCGTGCTGGTCCAAGAGTCCGACAGGGCGAACCGGGCGCGAACACCCAAGACCGGATCGACCCAACTAGCGTCAGCATCATTCGTACGTTCGGGTAGCCCGCTAGGCGTCAGACTGAATTCCGTGTCTGTACTGTACCACCTGAAGCCACCCGCCAAGTCCACCGCTACAGACTGATCGTCGCGCACCCGGTAACCCAACAGCGCCGTCAGGAATTGTGTTTTGACAGATGTTTCTAATTCTCCGGCTAACGGTCCTGACGTGGTGTTGCTGAAAGAGAGGTTGGTATAGTTGTAATCGGCTAGCACGCTCCATTGCCCGTTCGTTGCAGCCAGCGTACCCATGAAAGCAAAATCCAGATTTTCCAACGCATCCTTAAAGCTCAATGTGCCATCCAGCGTGCCCAAAGGGGTGTCCAGTTTGGTCTCTGTTTCGGGCATGAATAGATAGATGGTGGCCTCGTATGACCACCCGGATTCCTGCGCTGCGGTCGACGTTGCCGTGAATGCAAATAAAGCCGCTGCAAGCGCGCCTAGTTTGATACCTTGTATGCGTTCCATCCTATCCCTTCCTTTTAATCCTCTTTTACTGCTGAAACAGTGATCATGCAGCGACGCCATCTGATTGCCCAATGCCAGTGCCGACGCGATTGATGTCGGTGTCTGGAAAAAACTCGGACCATACATGCCAGAAAACGCCTGCACGCAGGGTCTCGACCCTTTGCAACTTGCCCTGATCTGACATGCCCCAAAAATCGCAACGCGTTACGGGTGCGCCGCTGTCATTGTACCAGACGCCGAGGCTTTCATATTTCGGGTCCAGGCTGACCACGACGTCGCGCCCGCCTACAGTGGCGTTGACGACCCAGTCGTTGTCGACGACGAAATCATCCGTCCAACAGGCGGCATCGTTGCCGACGGTGATCCCCCAGACATAGGTTTTGTTTGGCAGCCGATCATCCGAACGGTCCATATTGTCCATCACTGGCGCATCTTCCTGATGTTGGCGGCCGATCCCCCAGCCGAATGTGATCTCGGTCACCATGTCCAAAAGCCGCAACAGGGGATTGGGGGAAGGCATGTTCAGAAAGACCTCACCATCAGGGAACGCCTTCTGGAACCCACGGAATGTCATGCGGTAAGTCGGCCAGGGTTTCATCTGCGCCTCGGGGCGCAGGGGGCAGGCGGGGCCGTTCGGTTTCGGATCGCGGTCGGCCTCGCGGAAGCCATAAATGTGCTGGATTGGTTCGCCGGTTTCATTGTCGCGCAGGATTAGGTTATTGCCGTGCTGAGCCAGAACCTCAAGGTCCAGCCGTTTGCCTTCGACCCGGGGAATGTAGCCTTGACCGAGATTTGCCATCGCGCAATAGGTCATCACCACGTCTTCGCCGCCCAGCCCATCCACATCTCCGGCCAAATGAGGGCGCATGATCTGCGCATCTGGGTGCGCGCGGGCATGGCCGTTATTGTCGATCACGAGGACCGGCGCGGTGGGGCCGACGTATTTTTGCGCTTCGCTGATGGGAAAGAAGGCCGCGTCATTCAATTGGTTGCGCAGGCCCAGATGGACCCAGACATAGGGAAAACCATAGAGAAACAGAACCAGTAACGCCGAGACTATCCACAACCAGAAGGGCCCGCCACCTAGTATGAAATGTGCCAGCGTTGCGACAGCGAACCCGCCGAGGCCAATGGCAATCAGGCGGTATTCGTGCCGGATAAAGCGCACCATATTCTCACGCTTCACCTTCAACAGCATCTGCGAGATGTCGCCCAAATCCCGGAAATAGACAAAACCGATCCCAAGCGAGACAACCAAGCCAAGGGCGAATAATATAGTTCCAACCATATGCACCTCCTGATTGGCGTTACTGCTGCGGCGAGGCGCGTTTGGTCATGAACGCGTCGACGGCCTGTTGGGTTTCGGGGCGGATGTTCTCAATCCCCTCATAGGGCACGCCATAGGCGGGTGTGGTGTCGGGGTATTTCTCTTTCCGGGCCATATGACGGCCCAGAATTCGTGCGAATTCCTGCCCGCCCCAAGCGCCAACCTCGGTCGAGACCGAATATTCTTCACGCGTGTCCCTGTAGAGATCGAAGAACTTTGCCAAAATCGCGCTTTCGCCGGGTCCCGGTAGTTTCAGCTTGAGCTGGTCCTTTACGACAGCCTCAGGCTTTGCCACCGAATAGATGATCACGTGATCGCGTCGTGCCTTGGTTTCATCGGCAAACAGCAAGGCGGCCGACTGGTCCACCCCGTCCACCAGACGGTCCCGCGGAATATGCTGGTCGGCGCCGGCAAAGCGGGACAGAGTCGTATATAGGTCCGAGACATGGATGATGCTGTTCAGCAGCCCGTCGGCTTCGATCATGCCGGGCCAGCGGATGAAGGCATCGACGCGCACGCCGCCCTCGGTCGTGTCGCCCTTGCCGCCTGCGTAGATCAGCGGCGTGAAGCCCGATTGGGGCGCGTACTTGGTGAAATGGCCGTTGTCGCCCATCACCACGACCACCGTGGTTTCCGTCAGTCCCAGCTCATCCATCCGGGCAAACAGGTCACCCAGCCACTCATCGAGCAACTGCATCTTGTCCACATAGAGACCGCCATTCACGCTTTCCGGTCCCGATCTTCCTGCACGGGTGTTGTCCAGCGGGATCATTGGCCAGTATTGCAGGAAGAACGGTGCATCGCCGCCAGCGAGGCGGTCCAGTTCTTCCAACGTCTTGTCCTGAAACGCCTGGTTCATCTCGTCATATTTAGCGGCGTTCCAGCGTTCGCCGGGTTCCATACGGATTTCGCGGATCGGGCCGCCGGTTTCGCCCTCGATCACGGTCATCATCGCGGCGGCATCCGGGCGGAACCAGCCGTCCAGAGTGTACTTGTCATCGAAGTCACGGATCGCGACCGAGACCTGTTCCTTGATCGCGTCATCATTGAAGATGGTCAGCTGACCCTGTTGGTGAATGGCGTGCTGGGCATAGTCGAACCCTTGGTTCATCGCCCAGCTTTCGGCGATATCGCCCATATGCCACTTGCCCACATGGCTGGTGGCATAGCCTGCTTCTTTCAGGACCTCGGCTAGAGTCACTTCGCCCTCAGGCAAGCCAAATCCTGCGATATCAACGGTGGTGTCGCCCATGCCCATCCGCACTGGCAAGCGTCCGGTCATCTGCGCCACTCGGGTCGGCGTGCAAGACGGTTCGGTGTACATTCGCACCATCCGCATGGCCTGATCCGAGAAATCGTTGATGTTTGGCGTCTCGTATCCCCGCACGGCGTTAAGTTCGGGAATACCCATGTCGCCAAAGCCCATGTCGTCGATCAATACGCTGACGATATTCGGAGGTTTGCCCCCGTTCCCCTCACGAAACGCCGCTAGCGCCTCATTTACGGCAGCGTCATCCTGTGCCCATTGTTCGGCGTGTTGTGCCTGAAGAATGTAATATTCCGCATCGTGCTGAATTGGGTTTTCCTGTGCCACAGCTGGTGCAGCCACAAGGCCTGCTGTCACCGCAATCCACCATCTCAAATCCATTCCGTACTCCCCTTCTGCTGTCAGAACGCCCCGCGGTTGACTTCGCAGAGTAATCTCACATTAAAACATTACGATACTTGTTCTGAAATTTCTACGGAACTGCGTCACTGCCAGCTCATGAACACGTCGCGTGTCAGTTCCGACTCCGGGCGTAGATTCTCGATCCCCTCATAAGGGCGGCCCTTGCCGATTTCGGAATGGGGGTATTTCGCGATCATCTTCTGGTGGCGTTTGATCATGTCCTGAAACGAAGCCCCGGCCCAAAGAGAGTACCCAACCAGCGGATGTTTCTCACGTGGGTCGCGATAAATGTTGTAGGTGGGTGCCGCTGCGCCGGGCTGTCCGGGGGCAGGCAGGTGCATCTTGAACTCCTGCTTGACGACGGATCGCAGCACTGGACCTTCGTAGACGTAAACATAGTCGCGCCGCCCATGACCTTCGCCATTCAACAGCAGGGCGGTCTGGTCTATGCCGTCGATCACCCGGTCACGCGGGATGTAGTCCGTCGCGCCGGCAATCCGGGCCATCGTGGTGTAGATGTCCGAGACGTGAAAGATGTCGCCCGCGGCGCTATTCGGTTCGATCACATTGGGCCAGCGGATGAAGGCATCTGTGCGCACGCCACCTTCAAGGTGCTGGGTCTTGCCTCCGCGATAAATCAACTGGTTCAGGCCCGAGCTGCCTTCGTAGTGGTACATCAGACCATTGTCGGCCATCAGGATCACTATGGTGTTGTCCGCCTTGCCTGTCTCGTCCAGCGCTTGCAGCACGTCACCAATCCAGCCGTCGAGCAATTGTAGCTTGTCTGCATGGAACCCACCATTCCGCGAGATCGCTTGGTCGGCATAGACAAAGTTCAGCGGGTAGAGCGGCCAGTATTGCAGGAAAAAAGGCGTATCTTCTGCAGCGACGCGCTGAAGCTGTTCCAGTGTCTGCTGCTGATAGCGCAGGTTCATTTCCTCGTACTTCGCCTGGGTCCAAACCTCGCCCGCCGCCATGTCGACTTCGCGTGCCAAACCGCCAGCCTCAGCTTCGACTCCAGTGACCAGACCATAGGGTTTGAAACGCTCGTCCAGAAGGAACTGGTTGTTCTGCCCTTCGGCAACATAGCCGAGCATGTTATTGGCGCGCATCGCCTCGGGGGTCATGAGGCTCAGCTGGACTTGCTGGTGCAGGGGAAAGGCGGCCCAGTCAAAGCCCTGATTGTGCGGATAGGATTGTTCGATATCACCCTGATGCCACTTACCGACATGAGTGGTGGAGTAGCCTGCTTGTTTCAGGATTTCGGGCAGGGTGACTTCGGAAGCTGGAAGGCCTTCACCCACCAGCGCTACCTTGACCTCTTCCACTCCGGCGCGCACCGGGTGACGGCCTGTAAGCAAGGCGGTACGTGTGGGGGTGCAGGAGGGCTCGGTATACATCCGCATCAGGGACAGGCCTTCAGTCGCCAGTTGGTTGATGTTCGGCGTCTCGATCCCCATGACGTAGTTCATCTTGCGGTCGCCCATCTGGCCGAAGCTCACATCATCAATCAGGATGTAGAGGAGATTGGGAGGCTGACCGCCATTGGCGGCCCGGATATCGGCCAGTCTGGCGTCAATCTCAGCGTCTTGCGAATCCCACGTTTCACCGAACTGCGCGCGCAGGTATTCGAACTCGCCATCGTGAATGATCGGAGCGTCCTGAGTAACCGCGGGGCTGGCGGTGAGGATCAAAAGGGGCAGGAGGGTATGGAGTTTCATAGTCAACCTTTCACTCATTCTTGCCGTCAGAGGCTTGCAATCGCTTTTCAATAACGCTCCTCAAATCCGAGACGCTTTCGGCCAGATCCGCTAGGTAGCGGGTTTGTGTTAGGCCGATTGCTTGCGGTGCGAGGGCCAGTTCCGAAAAGACTTCGTGATAATCGGCGCAGATCTGATCGAACTCCTTGTCTTGGGTACGCATGACACGCAGCCGATGTGCTGTGCCGGGAAACTGTGCGTCAAAGAAATCATCATCTGTCATGGGCTGTACCCGCTGGATTCACTCCTCAAACATGCCCGCCAAAGAATATGTCTTGAACGTAAAAGGCCGCATGCTACCGTAGCAACATGCTGCCAAGTCCTTACCTTGAAAGGATAGTTCTTGACTGCCTCGACAGAAGACAACGCGCGGAAGGATGCAGGATCGTTCCCAACGGAACAGATCAAGTCAGCGCTTGAACGGGTGCTCGCGTCGAAAGATTTCAAAGGATCGGCGCGGATGCAGTCGTTCCTGTCGTATGTCGTGACAGAGGCGCTGGCTGGGCGCACCGATGAAATTCGTGCCAAGACGATTGCCATGGATGTTTATGGCTACGACGCTGATGATCTGTCCCGGCGTGAAGGGGTGGTGCGCGTCGATGCAGGGCGCGTGCGGCGTAAGCTCAAAGCGTATTATGCGGGTGAGGGTTCGTCCGATCCGGTGGTCATTTCACTACCGGTTGGTAGCTACGCGCCGGAGTTCCTGACGGGCGCAAACGGAGGGCGCCGTGGCGTACCGAGTCTGTATCTGGTCGGCGCGGTTCTCGGTGCGGTCGCGTTGGGTGGTGGACTCTATTTCGCAACAACGTCGAATGGCCCGGCACCCCATTTGGGAGATCAGTCGACGATCTACGATGTCTCTCCAACCCGCGTCGAGGCGATGAATCTGTGCAACGCAGGGCGGGATCTGATCTTCCCGGTCGTGGATTTGTCGCGCCTGCGGCCCGCCTTGCTGGTTTTCGAAACAGCGAAACAACGAGACCCGCTGTATTTCTGCGGGTATGCGGGTGCGGCGCAGGTCGAAACGATGCTTGCCATTTTGCAGTTCTGGGATTCCGGAGCCGAGGAGTTGCTCGGTGCCGCTGACGACAACAGCGCTCATGCACTGGAACTGGCCCCTGATGCGCCATGGGCGCTGTCTGCGCGCGCGTGGTCCGAATTTGCCGCCGGTCACTTTGACAAAGCCACCGATCTTACGCGGCGGGCAACCGACACGGCCCCCAATGATCCACATATCGCTGAGTTTGACGCCCTGATCTCGCTATACACGTTGAATTTCGACCGCGTTCTTTCAAATGCCGGCCGATATCAGAAAATGGCAGAACAGGGTGGCGGATCGGTGGCGGGAAATGCGCTGGGCGCAGCTCAGTTCCACACGGGCGACTATGCGGGATCCATTCGAGTATTCGAAGATACAATCGCACGTGGAGGCCCCTTTGGGCCGATTTCCACAGCCTATTTGATGGCAGCGCATTGGAACAATGGAGATCAAGCCGAGGCACGCAGGTTGGCCGATATTTATGCAAAGACTTGGCCGAACTTCCCTTTGGTGGCACTAAAAAGAAGGGTGTTTGCCGATTCAGCACCGGTTCAAGAACTGACATCAGCCATGCGCGCCGCCGGGTGGGTCAAAGCAGAACCCACAACCACAGAGTAAGACAGCGGTTGTGGGAGAACGGCAATAGCCAATTTAGGCAGGGACCTCTGCCATCGGCAGTTTCCGCGGATACGGATCGCCTTGCTTGTACGATCCGGCCGCCGTGAACAGTACGTCGGTTGACGAGTTCAAACCGGTTTCCGCCGAGTCCTGCAGGACGCCGATGACAAAGCCGATGCTGACCACCTGCATGGCCGTCGCATTGTCGATTCCGAACAGGCTGGCGGCCATCGGGATCAGCAGCAGCGACCCGCCTGCAACACCCGAGGCTCCGGTGGCCGCAATCGACGCGATGATGCTCAGGAACAGAGCTGAGAGGAAGTCGACCTGAACCCCCATGGTATGCACGGTCGCCAGTGTCATCACGGTGATGGTGATGGCCGCGCCAGCCATGTTGATCGTGGCACCGATCGGGATGGTGACTGAATAGGTCTCTTCATCCAGATCCATACGGCGACACAGTTCCATATTGACCGGAATGTTCGCGGCCGAGCTGCGCATGAAGAAGGCTGTGATCCCGGATTCCTTCAAGCAGGTAAAGACCAGCGGATAGGGGTTCTTGCGGATGCGCAGGAACACGATCAGCGGGTTCACTACCAGCGCCATGAAGGCCATACAGCCAATCAACAGCGCCAGCAGTTGACCATAGCTGGCAAGCGTCTCAAAGCCAGTTTCGGCAATGGTCGAGGCCACGATGCCGAAGATACCGATGGGTGCGATCCGGATGATGACGGATACGATCTTGGTGATTGCGCCGTCCAGATCGGACATCAGAGTCTTGGTCGAGTCACTGGCATGACGGAAGACCAACCCCA
Organism: Ruegeria atlantica; assembly: GCA_013032095.1. Classification (GTDB taxonomy): domain Bacteria; phylum Pseudomonadota; class Alphaproteobacteria; order Rhodobacterales; family Rhodobacteraceae; genus Ruegeria; species Ruegeria atlantica_E. The sequence continues at coordinate 5,195 of WQBJ01000023.1, read as the reverse complement.
GACCAACGGCCCAAGCAAGGATGCCGATATAGTTGGCCTGGGCCAAGGCATTCACCGGGTTGTCCACGATCTTGAGAAGGATGTTCTTCACAACCTCGGCCAGCCCATCAGGTGCATTCATAAGCTCGGGCGTGCCGGTCAGGTGCAGCGTGACCGGGAACATGAAACTGGCCGCCACCGCGACCAGAGCAGCCGCAAATGTGCCTAGGATATACAACAGTACTACCGGCCCCATCCGGGCCTCGCTGTCTTTCTTGTGGTTGGTGATCGCGGCGCAGACCAGGATCAGCACCAGAACGGGCGCGACGGCTTTCAGCGCGTCGACAAAAAAGTCACCCAGCAGACCGACGGCTGAACCGGCGGCAGGCCAAAGGGTGGCGAGAAGGGCACCGGCCACGAGGCCGATGATGATTTGAGTAACCAGGCTACCGCGTAGAATAAAATTCATCGGGACCATCCTGTTTTGGGGCTTGCCGGGTGGATCACACCCGCTCGGGCACGGTTAAGTTATAAGATTGGGGCTATATGGGCATTTTGGATCCAATTTAAACATCTGGACTTAATAAATGAGTCCAGATGGGTGTGCTTTTAGTCAGCCGCTGTCTCGCACGGCCTGACTTTGGGTGTTTCTGTGGACACGCGTTTCAGGCTCCAGGTGCAGGATTGAACAGTCAGACCCGGCAGGTTTGGCACCTGATCCGAGGACCAAACACTGGTTACTGCAAAACTGAATGATGAGTCCGTGGCAGCCGGGAATATCCGAGCCAGTTCCTTCGATGGAAATGTCCCGCCGCAGGCTTCGAAATACCCGCTAACCAGCGTGCCCGTTGGGTCCAGTGCAATCGAGCCGGTGTAAAGCGAGTATTCCGCTCCAAGCTCTTGTTTATCAGTATAAAGCAGGTCGATGGAGATGCGATCTCCGTCCTGAACAATACCTGCGGTCATTGGGTCTGACCAACTTGAGGGAACCCCGCCCGTCGTGCTGTCGCAGGCGTATATCCCTTCATACTGGCCGGTTAGTGAAAAGCTTTCCGCATAGGCCGCGGCGCAATGTCCGACCGCGACAATGGCAAGGGCCGTTAGTTTAAGAATATGTTTCGAGGTCATTATGGCTCTCCTCTCCAATACGGACAGGGATTGCGACGTCATAAAATATCCGAGTGCTTCTCAATCACCTGACCAAAATGATGTCGCCAGAGGTCCACGCCCAGCTTGCCGCTGCGATCCAGCGAAGACCCGACAACCGTGTCGGCAATTATGGTCGGTTGAAGGCCCACGTCAAATAAGGCGAATCCCGCGGCCAGCACACAGGTATCGGCCTGAATGCCGCACACCAGTACACGGTCGGCCTTCCAGCTGTGAAACTGGTTGATCACTTCCGCGGGCGGGCCATAGCCGTATTTCAGAATAGTACGATCCGCCTGAACAAGGCTGTCGTCGATAGATCGGGGCTTCCACCCAAGCTGTCGAAAAAACGGAACCTTGGTCTCATCATTGCGTTCGACTGTCGCGATCGAAGGGAATTTGGCTGCCAATAACCGGCTGCGCTCGACCAGCCACTGGGGAGGATCAAAGCAGGGTTGGACATCAACGACGAGTACGGCCTGTTTCAATCATTGCCTCCCAAGTAGGTCAAAGCGCCTGATGTACTTCGATAATATTGCCTTCGGGGTCATGGAAGAACAGCTGATGCCACTCTTTCGCGAAGGCCGTGCCGTAATCCGAATAAGGAACTCCGTTGTCGTCCAGCAACTTTTTGAACGCTTCGATATCATCGGTGCGGAAAGCTATATGACCACGCTCGACCGGGTTGATAGTTTCGCCATGCTTGAAGGCGACATCGAGGTTCTTTTCGGCCAGATGCATTTGCATGCCGCCGTCCGTCGCAAATCGGATCTTCCCGCTGTAGCCTTTGTCGTCGGTCTCGTCTGGCCGCGGGAAATTCTCAATCGGGATGTCGTCCAACCCGAGAACCTGAGTATAGAAGCGGTGCAAACGCTCGACATCATCAGTGACAAAATTGATGTGATGAAATTCAAGTTTCATTCTGGCTCAGCCTTGTGGTTGGTGCGTAGCGCCAGAAAATCCCAAGAACCGAATACAGGCAAGTCCTGTGGCAAAGAGTGGGGTGCGAGGAGAGATGCCTGTATAAGTCCACCCCGGAAAACTGTGGACCCCCGCAGGGACCAAGAAGTGTTTACGCTGAATCCTTGTGTCAGTCGTCTGGCCGCCTAGTGAGGCGCTCGCAAGTCCGATAACTCACCTGTAAAGCGGCAGCTGCGAACCGCCTCGGGTGTCGTCTTGTATTGCGCTCTAAACGCGCGTCCCAATGCGGCAGCAGAAGAGAAGCCTGTCGCCGCCGAAATCTCAAGCTGCGGCATATCAGTGTATCGCATCAGGCTGTAGGCGCGTTCCAACCGCAGCTCGCGATAGGTGGTCAGCAGCTTGACCCCTGTCTTGTTCAGAAAACGTCGCTGCAGCTGGCGTGTAGAGGCGCCGAGAGCCTCGGAAAGATCGGATATTTTCATCGGATCTTCCACGTTGTTCAACATCATCTCGATCACTTGCCGCACCAAAGGATCCGCCCCCGACCTTTGGATGAGCCGGGTTGCAAGTTGACTGGCACAGCTGCGCTTCGGTTCGGTCAAACCGATATAGCTGCGCAAGGTTTCAGCCAGATGTTCCCCGTGATCCAGTGCCACAAATTCCGTCAGCAACCGCAAAGCGCCAAGTTTGGTCGCGGCGCTGTGCACCCGGCCGCCAGTTGATCGGTGTGAGGACTGTTGGCAGTCTGCTAATCCGATTTCCTGCGCTGCGGCCGAGAAGTTGGGGTGGATTGCGGCAACAGGCAGGTCTTCCCTCCCGGCGTGCGCCAATAGCATGACTGCTCCACCAACCAAGATGGAACGGGATGCCAAGTTGAGAACTTGCGACAACCGCGTCGTATCAGTTTTGTCGTTTAGCCAGGTCTTGTGAATGTCGCCCCAGAAAATCGCGGTTCTGCCTGACCAGTACATAGGATCACCCGCCGAGGATTTAGGGGCGCGACGGATGTTTACGACATAGCTGTGATCTTCAACCAAGTCATTGAGAGCTTGAAAAAATTCGACAACCATCTCGGAAGAAGCTTCCGCTTCGGAGCCGTTTAGAAAAACGTCAATGTTTCGTTGTCGTTCTGTTGTCGTTCTGGCCAGTTGAGCATGGTCGTTTCCGAGGACATAGTGTTTCATTGTTCCTCCAGTTGCTTTGAACGGATTGATCCCGTTACGGCTTGGCCAGATTTAGGTTGTCATCACCCCCCCCCGCCGTGGTGGCGGGGGTGGTGGTGGTTTTGTTTTATTCAGCGGCTTCGGCGTATGCGTCCATTGGGGGGCATGTGCAGACGAGGTTTCTGTCGCCGTATGCGTTGTCGACGCGGTTGACGGGGGACCAGTATTTGTCGACGCCCATGGAACCCGGCGGGAAGCAGGCTTGCTCGCGGGTGTAGGGGCGGTCCCACTCTCCGACCAGATCGCGCACCGTGTGGGGGGCGTTTTTCAGCGGGTTGTTTTCCGCGTCGATCTTGCCGTCGATGATGTCCTGCGCCTCGGCCCGGATGGACAGCATGGCGTCACAGAAACGGTCCAGCTCGGCCATGGGTTCGGACTCGGTGGGTTCCACCATCATGGTGCCCGCCACCGGCCAGGACATGGTCGGCGCGTGGAAGCCTGAATCGACCAGACGCTTGGCGATGTCGTCGACGGTGACATGCGCCTCGGCGTCCAGCGGACGGGTGTCGAGGATGCATTCATGCGCCACACGGCCCGTTTCCGAGGTGTAGAGGATCGGATAGGCCTCGCTCAGGCGCGCGGCGATGTAGTTGGCGTTCAGGATCGCCACTTTCGTCGCCTGTGTCAGACCCGCACCACCCATCAGCAGCACATAGGCCCAGCTGACCGGCAGGATCGACGGAGAGCCAAACGGCGCCGCCGAGACCGGACCCACGGCGGTGCCGTATTCCGGGTGACCGGGCAGGTGCTCGGTCAGGTGCGCCTTGACCCCGATCGGACCCATGCCGGGGCCGCCGCCGCCATGCGGGATGCAGAAGGTCTTGTGCAGGTTCAGGTGGCTGACGTCACCGCCAATGTCACCCGGGCGCGACAGACCGACCATGGCGTTCATGTTGGCGCCGTCGATATAGACCTGACCGCCGTGATCATGGGTGATCTGGCAGACCTCCTGCACGGTGGTCTCGAACACGCCATGGGTGGACGGATAGGTGATCATGCAGGCGGCCAGATGGTCGCTGTGCTTTTCCGCCTTGGCCCGGAAGTCATTCAGATCAATGTTGCCGTTCTCATCCGCTTGCACCGGTACAACCTGCCAGCCGACCATCTGCGCCGAGGCCGGGTTGGTGCCATGCGCCGAGGTTGGGATCAGGCAGACGTTCCGCTGCCCTTCGCCGCGGGCGAAGTGGTAGTTGCGGATCGTCAGCAGGCCCGCATATTCGCCCTGCGCGCCCGAGTTGGGCTGCTGGCTGATCGCGTCATAGCCGGTGATCTGGCACAGCTTGTCGTTCAGATCGGCAATCATCTCGTGATAGCCCTGCGCCTGATCTTCCGGAACGAACGGGTGCAGATTGCCGAACTCGGGCCAGGTGACCGGGATCATCTCGATCGTGGCGTTCAGCTTCATGGTGCAGGACCCCAGCGGGATCATCGCCCGGTCCAGCGCCAGGTCGCGGTCGGCCAGACGGCGCATATAGCGGGTGATTTCGGCCTCGGCCCGGTTCTGGTGGAAGATCGGGTGGGTCAGATAGGCGCTTTCGCGCAGCGCGTAATCCGGCAGGCGGTACTGCTTGTTCGAACTGTCATCCTTGCGGTCGATGCCGAAGGCCCCCCAGACGGCCTCGATGGTCTCGGGGCGGGTCTGTTCGTCCAGGCTGATGCCCACTTTCGTGTCACCAACCTTGCGCAGGTTGACGCCCCGGGCCACGGCGGCCTCCATCACGACGTTCTGCAGATGACCGACCTCGACGGTGATGGTGTCGAAGAACACTTCCGGTTCCACGGCAAAGCCCGCCTCTTCCAGACCGGCAGCCATGCGCGAGGTTTTGCGGTGCACCGATTGCGCGATGGCCTTGATGCCGTCGGGGCCGTGATACACGGCATACATCGAGGCAATGACGGCCAGCAGCGCCTGCGCGGTGCAGACGT
>WQBJ01000229.1 GCA_013032095.1 Ruegeria atlantica | reverse complement strand
GCGAGGATTTTTTGATCGATATGGCGCATATCGGTCGTGGCGCTGGCTCCTACCGTTTTGTCGGTGCTGATGGCGGTGACTATCTCGGCTATTCGGTTTCATCTGCGGGGGATGTTGACGGGGACGGCCAGGATGACCTGTTCATCGGCGCCAGGTATGCCGCTGGTGTGAATAATGCGGAGAGTGGTGCGGGCGAGAGTTACCTTGTGCTGGCCAAAGATCTTGAAGACCTTGATGCCGCGGACGGCAGTGCCGACTTCACGATCGACATGGCGTATATCCATAGTGGCAGCGGCTCTTACCGTTTTGTTGGTGCTGATGGCAATGACCGGCTTGGCTGGTCGGTTGCTTCTGCAGGAGATGTTGACGGGGACGGCCAGGACGACCTGTTCATCGGTGCTCATTGGGCCGGCGGCGTGAACAATGCCGAGAATGCTGCGGGCGAGAGTTATCTTGTGCTGGCCAGTGACCTTGCTGATCTCGATGGCGCTGACGGCAGCACCGACTACACGATCGACATGGCGAATATTGGTAGTGTTCCCAACACTGGCTCCTACCGGTTTGTCGGCGCTGATGGCGATGACTATCTCGGCTCTTCGGTTTCTTCCGCGGGGGATGTTGATGGCGACGGCAAGGACGATCTGTTCATCGGGGCCAGGAATGCTGGTGGCTTTGGTGCGGGCGAGAGTTATCTTGTGCTGGCCAGTGACCTTGCTGATCTCGATGCCGCTGACGGCAGCACCGACTACACGATCGACATGGCGAATATTGGTAGTGTTCCCAACACTGGCTCCTACCGTTTTGTCGGTGTCGATAGCTATGACTTTCTTGGCTGGTCGGTTGCTGCTGCCGGGGACGTTGACGGGGACGGCCGGGGCGACCTGCTCATCGGTGCTTATTATGCTGACGGCGTGAACGATGCCGAGGATGGTGCGGGCGAGAGTTACCTTGTGCTGGCCAAAGATCTTGAAGACCTTGATAAGGCTGACGGCAGCGAAGACTACACGATCGACATGGCGAGTATCGATCAAGGCAGCGGCTCGTATCGTTTTGTCGGTGTTGATAGCTATGACTTTCTCGGCTACTCGGTTTCTTCCGCGGGGGATGTTGACGGGGACGGCAAGGACGACCTGATTATCGGTGCTTATTATGCCGACGGCGTGAACAATACTGAGAGTGAGGCTGGCGAGAGCTACCTTGTGCTGGCCCGTGATCTTGCCACGCTCGATGCCGCGGACGGCAGCACAGACTTTTTGATCGACATGGCGTATATCGGTCGTGGCAGTGGCTCCTACCGATTTGTCGGAGCCGGTGGAGATTATTATCTTGGCAATTCGGTTTCTTCTGCAGGGGATGTTGACGGGGACGGCCAGGACGACCTGCTCATCGGGGCTTATTGGGCCGACGGCGTGAATGATGCCGAGGATGATGCGGGTGAGAGCTACCTCGTGCTAGCCGGTGATCTTGCCGCGCTCGATGCCGCTGATGGCATCGAGGACTTCATCATCGACATGACCTATGCCGGCACTTCAGTTTTCAGCGGATCATCAGGTGACGATACGCTCATCGCGACCGCAGATGATCAAACCCTGGTTGGGTTTATCGGCAACGACCGGCTTGAGGGCCTGGGTGGCAATGATCGCCTGGTGGGTGGCAGTGGCAGTGATACATTTGTCTTCACCGAAGGTTTCGGGCATGACGAGA
>WQBJ01000228.1 GCA_013032095.1 Ruegeria atlantica | reverse complement strand
CGGATAAACCATCTCAGGTTAACCCAACCGGGGGAGCAGCCGGTTCATCCCATTAGCTGCCATCGATTGCACACCAGTTTTTCGCAATGGCGGCACGTCGAGAACCGGGCATTCCAGACGTTCAGAACTAGCTGGGAAAAGCAGGTTAGCGGACAAAGCTGCTATTCAATATTGTGGCTATGCAGCAGAATAAACCCAAACCTTTACACCGGACGCTCGCCCCCGAATTTCTTGGTAACCTGCAAGTGTCAGTCGGTCGAGGTTCGGCACGTTCCCTTTTTTTTGGATAGCACGCACCAACTCGTCGCTGACAACGAGCTGCGCATCGAGGTCGCGAGTAAGATGTTCAATCCTGCTGGCAATATTCACGGTATCGCCGATTACACCATATTCAAGTCTGCGTTCATTCCCCATATCTCCGGCCACGACTATGCCCCAATGAAGTCCAATGCCTACACGGATAGGCTCAAAGCCAGACAACAGTCTGTCCTCATTCCAATCCTTTAAGGCATTGATCATCTCGAAAGCGCAATTCAATGCGTTTGCCGGGTCGTCAGGACTTGGGTCAGGCGTTCCAAAAGTCGCCATAAGCCCATCGCCTATGTATTTGTCCAAAGTTCCATTGTTGTCGAAAACAGCCTTTCCCAGGCGTTCATGATAACCTCGAAGCAGGTCAATTACTTCCTCGGCGCTCGAGTTTTCACAGAGCTTTGTGAAACCCATAATGTCAGCGAAAATCACTCCGACTTCCTGCTGTCTTGCGGTAGCAATCTTGGCATCCGAGTTGCTCAACTGGTTGACAACATTTGGCGAAAAATACCGGGCCAAACTCGCGCGTTTTCGTTCGGTTGAGAGCAAGTTCCACACGAGCCGACGGGAACGCGCCACCACGATTGCGAGGCCTGCGGAAACTATCAAAACGACCAGGAGCTCTGTCGCTGCATACCCAAGGAAAAGAAAGTTGAGGTCTGATCCAGCTTCAAGCAAAGAGTCTACAGATTGTTCCTGCAAATCTAGGTTGCTGTACACGCTCGGCTGGCTCAAAAACCACACCCACATTCCTACGCGGGCAAGAATGATGCTCAGCCCGCACCAGACAACCATCATAGGTCGAAAGCTGAAAGACGCCTGCATCAAGAACATAAAGAAATAGAGGAAACGGGCCGAATCCATCGCGATGGCCGGTGGTAGGGGATCATCATTAAAGGGTGAGCTTAGCGTGAAGACCAAAGCCAACAGAGCGCAATCAAGGGAAACAAAAAGTAGCTGGAGCCATAGTCTGGTATGACGCGTACGAGCGGCGGCGTACTGAAGCCCGCCGAGTACGACGAAGACAAAGATTTCCAGAAGATTGAAGTAATACGTCGGTCCCGTTTCTGTACTGTCGATGGCTTGCCACGAAAGAACAAGAACCAAAGCGACGGTGCGAACTTTGGCGGCCAGCAAAATGCCACGGCGTTCCTCTTCTGCAAAGGCAGCCTCGCTGCGTTCCAGCAATCTGTTTTGGATCTTATCTGACATATCCCTGGTATCTTAGACAGGCTCTCAAAATCGCCAAACCAATCTCATCTGGGAAATCCAAAGAGAAACGTTAAAACTGCTTTGGGCTCGGAGCAGTTATTCTCTGCGGCAAGCGGTAACTGGTTGAACGAGCCCTGATGTATGTACCGGCTGCTGTTCGCAAGTGAGCTTTTGCACGTTCTCGGAAGTCGC
>WQBJ01000227.1 GCA_013032095.1 Ruegeria atlantica | reverse complement strand
GAAGCCTGAGGGGCCGCAAAGTGCCCGGGGCATAACCAACCAGGGAGAAAATCTATGAAACTGAAACTCCTCGCGGCGAGTGCCGCGGTTTCTATTGGCGTTTCCGGTACGGCGTATGCTGATTGCGGGGACATCTCAATCACCGAGATGGATTGGGGTTCCGCAATTATCGTCACGCAAGTGAGCAAGTTCCTTTTGGAGCAGGGCTATGGCTGTTCTGTGACGGTCGTGCCGTCGGCAACGACGCCGGCGCTGGCTTCGGTGGCGGAAACCGGTGAACCGGACATTCTGACCGAGTTGTGGACCAATGGGGCGCCGGCCTATCCCGGCTTGATCGAAAGCGGCGCCATCATCGAACGCGCCAAGGTGCTGTCCGATGGCGGGGTCGAGGCGTGGTGGATTCCCACCTATCTGGCCGAAGCGCATCCGGAACTGACGACGATGGAAGGCATCCTGGCCAACCCCGAACTGGTCGGTGGACGCTTCCACAATTGTCCGGTGGGCTGGACCTGTCAGCGGGTCAGCTCGAACATGGCAAAGGCGGCTGGATTTACCGATGCGGGGATCGAGGACTTTGTCCATGGCTCGGGTGAGACACTGGCCGCGTCCATCGCTTCGGCCTATGACGCGAAAGAGCCATGGTTCGGCTATTACTGGGCACCAACCTCGATTCTGGGCCGCTATCCGATGGTGCAGGTCGATGTGGGCCCGCATGTCCCGGAAGCGCATGCGTGCAACAGCCAGGAAGAGTGCGCCGAACCGGTGTTGGGGGCCTTCCCGGCCAGCGATGTGACCACGGTTGTGACCAACACCTTTGCGGACTCGCATCCCGAAGAGACGGCGCTGATGGAGAACGTCCAGTTCACCAACGAGATGATGAACGGCCTGTTGGCCTGGCAGGAAGAGAACAACGCCTCGGGCGAAGAGGCTGCGGTGTATTTTCTGACCAACTTCCAGGACACCTGGAGCGAATGGCTGAATGACGACGCGCGCGCGAAACTGTCGGCACTGCTGAAATAACAATAAGCTCGCAAAATGGCCCGGGCGTCCCAATGGGGCGCCCGGGTTGGCAGGGAAGGGGATGACATGGCTTTTTACGACCGCATGTTCGATGCGTTGGGACTTCGGGAATGGTGTGACGCATCGGGCAGCGGCGCCAATTTATCAATGGCGGACCTGTTGGCACAGGCCAACGCAGAGAATGGCGACAATGGCCCGGCTTTTCCATTTCCATCTCTTGATGCGCTGAACGAGGCCTGTCCGAGAATCCCGCAATCGCGGGATTTTGTCTCGGCGGTCGAGGATGGGTTTCTGGCCATCAAGGACGCTTTGAAATTCGTGCTGGACCCGCTGACGCAGCCGCTGTCATGGATGCTGGAATGGGCGTTGATTGCGGTGGATGCGGTGCCGTGGTGGATCATGCTGCCGGCGCTGTTCGTGCTGACGTGGTATGTGTCGCGCTCGGCCATCGTGACCGGGTTCGTGATCTTCGTTTTCCTGTTTCTGGGCCTTATCGACCATCTGGAACCGGCAATGCAGACGCTGTCGATCGTGCTGGTATGTACCGGGCTCTGTATCCTGCTTGGGGTGCCCATAGGCATCGCCATGGCCAAGTCCGACAGTTTCCAGCGCATGATCCTGCCGGTGCTGGACCTGCTGCAGACGCTGCCGACTTTCGTCTACCTGATCCCACTGATCTTCCTGTTCAGCGTGACCGAGCCGAAACTCTACGGCATCGCCATCAT
>WQBJ01000226.1 GCA_013032095.1 Ruegeria atlantica | reverse complement strand
CGCTAAATTGGGAAAGTCCAGAAAAGCCCGTGATTGTTGGGGCTACTGCATCCGCAATAGTCACTTGCGACACCGCATTTTGATTGCCGGACGTGTCCGTGACGGCATTGGCCGCCAATGTCAGCGTGATCGGACCGCCGCCATCGGGCGTGACCGTGACCTCATACTCACCACTGACAGCATTCCGGGTGAAGCCGGACAGGCTCGCACCGCTGGCACCCAGGTCACTCAGTTGCAGCAGATCCGTGTCCTCCAGCGCCTCATCAAAGCTGATCTTGACCTCAAAAGACGTCATATCCGAATAATCTGTTGGCACATCCAACCAGGTGGCAACCGGCGCAGCTTCATCCTGTATGACAGTGCTCGTTGCATCGTTACCGTTGCCCGCAGCATCCTGGAGCGTATTTTCCGGTATCGTGACGGTAATGTCGCCGCCGGTTGGTGTGAACACAACAGTATAGGTCGCCGTATCGAACGAAACGCCCGTGGCATTCTCGAACTCAATATCGCTCAGCAGCAAATCACGTGTTTCATCCCCATCTGTTGAAATTGTTGTTTCGAGATCCTCATGACTGTCATAGGGAGCCATTGCATTTATCTGCAGCCAGGGTCCGAGTTTGTCAGCCAGGGTAATAACAATATCTTCCGTGGTAACAGTCCCATCGGAACCAGCAATGGCCCCGGTCGGGACCGTAATCGTCGCGTCTCCGTCCCCTATGATGTCTATGGAAAATGTCCATGTGATGTTATCGTCCGACGCCAAAGACGTATTCTGAGATATCTCGGCATTGTCGCTGAGTTCGATATCATCCAAAATGAAATCCGTGACCTCCTTATCGAATGTAAGCTGGATGTCCTCACTGTCAGTATCGTAGTCTGTGGGGCTGCTTGTCGAAAGGGATGGAGAGAGGGGAGCCATCGGAATTGGATCAACAGAGTTGAAGCCCGTATAGGATGCTCCTGCATTTGATATCCGGTTGGCTGCTGACGCTGTATCCGTTGCATCCGTGTCGGCATTCAGGGTCAGGTCCAGTTCCCCCCCACCATCCGGCGTGACAATGATTTCAAAACCGCTGCCAGGCCAGTTAACCACATCGCTTACGGATTTTACGCTGCCATTGGTCGCGGTAAAATCATCGGTATCAAGACCGGTGATTTTTTCGTTAAAATAGATGCGGAAAATATAATCCTGGCCGGTAACGTAATCCTGGCGGCTGGCAGAATAATCCTTACCCCAGGCCTGAATATACAGAATGAACGGATCCCAGTCATCGTAAATGGTTTGCATGGCATATGCGGGATTGCCATTGTCCTCACCATCGGTAAGAGCATCTGCATTGATCGTCATATCGATATCGCCGCCATGCGGATAGGCTGCCTGCAATGTGATGAGCCATTCGTCATCCGACAGAAACCCTTTGACGGTCTCAATTGAAATCACATCAGCGTTCGTGACGGTCAATCCGCTTTCCGCAAGACCCTTTGCAGCTTCGTTAAGATGAACGGTGACCGTAAACGGACTTTTGGGATAACTGGCTGGCAGTCCGGTTATAGACGTGATCTGCGGTGATCCGTTCAAGCCGATTGTGTTGCCGGAGTTCATGCTTGAATAGGATACAACACCTGCACTTTCGATTTCATTATCGGCCGTGTCCGACGATTCCGTGTCGGCATTCAGAGTCAGGTCCAAATCTCCAGTGCCATCGGGCATAACGACAAAATCATATACACGGCCATAATCGACCGAACTTCTGT
>WQBJ01000225.1 GCA_013032095.1 Ruegeria atlantica | reverse complement strand
CGCTTGTACCTCACAAGGGAATACAGGCGTGACCAACGCAGATGAGCAACTAGTTCGGGTGACGCACCCGTTTCATCCGTTATTTACACAGCAGCTGCCATGTGTCGGTAGACGATACAACCGGCATGGTGAACGTCTTTTGCTGCAGGTCGGCGATGGCTCAGTTTGGTCAATTCCGCCGCAGTGGACTGATCTCGCAGACGAGGATCCGGAAGTCGCCATGAGCGGCGGACGAGCGCTTTTTCGGGTCGCTGATTTGTTGGAACTGGCCGATCTGATGGACCGTCTTTCCGGCAAGCAGGCCATACCAGACCTTGAGAATATGTAAGGCTAATTATGCCGCATGTGTAAAGTGAATTACGCCGCAGGGAGATAGGAATGAGTGATATTCCATGGATTTTGCGCCTTGTTATTGAGCCCCTGAACAGACTTGGTCTTGACGATGATTCCAATAGCGGCGTAAATAACATTACGTATTTACCGCGTATTACTTCCGGTGCCAATAATGTCTGCGAAGTACGACAGCAAGCGATCAAAGACGGAGACCCTTATCGAAGAGGGGACCTGGAACCCGGCCCCAGACAAGGTGCGCGATCCGAAGTTCTGCGGCAGCGAGTTCTTCGATCCGCAAGATGCCGTGCAGGTCAAGTACGAGATGTTGCGCCGGGTTTCCGTCGACAAGGTGTCGGTGACGGAAGCTGCCAGCGAATACGGCGTTTCCAGGCCGACCTACTATCAGGCCAAGGCGAACTTCGACATGGCGGGGATTGCCGGGTTGGTGCCGTCAAAACCGGGCCCGCGCGGCCCCCACAAGATCGACGGCGAAGTCCTGGCATTTCTGCACGCGAGGTTGGCCCCAGGCAAACCGGTGCGCGCCCGGGAACTGGCAAAGCTGGTCCGCAACGAGTTCGATATCAAGCTTCATCCCAGAACGATCGAACGCGTTCTAAAAAAAACACTCCGGTAAACGACGGCGCAGCGCCGACAAGCTCCCCGCCAGCCATTACGGCCCAATACGAGGTGCTGCGCGGGGCCGCTCTCGGCGGCGTGCTGCCGCTGAAGGCCCGCAGCGGCCTCATGCTTTTTCTCCGCCGGGGCATGTGGGGGTGGGCCCGGACACTCTCCGAAGCGGCAAGTACTTCCCGAAAGCAGATTTACCTACCGCCTGTCGCCCAGCCGGCGCACGACAGACAAAGGGCCGTGGTCCACGTCCTTGCAGCAATCGCCTTGAGTATCCATGACCGGAGAACACCATGAACGCACACCTCAAAGTCCAGCCTCACCACCTTGAACGCAGCGCCTACCTCTACATCCGCCAGTCCTCAATGCGGCAGGTCCTGGAGAATGCCGAAAGCGCCAAACGGCAATATGCGCTTCGCGGCCGGGCGGTTGCCCTCGGCTGGCGTGACGACCAGATTATCGTCATTGACAATGACCAGGGCGAATCCGGCGCATCGGCCGCCTGGCGTGAGGGGTTTCAGCGACTGGTTAGCGACGTCGGCATGGGGCGGGCCGGGATCGTAATGGGCCTGGAGGTCTCCCGTCTGGCACGCAACAATGCCGACTGGCAGCGGTTGCTGGAGATCTGTGCCCTTGCCGACTCCCTGATCCTCGATGAAGACGGCATCTACGATCCCGCAAGCTTCAATGACCGACTTTTACTTGGCCTCTTATGTGGGGTACGACATAAGAGGCCATATGTAGGGCAGCCCACTATGTAGGGCAGCATGCACAACCTGCTGCAAACACGATTTTCTTCATCAAGCTGCCCGACATAGTATTT
>WQBJ01000224.1 GCA_013032095.1 Ruegeria atlantica | reverse complement strand
ATGGTCAGCTCTCGATTCTGCAATTTGGTTCTCCGTTGTGACGGAAGCTTCCACGCCGGATTCAAACCGACCGGCAAGATTAATGGAACTAAAGAAATAGTAGGTGACGACTAGCAAATTTTCGGGTGGAAAAACTCGGTAAGAAGCGCCAGATTGTGTTGAAAAACTCGAAAATTTTGCTCTCACGTTTTTCTGCCAAATTCCGTTTTTTCAGGAAAATCGGCTCTGTTAGCGTAAAGAAGCCCGCGAGCGTCTCTCACATCTCCGAACCATTATTTTGGCCGACCCCTTGGTCCAATTGTCCGATTAGCGTTGTATGGCTGATTTCTTCACCGAATTTCGGAAGAAGCGGAGTTTTTCAACACAATCAGCCCAGAGCAGACGCCCAAAACTCATTGTTACCAACACATTTCAGGTCGGGGACACCCTCGCATATCGCTTCAAAAAATCTTTCGGTAAGCCCTGTGCAGAAAGCGGTAGACCTGCCCGTCATTAGATCGCTTGTCAGTGCGCTTGTCAGCGCTTGCATCCGTGTGAAATGCTTGTACGGCTTGCTCAAAATTCGGAATTCTGCCGGCAGTTTGGAACACTTCTGCGGAGCTCAAGATATCAGCCAAGAACGCTCTGTCTTTGCCGGTCGTCAAGTCCATCAAGTCAAGCCAGTCGTCCGGCACGGCATTGTCTAGGAAGACGTCTGGCACATATCCAATCCGAGTTAGAAACATAATCTTTGTCCTAACGCATTTCGAACATTGTCCACAATTTTCAGGTCTCGCTTTGTAGTTGACGCAGAACGTGACAGACGAAAGTGCCTCGGGCAAAGCGATGATCCTTTCCAGCTTGTCGCTCCGCGAAAACTCGTCGTCGAGTGTCAACAAATGACGTCGGCCATCTGAGAAGTAACGGTTAGTAGCAGAATTTGAGCCCCAAGGGAAAACCAGGAACTGCTGATCCAATCGGTAGTCCGAAGAAATCAAGTAACGACTGTAATTTCCATGAAGAAATGCGGCGCCCGCCAGCGAGAAGATGTGCGTTACGTGGGAGCCCTTTGGATTGCAGTATACTGAATCGTAAATTTGATACGCGTCGGACTTAAGAGTTATGCGCTTTTTTGCTACGGTTTTTGCAAATGCATCGGTCTTCTCGATCATTGCATCGAACTTCTCGTGATCTTTAACCTTGTAATCCATCCCATGGACCGTCAAAACGTCCTGCTGTTTTCCAGCTGCCTTCCGCCTAAGCAATGAGAACGTGCTGTCGATGCCTCCAGAATAAAAAGCCAGATCGCCATTATCGCTTGCCGACGCGGGGCGGATTAAGTCGTTTTCGCTATCGAACCTGACGTCTATTTTGTGGAAATGTCCAGGGAGCCAAGTCTCCCAGATAGCGGACATAAACTCTGCATTTTTGACTGTATCAAGGCTCCCCGGCCCCATTATTACAAGGCGGCGGTTTAACTTCATAGCGATTGGCATGAAATACCAAGCAACAAAGTCCATCCCCTGGTCATCCTGTAAGCCTGTTATTTCACTTGATTCAATTGTTATGGTGCCAACTGTACTTGTCATCGAGATGATTGGCCCGTGCGATGACACTTCTACAACTAAATCTTCTAACATTCGGCCCCTCGGTAGTCCTTCGTTACAAACGTTTCATTATCGCGATCGTGATATACAGTCATTTATCGTTGAGCAATACGCACCAAAAGAGATGCAGATTAGATTGATGGCGGCTGTGAGCGATACCTGAACCGCGACTCCTGTTGGTAGTCAGGGTAGGGGGCTCATC
>WQBJ01000223.1 GCA_013032095.1 Ruegeria atlantica | reverse complement strand
ATAACTTCTGGTAAACGTCAAGGCGGCATAACCGCGGTCTTCAACGGATGATTACAAATGAGTTCGGATATCCGGAAATTGAGACGACGCTCAAATTGCAAGATCGCTTCACACCTTCCAAAAGGCAAGTACCACTGTGTGCACTCAAGTCTTACTACTGAGCACGCGGCAAGCCTAGAAGATGCCGTGTCTCGTGCAGTGCGCGACTGTACTGAATCCCAAGAGCGGCAAACTCGGCTGCGATATCTGCGTTGAGAGCTTTCGGCGTTCCCGACACGAACTCTTTGGTGTTTGACGACGCGAAGACGATAACTGCAGTATGACCCAAATTTCGTAGGCTGGACGCCACGTTCAGGTAGCTCTCGACCACAACGCAGTCTTTCGTTGAGTCTTTCCCAAGCTGGGCGGGCGTCCGCCTCGCCATGACGCGCCCCATGGCGTTTAGATTAATTTCCTGTGTCGTGGCATGGTTGATTGCCCTGTTCACGATGTCCCACATGATGGCCTCAGCAACCGGGACGCACGCCAAATAATGGTTGATCTGGGTTTGGCTCGCCTGCCCTAGTGCTTCTGCCCACTTGTCAATCCGTGCGATCTCGTCTCGCAAACGGCCAAGCCCTGCATTAGCTTCGTCGAGTACGGTTTGGAGATTGTCATTGAGTTCGTTGCGCACTTGCTCGGCAACAACGCATCCAATCGCTTCGCTTTCGACCACACCATGCCGTATCGTTAGACCTGACAACATCGCGATGTCGTCAACGTTCTCGCGACGTGGCGAACGTAATAAGTCCAGAAGAATACAGGTATCTGGTAGAAGAACAGGTACATTTGCCTGTGCAATCGCTTGCAGAGAGTCATAGGCCAAAGTCCTTAACCTCTCAAGATCGCATCATATGCTCCAAGGAGAGAAATCCCTTGCTCGAATTCTATGGCAAGCTTGTTGGCCGAAGTCTCATCCCAGCCATCGATGTCGATCAGCCATTGTATCAGGATATCGATCGGCAGGTTATCACCGTTGCGATGCGCTTCGATCACAAACTCCTCCCACCGTTCGCGGTCTTTGGGGTGTGAATTCGTCGTGCTCTTATTAGCAAGGGCGGAGAACCGACGCAGGGCATCGGCAGTTTCGGCTTTCGTCCAAGTATCCAAACTGCGAACATCGCTGGTCAACACAAGCGTGAGCTGATTACGAACGGTGGCCTTGTCGATAACCTCGGTCACAAAACAGACAAGCAGATCGTTATAGAGCTTAACGCCCAATTCCCCGACTTCGGCGGGCACGATGTTGGTGACGTTGTATGATTTCCCGTGCTGCCAGAGTATTAGTCTCGCCTTCGGAAGGGTGACGCCCTCATATTCAAATACGATGATATCCTCTTGACGCTGGTAGAAAGCATGGTCTTTGAGGTTGTCTTCCTGCTCTTCATTGTGACGCCACTCTTGGGACTCGACGCTGAGAAGTGACGCACGGATTTCATCGAGTGAGACATGATCTGAACCAATAGTCAGGTCCTGAAAGACCTCGATACCAGTTTTCGGCATTTGCCTTCCTTTCTTTCACTGCATCAACTGCTCCGTTAGATCTTTTTCACACATGCACGTTATCGCACAACAAAATTGAGGGGTTTCGAGCCGACGAATTTCCGATTTCTTCGGCGCCGCAAACTACCATGTGAGATACCGTTCTTCTTGACTCCAGATACCAACCGGCCTTTCGGAGCCACCACCAGGTTTGTGAATGTCCGCATTTGGCGGATTGTGTGTAATCATCCGTTGAAGACCGCGGTTATGCCGCCTTGACGTTTACCAGAAGTTA
>WQBJ01000222.1 GCA_013032095.1 Ruegeria atlantica | reverse complement strand
GGAACTGCACGCAGGCGATGGATTTTTTGTTCCAACGATATCCGCGCGCGGTTCAACTCCTCTGCGATGTGGCTGAAGTCCAGCGATTGCTTACGTGCTTGCAGGAGATAATAGTCACCGACCGGGCACCAACCTCGATGAATAATCCGCGCCAGGCGCTCAATTCTGGTCGGATGAAGAGAAGCGGTCGAATTGCGTCGGATTGGGAAGAGGAAGAGGTTTTGGAACCAGCGTCTTTCTTTTCGTTAGAACTTGAGGGTGCGTCGCCAGCCCAACTCTGCCACCGGCGCCGGTATTTTCCGGAACGCTTTCTGCGCAAAGCGTGGATATCATTCCGTCGGACGGTCTGTCTCAACAAACAGCAGCGGCATCGCCGAAGAGGAAATTCGAGGATGGTGAGCCCAGCCCCCTTAGTCCAGGCATCCCGGAAAGATTCCGGCGCTGAAGCGGACTGCCACCGGGGGGAATTCCTCTGAGTGAGGCTGAGGGCCGCCCTGGAGCGCTAGACAGGCATCCGCGAGGGGGCTTCTTGTCAGCAACGCCCTTTCGAGATGGCTCTGAAGCAGGAAGGCGTTGGCGATGCTTATGCAGACTTGGGAAGAATGGCCGCAATCAGCCTGGGCTGTTTTAAAACCCCGTTTTGTCTGTCTCGATTTGGCGCCCTGTCTGGCTGAATAGGAAGGTATTCAAAACCACATTGTGTAGTTTTGAAGGTGCCCAAAACCACACATCATTGATGTAGTCGAGAGGGGGGATCAGAACCACATTGGGCAGAAAGACGACGGGGCAAAATCACATGCGTGCCTCCCAGCACAAGAGAGTAGCCATAAAAAGAAGGCTACTCTGGTAGATTATTTGCGAATTATGTGTCAAATAGACGGGTATAACGTGGAGTTTTATCTCGGGAACTGGTTGTCAACTGGTCGTTATTTGGTCGTGAACTGGTTGTAGACATGGCGCATATCGGGCAGGTGCGATCGGCCAAAACCGGGGCAGAACGGAAAGAGGGACCATGCGGAACGGTTATCCGAAGGAGGGTCAGATTGCTGCTGCCAAGGCGCTCATAGCGCAGGCAGATGCCATACACTCCGAGCTGTTCGATGCTGCGAATGAACTGAAAGACGAGTGTCACGAGCTGATCCGGGATAGCCAGGTGAGACGCTACAAGAAGCCTCCGTGCACATTGTCTGTCAGGAGTCTTTCGGGGCAGATCGGGCCGAAAATCGTCTGGGTTTCGTATTCCAAGAATAAGATCACGCGGAAGAGTGGCGCACCAACCCGGTTCACGAGGGAGATTACGGGCCGAAGGAATGGCCGGTACTCGAAGACAATTTTCAGCGGGTATGAAGAGGAAATTCGTCCGCGTCTTTGGGAGATCGAGGACCGTGCGGCGGCATTGCGACAGCGGGTTTCCTTCTGGCGGGCGACGATAAAGGAAGCGCACAAGATCATGGAGCAGGGGGGTGAATGATGGGCATGCTATCGAAACTTCTGTCTTTCTCCTTTGAGCGCAAGGGCGTTGCCGAGGCTACAGGCGCTACAGGTTGGCCGGGCGTTTCGGGCGGGGCAGAACCTGCGGGAAATTCGGGTCGCCACGAAAAGCGCGAGTACAGTCCCGAGGCTTCCGGGGCCGGGGTTCCAGACCCAAAAGACCATTCTTCAGGAAGCATACCCAGAGGCCAGCCCCCGGAGAGGATATCCGCGCTCGACTGGCAGCAGGCCAAGAGCAATCTGACTGTCCCTGCGGACCTCATTCACCCGGACAAGGAAGGGCTTGAGGTTGTCACGGCACGGGAATTGATGGAAGCCAACAGGCAACTCATCAGCCAGG
>WQBJ01000221.1 GCA_013032095.1 Ruegeria atlantica | reverse complement strand
TCGATGCCCTGAATATCCCCAGACCGGCCTGATAGCCTGATGTCGTCACACAAATGCGATTCTCGTGTTAATAATTTCAATTACTTACGCGATTAACTGTCGAACTCCGGTGCACGATGTCTACATCCATGTGAAAATTCCCTTCGACCCCGAGATCAACAAGATATTGAAGGGTCTCAAAGCAAGGTTCGACGGTCAGAAAAAGGTCTGGGTGCTGCCGGTCGGCCGTTTCCACGAGTTGAAACCCCATATCGAACGCATCAACGAGTCTGCGCAACTGGATTGGCATGATCGCGTGAACAGGACAATGCGCGAACACGTCAACGACAAGCGTATCTTTGTGGACGAAAACCAGGTCGGCGGGTTTCAGGAAGGTGGCGTGGTGTTTCACAACGGCCGCGACTGGACTGTCACCTATGTTGGCCGGAAGCGGGTCATGGGAGACAAGACGATCAAGGTTCCTGTCTATTTGTCCGCCTGTGCTCCTGTGCCGCTTGATGCACCGACAGAGGATCGCTTCCGATGACACACATACGTTTGAAACCAACCTTGTTTATGACAGCGATTTTCTTTTTGCTCAGCGGTTGCGGTGAAGCACATCACGCATCCGAGCGATATGTTCGGGACGTTAAGAACGAAAAATCCGACTACGCAAAGAAAATCGGTGATACCCACATCCAGCAGATCATTTATGGGACACGCACGGTTTCGGGGAGTTCGTTTCTTTCAGTGTTCACGGATACGTATAGCAGAGATTCCGCCCCATATACGCTCGCGATTTCGGCCGGGTACTACGGCGAAATGCCGAATCCCCTCGTGGTACTCGATGTCACGATGAGCATAGATGGCGATGCTCCACTGGATCTGTTGAACCATCCGGTCAGCGTGAGTTTTGGGCCGTGGCTCGATCATGCGGAGAGCGCCAAACTGGAAATTGAGCTGGCAGGAAAGCTGACGTTTAGGGAAGGTCGAGAAGTTGTCGTCACCACAACATTTGTTCCTCCGGACAGCACAACGAAAGAGACGATCACGACCGTGTTCAAGGGCATCGAGCAAACCACCACCACGTCAAAGTTGAAGATGCTCCTGAAGGGGTGAGCTGGGCTACCCTTAAGGTGTCATTCTGCACTCAGCCGGAACAGACCTCCACTTTGCGGTACTCTCCACTCTTGCGGAAGTTCGCGTCATATCCGCGTCAGCATGAACTCGCCCTGGCGCTCCGGGAAATCGGACGCATAGAGCGCACGCTGTTCATCATCGACTGGCTGCTCGACATCGATATGCAGCGCCGCGCCGCATCGACGCAAGGCACAGTTTCTTGCAGCAAAAACAGCGAGAATAGGCTGAGCAATGCGATCAAGAAGAAGCCAATACCGGCGCAGATCCTCACGGATCCGGTGGTTTCGGCGGCGCGTCAGGATCGGGACGGTCTACCTGCTGGTGAGCCGCCTCGATCCGGGTTTGTTCAAGATCGGATTTACGACGCGCCTGACGAAAGACAGGCGGCGCGAACTTAAACTCGGCTCCGGCGAACCTCTTTCAATCGCGTTCTCCGTTTCACTGTCTTGGGCCTACAGGACACGTTAATATTTTTGCTTTTATCTTGTATATGGCACCTGACACCAAAGTCGGTTGCACCGGACTCTGATGCAGGGAGCAGCAAGAGTTCCTTGATCTTTCGGGGTGTAGACTAAAAAATGCGTCGAGTACGAGGCATCTTGGAGTTTCTCTACTGAGGCCGCAAATTTTGTTTTTCCGATGGCACCGAGTTCTTGCCGCTGTAACGATAACCGAGAATTATGGTACCAAGTCCTCGTCTCTCGAAGAGGCAATTTCGAGAACGCA
>WQBJ01000220.1 GCA_013032095.1 Ruegeria atlantica | reverse complement strand
CGCCAGAGGTAGTGCTTGTTACCATTCACTTTCACAAAAACCTCGTCCACGTGCCACTTCCATTTCGAAAATGCGCACAGTCGCTGGACTCGCTTTTGTCTGATCTCGGAGGCAAACATCGAGCCGAACCTGTTCCACCAATATCGGACGGTTTCGTGGCTCACCTCAATTCCGCGTTCGTGCAATAGGTCTTCCACGTTTCGAAGCGAGAGCGGGAATCGGATGTACAGCATCACGGCCAAGCGGATGACCTCGGGACTGGTCTTGAAGAACTTGAAAGAGGCAGGTCTGGTCATGGGCAAAAGCTACGCAACCGCCCTGCCCCGCTCAAGCAAAGTTCTTCTGACACGACCTCCGAGTGGCTTTCGTTGTTCTGGGCCATCCTAATCATCGCCGTGTGTGCTCCCTCCAGTTCGATCTCCACGCTTTCCCTCTTAGGCTGGATCGTGACACGTTCGAGCAAGCCACTGATATCCTTGGCGATGGGATTGATAATACGCCACCTCTGAAAGTGTGGCTTCGGTCGAAGGAATAGTTGTTTCAACTGCGACTTAGTCACCCAACATCCATTGCCCTCTCGGCCAGAAAGCATCAAAAGCAAACGCAAACATCACGTCGTGCACTACGTCCTTACCGTTGGCGTCGCGCACGCGGACTGCACCGATATCTCGACCTTCCGCAATACTGCTCGTGTCCAGAGCTGAAGCCATGCCCTTCTTCCATTCGATTGTAAGACCGGCTTCGGTAATGCTCCCAGCTTGCCGAACACGCTCAAGCAGCCAGGCTCTTTCACCAACTCGGACTACACGCGCCAATGCCGGTACCCCATGTGGCGGCGGATCCCCACTAAAGAGAAATGGCATAGCGGAGCTATCGTACTGATGGTATGGATTTCGACCGTACTGCCGGCGAAACGGGGGTTCGTCCATGACTAACCCTTCTGGGTGGCGCGCCCGAAAGCTGTCCCAACTCTCCATCCAAACTGGAAGAGCGCGTAATTGGGTACCAGTGAGTTCGCCCGCGATTGCAGCGCCGATCGCTTGTTGCCACCAAGTCTCTGTTTGCCTGTCAAACATGATCATGTCCGAATTGCGTAATTTGCCAGAAACGCCGAATTCCAATTCGCCGTGTTCTGTGCGCCGGTCAAAGACGATACCCGAGTTGCACAAGGGGCAATATGTGACAGCGAATGGCAAATCTCCTACTTCGTCGTTCACGATTTCATGCCACGTCAAATAACGTAGAGGATAGGCACGCGCCAAAGCGCCATCGACCTCCAAACTTATCACTGGTTCGCGTCCGGCTATTCGGTTTTCCTGAGAGACAGGAATCATAGCAGGGTCACTTATTGCCGGGATGCCATCCTTCGGTGGTCCACCAGAAATGATCTCGGACCAATCAGTAATACTGGTGACGGAGAAGTCGGTCTGCGGCCATTCGGTTTTCCACCGGACAGGATTGGACCACACTAAAGAAGCGGAGACGGACAAGATCACTGCAAGAAACGCTGTTTTGAACACAGAGAGCACCTCCCTTGGGCAGCACTTCCATTAATCTAGACTAAGTGAGGGAATAGGCTGTGCGAGTGGCACGCGATTGTTATCATTGTTGATCAGTTAAACTTGGAACTAATCGCTTTGGACTCTTTTTGCGGTGCTTTTAGACAAATTCTAACCAGTCTCAGCCAGGCCAGTACAGCTGCCTTTTATACGGCACCAAGTTCGCGCCACTCGGCGAGAGCGCCGGTGCGGGTCAGCTCGAAGGTGTCTCGGCTGGTTAGCGATCTTTCCTGGTAGAAGTGGTTGTAGACGGAGGAATGGACGGAGGCGAATTTCTGTAAACTTCGCATGCGCCTGAAACGTTGCATCG
>WQBJ01000022.1 GCA_013032095.1 Ruegeria atlantica | reverse complement strand
CAATCGTGCCGATGTTGACGTGCGGTTTTGTACGCTCAAACTTTTCCTTTGCCATGATGGCCTCCTTTTTCGGTAATGAAGGGAGCCCGTTACCCGAGCTCCCTCAAATCTTCGCTTATGCGTATTTCGCCTGGATCTCGTCCGAGATGTTCTGCGGAACCGGATCGTAGTGGTCGAACTGCATGGTGAACTGGGCTCGGCCCGACGACATCGAACGAAGGGTGTTGATGTAGCCGAACATGTTCGCCAGCGGAACAAACGCGTCGATCGCGATTGCGTTGCCGCGCGGTTCCTGACCAGACACCTGGCCACGACGCGAGGTCAGGTCGCCGATGATACCGCCGGTGTATTCTTCCGGGGTGATCACTTCGACCTTCATGATCGGTTCCAGCAGCTTCGCGCCAGCTTTGCGCATGCCTTCACGCATACACATCCGCGATGCGATTTCGAACGCCAGAACGCTCGAGTCAACGTCGTGGAACTTACCGTCCAGCAGGGCAACCTTGAAGTCGATCACAGGGAAGCCAGCCAGCGGGCCGCTATCCATGACCGAGTTGATGCCTTTTTCAACACCCGGGATGTATTCCTTCGGAACGGCACCACCAACGATGCGGCTTTCGAACGAATAGCCTTCACCCGCTTCGGTCGGCTGGATCTCCAGCTTGACTTCCGCGAACTGACCCGAACCACCCGACTGTTTCTTGTGGGTGTAGGTGTGCTCGACCGGCATCGAGATGGTTTCACGATAGGCCACCTGCGGTGCACCGATGTTCGCTTCAACCTTGAACTCGCGCTTCAGACGGTCAACCAGGATGTCCAGGTGAAGTTCGCCCATGCCCTTCATGATGGTCTGACCCGATTCCAGGTCGGTTTCCACGCGGAAGGACGGGTCTTCGGCGGCCAGACGGGCCAGACCCTGGGACATCTTCTCTTGGTCGCCCTTGGTTTTGGGCTCAACCGCGATCTCGATCACCGGATCGGGGAAGGTCATGGTTTCCAGAACCACCGGATCCTTCGCGTCACACAGGGTGTCACCGGTGGTGGTGTCTTTCAGACCCGCCAGCGCGATGATGTCGCCTGCAAAAGCTTCTTCGATCTCTTCCCGGTTGTTCGAGTGCATCATCATCATACGACCGATGCGCTCTTTCTTACCTTTGGTCGAGTTCAGGATCGAGTCACCCTTGTTCATGGTGCCCGAGTAGATCCGAGTGAAGGTCAGCGAGCCAACGAAGGGGTCGTTCATGATTTTGAACGCCAGGCCCGAGAAGGCCATGTTGTCGTCCGCGCGACGGGCGATGTCACGAATTTCTTCCTCGTCGCCGGGCTTGAAGCCCATGTAATCAACAACGTCCAACGGGCTGGGCAGATAGTCGATCACAGCGTTGAGCAACGGTTGAACGCCTTTGTTCTTGAACGCCGAACCACCCAGAACCGGAACGAACGCGATTTCCAGCGTGCCCTTGCGCAGCAGTTTGCGCAGGGTCGGAACGTCGGGCTCATTGCCTTCCAGGTATTCCATCATCGCGTCGTCGTCCATTTCGACGGCCGCTTCGATCATCTTGCCGCGCCATTCGTCAGCCATGTCTTTCAGGCTGTCGCGGATCGGAGCTTTGATCCAGCTTGCGCCCAGATCTTCGCCCTGCCACAGCCACTCTTCCATGGTGACCAGATCGATCAGACCTTCCAGCTCGGACTCGGCGCCGATCGGAATACCAACCGGAACAGCGCGTGCACCGGTGCGGTCTTCGATCATGTTGACGCAGTTGAAGAAGTCAGCGCCGATCTTGTCCATCTTGTTGACGAAAACCATACGCGGAACCTTGTAGCGGTCAGCCTGACGCCACACGGTTTCGGTCTGGGGTTCAACACCGGCGTTTGCGTCCAGAACGCAGACGGCACCGTCGAGAACCGCCAGCGAACGCTCAACTTCGATGGTGAAGTCAACGTGGCCGGGGGTGTCGATGATGTTCAGGCGGTGCTTGGGCGTGTCAGCATGCTGACCATCTTCGGTGCGTTCCCAGAAAGTGGTGGTCGCAGCCGAGGTGATGGTGATGCCGCGTTCCTGCTCCTGCTCCATCCAGTCCATGGTGGCTGCACCATCGTGCACCTCACCGATGTTGTGGGATTTACCAGTGTAATACAGGATACGCTCTGAGCAGGTGGTCTTACCTGCGTCGATGTGCGCCATGATACCGAAGTTACGGTACAGTTCGAGAGGATATTCGCGTGCCATTTGGATAAACCTCTAGGATTACCAACGGTAATGGCTGAAGGCTTTGTTCGCCTCGGCCATCTTGTGGGTGTCTTCGCGTTTCTTGACGGCGGTACCGCGGGACTGAACAGCGTCCAGCAGCTCACCAGCAAGGCGCTCTTCCATGGTGTTTTCGTTGCGGCCACGCGCAGCAGTGATCAGCCAGCGGATGGCCAGTGCTTCGCGGCGCTCGGGGCGCACTTCGACCGGAACCTGATAGGTTGCACCACCAACGCGGCGCGAGCGAACCTCGACCGACGGCTTGATGTTGTCGAGCGCTTCGTGGAACACTTCGACAGGAGCGCGCTTGATCTTGTTCTCAACGCGGTCAAACGCGTTGTAGACGATGCGTTCTGCGACCGACTTCTTGCCGTCGATCATCAGGTTGTTCATGAATTTGGTCAGAACCTTGTCGCCAAATTTGGCGTCAGGCAGGACTTCGCGTTTTTCGGCGGCGTGACGACGTGACATATCAGCCTCTCCTTCTTACTTGGGACGCTTCGCGCCGTATTTCGAACGACGTTGCTTACGATCTTTGACGCCCTGAGTATCCAGAACACCACGCAGGATGTGGTAACGCACACCGGGAAGGTCTTTTACACGGCCGCCACGGATCAGAACAACCGAGTGTTCCTGCAGGTTGTGGCTTTCACCGGGGATGTACGAGATGACCTCGAACCCGTTGGTCAGGCGCACTTTGGCAACCTTACGCATAGCCGAGTTCGGCTTCTTCGGCGTGGTGGTGTACACGCGGGTGCAGACGCCGCGTTTCTGCGGGCACTGCTCCAGGTGCATGGACTTCGAGCGTTTTACTTTGGGCTGCCGCGGCTTGCGGATCAGCTGTTGAATAGTTGGCATTCCGGTTTCTTCCCCGTTTTGCAACACACATGACATGCACGCGCATTGCGTGCGGTTAAACTTGCTGCACTTATGCGTCCACAAGCGCAAAACCCGCGAGCGTTCCCATTCCGAGGTGAACGTCGCGGTTGGTTATCAGAGGACGCGAACTGCAAAATTGTCCGGGTCTTGACCAGTCCATTACTGAAATCGGTTTTGGGGCGGCCCCCGGTACCGAGATGACGCGCGTAATAGGGGGAGTCGGCCCGGGTGTCAACAGTACACCCCGTTGCGCGGCAGGCGGGCCGAATTGTGCGGAGTTATCAGGGGGTGGCGGTGATTTCCAGTCGGGCAACCGTTGCAGGGCCGAAATCGTCCGGGCATAGTCGGCACACTACGCTGCACCATGGATGAATCATGCAAGTTATCGGCCTGTGCCGCTTTTCCTATCCTGCTTATGGCGGCTTCCAGATCGAGCATGACACGATCGAGGAACGCAGGCAGTATCTTTACAATCCCGCCCGTCTGGAAGAGCGCTTTCGCTTGTTCGAGACCACCACCCTGCCCTGTTTCAAGGAACAGACCGATGAGGATTTTCGTCTCCTCATCATAATCGGAGAGTGCCTGCCCAAACTTGCCTACGACCGTCTGCACGATCTAACCGCTGGCATGAAACAAGTGACAATCATCGCCCGCGAACCAATGCGCCAGCGCAAAGTTATGAAAGAAGTCATAAATGCCGCGCGCGGCAATTTCGATGCGCCCTGCCTGCAATTCCGGCACGATGATGACGACGCCGTATCGGTTGATTTCGTAGAACGCTTGCGCGGTGCTCTGGAAGATGGCCGTGGATTGATAGAAAAAAGCAGAACCGTCGCCATCGACTATAACAGCGGCTTTCTGGCGCGCTTTGGCCCCGACGGCATTCTTGCCACCCAGAAATTCCAGCCCCTGCTAGGGGTAGGGCTGGGGATGTATGTGCGCGGAGGGTGCGACCAGACGGTCATGAACTTTGGCCATCACCGGATCGGGAATTTCATGCCAGTAATCAGCTACCCCGATGCGCCTATGTGGGTGCGCACACTGAACCAGTTCAACGATTCCTTTCATGCCCGCAACAACAAGGCCGAATTGCTGCCTCTGACACCCGAACAAGAAGGGGAATTCATCGCTCGCTTTGCCATCGACCAAAGCAGGGTCAGGCAGGTTCATTCGGCAGGTTGACGCGACCTTGCCCGGAACAGGGTAAACATCCCGGACCCCACTACAAGAGCGGCCCCCAGCATTGTGATACTGTCCGGCCAGTCTCCGAAAACGATCCAGCCCAGCACCAGCGCCCAGATCAAGCCAGAATACCGGAATGGAGCGATGAACCCGATCTCGCCATCGCGCATGACCACGACGCTGAGCATATACCCTATCAAAATGAAAAACGCCGCGCAGGCAACCAGAATACCGGCCTGCGTCGACACCGGGGACCAACCTTCGAACACCGACACTATCAGAGCCACCACGGTTATCGACAACGAGGTCGCTAGCGTCACCACCATCGAAGGCGCTCTGACCGATATGCGTCGGGTAATCAGATCCCGTGCCGTGATCGACACAACAGATGCGAGAGCGTAAAGCGAATAGATGCTAAAACCGTCAGGTCCGGGCCGGACAATCAGCAGCATCCCCGCAAATCCCAGCGCAATCGCCACCATCCTGCGCCACCCGATGGCTTCCGAGAAAAACACCGCCGCGCCCAAAGTGACCGTCAGGGGCAACGCCTGCAGAACCGCCGTCACATTGGCCAGCGGCATATGCATCAGTGCGGTCAGGAAAAAGAAGGTAACGGCCAATTCACAAAGGCTGCGCAGCGCGATCAGCCATTTATCGTGACGCGGAAACTTCAGGTGCAACGCGCCCAGATGGCGGGCCAGCAGGTAAATCAGAAAACTGGCCAACACGCCGCGCAGCGCGATCAGTTGAAACAGCGGCATCTGCTGGCCAACAATCTTGACCAGAGTATCGTTCACCGTATACGCGGCCATGCTGCCCATCATCAGCAAAGCGCCTTTGAGGTTTGGGGTCATGGCAAGCGGGTCCGTCACAAATCAGTCGGGGCATTGGCCCTTTTGGCACTGTCATTGTCAACTCATTCCGACCAGTCAGGAAAGCAGTCTGAGACAGCAATTCAGCCTTCGAAGTGATTTCATCCTTTGTCAGGTGTCGGCAGCGAAATATTCATCTTTGGTAGTGGACGGAAAAGTTCTTTAAATTTGGAGAAAAGGCGAGAGATTATTTGCAGCGCAAATATGAAGGCCCAGCGCCAAAGGGTATCTCTGCATTTCTATGCGCGTTTATCGAACGAGGGATGGAAGCCTTTCCAAACGGCGGTCGAGCAAGGCAGCAGCCTGCAAGTCTAAACAGAGTCCGGACTTCTCATCCGGATGCAGTCAAGTACGGGAATGTAAGGGGCTGATCCGGATTGCGCCCACACCGTTCTGGGTGTTGATGAAGCAACTTAAATCTCACATCAGAGCTGACAACTCTTCCCTTCCACCCAAGAACAAAAAAGGCCCCGCGCCATCGCAGGGCCTTTCTCAGATTATTTTGAAGCGCTTACTCGCGGCTTTCCGGAGTATCCACCAGAACGTCCAGTTCGTCGCCAACCATGTCGTCTTCGACCATTGGAGCAGCCAAGGCAGCGGCGGCTTCGGCCTCTTCCCGACGAGCTTCGATCACGACGTTGTCGCGCGACTGGGCAACCTGACGCACGGCCTGGGTCGCGCCACCGGTACCGGCAGGGATCAGGCGACCGACGATGACGTTTTCTTTCAGGCCAACCAGTTTGTCCTTCTTGCCCTGAACCGAGGCTTCGGTCAGCACGCGGGTGGTTTCCTGGAACGACGCCGCCGAGATGAACGAACGCGTCTGCAGCGAGGCTTTGGTGATCCCCAGCAGGATCGGCTCGCCCTGTGCCGGACGACCACCGCGGGCGATGGTCTTCTCGTTGGCTGCGTCGAACTCCTGCTTGTCGACATGCTCGCCCTTCAGCAGGGTGGTGTCGCCTGAATCCAGGACCTCCCACTTCTGCAGCATCTGGCGCACGATGACCTCGATGTGCTTGTCGTTGATCTTCACGCCCTGCAGACGATAGACGTCCTGCACCTCGTCGATCATGTAATCCGCCAGCGCTTCGACACCCATGATGGACAGGATGTCATGCGGAGCCGGGTTACCGTCCATCAGGTATTCACCCTTCTGGATGAAGTCCCCTTCGGCGACCGGGATGTGCTTGCCCTTGGGCACCATGTATTCGATGGTCTCCATGGACTCGTCAGCCGGTTCGATGCTGATGCGACGCTTGTTCTTGTAGTCGCG
Source organism: Ruegeria atlantica (assembly GCA_013032095.1). Lineage (GTDB taxonomy): Bacteria > Pseudomonadota > Alphaproteobacteria > Rhodobacterales > Rhodobacteraceae > Ruegeria > Ruegeria atlantica_E. The sequence goes on along the minus strand of WQBJ01000022.1, from coordinate 53,620 downwards.
GCCAAAGCGCACGTAACCATCGGCTTCTGCGATGATCGCGTGATCTTTCGGACGGCGGGCTTCGAACAGTTCGGCCACACGCGGCAGACCACCGGTGATGTCCTTGGTCTTGGCGCCTTCACGCGGGATACGCGCAACAACGTCACCAGCTTCGACTTGCTGACCGTCTTCGACCGACAGAATCGCATCCACCGACATTGGATAGTGAACCGGGTTGCCCGCGTCGTTGCGGACTGGCTCGCCATCTTCGCCAACCAGAATGATCTCGGGCTTCAGATCGCTGCCTTTGGGGGCGGCTCGCCAGTCGATCACGATCTTCTGGGTCATGCCGGTTGCTTCGTCAGTCTCGTCGCGGACAGCAAGGCCCGAAACAAGGTCAACGTATTTCGCAGTACCGGCTTTCTCGGCGATGATCGGCAGGGTGTACGGGTCCCACTCGAACAGCTTGTCGCCACGGGCCACCTTGGTGCCGTCCTTGACGAACAGCTTGGAGCCGTAGCCCAGCTTGTGGCTGGCACGCTCTTCGCCATGCTCGTCCTTGATCACCAGCTTCATGTTCCGGCCCATGACCAAGCTTTCGCCTGCGGCATTGATCAGAATCTGCGGGTTCTCGAACGAAACAACACCTTCCTGGCTGGCTTCCTGGAACGACTGCTGACCACCTTGCGCAACACCACCGATGTGGAATGTACGCATGGTCAGCTGTGTACCGGGTTCACCGATGGACTGCGCGGCGATGATGCCGACAGCTTCACCTGTGTTAACCATGGTACCGCGTGCAAGGTCACGACCGTAGCAGGTTGCACAGACGCCTTCCTCGGACTCACAGGTCAGAGGCGAGCGGATACGCATCGACTGAACACCGGCTTCATCTATGGTGTCGGCCATACGTTCGTCGATCAGTTGACCTGCGGCCACGATCACCTCATCGGTGCCCGGACGCAGAACATCGTCAGCGGCTACACGACCCAGCACACGTTCGGCCAGCGAGGCAACAACCTCACCATCGTTCACGGCTGCTTCCGCGGTGATCGCACGCTCGGTGCCACAGTCGATCTCACGAACGATGCAGTCCTGCGCCACGTCCACCAGACGACGGGTCAGGTAACCCGAGTTCGCCGTTTTCAGAGCGGTATCCGACAGACCCTTACGGGCACCGTGGGTCGAGTTGAAGTATTCGAGAACGGTCAGACCTTCTTTAAAGTTCGAGATGATCGGAGTCTCGATGATGTCACCGTTCGGCTTCGCCATCAGGCCGCGCATACCGCCAAGCTGTTTCATCTGAGTGACCGAGCCACGCGCACCGGAGTGGGCCATCATGTAGACCGAGTTCGGTTCCTGCTCGGATCCGTCCTCTGCCCTATCCGACGACGAGATCGTGCTCATCATCGCCTCAGTCACGCGGTCGTTACACTTCGACCAGGCATCGACAACTTTGTTGTACTTTTCGCCCTGAGTGATCAGGCCGTCCATGTACTGCTGTTCAAAGTCTTTCACCTGACCGCGGGTGTCATCGACGATGCCCCACTTGTCATTGGGGATGACCATATCGTCCTTACCGAACGAGATGCCCGCCTTGAACGCTTCTTTGAAGCCCATCGACATGATCTGGTCACAGAAGATAACCGACTCTTTCTGACCGCAGTAACGGTAGACGGTGTCGATCACCTGCTGCACTTCTTTCTTCCGCAGCAGACGGTTGACCAGCTCGAACGGCGCCTTGTTGTTCATCGGCAGCAACGCACCCAGACGCAGACGGCCCGGAGTGGTTTCATAACGCTTCTGAACTTCGTTGCCTTCGTCGTCGATCTGCGTGATCCGCGCAGTGATTTTCGAGTGCAGATGCACCTCACCGGCGTCCAGCGCGTGCTGAACTTCTTCGATCGAACCAAAGACCTTGCCTTCGCCCGGCATGCCTTCGCGTTCCAGGGTCACATAGTAGAGACCCAGGATCATATCCTGCGACGGAACGATGATCGGTGCGCCGTTTGCAGGCGACAAAACGTTGTTCGTCGACATCATCAGAACACGGGCTTCCAGCTGGGCCTCAAGGCTCAGCGGGACGTGAACCGCCATCTGGTCACCGTCGAAGTCGGCGTTAAAGGCCGAACAGACCAGCGGGTGCAGCTGGATCGCTTTACCTTCGATCAGGACCGGCTCGAACGCCTGAATGCCAAGACGGTGCAGCGTCGGCGCACGGTTCAGCATGACCGGGTGTTCGCGGATCACCTCGTCAAGGATATCCCACACTTCGGGACGCTCTTTCTCGACCAGCTTCTTCGCCTGTTTCACAGTCGAAGACAGACCCTTGGCTTCAAGGCGCGAGTAGATGAACGGCTTGAACAGCTCCAACGCCATCTTCTTGGGCAGACCACACTGGTGCAGCTTGAGTTCCGGACCGGTCACGATGACCGAACGGCCCGAGAAGTCGACGCGCTTACCCAGAAGGTTCTGACGGAAGCGGCCCTGCTTGCCTTTCAGCATGTCCGACAGCGATTTCAGCGGACGCTTGTTGGCGCCGGTGATTACGCGGCCACGACGGCCGTTGTCGAACAGAGCGTCAACGGATTCCTGCAGCATCCGCTTTTCGTTGCGGACGATGATGTCAGGCGCGCGTAGTTCGATCAGACGCTTCAGACGGTTGTTCCGGTTGATGACGCGGCGATACAGATCGTTCAGATCCGAGGTCGCGAAACGGCCACCATCCAGCGGAACCAGCGGACGCAGTTCCGGCGGGATGACCGGGATCACGGTCATCACCATCCATTCAGGCCGGTTGCCCGACTCGAGGAAGGATTCAACAACCTTCAAACGCTTTATGATCTTCTTGGGCTTCAGTTCGCCGGTTGCTTCGGCCAGATCAGCGCGCAACTGCTCGGCCTCGGCTTCCAGATCGATCTGGGCCAGCATCTCACGAATGGCTTCGGCACCGATATTCGCGGTGAACGCGTCCATGCCATAGGCATCCTGCGCGTCCATGTACTCTTCTTCGGTCAGCATCTGGCCATAGGTCAGGTCGGTCAGACCGGGCTCGATGACGACATAGTTTTCAAAGTACAGAACGCGTTCCAGATCGCGCAGCGTCATGTCCAGCATCAGACCGATGCGGGACGGCAGCGATTTCAGGAACCAGATGTGGGCAACGGGCGCGGCCAGTTCGATATGGCCCATACGCTCGCGGCGGACTTTCTGCAGGGTGACTTCCACACCGCATTTCTCGCAGACAACGCCGCGATACTTCATCCGCTTATATTTGCCGCACAGGCATTCGTAGTCTTTGATCGGGCCAAAGATGCGCGCGCAGAACAGACCGTCACGCTCGGGCTTGAACGTCCGGTAGTTGATGGTTTCGGGTTTCTTGATCTCACCATAGGACCAAGACAGGATCCGTTCAGGCGACGCCAGCGAGACCTTGATCTCGTCGAAAACCTTCGGGGGCGTCAGCGGGTTGAACGGGTTGTTGGTGATTTCCTGGTTCATTTTGATACCTCAAATTTTGCGGAAGGGGGGACGGGAGGAAGGGCCGAGGCCCTTACTCCTCAACCTCCGCATCCAGGAGTTCCATATTCAGGCCGAGGCCACGGACTTCTTTAACCAGAACGTTGAACGATTCCGGTACGCCCGCTTCAAAGTTATCCTCGCCCTTGACGATCGACTCATAGACCTTGGTCCGGCCGGCGACGTCATCCGATTTCACGGTGAGCATCTCCTGCAGGGTGTAGGCGGCGCCGTAAGCTTCCAGAGCCCAGACCTCCATCTCACCAAAGCGCTGACCACCGAACTGCGCCTTACCACCCAGCGGCTGCTGGGTAACCAGGCTGTACGGCCCGGTCGAACGCGCGTGGATTTTATCGTCCACAAGGTGGTGCAGTTTCAGCAGATACTTGATGCCCACGGTCACCGGACGTGCAAATTGCTCACCGGTGCGACCATCGAACAGAACCGACTGACCACTTTCCGAGAAGCCCGCACGCACCAGCGCGTCGTTGACGTCAGCCTCTTTGGCACCGTCGAAGACCGGGGTGGCGATCGGAACACCGCGGGTCACGTTGCCCGCAGCCTCGATCAGGCCATCCTCGTCCAGACCGGTGATGCCTTCTTCGTAGACATTCTCGCCATAGGCCAGCTTCATGGCTTCGCGCACCGGGGTCAGGTCGCCAGAACGGCGGTATTCACCCAGAGCGTCGTCGATGTTCAGACCCAGACCGCGCGCGGCCCAACCCATGTGGGTTTCAAGGATCTGACCGACGTTCATACGCGAAGGCACACCCAGCGGGTTGAGACAGAAGTCAACCGGAGTACCATCGGCCAGGAACGGCATGTCTTCCATCGGAACAACCTTGGAGATCACACCTTTGTTCCCGTGACGACCGGCCATCTTGTCACCCGGCTGCAGCTTGCGCTTCACAGCGATGAAGACTTTGACCATCTTCATCACACCCGGCGGCAGGTCGTCGCCACGGCGGACTTTTTCGACCTTGTCCTCGAAACGAGCGTCCAGAGCACGCTTTTGTACTTCGTACTGCTCGTTCAGAGCTTCAACGATCTGTGCGTCCTGCTCGCCTTCCAGCGCCAGCTGCCACCACTGACCACGGGTCAGGGTTTCCAGCAATTCCTCGGTGATCACCGACCCCGGCTTGACGCCTTTCGGGCCTTTGACAGCGGTTTTACCCAGGATCAGACCTTGCAGACGCGCATAGATGTTGCGGTCAAGGATCGCCAGTTCGTCGTCCCGGTCACGGGCCAGACGTTCGACTTCCTCACGCTCGATCTGCAGCGCACGCTCGTCTTTCTCGACGCCGTGACGGTTGAAGACGCGGACCTCAACGACCGTACCGTAATCGCCCGGCTTCACGCGCAGCGAGGTGTCGCGCACGTCAGATGCTTTCTCACCAAAGATGGCGCGCAGCAGCTTTTCTTCCGGGGTCATCGGGCTTTCGCCCTTCGGAGTGATCTTGCCGACCAGAATATCGCCCGGCTCAACATCCGCACCGATGTAAACGATGCCCGCCTCGTCGAGGTTGCGCAGCGCTTCTTCACCGACGTTGGGGATGTCGCGGGTGATCTCTTCCGGGCCCAGCTTGGTATCACGGGCGGCGACTTCGAATTCCTCGATATGGACCGAGGTAAAGACGTCATCACGCGCGATACGTTCCGAGATCAGGATCGAGTCTTCGTAGTTGTAACCGTTCCACGGCATGAACGCGACGACGACGTTCTTACCAAGAGCCAGTTCACCCATATCGGTCGACGGACCATCGGCAATGACCTCGCCCTTCTGGACGGTGTCACCCACCTTGATCAGCGGACGCTGGTTGATGCAGGTGTTCTGGTTCGAACGCTGGAATTTGCGCAGACGATAGATGTCAACGCCAGCGTCGCCCAGTTCAAGATCTTCGGTGGCACGGATAACGATACGCTGAGCATCGACTTGGTCGATGATACCGGCGCGTTTCGCCTGAATCGCAGCGCCCGAGTCGATCGCTACCTTTTCCTCGATCCCGGTGCCGACCAGCGGTGCCTCGGCCCGCAGCAGCGGAACCGCCTGACGTTGCATGTTCGAGCCCATCAAAGCGCGGTTGGCGTCGTCATTTTCAAGGAACGGGATCAGCGATGCAGCAACCGAAACCAGCTGTTTCGGCGACACGTCGATCAGGTCCACATTCTCGCGCGGGGCCAGAGTGTAGTCACCGGCCTGACGGGTCGAAACCAGATCGTTGATGAACTTGCCATCGGCATCCAGCGTCGCGTTCGCCTGCGCCACGGTGTGACGCATTTCCTCGGTCGCGGACATGTAGTGGACCTCGTCGGTCACCTCGGCGTCTTTGACGACGCGATACGGTGTTTCGATGAAGCCATACTTGTTCACGCGGGCGAAGGTGGCCAGCGAGTTGATCAGGCCGATATTCGGGCCTTCCGGCGTTTCAATCGGGCACATCCGGCCGTAGTGGGTCGGATGTACGTCGCGAACCTCAAAGCCCGCACGCTCACGCGTCAGACCACCCGGGCCAAGCGCCGAGAGACGGCGTTTGTGGGTAACTTCCGACAGCGGGTTGGTCTGGTCCATGAACTGCGACAGCTGCGAAGAGCCGAAGAATTCACGAACAGCAGCGGCCGCCGGTTTCGCGTTGATCAGGTCCTGAGGCATGACGGTGTCGATCTCGACCGACGACATGCGCTCTTTAATCGCGCGCTCCATGCGCAGTAGGCCAACGCGGTACTGGTTTTCCATCAGTTCGCCGACCGAACGCACACGACGGTTGCCGAGGTGGTCGATATCGTCCACGTCGCCTTTGCCGTCGCGCAGTTCCACCAGCGCCTTGATGCAGGCCACGATGTCTTCGCGGCGCAGGGTGCGCAGGGTGTCCGGCGCGTCCAGAGCCAGACGCATGTTCATCTTCACGCGACCAACGGCGGACAAGTCATAACGCTCACTGTCGAAGAACAGCGTGTCGAACAGGGCCGACGCAGCTTCGACGGTGGGCGGCTCGCCCGGGCGCATGACGCGGTAGATGTCCATCAGCGCGCTTTCACGGTTCAGGTTCTTGTCCTGAGCCATGGTGTTGCGCATGTAGGGACCAACATTGACGTTGTCGATGTCCAGAACCGGGATGTCGGTGATACCGGCATCGATCAGTTCCTTGACAGTGCCGCCGATCAGGTCGCCATCCTTGTCATATTCCAGGGTCAGTTCATCACCGGCTTCGACATAGATCGCACCGGTTTCTTCGTTGATGATGTCCTTGGCGACAAATTTGCCGACGATGTTATCGAACGGGACCAGCAGGTCGGTGACGACGCCTTCTTCGATCAGTTTCTTGACTGCGCGCGGAGTGACTTTCTTGCCCGCTTCGGCAATCACTTCACCGGATTTCGCGTCGATCAGATCATAAGTCGGACGGGTGCCGCGGACACGCTCGGGGAAGAACGGTGTGACCCAACCCTTCTTCTTGTCCAGCGAGTACGACACGGTGTCGTAATAGGCGTCCATGATCGCTTCCTGATCCAGACCCAGCGCATAGAGCAGGGTTGTCACAGGCAGTTTGCGGCGACGGTCGATACGGGCGAAAACGATGTCCTTGGCGTCGAACTCAAAGTCCAGCCAGCTGCCGCGATACGGGATGATGCGGCAGGCGAACAGCAGCTTGCCCGAGGAGTGGGTCTTGCCCTTGTCGTGGTCAAAGAACACACCGGGCGAACGGTGCATCTGGGACACGATCACACGCTCGGTGCCGTTCACGATGAACGTACCGTTCGGCGTCATCAGAGGCATGTCGCCCATGAACACGTCCTGTTCTTTGATGTCCTTGACCGACTTGGCGCCGGTGTCCTCATCGACATCAAACACGATCAGACGCAGGGTGACCTTCAGCGGCGCGCTGTAGGTCATGTCGCGCTGCATGCACTCTTCGACGTCATATTTGGGTTTTTCCAGATCGTATTTTACGAACTCCAAAACGGAAGTTTCGTTGAAATCCTTGATCGGGAAAACCGACTGGAACACACCTTTGATGCCTTCGCCGTCAGTGGGCTGCTCTGCATCGCCGGAGCGCAGGAAAAGATCATAAGAAGATTTCTGGACCTCAATGAGGTTCGGCATCTCCAGCACTTCGCGGATTTTGCCGTAATATTTACGAAGACGTTTCTGGCCAAGGAACGTTTGAGCCATGTCAGATGTCACCTTTCGATGTTCTCAGCGGGCAAAGACACCGTCGGGCCCCGGCATCTTGCACATTCGAGACGACACGTCCGGATCAATTCATGGCCACCGTCCCGAAGGCAGCCTCCCGATCCGCGAACCGCGTCTTAGAAAACGCCCCAACCCATGAGGCCCTTTCTAAGACAGGTTCGGCTGGACCCGGATTTCTCCGGACCCAGCCAAATTTTTCGGCGCATCAGCGATGCACCAGAGATTAAGCTTAGGCCAGCTCGACTTCGGCGCCAGCTGCTTCCAGCTTCGCTTTGACGTCTTCTGCTTCTGCTTTGTCCACGCCTTCTTTGATCTTGCCGCCGGCTTCGACCAGTTCCTTGGCTTCTTTCAGGCCCAGGCCGGTGATGCCGCGAACTTCTTTGATGACGTTGATTTTCGATGCGCCGGCGTTCTTCAGAACGACGTCGAATTCGGTTTTTTCTTCCTCAGCTGCGCCACCGGCGTCGCCACCAGCTGCGACCATTACGGCGCCGCCAGCTGCGGGCTCGATGCCGTATTCGTCTTTGAGGATGGTTTTCAGTTCTTGTGCTTCCAGCAGGGTCAGACCCACGATGCTTTCTGCGAGTGCTTTCAGATCAGCCATTTTATCAGCTCTTTCCGTTTACAGTGTGTGTTCCAACGTCAGGGTATTCACCCTACGCAGATCATTCAGTGCCAACCGCTTACGCAGCTTCCGCCTTCTCTTCGATGGTGGAAAGGATGCTTGCGATGTTGCTTGCAGGTGCGCCAATCGCGCCGGCGATGTTCGAAGCAGGTGCGCCAATGCAGCCCACGATCGAAGCAATAAGCTCCTCGCGAGACGGCATTTTCGAAACTGTTTCGACGCCTTTGCGGTCCAGAGCGTTCTCGCCCATTGCACCGCCCAGGATTTCAAAATTCTTGTTATCCTTGGCGAAGTCCTCGGCCACCTTGGCTGCTGCCACGGGGTCCTCGGAATAGGTCAGAACGGTCATCCCTGTCAGCAGGTCGGCCATGCTTGCACACGGCTTACCCTCAAGGGCGATTTTGGCGAGCCTGTTCTTGGCAACACGCACGGAGCCACCCGCGTCACGAGCACGTGCGCGAAGGTCCTGCATCTCGGCAACTGTCAGACCGGCGTAGTGAGCAACCACTACGACGCCAGAGCTTTCGAAGATTTGGCCGAGTTCCTCGACCACTTTCTCTTTCTGGGCTCTATCCACAGTTCTCTCCAAGTTAGGGGTGATACCTCACCCCGGCTCATATTTGCCGCGGCTTGCGCCCCGGCGTTCAGGTCCGTTGTTACGGGATTGGCCAAAACTCGCCCGAGGGTGGGACCCTCAGAATTCTTTGGTCTTACCCGTCTCAGGCAGGGAATTAAGGGGCCAAATGGACCCACCCACCGTCTTGGACGAAACGAAATAAAGCGCACGACGAATCGCACGCTTTACTCCGCAGTTCTCTTTAGGGCAGATGCCGGGAGTTTCCAAGGGGTAAATTGCCCTGATCGAACCTTTGGCAAGAGACCGCATTTGTCAGCGATTGACATGACCTGCGGGCTGGGGTCCTGTCAAAAACAAACCACTTTGCGATCCTGTTCTACCCACCTGCCCCAGCATGCTGACCCTTACCAAAGATGAACACAAACGCGCCACTGGCTTTGTCGAGGAATTCTCACGCCATTCTGCGGTAGATGGGATATTGCCGTTCGAATGCATCTATCGGTCACATGACTTTCCCGACACGCGCATGGTGCTGCGGATCAAGGGGCCAAGACAGCATTTTGCCCTGAAAATCGACACTGCTTCACCGACATCAGGGCGGTTACAGAAAGAGTTCGACCTCCTGACACGCCTGACGCAAGCATTGGAACAGCACAAGGCATCGCGGGTGATACGCCCCTGCTATATGTCTCCAGATTCCATGTTCTTTGTGACAGAACTCATTGACCGCCCAACCTGCGTTGATGTGATTCACAACAGCCAAGACGACGATCAGGTCGCACAGATATACCGTCGTGCCGGGGCGTGGCTGTATGATCTTCACAGCGTTCAGCCCTCCAAGGATTATGGCTTCCGTCCACGCTGGATGACAGACGGCATCAACGCTTTGCTAACTGAAGTGCCGCCCCATATTCGGATGGAAGGTCAGCCAATGGCCGAACGGCTGGAAAGGGATGTTCTGCTGTTAAAAGGCATTCCGGAAACACAGGTGTTTTCGCACGGGGATTTCCACGGCCAAAACCTGCTTGTCGGTCAAGGCGAGATGATTGGCCTGGATTTCACCGAGGCCCGAGAAAAGCTGGCAGTCTATGACATCGTCGACTTCTTTAAGTCGGACATTTTTCGAGATGCGGACCCCTCGGACATCGACCGCAGCGGTATCGTGAAACACAACAAGGAAATGTTCTTTCGGCGCTACCGACATCCGATTCATATGGAAATTTTGGATTTCTGCATTCGAGGGCGTCTTTTGAAAGACTGGCTGTCCCTTTGGCAGACCACGCACGTCTGCAGCACCTACGAGGAAAGCAGGCGGCAGCGCCTGGGCGACCGGCTGCGGATCGCGTTCCGAAAGGATTTAATTTGCGCAACTAGGCCAAGTTAACGCAATTGTGTGAAATTCCCTGCAAATAACAACGTTGACTAAGGCAGTATAACCCTTTCTCTTAATCGCGAGAGGGAAAGCCCAAGTTCGCAGCGTTTGGGCTCGCCGTAACAAGTATCAGGAAAGTTAATCACACAGATGGTTCTCCGCAGTTTTTTTGCTCAGGACAGCTCCAGCCTCGTCGCCACATTCGTTCCCGGTTCAGCCGACTCTAATGACATCGAAGTTGGCGGTTCGATCATCAACAACTCGGACACACCAAACGGCACGATCTTTACCTATTCCAGCGGCACCGGGACGACCGTCACACTGAATGACACAAGTGGCAGCGCGGATGTTTTCAACGATGATCAGGAATCAGGCCATGTCATCACAGACGGTGGCGGCATAGTTGCCGACAATACTCAGGTCGAATCCGAGTCCATCATCACGGTGCGCGCTCTGGACGCGAATGGGAATCAGACCGGCCCCGAGATCGATATCTATGTGTTCTCTCAAAACGGAGACACTCAAGATGTCTGGGGATATGGCACTTCGGCCCCGCTGGAAACCGGAACTTCCTATGTCAAAATCGGCGGCTCAAACGCCGGCAGTTCCAGCTATTCGGATTACATCACCTGTTTTGCTGCAGGCACGTTGATAGAAACCGCAGAAGGTTCGGTTGAAGTGCAAACCCTTGAACGCGGGCAACTCGTCTGGACCCGGGATGGTGGATTGCAACCGGTGCGGTGGATCGGGACGACCGAGGTTCCTGGCTTTGGCGCCTTTGCTCCGGTGATGATCGAGGCCGGAACGCTCGGGAACAGGCGTGACCTTTTGGTGTCGCAAGAACACCGGGTGCTGATCAAGGCGCCCGCGACTGACATGCTGTTCGGAACACCCGAAGTGTTCGTGGCTGCCAAGCATCTTTGCGGTCATCCCGGGATTTCGATCCGCGAAACAAACCGCATTACCTATGTGCATTTCATGTTTGACCGGCACCAAATTGTAAGGTCGAACGGCGTGCTGACGGAAAGCTTCTACTACGGAAACAGCGCCAAATACGCGCTGTCCTCTCCTCAGAGGGCGGAAATCAGAGCGCTTTTCCCGTCGATTGAGGACGTAACGGATGCCTTCCGGCACACTGCAGTCCCAACAATCGGCGCACGTGAAGCCGACGTATTGCGCACCTACCTCTAAGACGAGATGGGCTTGGAAAAAGAAAAACCCGGGCTGCGTCAGCAACCCGGGTTCTTATTGTAAGCGTTTTGCTTAGGCTTATTCGCCCGCAGCAGCAGCCACATCCAGTGTCACACCGGGGCCCATGGTCGAGCTCAGCGCGATTTTCTTCATGTAGGTGCCTTTGGCGCCCGACGGCTTAGCCTTGGCCACAGCCGAGACGAATGCACGGACGTTTTCAGCCAGCTTGGCTTCGTCGAACGACGCTTTGCCAACACCGGCGTGCACGACGCCGCCTTTTTCCGCCTTGAACTGAACTTCGCCGCCCTTGGCTGCTTCCACGGCCGCTTTCACGTCCATGGTCACGGTGCCAACTTTGGGGTTCGGCATCAGGTTGCGGGGGCCCAGAACCTTACCCAGACGACCGACGATCGGCATCATGTCCGGAGTTGCAATGCAGCGATCGAATTCGATGGTGCCGCCCTGGATGGTTTCCATCAGGTCTTCTGCGCCAACGATGTCTGCGCCTGCTTCTTTCGCTTCGTCGGCCTTGGGGCCACGGGCGAAAACAGCAACGCGCATCGCTTTACCGGTGCCGTTCGGCAGGCCGACAACGCCGCGAACCATCTGGTCTGCGTGACGGGTGTCAACGCCCAGGTTCAGTGCGATTTCGATGGTCTCGTCGAATTTCGACGTTGCGTTGGCTTTGACCAGGGCAACTGCTTCTTCAACCGACAGGTTTTCCTTGCCGGCGACAGCTTCGCGCGCAGCGCGGGTACGTTTACCGAGTTTTGCCATCTTACTTCACCTCGATGCCCATGGAGCGGGCTGAGCCCAGGATGATCTGCATTGCGCCTTCGACGTCGTTGGCGTTCAGATCTTTCATTTTGGCTTCGGCGATTTCACGAACCTGCTTCGAGGTCACGGTAGCCACGGTCTCACGACCGGGGTTTTCCGCGCCACGTGGGCGGTTACGCTTGCCAACCGGCTTCAGACCAGCTGCTTTTTTCAGGTAGTAAGACGCGGGCGGCGTCTTGATGTCCATGGTGAAGGACTTGTCCTGATAGTAGGTGATCACGGTCGGGCACGGAGCGCCGGGCTCCATGTCTGCGGTCTTGGCGTTGAACGCCTTGCAGAATTCCATGATGTTGATGCCGCGCTGACCCAGCGCCGGACCAACTGGCGGCGACGGGTTCGCCTGACCTGCAGGAACCTGCAGTTTCATTGTACCAGCAAGCTTCTTGGCCATTTGGTTTTCCTTTCAACGTAGGTGAAACGCGTCCCACCCGGTTTATGTTGCGTGGTTCGATCCGGGATCGCGATCCCAGCAACCTCCCACGAGAGAATCTCGCCCGAAGACGATAGAGGCGGCGTTTATATTGGAACGGAGTGGTTGGCAAGTGGCTGCCTCCATATTCCACGTAAACCTCTTTGCACCAAAATCAGCTCCGAAAACCGGCATCGGCACACAATACAAAAATCTTTAAAGGGTTAAGTTGCTTAAGAAACAAAGGCGGGTATCTTGGGACAACGTTTTTCAAAGAGGGGCGGTCTGGGATGGCATCATCTCGACTAAACAAAGGGCTACTGATCTGCGTTCTTCTCGCGATGTTGCCTGGCTGCGGCAGCAAAGCGCAAGATCAGAGAGCGGAGTCTGAAGCATCCACACAAACCGACAGCGCCGGTAAGTCTTCTTCAGTTGCCGCAACAGGAATTGATCCAGCCACCTATGCCGGTCGGTTTCAGATCAAACTGAGCAAGGAAGTCCCGCTGCGCGATATTCCCGTTCCCTTCACCGTCTACGGTGGTCTGGATGAATCCAGCTCTACCCGTTTGCGGTTGCGGGCCTTCATGGATTTGCGCGGGCTTCAGGAAAAAGCGCCCCAGATACTGACAGGCCCACTAGAAGAAAGCTGCAAACGTCAAATATATCTCGAGGTCCGAGATGTCACCGCTATAGACGAAACCGTAAAGGTCGAGGGGTCAGCCCGCGCACAGTTTACGCGGTGTAACCGGCGCGAAGAACCTGGAATTCGCTATTTTGGGACCACAGTGGATGCCGTTGCTGTCGCTAGAGCGGAAGTTAAAGGCCAATGCCTGACATTCAGCATCGAAAGCGTTGACCTTAGCCCGCGCGGTTTCATCGGAGCCGTCAGCAATCTCTTCGGCCTGACCAATCGTATTAACGAGGCCGTACTGGAAAAGGGTGGAGAGTTTTTGGCCAAGCATCCGGTCTGCCCACCACTGCCCGAAGAATTCAGTGTGCTCGACCCGATTTATGAGTCCGGTGGCACACGCGAGATCGCTCCCGGCGGGATGGGAGCTGCTGTCGTCGGATCGGCTGACGTCAGCGCGGAGACGATAGTCAAAGTCCTCGGGGGGCTTAAGGAGCTTGGCGTATTGGAGTTTGCTCAATGAGGCTTTGGTTAATCATCCCGGCCTTAATGGCAGCCGTTCTGGGCGCCCGAGCCCCATACGCACAACAGGTGAACTTTGTTATTGACGCGACATTGCCGGTTCGCGAGACGGAGTTGCCCTATCAGCTAAATCTGAACCTGACTGCCGTTGCCCCCACACGGATAGGAGTTGGAGCCCTGCTCGACCTGCGGGAAATGCAGAAAATTGTTCCGGAAAAACTGGCTGACAACGCGATAATCGACAATTGCGGACTGCAAGTCAGACTTGATGACATAAGCTTTAGGGCCAAGGATGATGCTATCGATCTAGACGGTGAAGTAACTGTCACGATCTTCGAATGCAGCCGAACCAGCGAACGCGACTTTCAGCGAGGCCAGGAAAAGAATGCCTTCCTGGCCAATATGTCCACCGAAGCCACCGTCGAATTGCGCGACAATTGTGCCTACTTCAAACTCATCGACCTCACGCTTACCGCGCCTGAAGCGCAGCGTGAACAGGTGCTGGAAGACGATACACTCGAGTCCGTAAAAGAGCTGATGTTGGCCGCTGTGGATCTTGTACTCAACGAAACCCCGTTGTGTCCTGAATTGCCTGCAGAACTCGCGTCACTCGATCCGAAGTACGAGAAAGGCGGCCCGCGCGAGATCGGAGAGGGGGGTCTTGGTATTTTTCTAGACGGTTCTGTAGATGTCAGCCCTTCGACAATCCTCGACATTCTTACTGTTCTTCAACAACAGGAACTGATCCCCGGTCGACCTTAGCAAAATAAACTGTCGTCGCGATCATCCCTGGGCGACCGGTCGCAATAGAAGCTCTTAAATAAAAACGCCGCGGTACTCGAGGTATCGCGGCGCTGAAAAGCTTGCTGAAGTGGCTATTAGCTCTGCTTCGTAACCTGCGTGAAGTCCAGCTCGACGGGGGTCTCCCGGCCAAAGATCGAAACCGAGACCTTCAGCTTCTGGTTCTCGTCGTCCACGCCTTCGACCATGCCGTCGAAATCCTCGAACGGGCCGTCGTTGACCTTGACCTTCTCACCGACCTCGAAGGTGATCATCAGCTTGGGCGCTTCTTCACCTTCCTGCACGCGGTTGAGGATCTGGTTCACCTCGGCGTCGCGCATCGGCATCGGGCGACCCTGCGGGCCCAAGAAGCCGGTGACGCGGTTGATCGAGTTCACAAGGTGATAGCCCTGATCGGACATTTCCATATGCACCAGCACGTAACCGGGCATGAAACGACGTTCGGTCGTGACCTTCTTGCCCCGGCGTACTTCGATCACCTCTTCGGTGGGCACCAGAACCTCGTCGATATCGTCCTCAAGGCCCTGCTCGGCCACGGACGTGCGGATCTGCTCTGCGATCTTCTTTTCGAAATTCGAAAGAACGCTGACCGAGTACCACCGTTTCGCCATGAACCTGTCGTCCTTGTTTGCCTTTGGCCGTCCTGATTGCCGGACATGCCGTCATTGAAATTCCATCACATCACCCGGAATAAAAAGCGGCGCGCAGCCCGAATCGCCGCACGCCCATTCCGAATAGTACCGCGTCAACTACTCTGACATTGCGCGCTGTGCAAGGGGGCAGTGGCGTTTCCGCCATGCCCTAACCGACTTAGCCAAACATGCCGAGGATCAGTTGCAGACCACCGCGAATGCCCAGATCGACCAGCGCAAAGAACACGGCTGCCAGCGCCGCCATGATGAACACCATGACCGTGGTCAGCAACACCTCGCGCCGGGTCGGCCAGACGACCTTTGCAACTTCGGCACGGACTTGCTGAATGAACTGGATCGGATTCATAGTTGCCATTTGGCTTGGTTCTCTCTGCTAGCGGATAGGCCGGACATAACCGGGCATTAAGGCAATTTCAAGGGCGCTCAGCGCAACGTGTCAGGGCTTGGGCTTGTCGTCCCATTCATCGCTGAGTATACGCCGCGCGTCGCCTTCGGGATCGTCATACTGGTTCGAGCGGACCGTGTACACGAAGGCCACAAGGCCAACCCCGCCCAGAAACAGGGAAATAGGTATCAGATAGGCCAGAACTTCCATCGGTTTACCTTAAGCGCAGGGCGTTCAGAGACACGGTAATCGACGAGGTCGACATCGCCAAAGCCGCGATCAGCGGTGTGGCCAGACCAGCGACGGCTAGCGGCACCGCGATGATATTATAAACGGTGGCGATGCGAAAGTTCTCGCGAATCCGCTTGGTCGCTTTGACGGCCGTATCGCAGGCATCGGCAATCGGGGCCAGATCATTACCCAGCAGCACGATATCCGAGGCCACCCGCGCCGCATCCAGCGCCGAGGCTGGCGAGATCGACACATGTGCCGCCGCAAGTGCTGCGGTGTCGTTCAGACCGTCTCCGACCATCAGCACGTGGCGGCCCTCGTTGCTGAGATTCTGCACGCGAGCGGCCTTATCCTGCGGCAGGGCTTGCGCGACCCAGTTTTCAATACCCAGTTTCGCCGCTAGTGCCTGAACCGCGCCCTGAGTGTCGCCAGAGATCAGGATAACCTCTTTGCCCGCATCCCGGAACGCCAGAACCGCCTCGGCTGCACCGGGCCGCAGACTGTCCGAGAACAGGAACGCCACAGGCACCTGCCCCGCCACCGACAACCATGCCGCTGTCTGGTCGCCCTCTTCCGCGCCGGTCCAAGCCGCGCGGCCCAGACGGACCCGCTGACCGTGATGAATACCTTCGGTGCCATATCCCGGCACTTCCGTCATCTCTTGCAGACGGGCCGGTTTTATCCCTGCCTCCCGCGCGGATTTGGCCAGAGCAACGGACAATGGATGAGACGATGCCTCGGCCAGCGCCAGTGCCACCTCAAGATCGGCGCGCGAGTGATCGCCCAGATTGGTCAGTTCCGGCGCGCCTGAAGTCAGCGTGCCGGTCTTGTCGAACACCACCGTGTCGACCTCGGCCAAACGCTCCAAAGCAGTGGCGTGTTTGATCAGCATCCCTTTGCGGAACAGGCGCCCCGAAGCGGCGGTTGTTACTGCAGGCACCGCCAGCCCCAATGCGCAGGGACAAGTGATGATGAGCACAGCGGCTGCGATGTTCAGCGCGGTGCGGATATCGCCGGAATAGATATACCAGCCCAGAAAGCTGAGCGCTGACAGAATATGCACACCCGGCGCATAGAGTTTGGCTGCCTTGTCCGCCAAAGATGTGTACCGAGACCTGCCAGATTCCGCGATGGCGACCAGATCAGCCATACGGTGCAACGAAGTGTCTTCACCCACCGCCGTCGCACGGATCGTCAGGGGGCCAGTTAGGTTAACCTCACCGGCGCTGACGGTCAGGCCCGCTTCTGCGAAGACAGGCAGGGTTTCCCCAGTCAGCAAGGACCGGTCGAGTTCGGACTGGCCGGAGACAATTTCGCCGTCCACGGGCATTCGACCGCCGGGCCGGACGAGGACCAAATCGCCAACAGCCAGCGAGGCTACAGCCACCTCTTCCTCAACCCCGTCTACCACCTTGATAGCCCTGGGCACTTCGAGCGCCGTGAGTTCCTCGGCCGCAGATCGAGCGGCAGCGCGGGTGCGATAGTCCAGATAGCGACCAGCCAAAAGGAAGAAGGTCAGGGTCAAAGCCGCATCGAAATAGGCATGTTCACCGCTCAGCGCGGTTTCCCATAGCGACGTGAGCAGCGCCAGCAGAATGGCCAGCACGATCGGCACGTCCATGTTCAGGCGTCGAACACGCAAAGCCGACCAGGCATTCGCAAAGAAGGGCTGCGCGGAAAAGGCAATCGCCGGCAGCGCAATTGCCGCCGAGATCCAGTGGAACATGTCTCGCGTCGCGTCTGAGGCTCCTGACCAGACCGACACCGACAGCAGCATCACGTTCATTGTGGCAAACCCGGCCACCGCCAGCCGCATCAGCAGATCACGCCCGGCCTTGTCCGCCTGCGTGGCCGACAACGCACCGGGGTCCAACTCATGTGCTTCGAACCCCGCGCGTTCCAGCACCGGGATCAGATCGGCGGCGCGCAGATCGGGCGCGGCTTTGACCATCGCACGTTTGAGGGTCAGGTTGACCCGCGCGTCCTCGACCCCGGGATGGGCATTCAACTCGCGCTCGACCGTCGCGATACAGGCCGAGCAATGAATGCCCGGCAGCGACAGTGCGATCTGCACATCCTCGGGCACCGGCCGCGCTGGTTCCGCCGGGCTAGCAATGCATCCCGGACAGGCTGCGGTGCCAGAGGTCAACTGCGCCGTCATTCAGTTACCCCTTCACGTACAGCGGCACCCGCTGCGCAAATTCTGCGCCCTCATGGTCCTTTGCGACCAGACGGATGTTCCAGTTGCCCTTGCCCAAAGCGGCAGGAGTCGCATAGGCCTGACCGTCAAAGGTGAAGTCGGGCGAGAAGTCCTCTTTCACATGGGTTGCGCGACCAACAACGGCCTGCAATTCGGCCACTTCAACCGGGGCCCCAGTCTTGTCGGTGATATGCAGGATCAGCAGCCCACCGGACACCTCAGCGCGAATTTCCCAACCCAGCGACTGCTGTTCCTGCAGACGCTCATTAAACTCCTGACTGGCGACGTATGAATTCTTGACCTCAAGCCCCGGAAAGGTCTTGACCGCGCTGTAGGCCAGGACGAGGTTCACGGCGATGATCACGCCAAAGGCGGCCACGAACACTGCCAATGCGTGTTTGCCGGTGAATTGACGTTCAGCCATGTTCAGTTCCCCCGTCCGTTAAACGTGGTGTCTTTATAAGCGCGCTCGCCACTTTCCAGGTCTTCGACCCAGATCCGCACTGGTGTCACATCCTGTGCTGCCGGGCCGGTATCACCAGCAGTCACGATGTAAACACGGGTCAATTGTGCCGTATCTGCAGTGACATTGACAGTGGCACCTTCGATACCCTCGATCTGGATCTGCAGCGCCGGGTCTCCTGCCAGAGACAGTTTGAAAGGACGATCCTCGCCATGCTTGTTGCGCAAGCGGACGTCATAGGTATTGCGGATCGTGCCATCCGACAGGGTAACGAAGGTCGGGTTACGCACAGGTGCAACGGTCAGATCGATGTCCGAGCGGATGAACAGCGCGAATAGCAACGCAAAGCCCACGGCGGCCCACATGGCTGTGTACATGATCGTACGAGGCCGCAGAATGTGTTTCCACACGTTCTTGGGTGGCTGGCCCGCGCGCTCGCGGGTCTCATCGCTCAGCGCCATATAATCAATCAGGCCGCGTGGTTTGCCGATCTTGGCCATCATGTCATCGCAGGCGTCGATACACAGCGCGCAGGTGATGCATTCCAACTGCTGACCGTCCCGAATGTCGATGCCCACGGGGCAGACATTCACGCAGGCCATACAGTCGATGCAATCGCCCAACTCGGAATCGGCGGTGCGCTTGCCTTTACCGCGTGGCTCACCCCGCCATTCGCGATAGCCGACGACCAGAGTGTCTTCGTCCATCATCGCGGCCTGAATACGCGGCCACGGACAGGCATAAATACAAATCTGTTCACGAGCGAACCCGCCGAACAGAAAGGTTGTGCCGGTCAGAATGAGAACGGTGGTATAAGCGACCGGGTGGGCATTGCCGGTGACCAGATCACGGGCCAGTGTTGGTGCATCGGCGAAATAGAACACCCAGGCTCCACCGGTTGCCAGACCGATCAGCAGCCACACCGTCCATTTCGTGACGCGCAGCCGGGCCTTTCGGAAATCCAGCTTTTCCTGACGATGCAATCGCAGTCGGGCGTTGCGATCGCCCTCGATCCAGCGTTCGACCAGAATGTAAAGGTCGGTCCAGACGGTTTGGGGACAGGCATAACCACACCATACGCGCCCCAGCGCCGAGGTGAACAGGAATAGCCCCAGACCGGCCATGATCAGCAGGCCTGCCACGAAGTAGAATTCATGCGGCCAAATCTCGATCCAGAAGAAATAAAAACGGCGGTTTGCCAAATCCAGCAATACCGCCTGATCCGGCAGACTGGGGCCCCGATCCCATCTAAACCACGGCGTCACATAGTAAATTCCCAGCGTAACAGCTAGGATGATCCACTTCAGGTTTCGAAACGGCCCGGACACGCGTCGGGGAAAAATTGGCTCCCTAGCAGCATAAAGGCTGGGGGCGGGGTCGGAATCGCTCACGAGCTGGCTCCAGATGTGGCTGGTAATTAGGCGCCTTGTCCCAGATCATAAAGATAGCCACTTTGACATGGGTCAAAAGCGCATCGCACAGACACCTTTTGTCACATGCGACCAGTTTGCCGCCTTAGCCACCCTACAAAAACCTTGACCGCGGGCCGAAGCGGAACATCGCCGGTGACAATATAATAGCCACCTTCGTCCGGTTCGCAAAATAGTTCGACAATGCGACCCGCTTGTATGTCGGGCTCGACGAAATGGCGCACCGTGACACTCACCCCCTGACCGGAACGCAGCCCTTCAAGTACCAGATTGCCCGGCAACGCGATCCGACCAGCGCGCGGGCCATGCTCAACGCCCTGCCGGGCCAGCCATGAGGACGCTTCCGTGGTTCCAAGCTCCTCAAGCCAGGGCAACTGGCTCAGCTCGTCCGGCGTCATCGCCTCCCTGCCCTTGAGCAATGAGGGTGCCGCGACGATCACGATTGGGCTTTGTAGCAGCATTTCTGCGTTCAAACCGGGCCAGTTGCCATTACCGTAGCGGATCGCCACTTCCACCCCGCCCGGTCGCAGATCGACCTGCTTGGGTGAAGGGTCCAGCGTCAGAGGAATGTCGGGATGGTCGGTCTGAAACGCATGCAGGCGCGGCATCAGCCACGATGCTGCAAACGAAGGGGTCAGGGACACGTGAACCGGTCGGTCCTCGGTAAAGTGCATCAGATCGGCTACGGCATCCCCAATTGCCCCAAATCCAAGATGCAGGGCGCGGGCCAGCTTTTCACCTTCGGCGGTCAGGACCATCGACTTCCCACTCCGGTCCAACAAGGCCGTGCCCAGATGCCTCTCAAGCGCGCGCAGTTGCTGGCTAATGGCAGCGTGACTGACATTGAGCAGCGCCCCGGCGTGCACCACATTCCCCGTTTCCGCAAAGGCGTGAAAGGCCTTCAGCGACGCGAGGGGCGGCATTTTAGTCCAATCCATATGTAAGCCTTAGTTACATAGCCAAATATCAATTGAGTCGCATTTTAGGCCCACAAGATCAATCTTGGATTCAGTGGACACCATATTCAGGAGAGATCAGATGTTGTCGATTTTGGCACGCACCTTCATGGTCGCCACCCAAACGGATGGTCGCGACAAACCTCAGAGCCGCCAACGGCATTCCGAGGATCACTGGTGGAAGAAAACCAAACGCGTTTCACGTTCCTATTCGAAATGACAGGTCTTTTGGACCGGATCGAAACAGGCTACTAGTCTAAGGTAATAGCACCGGCTGTTCAGGAAACGCGCGAACAGATGGAACAGCCGGTGCCTCAACCTTCGGGCGGCAAACCGTCCGAAGGTATTCTTTTGCCGTTACTGACCGCCACCCAACTGGTGGACATAAGCCGTGACAGCGCGGATCTGCGCGTCGGTCAGACGGTTGTCCCATGCGGGCATCACACCGAAGCGGCTGTAAGTGACCGTTTCGGTCAGAGCCTCTTCGCTGCCGCCATAAAGCCAGATGGCATCGGTCAGGTTCGGTGCGCCCTGAGACACATCGCCAGTGCCGTCCTCACCGTGGCAAGCCGCGCAGTTGTCTTCGAAGACAACTTTGCCCGCCTGCGCCGCCGCATCGTCGGACTGCGCATTGGTCAGTGACATCACATACTGAACGACTTGAGTGATCTCTTCCTTTTCGAGGATCTCACCAAAGGCCGGCATCTCGGAATAACGCGCATCGTCGCTTTCCTCATTCCGGATACCGTGGGCGATTGTGAACTCGATATCTTCAAGCGTACCGCCCCACAGCCATGCGTCGTCCAGCAGATTCGGGAATCCGGTTGCACCCTGCGCACCCGAACCGTGGCACTGCGCGCACCAGGTACGGAACACAGCGCCGCCCGAGTTCACCGCATATTGCTGCAATTCAGCATCTTTCGAGATGTCTTCCAGCGGTGTTTCCACCAGACGGGCGTTCCACGGGGCGTTGGCCTCTTCGAAGGAAACCATCTCTTCTTGCACTTCACCGCGCGAGGACCAACCGGTCACACCAGCCGTGGCCGACTGAACCAGAGGCCAAGCAGGGTACATGATGGTATAGATCACACCCCAGATGATGGTGACGTAAAAGGTCCACAGCCACCAGCGGGGCATCGGGTTGTCGAACTCTTCCAGACCGTCCCAGCTGTGCCCGGTTGTCTTAGGATCGCCCGGCAGTTTTTCAGGTGTCTTGCTCATTGCCGCGCCTCCTTGGATGTGGCGGGTTTGTCTTGATGCCGGAAGGGGATGTTGGCGGTGTCCTTGTATTCCTTGCTGGCACCGGGGCGGAACACCCAGACGATGATGCCAACAAAGAAGACGAACAGTACAAGCAGCATCCAGCTATCCGCGAACTGCCGTAAGAGAGTATATTCTTCCATCACACCCTCCTTATCGGCTTGCGTCCGGGGTGAAGGTCGAGAAATCGACCAGCGTGCCCAGCATCTGCAGATAGGCGACCATCGCATCGGCCTCGGTCAGTTCGGGCTGACCATCGAAGTTGCGCACGCTGACTTTGTCGCCATAGCGTTCCAGCAGCCCGTCATAGTCGCTGTCCGGGTCGGCCTGCGCGCGGAAGTCGGCCTGAGCGTTCGCCAGCATCTCCTCGGTATAAGGCGTACCCAGAAGCGCGTTCGCCTTCATGACGTCGGCGATATACTTGCCGTCGATCTTGCGATGTTCGAGGAAGCCGTATTTCGGCATCACCGATTCCGGCACCACTGACTGCGGATCACGCAGGTGGTCGATATGCCACTGGTCCGAATAGCGGCCGCCAACACGGGCCAGGTCAGGCCCGGTCCGCTTGGAACCCCACTGGAATGGGTGGTCATACATCGATTCAGCCGCCAGCGAATAATGGCCGTAGCGTTCGACCTCATCCCGCATCGGGCGGATCATCTGGCTGTGGCAGACATAGCAGCCTTCGCGCAGATAGATTTCACGGCCCGCCATTTCCAAGGGGGTGTAAGGGCGCATGCCCTCCACCTTCTCGATGGTGTTCTCAAGATAGAACAACGGGGTGATCTGAACGATGCCACCGATGGTCACGACCAGAAAGCTGAACACCAGCAGGAGGGTCGCGTTGGTCTCGAGGATCTTGTGTTTGTCGAGAATTGCCATTGCTCCGGCCCTCCTTATTCAGCCGGGACCGCGACGGTCAGGCTGGCCTCTTTGGCCGGCGCTTTCCGCACAGTCATCCACAGGTTGTAGCACATGATCAGAGCACCGGCGACGAACATCACGCCACCCAGAGCACGCACCACATACATCGGGAACTTGGCCGCCACGGTGTCGGCGAACGAGTTCACCAGGAAGCCGTTGGCATCCACTTCGCGCCACATCAGGCCTTCCATGATACCGGTCACCCACATCGACGCGGCGTAGAGCACGATGCCGATGGTGGCGAGCCAGAAGTGCCAGCTGACCATCTGCAGTGAGTACAGACGCTCACGCTTCCACAGGACAGGCACCAGGAAGTACAGCGCACCAAAGGTGATCATGCCGTTCCAGCCCAGCGCGCCCGAGTGCACGTGACCAATGGTCCAGTCGGTGTAGTGGCTGAGGCTGTTCACAGCGCGGATCGACATCATCGGGCCTTCAAAGGTGGACATGCCGTAGAAGCCGACCGAGATCACCATCATCCGGATCACAGGGTCGGTGCGCAGCTTGTCCCAGGCGCCCGACAGGGTCATCAGACCGTTGATCATACCACCCCAGGACGGCATCCACAGGATCACCGAGAACACCATGCCCAGCGTCGAAGCCCAGTCCGGCAGCGCGGTATAGTGCAAGTGGTGAGGACCGGCCCAGATATACAGGAAGATCAGCGCCCAGAAGTGGATGATCGACAACTTGTACGAGAACACCGGACGCTCGGCTTGTTTCGGGATGAAGTAGTACATCATGCCCAGGAAGCCGGCAGTCAGGAAGAAGCCCACAGCGTTGTGGCCGTACCACCACTGGATCATGGCGTCTTGTACGCCGGACCAAACGATGACCGATTTCGAACCCCAGATGCTGACCGGGATGGTCATGTTGTTGACGACGTGCAGCATGGCAACGGTGACGATAAAGGCCAGATAGAACCAGTTGGCCACATAGATGTGGGGTTCTTTCCGCTTGACCACGGTGCCGAGGAAAACGGCCAGGTAAGCAACCCATACGACTGTCAGCCACAGGTCAACATACCATTCAGGCTCGGCATATTCCTTGGACTGTGTACCGCCCAGAACATAGCCGGTCGCGGCCAGCACGATGAACAGCTGATAGCCCCAGAACACGAACCACGCCAGGTTGCCACCCCACAGGCGCGCCGCGCTGGTGCGCTGCACCACGTAGAACGAGGTTGCGATCAGGGCGTTACCGCCGAAGGCAAAAATCACCGCCGAGGTGTGCAGCGGACGCAAACGGCCAAAATTCAAATATCCCTGCGCCCATTCAAAGTTCAGCGCCGGAAAGGCCAACTGAAAGGCAATGAATGTGCCCGCGATGAACCCGATCACGCCCCAAAAGGCGGTCGCGATCACGCCATAGCGGATCACGTCATCCATGTACTCGGCCGAGCGATCGACAAGAATATCTGGCTCTTCAGTATTTCTCAGCGTCCAGATGAACAAACCACCGGCGATCAGCATCACCAGAATTGCGTGCACCTGATACGCCAAATCGCGTGCATAGTTGGACCCGATCGCGGCAAATACCACGACCAGACCAAGCACGATCAGCTTGATGTAATTTGACATATTGCGTCCCTTTGCCATGCCCCGCGTGATTCTTTTGTGTCGCAGGACCTTATTGACTGGCCGCTGTTTTGTCGGACAGAGGCCAGAATTGCTTTGATCTGTGTCAAGACAATAGCCTGAATTCTGTGACAATCGTAAATTGACAGCTGGGCCATAGAGCCGCAGGTGGATGAGCTCTCAAGGCAAGAGGTCCAAATGGCTTACAAATCTCTTCTCACCGTCATGACGGACACACAACAGGTCGACTCGGCTCTGGCGCAGATCGCCGCCTTGGCAACATCGCAGGACGCACATGTCGAGGCTCTCTGTCTCGGCGTCGACCGCAGCCAGACCGGATATTATTATGCCGGGGCAAATGCACTGATCCTGCAAGAAACGCTGAGCCGTGCAAATGCCGAAGCGGACGAAATCCTCAGCTACGCCAAGAACTACCTTGGCAAGACAGGAACCCGTTGGTCAGCAGAAAACGGTGTCGCGCAAATCGCGGACATCGGACGTCACGTAGCGCACAGAGCCAGGTTCTCTGACCTAGTCGTCCTGCCACAGCCTTATGGAAAAGATCGCGGTGCCGAGGCCGAACCAATCATTGAGGCCGCCATGTTCGAAGGCCATGCGCCCGTTCTGGTCACTCCGGAGGATGCGACCCCCTTTGCGCGCCCCGGCACGATCTTGATCGGATGGAACGAAAGCGTCGAAGCCATGCGGGCCATTCGCCGCGCCCTACCCTTCCTGATCGAGGCCGATCTGGCGCGCATCGTCGTGATCGACCCGCCGCGACATGGTCCCGACCGGTCGGACCCTGGTGGAATGCTGTCACAGATGCTTGCGCGCCACGGTGTGAAATGCGAGATTGACGTACTCAGCAAAACCATGACCCGTGTATCGGATATCCTGAACCGGCACGCCGCGGACACCGAGGCCGACATGATCGTGATGGGGGCTTATGGCCACTCGCGCTTCCGCGAAGCTATTCTGGGCGGAGCAACCCGAAACATGTTGGAACAGGCCTCGGTCCCGGTGTTTCTGGCCCACTAAGGAATACAGTCAAGGAAACCGCCCCGAGGGGCGGTTTTACTTTTTCACAAGGCCAATCAGGAACAACAAGATCACCGCGCCGATCGTAGCGAACAGGATGGATGAGAAGAGGCCTCCTCCAACAGAAAATCCCAGCGCGGGAAAAATCAAACCGGCGAGAAACGCTCCGACAATGCCGACAATGATGTTTCCGATCAGGCCGAATCCGCGACCTTCCGTGATCTTGCCCGACAGCCATCCGGCGACTGCGCCAATGAACAGCATCGCCAGAATGCTACTGAATACCATGACTTACTCCTGAGGTTATCTCTACTCAGGCTCAGTAAAGCACGAGGGCGAGGCGCAGTCACGCAGCAGATTCTTCAGACCAGAAACCCGCCATCCGTGTCGTCACCGGCCTCTTCCATCAGACGCCCCATATCGGGAATCGTAACGTGACGCTTGCCCTCCAGCAGGATGACCTGATCCTTTTTCAAGGCCGAAATCTGACGGCTGACTGTTTCCAGCGTCAGACCGAGGTAATCCGCCATCGCCTCGCGAGTCAGGGGCAGATCGAACACGATCGGGCCGGTATTACCCTTTTGGTTGATCGACGCATCGCGTCGGGCGATGATCGACAGCAGGCTGGCGATCTTCTCTCGCGCCGTCTTGCGCCCCAGCACCAGCATCCATTCGCGCGCCGCATCCAACTCGTCCAGCGTCATCTGCAGCAGGCGATGCGCGATATGCGGCGTGGTGTTCATCAGCTCTTCGAAGGGCTTCTTGCGAAAACAGCACATGACCAGATCGGTGGTTGCCTGCACATCATAGGGCGCAGAATCACGCCCCGGCCGGCCGACAAAATCGCTGGGCAGCAATAGGCCGACCATTTGCGTGCGCCCGTCCTCCATCGTCTGGGTTAAGGAGGCGATCCCGGACACGACGGAGCCGACAAAATTCATCTGATCCCCTGACCAGATGATCGTCTGCCCGGCTTCGAAACTGCGATAATACTTAATATTTTCCAGTTCTTCCAGTTCGTTCGCGTCACAGTGGGCACACACTGCGCGATGCCGGATGGGGCAGTCTCCACAGTTCGTATGGTCGATCTTGAATATCGGTGTCATGCGCGTTTCCACTTGATCTCGGTCAAAGCATATGGCCGGGCCGTCCCTTAAACGTATCGCCATGATAGTGAAACCACAATTGGCAAAGCTTGGACTTTTTGACGCGAAAGTACCGCGTTATACAAGCTACCCCACCGCTCCCCACTTCAACAATGACGTAGGGTCAAGTCTTTATGGCGACTGGATTTCTGGACTCAAACCGGGCAGCGAAGTGTCGCTGTACATCCACGTCCCCTTCTGCCGCAGACTGTGTTGGTTCTGCGCCTGCCGCACTCAGGGCACGCAAACGGACAACCCTGTGATTGCCTATGTGGATGTGTTGAAGGCCGAACTGGACCTGCTGGCCGCACGCCTTCCCGAGGGCATCACCCTTTCGCGCCTGCATTGGGGTGGCGGCACGCCCACCCTGCTAAACCCGGACCTGATGCGCGATCTGGCGGCACGGATTCTGGACGTGGTGCCGCTGGGGCCGAATGCCGAATTCTCGGTTGAGATCGACCCGAACGAGATTGACGAGGGCCGACTGGACGCGCTGGCCGAAGCCGGGATGAACCGCGCCTCGATCGGAGTGCAGGATTTTGACGATGAAATTCAGCAGACCATCGGGCGCATCCAAAGCTATGACACAACCCGCAAAGCTGTGGACATGATCCGCGCTCGCGGGATCACCAGCCTGAACGCCGATATCCTCTATGGTCTGCCACACCAGAACAAGACACGGATGACGGAAAGCGTACAGAAACTGCTGTCGCTCAGCCCGGACCGGGTGGCGCTTTATGGCTATGCGCACGTACCTTGGATGGCCAAGCGGCAACAACTGATCCCATCGGACGCCCTGCCTACCCCAGAAGAGCGGCTTGACCTGTTCGACACAGCCCGCCGCCTGTTCATGTGGGACAATTACGCGGAAATTGGAATCGACCACTTTGCCACGCAAGACGATGGTCTGACGCACGCACTGAAAGCCGGGCGGCTAAAGCGGAACTTCCAAGGCTATACTGACGATCAGGCCGAAGTTCTAATTGGCGTCGGTGCCAGCTCGATCTCGCGCTTTCCACAGGGCTATGCCCAGAACGCACCCGCGACGTCGGCCCACACCAAGGCGATCCGCGAGGGGCGCTTCTCAACCTCGCGCGGGCATTTGTTCAAAGGGCAGGATATCCTGCGCGCACGCCTGATCGAGGCGCTGATGTGCGATTTCCAGATCAATTCAGCCGAAATTCTGCGCGATCACGACATTAAAGCGACTGAGCTGCAAGGGATGTACCAGGATGCAAACGCGGCCTTTGACGGCCTGCTGCGGATCACCGAGGATGGCCTGTTCATCCCACCCGAGGCACGTCCGCTGACCCGAATGATCGCCCGCAGTTTCGATGCCTATGATCTAAGCAAAGCCGGCCACAGCTCAGCAATCTGACCCCTCGAGAGGTCAGGACTTGACGCGACGGGTCGGTTTTTCACAAACTTGCAGGGTGGGCGACGCTTCGCCCGCTCCTGAGGCAGGCCGAGTATCAGACAATTACGCCGGCGCATCCGCGTGAGGCTACCCTTTTCGTGCAGGTGAACTGCAATTTGAAAGAGGGACAGCACTCATGCGCGTTTTCACCGTCCTCGGCCCCAGCCAATCGGGCAAAACCACTCTGGTCGAGGCTATCAGCCGCCTCGACGGGCGGCCTACAACATTCGACGTATCCGGAACCGTGCATTTGCACGGTTTTTCTTACTTGGACGAGCCATGGTGCGCCATCGATGTGGATGGCGGCGGTGACAATCTGGCTTATGTCGGTCCTGCCATGGCAATCTCGGACGCTGCCGTGGTGGTCGTGCCACCCGACCCGAACGCCGCCGTTCTGTGCGCACCCTACTTGCGATTGGTCGAAGAGGCCGGCATTCCCTGTTTCCTGTTCATCAATCGCATGGACAGCCCAAACGGCCGCATCCGCGACATCATCGCTGCGCTGCAAACTTACTGCACAAACCACATCGCCCTGCGGCAAGTTCCGATCCGCGAAGGTGATACGATCATCGGCGCGGTCGATCTGATCTCGGAACGGGCATGGAAATACCAGGAGGGGCAACCCTCTGCCCTGATCGAACTGCCTCAGTCCGTCGAAGACCGCGAACAGGAAGCCCGCACTGAGTTGTTGGAAACCCTGTCGGATTTCGACGACCATCTGTTGGAGCAACTGATTGAAGATAAGCAGCCGCCCAGTGCCGAAATCTATGATCTAGCCGCGCAGGTGCTGCAGAACCATCAATTGATCCCCGCCTGTTTGGGGGTTGCCAGCCATGGCAATGGCCTGACCCGCTTGATGAAGGCCCTAAGGCATGAGGCTCCGGAATTCGATATCGCTGCCGGGCGCGATGAGGCGGCGGAGAACGCCCGGGCCATCGCCGGATTTGCGGATGTGAAGAAACACATTGGCAAGATCGTCGTGCTGCGAGGGCTGGGCGATGGCGTAAAAGCGCATGAGAATCTAGGTGGGGAAACCGTCGGCAACCTGACAACGCTGGATGCCAAGACGCAAATATCAGATCTACCCGCCGGGCAAATCGGGCTGGCGGTGAAATCCGACCATCTGAATCCAGGCAACCTCTATGACAGTGCCTCGGCGACACCGCTGCCCGAGTGGGCGGCTTCGCACCCGGCAGCGCATCGGCAGATCGTTTCGCCCGCGCATGAACGCGACGACGTACGCCTGTCCAACGCGTTGCACCGTCTGGTCGAGATCGATCCCGGCCTGCACCTGATGCAGGACGAACTGAGCGGTCACGCCGTACTTGGCTCGCAAGGTCCGCAGCATATGCGGCGTGTAACCGCTAAGCTAGATGAGGATTTCGGGATCGAAATCGCCACTGACGTGGTCGAGACCGCCTATCGCGAAACCATCCGCACACCCGTCGAACACCGCCACCGTCACCGCAAGCAATCCGGCGGTGCAGGTCAGTTTGCCGACGTGGTGATCTCAATCGCACCGATGCCGCGCGGGGCGGGGTTCCAGTTCGAGGAGATCGTCAAGGGCGGCGCGGTGCCCAAGAACTATATCCCGTCGGTAGAGCACGGCGCCAAAGACGCGCTTGCACAGGGTCCCGAGGGGTTCCCGGTGGTCGACGTCAAAGTCACGCTGAGTGATGGGAAACACCACAATGTGGACAGCTCGGACTACGCCTTCCGCACCGCGGGCAAGAACGCCGTGCGCGAAGCCCTGCCGCAGGCGAAGCCAGTGGTCCTGCAACCGATCCTGAATGCCGAGATCCACTTGCCCTCGGATTTCGTGGGAGATCTGGTTCCGACCATCAGTTCGCTGCAAGGGCAGGTACTGGGCTTTGAAGGCAACCCCAACGCTTCCGGCTGGGAGATTTTCAATGCCCAACTGCCGGCAGTTGCTGAAGACGAGTTGCACCGAACCCTGGCCAGCGCCACACGCGGCACTGGCTGGGTTAAGCTGAGCTTTGATCACTACGAAGAACTCCGCGGGCCGGTGCCGAAAAGCGCATCACGCGAGACAGCCAACGCTCACTGAAACTTCAATAAATCTTCTGGCCGTTCCGTCGGCCAGAAGTAATCCCGGGGCATGCCCCACTTTTTTAATGAAGATTAGAAAGGAGCCTTTGTTATGACGTTTTCAAAAACAATCCTGTACACAGTTGCAGTTCTTGGTCTCTTGATATCCAGTACAAGCAGTGCGCTGGCTGATAAAAAACCAAAGGGAGCGAAGAAAACCGATCCTCAGACAATTGCGCAGCTATATTCGGGCAAAACCTCAAACTGGAACAGTGGTGGGCATGCCTATTGGGGACCGGGCGGTGAGTACAAAGGAATAAACAAAAAGGGGACCGCTGTTGGTGTCGGAAAGTGGTTCGTCACGACCAAAGGTCGCCTGTGCAATGAAACGATCTGGTACTGGCCGGAAGACGGGCAAACCAAATCTGAACCCTACGAAGAATGCTGGGAATTCGTCACAGCCCCGGATGGAACAATCTGGGAACGGTACATGCCGGACAAAACCGAGTGGTATCGACACAAGCCCGAAAAACAGGTCAAGGGTGATGCTGCGAAAAGCAAGTTCAACAAAATTGCAAAGAGTCTGGGTCTTTAACCCAAACCGGGCGGGTTTCGACCCGCCCTACCCTGCGGCCGCAATCAGTTCGCGGGTATAATCGGTCTGAGCGTTGTCGAACAACTCCTCAGCCGCGCCCATCTCGATGACATCGCCGTTTCGCATGACGATCACCTTGTGTGACATGGCACGCACGACCTTCAGGTCGTGGCTGATGAACAGATAGGCCAGCCCGTATTTCCGCTGCAGATCGCGCAGCAAGTCTACGATCTGAACCTGCACCGTCATGTCCAGCGCGCTGGTGGGCTCGTCCAGCACCAGTAGCTTAGGTCGCAAGACCATGGCTCGCGCAATTGCGATGCGCTGACGCTGCCCGCCTGAAAACTCATGCGGATACCGATCCATCGCAGCCGCGTCGAGACCAACTTCGGTCATCACTTCTGCCACCAGCTCGCGCGGGGCGCGATGGGGGTCGACTTTGTGAATGGCCAGCCCCTCAGCAATGATCTGCTGGCAGGTCATGCGCGGGCTGAGGCTGCCGAACGGGTCCTGAAACACGATCTGCATATCTTTGCGCAGACGGCGCAACTCGCGCGTGGACCATCGGCGAACGTCCTGATCGCGGTAGGTGATACCGCCCTCGGACGCGATCAGCCGCATGATAGCCAGCGCCAGTGTGGTCTTACCCGAGCCGCTTTCTCCGACGATCCCCAGCGTCTCACCGGCGCGCACACTGAGCGTGGCGTCGTTTACAGCCTTCACGTAACCGACGGTGCGTTTCAGAAATCCACGCTGTATCGGGAACCAGACTTTGAGGTGATCTGTCCGGGCTACCTCTTCGGCGTCAGAGGCAACCGGATCCGGCTGTCCCGAGGGTTCGGCCCCAAGCAGTTTGCGCGTATAGGGGTGCTGCGGGTTTTTGAAAATCTCGGCGGTCGCACCAGTCTCGACAATCTCGCCGTCCTTCATCACGCAGACACGGTCGGCGATGCGCCGCACGATACCTAGATCGTGGGTGATGAACAGCATCCCCATGTTCTCGGATTTCTGCAACTCGGCCAGCAGGTCCAGAATTTGTGCCTGAATGGTCACATCCAGTGCTGTTGTGGGCTCATCCGCGATCAGAATGTCCGGTTTATTGGCCAGCGCCATGGCGATCATAACGCGCTGCCGCTGCCCGCCCGAGAGTTGATGCGGATAGCTGTCCAACCGCTCGCGCGGATCGCGAATACCTACCTTGGTCAGAAGCTCCACAATGCGTTCCCGCGCGGCACTCCCAGTCAGCCCCTGGTGCAGCGCCAGTGACTCGGCCATTTGCTTCTGGATCGTGTGCAACGGGTTGAGCGAGGTCATCGGCTCCTGAAAGATAAAGCTGATATCGTTGCCGCGTACATCCATCAGTTTGTCCGGCGAGGCACCTATCATCTCGTCACCGTCATACGTGACCGAGCCTTCAACAATGGCGCTGTCACCCAGCAGCGATACGGTTGAAAGCGCCGTGACGGATTTCCCCGAGCCGGATTCACCCACCAACGCAACTGTTTCGCCCCGATCCACGGTGAAGGACACTCCTTTGACCGCTGCGCTGATCTGCCCGTCCTGCTTGAACGAGACCTTGAGGTTTTTCACATCCAAAAGGCTCATGAGAAGGTCTTTCTGGGATCAAACGCATCGCGGACGCCTTCGAAGATGAAGACCAGCAGCGACAGCATGATGGCAAAGGTGAAAAAGGCGGTGAAGGCCAACCACGGGGCCTGCAAGTTCTGTTTGGCTTGCAAGGTCAACTCGCCCAGCGACGGGGCCGAAGACGGCAGACCGAAGCCCAAGAAATCCAGTGAGGCCAGACCACCGATTGTGCCGGTCACGATGAAAGGCATGAAAGTCAGCGTCGCCACCATCGCGTTGGGCAGCATGTGACGGAACATGATCGTCATGTTGCCCACACCCAGCGCCCGCGCGGCGCGGACGTATTCGAGGTTGCGCGCGCGCAGGAACTCGGCCCGGACGACACTCACCAATCCGGTCCAGCTGAACAGGATCATAAGCGCCACCAGCAGCCAGAAACTTCGTCCCAGAATGGCAAACATGATGATGATCACGTAAAGCGACGGTGTGGCGGACCAGATCTCGATAATCCGTTGGAACACAAGATCGAGCCAGCCGCCGAAAAAGCCCTGAATGGCCCCGGCAAAGATGCCGATCAGGCTGGCCACGCCAGTAACCATCAAGGTGAAAAGGATCGACAGGCGGAAGCCATAAATCACGCGGGCGAGAACATCGCGTTTGGTGTCGTCTGTGCCCAGCAGGTTCTGTCCATTGGGCGGCAATGGTGCAGCACCGGGACGATCCACGCTGGTATTGAAGGAGTAGGGAATCAGCGGCCAGATCGCCCAGCCGCGTTCATAACCTTCTGCTTCAAACGTTCCAGCCTTAATCTCATCAATGATGACTTCGGGGTCGTCGAAACAGTCCTCAAGCCCCCCGCTGTCGATCAGGCATTGCACCTCAGGGTCACGATAGATCGCTTCGGTCTGGAAATCGCCGCCAAATTCCGTCTCGGCATAGAAGTTGAAGATCGGCGTGTAGAACTCACCCCGGTATTTCACGAGGATCGGTTTGTCGTTGGCGATGAATTCGGCAAACAGCGACAGGCCGAACAGCACCGAGAAGATGATCAGCGACCAGAAGGCCCGACCATTGCGGCGGAAATTACGCCAACGGCGCTGGTTGAGTGGGGACAGTGCCATTTACCCCTCCCGCTTTTCGAAATCGATGCGCGGGTCAACCAGCACGTACATCAGGTCGCTGACGATACCGACGACCAGCCCCATCAGGCCGAAGATGAACAGCGTACCGAAAATCACCGGATAGTCGCGAGCCACGGCGGCCTCGAACCCCAGACGGCCCAGACCGTCCAGCGAGAAAATCGTCTCGATAATAATAGAGCTTCCGAAAAACACGCCGATGAACACCGCCGGGAAACCCGCAATGACAATCAGCATGGCGTTGCGGAAGACGTGACCGTACAGCACCTTGCCCTCGCTCAAGCCCTTGGCGCGGGCGGTCATCACGTACTGCTTTTTGATCTCATCCAAAAACGAGTTCTTGGTTAGTAGGGTCAGCGTCGCAAAGGCCGAAATCGTCAGGGCAATGACTGGCAGGGTGATGTGCCAGAAATAGTCGATGATCTTGCCAAACAGGCTGAGGCTGTCCCAGTCGTCCGATGTCAGCCCCCGCAGCGGGAAGATCTGCCAGTAAGACCCACCGGCAAACAGCACCAGCAGCAGGATCGCAAACAGAAAGCCGGGGATGGCATAGGCCACAATGATGGTGCCGCTGGTCCAAGTGTCGAACCGCGATCCATCTTTCACAGCTTTGCGAATGCCCAGCGGGATCGAAACCAGATAGGCAATCAGCGTCGACCATAGGCCCAGCGAGATCGAGACCGGCATCTTTTCAAGCACCAGATCGGTCACACTGATTGAGCGGAAATAGCTCTCGCCGAAATCCAGCGTCAGGTAGTTGCCCATCATGGTGAGGAATCGTTCGACCGGAGGTTTGTCGAAGCCGAATTCTCGTTCTAATTCTTCGATGAATTCAGGCGGCAGGCCGCGCGCGCCGACATAACGGTCGTTGGCGCCGCCGGTTTGCTGCTCGATATCGCTGCCGCCACCGGCGATGCCTTCGAATACGTCACCGCCGCCTTCCATCTGGGCGATGATCTGTTCAATCGGGCCGCCGGGGACGAACTGAACCAGCGTGAAGTTGACGATCATAATCCCAAGCAGGGTTGGGATGACCAGCAACAGGCGTCTTAGAATATATGCTCCCATGGGGGCGGATTACCTCAACGCGCCTGACGATTTCAACTCGGCTTCTTTCTCGGCGTTGATCCACCAGAGGTCTTCCACACCCAACGCATATGGCGGCAGGTTTTCGGGGTATTCATACATGTCCCAATAGGCGACCCAGTATTTTCCCAGATACCATGTCGGCACCATGATCCGCTTGGCACGCAAAACTCGGTCCAGAGCCCGGACATTGGCGAAGAGTTCCTCGCTTTCGGTTGCAGCCACAATGTTGTCGATCAACGGTTCAATGTCGGGGCCGTGCGCGCCTGACGGGTTGAATACGGAATACGAGGCCGCCTCCGTCCCGAACTGCTGATACAGGCCGGTCGAAGGCTGCAGCGATGTCGGGTAGCCGCCAACGATCATGTCAAAATCCCGGTCCCGGCGGCGCAGGGTGAACTGGGCGTTATCGACACGGTTGTAGTTGGCATTAATCCCCATGGCGCGCAGGTTGTCGACGAAGGGCTGAATAATCCGGTCCAGAGTCGGCTGATCAGACAGGAATTCGATCGACAGCACCTCACCGTTTTCATTCCGGCGGATGCCATCGTCTCCCACAAGCCAACCAGCCTCATCCAGCAGCTGCATCGCCGCGCGCAGGTTCCGGCGGTCATTCTGGCGGGCGGGGCGGGATTCATGAGCGCTGATCGGTTCCTCGGTCAAAACCGCCGGATCTACCGCATCGCCCAGTGCTTGAAGCACCTCCAACTCACGTCCTTCAGGCAGGCCGGTTGCCTCAAGATGAGTCCCCTCCCAGAATGAACTGCGTTGTTGGAACAAGCCGTATTGCAGGCTTTCGTTGGTCCATTCGAAATTGTAGGCGAGTTGAACTGCTTCACGCACGCGAGGGTCTTGGAACTGCGGTCGATCCAGATTCATGATGAAACCCGAGGCCGTTGGCACGCTTCCGTCCTCAAGTTCGGCGCGGATCACATTGCCATTCGAAATCGCTGGAAAATCATAAGCCGTGGCCCAGCTTTTCGAGTTGTTCTCCTGCCGCAGCGTGAAAGTGCCCGCCTTGAATCCCTCCATCGCGGCAATCGAGTCGCTGAAGTATTCGATACGGATGGTTTCGTAGTTATTTCGACCGACATTCACGTTGATGTCGTCGCCCCAATAGTCGGGGTTACGTTTGTAAACGATACGGCGATTTATGTCGTAGCTGTCCAGCACATAGGGCGCTGACCCAATCCCCGGCACGAGGCGTGACTTATCCAGACGGCGATTTTCTGGATCCGCTTCGAACCACGCTTTGGAAAACACCGGCGTCCCGCCCACCTGCGAGATCAAAGCCCGGCGCGGGATGTCCGGCGCAAAATAGAATTTAACCCGATGCTCATCCAGCGCTTCGGCGCGCGGGATACGTTTGCGCACGGCGTCTGCGTAAGATTTCAGCCCCTGATCCAGCAACAAATTATGAGAAAATACGACGTCTTCAGCCGTCACCGGTGTACCATCCGAGAACCGAGCCTCGGGCCGCATGTTGAAGATCACCCAATCCTGGCTTTCGGGGTATTCAAGGCTTTCCGCCAGCAAACCGTAATAAGATGCAGGTTCGTCATAGGACGGAACCAACAGGGATTCGTACTGATCCGCTGACCGCACCCCGGCACGGCCCTGCCGCGTGAACGGATTGAAACTATCAAACGTGCCCTGCGCAGCATAAGAAAGCTCCCCGCCCCGCGGCGCCTCCGGGTTCACATAGTCGAAATGGGCAAAGCCTTCGGGGTACTTCAGATCGCCAAATTCTGAGAATCCGTGACTTTTGATGATCTTCTCTTCCGCGAGCAACTGCGTGGACATCAGAAGAACCAGAAAGAACCCGATCGCCAAGGCATGTATCCAGCGACTGAAATCCAATGCGCGCGCCTGAACGGAAACTGTGTTGGATCTCATATTGATCATCCCCTGCTTCGCCTGTCTCTTTAATGTTGTACGCGCCAGCTAAATGACCAGCACTGTCAGGTTCAAGTTTAGAATGCGTGAACGCTTTGTGAAGATGTAGTTAGGCAAAAATAAAGCCGCTGCACGGGGCAGCGGCTTTGAATTTCAGTGACTGACCAAGGGATCAGTTGCCGATAGTTTGCAAATAGGCAATCAGATCGGCGCGCT
The DNA here is from genome assembly GCA_013032095.1 of Ruegeria atlantica. GTDB lineage: Bacteria > Pseudomonadota > Alphaproteobacteria > Rhodobacterales > Rhodobacteraceae > Ruegeria > Ruegeria atlantica_E. The sequence continues at coordinate 16,721 of WQBJ01000022.1, read as the reverse complement.
CTTGCGGTTTTTTCAGACCGGCAAAGCTCATGGAAGTTCCCGAGATATAAGCACTTGGGCGTTCGAGGAACGCGTCCAGCGCCTCAGGTGTCCAGTTGCCACCATGCGCTTGCATCGAAGCGGAGTAGCCAGTGAAGCCTTTGGCTGAAGCAACCGGGCGATCTACAACACCGTAAAGGTATGGCCCTGTACCGTTTGCGCCGTCTTCCAGCTTGTGGCAGGCGGTGCACTTGCGGAAGACACGAGCGCCTTTTTCCGGATCGGCGGCGGCAAGCATGTCTTCGAATACCACCTCTTCGCCGTCGGCGCTTTCACCCGCGCTTTCGGTTTCGATGATATAAGAGGCCGTCTCGCCATGCCCATCCGCATGGTAAAGAACCTGAGCACCCCATTTGGCCAGAAGCAGCACCAGGAAGGTGCCAAACAGGCCTGCTGCGGCCTTGGTAACTGTCATCGTGTCGAACATTGATCGCGAGTCCATTTAGCTGTCTTCGGGGTGTCTAAGGCTTCCCCTTGCAAGAGGCAAGGTATAGACACCGCGACTAAACGCCCAATTCTGGAACTTGTTGCACGGAATCGACCAAATGACCAAACGTATCGCATTTCAGGGAGAACCCGGCGCCTATAGTCACGAGGCCTGCCGCAATGCCCGCCCCGATATGGAAGCCCTGCCCTGCCGCACGTTCGAGGATGTCATCGAATCGGTACGGTCAGGTGAGGCAGATCTGGCAATGCTGCCGGTCGAAAACACCACCTATGGCCGGGTCGCCGACATTCACCGGCTTTTGCCCCACAGTGGGTTGCACATCATCGACGAAGCCTTCGTGCGTGTGCATATCAACTTGCTGGCCGTTCCGGGCGCAACGCTTGAGGATATCACCGAGGCGCATTCTCATCTGGTTCTGTTGCCGCAATGCGCGGGCTTTCTGAAAGAGCACAACATCCGCGGCCGCGTCAGCCCCGACAATGCCCGCGCAGCGCGTGAGGTCTCGGAGCAAGGTGAACTGCATTCGGCGGCACTGGCCAGCGAACTGGCCGGAGAAATCTATGGTCTGAACGTGCTGGCCCGCCATATCGAGGATCAGGACAACAACACCACCCGCTTTCTGGTCATGTCCCGCGAAGCAGACCTGTCCCGACGTGGCCCCCATGGCATGATCACCAGCTTCGTGTTTCAGGTTCGCAACATTCCTGCGGCTCTGTACAAAGCGTTGGGGGGCTTCGCCACCAATGGCATCAACATGACCAAGCTGGAAAGCTATATGGTCGACGGCTCCTTTACTGCAACTCAGTTCTACGCCGATATCGTCGGCCATCCCGATGACCGAAACGTGCAACTCGCGATGGACGAACTGGAGCATTTCACCACCAACGTCGAAGTGCTGGGCGTCTACCCCGCCGCCGAGCCGCGTGGGTAACAGTTGGTTAAGAGCTGCCTGATTTGAAACTATAGGCCCAAAGGTGTTTCGAGTCAGTCAGCTGCCATGCAGGTGGCGCTTTTCCATTTCTCGGGAAAATTCGCTGAGCCGCATCTGAAACTGACGCCGGAATCGCGCCTGACCCAGCCGCAGCGATTGCAGCAACAGCCGAGCGGGCAGAGACTTGGCGGCAAGCGACATCTGAATGTTCAGGCGGGTACGGCGCTGCGACAAAGCCAGAAACTCCACGGTCGTCATCCCGTTCATACCCTTGCTGGACGCTTCAAACCTCATATGCGACGGTGGTTCACACTCGGCCATTTGGATCGCAACATGACGCGGCTTACCGCGTAGCTTGAATTCGGTTTCCCACTGTGTTCCCGGCACGACTCCCATATGGCCCGATAGCCGACGCACCTCGACACCGCGGCGCATCGCCATACGTTCAAAGCGTTCAAAATCGGCAACCATTTCGAACACCGAATTGATCGGGGCCTCAATATCTTCGCGCGCTGTAAACTGCATGGCGGTTCGTGGTTTTCGTCCCTAGTGGTTCAGTATCTTGTCAGTCCAGCGTATCCGCAAGCCAGTTTTGCAGCAGGAAATGCGCTATGGCCCCCTTACGAGCCGGTAGCAATTTTGGGTGCTCCCCGGCAAAGGCCTGCAGCATCTCAGGTTTGCTAACCCACATTGCATCTTCGATTTCCACTGGATCAAGGGTGATCTCGCGTGACAGCGCTTCTCCAGCGCAGCCAAACATCAGCGATGCCGGAAACGGCCAAGGCTGACTGGACAGGTAGCTGACCGTGCCAACGGGTACCCCTGCCTCTTCCATCACCTCACGCCTTACCGCCGCCTCAAGTGTCTCACCGGGCTCAACAAAACCGGCCAGCAGCGAGTACATCCCCTCGGGCCACCCCGGTGACCGGCCAACCAACACCGAATCCCCGTGGGTGATCAGCATGATGACCACCGGATCGGTACGCGGGAAATGCTGACCACCACACTCTGGACAGCTGCGCTGCCATCCGGCCTGCGAGACCTCGCTGGCGGCACCGCAGCGCGCGCAGAACCGATGGGTTTCGTGCCAGCCGATAACTGCCTTGGCCGCTGCGGCCAGTTCCGCATCACGGGCGGATAAGCGGGTCATGATCCGGCGCAACTCGGCAAACACATGTCCTTGGGGCAAGTCCGGATGCTGCTGTTCGGACGGATCGACAAAGCCGCCGATCTGCGACATATCCATCCCCTCGGGCGACCAGTTCGAAATATCCAGAGCAAAGACCGGTTCGCCGTCTGAAAGACCCAGAAACACAGGCTCTTCGATGCTGCCGCCGGGCCCGCTTTCGACCAACCCGTGCGACATGGGAATGAGCCCCAGCTGATCCAGACCTTCCCCCTGAACCAGCGGTTTGCCACGCCACAGCAACAGGCAGGACGCCTTTGGATGTGCACGTACCCGAGCCAATTTCTCGACATCACCGCGAATATGCGCCGCGCGATCCAGCCCCGAGCTGCCAAACGTCACAAGTTCTGCGTGTTTCATCGAAAATCCTCTGGAACGTTGGCACAGGGCTGCCACGGCTGCCGCGACAGTGCAATGGCATTTCTCGATGTCCGGAAACGTGAGGCCGTCAAATGATCGCAGGTCCGCGTTACAAGTTGCACTTATTATACTTTTTGGAGAAAATGCCTAACATATAACTGCCAAAAGTAGAAGTTTGCCACGTTCTCTTCCCCCATCGCGCACCTCGCTAAAGATCCGGATTCTGGCGACATCCGATCTGCATATGAACCTTCAGGGCTTCGACTATTATTCCGATAGGGTGGACCCCACGATCGGCCTCAGCCGAACGGCCACTCTGATCCGCGCTGCGCGAGATGAAGCTGAGGCGGATGGCGCAATCGTGCTGTTGTTTGACAACGGAGACTCGTTGCAAGGAACACCCGTCGGCGAATGGGCTGTTGAATCGGCAAATGCCCCGCATATCCTGATGACGGCGTTCAACGATCTTGGCTACGACGCCATCGGGCTGGGGAACCATGATTTTAGCTTTGGTCTGGATGATCTGGATCGCGTGATCGCCGACGCCGCCTGCCCGGTGATTTGCAGCAATTTACACCGCCAGGATGTGGGCTCTGCTTGGCAGGATCAGGTTATTCTCACCCGGGCGACCAATCAGGAAGACCAAGGAATATCACTAAAGTTCGGTGTGTTCTCGGTGCTGCCACCGCAAACCACGAAATGGGAAGCGCATCGGCTCAAGGACCAAGTCGTTGCGGAAGATATATTGTCCTGCGCCCGGCAAAAGGTGCGGGAATTGTCCGCACAGGGCTGCGACTTGATCTTTGTCTTGGCGCATACAGGCCTAGGGGCGGCTGACCCGGAACCGGATCTGGAAAACGCGATTATCCCACTTGCTGCCATCGAAGGCATCGATGCATTGATTGCAGGGCACTCACATTTGACATTGCCGGGTCAGGCGCATGAAGGCCTAGAACATGTAGACGCCACATTGGGCCGGGTGCACGGAAAGCCCGTGGTCATGCCCGGTGCAGCGGGATCAAACCTGGGGGTGATTGACCTGATTCTACACCGCATGGACAATGGAAAATGGGCGGTGCAGAATCTCGAGACCGAATTGCGATCTGTCTGTCCTGCGGTAGCAAGTGGACCGCCAGCCCCAATCCCAGAAGACCCTAAGCTGGCACACCTATTCTCTGCAGCGCATTCAGAAACGCGCCGCCGCGCAGCGCGACCCGTAGGCCATAGCGATTTTCCTCTCCACAGCTATTTCAGCTTCTGCGTGCCTGACCGGGGTCTTACCCTAGCCGCGGCGGCCCAAGCGGCGGCCCTGCGCCCTTATCTGCGCGGGACACCACTTGCCGAATTGCCCATTCTGTCTGCATCCGCGCCCGCAAAGTTCGGAGGGCGCGCAGGCCCCAGACATTTTACCGATGTCCCCTCTGGTCAGCTGTGCCTGCGTCACGTCAACGATCTGTATCTGTTCCCTAACGAATTGCAGGCCGTGGTAGTGACCGCCGAGCAGGTCGTTGATTGGTTGGAAATGTCCGCAGGAGTTTACAACCAGATCACGCCGGTGCACGAATCCGAACTGATCCCTTCCAATCGCGCAGGGCATAATTTTGATGTATTGCTTGGACTTACCTACCAGATTGACCTGTCACAGCCTCCTCGTTATGAGGCCAGTGGACGCCTGACCGACCCCGCTCATCGACGAATTTCTTATATCCAGCTCGGTGGCCGCCCGCTGACCCCCGGCCAGCGCTTTGTCGTTGCGCTGAACAACTACCGCGCCAATGGCGGCGGCCACTTCCCCTTTGTCAAACAGGCAGAGACCGTAGCTCTACCCGTACTGCCAATCCAGCGCATATTGTTGGACTACCTGTCTGGCGCCTTGCCGCAAGACCCATTGCAACACTCTGCTCGCCCCTTTCACCTGACATCTCTGCCCGGCGCAACAGCGCTGCTGCGCACCGGCCCCATGGCCCGAGCACATCTGGAAGAATTAGCAGAGTATAAACCGCATGTGATCGGAGAAGACGATGACGGCTTTCTGCTGATCCGATTGACGTTCTGACGGGTTGTCTTTTCCCCGGCCATTCCCTATATCGGCCTTGAGAGGTTGGCGCGGGCGAGCGCCTCGCCAACCTGGTCAGGTCCGGAAGGAAGCAGCCACAACGAGCCCCGCTTGGGTCGATGTCCAACCTCTCACTTCATTTCCCCCAAAAATTCGCATTCAACAGTCGACTATGTTCAGTCGATTAACCGTGGCCAGACGGCTGCGCTGCGACGGGCGAAGGCACCGATATGACCAACCTCGGGCAGGCCAAACTCAGACGGAGACAACAGATGGCGGCGTGCGTTCGCTCCATACAGATCGGCCAGACGCCAAACCGCTTTCTGCGGCACAAGATCGTCATCCTCAAAGGCGAACAGATCCACGGGCGTATCCGTCTGCGCCCAACCCGCTTCGGGAAGGGTCACGCCAACTTCGGGCAGGTAGTTGCGCGGCGCGGTGCACCAACTGCGCCACTGCCAATAGACACTGGCAGGCAAGTCCGCACCGAACCCCAACGCCTTCCCCGGCAAATAGCCCAGAGCTTTGGCGGCCAAGGGTGCGTGGCCGTACCAGAACAACAATGCCAACGCTCTATAGGGCCAGGGATGATCCGACACTGTAACCGGGCCGGAACAGACACAGATCATACGGTCGATCTGATCGATATCAGGTTGCACTGGCCCCAGCATCCCGCCGACGGAATGACCAATACTCCACTGCCGCACGTTGGGGAATCTCCGCCGCATTTCGGTTCGTGCGGCGGGCATGTCGATTAAAGCCCAGTCTGCCATCGTGGCCTGCGCCTGTTTCAGGGGCACACTCAGCGAATGGCCAAAGTCGCGATAGTCATAGGTCAGGCAGGCCATGCCTCTTTCGGCAGCCAGCCAACGAGCGAAAGGTTGGTAATAGTCCCGCGGTACGCCGGTCGCGCTGTGGAGAACCACAGCGGTTTGTGGCTCGCCCACCGGCTGATACAGCCGGGCAGCCAATTGGGTGTCACCGGAAGGGAAATAAAAGTTCTCTGTCAGTACGGCTTGCGCAGTGTCCAGCATATTACCCTCAATCTGAACTGATTAGTTCACTCGCCCAATCGGCATTTTTTGCCCCGACAAGTCAATCCCGATTCAAAATGACCACGCGTCCACTTCGCCACACCAACTGGCGCTTGACTCCGGCCACTCGCACCCGCTAGCGATTGCGTGATGGTTCTCGTCCCCGGTACCGGGGCGGGATGAAAAGGGAACACGGTGCGGTCCTGACCGGGAAATCGGAATGGACCAAGTCCGAGACTGCCCCCGCAACTGTAAGCGGTGAGCAATGCCGAAGTACCACTGGCCGCAAGGCTGGGAAGGTCGGCAAAGCGACGACCCGCAAGTCAGGAGACCTGCCATCGAACCAAAACCGAAACTCGGACGGGGTGTCCGGGCAGGTCGTCAGCACGCTGTCACACCTGATCGACGCCCCCCGTCCTACGCGCGGAGGGCGCAATATGATGTGGAAGACAAAGACGCACCAATTCACTGCAACCGTGTGCCAACGGACGGGCAAAACCTGCCCAGCTCTGGCCCAGATGGCACGCGCAGTCGTGCAGGCGATGGAAGCCGCTGTCCCTGCGACGACTCCTGACTTTGAGATCGATGGCAACAGCGAACTGACCTATTGCGCGCAGGGCTGCACCGCGCGCTTCCGGGCAGAAAAGGATCAGATTCGGATCTTTTGCGGCACCAGCGCAGACACTTCGATTGAGGCGCTCGACAATTACGCGGATATGCTGTTCGGCCTCGACTTTACCATGCGACCCGCTGGTACGTTGCCGCCCCCACCCTGCGCCATGCTTGAGGTTTCGGCCCTTGCACTGCAGCAGGCAAAACAAGTGGACCGACAAGTGGCGCTCTGAACTAGCGATTCTGCAGAGGACGCGCGGCCCATTCCAACTGACCATCGGTTTCGACAGCGCAGGGCCGCACCGAGCGCAGGCGTTCTAGCGCCGCGTCGGGATGTTCACCGTGTTCGACCATGAGGCGCAGAACGATCATCCCCGACCGCCCGCAACCACCGCGGCAATGCACCAGCACCTTGCCCGCACGGGTAAGGATATTAGCCGCTGATGCACTTACCTCGACCCAGGCATTATCAATCGCCACGGGAGGAGCGCCAAAATCTTCAACCGGCAAATGCTCCCAGCCGATCGCTTCTCTGCAAAGATCGGCTCCGAACTTGCCCGCACCTTCTTGCAGCATCTCGACCTCGGTGGTCATGGAAATTACCAAATCCGGCTGCCAGTTTCGAACCGCATCTAAATCTTTAGCATAGTCGCCACCACGCCCTGGCAATGGCGATAGGCCAACGGTTCCGTTGCCCACCTGTACAGAGTGTATTGCGAACTGGCCCACAGAAGCTCCTCCTCTGGCGGTTTTAAGACGGGCAATCTGCCGTGCAAACCGAAAATCGCCCACGGCGGCTGTGGACGTGGGCGGCGGGGGCCTCTACGCTGTATTCCTGAACCGAATCCGACAGAGCAGATATGAACGACACGCCAAGCCCCGCCTATCAGGTTCTTGCCCGCAAATACCGCCCCGAAACCTTTGCCGACCTCGTCGGTCAGGACGCGATGGTGCGCACGCTGAAAAACGCGTTCGAGGCTGACCGGATCGCACAGGCCTTCATCATGACCGGTATTCGCGGCACCGGGAAGACCACTACGGCGCGGATTATTGCCAAGGGCATGAACTGCATCGGCCCCGATGGCGAGGGCAAGCCGACAACCGAGCCCTGCGGCCAATGCGAACATTGCGTGGCTATCATGGAAGGCCGCCATGTCGACGTGATGGAGATGGACGCCGCGAGCCGTACTGGCGTAAACGATATCCGCGAGATCATCGACAGCGTCCGCTATCGCGCCGCAAGCGCCCGCTATAAGATTTATATCATCGACGAGGTCCACATGCTCTCGACCAGCGCCTTCAACGCGCTGCTCAAGACGCTTGAGGAACCGCCCGAGCACGTGAAGTTCATCTTCGCTACGACCGAGATTCGCAAAGTGCCCGTGACGGTCCTTTCCCGATGTCAGCGGTTCGACCTGCGCCGGATTGAGCCCGAAGACATGATCGGCCTGCTCAACAAAATCGCGGCTGCGGAAAACGCACAGATCGCCGATGACGCGCTGGCGCTGATCACCCGTGCGGCTGAAGGCTCGGCCCGGGATGCAACCTCGCTATTGGATCAGGCAATCTCCCACGGGGCGGGGGAAACCAGTGCCGATCAGGTGCGCGCGATGTTGGGTCTGGCTGATCGCGGGCGCGTGCTGGACCTGATGGACATGATCCTGCGCGGCGACGCAGCTGGCGCGCTAACCGAATTGGGCGGGCAATATGCCGAAGGCGCGGACCCGTTGGCCGTGCTGCGCGATCTGGCCGAAATCACCCATTGGGTATCCGTTGTCAAAATCACGCCGGACTCGGCCGACGACCCCACCGTATCCCCGGACGAGCGAGCGCGCGGTCAACAGATGGCCGAGGCCCTGCCGATGCGCGTTCTGACTCGCATGTGGCAGATGCTGCTGAAAGCGCTTGAAGAGGTCTCGGCTGCGCCCAACGCCATGATGGCGGCTGAGATGGCCGTCATTCGCCTGACCCACGTGGCCGACCTGCCCAGCCCGGAAGAGTTGGTCAAACGTCTGAAAGACGCGCCTCAACCCCCGAATGGTGGACCGGGTGGCGGGATACCGTCTCCGTCGAATGCTGCGGTACAAGCGCAGGCCCCGGTGGCATCTTCATACACCGCGCCCGCGCGCGGTGGGGCGGGCGCCCCGTCCGCCGCCTTGGCGCAACATGCGCAAGCGGCTCTGGCACGCTATCCAACCTTCGACCACGTGGTCGAACTGATCCGCGCAAACCGGGATGGCGTTTTGCTGGACGAGGTCAAACGATCCTTGAGGCTGGTTGCCTATCAACCCGGTCGCATCGAGTTCCAACCCACCGAACGCGCTTCAGCACAACTGGCCCAGCGTCTTGGTTCCGCCTTGCAGCGATGGACAGGCAATCGCTGGGCGGTCACAGTCGTCAACGAAGGCGGTGGTGAGACAATCTATGAAAAGGAAAACGCGGTTGAAGAGGCGTTGAAAGCCGAAGCCCGTGCGCATCCATTGGTGCAGGCGGTTCTGGCTCAATTTCCCAAAGCCCGGATCAAGAACATAGAAACGCCCGAACAGCGCGCGGCCAAAGTCGAAACCGAAGCCCTACCCGAGGTTGAAGACGAATGGGACCCGTTCGAGGAAGAATAGCCCGATCCTTTCCCAACAAGGAAACACTCCCGCGCCCGCCACGGGCCATCAGCTAACTCCGACACCCATAAGCGTACTTGGGCCCGGCAGGCGCGAGCGCCCTCGCCCCTTGTGCCGCGCGTACGCCATCCGTATTTAGACGGCAAAGCGATCTACAGGAGAATACCTATGCTCAAAGGACTCGGCGGTCTGGGCGACATGGCCAAGATGATGAAATCCGCGCAGGATTTGCAGACCAAGATGACGGAAATGCAAGAAGAGCTGAACAACCTCATGGTCGTGGGCGAATCCGGTGCTGGTCTCGTGAAGGCAACTGCCACCGCAAAAGGTGAGCTGAAGGGATTGGATATCGACCCGTCGATCTTCAATGGCGACGACAAGGAAGTGGTCGAGGACCTGATCCTCGCCGCCATCAAGGACGCGCAGACCAAAGCGGCTGAACGCTCTCAGGCCGAGATGGCAAAACTGACCGAAAGCATGGGCCTGCCAGCAGACATCAAGCTGCCGTTCTGATAGACACTCCTGACGGAATACCGGCCGGGCACATCTGCCCGGCCCCTTTGCAGGAGCACGCGCCGTGAGTTCGAACAGCGATATCGACAACCTGATCGACCTGATGGCCAAGCTGCCGGGCCTCGGCCCTCGCTCGGCTCGCCGCGCCGTACTGCACCTGATCCGCAAACGTGCCCTGCTGCTGACGCCGCTTTCAGACGCCATGCAGCAGGTTGCCGTCACCGCCCGCGAATGCCTGAACTGCGGCAATGTGGGCACCACCGATATCTGTGACATCTGTGACTCTGAGGCCCGTGCGACCGGAGAGCTCTGCGTGGTCGAGGACGTGGCCGACCTATGGGCGATGGAACGCGCGGGCGTTTTCAAAGGCCGCTATCACGTTCTGGGCGGCACCCTATCCGCGCTGGACGGCGTTGGCCCCGAAGAGTTGCGCATCCCCCGCCTCAAGGATCGGGTCATGGCTGAGGGGATCACCGAGGTCATCCTCGCCCTGAACGCCACCGTCGACGGCCAGACCACCGCCCATTACATCGCCGATCAGCTGGAGGGGCAGGTCCGCCTGACCTCACTGGCACAGGGTGTGCCGATTGGCGGAGAGCTGGATTATCTGGATGACGGGACGATTACGGCGGCGTTGAGGGCGCGGAAAGAGCTCTGAGCATTGCAATACGACAGAAACCGGAAAGCTTTCGCCTCTTCCGGTTGCACACCAGACTCTGTCCAACTTGTCAGGTGTAAGCACCCGACGAGTAGGTCAATTCGTAGGAATGGCTATAAATCTCGAAGACAATGCCAAAGGGGTCTTCGACGTAGACCATGCGGTATGGTTTCTCTCCGGGGTAATAGTATCGGATCGGCATCCGTTGTTTGCCGCCCGCTGCCACAATTTTTTCTACAAGGCCTTCGACATCCGGGTCCTGGACACAAAAATGGAACGTGCCATTCTGGCGAAAGTCGATGTTGTTTTCCGGTACATAATTACCGTGAAACTCGAAAAGCTCGAACCCGATGCGATCAGCAGTCGCGAGGTGCGCAATACGTAGTTTTTTCCATTCCGGGCCAAACACATCAGTACACATGACACCGATATCCGTATCATCCTCTACTACGTCCGTTGGCGGCATGATCACGTAAAAACCAAGGACTTCGGAATAAAACTTTACAGCTTCGTCAACGTTTGGGACAGACAATCCGATGTGAGAGAATGTTCTTGGGTGTTGCGGCATGGCTCGCTCCTTGGTTTATAGAGCGAAAACTATTGTGCCACAGCGGAGTTTCAAGCGCCTGCCCGGCAAGGCATAGCCGGGTTCCGCCATGCACATAGGTCGTCAATCGCGGCCGCGCCAGCCGAGAATAGCCTTTGCCTCCTCTACGCGACGTGTACTATGACTGTGGCCCTATCCGTTTGATGTTGGACAAAGTTATGAAACGCCTTTTCGCACTCACGTTTGCCGCCTTTACCGCCACTGCCGCATTTTCGCAGGAACTCATCGACAAGGGATTTGTCGAAGGCTGGAACATCATGATGGACCCCGCGCTGGGCAACGGGTGTCTGATCCAGACGGTGTATCAGGACCTCTCAGTTGTGCGCATCGGGTATGACGCGCTGGGCAATCGCGGCTACTTCGCCGTCTACAACAAGGCTTGGGGCGAAATCGAGCAAGGCAAAAGCTATCCGATCCGGTTCGAGCTGGACGGCAAGAGCTTTGACGCCACCGCAATTGGGTTCAATCAGGGCCGTGTACCGGGAGCGACCGTGTTTTTCACCGATCGGAGTTTCATCAACGCCATCGCTCAGAACAGGACGATGACCGTTTACAACCCGGCAGGTGAAGTGGTGATGGCGATTGACCTCAAGGGAACCGCCAAGGCACTGGAATACGCCCGCGAGTGCCAAAACCGGACGCTCTAACGAATCGGATCAAGCAACGCGTCCTTGGCTGTGCAGTCCTTGATCACGTCACGGCCGCAGGGGACGGGCTCAAGATCGCGGGACAGGCACAGGCGGACCTCTTCGATGTAGCCCTGATTGCAAGTCACGGTGATCATATCGCGGTCCAGTGCGGGGTTGGCTTGCAGAAACGCCTCCTCCACCACCGAGGCGGGCAGTTTGACCGACGAGTCCAGTTTGCGGAATACTTGCGGACGCTCGATGCCTTCATAGGCCTGTCGCGACAGCGCGAAATACTCTCGCGCAGACAAACCCGAACACGTACCGTGTTTCTTCCATTGGTGCCACGCCAATCCCGGTGAGCCCTGAATATCCGCCATATCTCGGGTCATCGCGCGAGACGGCGGAGCTTCGGGTGTGCGGCAGAAGGCAGGCCAGCCCTGATGGTATTGCGGCCACAGTCCATGCATGATCCAACCGTGATCGTGGCGCGCATCGCATTGGTCCGACCCGCGTGCATCGCCTTCGCGCGCGCACCAGTTGGGCGACCAACTGAGCGACAGGACATAGTAGTCAAATTCACCCACCTTTTCGCCATCGGCCAGCGCGGCCGCTGCGCTGAACGTCCACAAAACTAGCCCCAAAATCCGCCAGAGCATTCGCCTCTTCCCTTCTTGCCTTGCCGCGACTATATAGGCCCCAAGTTCCCCGACAACGGAAACCTGCCCCACGATCACGGGGCCGCCGAATTCCGGCGACGGGACAGATGTATTTATAGGAGACGGGCTGATGGCAAAACCGCTTATGGCCAAGGCAACAGCCGTATGGCTGGTGGACAACACCACGATCAGCTTCAAGCAGATCGCGGATTTCGTAGGCATGCACGAGTTGGAAGTGCAGGGCATCGCAGACGGCGATGTGGCCGCTGGCGTCAAAGGGTTCGACCCGATCGCCAACAACCAGTTGACTCAGGACGAGATCGAAGCAGCGCAAAACAACCCGCTGCACAAGCTGAAGCTCAAGTTCAACCCGTCCGCCGCTGGTGAAGAAAAGCGCCGTGGCCCGCGTTATACCCCGCTGTCCAAACGTCAGGACCGTCCGAACTCGATCCTTTGGCTGGTCAAGTTCCACCCCGAGCTCAGTGATGGTCAGATCGCCAAGCTGGTCGGCACCACCAAGCCGACTATCCAGTCGATCCGCGAGCGCACCCACTGGAACATCACCAACATGCAGCCGATCGACCCGGTGGCGCTTGGTCTGTGCAAGCAGTCCGAGCTTGACGCGATCGTTCAGAAGGCCGCTGCCAAGAAAGCGGCCGAAGGTGGCGTCATGAGCGATGACGAACGCCGCAAGCTGGTCTCGACCGAACAGTCGCTGGAAATGGACGCCGCACCGAAGATCCCGACCGCCATCGAGGGTCTGGAAACCTTCTCGCTGTCTGATGAACCAGTGGAAGAGAAAGACGAAGAGCCGATTATCGACGCCGACAGCTTCTTCAACCTGCCCAAAGGCGGGACCGAGGAAGAAGACGAAGACGATCTGCGCCCCTAACGCTCAGATAGCCCCGGTCTGAAAAGGTCGGGGCTTTTTTCGCAGGGAAATCATGCTGACCATTCTGTCCAAGATCTTTGGCCCGCACCGCGCCGTATCAATCTATGCGTTTCTGAAAACCTGGGGTTTGCTGGTGGTGGCGGTTGTTGGCACGATCTCCATCGCAAGCGCGCTGCTGGTGCTCAATGACAATGGTACGCACGAACATGACTCGTACCTGACCGTATCGGTTCTATCGGCGACTCCTGTAAACGGGGATCTGAAATACGGCGTCATTGCCTCAGTGCAACTGCCTGATGGCTCGGCCACTTCCATCAACGAACCCAAAGAGCATATCGCCCGAACTGTCGGCACCACCGCCTGCGTTGAAAAGCGCGTCTATGTCGAAAGTGGAGAGGAACGGTACCGCTTCAAACTGCCGAACCTCTGCGAGGCCAACAAATAAGCAAAACCGCCCGGAGGCACCTCCGGGCGGTTTTTCCTTCAGATCATCTGGAACAGCATACCGGCAATGATGGCCCCGGTAATCCCCAACCCCAGATAGGTGGCAAAGACCCTCGGTTTGACCAGCGACCAGACTGCTGCCATCGCCGGGATCGAACTCACGGCCCCTGCGACCATGAACGACATAGCCGCGCCTGCACTCATCCCTTGCTCCGTCAGCCCCGCTAGCAACGGCGGCGCGACGTACGAGTTCAGATAGGCCGGCATCCCAACCAGAGCCGCGATCACGATGGGCACGATGCCTTCACCGCCCACCACACGCGCGATCAGATCGGCGGGGACATAGCTAACCAGCAACGCTTCGAGCACATAGGCCAGCGCCAGCCACTTCAGTAAGAACAACCCGTTGTGAACAAATTCGGACCGGAAACGTTGACGGCGCTCGGGCTCCTGCCAGAACCGCCAGACGGGTTTGTCATCCTGTTTCGGACCACATCCACAACAGCCAGCCGGTTTGTATTCACGCAGAGGTTGGGCAAACGCGCCCGAGCGCATCAGGCCGCGCACGACGAACCCTCCAAACAAACCTAACGCCACAGCCGCGACGGCTTTGCCGATTGCAAAGGGCCATCCCAATGCACCTGCGGTAATCAGCAGGGTCGGCGGGTCGATCAGAGGGGAACTCAGCCAGAACGCCATCACTGCGGATAACGGCGCGCCCAACGCCAGCAAGCCGGCGATGAAGGGAATAACCTCGCAGGAACAGAACGGAGCCAACCCACCGAACAACGCGGCAAGGAAGATCATCCGCGTCTCACGCCCTTCGAACGCGCGGGCCACCATCACCTCGGCCCCGGTTGCCTTGAGGTAGGATAGCAGCAGCACGGCAAACAGGATGTACTGGCCGGTATGAGCCAAGGCCTTACCAGCAAAAGTGACAACCTCTCCCCAGTTTCCGGGATCTAGGACGGCGACAGCAGCGAGGATCACCACGATCAGCGCCCAGGGGGTTTTGATAAGTTCAAGCGCCTTTACGGACACTTTGGGGTTTTGCGTTAGCTCAGCCATCGTTCGCGGCCTTTCCCACTTCGTCTGCGCAGCATTCGGCGAGAATGAACTGCGCCAGATTCCTCAATTCGTCATAACAAGCCCGGTTGATCGTACTGCGCCCGACTTTCTCTTGCTCGACCACCCCACCAGCGGCTAGAAACCGCAGATGATGCGCCAGTGTCGATGGCGCGATCCCGGTCCGCTCTTGAATCTCACCAACGGTCAATCCGGCTTGTCCAGCTCGGACCAGAGTCCTCAGGACCTTCAGCCGAGCTTCGGACCCCATTGCCGAAAAACCTGCTGCAGCGGTTTCCCACATTTTGCTTACTCCATTAAACTATATTTCTAGTTATTTAGTTTAGCGTTTCGCCCCAGTCAACCGAATGATCACGATTTCTTGGAAATTCGTTAAGTCCAGATTGCCCCGGAAATAAGTCCAACCTATAAGGCGCTATGGCAATCTCAGTCGACACTTTCTTCCTTGAACTCAACGGACAAGGCACGCTGCAGGCGCAGATCCAGCAGATGATCGCCGAGGGCATCCTGTCGGGGCGCTTTCACGTTGGGGAAAAGCTACCCTCATCACGCAAACTGGCCGCGCATCTCGGCGTCAGCCGGATCACCGTCACGCTGGCTTATACCGAGCTGTTGGCCAATGACTACCTGACCGCAAAGGGGCGCTCGGGTTATTATGTCTCGCAGAACGCGCCGGTGCCGCCGAAATACACTCCGCTGCAACGCGGGACCGAAACGGTTGACTGGGACAAGGCTCTGGCTCGCAAGTTCTCGGGCGGAGACATGCTGTCGAAACCTGCCGATTGGCGCGACTATCGCTACCCGTTCATCTACGGACAGGCTGACCGAACCCTGTTCGACCATGCCAATTGGCGGCTCTGCGCGGTCCGAGCACTTGGGCATAAGGATTTCGCTTCTCTGACTGCCGACTACGTGGATCAGGACGACCCGTTGTTGGTTGAATTCATCGCCCGCCACACCCTGCCCCGCCGCGGCATCGCAGCCCGCCCCGAAGAGATATTGATCACCATGGGCGCGCAGAACGCGCTATGGCTCGCCTCGCGCATCTTACTGACCCACAATCTCAACGCGGTGATCGAAGACCCCTGCTATTACGCTCTACGCAGCCTGCTGGAGCATTGGGATTGCGATGTGACCCCATTGCCTGTTGATCGGGACGGCCTGCCCCCGGATGCTCTGCCTGACAACACCGATGTCATCTTCACTACCCCAAGTCATCAGAGCCCGACGACGGCAACTATGCCCGTAGACCGACGTCACAAACTGCTGGAACGAGCGCGTGAGCTGGACGCGATGGTGGTCGAGGACGATTACGAATTTGAGATGGCCTTTCTTGGCGCACCCTCTCCGGCCTTGAAGTCGATGGACCGGGACGGGCGGGTGATCTATGTAGGCAGCTTTTCGAAGTCTCTATTTCCCGGATTGCGACTTGGCTACATGGTCGGCTCCGAGCCCTTTATCCGCGAGGCGCGGGCGCTGCGTTCGCTGGTGCTGCGGCACCCACCGGGGCATATCCAAAGGACGGCGGCGTACTTCCTTTCACTCGGTCACTATGACGCTCAGATCAGGCGCATGTCCGAAACGCTGGCACATCGGCGCGAAACGCTCGACAAGGCGGTAGAACAACACGGGCTGACAGTGGCAGGTCGTGGCATCATGGGGGGATCATCCCTATGGATGTCAGCACCCGAGCATGTCGATACAACCCACCTTGCACACACACTGCAGGAGCAGAGCGTCCATATCGAACCGGGCGCACCGTTCTTTTCAGGACCGGATCAGCCTCGTAATTTCTACCGTCTCGGCTATTCCTCTATCCGGCAGGACCGGATCGAACCGGGGGTGGAACTGATCGCGGATGCCATCCGCGCCTGTTAGCGCCCGACTGGACCTAATCCGCACTTCGTTCTGGCCCTAACGTGACGGTGTTGCATGGGTCACAACCGTAGGCA
>WQBJ01000219.1 GCA_013032095.1 Ruegeria atlantica | reverse complement strand
CCGCAATGGAAGGCACAAGGCGGCCTGCTCGAACAACTGAAAGCAATCTGAAGGGAAAATACTATGTCGGGCAGCTTGATGAAGAAAATCGTGTTTGCAGCAGGTTGTGCATGCTGCCCTACATAGTGGGCTGCCCTACATATGGCCTGAAGGGCAGCTTGAACGAATACGAACTCGACCTTCTCCGACAACGATCCCTCGCCGCGCGCCACGAGAAAGCACGGCGCGGCGAACTTGTCGTCGCTGCCCCAGTCGGCTTCGTAAAAGCTGGGAACCGGCTTGAGAAGGACCCGGACCGCCGCGTGCAGGAAGCCATATCCCTGGTTTTCGACAAGGTCGCCGAGCTGGGGAGCGCGCGGCAGGCCCTCCTGTGGTTCCTCGAACATGGCCTTGAATTGCCAGCGCTACGCAAACAGGGTGAAGTGGTTTGGCGGCGGCCGACATACGCCACTATCCATCGTATGATCGTCAATCCGGCCTATGGCGGGGCCTATGCCTATGGCAAGACCCAGGCAGCGACGGGTTTCGGTGCAACCGCCATTCGTAGGAAAGATCGCGATGAATGGCTTGCATTGAAGCCGGACGCACATGAAGGCTATGTGAGTTGGGAACGGGCAGAGGCGATCCGGAATATGGTCAGCAATAACGTCCCTCAGAGTCGGCATCATGGCGCGGCCAAACATGGCTCTGCCCTCCTGGCCGGGCTGCTGCGTTGCCGGCGTTGCGGCCGCAAGCTTACGGTTCGCTATACCGGAAAGAAGCACGATATTCCGCGGTACGCCTGCTGGCGCGGCCTTTTGGACAACGGCGAAGCGCGCTGCATCGCCTTCGGCGGGTTGCGAGTCGACGACGCCATTGAACAGGCGCTTTTGCAGGTAGTCGGGCCTGGCGCCATTGCCGCCGCAGAGGTGGCCGCCAGGCAAGCATTGTGCCAGCGGGATCAGGTCCGCGATGCGCTCTGCCGTGATCTGGAAGCGGCTCAATACGCGACTGATCGGGCATTCCGGCAGTATGATGCATCCGATCCCGAGAACCGTCTCGTGACCGCCGAACTGGAAGCCCGGTGGAACCGGGCACTGCAGCAGGTTCAGGAGATCGAGAACAAGATCGTTCACCACAACGCGGTCAGCCCGAACGGGACCACGCTGCCGGTGGAAGACCTGGCGGCCCTGGGGGCTGGTCTCGAACGCGTCTGGTTCGCGTCGGCCACCGATGCCAGGTTGAAGAAGCGCATCGTTCGCACGGTGATCTGGGAAGTGGTGGCAGATCTTGATGATGATGCCTCCGAGATTGTTCTGCTGGTTCACTGGGCCGGTGGCGCCCATACGGAAATCCGCCTGCCAAAGCGCCGCCGCGGACAGCGCAATGCAACACCGCCGGATGTTGTCGAGGCCGTCCGCCAGCTTGCGCGGATCGCCAGCGACGATTTCATCGCCGGCGTTCTGAACCGGAACGGGCTCTCCACAGGAAATGGCAACCGCTGGACCAGGGAGCGGGTCACGGCATTGCGGTCCTACCGCAAGATCCCGGTATACAAGCCCGAACCCGATGGTCTCGGCCCATGGCTCAATCTTTCTAACGCGGCTAAGCTTCTCGGGGTGGCCCCAAAAACATTGCGGTTGGCAGCAGAAGCAGGTGATATCAAAGCAGACCACCCGCTTGCTGACGGACCATGGGTATTCGAGCGCGCGGAACTGTCAAAAACGAAGGCACAACAACTCAAGAAACGGGCCCGACAAAACCCCAAACACCCCGCGGTATCGCACCCGGACCAGCAAAACCTATTTTCTTCAACAACATAGAAAGATGGGCGCAATGAAGCAGAGTTGTAGTGTCTACGCCAATCCTCCAGCTTTTCGCGGGCATCCGCAAGGCTCATA
>WQBJ01000218.1 GCA_013032095.1 Ruegeria atlantica | reverse complement strand
CTGGAACGGATCATTCGTGATATAACCACCTGACGGTGTGGTGTGCCAAAGGACCCTCGGCCCAGGAGCCATCGGAATTGGGTCAACAGTGTTGAGGCTCGTATAAGATGCTCCTGCATTCGAAATCGCATTGCCACCTTGATCCAGGGGACCTGCATTGACCGTAAGGTCGAGGTCGCCACCACTGTCATCCGGGACGACACGGACGTAATATGAAGGCCTCGATCCCGTAAGTATCTCAGTCACCTGGCCAACCGTCGGTGTGAAATCCTCGAATTCCAGATCGTCCATAATTTCGCTGAACGTCACTTTGAAATTGTACCCATGGTCGGGAGTATAGCCATCGGGCATGGCAGTGTCCGACTCGATGGATACGACGTATGGATCAACGCCGTCCTCAATGTCGTCCATCGAAAAGGATACGTAATTCGAATAGCCAACCGTATCCGAAACCGCATTTGCATTCACCGTCAAACCAATATCACCACCATTGGAAGAAGGTGTCAGATCGACATACCAAATGGAGCCGTCACTCGAATCGACATATGGCGTTCCGGGCGTTGCATTGGTGACAGTCAGGCCGCTGATCGTGAGCCCCGAAACCGGTTCGCTGAAATTGATTGTAACCTTCAAGGTTGTTGTAAGATCGCTATAACTATCCGGTCGGGTAAAGCTTAACACTTTCGGCCGCACTGCATCCTCAATCATCACTACGAAATTGTCCTGGTTCCAATAGCCGCTTGTGGCCTGGAAACTGTTTGGCTGAACAGCGAGGATAATATCGTTACCCTTGGAAGAGTCCGGTATCAATTGGACTTCCCAAGTGTCATCAGGCTGCGAACCCGTGGCTGGCTCCACCGTGCCGAGACTCCCGTATCCGACGACAAAATCAGAATCATCGCCCAGACCCGAAACAGGCACACTCGTATACAGGGTAATCTTGAACGAGTTGTAGTCGGTAATGCTGGTCGGTCCGCTCCAGGAAGCCACGACCGGATATAACGACTCTGTAATTTGATTGCCGTTGTTAAAGTCTGTCGAAAACCGCCTCCCCGGAGCCGTATGGCCAGATGCATCCGATATGTTGTTGGCGGCGTTGATCGAAAGATCTAATGCGTTCCCATTTCCGTCGTCCAGCACCTTGACTATATAGCTATGCTCCGCGTCAGGGTTCTCCTCTACGGAATAGATGCTGCCATTCCAGGCCACAAAGTCAGTTACATCGACATTACTGACGGCTTCGTGGAACGTCACCGTGAAGGCAAACGGAATTTTTGGATAATAAACAGAATCTTCCGCTTCTATCGTCGCTGTTGGATCGACGCCGTCAGAAAGCACATGAACTATGCCATCACCGTCAGTTGTGTTTCCGTGAAGGTTTCCGTAAAGGCACGTTATATTGTCTGGCTCAACAGTAATAACAATATCCCCACCGCCAACAGCATCAGGCAGGATGTCAAATTCATAATTACGACTTCCGTCAGCGTATTTTTTGCTCAAAAAAACCCGACCACTATAACCAGTATTAAGAAAAGTGGCGTTGGTTATACTCCATTTATTCATATTAGCACCGTAAGGTATGCAACCCCATTCAAAAGCAACGGTATGAGTATCTGTTGACGAATACTCCGTTATCGTCCTAGGGATGACTGTTTGCGCATGTGCCGAAACACTCATGCCTATAAACAGCAGAGCATTCGACGCGATAAGGATTATGACAGCAGTCAAAACGCGGATAACAGACATCTCCATATCCCCCTAAATCAGAATTTCTTGTTGATCGTGCCGGCAACACCCCAGGCGGAATAACTATCGCCGTCCCTGGCCCCAATCGGGTCCACACCAAGCCCGTCATGGAAGACATTCACGTCAACAGACCAACCCTCATGAAG
>WQBJ01000217.1 GCA_013032095.1 Ruegeria atlantica | reverse complement strand
GGGTCCGTGGCGGCGCTGCAGGGATTGGATGATTTCCTGTTCTGATCAGGATTGCCAAGAAACAAAGCTTGCAAATTCGGAGCGCCTCGATCTGTTGGGGCGCTTACCTGTGTGTTACGCCGCGATGGGCTGGCTTTGCCTGACGGACATCCCGTCCGGGTTTGCTGATCCACCACCCGGCCGAAAGATCGCACGGAATGGCGCGCACGCCGTTGCAAAAACGTCAAAAGCGCCACCAAGCTGACATTCGCTGCGTTAGCAGTACTGCGCCCCACGAGCGGCCGCTATGCGCAGAAAGCGGGTGAGGTGGCAAAGAGCCGAGGCTGTTGTCTAATCGCACCTCGCAATGCAAGTATTTTTCTGGTGGCGGGCCGTCACCATTGCCGGGGGCAGTGTTGTCTTCGCGGTCAGCATCGGCCGCCGCATGATGGGGCTTCGCGGTTGAGTCTTCCAATGTGTGAAACGCACGCTTTGACCAGGCGGCCTTCAGTGCGCTTTGGTAAGAGGCTCCTCAAGTTCAAGAACCTATTGGCGACAATATTGGAACGTAGTGCTTCGTGTGCAGCGTGGCATTTTTCTTTAAAAGTCAAATGATCTTGGGAAGAAGATTGCTTTTGCAAATTGGATGTTTGAAACAATGGCTAATCCAGCAGGCTCCGTAATACTCAGCGGGTTGCAAAAAACCGGTTACACCCTGACGGCTGATACCAGCGGCATCACCGACGGGAACGGGCTTGGCACCTTCATCTACTATTGGCAAGTGTCTGAAGACGGCGGTGCCAGTTGGACCGATATTGCCGAAGGTGAAGGCCCATCTTTCACGCTAACAGACGCTCAGCTCAGCTCTCCCCAAGTCCTGGTCAGCGGCAGGGTGCAGAGGATTGTCCGGGTTGAGGTTCGTTATACCGACGGCGAAGGCACAGTTTCCGTTGCGTACAGCGCACCCACGGCTCCGATTGGCGAGATTTACGAAGCGGAAACGTCAGCCAACTATACCGGCACCTTCGGGAATGACATGATCATTACCCATAGCGGAGGCTGGACCGGAGGCGATGATCGCCAATACAACAGCGGCGATGGCGATGACGTTATGTACAGTTTGGGCGGCGGCACCATGAGAGGCGGGGCAGGCAACGATACGATCCACACGAGTGCCGCCAATGGCGTAATCGTGTACGGCGGCTTGGGCGATGACAAAATCTATCTTAACCCGAAGGACCTGGCTTATGGAGGCTCAGGTGCAGACAGCGACACCTATGTAATAAAAGGCAGCAACTTCGGCGGCAGCATTTTTCGTTTGGACGTGGCCAACGACGTGATTGTTTTTGATGGCGTGGATGGCATCAGCTCTTGGGCGGAGTTGCAAGCTTATTTGACGGACGACGGCACCAATACGACTATCGAACTCAGCGATGGCAGCTCTGCATGGTTGCCCCAAACAACCGGGCTGACAGAAGCGAATTTCCAATTTTCCGATACCGATACTCCGGTGGCGATGGATACAGCCTTCACCATCGAGGAAGACGAAACCATCACGATCGATGTGCTTGCCAATGTCACCGATACCGACACGGACCCTGCGGATCTGACCCTTGTGCGGGCGAGCGTGGATAACGGCTCGGTTGAAATTGATTATGCAAACAACGTGCTGATCTACACGCCGGATGATGATTACCACGGGCAGGCCACGATCACCTACGGAATCTACGACGATCAGGGCAACCTCTCGGAGGGCACTGCCACGGTCACGGTGAACGCGGTCAACGACCCGCCTGTGGTGACGGGTGACCTGTCGGCAGAGGTGGATGAAGGCGACAGTTACACGCTAAAAGTGGAGGATTTGTCCTACACGGATGGTGATGATGACAATGCGGGTGTGACCTTCACGGTCAGCAACCTGACCAACGGCTGGATCGAGGTGAACGGTGCCG
>WQBJ01000216.1 GCA_013032095.1 Ruegeria atlantica | reverse complement strand
AATGCTCTAGAACCCAATATCCCCGGGCTTGACAACCGCTTCCTCATATAAGCCCTTTGCGGCCGCTGACCGGGTCTACACGTCTGCTGTCGCAGCATGTCTGTCACTGTCCAAAATGGACGTTCTGCGGCGGGGGCGTTGTCAGTCCCAGTCAGCGTGTGAAGTCTTTCGGTCTAGTAGTTTTCATTAAAGTATGCTTCTTGCAATAATGGCTGTGACAGGATCTTCTTGGATCGCGCTGCAATGCTCAACGAGACGGCCTGCCGGCAGATGTGAGATCGCATATTTGTTGGCTCCTTGGGTCTGGGCGTCTGTTGCCGCTCTCTCACCGAGACACCGTCGCCTGATCAACCTCTAGGGCCGCCTGCTTCCTACCGTGCGATCAACGGGCGCGCCGCAAGCGGCAGCCAAAGGCCGGGAAGGAAGAGACGGGCTTCACTCCGGGGCGCACGGCACATCTTCCGCCACCAAAACAGAAGGAGGGCACTCTCATGCCCCACCCCTTGATTTACACGATCGAAAGATCGTCACCGAACTCGATATGGAAGACGACGTCCTCATAGTCGCGGTCGCCGCCGCCTGTGCGGTCTTCGAAGCCGACAAACATGTTGCCGGTTTTTTCCTCGACGCCGGACAGCACGTGCTGCAGCCCATCCGAGTTCATGTTCTCGGAATAGCTGTGGAAAACAGTCTCGTCGGTCGCCTCACCATTTACGGCAATGAAAATGTCGTTGTGATCATCGAGATCAGCTACATCGCCAGCGCTGTTCACAAAGCTGAGCGTGTCGGTGTCTGCCAGACCAGCCAGCCAATCGGCGCCATCCTGAATGAGGAAGAAGCCCAGCTCGTGGCCCGCATCCACATCCGTCAGCAGCACCTGAGCCTCTTTATCGGCATTGGCATTGTCGAACAGGATTTGCGTGTTCACGATATCGCCGTTTTCGTCCACCTCATAGACGCCCACCACGTTGTCATAAGCCGCACGGCCCATGTCCTCCAGCGTGATCCGGAAATCGCTGACACTCGTGCCCGTCAGAATGGCCTGGTTGTTGATGCCGTTGACCTGGCTGTCATCAACCCGCTGCTGATCCACAAGCGTGGGCAGGAGGGTTTCATAGGTGATGATGGTATCGAAGCCCGCGGCAACCACCATGAAATCACCTTCACCAAGTTCAGCAAGACCGTTTAGGGTGACAGTGCTGTTGTCGAATTCGTCGTTCCCGTCGGTATCCACTGACAGCTTCCCGGTATCGCGGTCGAACCGGATGCTGCCCCGGTCCAGGGTGCCGCCGGTGCCCGTGATGATTATTTCGTCTTCCAGCGACAAGTCTTCGATAACGTCCCCGTCGAAATCCTCGGCGGTGCCTTGGACAATATCCTCGCCTTCGCCGGTTGCAATAGAGTCATCACCCAGACCAGCTTCGATAACATCATCATCCCCGCCACCGGTAATCTCGTTATTGCCATCATCGCCGAAGATTTCGCCGCTGCCGGAAATTTCCTCATCCGTGGCACCGTTCACAGTCACAGTGACCTCCTGGGAGGTTGTGAGACCGTTTTCATCGGTCACGGAAACCGTGAAGATTTCCTGCTCCACATCATTCGTATCCAGCCGGTCTGCCAGGCTTTCATCGAGCGTGTAGGTCCAAAGCCCGGATGCAGCCACCGCAAACGTGCCGTAGTTGCCTTGTGCCCTGTCAACTGACCAGGTCAGGTCGCCGCCTTCCGGATCTTCCCCCACCAACTGGCCGCTGACGGTTGTCGGGTTTTCTTCGTCCACAATACCTTCGGCCTCTGTCACTTCGCCTGCGTCGTTTCCGACATCGAAAGTGATCACAGGCGCGTCGTTGACCGCATTTACCGTGACGTTGAAGGTGCTGGTCGCCGGTGTACTGCTGTCTTCGTCGCCGTCCTCGACGCTCACATCGAACGATGCTGCCGTGGTTTCGCTGCCGTCATGAA
>WQBJ01000215.1 GCA_013032095.1 Ruegeria atlantica | reverse complement strand
GTATTTCGTCGGGGACCAACTGCTCTTGCTCTCCGGCTATCACACTGGATTCATAAAGTGAATCCCCGACACGATTTGTGCAACAAGGCCGATTGATCCGTAAAGTATGGGTTACTGTTCGAAAAAGAATGCGACCGTCAAGGGCTCCATGTGGAAATGAACCCTTAGGGTATTCAGCACATCCCATGAGAGCTGCAGACGTTTTCGTAGAGCGTATTTGCAAGGCTAAATACCGGTCAAAGACCAAAAACAAACTTGTGCTCGAGAAAAACATGTGACCGCTAACTGTTTATATGCTAGTGCGCCGCTTCCACCTCTGAGCAAGGCAAGTTGACATGGAACGCGTAGAAATTTCACCCGACCTTTCACTATCCCGTCTGGTATACGGGATGTGGCGCGTTGCAGATGACAGCGATCGTTCACCAGCACATGTGCAAGCCAAGATTGAAGCCTGCCTTGTTCAGGGCATCACCACGTTAGATCAAGCGGACATCTATGGGGATTACGAAGCCGAGGCTGTTCTTGGTGACGCGCTGCAAGACAATCCATCTTTGCGCGACGCAATCGAGATTGTTACGAAATGCGGCATACTGGTCAAGAGCGGCAAATACCCCAACCGGCGCTTGAAACATTATGACACGTCCTCCGCGCATATCAGTTCATCGGTCGAGCAATCTCTGAAAAATATGTGCACCGATCATATTGATCTGCTGCTGATCCACCGCCCCGATCCCTTTATGGACGCAGCGGAGACCGGAGCTGCCCTGGACGGGCTTGTGAGCGCAGGAAAAGTCCGTGCGGTCGGAGTTTCAAATTTCACTGTTGCAGATTGGAGCTTGCTGCAATCCACGATGCAAACCACGCTTGCAGTTAATCAAATTGAAATCAGCCCTCTTCATCCAACGCCGTTTCTGGACGGCAGCCTGTCCTGGATGCAGCAAAATGGGGTGAAGGCAATGGCGTGGTCTCCGCTGGGAGGCGGTCGCCTTTTCAAAGACGAAGGTGCCGAGTTGCGCGAAGTGCTTGAACGTATCGGCACCAAACATAACGTCGACATCAGCGCCGTGGCCGTCGCATGGCTGCTTGCCCATCCTGCAGGGATTCTACCTGTGCTGGGCACAAACAATCTTGATCGGATCGGCTCTCTTTCAGATGCAACCAAGGTAAAATTAGACCGGGAAACCTGGTTTGAAATACTGTCGGTCGGCATGGGCAAAGAGGTACCTTGAACCTTTGCCCTGAACTCTTGGCGGTGGCCTCAGGGGTGGCCAATTCAGCCATAAGTTTGTGATTGTGCCTTAGGCAACCAGAAGTTTGGCGACCTGAGCTGCTGCCCGATATTCAAAATGCCCATGGGCATTTTGAATATCATCCGACGCGGTCCAAACAATTATGACGACTTCAAAAAACCACGCACTGTCGGGTCAATCTTGGTGCTATTGACAGAATGCACCCCGCACATGGAAATCGCCTCGCGCGCAGTTACGCGATCATCGATACGCTTCCAAATCGTTTGGGTAGCATAAGGGTGAAGAAAGGGTCGCCATGCGATCCCCATCGTCATCCCGCGCAGATATTTGAGTTGCTCACGATGGGCAGAGTTCAGGGGTTCTGTCGCAAACTTTTTCGGATGGCAGAACATCAGTGAAAAATACGACCTGGCAGCTAAGCCATTAGGATGCGAGATCAAACCATATTACCGGCACCTGATACCATCAACAACCCAAACCCACGCCCATCATTGACAGCACGGTTTTTAAACTTTGGATCAAGGACGTGAACTCGGATGCAGGCAGCTACATGCTGGACATAGGTTCACTGCATCCCAAGAGGTAGCTACACATGCCGCTTACCTGTCCTCTCTGGTCGTGCATGCCCCGGTAAGGACGCCACCAAGCGGCTGTTCGCTGCCATTGCTGCAGGTAGTGTCAAAGATCTTTCGCACTTTCTGTTTTCACGCGACGACGGCTCCTTGG
>WQBJ01000214.1 GCA_013032095.1 Ruegeria atlantica | reverse complement strand
TTTGTTCGCATGAGAACAAGACAAGAACAAATGTTGCGTTCGTTGCGGAAAATCAGGGCAGTATCGCATCTCTGTAGAGATATGCCAGACCTGCACTCCGATGTTCTTATCTGTCAAACGGTATTCACCCGCCCAGGTCCAGACATCGCCAAATATTTGCCGGTGGATTTTTTTTGCAGATTAATCGGTCAGGAGATCGAACCCTCTTGGCCGACGGTCAAGCCACCTGAGGCCTTGCTCAATATTGACGGCTTCAACTTCGTTGAGTTCGCCATGCGTCGTTATCCCTGGGAGTTTCAGCCCTTGTAGCTCGTCCGCAGTGAGCGGAGTTGCGCCCTCTGGCTGGTTCAGAATGCCTGTCATTTCCAGAAGTCGCGCGCCATTTCTCTTGCAAGTTCTTCGGCGAGTTCCTCGATTGCCTCTTCCTGACTTTGCAAGCCTTCAGATTGTGCCTCAAGAGCCATATGTGCTCTTGTTCGTTTGATGATCCGCTTAGCCCTTTTGCGTGCCTGTTTCATGACGATGTCTTCCATTTTCCCTTCGGCGGGGACAATCGCATAAACAAGCTTCCCACCCATGGCCTCGGCAACTTTGTCGATTTGTTTGATGGTAATAGAACCGTCTTTCTCTCTCGACTCCAGTTTCGAGATGGAAGGTCTGGAGACACCGACACGTTCGGCAAGATCGGTGATGCTCATCCCCAATGCCACTCGGAACCTCTCGATCCATCCTCGGCGACTTGGTGCATAGCCCATTGTCGAGCTTGCGAAGTTGATCAGCTCGACATTCCTACGTCTCAAGGTGCTCTTAACGTTTCTCATTCTGGCATTCCGGTAAAACGTGCCTTGAATGGCACGATAGACGAAAAAATCGAAGCTTATATAGCACGACTGTCACAAAAACCGTGGCTCATAGGGCACGATATATCAATATAATGTAGCTTTTAAGTTACGATTTCCCCTCAAAGCGTGCAGTAAAAGATACGAAACGCTTGTCGCCTTCTTGCTGATCCGCCGCAGGTGTTCATCGCCCTGACGTCCAAAATCGGACAACGACACTATGAAGGTGTGCGCAACAGAGCCGCTATTTGCTGGGGCATGCAGGAAAGCCCACCATCATAGTTTCACTTTCTGCTGCGCCCGAACAGGGAGAGCCTTGTTTGAATTAGTTCTAAATCTCGATTAAAAAATACAGCCTAAAGTGCACCGGCAATCCAACTACCCAGTCCGGATGAAGGTGTTCAGTAGATAACGGTTCCCTCATCCGTATAGGAAATACTGTAGTCATCGTAGCGAGCTGAAAACTCTTTCGCTAATCCACGTAAAAACACCTCGTGTCGCTCGATTTCCTGCTCGTTTCCGGGGATCAGAACTTCCGCCTCAATTTCGAATGGGTGCGGGTCTTCTTCTTCAGTTTCCCGGACGATGGAATATCCTTTGCTCGCGAGCAGATTGGCAACACGATCAGCATCATCCGAGAGGCGGAAGGCGATATAGAAAGTGACCGAAATGGGTTGTGTGAGGTCTACCCCGTGGTCTGCTGCTGAAGTCAGCATTTGAGCATTCGTCGGCTGGAAGAACCGATCAAGAATTCTATCACGAAGGTTCGCAATAAACGACATCACTGTTTCTCGCTCTCAATTGCTCTTGAACTTCGTCTGATACTGATAGAGCCGGTTTGCCGATACAAGGGTGGTTTCAAGCGTTGACCAACTGCCGTATGTTGCGGCTCTCAAAGACGCGCGATGGCAGCTTGCCTGCGAGACCAACATTCACCGTGGCCTCACCAAGTTTCCTGTTGGTCGAGCCGGAGCCGGGAAACCATTTCAGAAAAGCTGAGCCAAGAAAGGCATTCATCAGAGAATAACCCAGACCCGGTAGCACCCGGATTCCCGTCGAATGGATATATCCGGGCCGCCGGAGTTCGACAGTTCGGGCGCTGATTTGAGGTGGCTTCATCACCCGGGTTATGTATTTTCAGTGGGTTAGAGGTTGCCGGAGCGTTGAATTCCGCA
>WQBJ01000213.1 GCA_013032095.1 Ruegeria atlantica | reverse complement strand
TCGATAAGGGTGTAGGCGATGGCCGCCGCTTTGCCGCCGCCGGTTGAGCCCATGAACAGGTAGTTCTTTTTTCCAAGGGCCAGCGGCCTGATTGCCCGCTCACAGGTGTTGTTGTCTGCCTCCAGCTTCCCGTTGCTGAGATAGGGGCGGGCCTTCTCCATCCGCTTCAGGGCATAGCGGATCGCTTCCGCCAGCTTCGTCTTGCCGGAGATCCTGGGCAGCTGGTGCTGCAGCCAGTCCTTCAGATCATCAAAGACCGGCCTGGCCTTTTCCTGCCGCAAGGCCGCGCGCTCTTCGGCCAGCTTGCCACGCGCCTCCTTCTCGACCGCATAGAGCAAGGCAATCCGCTTGACCGCTTCCCCGGCAATGGCTGAACCGCTACGCTCAAACTCCTGAACAAACTTGCGCCGCACGTGCACCATACAAGCCTGTTCCTCGGCTTTTCCTTCACCGAACAAGCCATTGAAACCTGCGTAGCCA
Source organism: Ruegeria atlantica (assembly GCA_013032095.1). Lineage (GTDB taxonomy): Bacteria > Pseudomonadota > Alphaproteobacteria > Rhodobacterales > Rhodobacteraceae > Ruegeria > Ruegeria atlantica_E. The sequence continues at coordinate 1,535 of WQBJ01000213.1, read as the reverse complement.
TCTGCATGGATCGTTCCCGAATACCCTGCGAGATGATCCGCCGGGTGCTGTCCCTTGCGGTCCTCGCTGAACTGATACCAGGCACAGGGCGGCGACTGGCCGCGCCATGGACGTTCATCGCGCACATAGCACCACAACCGGGCCGTCTTGAGGGATTTCCGGTTCGCCCGAATCTGCAGCTTGACCGGGGTATCGTCAGCGAACAGAGCGGGTCCATCCCGTACCAGCTTGCCGATGTGATCCGCGAGCGGCTCCAGCAGCGCAGTCGCGCGGCCCACCCAATCCGTCAGGGTGGAGCGGTGAAGATCGACCTTCTCCCGTGCATAAATCTCCGATTGCCGGTGCAACGGAAGATGATCACAGAATTTGCCGGTCAGAACGTGCGCCAGTAGCCCCGGCCCGGGGCGGCCACGCTCAATCGGACGCGAGGGAAGCGGTGCCTGCGAGAAGGCTTCGCATCGGGTGCAGACCACGCGCGGACGGACAATCCGGCGCACGACGAAACGGCCGGGAACATATTCCAGTTCCTCAGTCACATCCTCGCCTATCTGCCGCACATCGCCGCCGCATTCGGCGCAGACCTCACCCGCAGGCAGCACATCATCGACGCGATCCAGATGATCGGGCAGCGGTGCCCGACCATGCTTGCGCTTTGCCGGCGGCTCCCCGCCAGCGCCGTCCTGACCGGAAGCAGGCTCTGCCTTCTGCGCATCAGCTGACGCTCCGATCGCCACATCTTCCTGAAGATCGAGGGCCAATTGATCCAGACCTTCGGATTTGGAGCCGAACCGGGCCTTGGCATGCCCCGCAAGCTGCCCCTTGAGCTTCTCGATCTGATAAGCTTGCGCCTTCACTTCAGCCAGAAGAAGCTCACTGACAGCGCGCAGCTCATCGTGATCTTCCGGCAAGGTATCAAAGGCGTTCCGCATGACCGGAGATATACCCGGTAAGTCATTCAAAGAGAACGGGAAAAGGGGTCTGTTCTCCTGTTTTGCGGAACTATCCTGCCCGCGAAGGACGCCATGTCTTCTGCGGCAGGCGCCAGTCGATCCCTTCGAGCAACATTGACAATTGCGAGGGGCTCAGGACAACTTTACCGTCCTTCGCAGCGGGCCAAATGAAACGCCCTCGCTCCAGGCGCTTGCTGAACAGGCAGGCCCCCTGGGGATCCCACCAAATGATCTTCAAAAGATCGCCTCGACGGCCACGGAACACAAAAATATGCCCGCTATAGGGATCCTCCGAAAGCGTCTGCTCCACTTGCGCTGCCAGCGTGTTAAAGCCGCGGCGCATGTCCGTAACCCCGGCAGCAAGCCACACCCGGGTGCCACCCGGCACGGCGATCATGCCGCAAGCCCCCGCACGAGAGCCGCCACGGCGGAAAGATCCATAGCACCCTCGATCAGAACACGCCGCCCATCGGAGAGCGTGATGTCAACACGTGTGGTTGACAGCGCCGCATCCTGGCAAGCCGCCGGAACTGGAATATCCGGTGCCTCCTCAATCTCGATCGGAAGAAAAACGCAGTCTTCAGC
>WQBJ01000212.1 GCA_013032095.1 Ruegeria atlantica | reverse complement strand
GGTGGCCGGGATCGTGATGCTGACCGCCGCGCCTTCCGCATAGGTCTGGTCGAGCAGTGCGGTTGCAACCTCCGGCGCATCGTTTTCCGGCGTGTGGGTCAGGATGAAAGTGTCGCTCGCGGTCTCGCCGGCGTCATCCGTCGCGGTGACGGTGATCTCGAGAACCCCGTTATAGTTCTCATCCGGGCTGCCGGAGAGCAGGCGTGTCTCGGCATCGAAGGTCAGCCAGGATGGCAGGGCCTCGCCTGTGCTCAGCGCAGCCGACAGGGTCAGATCCTCCCCATCCGGGTCCGAGAAGGTGGTGGCCGGGATCGTGATGCTGACCGCCGCGCCCTCCGCATAGGTCTGGTCGAGCAGCGCGGTTGCTACCACCGGCGCATCATTCTCCGGCGTATGGGTCAAGGTGAAGGTGTCATTTGCGGTCTCGCCCTCGGCATCCGTCGCGATGACGGTGATCTCGAGAACCCCGTTGTAGTTCTCATCCGGGGTGCCGGAGAGCAGGCGTGTCTGGGCATCGAAGGTCAGCCAGGATGGCAACTCCCCGCCATCACTCAGCGCAGCCGACAGGGTCAGATCCTCCCCGTCCGGGTCCGAGAAGGTGGTGGCCGGGATCGTGATGCTGACCGCCGCGCCTTCCGCGTAGGTCTGGTCGAGCAGCGCGGTTGCAACCACCGGCGCATCGTTTTCCGGCGTGTGGGTCAGGATGAAAGTGTCGCTCGCGGTCTCGCCCGCGTCATCCATCGCGGTGACGGTGATCTCGAGGGCCCCGTTATAGTTCTCATCCGGGCTGCCGGAGAGCAGGCGTGTCTGGGCATCGAAGGTCAGCCAGGTTGGCAACTCGCCACCATCACTCAATGCCGCCGACAGGGTCAGATCCTCCCCATCCGGGTCCGAGAAGGTGGTGGCCGGGATCGTGACGCTGACCGCCGCGCCTTCCGCATAGGTCCGGTCCGGCAGCGCGGTTGCCACTTCCGGGGCATCGTTCTCCGGCGTGTGGGTCAGGATGAAAGTGTCGCTCGCGGTCGCGCCTTCGGCATCCGCCGCAGTGATCGTGATCTCGAGAACCCCGTTATAGTTCTCATCCGGGCTGCCTGAGAGCAGGCGTGTCTGGGCATCGAAGGTCAGCCAGGATGGCAACTCGCCACCATCACTCAGCGCAACCGACAGGGTCAGATCCTCCCCGTCCGGGTCCGAGAAGGTGGTGGCCGGGATCGTGATGCTGACCGCCGCGCCTTCCGCATAGGTCCGGTCGAGCAGCACGGTTGCTACCACCGGCGCATCGTTTTCCGGCGTGTGGGTCAGGATGAAAGTGTCGCTCGCGGTCTCGCCCGCGTCATCCGTCGCGGTGACGGTGATCTCCAGGGCCCCGTTATAGTTCTCATCCGGGCTGCCGGAGAACAGGCGTGTCTCGGCATCGAAGGTCAGCCAGGATGGAAGGGCTTCGCCATCACTCAGTGCAGCCGACAGGGTCAGATCCTCCCCATCCGGGTCCGAGAAGGTGGTGGCCGGGATCGTGATGCTGACCGCCGCGCCTTCCGCGTAGGTCTGGTCGAGCAACGCGGTTGTTACCACCGGGGCGTCGTTTTCCGGCGTGTGGGTCAGGATGAAAGTGTCGCTCGCGGTCTCGCCCGCGGCATCCGTCGCGATGACGGTGATCTCAAGGGCCCCGTTATAGTTCTCATCCGGGCTTCCGGAGAGCAGGCGTGTCTGGGCATCGAAGGTCAACCAGGATGGCAACTCGCCACCATCACTCAGTGCCGCCGACAGGGTCAGATCCTCCCCATCCGGGTCCGAGAAGGTGGTGGCCGGGATCGTGACGCTGACCGCCGCGCCTTCCGCATAGGTCCGGTCCGGCAGCGCGGCTGCAACTTCCGGGGCGTCGTTGACATCGTTGACTGTAACCGTGAACTCTTGAACGAGATTCTTCCCGCCGATATCCGTCGCCGTCACGGAAATCGTGTAAGAGGATTGCGTCTCGTAGTCCAGGGAGCCATTGTCGGCGAGCTTCAAGGTTGCGCCAT
>WQBJ01000211.1 GCA_013032095.1 Ruegeria atlantica | reverse complement strand
CGTGTTACGGGGTTTTCTGCGATGAAGATGATGTCGTTGTTTCTGAGTTGGAATTGGGCTGCGAGTGTGAGGTGAGCGGCGTTTCTTGTATCGAGGTGCCATGCGGTGACGGCGCCGAACTCGCGGGGGTCTTGGGCGGCGCGCAGGACGTAAACCTCGGAGGCGTCGCCGGTTTCCTTGGCCACACCGCCGCCGGTGTCGTAGAGCGCGTCGGCGAGGGTTGCGGAGTGGTTGAAGGGCAGGGGGTAGCGGCCTTGGGTGCGAACCTCTCCGGACAGGTAGACGTAGTCGCGGTCGACGGCGTCCAGTTCGATGGACTGGACGAAGTTGCCGCGGCGTTCGTTCAGGTCGTCGCGGCGCAGGTCGACGGCGGTTGAGAGTTCCTGCAGGGCGGTCCGGCGACCTTCGAGCACGGTGTCGCGCAGCTGGATTTGCTGGGCGAAGTAGCGCTCGGCGCGGTCGAGGTCGTAGTCGGTGTCGACAAAGACCGAGTCATTGGCGATCAGGTTGAGGTTCTGCAGATCGGTACGGGCATAGAGGTCTTCGAGCGGGATCTGATAGACCTGCCCGTTGCGGTAGAGGCGCACCGAGGAGTTGTCGATATCGCTGACCGAGACGGAGCCTGCGGCCGAGAGCGCCTCGCCCAGGGTCAGCTGGGTCAGGGTGATGGGCTGGACGCCGGGCTGGCCGACGGCGCCGCCGACCGAGACGCGGCGGGAATTGAACTCGGCGATCTCGAGGCTGAAGGTCGGATCGATCTGGTTTTCCACCAGGCGTTGGAACAGCAGGGCTTCGGCCTCATCGATGGTCAGGTCGACCAGGCGGACGCGGCCGACATCGGGGATGTTGATGGATCCGTCATCCTGCACGGTATAGCCGTTGCGGCTGTTCTGCGCGGCCAGCAGGCCTGACAGCTCTCCGGCAGTGCCTTGTGTCGAAGGGGTGGACAGCACCAGCACGTCGCCGATGCCGATGGTGTAGGGGCCGGGGTTGACCTGTGGCGGCGGGTCCAGTTGCAGGCCTGCGCGCGATCCGTCCTGGGTCGAGGGCGCCTCGGGCAGAGGGCCGATGCCGCGCTGGCTGGTGGAGGAGCCGGATCCGGCCGACAGCGCGAAGACCGAAGGCAGGGTTTTTGGCGCGTAGGGCGACCGGTTGGCGACCAGCACGGTCTCGGGGGTCACCGGCACGACGCGGACCTTGCCGGCATCCGACACGCCTGCGGTGACCGAGGGGCTGCGGTAGATGGTCGAGCATCCGGCGATCAGGCCGCCCAGGGCCAAGGCGCTGAGGAGAAGGGGAATATGGCGCATGATGCGTTCTCTGCTGTTCAAACTTTTAACTCTCATCGGGCACCATCTTGATGACCATGTTGCCCAGGAAATCGCCGGTCCATTGCGAGGACTGGACGATGCGGCCGGTGCTGTCCTGCACCCAGTAAATGTTGGTAAAGCGTTCGGCCACCCCATAGCAGTCTTCCTGCTGCTTTTGTGTGACAACGGGCGTGCCCTGCAGTACCACCGCCTCGGATCCCAGCGCGGTGATCTGGCATTTATAGGCGTGCAACTCGATCTCGTCATTGCCGTTGAGAAAGCTGTGGAAGCGCTCGGCCCGGCCGGTGCCGCCGGTCAGGATCAGCGTGGCGCTCTGGCTGACATCCGATCCGGCCAGCCCGCCGCCAAAACCGATGGCCGAAGTCAGCATGCCGCGCTCCAGGGTGATGGTGGCGCCATCCGCGGTCAGCCAGGTCTGCACCCCGGCGCGCTCGGTTTCCAGCAGCATGACCCCGGCCAGATCGCGGCTGGGGAAGCCGACCTCGAGCCGGGGCGGGAGCGGGTGGCGGGCGGCCAGCGCCTCGGCGCGGGGGTGGAAGCGCGGCGCGTTGGGAAACAGCGTGCCCTTGAGCAGGTCGACATCTTCCTGCGCCTCACCGCAGGAGATCAGGGTCAGGGCCAGCAGGGTGGGGCGCAGGGCTTTCATCGCCAGAACCTCCCCCAGCCGCGGGACAGGTCCTGCGCCCGGGCTTCGCGGGTGACGCTGTATAGCCGGTTGCG
>WQBJ01000210.1 GCA_013032095.1 Ruegeria atlantica | reverse complement strand
GGTTCAGTTTCGTGGGTGAGCCTTGTCTTCGGCTGAAAATGTGCCTTGATGCGCGCAAATCAGCAAAGGGACAAGTGATATGACCGCACCCCAGGATATTTTGGGCCGAAAACCCGTGTTCAAACCTGCCGATGACAACACAGATCTGCATGTCAACCAAAGCGACGACTGGAAGGGCGTGAAATTGATCAAAGCCACGCGGCGATCGCCGAATGACAGCGATATCATTCTGAAAAGCTTCAGGAAGTACGGCTGAGAATGGTAGGCAAGAGCCCCTACCGGCCATTGCTGCAAATTCACCTATTTGCAGGTGCGGCATGATGGTCGGTCCAAGAGTTGACCTTGCCGATATAGTTGAGCGCTGCGGCGCAGCATTTCTGAAAGCCGCCGTTCGCCAGCGTTACAAATGGCGGTCAACGTCCATGCTTTGATGGAGAATGCGAACGACCACGAGGCCGGCAGAACGTTGCTGTGCGTAGATCATGTGTCGACCAACCAATGCCTTCAGATAGCCGCCACGGATATTCACCGGGCGGCCTTCCTTCCTACCGCTTGCGAGATCTTCGCAAGTTGCGATGATATCATCAGTGTAGATCTGGGCTTGTTCCACCGACCATTCACGCGCCGTGTAGAGCCAGATCTCTTCAAGGTCCGTTTCTGCCAGTGGCGAGAGCAGATAGGTTGGGGTCATCAGGAATGATGCTTCTTATGCATCCTGGCCTGAAAGGCTTCCCGATCAAAGGGGCGCGGCTCGCCGGAATTTTCTCCTGCGATCAGGGCGTCCTTCAAAGCCTGCACCTTGGCTTCCTGCTCTTCGAGAAGTCGCAGTCCTGCCCGCACGACCTCACTCGCGGAGCCGTAGCGACCGTTGCTGACCTGTGTTTCGATGAACCCTGCGAAGTGATCGCCGAGGGACATTGATGTGTTTTTTGCCATGCTTTGCCTCCTATCGCCCATATATACCAAGATTAGGTATTTTTCAATATCACAAAGGGTGATAGGGTGTTACGTCAGCAAACTGACGATGGAGTGGACCGTGGCGGATCGGAGGATCAGTCATGGAAACTACACACAAGCTATCCGCCATTCGCGCTCTGCGCCCGGCGTGGAACAAGGGGCGCATAGTCGGTCAGAAGCGTCCTTTGAAACCAAAACACGTTTGGGCAATCAGGGTGCGACTTGAACTAGCCGAGAACTATCGCGACCTCGCTTTGTTCAACATGGCCATCGACAGCAAGCTACGTGGCTGTGATCTAGTGAAGATGAAAGTGGTCGACATCATGGCGTCTGGTCAAATCAAAGAACGCGCCTCGGTATTGCAGAGCAAAACACAGAAGTCCGTGCGGTTCGAAATATCCGAGGGGACACGCGCGTCTGTCGGGAAGTGGATGGAAGATGAACTGATGGTCGGTTCTGAATATCTATGGCCGGGTCGGTTCCATGAGCGCCTGCATATTTCAACAAGGCAGTACGCACGGATTGTCCGCGATTGGGTCACGTCTATCGGACTGGAAGCAAGCGCCTACGGAACCTAAGCGATTGGGTTTGAAGTTCGAGGGGAAATCAGCGAAAGAGCGTTACTCTGTAGAGGAAATCTATGCGGAGCTGTGCGGGTCGATGATCTGCGCGCGCTTGGGTGTCCCGCCTGAAACCGCTCAAAACGCGGCTTACATCCGGCACTGGATTGATGTGCTTCAAGCGGATTCCAGGGCTGTGTTCAAGGTGGCGTCGATGGCGCAATCCGCAGCTGACTGGATGTTCGATAGGGCAGGGGATCTGCCCGGAACAATCACTGAAGCCGCCTGAAACCCGTCAGGGCTTATTGCTGTCGATCCAACGCGACATCAGAGTGCGATCGCGGAAACACTCGTCCGGAACCGAGCTGCGCTTGAGCCGGGCGATTTTCTCGGCGAACGCCACTTGCCTGGAACTCGGACGGGTATCGCGCACGCGGGGTTCCGCGCGTTGGGTGTCGATCCACTGGCTCAGCGCTTTCCGGTCCTGCTGGATTTCCCAAGGAATAACGACGTTTCGGCTCTCTGCAATTTTGCGGGCATACG
>WQBJ01000021.1 GCA_013032095.1 Ruegeria atlantica | reverse complement strand
TCGATGCCCTGAATATCCCCAGACCGGCCTGATAGCCTGATGTCGTCACACAAATGCGATTCTCGTGTTAATAATTTCAATTACTTACGCGATTAACTGTCGAACTCCGGGAGTATGAGAACTGGCGCTTCAAAGCCTCGGATTCGAGTATGACGGAACGACTGGCAAGACGTATACAACAGACACTCTTACAAAGTGCAGCGAACGTCTTCTTCGAGCCCATAGCGACGGATACTGCGGAGGGCGCAAATGTCGGCTTACAGTTTTCTCTCTAATTGGAGCGCATTACTATTTCTGCCTCAATGGTTGCTAAGTGGTTCCGCATCGCCCTCGCTGCGTCCTCTGGATGCGCCGCAGCTATCGCATCTACGACCGCATCATGTTGATCGCTGTGGATCGTTTGGAACTCATCGGGTGCGATGCGCCGGTAGGTGCGGTCCCATTCGCGCTGCCAGGCGGCGCGGCGGCGCGCTCCCGACAGATAAATCAGGAAACCAATCAAGACAGGATTGCGGGAAGTTTCGGCCACGGCGCGGTGAAACGCATCATCTGCTTGTTCACATGCGGACCGGCTTCGGGCTGAGCGGCCTTCTGACACCTTGGCGCGCAGGTGTGTAATGTCGGACGCATCCGCACGCAAGGCAGCAGCGGAAGCGACTTGCGGCTCCAGCAACAAACGTGCAGTCATTAGGTCAGGCGGTGTCGCCCCCTCAACGAGAAGCGTTTCACGGATCGGCATATGGACAGGCCGATGGCCCCGAAACGTCCCCTGACCGACGTGACGCCAGATTTCACCCTCTGCCTCCAATGTCGCGTAACACGCCCGCAACGTCTCCCGGCTGCAACAAAGGATCTCACGCATCTTCCGCTCGGGCGGCAAACGATTTCCGCCCACGGGAGCAAGTTCGTCGATAGCCACCCGGAGGTCTGACAGCACTGTATTGACGTTTCTTCGTCCCAAAGGACACCCCACTTCAGACCAATTTGCAGACCAATCTAATCGTGGGCAGAAGGGATGTCACCGAAAAAGGAGGACAGAGAAATGAACATGCAGACCGCTGTCTTTCAGACATCTGAAAAAAAACTGAGTGACGCGGAAATCGAGGCACGGATTTTCCGCCGTCTGGAGGCGGCACGTACGGCAGAGCAGGCGCTTGAACGAGAGCGCGTCGTCCTGTTTCAATACCCCGATACCCGCACTTGGTTTCAGAAGCTACGTGCGCGGTGGTATCTGCGCCAAGGCGAAGCGAATACGGGCTATCCAGTGGCACCTTTAGAACCAGCAGCCGAGCCTGTATGGCCCCGCCATTGGGCCATAGTTAAATACCTCTGAGCAAGTAAGACCGACGGTCCCGTAATGACAATGTTTGAGTTCTTTCTACTTGCCGGGGCTGGCTTTGCCGCGGGTCTACTCAACGCGGTGGCCGGGGGCGGAACGTTTCTGACCCTTCCAGCTCTGATTTACGTGGGCGTGTCGCCGGTAAACGCCAATGCCACGGCTACGCTAACGGCCCTGCCGGGTTACATGAGCAGTGCCTGGGGCTTCAGGCATGACATGCAGCGCGAAGGGACCTTGTCACTGTGGGCCACCACCGGTGTTGGGATCGTGGGTTCTGTCCTCGGGGCTCTGCTACTTGTCGTCACGCCGGGCGATACGTTCCTGTGGATCGTGCCTTGGCTCTTGTTGCTTGCCACTGTTCTGTTCGCCATCGGGCCAGCCGTTGTGCATGCTATCCGGAGGCGCGGGATGGGACGCGCCGGGAGCGGAGCATCCGTAACGTCCATCCTCGCGGTGTCGATTTATGGCGGCTATTTCAATGGCGGACTGGGCATCATGCTGCTCGCGACCTTCGGAATCATTGGTTACATGAATCTGCATGGGATGAACGGATTGAAGAACGTGATGTCGGCCGTGGTTTCGTTGGTGTCGGCAATCACATTCATTGCTGCCGGGTTGATTGCATGGCAACCCGCACTCGGTATGGCCATTGGTGTAACCGTTGGCGGATACCTCGGGGCAAGCATGAGCCGCCGAATAGTTCGCACAGACCTCCTGCGTCATTTCGTTACCGGGATCGGCCTGACAATGGTCACAATCTTCTTCCTTTACTGAACTGAGAAAGCGGACTTTCCAGCGAACCTCGTGAAAGGTAGCAAAGTCCGCAGACCAGACATTCGCCCAAACTCTACGAGCGACCGCTTCGAGCCCAAAGCAGACATAGATGATGAGCGCAGCATTCGTCACTCAGGGCGGGAAGCTGACGTTCTCTGTGGGTGCAAATTGGAGGGTCTTTTTCGCGGAGCAGTCATTTGACTTCCCGGCGGTTCATAAAGTGAACCGCCTCTTAACAAATTGCTATGGATCATGCCCATCATTGGCAAATGGGGGCGGGTCGACCTGAGTCGGCTAAACACTCATTGCGTGGTATAGAATTGATGAAAGCATGCACCGACCAGTAAAGATTGCACGATCCGGCACCAGAGCACGGCCTTCGAATACAGGTTTCGATGCTTCTTGAGCCATTCGGTGTTCATAGTATGCGGAGGCGCAAGGGGGAAGTTTTGACTAAAGTCCTGTTGGTGGAAGACAATGAAATGAACAGCGATATGCTGTCGCGCCGGTTGGAACGCAAAGGTTTTCATGTTGTCGTTGCGAAGGACGGGCTGGAAGGCGTGTCAATGGCTGGAGAAGAACGTCCAGACATCATTTTGATGGATATGAGCCTGCCTGAGATTGATGGATGGGAGGCTACGCGACGTATCAAGGCGGCGCCGGAGACGGCGTCGATTCCGGTGGTGGCCCTGACCGCGCACGCGATGGCCAGTGATCGGAAAAGGGCGCTGGAAGCAGGTTGCGACGACTTCGACACCAAACCGGTTGAGTTGAGCCGTTTGCTGGACAAGATGGGGAATCTTCTGCCTTCGACCTGAGGAAGAACCGCTCAATCCGCCATCGTTTTGCGTTGGGTGACATAGTAGGTTCTAATCTGACCCTTGCCTTTCACCCTTGTTTCGACCGGTTCAGAGATGTCAAAGCGATGTTCGACCCGTCTGGCGGTGGCCTCAGAAACCTGCACCCGGCCCGGCGCACCCGTTGATTCAAGGCGGCTAGCAAAATTAACAGTGTCCCCCCAGACATCGTAAAGGAAACGGTGCGATCCGATGATACCAGCAACCACCGGCCCGGTATGCACGCCGACCCTGATATGCATCGGGTGGTCCGTTTCAAGGTTCAGCGCCTCGACCTGATCGAGCATCCGAAGCCCCATCTCGACGATCACTTCGGCATGATCTGCGCGACCATCCGGCACCCCGGCGGCAACCATATAAGCGTCGCCAATCGTCTTTATCTTTTCAACACCAAGTTCCATCGCCGTTTTGTCGAACCCCGAGAAAACCCGGTTCAGATAGGAAACCACCTGTGCCGGGGCGAGCCTGGCTGACATCTCAGTGAAGCCGACGATATCGGAAAAGAGCACGGTGACGTCGTTGTGGCGGTCGGCGATTGTAGCCTCGCCGTCATTAAGACGCGCCACGATTTGTTGCGGCAGAATACTGAGCAGAAGGTCTTTGTACTTTTGCTTTTCCGCTTCCATCATCTCAAGGTACTGGCGTTCGCGCTTTCGCCAGCGGTTTTTCTCCAGCGCGGCGCTGATCCGGGCTTGCAACAGGATCGGATTGAAGGGTTTGGGCAGGTAATCCTCGGCACCGGCCTCGATGCAGCGCGCGACGCTTTCGATCTCATCAAGAGCAGAAATCATAATGACGGGGATATCATGAAGAGCGTTATCCTTTTTCAACCGTGCCAGAACGTCAAAACCGTTGATGTCCGGCATCATCAGATCGAGCAGAACCAGATCGAACGGCTGGCGGGACAACTTATCCAGAGCAGAATAGCCGCCGTCGGCAGTCCAGACGCGATGCCCGTCCCGCTTTAACCGCCGGGCGAGCAAGTCCCGGTTGGCTTCGGCATCATCGACGACAAGGATGTTTCCGGTTGATCTGGATGTATCGGCGATTGAAGGCAGGGGCTGCATGCTCTGGACCAGATTAGCAAACATCGCGGCCGTTTCGCGCGGTGTGTCAGAGATTTTGTGGCCATCACCGAACAAACCCGAGAGTGTGTCGATACGTTGCAGCAAGGTGTCGGTGTGATCCAAAAGCCCAAGCAAGTCCGGCTCAAGATGTTCTGCATTCAGGTCCTCTAGATCCTCCAGCATCATCTCGCTGTAGCCTTTGATCGCATTCATCGGGGTACGTAGATCGTGACGAAGCCGCTTCACGCCTTCATCCCCGCTGACCGTCAGCTTAATCGCCATCTCAGAGTGCAGAAGCTGATCCACCAAGGCACTAAGTTCCGTCGTCGCCTGAGAAATCCGGTCTAGATCTGAAGTGACTTCATCCAGGTTCAGCCGTCTGGATTCGCTTTGAAGCAACTCGCAAAACCCAACAATGGCGCTGACCGGAGAGATGAGGTTTTGACGCAAATTGGCCAGCCATACGGCCTGTGCTTTTTGTGCTTCGTCTTCTGGGCTGCCATTCACAACTTATGTTTCCTCTGCAGAGGCAGGCCGGTGTTTGATCAGAATGTCGTTTAACTGATTGAGAATGGTTTCAATTTCATCCCCGTCCTTGCTGATAAGCGTCTCGACCGAGCCGCTCAGTCGCGCGCGGTCATCGTTTGACAGGGTCTTAGCGGTGACAACGATGACAGGTATGTCTTTCCAGTCCGGGTTCTTCCTCATCCCCGCCAGAAATTCAAACCCGTCCATCTCGGGCATCATGAGATCCAGCAAAATGACGTCCGGTATGGATGTAGAAAGATGTTGAAGGGCGTCCAACCCGTTGACGGCCTGCTCGATCTGCCAGCCTTCTTTGCCCAGAACGCGGCAGATCATTTCACGCGTTGCAGCCTCGTCTTCCACGACAAGGGCTCGGGGCGCCGGCAGTAGTGGACAATGGTCTTTCAGCGCGTTCAGAAGTGCGACCGTGTCGATGGGTTTGCCCAGATATTCACTGGCACCCAGCGACAATCCTCGAGTGCGGTCTTCTGCGAATGTCAGCATGATAACCGGGATGTCTGCCAGATCCGGGTCGTTTTTAAGCTTTGACAATACCGCCCAGCCGTCAATCTCGGGCATGAACACGTCCAGCGTGATGACGTCAGGCCTGAATTTGCGCGCCAATTCCAAAGCCTCGTCACCCTTGGTCGAGGCAAGAACGCGGTATCCTTCCCTGCGCAGCCGTCGCCCCAAAAGGTCATGTACCGTCGGGTCGTCATCGACCAGCAGAACCAACGGGGCGTGTGAATCGCCACCCTGATCGTCCCCCGAATATCCTTTTTCCCGCAGCGGGTCTGTAGACGGATCTGTGCAGATACTCGGAAGACGAATGGTGAAGGTTGAACCTTCGCCGAGAGTACTGGCGCAGTGAATGTCACCCCCCAGCTGTTCACAGAAGACCTTGGTGATCGAAAGCCCCAGACCGGTACCACCATAGTTGCGGGTAGTGGAGGAATCCGCCTGAGTGAACGCCTCGAAAACTTTGTCGACTTGTTCGGGCGACATGCCGATGCCTTGATCGGCGACTGAAAATTCCAGCTGACCCTGTTCCTTCGGTCGTAGGACGGACAGCGTGATTGTCGCGTTCTCGGTGAACTTGCAGGCGTTGGATAAAAGGTTGAGCAATGCTTGCCTCACCTTGGTCAGATCGCAAACCATATCCCCGATGTTCTCGGCGCACACAATCTTCAGAGTGTTGTTGTTTTTTTCGGCCAGCGGTCGCACCGTTGTTCCAACATCTTTGATCATTTGAAGAACATCGAAGGCTTCCAGATTGAACTCCATCTTTCCGGCTTCGATTTTGGACAAATCCAGAATGTCGTTAATCAGGGCAAGCAAGTGCTTCCCGGCAGATTGGATTTTCTGAAGATCGCTCAGGTTCGTCTCATCATTCTGATCGATAGCTTCCTCAAGCATCAACTCACTGTATCCGATGATCGCGTTCAATGGCGTACGGAGTTCGTGGCTCATGTTGGCAAGGAATGTGCTCTTGGTCTTATTGGCAGCTTCAGCATTGTCTTTTGCCACGCGCAGTTCGCTTTCCACCTGCTTCTGGGTGGTAATGTCCCGACCGTAGATATTCGCATAGCCGCCTTCCGGCACCGGCCATAGTAACAGGGCATAGATCAGACCACCGGCCTCGTATTCGAAATCTTGCCTTTGATCTTCGTGCAAACCTTTGGTGACTCGTTTGCGCCAACCCGTTCCCACTCGGTCGCCAACCTTCAATTGCAGCGCTTCAATCAGTGGAGTGCTTGCCTTGTTGGCGTATATCAATTTGCCCTGATCTGTAATGCGCAAGACCGGGTTAGGGTTCTCTTCTGGAATGCGCGCCAGTTCTCGCATCCGCTTTTCTGCTTGCTTCAGTTGCGTAACGTCCCGCCCGTACAAGTTGACATGTTTGGCATCCGGTACCGGCCAGAGCAGTAGCGAATAGACCATGTCGCCAGCACGGCATTCAAAATCCTGCCGCTCGTTCTCTTCAAGCCCTCTCCTGACGCGTGCCAGCCATTCTTCTGTAACAGCTGCACCAACCTTCAGATTCAACGCTTTCAACATCGGGTTGCTGGCTTTATTCGCAAAGAGCAGCTTTCCGTAGCTGCCTATGCACATAACCGGATTTGGGTTTTCCTCAGGAATCTGAGCAAGCTCGGCATTGCGGGCTTCGACCTTCTTCAGTTCGGTCACATCGCTGTAGATCGCTACGGTTCCGTTATCGCTGGTCTTCCGTTCGCTGATCTTGATCCAGCCCCCGGATGTCCGGCTTTGCATCTGGGTGCCTTCTGGATTGCCGTGGCGTTTTAGTCGTTGAACTAACCATTCTTCTTCGCGTCCGACCGCATCTGCGATCACGTTGAGCGACAGCGCCTTTCGAACGACTTGTTCGAAAGTCATCCCCGGTTTCACCAGATCTTCGTGCCCCGGATACAGCATCTTGCGATACGTCTCGTTCGCCAGAACCAAACGATCCTCGGAATCATACAGGGCAAAGCCCTCGGGAATTGTGTTTATGGCATCGACGATCCGGTCCAGAGCCCGGTTCGTTCCAACCGGTTTCGACACACGGTGATCGTCGGAATGGTTCATTTCGCGCTCTCCATCTGGTGAAACCGACACGTCGGTAAGTCACTGTTTTCAGTTGAATTGAAATGCGGTTTCAAAACAAGGCTGTTTCGGCCCGTCTGTGTGTGCCTTTGGATTGATGTTGACAGAGCCGCTGTTCTTCCGGACCCCGTGAGGCCAATGGTGCAGCTGTGGCCAATGTCCGGAATGCGGGTACGATAGCAGATATCAATCGATCTGCTCAAAGTCGGCTATGGGCCGTCATCACACATCCCAACAAACTGACTTATCGGCAGTTTTGTCCGCTCACCTGCCTTAAGCCGTTGGCAGTTCTAATGTCCGGTTTGCGGACAAAGCTGAAATTGCTCAGTTGTTAGAAAACATCTGGCGGTTTAGCTAAAGGACCCCAAGTTTCAGGATCGGGTAAGCCGACACTCGACCATGCTTCCTGCAAAACTCTGGAGTCTGCAGAACGTGTGCGAGGTAAATCATCCAAAATGTCGAACCAAGGCATTTTGCTTTCAATCCCCGAGTGGACTGATGGAGCAAAGCTTTCTGGCTGATCGAGGCTCGAAGTGTGCAGGACCAGATAGGCCGTTTCTCTGGGTTGCACGAGCTTATAAGTCAAGCTTGCTCCGCATTTAGCACAAAAGCCGCGCTTCGCTATTGGAGTAGTTTCGAAATACCGGGGTTCTTCGGCAAGAAATCGAACAGCAGAAGCGGGAAATGCAGCCCACGCATTGACTGCTGATCCAGAAAATTTTCTACAGCAGCTGCAGTGGCAATATCCGGTGCTAATGGCAGGTGCGTTTATTTCATACCGGACGGCCCCACAGATGCAGCCGCCTGTCACTAAAGTTTTTGCCAATTCATTTTCGTCAAAGTCCAGAAATCCCCCTTCGTCTCCTGATTTAGATTGGGTCATGTAAACATGAATTGGAGTATCTGTTTTCTTCAGTTTTTTGTGCCCGCAATCCTCCAGAGGAATGTCTATCTTGCCAGTTATTTGCGCCATTACTTCTCCTGAGACCGCAATTCCACCTGGCTCTGCAATTGCTTCCAGCCTTGCGGCAGTATTTACGCCGTCTCCCAGAATATCCTCTCCGTGAACAACAACGTCACCAAGAGAAACCCCGACGCGTAAGATGAGTGAGTCGTCATTGTTCGACTGACGGGCTTCGAGCGCACATGCTCTTTGAATACCAATTGCGCAATTGACCGCTTCAAAGACACTCGAAAACTCAGCCAAAAAACCGTCTCCTGTAGATTTAAACACGCGGCCACGGTTTGCTTCCACCTGCATGCCGATGACTTCACGTTCTAGACGAACCAATTTATCTAACGTCCCGCGCTCATCGCGTGATACTAGCCCAGCGAATCCGACTACATCCGTTGCCATAATGGCCGCCAACTTGCGTTCCATCTCTGTTGCTCCGAACTTACATATCTCTATTTGGTATTTGCATACTTTATCATAAATCAGGTCGCAGCGACCTTTGGTGCCGTAGGTCTTTCGCCGCATGAGAAGGACTGCTTTGGGCTCACAGCAGACAATCGAAAGTCCACAACAAGGAGCGCCGATGTCTGCTATGCGGACCTAGCGTCTAGGCAGACGCGCGTTTCCAATCCACGTAGGCCGTTACTTCTTTCCCTTGAAACACAGCACCAGTGGCGCTCAAGCGAAGACTGTCTCCGACAAATTCTACATATCGGAATTGGTCTGAGCCCACCCAATTAGGGCAAGACGCATGTGTCACGTGGTGCACGACTACATCTCCGCGATACTCAAATTCACCAGAGTATGTAATCTGCGATTTCATCGCAGCGGAGTCTTCGTCAGGGGTGCCGCCAAACGGATCGTTTTTGGCATAGTGTGCGCGGTGGTTGGCGGTCATCTGGACAAAGACAAACCCATCTGCGGTATAGCTGATATACCCTGTAGCGTCCTCGCCAAGTGGATAGAACCGCTCTCCGTCGGGCGTTTCATTGTACCAAGCGACGAGAGACCATGTACCGATCAATGATTTAGTTTCGTGCAATGCAAACTCCACAACAGATATTCAGGGCAACACTCCGATAAATGTAAACGTCTTCAGTCGGTGAAGGCATCTCAGAATCTCTATTGCTACTAATTCGTGCATCGCACCGATGGAATTTTGCTTCGATTTCTAGCCGGAGTAAGAAAGGCTGAGACCCTACGTTGGTAGGATTTCGTTTCGTTCAAGCTTTCCAGACGCAAACACTTGCGCAAGGTGTAGCACCCGTCATTTTGGGCTCGGTGCGGTCATCCGACTGGTTCGGTCGAATGACTGCTTTGTGTTGTGACCAGTCAGCGCCCAATCAATGGATCAGCTTCTGCAGTTCCTTGCCTGCTCGGATCAGTTCGCTGATGGTTTTGCGAGACTGTTCAGCATTTCGCGATCTTTCACCGTGCTTCCATGACGGGTGGCCTGGCCCAGCAGCGTGTCCACCGCGCGCGCCGTGAACCCGGCACACAGTCCAACCTCTGACTGCTGGAGCACGACAACGCTGGCCTGTAGATTTTGCTTTAGCAGCACACCTCGACGCGTTTCTCAGCCTTTTCGTGGGGTCCATGGGGTTGTCGTCACTTTTTTTCACAACCCCGCCCCCCGTTGTGGACGTTGCCGACTATAGCCTGACCACCTTCTTTAACCTCAACGCGCTCGACCCGAACAGTCTGATCTGCCTTTGACCTATACTTTTTCAGTGTCTCCACCTGACCAGTGAATGTTCTCGCCAGCTTGTTGAGTGCTCGTTCCGCTGCATCCTGTTGCGGAATGGTTTCAACGTGATTGAGCCTGCGCGCCATCATCATGGTGGCCTGGTGGATCGCCCCCATCTGTATCGCGAGCATTGTTTCGATTTCGTCTTGTGGCTGAACACCTCCAACGACAGACAAAACAAAGTTCGAGGACGCCTCGGAAATAGGGCTACCCTGTTTTCCGAGAGCGGCCACTTGTTCCAATAAACCCTCAAAAAACCTCGTATCGACCGTACCGAACTCGTGCATTGCCAAAGCAGTTGCGTCGGATGGCTCCTTGTCCTTGTGTCCGACTGTCAGGTTTCGCTTCTCCTCATCGAAATCAAGTTTCAGATCGGGCGCTCGCACCTGGTTTTGGTACTTTTCTCGTACAGCCAAAACTGCGGTTGTTTCTGCCTCGGTGAGTTCTTGGTGCTTGGGCTGCAATTCGTTGCCACTGTCATTCTGTGTCTTGCTCATGTCCGCCTCGCGTAACAGGGAGTGGTTAGTATTAGTGTTCCGTTTCAGAACCGAAGGACCGACGAGAAATCGGTCTGACGGGTTCTGATTTGGAACCATGGGAGGTCTTTGGGTTCTCAAACGGAACTTCAGAGGATGCTGACGGGTCCGTCTCAGAACCGCGCTTTGTTTTTTTGGGATGCCAGTAGCGCCAGTCGTTGGTGGCAGCCTTCTTGCCGGATCGGGTCGGTGTGGACTTGGTCGTCAACCGCCATTCATGGGCTTGGCGATGATACCAATTGCCTTCCTGCTCAAGCGCTAGGAAACCTTTGGCCTGCAAATCCTCAAAAGCGCGCTGAATTGTGGCTTTGCCCAATCCAAGGATCTCTGCTGCCTCGTTCATCGACAGGAATACCTTGCCATTGTTGCCATCGTTGAAGCGGGTGTGAAGCTCCAGCCAGAGCTTCACTGCAGGTCCGGACAAAGCCCGCCATGCCGGGGACTTGATCATTGCGTAGGACAGAGGGACGTATTGACCCTCATCCGACCGTTTACCCTTGGGGGACCGGCGCCTACTCATCGCGACACCTTCGCTGGAGGTGCTCGGGCAAGCCATCCAGTTCAGGGATATCAAAGCCGATATGCGCCCGGACGAGCCGGGTTAGGCCGGATTTGGACACACAGTACCCGAGCGTGTCCCAAGCCGCTCCCCCGGCCGGAAATTGGGACCTCTGACGCTGAAACAGCCATTGGATGCCATCGCGGCAGACAGAGACGCGATAGACACCACGGCGAAAGAGCTCACCGTTGTAGTTATCAGCGGTTTCCCGATGATCAGTTTGGGAAAGAGGGCCAGAGTCTGGCCCCCTGTCGAGGTTGTTATTAACCGACTTGGAAAAGGACATATCAGCCACGCTCGATCCGTCCTTTCCGTACGATCACCCGTTCGACCGAATGGCTCAAAGGCGACCAGTAGTACCGGCGTTCGTTTTGTCTTGTCGGCGCGGGGCATCCTATGGCATCAACTGGACTTGCTAGGGTGGCAGTTGATGTCACTGGAAAAGCCCCATCTCCGCGCTTGGAGTTGGGGTTTTTTATTATGCAGCCTCGTTGTTGGGATCGGTGCGACGGGCCGAAAGCCAGGCGTTCAGATCAGCGCCGTGGTAGGCGATCCGGCGACCGATGCGAAGAAAGGCCGGACCACACATGCGGTGACGCCATTGAGCCAACTTCTCGCGGTTTCCCAGCAATTGCATTTCAGGGTCTTCTGGGAAATAGACTCGGTCGTCATTAAAGACGTTTGCCATCGTTGAAATCCTCTTGGATCAGTTGCGATGGCTCCCGATTATGGTCAGCTTTGCCGAAGTGTCACCAGACTTTTTCCTGCGCTTAAGCGTCTTCCCGAAGTGAGAAAATGCCTAAGCGTTTTTCTTGAACACCGCTTCGTACCTCGATTTGAAGGGCTCCTCTGACCGCAATGCCGTTCCGTAGTCCGCATGAGTTTTTTGCGACTTAGGGAAGTCCTTTTGCTTCTCAACTGTCTTTTCCAGAGCTTGCTCAACTATGCGTTCTTCACTGAAAAAACCGACCGCGTCTGACAGCTGCTCGATTTGCTGCATCAGCAATTCCAGGTTTTGGAGCCTGCGTTCTCGTGATGCACGCGCCCCGGCTTCCCCAGCCTTTTTTCGGGTGTTAGTTGCGAGAATGGCTACCTCTTCGGAGCCACTTGCAAGCATGATCAATTCTCTGGAGGCATACCCAGCGTCAAAACCATTATTCGAAACAAAGTCTGCGACCATAATCCGTGCAGCTAGTGTGACCAATGCGCTAGAAGGGAAATGAACTGTGCAATATTCCAATATCGCCACACATTCCCAGTTCTCTCCGTATTCCGTTTTCAGCCAATCACACCCGTCATCCCCCAGCCAATCAAAAATCAGCCGACTTGTACCGTAGTTTTCATAAACGCCTGCTCCATGCAGCGCTTCATAGATGAGCTCATAGGGAGGCTCGCCTCGCATTCCACTAGCAGAAATTAGAGTTGCTGGAGAAAGAGCGCCAACTCTGAATTCACTCCCTTGGAGTTTAAGAGTTTCCTCTTCATCGAAGCTGGTTCCGTTTGGCCGCATCGCAATTTCAGCGTCTTCCTTTGTTGGGAAGAGCGAGAATGACGATCCCTCTCTATCGAGGCCAGTTTTAGTGTGTTCTATCAAGCTCTATATTGGCAGTTTCTTCTCTACTTGCGATCTTATTTTGTTGTCTGCTGGTAGATCAGAGAGTTGTTTTAATCTTGGGTAACGTAGACTATCCGGCCGCAATTCCTCGATGAAAGAACGAAGTATTTTCGCTTCCCTGTTTGACCGCACCCATTTGTTTTTTTCTAGCTTGCTCATCTGCTACTCATTCTTTGCACCAGCTGGCCCAGCGGCACATCAATTCCCTGCGTCTCGCCAACAAATCCGACCGCGCATAGGCCCGCTCCACATCGGACCCAACCTGATGCGCCAATGCGGCTTCTGCGAGTTCACGTGGCGCGTTCGCAGCCTCCGCCGCCCAGTCCCGAAACGAACTGCGGAATCCATGCACGGTGACGCCATCCTGCCGCATCCGGCGCAGCAGCATCAGCATGGACATGTTCGACAAAGGCTGGTGCCGCTTTTGCCCCTCGAACACATAGACAGAGGCCAACGCCCGCAGCGGTTCCAGAATGGCCAGCATTTCGTCGGTGAGTGGAACACGATGGACCTGCCCGCCCTTCATGCGCTCCGCTGGTATGGTCCACAGACGCGCATCTACATCGACCTCGGGCCATTTCATCTCCAGCACCTCTGAGGTTCGGCAGGCGGTCAGAATAGTGAACTGCAGCGCCTTGGCTGCCATGGCTGAGCGGGTCTGCAACTCGGCATAGAACGCAGGCACCTCCTGCCACGGCATCGCGTCATGGTGCTGGACCTTTGCTTTGACGGTGGGCAGCACCTTGCCTTCGCGGATCGCGGTCACCGGATTCTCGCCCGAGCGGAAGCCCTTGGACTTTGCCACGTCGAGCACCGTCTTTATCCGTTGCGACAGTCGCTTTGCGGTTTCGTGTTTCTCAGTCCAGATGGGGGACAGGCACATCAGAACTTCGGGCTGATCAATGCTGTCTACGGGCATACGGCCGATCTTGGGGAACGCATAGTCGCGCAAGGTGTTGAGCCATTGCTGGCCATGCTTTGCATTCTTCCACGTCGGCAGCCGGTCGATGTGAACCTGACGGCTGAGTTCTTCGAATGTCGGAATTTCGCGTTGAGCATTGAAGCGAGGGTTTAACCCCGCTTTCGCCATTCGCCTGTATTCGAGCGCTCTTTCTCGGGCTTGGTTCAGAGTGACGACATCTGCGCCACCCAACCCGAAATCCGTGCGCAGCGGAGCACCCTTGCGGTTCTTCTGCCCTTTGACCGTTACGCGTACGATCCAACGCCGTGCGCCCGATGGATCGACAACGAGATACAGGCCAGAACCGTCACCATGCCGACCCGGACCGAGATTCTCAACCAGCTTCTTTGTCAGCTTTCCGCTGAGCGCAGCCATGAAAATACCACAAAACATACCACCTAATGAAAGTATACTGGTGTAATCGGGTAAAATCCAATGAAACCCGCCAGTGCTGCAACAACCATAAATCACAAAGGTTTAAATAACCTAGTGTGCTTCATCATAATTTGAGGGGATCACCAAGTGGCGGACCGAGGAGGATTCGAACCCCCGACCCCTTGATTCGTAGTCAAGTACTCTATCCAGCTGAGCTATCGGTCCGCGTTGGTGAGGCGCTATGTAGACCCACCTCAGGGGACGTGCAAGACGATTCTTCAAAAAAAATTCAAAAAGTCACGCCGCCCCGCGGCAACCGAATTTCAAAGGTGGTTCCCTCCGGTCCTGTCTCTTTCAGAACCAGATCCCCGCCATGTCCGCGCACCAACTCTTGCGAAATGGCCAGTCCAAGACCTGAGCCCCCTTTGCGCACCCCGCCCTGAAACGGTGTGAAAAGGTTCTCGCGCGCTTTGGGCGGCAGACCCGGGCCGTTGTCCCGTATCTCGACACACCAATCATTATCGTGAACACAGCCAGCGATCGTGATCTTGCCCGGCTTCCCGGACGCCACAAGGGCCTGGCGCGCGTTGCGCACCAGATTCATCATGATCCGGAAAATCTGTTCCGGGTCCGCCCGGGCCACGAGGTCTTCGGGTACGTTGTTCACGATCTCGACGCTAGAATCGGCTACGGCCAGTTTCTCGCTGGCCACCACATCCTCGGCAACGTCGCGCAGCGGAACCATGGTCAGGGTCGGCGCCGGTTCCTCGGCGCGGCCAAAGGCCAGTGTACTTTCGCACAGAGACACCGCGCGCGTAATCGAATTGACCAGCTTCGGTGCCATACGCCGCACCAGCGGGTCATCGCTGGCCTCGATCCGGTCGGTGAATAACTGCGCTGAGGTCAGGATGTTGCGGAGATCGTGGCTCACCTTGGCCACGGCGCCGCCAAGCTGTGCCAAGCGTTCGCGCTGTTTCAGGGCTTGGGTGAGTTCAGTCTGCAGCTGTTGCAACGCCTCTTCCGCCTCGCGCAGCTCGGTTATTTTGGAACTGGGGGAGATGATCCCACGCGCGTCCTCGGGCGCGCCTGCATAGCGCTGCATATAGCCCACGACGCTTTTGATCGGTTTCACCAGGACGACGCGCACGGCGAGAAACAGGAAAAACGCGGTGATGATCGAGATGACAAAAGACAGACCCAGAATCCGCAACCCATAATCGGTCATCGCCATTCGCAACGGCATGCTATCTATGGTGACCTCGATCAGCAGCCCCGCGCCTTTGACCGGTTCGCCGATGACGCGGATGACCTCGTTTTCTGGTGTGAACAGACGTGTCAATGCATCCCGGATCAGAATCCACGGCCCGGCATCGCGCAGGTCATACGTATTAGTTATCGCTTCCGGAATGGGAGAGGACAGCATCAACTGACGCACCTCATCCCGCCGCAGCACAACGTTGTAAACGCCCGCATTGGCCAGCAACTCGGCCTCAAGGTCTTCGGCCAGCATGTCATCAGCCAACAACGCCAGTGAGGCAATCTGCGCGCGCTCAAGCCGGTTCAGCAGGAAATCTTCGCGAAACCGCGCAATCGAAGGAACAAAGATCAGAACCTCGGCCAACATCACGAAGACCGTCGTCAGGATCAGAAATCGGCCCGACAGCGAGTTCACTCTGTTCTCCCTTCCCGGTCAGGGTATCCAGCGTTGGACAAACCCGACCACTCGTTTAACCATTTGATTCTCAAAAAGCCTTGGCGTGAAATAGGCACCCGCCACCCGTTTGTTAAGCTCTCCAATCGTCGGATAGGGCGAAACCATCGCAGCGATCTGCCCCATCTTCAGGTTATTGGCCAAGGCCAGCGACCACAAGTTGATCAGTTCACCCGCCTGATGACCCACGATTGTGGCCCCCACCGGACGGCCTTTTACGACCATGACCTTAATGAAGCCTTTCGTCTTGCGCTCGGATATCGCGCGGTCGTTGTGGTTGTAGTCAAAACGCGCGATCTCAACCTTGTTGCCATACTGGTCGCGCGACTGCGCCTCGGTCAGACCAACTTGCGCCAATTCGGGGTCTGTATAGGTGGCCCAGGGGATATGCGCGGTTTTTGCCTTGGACGGCAGACCAAACAAGGCCGAGCGGATGATGATCCCGGCGTGATACCCTGCAACATGAGTGAATTGCATCCCGCCTGCGACATCGCCAATGGCATAGACCTTGCGGTTGGTGGTGCGCAGCGACTCGTCCACCTTGATCCCGATGCGGGTGGGCTCGATCCCGGCGGCTCCAAGGTTCAGGCGATCAGTATTGGCCTTGCGTCCCGCTGCCAGCAACAGGTGCGAGCCAGTGTAAATCTCGCCATTCTCGGTCACGACCTCAACGAGACCATTGTTGCTGCGAACCTGAGCGACCATTGCCTGTTCGTGGATCGCAACGCCTTCGGCGCGCAGGGTGTCCAGCACGATCTCTGCCGCCTCGGGATCGTCCTTGCCCAGCGCCTGCATGCCTTCGATTACCGTTACCTCGCACCCCAGTCGGATATGGGCCTGTGCCATCTCCATTCCGATGGGGCCGCCGCCGATGATCAGCAGATGCTCGGGCTTGTCGCGCAGGTCAAAGATGGTCTCGTTGGTGTAATACGGCACCTGATCCAAACCGGGGATCGGCGGGACCAAAGGGGATGAACCTGTCGCGATCACAACGCGACGTGCGGTGATCAAATGCTCACCGGCCTGCACCTGTGTCGGAGAAACAAAGCTGCCATATTCGCGGATGACTTTGACGCCAAACCCCTCGAACCGTTCCTGACTGTCCATCGGCTCGATCTGCGCAATCACGTCATGCACATGATCCTTGGCGGCGGCATAGTCTACCTTAGGCGCCACATCGGCCACGCCCAGTTCCGCGGCATGTGCCTGCCCATAGGCTGCTTTACCGCTGGCGATCAGCGCCTTGGAAGGTACGCAGCCAAAGTTGAGGCAATCACCGCCCATCTTGCGACCTTCCAACAAGATCACATCAGCGCCCATCTGGCTTGCCCCTGCCGCGACGGACAAGCCGCCCGACCCGGCCCCGATCACCAGGATATCGGTCTTCAGTTCTTGCATGAGATCAGGCGTCCTTTTTGCCGCGCAGGGCTTTGATGACTATCGGCAACGCGGCCAGCGCGCACAAGCCCAGGATCGGACCGATGACGAAAGGTTCCCACAACAACGAAACGTCCGGCGTCTCTCCCCGGTCGAACACACCACCCAACCCAACGCCGATCCAAGTATAGACGATGCCGCCCGGTATGATGCCCAGCGCCGTGGTGATCAGGAAGTTGCGGAATTTCACGCCCACCAGCGCAGGTACCAGATTGGCCACAAAGAACGGCACAACCGGCACGAGGCGTAGCAGGAACAGGACCGAGATTTCATTCTCGCGCAGGCCATCCTTGAGCTTTTTGATTGTGCCTTCCGAGGATTCCAACCGCGCGGTCAGAGACTCGCCCAACCCCCAGCGTGCCGCCAGAAAGATGGTTGACGCCCCAATGGTTGCGGCAAAGACATTAAAGACGGTGCCCGCGAACAGGCCAAACAGAAACCCGCCGGTCATCGAGGCCACGGCTGCGCCCGGCAGCGAAAAGGCAACGATCACGATATAGACCGCGATGAATACAGCAGCCATCGCCCAGTAGTGCGAGTCGCGCCACATCAGTAGCGCCTCGCGATTATCGCGCAGAGTCTCGAATGTCAGGTACTCGCCCAGCGTAAAAAAACCTACCGCGGCAACAACGAGAATCACCAGCAATGGTATATGTCGCGCAAGCCTATTGCGCGGGGCCTGAGTTGTATCGCTCATGACGCTGTCCGGTTTCGTACGTTTCATTCTGCCCCCAACATGCGCCGTGACAGGCCCGCACAACAGGGGCCTCACGCTGCGTTGATGTTTTGGCAGGGAATGTGAGGGTTTGGGGCCTTAAATCCGGCTTTTTGAAACCTTTTGCGTGACGTGGTTACAGAATTGTTGCAAAAGGCGTCAAAACACCCACCTAGGGGTTTGACTTACCCCCCGCTACCCAGTAGAGGACGGGCTTCGAACACCACGGGCAGGCGAATCCGCGCCGCACCCGACCGCTATAGATTGGAGACGGAGCGATGAAACGCACCTATCAGCCTTCGAACCTGGTTCGCAAACGCCGCCACGGTTTCCGCGCACGCATGGCCACCAAGGCTGGCCGTAAGATTCTGAACGCGCGCCGCGCACGTGGCCGCAAGTCGCTGAGCGCGTAAACCGCTCACCGATCAGGTTTTGAACATGACGCCGCCGGAGGCCCCTGTGGATGGTAAAAACCACCCCGGGGATACGCCCCCGGCGGCGTCCGTTTGCGCGCCTGAAACTTTGATTGTCCTGAAAAAACGGTCCGACTTCCTGAAAGCGGCTCGTGCCCGCAGACAAGGTACCTCATCGATGATGGTGCAAGCCCGCGAACGTGCGCCGGACGAAGCGTCGGGGATTCGCGTGGGCTTTACCTGTTCCAAAAAGGTCGGCAATGCCGTGGCCCGCAACCGCGCCAAGCGAAGATTGCGCGAGGCCGCTCGTGCCGTGCTGCCCGTTCAGGGGCAAGAGGGGTGGGATTACGTACTGATCGGCCGTGCCGAGATCACCGCCACGCGCCCGTTCGAGGCCTTGTTGGACGATCTGCGCTATGCCCTTCGTAAAGTCCACGGCACGCGGAAATGACCCTGCTGGCACATATCTTCGCCCTGCCCGTCCGGGCGTATCGGTTGGTGTTCAGCCCCTGGGTCGGGTTCAACTGCCGCTATCAACCCACATGCTCGGCTTATGCGCTGGAGGCGCTGGAGAAACACGGGGCCATTAAAGGCACATGGTTGGCCGCCCGACGGATCGGTCGCTGTCACCCGTGGGGCGGAGACGGTTACGATCCCGTCCCCGACACCGGCAAACGGACAAAGAAGGACTAGACCCCGCAACCGGTCGGCATCTTGCTCGGTTGCGCCAACTATTGTAGGGGCTGCGCATGTTTGACGAAGCTGACGATATCCACCCGCTCTTTGCCGGCGCACCCTCGACCACCGAGTTCAAGAAGCTGCGCAAACGCATCGTGCGCCAGACACGCGAAGCCATTGAGCAGTACGGAATGGTGGATTCGACCGCCCATGACAAGGACGGCAAACCGCCCCGCTGGCTGGTCTGTCTGTCGGGCGGCAAGGACAGCTATACTCTGCTGGCCGTTCTGTATGAACTGAAATGGCGTGGGTTGCTGCCGGTCGATCTGCTTGCCTGCAATCTGGATCAGGGCCAGCCCGGTTTCCCGGCCACCGTCCTGCCCGAGTTTCTGGAACGGATGGGTGTGCCCCACCGCATCGAATATCAGGACACGTACTCGGTTGTGATGGACAAGGTCCCGCAGGGCCGCACCTATTGCGCCCTGTGTTCGCGCCTGCGCCGCGGCAACCTGTACCGCATCGCCCGAGAAGAGGGCTGTTCCGCCGTCGTGCTGGGCCATCACCGGGACGATATCCTTGAGACGTTCTTCATGAACCTATTCCACGGCGGGCGACTGGCCACGATGCCGCCGAAACTGGTGAACGAAGAAGGCGACCTGTTCGTCTTTCGCCCGCTGGCACATGTGGCCGAGGCCGATTGCGAGAAATTCGCCAACTCAATGAATTATCCCATAATCCCCTGCGACCTGTGCGGCAGTCAGGACGGGCTGCAACGCCAGCAGGTGAAGCAGATCCTGGACCAGTGGGAAAGGAACAGCCCTGGTCGGCGTCAGGTGATGTTCCGGGCGCTGACCAATGCCCGGCCCTCACATCTGCTGGACCCGAAGCTGTTCGATTTCGCGAACTTGGGTCTAAACCCCGGCAAAAAAGACGAAAATTCTGACGAAATTCCACAGCTGCGTTAACGTCTGACTCAGATTGGTTTTCTACGGTTGCACAAATCGTGCTATGCCCATTGTAGAGGCCCAGAAAACCGATGTGGAAACATTTCTCAGTCGAACGCCTTCTCGACGCTCTTGCATCTGTTCTGAGCGGTCCTGCCGCGCTGGCCTTTATTCCGGCCATCAGTCTTGCAGCCTTCTGGATGGGAGGCGAACGGGCGTTGGTGATTGTTGCTCTCAGCCTGCCGTTGGCTTTCTTGGGTGTTGCCGCATTAGACGCGCGGGTTGACAAAAAACACCAGCAGCGCAACCCGCCCGGCGGTTTGATGGCAATCGGCACCTTTTCCACTGAACTGGAAGGCTTCTTCAATTCATCCTCCACCAGCGGCGCAGAGTCGGCCTGTATCCTTGTCGCATTGGATGAGTATTCGGAGATTTTGGATTTACATGGCAACGCTGCCGCCAATCACTTGGCCGACCAGTTCGGCCGCCGCATTCTTTCGGCCATACGCACTCAGGACATTGCAACTCGGCTGGAGCAAGACAAGATCGCAATCGGCCTGCATCCATCCCATCAACTGGATCTGGAGGCCTGCATTCAGATGGCTGGACGTATTCAGGCGATCATTGAAGACCCTTTCACGCTGAACGGTACCGGGGTCTACGTATCTTGTTCGATCGGATTTAGCTTGCTGTCCAGCGTGGCTGACGGAGAATATCCGGATTGGATTGATGCCGCCTCTGCCGCGCTGGACGAAGCTCAGCGGAATGGGCCATCGACCATCCGCGCCTATTCCAGTGAAACCCGTCGCCGCTCGCGCATCCGTGCCAACCTGCGCAAGGAGTTTGAGGCGGCGCTGGACAACGGCGAAATCCGCCCCTGGTTTCAACCTCAGATTTCGACCGACACTGGGCAGGTCACAGGGTTTGAGGCATTGGCGCGTTGGGAACATCCGCAGAAAGGCGTGATGGGGCCGCAAGTATTCCTCCCCTTTGCCGAACAGTCTGAATTGATGGAAAAACTCGGTCAGACGATTCGCCATCACGCGTTCGCGGCTATGCGCGATTGGGATCGCGCAGGGGTCGTGGTGCCTCGGGTCGGCGTGAATTTCTCGTCCGAGGAACTGCGGGACCCGGCCCTGATCGACCGCCTGAAGTGGGAGCTAGACCAGAACGACCTGACACCAGACCGCCTGGCGGTCGAGATTCTGGAAACCGTGTTCTCGCGCCGCCCCGATGATGTGATCACCCGAAACGTTATCAGCATGTCTAAGTTGGGCTGCTGCATTGATCTGGACGATTTCGGCACCGGCCATGCCTCAATTGCGTCGATCAAACGCTTTGACGTCACCCGGATAAAGATTGACCGCTCTTTTGTTGCCAAGGCGGATCGCGACGCCAGCCAGCAACAGTTGGTCAGTGCAATTCTGACCATGGCAGAACGCCTGAATGTCGAGACCCTAGCCGAAGGCGTGGAAACGCAGGGCGAGCATGCCCTGATGGCGCAACTCGGGTGCGACCACGTTCAAGGCTTCGGGATCGGCAAGCCGATGCCCTTTGAAAAGACGCTGGACTGGATGACGGCACACCAGAACAAGGTCAACGAAATGCCGAAGATAGGGCGACAGACAGGTCCATAATCGCTGATTTACGCCAAAGACACGCGATCCGTGACGAAATGACGGGCGATTCCGCTTGACCTTTGGGCCTGCACTCTGTTGAACCCACCGGGTGTGTTTCACTGCTTAAGGTGGCTGTCCCCGATGGACGATCAGAACAAGAATCTCATCCTTGCAACCGCGCTCAGCTTTCTCGTGATCCTTGTTTGGTTCGTGCTGTTCCCTCCCCCGGAACAGGCACCGACGCCAGAGCAGACCGAGATTACCGCCGTCGAAGGCAATGAGGTTCAGACGCCAAGCGCTACGGGTACCGGAACCGCGGGCGACGCCACGACCGTCACTGAAGAGGCACTGCCAGAGGACCAGGCTCCTCGTGTCGATATCGACACGCCTCGTCTGAAGGGTAGCCTGTCGCTGTCGGGCGGCCGGATCGATGAGTTGTTCCTGAAAGACTACAAGGTTTCGATCGACGAGGGCGCGCCAATCGTTGACCTGCTGTCGCCGATCGGATCTGAATCCGCCTATTACGCTCTGTATGGCTGGGCCCCCGGTGCAGGTGTCGGAGGCGAAGACGTTCCCGGCCCGAACACGCAGTGGACCGTTGAAGAGGGCGAAACACTGGGCGTTGAAACGCCGATCACCCTAAAATGGGAAAATGGCAAGGGGCTGACCTTCCGCCGAATGATCTCGGTGGATGAGAACTATATGTTCACCGTCACCCAATCGGTTGAGAACGCATCCGACGCCACCGTGGCCATGGCGCCCTACGGAATCCTTGCTCGCCATGGTATCGGCGAGGATGGCGATATTCCCGACCTGAAGAACTTCTTCATCCTGCATGAGGGCCTGATCAGCATGGCTGACGGCACCCTCACCGAAGTCGACTATGGCGATCTTCAGGATGAGTCCGAAACATTCGAAAACATGAGTGAAGGCTGGATCGGTTTCACAGATCACTATTGGATGACAACGCTCATCCCTGAGCAGGGGTCCCAGTTCACATCTTCGGCTGCATTCAACGCCCGCAATAAAGTCTATCAGGCCGACATCAAGACTCCGACGCTTACTGTAGGTGCCGGAGAAACGGCCCAAGTGACGACACGACTGTTTGCCGGAGCCAAGGAATGGGAAACCATTCGCGAGTATCAGGCGGAAGGCGTGCAGAAATTCATCGACAGCATCGACTGGGGCTGGTTCTTCTTCCTGACCAAGCCGATCTTCTGGCTGCTGCACAACATCAACGCGCTGATTGGCAACATGGGCTGGTCGATCATCGGCCTGACCCTGATCATCAAGGCGATCCTGTTCCCACTGGCGTTCAAATCCTACGTCTCAATGGCCAAGATGAAAGAACTCCAGCCGCAGATGGAGGCCTTGAAAGAGGCCGCTGGCGACGACCGTCAGAAGATGCAGCAGGGTATGATGGAACTGTACAAGAAGGAAAAGGTGAACCCCGCTGCGGGTTGTTTGCCGATCCTCATGCAGATTCCGATCTTCTTCTCGCTGTATAAGGTGATCTTCGTCACCATCGAACTGCGTCAGGCTCCTTGGTTTGGTCCCTTCCAGGACCTGAGCGCGCCGGACCCAACCTCGATCATGAACTTGTTTGGGCTGCTGCCTTGGGCCGGACCGCAGCCTGACAGCCTCATGGCGCTGATCTTCATCGGTATTTTGCCGTTGTTGCTAGGTATCTCGATGTGGCTGCAACAGAAACTGAACCCGGCACCAACCGACCCGACGCAGGCGATGATCTTTGCCTGGATGCCGTGGGTGTTCATGTTCATGCTTGGCAGTTTTGCAAGCGGGCTGGTTGTCTACTGGATCGCGAACAACACGATCACGTTCACGCAGCAATACCTGATCATGCGCAGCCAGGGTTATAAGCCGGACGTGTTCGGCAACATCAAATCCGGCTTCAAGCGAACACCGAAAACGGGCGATAAATGACAGCTGAAGTAACCCAGCTTTGGCGGCATCCGATCAAAAGCCATGGTCGTGAAGCTGTCGAGACCGTAACCGTGATCCCCGGGCAAACCATGCCCGGGGATCGCGTTTGGGCGGTCGCGCATGAGGCGTCCAAGGCGGACGGCTCTGGCTGGGTGCCTTGCGCCAATTTCAGCCGAGGTGCGAAAGCACCGCAGTTGATGGCGATTTCCGCACTGTCGGATGGAGATACCCTGACGGTGTCCCACCCAGACCGCCCGGATTTAACCTTTGCCCCCGACAACGAGCAGCAGGCATTTCTGGACTGGGTCAAACCTCTGATGCCTGCGGACCGGGCGACCTCGGCGCGGATCATCCGGGTTCCGGGGCGCGGCATGACCGACAGCGATTTCCCCTCGATCAGCCTGTGCAACATGGCGTCTCACCGCGCAGTTGGGCAAAAGCTGGGTCAGGATCTGTCGATCCATCGCTGGCGCGGCAATATCTGGTTCGACGATATGCCGCTGTGGGAGGAATTCGACTGGCTGGGTCGTGAGGTTCAGATCGGCGAAGCCGTGTTCAGCGTTCGTGAACGCATCACCCGCTGCTTGGCGACAACGGCCAATCCGGACACGGGCGTACGTGATGCCGACACTTTGGGCGCGCTGGAAACCTGGGGCCACAAGGATTTTGGCGTCTATGCCGAAGTTCTCAAGGGCGGCAAAATCTCGGTTGGTGATAAGGTAGAACTGCTATGAACACCCTCCCCTTCCCTCTGGCCGAAGATCCTGATGAGTTCGCGCTGGAGCGCGGCCGCAAACTGTTTGCGGGCGAGTCCGAGTTTGTCAAAGGCGTGGTCGCAATGAACGGACTGCCCGCGCCCGACCGTTTAGAGGTCTGCTTCGCAGGCCGTTCAAACGTGGGCAAGTCCAGCCTGATCAACGCGCTGACCGGAACCAAGGGGTTGGCGCGCGCGTCGAACACGCCGGGCCGCACGCAAGAGATCAACTTTTTCACCCAAGGTCCCGAGCTGTATCTGGTTGACCTGCCCGGCTATGGCTATGCCAATGCGCCGGTCAAGGTGGTGGAGAAATGGCAACGGCTGCTGAAGCAATACCTGAGCGGTCGTCAGACCCTGCGCCGCGCCTTCGTGCTGATTGACTCGCGCCACGGGGTGAAACCGGTCGACGCCGAGATCATGAAGCTGCTGGATACAAGCGCCGTAACTTTTCAATGCGTGATGACCAAGGCCGACAAGGTCAAGGCCAAGGATCGTGAGAAAGTACTGGATCAGGTGCGCAGCGCGTTGTCGAAACATCCAGCCGCCTTCCCGGAAATCGTTCTGACCTCCTCCGAAAAGGGCGATGGCATCCCGACCTTGCGTTCGATCATCGCTCATTTGGAATGAGCCTGCCAATCCGCCTCTTTGCTCTGCTGACCACGCTGGCGCTGTTGCTAACCGGCGCTATCCCGCAGGGGTGGATGCCCGCGATGGGCAATGACGGCAAGGTGCTGCTGGTGCTTTGCACCGGTGAAGGCACGGTTGAACAATGGGTCGATCTGGACCTGAGCGAACCGATCCACGATGAGGGCGACCAGCGCACTATGTGCCCGTTTGCGGGCCTGAGCGCTGATATCACCTTTCCAACTATTGGGTCGATCATACCCTTTGCGGCCTCGCTTCAGCCCCGCTGGGCCCACCGTGATTTCACCCATCGCAGCGCCGGGTTCTACGCCCGCTATGACGCACGGGCACCTCCCACCTTCTCCTGATTCACTTCAAATCTTGTAAACCTGCGCAGGTTCTGCGCGGGGCAATTTTCGAATCCGGAGAACACTATGGCAATGGATAGCCAAAGCGTGGGGGAAGCCCCGGCGCAAAACACTGCTGCGCAAAAGTTCTACTTCGCCGCCTGGCGGTGGCATTTCTATGCGGGGATTTTTGTCATCCCCTTCCTGATCATACTGGCCGTTACTGGCCTGATGATGATGTTCATCACCCAATTCGATGGCCGTGATGGCGAAAGAATCGCGGTCGAAGTCCAGGGCACTGCCCTGCCCGTGTCACAACAGGTCGAGGTCGCGTTGACTGAGGTTCCGGGCACAGTCCTCGAATGGATCGGCCCGAAGGCCGCCGATCTGGCCCCTGTCTTCCGCATCAAATCCGAAGCGGATCAACGTCTTGTGGCTGTCGATCCTTATGCTGGAGAGGTGCTTCAGGTCTGGGATCGCCGCGCAGGCTGGTACGATTTGGCGGACAACATCCACTCGACCTTGCTGATCGGCACGGCCGGAGATCGCATCCTTGAGATCGCCGCGGGGCTGAGTCTGCTTCTGGTCTTTACTGGCCTTTATATGTGGTGGCCTAGAGGTAACGCCTTGGCGGCCTTTGTCCCGAACCTAGGGGCACGAGGGCGCGCGTTTTGGAAGTCTCTGCACGCCGTGATCGGGTTTTGGACGT
Organism: Ruegeria atlantica; assembly: GCA_013032095.1. Classification (GTDB taxonomy): domain Bacteria; phylum Pseudomonadota; class Alphaproteobacteria; order Rhodobacterales; family Rhodobacteraceae; genus Ruegeria; species Ruegeria atlantica_E. Next base: position 45,857 of record WQBJ01000021.1, on the reverse strand, counting down.
CCGGTTTGCTGGTGGTGTTCCTGATCTCAGGCCTGTCTTGGGCTGGTGTCTGGGGTGGTATGATCGTCCAACCGTGGAGCAGCTTCCCAGCCGAGAAATGGGACAACGTGCCCCTGTCGGACGACACCCATGCCAGTATGAATCACGGGCACCAGAACGACGTTCCTTGGGCATTGGAACAAACGCCGATGCCTGCCTCGGGTTCGGAATCCGGGATCGAAGGCGTTCCTCAGGGCACGCCGGTGGATATCGACGCGCTGGTCGCACTGGGAACGTCTCTGGACATGACCGGGCGTTTCCGCGTGGCCTATCCCGGCGGCGCAGACGGTGTCTGGACCCTGAACCGCGACAGCATGAGCAGCGACTCGACCGATCCGGTAAATGATCGCACTATCCATGTTGATCAGTATACCGGCAGGATTTTGGCAGATGTTAAGTATCAGGATTACTCGCTGATGGGTAAATCCATGGCCGTCGGTATTCCGTTTCACATGGGACTGATGGGCACATGGAACTTTATCCTGAACCTCGTGTTCTGCATGTCGGTCATCTTCGTCTGCATCTCGGGCGCGGTGCTGTGGGTCAAGCGACGGCCGCAGCGCGCAGGACGTCTGGCTGCTCCGCCGATGCCCGCTGAACTGCCGCTGTGGAAAGGGGCCGTGCTGATCGGGCTGTTCACTGCAATGGCCTTCCCGCTGGTCGGCCTGACCCTGCTGGTCGTACTGACGATTGACCTGTTGCTGATAAGCAATATCCCGGCCATGAAGCGCGCCATGAGCTGACAAAACCGGGCCGTGCCGCACTGGTGCGGCCCGATCAGTCTAAAAGGCTTAAACGTGCTGTGCGCCATTCACCTCGATTTCCGCACCGGAGATGTATGAGCTTTCCTGAGAGCACAGAAAATAGATCGCCGCGGCGACTTCCTCGGGCTGGCCCAACCGTCCCAGAGGTAGCTTTTCCACAATTTTACTGGTGCCAGGGCTAAGGATACCGGTTTCGACCTCTCCGGGCGCGATAGCGTTCACTCGTACGCCCATTGGACCGAAGTCATGTGCCATTTCCCGCGTCAGGGCTGCCAGGGCTGCCTTGGATGTCGCATAGGCAGCGCCTGCAAACGGATGCACGCGCGAACCTGCAATGGATGTCACATTGACGACTGATCCGCGGGCTGCGGCCAATTCCTCTTTCAATCCGCGCGCCAAAACAACGGACGCAAAGAAGTTGACGTGGAACACCTGCCCCCAGGTCATGAGGTCAGTGTCTAGCGTACTCAGGCGTTCTCCATTGGGTCCTTTCGGCGGGATCACTCAGATCCAGCTGCACATGGTTTTCTTTTCCCTCCCACGGACAATCTTCGGGCACAGGAGAGCGTGAGCATGTGATAACCCGCCAGCCTTCAGCATGGAACCGTCGCACAGTCGCGAAACCTATGCCCCGGCTTGCACCCGTCAAAACAAGAGTTTTTTGCTCCATTGGATGTGTCTCCTGACTCAGGGTGTGCGGGCACACTAGCAGCGCCGACTGCACTCACAACAGCGATCTTGGCTTATGCGCCTAAAACGCCTAACACGTGAGGAAGAGGACCAAGATATGAAGACACGAGATATGAACCGGGACTGGATCGCCACCGCCGCCACTTTGAACAGCGCCTTGCCTTACCTGCAGCGCTATGACGGGGCAATCGTCGTTATCAAACTGGGCGGCCATGCTATGGGTAGCGACGAAGCGATGGAGAGCTTTGCCCGCGACGTCGTCCTGATGCGCCAGGTCGGTGTGAACCCGGTGATCGTGCATGGCGGCGGTCCGATGATCAATGCGATGCTGGACCAGTTGAACATCCAGTCAGAGTTCGTGAATGGCAAACGTGTGACTGACAAGGCTACTGTCGAAGTGGTCGAGATGGTTCTGTCTGGCCTCGTAAACAAACGCATCGTGCAAGCGATCAACGGTCAGGGCGGCACCGCCGTGGGCCTGTCGGGTAAGGATGCAAACTTGATTATCTGCGATCAGGCCGATCCGGCGCTTAGGTTTGTCGGCTCTCCGTCCAAGATGGAGCCAAAAATCCTGCACGACCTTTTCGCGCATGACGTGATCCCTGTGATCGCACCTCTGGGCGCGGGCAAGGAAGGCGAGACCTTCAACATCAACGGCGACACCGCAGCCGGGGCCATCGCATCCGCGCTCAAGGCGGACCGGCTGCTACTGCTTACGGACGTGTCGGGCGTGAAGAACGCCGCCGGAGACGTGGTGACCGAACTGAAGGCGGGTCAGATCCGCGAGATGACGATGGACGGCACGATTGCGGGCGGCATGATCCCCAAGACGGAAACGGCGCTGGATGCACTGCACAGCGGTGTGCGGGCGGTTGTCATTCTGGACGGGCGCGCGCCCAATGCGGTCCTGCTGGAGCTGTTCACCGAGCACGGCGCCGGGTCACTGATCCGCCCCGATTAACGTAACCCGCGGAGGAGAGATGACCGGAAAGCCCCCACCATCCTCTTACGCGGCAGCAATCAGCTACGGCTGGGTAATGCGCGCGGCGCATCAAGCGGGCCTGATCGTCATGGGAGCGACGCATCCACGACTAAGTGGTGCCAAGGGGCTGGACGGAGGAACTCTGGTTCTTTTGGGCGCGGGTTCGGCCTTCTGGCCTGTCTTGAAGGCGTCTTCGGAATGGTCGGGACCGGACCCAGTGGACCGCTGGTCCAGCCGCGTCATTGGTCAGATGGCACAGAATTTGGGCGCGCAGGCATATTTTCCGTTTGGCGGACCACCCTATGCGCCCTTCATCGACTGGGCGCTGAAATCCGGTCGCACCTTCAGCAGCCCGGTTGGCGCTTTGGTGCATGATGCCGTGGGTATGATGATCTCGTATCGCGGCGCTCTGCATTTCACACGGGAATTCAATATCCCCGAAGGCAGCAGCGCGTCGCCCTGCACAGACTGCCCAGCACCCTGTACAACCTCCTGCCCGGTCGAAGCACTGAACGCCCGCGACTTTTATGACGTCGCTGCCTGCCACGCACATCTATCCACCCCAGAGGGTCAGACCTGCATGACCGGTGGGTGCCTTGCGCGGCTGTCCTGCCCGCTCAGCGCAGGCGCAGGGCGCGACCCGGAACAATCCGCCCACCATATGAGAGCGTTTCACCCATTATGACCCGTACCCTGATCCTGACCCGCCACGCGAAATCCAGTTGGGACAGCCCGGCGCTTACCGATCACGACCGCCCCCTGAACAAGCGCGGACGCAAATCAGCCCCGGCGATCGCTGGCTGGCTACGCGAAAACGGATGGCTACCGGATGAGGTGCTAAGTTCAACCTCAACCCGCACACGCGAGACCTGGGATCGAATGAACCTGCAGGCCGACAAAGTCTGCTTTCACCGCACGCTCTATCATGCGGCCTCCGAGGACATGCTGATCGAGCTGTCAGGCGCCACGGAACCCACGGTGCTAATGCTGGGCCATAACCCCGGCATTGCCGCTTTTGCCAGCCTTATTGTCCGGCAGGCCCCCGACCATGCACGGTTTCACGATTACCCGACTTGCGCCACGACAGTGATCCGGTTCGGCATCGACGATTGGGCGCATGTCCGTTGGCACAGCGGTAACGTGCAGGGCTTTGTCATTCCACGCGAATTGCTGGAATGAAAAAAGGCGGGGCAAAACCCCGCCTTATCAATCGTTTCGTTAGGCTTAGTGCCCCAGAATCTGGCTGAGGAACAGCTTGGTCCGTTCGCTCTGCGGGTTGTTGAAGAACTCTTCCGGTTCATTCTGCTCCACGATCTGGCCCGCATCCATGAAAATCACGCGGTTGGCGACCTGACGGGCAAAGCCCATCTCGTGGGTCACACACAGCATGGTCATGCCTTCCTCGGCCAGTTCGATCATGGTGTCGAGCACCTCTTTGATCATCTCGGGGTCCAGCGCCGATGTCGGTTCATCGAACAACATGATCCGCGGCATCATGCACAGCGAGCGTGCAATCGCCACACGCTGCTGCTGACCACCCGAAAGCTGGCCAGGATACTTGTCGGCCTGTTCGGGGATTTTCACCTTTTCCAGGAAATGCATCGCGCGCTCTTCGGCCTCTTTCTTGGGCGTCTTGCGCACCCAGATCGGGGCCAGCGTGCAGTTCTCCAGAATGGTCAGGTGCGGGAACAGGTTGAAGTGCTGGAACACCATGCCAACCTCGGACCGGATCTTGTCGATGTTCTTGAGGTCATTCGACAACTCGGTCCCATCCACGATGATCGTGCCCTGCTGGTGTTCCTCCAGCGCGTTCAGGCAGCGGATCAGAGTGGACTTACCCGATCCCGACGGCCCCGCGATTACGATCCGCTCGCCCTGGTTGACGGTCAGATTGATGTCGCGCAGCACGTGGAAGGACCCGTACCACTTGTTCATGTTGGTGATTTCGATGGCGACCTCGTCGCTCACCTGCATCTTCGTGCGGTCAATTTCACGTTCTACAGCAAGTTGAGACATGCGTTGAACTCCTTAACGGTGGCCAGTCTGAAGCTTGCGCTCCAGGTACATGGAATAACGGGACATGGAGAAGCAGACGACGAAGAACAGAACGCCGATAAAGGCAAACAGTTCCCAGTAGACGCCGTTCCAGGCGGTATCGGCGCGGATGCCATTGGTCAGGCCGATCACATCGAACAGACCGATGATCGAGACCAGCGTGGTATCCTTGAAAATGCCGATAAAGGTCGACACGATGCCCGGGATCGAGATTTTCAGAGCCTGAGGCATGATGATCAGCCGCTGCGCCTGCCAGTAGTTCAGGCCCAGACTGTCCGCGCCTTCGTACTGACCGCGCGGCAGAGCAGCCAGACCACCCCTGATCACCTCGGCCATATAGGCGGCCGAGAACAGGGTCATCATGATCATCACCCGCAGGATGATGTCAAAATTGGTGCCCGGCGGCAGGAACAGGTTCAACAGCAGCGAGGCCACGAAAAGCAGGGTGATCAGCGGCACACCGCGGATGAACTCGATAAAGCCCACGCACAGATACTTAACGATCATCAAATCCGACTGACGGCCGAGTGCCAGAACGATGCCGATGGGCAACGAGACACCGATGGCCACAACGCCCAACAGGATCGCCAGCATGAAGCCACCAAAGTCGCGGCTTTCCACCGGAGCGATGCCGATCGGAATGACGGAGTTGATCGCGTCGGCAACCGAACCGGAAGCAAACAACCACCAGAGAATTGGCACTGCGACTGCAAGGATCATCGCTGTCAGTGAACCTGCGATTGGGAGCACAAACTTGTATGCAAGATACCCAAAGGCAAGCCCGGCGGCGACCATCAGCGGTCCCCAGATGCTGCCGCCCCACATCAGCCAAGGCAGCAGGAACGGATAGGCCGCCGTCACGAAAAGAAGTTTGCGCGGTACTTTGGTGAACAGCACCGGCGCAATCGCGACAAGCAACAGGATGAAGGTCAGGTTGGGTCGGAAATAGGCTGGCCACGCGCCTGTTTCGGGCGGGTTTGACCATGTTGCGTCCGGATGCGCCGGATAAGGCGGATAGAACCCGTACAGCAATTGCAGCCACCGGTCCTTGATAACACCCCAGCAGGCATGACCATGAGTATCGCCCCATGTCGCCATCATGATCTCACGACATTCCGACAGGGAATTGGCGTTCCAAACGGATTCGAACGTCCAACTCAGGATGTTCGAAAGCACGTAGTAGATGAAATACAGCGAGATGATGGTCAGAATGGCGTTCAGCCAGCTTGAGAACAGGTTGTGCCTGATCCAGCCCAGTACACCGACCTCGGATGCGGGTGGCGCCTTTTCCGGCAACATTTCCGTGCGGACAAATGAAACATCACTCATATTACCGCTCCACCAGTTTGACACGGTTGTTGTACCAGTTCATCACCGCCGAAATGCTCAGCGAGATGGTAAGATAGACCAGCATCAGCAGCAGAACGCATTCCAACTCGCGTCCGGTCTGGTTCATGGTGATGCCGCCAAGGGTGCCGGTGATATCCATATATCCAACCGCAATCGCCAGCGACGAGTTCTTGGTCAGGTTCAGATAGTTTGAGATCATCGGCGGGATAATCACCCGCAGCGCCTGCGGCAGGATCACAAGGCGCATGGTCCGACCCGGGCGCAGACCCAGTGCAGATGCGGCCTCGGTCTGGCCTTTCGATATGGCCAGAATACCAGCGCGAACGATCTCTGCGATGAAGGCCGCAGTGTACAGCGACAGGGCAAGCCAGAGGGCAATCAGCGAGTTCCGCAGATGGGTGCCGCCAGTGAAGTTAAAGCCCTTCAATTCGGGATAGCCCAGGTGGAAGCCCAGCGCGGCCAGCAGGATGGCCGATGGCACGAACAGCAGGCCCAATTGGATGTGCCAGATGGTCGGACGGTCGCCAGTCTTTTCCTGCGTGGCACTGGCCCAAGCCGACACCTTGCGCATGGCAAAAATGCTGCCGCCAAGCACAATCAGGAATGCGATCAGGTCCAGCGAGACGTCAAACCGCAGGCTCGACGTGCCGAACAGGTGGATGTCACCCAAACTGCGCGAGAACAGGAATTCGGGGATATAGACCCCGCGATTTGTCACAGCGACGGTGCCGAACAGATCCATCGTGGCTTCTGGATTTTCACCCCGAAACGCGCGCGGAGCAGGCAGGCTTTCGATCAGGATCGCCATGGCGAACACGATCCAAAGCAGGACTGGAACGTTGCGGAACATTTCGACATAAACCGTCATGATCCGCGCGATCAGCCAGTTGTTCGACAGGCGCAGAACACCAACCATGACGCCGATGATCGTTGCCGTGATACAGCCCAGAACTGCGACAACCAGCGTGTTCAGCAGGCCTATAAACGCCGCACGCAGATGGGTGTCGCGCGAGTCGTATTCCAGCAGGCGTTGGTTGATATCATAACTCGACGGTTCGGCGAAGAAATCGAACCCGACTGTTCTGCCCAGCGTATCGAGGTTCTGAATGGTGTTGCTAATAATCCAGGCTGCCAAAAGCATGAAACCGATCAAAGCAATGACCTGGATGGTCGCAGATCGATACCGCGTATCGTAAAGGAGCATGGACAGCCGGAAGTGCTCCTTCGGCGGGTCAGTGAGTGTCGTCATGACCTATGTTTTTCCCCGTGCATCCCGTTTTTAGCCGACGAAGTTGGTCTTCGTTCAATCTATCCGGGAATGTTTCTTATTTAAGGAAAAAGGGCGCAGGTTTCCCCGCGCCCTTTTCCGTGGATTTTAGCGGAACGGCGGTGCGTACAGCAGGCCACCGTCGGTCCACTGTGCGTTCAGACCACGTGCCAGACCGATCGGAGTTTCCTCACCGATGTTCTTGGCAAATACTTCGCCATAGTTGCCGCCAACCTTGATCGCGCGCTGTGCCCAGGTCGCGTCCAGACCCAGCATCTCACCCAGAGTGCCTTCGCTGCCCAGCAGACGGTTCACTTCGGGATTGTCGGTGCCAGCGGCCATCTCGTCGATGTTGGCCGATGTCACGCCCAGCTCTTCGGCCGCGATAAGCGCGTTCAGGGTCCAGCGGACCACATCGCCCCACTCGTGATCGCCGTGACGGACCAGCGGGCCCAGCGGCTCTTTCGAGATGATTTCGGGCAGGATCACGTGATCACCAGCGTTTTCAAAGGTGGCACGGGTGGCCGCCAGGCCGGATGCGTCGGTTGTGTAGACGTCACAGGCACCAGCCAGATACTGCTGCTGCGCTTCGGCGTTGGTTTCGATCGGAACCGGCTCGTAGCTCATGTTGTTGATGCGGAAGAAATCCGCCAGGTTGAGCTCGGTGGTGGTGCCGGTCTGAATGCAAACGGTGGCGCCGTCCAGTTCCTTGGCCGAGCTGACGCCCAGAGCCTTGGGAACCATGAAACCCTGACCATCATAGTAGTTGATGCCAACAAATTCGAACTTCAGGTCGACGTCGCGGCTGAAGGTCCAGGTTGTGTTACGGGCCAGCATATCGATCTCGCCCGAAGCCAGCGCGGTGAAACGCGTTTTACCGGTGGTCGGAATGAATTCAACAGCGGTCGGATCGTCCAGTACGGCGGCTGCGACTGCGCGGCACACTGCCACGTCAAAGCCCTGCCACTCGCCGTTGGCATCCGGGCTGGCAAAGCCGGGAACACCGGTCGCCACGCCACAGTTCAGTTTGCCGCGCGCCTTGACATCATCGGCAGTCCCCGCCGCAGCTGCTGCAGCAGCCAGGCCGGCGATGGTTGCCACGCCCAAGATTACGGATTTTTTCATTTTTACCTCTTCCTGATTTTCCGCCCCGGTCTTGGGACGGCTCTGTCCGGCACCTTTGGCACCAGAAAGGTTTCCCCAAAGGTGTCTCCCCTTTAGTGGGCTTGAGTTTGGGCGCAATCATTCACAAACGTCAAGGGTCGGATCAGGGAAAACGATGAGTCAATTCAAGGATGACTCACCCAAAGTTGGAAAATCAGGCTGCGAGGGCTCAATCCGAGAGGTCAAAGAACCGTTTGGCGTGCAAAAAAGCCGTCTTTTTTGTCTCGGCAACCGCGTTGGCCTCATCGTCGTGACCCCATTGTTCGATCTGCCAAAGCTCATCCAACCTGGAAATTCCCCAAATTTCTTCTGCACTGCGCCAATTGTGGGCGGCAGCAAAACCAAGAATGAGCGACCCCGACAGGCTGACAAGATCGTGAAATGCGGCCATTTGAAAGTCGCTGAGCCCGTGAACACGCTGTCGGAGGGTGGTCAGCGCCGCCGTCGGCTGAGGTTGATGCAATACCCCGGCTACAGGCAACAACCGCGCCGAAAGTGTCTCGGCCGCCCAGTCCAGCGCCGGGTCCCATTGCTCAGCTTGGCGTTCCTGCAACTCCTGCGGGTGGGCTGCTCGATAACACAGCAAGTCCGAATCGCCGTAATCGGCCAGCATGTCCGCAACCTCGGCGTGTTGATGGTGGACCTTATCAATGGCGGCATTGGCCGACCGGGTGAAAGGCATTACCGTCGGGTCGATCACTTTTTCCTGAGCGTCCCATTCCGCGGCGACCTCGTCTGCCATGGCACGGGTTGGCAAGACCAAAGCGGCCTTGGCAGGGGTTTTCACGCGGCGACCATCCAATTCAACGGTGAAGCCACCCTCGGTTTCCACCACCGCGCTCTCGGTCCAAAATCGTTTCGGCTTCCAGTCGCTCATGTTGTCAGGTCCAGATATCGTCCAGCGCGCTGGGCAACTGGTCAAAGGTTTCAATAATGCAGGTTGCACCGTCCAGCGCGGACCGGTCGTGATAGCCCCAAGTCACACCGACACTCGCCACCCCGGCCGCGTTTGCCATGTCCATGTCGAACTTGGTATCGCCAATCATGACCGTGTTGGCCGCGTCTACCCCGGTTTCGCTACGCGCTGTGTCGATCATCGACGGGTGCGGTTTGGACGGGTGGTGATCCGCAACCTGCCGGGTAACGAAATAGCGCTCCAAACTATGCGCTTCGATCAAAGCGTCCAGCCCGCGCTGAGATTTTCCGGTGGCCACGCCCAGCAAAACCTCCGGCACGGCGTGTAGCGTAGCAATCGCATCCCGCGCTCCGGGATAGAGCGGCGAGCTTGCCGCCCCGAGTTCCAACCGGTGGGCGTGATAGGCTTCCTTGTAGCCCTCGACCAGACGGCGCTGCACGCTGTCCGAATGATCGGACGCCAGCCGCGCCATGGCGATGGGCAGGGATAGGCCGACGATGGACAGGATCGCCCCACGCTCCGGCACCGGCAGAGACAAAGCATCGAAACTCGCGGTCATTGCCGCCACGATGCTGCCCTGACTGTCGACCAGAGTGCCGTCTACATCGAACAGCACCAGACGCAGGGGTGCGCTCATTGCAGTTCCTCGAAGGGATCCTCGGCCGCCAGATCTTCGGTCCAGCCAAACGTGTCCCAGCTGTGTTTCATGTGATCTGGCAATGGCGCAGTGACGGTAATAGTCTTGCGCGTTATCGGGTGCTGAAACGAGGCCTGACGGGCGTGCAAGTGCAGCTTTTTGCTGATGATCCCGCCAAGTTGCGCCCCCCAGCCATCGCCCAGGTTTTCCTGCCCCGAGCCGCCGTATTTGCCATCCCCAACAATCGGATGCCCGATGGCCGCCATATGCGCCCGCAGCTGATGAGTACGGCCTGTAATCGGCTCCATCGCCACCCACGAGGCACGCCCGGCCACTCGGTACAGCGTGGCGTAAAGCGTGTGTGCCCGTTTCGCACCTGGTGTATCGTTAATCTCGTTCAGGTGTACGGCGACCATCTTTTCACCTTCACCATGCTTACCGTGACCCGGTGCCTTGACCAGCCCGGTCTTGATTTCACCCAGATACGGGGTCGGGACACCAGCCACCAAAGCCCAGTAGATCTTGCGCGTATCGCGGTGACGGAACGCTGCGGTCAGCCCCTTCGCGGCCTCACGCGTGCGGGCCAGCAACAGAACACCTGACGTGTCCTTGTCCAGACGGTGCACAAGGCGGGGGTTCTCGTCATAGCCGAACCGCAATGCCTCTGACAGGCTGTCCACGTGGCGGGTCTGGCCACTACCGCCCTGAACAGGCAGGCCGTGGGGTTTGTTCAATGCCAGTACGTGGTCGTCGCGATAGATCACGCAGGATTGGATCATCTTGGCATCGGCGTCCGAAATACGGTGCTTAACCTCGGCCGGTTTGTGATCGGCATCGGGCAAAGGCGGTACGCGCACCACCTGACCGGCCTCTAGCCGGGTCGATGCCTTGACGCGGCCGCCTTCAACCCGCAGCTCACCCTTGCGGCACATCTTTTCGATGCGCCCCTGGCTGACATGCGGGAACAGACGGCGCAGCCATCGGTCCAGCCGCTGGTCGCCATCACCCTCTGCCACGGTGATCATCTGTACGCCGCTCATGCCGATATCCTCTGCGTCGCGCGGAACGTCCGCGCGGTAAACCCGTCTTTAAGTGCCCTAGAAAACATGCGCGTCTGTGGCGTGCAAAGGGCCAAGAGTCAAGCCGGTCAAATGTTCGAGAAATTCCCGTGTCGTCCCGCACCATCGCGGAAACGGCCCGCGCCGGCAGTGCCTTCGCGGCGGATCGCCTCCAGCCCATTGGCCCATTCGACCTTGAGCGCGTCGCGCACAGGCATACCACGCGTCTCACTAATCGAGCGGCGGTCGGCCCGCACAGCCTCTTGTGGGAAACGGGCGATCTCATGCGCCATCGCCTCGGCGGTGATGCGGGCCTCACCATGAGGCACTACTTTTTCGGCCAAACCGATGCGATAGCATTCCTCGGCTTCGACCTTGCGTCCAGTCAGCGCAATCTCCAGCGCTTTCCCCTGCCCGACCAGACGCGGCAGCCGGACCGAGCCGCCATCCATCAGCGTGATGCCCCAGCGGCGGCAATAGACACCCAGATAGGCAGTTTCCGCCATCACCCGGATGTCACACCAAAGGGCAAGCTCCATACCGCCCGCGACCGCGGCTCCTTCCACTGCACCGATCACTGGCTTGGACAATTCCAGACGGGACGGCCCCATTGGGCCAAGCGTCGAGGGTGCGGATCCTATTGGGAAGGTGTGTTTCTCGAAATAAGCCTCTCTCAATGCCGGGTCCGAAAGAGTGGCCGCGAGTTTCAGATCCCATCCCGCACAGAAGTTCCCACCTTTACCCCAGAATACGGCCGCCTTGGCGTGACTGTGCTCAAATTCAAGAAACGCAGCGACCAGCGCTTCGGCGTGTTCGCTATCAACGGCATTGCGCGCAGCCGGGCGGTCATGAACGATGGTCCAAACGTCATCGGTTTTTTCGATTGAAACGGTCATGAGCTTTCTCCCTCGACTCTCATGACCTTAGGGAAGCCCGTTTCGTGTCCTCTGTCGCCTCTAACGCAGCGGCACTCAGCTGTTACGCTGCGCTCTCAGCTTGGCGAAGTAATCCAGACGTTTCTTCAACTCACGTTCAAAGCCACGTTCGACCGGTTGATAAAGCTCAGGCCGCTCCATGCCGTCTGGAAAGTAGTTCTGGCCGGAAAACCCATCCTCGGCGTCATGGTCGTAGGCGTATCCCGCGCCATACCCCTGATCCTTCATCAAAGAGGTCGGCGCGTTCAGGATGTGTTTCGGCGGTGGTTCGCTGCCCGATTGCTTGGCCAGTCGCATCGCTGCCTTGTAACCGACATAGGCCCCGTTCGATTTCGGTGCCAGAGCCAGGTAAACCAGCGCCTGCGCCAAGGCCAACTCGCCCTCGGGGCTGCCCAGCCGTTCATAGGTCTGCCAGGACTGCAGGCAGATCGCTTGTGCCTGCGGATCGGCCAGACCGATATCCTCGACTGCCATGCGGGTGATCCGCCGCGCCAGATAGCGCGGGTCTTCTCCGCCTGTCAGCATCCGCGCGAACCAGTAGAGCGCGGCGTCCGGATCGGACCCGCGCACCGATTTGTGCAGGGCCGAGATCAGATTGTAATGCTCATCGCCGGACTTGTCGTATTTCGCGGCCCGGCGCATCAGCCGCGTCGACAGCGCATCGGGATCAAGCGGCGCATCGACCTTCCACGCCGCGACCTGTTCGATCAGGTTTAGCAGCGCCCGCCCGTCGCCATCCGCCATTTCTTGCAGCGCCTCGCGAGCAGGTCCAGTCAGTGGCAGCGCACGGTCCAGTTCTTTTTCGGCCCGCTGGGTCAGACGTTCCAGATCGGCAAGGCTGAGACGTTCCAACACCAACACCTGCGCCCGGCTGAGCACAGCGGCGTTCAGCTCAAAGGAGGGGTTTTCGGTCGTGGCCCCTACCAACAGGATCGTCCCGTCCTCCATATGCGGCAGGAACCCGTCCTGCTGGGCTTTGTTGAATCGGTGAATCTCATCCACAAACAGCAGTGTGCCCTGCCCGTTCTGACGGCGGATCTTGGCGGCTTCGAACACTTTTTTCAGATCCGGCACACCGGTGAAGATCGCACTGATCTGAACGAAGTGCAGATCGGTCTCCTGCGCTAACAGACGCGCGATGGTGGTTTTCCCCACGCCCGGAGGCCCCCAGAACACCAGACTCGACAAGCTGCCCGACGCCAGCATGACGCCAAGCGGCGCGTCTGGACCCAACACCTGCTCCTGCCCAATGACTTCGGCCAGCGTTTTCGGCCGCAATCGATCTGCCAGTGGGCGATGCGCGGGTGGCGCGGGTTCGGATGCCCCGGTGTCGAACAGGTCGCTCATGGTTTTACAACCGGAACCGCAGGGATACCGATCGTCCCCCGCGCAGAACATCAAAGTTCAGCCTGCGTCCCGGATCGGTCAGCGCGTCGACTACATCCTGCGGGTGGGCAATCTGGGTGCCGTTGATGCTGTTGACTACATCTCCTGCGCGCAGCCCGGAGCGACCACCATATCGCCCCGCATCCACCACGACCACGCCGGACTGTGACAGCACCAGCCCCATCCGTGAAATCACTGCCGGATTGATGCGCGAAATTGTAAGGCCGGGCATAACGGTCCGATCATCCAGCGTCGTTTCCTCGGCCACCGGGGTTTCGGGCGCCTCGATCAGGGCCACCTCGACCTCGGCGCTCTCATCACTGCGTAGCCGCGTTACGACCGAGGTACCGCCGACACCGGCCACGGACATGCGGAACTTCATCTCGGCTGGAGAATTCACCTCGTCTCCGTCCACATGGGTAACCACGTCGCCCACACGCAGCCCGGCCTCGGCCAAAGGGCTGAGCGGGTGCAAGTCAGAAATCACAACGCCCAAAGGGATCACCAAACCCAACGACTCGGCGATATCGGCGCTCATATGCTGGCCTGCCATTCCGGCCCAGGGGCTGATGAAGCTGTCATTGCCTTGCTGCGCCTGCCGCAGGAACTCTGCCACCAGATTTGCGGGGATCGCAAAGCCTATACCGTTCGAACCGCCCGATCGGGTCAGAATAGCAGTGTTGATCCCGATCAGGTCGCCGTTCACGTCGATCAAGGCTCCACCGGAGTTCCCCGGATTGATTGCCGCGTCGGTCTGAATGAAATAGCCACGCGCATTGCCGGTCGCGGCCCCCGTTCGTGCAAGCCCCGAGATGATGCCCGACGACACGGTCTGCCCCACCCCAAACGGGTTGCCGATGGCCAATGCCAACTCCCCTACTTCAACGTGATCCGAGTCGCGCAATTGCAGGAACGGCAAGTTATCTGCTTCTTCCAGCCGCAGAATGGCGATATCGCTTTCCTTATCGCCCAACACGACCTGTGCCGAAAACTCCCGCCGATCCGTCGTCACCACTCGAATTTCCGTGGCCGTACCAACCACGTGATAGTTTGACACAACGTAGCCGTCCGAGGACAGGATCACACCCGAACCCAGCGAGTTCTGCACCCGCGGGCGTGGTTCGCCAAAGCCGCCGCCAAAGAAATCCTGAAAGAACGGGTCTGAGAAGAACGGGTTCGCCCGCCCCTGTCGCACAATCTTGGCATAGATATTAACGACTGCTGGCGAGGCCTCTTTGACCACCGGTGCAAAGCCTATGCTGATTTCGGCCTTGGATTGTGGAACGCGGGTTTCAGCCGTGGCAAAGGAAGCGCAGGCAACGGAAAGTGCAATAAGTGTCGCGCGGAGCATTCTAACCTCAACGTACAGAGTTGAGATGGATATGCGTCCCCGCGAAACGTAATGCAAGCACGGGATTGAGGTTCAATCCAGCGGCGCGTGGAGCCGGGTGCCCTTCGTAATGATCCCACCCCTGTTGCCGACTTCGATTGTGCCATAGCGTTGTCGGAACACGTCCGGCAGTTCCCGGTCTCCCTCGGGTGACAGCCAAAGTCGGAAAAGGTGACGCCGCTCAGCCGGATCCGGCCAATCGGTGAACCCTGTGCGGTCATGCAGTTGGGAATGATTGTAAACGAACTGCATATCGCCGGGCTGCAACCGCATGGTCAGGTGCAAATCCGGATCATTGGCCAGTGCATCGAACGTGTCCAACGCCGCGATGTGATCCGGTGTCAGTTGCATGGCTTCTGGAAACCGTTGCGCGCTGTCGATGTATTGGCGCTGATAGAACACGGTCAGCTTGCCGTCGTGCCAGTTGAACGGAGGGATTGTCATGAAGGGCTGCATTCCTTCGGGCACTTCGCCCCTGCGATCGGTCGCAAGGGGATCGAACAGCAGTTGCAGCAGATCAGGGCACTCGGCCCGCATCCGATTGTAGATGGTTTCTGCACTGACCAGCAGAGAGTCGCCACCTTCTTTAGCGTCCCTCAAACACATCAAACCGACAATGTCGGCACTGTCCGTGTGAAAGGTCTGACGTTCATGGGTCTGGTAAATCCGTGTATTCGGATCACTGGCATCTGCACCTACGTCCCGAACATGCCCCAGAATATGCCCCTGCGCGTTCTGCGAGCGCGCCGACCCCAGATGCGCACCGACACCACAAAAGATCGCTGCCGCCATTTCCTGCGAATAGGTCTGCACCGGCAGGCCGCGGATCACCTCGAACCCGATCCCGTTGATGAGCTTGTCACGCAGTCCAATCAGATGCCCGTCCAGGCGTTTCAGTGGGAATTCGGCCTTTGTGATCTCACCAATATCTCGCCCAAGGCTCAAATAATGGCGGGCGGCTTGTTCAAGATCGGCGATATCGTCAGGTCCTAGGTCGACGATCCATTCCTTCTGCCGTTCGACCATTTCCCGTCCGGTCCAGACGGACGGCCCTGTAAGTTCGGCAGGTATTTCAGACAGTGTCATGATCAGCCCTCCACGCTTGATATACAGCGTGGCGCGGGAAGGCTGCCACTTCATTCCCGGAAATCAACGCAATTTGTCCAAAAGCGACACCAGTCGCATACAAAAAAACCCCCGCGCCCGAAACGCGGGGGTCGAAATCAGAAAGCCGGGCTTTCTTATTCTTCGTCTGCTGCCTCTTCGGCGGCAACGCGAGCTTTGTCAGCCGCGCCTTTGGCGTCGACGTCACGGTCAACGAATTCGATGATCGCCATCGGAGCCATGTCACCATAGCGGAAGCCAGCTTTCAGGATGCGGACATAACCGCCCTGACGCTCAGCGTAGCGGGGGCCCAGAACTTCGAACAGCTTTGCGACGTCTTTGTCTTCTTTCAGCTGTGCTGCGGCCTGACGACGGGCGTGCAGGTCGCCGCGCTTGCCCAGAGTGACCAGCTTTTCGATGATCGGGCGCAGTTCTTTTGCCTTCGGCAGAGTCGTTTTGATTTGCTCATGCTCGATGAGCGAGCCAGCCATGTTCGCAAACAGCGCCTTGCGGTGCTCATGAGTACGGTTCAGGCGGCGGTAACCACGTGCGTGACGCATTTTCTAGTTCCTTCTTTCGCGTTTTGCTTTGTCTGGCCGGCGATGCGTGTCACCGGCTCTCCTTGGGGCGGAAGTGCCCATACGGTCCCCGGCAGCCCGGGCATTTGGGAAGACGCGCTTAGAACGCGTCTTCGAATTTCTTGGCCAGATCTTCGATGTTGTCGGGCGGCCAGTCCTCGACATCCATGCCGAGGTGCAGACCCATGCCGGACAGCACTTCTTTGATCTCGTTCAGCGACTTGCGGCCGAAGTTCGGGGTACGCAGCATCTCGGCTTCGGTTTTCTGGATCAGGTCGCCGATGTAAACGATGTTGTCGTTCTTCAGGCAGTTTGCCGAACGGACCGACAGTTCCAACTCGTCCACTTTCTTCAGCAGCAGCGGGTTGAACTCCAGACCATCGTCTTCGTCCTGACGACCAGCCGCTTCGGGCTCGTCGAAGTTGACGAAGATCGACAGCTGATCCTGCAGGATGCGCGCGGCAAAGGCCAGCGCGTCTTCCGGAGTGATCGAACCATCGGTTTCGATCTTCAGGGTCAGTTTGTCATAGTCCAGAACCTGACCTTCACGGGTCGGCTGAACGTCATAGGCAACCTTTTTGACCGGCGAATAGATCGCGTCGATCGGGATCAGGCCGATGGGAGCATCTTCCGGCTTGTTCTTCTCAGCCGAGACGTAGCCCTTGCCGGTGTTGACGGTCAGTTCCATGAACAGGTCGGCGCCATCGTCCAGGTGGCAGATGACGTGATCGCGGTTCAGAACCTCGATACCGGCGCTCTCGCTGATGTCACCGGCGGTAACAACTGCGGGGCCCTTGGCATTGATCGACAGGCGCTTGGGGCCTTCGACTTCCATGCGCAGGGCAACCTGCTTGAGGTTCAGGATGATGTCGGTGACGTCTTCACGCACGCCTGCAACCGAGGAGAACTCGTGCAGAACGTTGTCGATCTGAACGCTGGTGATGGCCGCGCCTTGCAGCGAGCTCATCAGAACGCGGCGCAGAGCGTTACCCAGGGTCAGACCAAAGCCACGCTCCAGCGGTTCAGCAACCAAGGTTGCCTGACGCGCAGGATCGTTGCCCGGCTTGCCTTCCAGCTGGGTTGGCTTGATCAATTCAGCCCAATTCTTATGGATCATGTAATCCCTCCATTCCTGTCCGCGCCCCATGACCAACAAGGTGCAGACGCCCGAGGTTCAAAATGACGTGCTGGGGCCGTGCAAAAACACAGCCCCAGCTCAATTCAAATTCGCTTAGACGCGGCGACGCTTCGGCGGACGGCAGCCGTTGTGAGCGATCGGAGTCACGTCGCGGATCGACGTGATGTTGAAGCCCACTGCAGCCAGCGCGCGCAGAGCCGATTCACGACCCGAACCGGGGCCTTGAACTTCGACTTCCAGCGTCTTGACGCCATGTTCCTGCGCCTTCTTGCCTGCGTCTTCTGCAGCCATCTGAGCGGCGTAGGGGGTTGATTTCCGCGACCCTTTGAAGCCCATGGTACCGGCAGACGACCACGAGATGGCGTTGCCCTGTACGTCCGAGATCAGGATCTTGGTGTTGTTGAAGGTCGAGTTCACATGGGCAACGCCCGATGCGATGTTCTTACGCTCTTTGCGTTTAACGCGAGTCTTATCACGTGCCATCAGTCAGACCCTCCCTTATTTCTTCTTACCAGCGATGGCCTTTGCGGGGCCTTTGCGGGTACGAGCGTTGGTGTGGGTACGCTGACCGCGAACCGGCAGGTTGCGGCGGTGACGCAGACCGCGATAGCAGCCCAGGTCCATCAGGCGCTTGACGTTCATCTGAACTTCACGACGCAGGTCACCTTCGACGGTGAAGTTTTCGTCGATGTATTCGCGGATTTTCAGAACTTCGGCGTCGGACAGTTCGTTGACGCGACGGGTCGCTTCAATGCCCACGGCTTCGCAGATCGCTTTAGCCGAGGTGTTGCCGATACCGGTGATATATGTGAGGGCGATAGGTACCCGCTTTGCAGTCGGGATGTTTACGCCGGCAATACGTGCCACGTGTCACTTTCCTTTTCGTTGCGGTTCCGTAACTCCAGAACCTTTTTTCACAACGCTTAACCGTGGCAGTGAGGCCAGAGGGTTCAGCATTATTCGAGGTGGTCGGGGCATTTGGGACGAATCCCGCATGCGGTCTTGATTCCCTAAGGGGATGGGGGTCGATATGGGCTTTTGATGGGGCCGTCAAGCCCCAACCTGAAGTCAGCTCAGAATCGCCTCGATCGAGGCAGTGACTTCTTCAATACTGGCCAGACCATTGACCGGGCGCAGATCACCTTTGGCGTGGTAATACCCAATCAGCGGCGCGGTCTTTTTGTAGTACTCCATCAGACGAATACGAACGCTTTCCTCGTTGTCGTCTGCCCGCACAGGTTTGCCAGCGGCACGCGCTTCCTCGGCCCGGTTGACGATGCGCTCGACCAGCGTTTCGTCGTCGACGCGCATTTCGATCACTGTGTGCAGCGACTGACCCAGCTTGGTCAGCAACGCCGCCAAAGCGTCGGCTTGCGCCAGCGTGCGAGGGAAGCCGTCGAAAATAAAGCCTGCACCCTTTTCGGTCATCAGCTTTTCTTCGATCAAGCCGGTCACGATCTCGTCGGTGACCAGCTTGCCCGCATCCATGATCTCGGCAACCTTCAGGCCCATTTCTGTGCCAGAGGTCTTCGCCTCGCGTAGCATGTCGCCAGTGCTCAACTGAACCATGCCGCGGGTCTCAACCAAATGCTGCGCCTGCGTGCCTTTGCCAGCCCCCGGGGGGCCAAGAAGAATAATATTCATCGACGAGAGGGTCCCTTCCTGCCGCGTTTCTTACCCTTGCCGCGCAGCTGGGACTTTTCGATCAGCCCTTCGTATTGATGCGCCAGCAGGTGGCTCTGGACCTGTTGGATCGTGTCCATGGTCACCGAGACGATAATCAGAACCGAGGTGCCGCCGAAATAGAACGGAATGGCAAACTGGTTCCGGAGGATTTCAGGCAACAGACAGACCGCTGCCAAATAGGCCGAACCCAGAACCAGAACGCGGTTGACCACGTATTCCAGATACTCGGCGGTTTTCTTGCCCGGACGGATACCCGGCACAAATCCGTTCTGCTTTTTCAGGTTGTCCGCCACGTCGTCCGGCTTGAACGACACGTTGAACGTGTAGAAATAGGCAAAAAACACGATCATCGAAGCGAAGAACAGCAGATAGAGCGGCTGTCCAGGGCCAAAGTTGGCCAGCAGCCACGACATCACCGGCCCATTGGTCGCGCCCGAAGAGAAGGTCGAGATCGTAACCGGCAACAGCAGCAGCGAGCTGGCAAAGATTGCCGGGATAACACCCGCCGGGTTCACTTTGACCGGCAGGTGGCTAGAGCCGCCTTCATAGATCTTCATACCGGCCTGACGACGCGGGTACTGGATGTGGATCTTGCGCAGCGCCCGCTCCATGAACACCACAAAGGTGATCACGGCGATAACCATAACGATCACGCCAACGATCACGGCGGGGCTGATAGCACCCGAACGGCCCGAGGCAAAGAACTGCGCCAGAGCGGCCGGAATCTCGGCGATGATGCCGACGAAGATGATCAGCGAGATACCGTTGCCGATGCCGCGTGCGGTGATCTGTTCACCTAGCCACATCAGGAACATGGTGCCGCCAACCAGAGTGATCATGGTCGACAGGCGGAAGAACATGCCTGGATCGGTCGCCAGATCGCCCGATTCCAGCGAAACCGCCAGACCATAGGCCTGAACAGTGGCCAGCGCCACGGTGCCGAAACGGGTGTATTGGTTGATTTTCTTACGGCCCTGCTCGCCCTCTTTCTTGAGCTGTTCAAGCGCAGGAACCATCGATGTCAGCAGCTGAACGATGATCGAGGCCGAGATATAAGGCATGATGCCGAGGGCAAAGATACCCATCCGCCCCAGCGCCCCGCCGGTGAACATCGAAACCATGCCGCCGATGCCCTGCCCCGCCTGCTCCATGAACTCGCGCAGAGCCTGACCGTCGATCCCCGGCACCGGAATAAAGGTGCCCAGACGATAGACGATCAGCAAACCCAGCGTGAACAGGATGCGGTTGCGCAGATCGGTGGCTTTGCCAAGGGCAGCCCAGCTTGTATTGGCTGCCATTTGTTCTGCTGCTGATACCATAAATCGGTCTCTCTTATGAAAACGCCGCCCGGAACCGTTTTCCGGCTCGGGCGGCGTCTGGGAAAACTCTGAGGACTATGTAAGCGGGTCTTCGCCCGCTCACAAGCGCTTACTCTGCCGCAGCAGCTTTTGTGACCGTCAGTGAACCGCCCGCTTTTTCAACTGCCTCAACGGCAGCTTTCGAAGCACCAGTGACTTCCAGGTTCACTTTGGCGCTGATTTCGCCTTTGGCGAGAACGCGCACACCGTCCAGCTTGCGACGGACCAGACCAGAAGCAACCAGTGCGTCCTCGGTGATCGCAGCTTTGGCGTCCAGCTTGCCGGCATCCACGAACTTCTGGATCAGGCCCAGGTTGATGACGGCGAATTCCTTGCGGTTCGGCTTGTTGAAGCCACGCTTGGGCAGGCGTTGGTACAGCGGCATCTGGCCGCCCTCATAGCCATTGATAGCCACACCCGATCGGGATTTCTGACCTTTGATACCGCGGCCACCCATTTTACCTTTGCCGGAGCCGGGACCACGGCCAACGCGGGTCCGTTTCGGTGCGGCGCCGGGATTGTCGCGCAATTCGTGCAGTTTCATTTCGCTTCTCCTAAGCCGGATGTGACCCCCGAAGCGTGATGGGCCAAACACGGCATTTCTTGGTTTTGATTCTCGTGGACAAAACGCCACCGCTGCGCATTACAGCTTTGCGCTGTGCGTTGCAAGCTTTGTCCTTCGATGCGCGTGCGTCACCAGACAAAACGCAAAGAGGCGCCGATACGGCGCCCCCTGGGTGAATAGTGTGATCTTTGGAACTACGAGCAGTAAACGTGATCGCGCGCAATGTCCTTTATATCGCAGCGACGAACGCCGATATCGTTCAATTCGCGGTCGGTCAGTCCTTGCAGCTCCGAATAGGTGCGGTTGTATTCTGCGCGCAGAGCGTATGATTCTTTCACCTTGATGGCGAAGTCTGCGATGCGGGCGATCAGGTTGGTGCCGCCGTGCGTGGTTGTTGCTGTGTAGGCCATGTCTGAATTCCTTTCTTGATCGGGGCGTATTCCCCGATGATCTCTGTCTGGTCCTTTTGGAGACAGGCTTCAGATAGGCTCGCTGGATACCGCTAACAACGCAGAATTCAGTCTACCCGCTATGCGGCTACGGAATGTCTGAAACGCGCGTGATCTCAAAATTGCGTTTATTCACAGCAAACCTGCTGAGATCACCTGACAACAATGATTGTCGACAAGGTTCACACAAAGTTAGATACATCCAAGGGCGATGTCGCCCGAGTTACTTGAAGGAGTAAAGCTTGTCAGTTCGTCCACCAGAGGCAGCGGGTCCAGATTTCCTATGTATCGGGCTTCAAAAAGCCGGAACACGCACGCTGCAGCAAATCCTGTCGCTGGATGACCGGTATTGGATGCCACTTGTCAAAGAATTCCACCATTTCGATGGAAGCGAGATACCCAAACGCCATGAGAGACAACAAAAACTCTATGACGCGCTGCAAGCTGGAGGTTTCCGACTATCGCTGCTGAACGCTCGACGTACGCGCGAAGGCCTTCGAAAGGTCGATGACCGCGACCTGCAATTTCTGAAAAAAAGTCGTAGCTATCTTGAAAACGGCTGCTGCGACGCGGATTACCTCGACATGTTCTCCCTCAAACCCAAGGGGACCATTACGGGCGATATCACACCGGGCTATTCGCGGCTGGAACGCACAGACGTGCAACGCGTGCATTCCCTTTTACCCCACGCCAAAATTGTCCTTTTACTCCGCGATCCCATTTCACGCGCGTGGTCGGCTATTAATATGCGCCTGCGTAGAGAGACACGCGGAAACTTGATAAGAATAAGATCTCAGCAACAGGCTCGCATGGAGGAGATGCTGAAGTCGCACAGGGGGCAGAAGATCGTCGATCAGGAAACGATAACACCTCCGCTGAACTCCCAACCTTCCGAGATTTATCGGGTTTGGCGCGATATATACGGCGAAGACGCTATCAGAGTGTTTTCCCTGGAGGAGATTATTTCCAGCCCCAAAGGGATAAGCGACGAAATCCACGCTACCGTGACGGGCGAACAAGGCAATGGCCCAAAATGGTCGATGGAACATCTTCTGGACAAGGACCAGAACCTAATTCCTTCACCCAACGAAAAGGGAGGTACGGCTCAGGTCTTGCTTCAGGGAGAGATCAAAGCACGGTTGATCGAAGCTTACGCAGACGAAATTCAAAAATCCGCGGCGATGTTCGGGGAACGGGCAACGGGTTGGGCTGCGAAATATGGGTTATAAAAAGGTCGACGTTAAAACCTTCTCAACAAGGTATCTCCTCGTCTATCTGCGGTAAAATGACGGCCATACGCTTCTGGATACGACAAACCATCTGACAAAAAAACGCCCCCGAGACATCGGAGGCGTTTCTTGTTCGATGGAAGTGCGCTTAGCCGCGCTCTTCGACGATCTCTACCAGATGCGGGATCTTGTTGATCATGCCGCGGACCGAAGGAGTATCCTCCAGCTCACGGGTTCTGTGCATCTTGTTCAGGCCTAGACCGATCAGGGTTGCGCGCTGTTCGGCGGGGCGGCGGATCGGGGAACCGATCTGCTTAACGACGATGGTTTTTGCCATGGTTCGCTCTCCTTACGCTTCTGCTTCAGCAGCAGCCGGTGCTTCGTCCCGCTTGGGCAGGATGTCGGCAACCTTTTTGCCACGACGTGCGGCAACCGAACGCGGGCTCTGCTCTTTCTGCAGGCCGTTGATGGTGGCGCGGATCATGTTGTACGGGTTCTGCGAGCCCAGCGACTTGGACACAACGTCCTTGACGCCCAGCATTTCGAACACTGCACGCATCGGACCACCAGCGATGATACCAGTACCTTCAGGTGCGGTGCGCATAACCACTTTACCGGCGCCGTGACGGCCCTCGATGTCGTGGTGCAGGGTACGACCTTCGCGCAGTTGCACGCGGATCATCTGACGCTTGGCCTGTTCGGTCGCCTTGCGGATGGCCTCAGGTACTTCTTTCGCTTTACCTTTGCCAAAGCCAACGCGGCCTTTTTGATCGCCGACAACCACCAGAGCGGCGAAGCCAAAGCGCTTACCACCTTTTACGGTTTTCGACACGCGGTTGATTGCGACCAGACGATCTGCAAATTCCGGTGCTTCTTCACGGTCGCGGCCACGGCCCCGACGGTTTTCACGTTCTGCCATTTGGCATCCCTTTTCTCATGTGGCGCTTACGGCGCCGTTTAGTTCAATCCAAGTGAGCCCCAACTGACGTCAGGGCTCCCGGATCATCGGGGCGGATCGAAACCCGCCCGCAAGTCTTAGATCTTCAGACCACCTTCACGCGCAGCGTCGGCGACAGCCTTCACTTTGCCGTGGAACAGGAAGCCACCACGATCGAAATAGGCCTCTTCGACGCCTGCCTTCTTGGCACGCTCGGCGATGGCCGCACCGACTTTCGCCGCTGCTTCGACGTTGTTCTTGCCAACAACACCCAGATCTTTTTCCAGGGTCGAGGCCGAGGCCAGGGTCACGCCACGAACGTCGTCGATCAACTGAACGCTGATGTTCTTGTTCGAACGGTGAACCGACAGGCGTACACGGCCCGCGTTGACTTTGCGAAGTTTGTTCCGAACGCGCAGGCGGCGCTTCAGAAACAGGGTTCTTTTGCTGTTTGCCATTGTCTGCGTCCTTACTTCTTCTTGCCTTCCTTGCGGAAGATGAACTCGCCCTTGTAGCGGATGCCCTTACCTTTGTACGGCTCGGGACGGCGCCATTCGCGGATTTTGGCCGCGACTTCGCCCACCTGCTGCTGGTCGATACCTTCCACAACGATTTCAGTCTGCTTCGGTGCGGTGATGGTGACACCTTCCGGAGCAGTGAAATCAACGTCGTGGCTGTAGCCCAGGTTCAGCTTCAGGGTGTTGCCCTGCATCTGAGCCCGGTAACCAACACCCTGGATCTCCAGCTCTTTTTTGAAGCCCTGGGTCACACCGGTTACCAGGTTGGCAACCATGGTGCGGCTCATGCCCCACTGCTGGCGGGCACGCTTGGACATGCCACGGGGGTCGATCTTGACCACGTTGTCTTCAACCGACAGCGTAACGTCGTCAGTGGCGGTGAAGCTGCGGGTGCCTTTCGGACCTTTCACTTCGATGGTCTGGCCGGACACAGTGGCAGTAACGCCGCTGGGCAGCTCGACCGGTTTTTTACCAATACGAGACATTGCAGACCTCCTTAGAAGACGGTGCAGAGCACTTCGCCGCCAACATTGTTGGAGCGAGCGTTTGCGTCCGACATCACACCTTTCGGAGTGCTGACAATCGACACGCCCAGACCCTGACGGACCTGCGGGATGTCATTGACGCCCATGTACACGCGACGACCGGGCTTCGAGACCCGCTTCAGTTCGCGAATAACAGGGGTGCCTTCGTAGTATTTCAGGCTGATTTCGATGGCCGGATGACCGTTTTCACCGGTCGTCTTTTCATAGCCACGGATGTAACCTTCGTCCGCCAGCACGTCCAGAACCCAACCGCGCAGCTTGGAAGCCGGGGTGGAAACGGTGGACTTGCCGCGCATTTGCGCGTTGCGGATACGGGTGAGCATATCGCCGATAGGATCATTCATATCTATGTCTCCCTTACCAGCTAGATTTCACCATGCCGGGGATCTGACCAGCAGAACCCAGCTCGCGCAGCGCGATACGGCTGACCTTCAGCTTACGGTAGTAAGCGTGAGGACGACCGGTCAGCTGACAACGGTTGTGCAGACGGGTAGCCGAGCTGTTGCGCGGCAGTTTCGCCAATTTCAGACGCGCTTTGAAACGCTCTTCCATCGGGCGACTCTCGTCATTCGCGATTTCTTTCAGCTCGGCACGCTTTGCGGCATATTTGGCCACCAGGCGTTCGCGCTTCTTCTCGCGTTCGATCATTGCTTTTTTAGCCATGTCTCAATCCTCCCGGCGCTTACGCGTTGAACGGCATGTTGAATGCTTTCAACAGTGCCTTTGCTTCAGCGTCGGTCTTCGCTGTGGTGGCAATTACGATGTCCATGCCCCAAACCTCGTCGACCTTGTCGAAGTCGATTTCCGGGAACACGATGTGTTCTTTCATGCCCATGGCAAAGTTGCCCTGACCATCGAAAGACGGCTTAACACCGCGGAAGTCACGAACGCGCGGCATCGCGATGGTGATCAGACGATCCAGGAATTCGTACATCCGGTCACCGCGCAGGGTCACTTTCGCGCCCAGCGGCATGTCTTCACGGACGCGGAAACCCGCGATCGACTTCTTCGCCTTGGTTGCAACGGCCTGTTGACCAGCAATCGCAGTCAGATCCTCGACAGCGGCTTTCGCTTTCTTCGAGTCTTTGACCGCCTCAGCACCACAACCGATGTTCAGAACGATCTTTTCCAGCTTGGGCAGCTGCATGTCGTTCTTGTAGCCGAACTCTTCTTTCAGAGCGGCACGGATGGTTTCAACGTACTGAGCTTTCAGACGCGGGGTGTAGGTTGCGTTATCAAGCATCGATCACGTCCCCTGTGGTCTTGGCGAAACGAACCTTCTTGTCACCTTCCATGCGGAAGCCAACGCGGGTTGCTTTGCCGTTTTTGTCCAGCAGTGCCAGATTCGACAACTCGATCGGGTTTGCCTGAGGCAGGCGACCACCTTGCGAGTTTTGCGACTGACGGGTGTGGCGGATGGCGATGTTGATGCCATCGACAACAGCTTTACCGGCTTTCGGGTCAACCGAGGTGATAGTTCCCTCTTTGCCCTTGTCCTTGCCGGCCAGCACGACGACCTTGTCGCCTTTGCGGAGTTTAGCAGCCATGATTACAGCACCTCCGGAGCCAGCGAGATGATTTTCATGAAGTTCTTGCCACGCAGTTCACGAACAACCGGGCCAAAGATACGGGTACCTACGGGCTCGTTGTTGTTGTTCAGGATGACGGCGGCGTTGCGATCGAAACGGATCGCGGTGCCGTCTTCGCGACGGACTTCCTTGGCGGTGCGCACGACGACGGCCTTACGGACGTCACCTTTCTTTACGCGGCCGCGCGGGATGGCTTCCTTCACCGAGACGACAATGATGTCGCCGACGGAGGCGTATTTACGCTTGGAACCACCCAGGACCTTGATGCACTGAACTCGGCGTGCGCCGGAGTTGTCAGCGACATCCAGATTGGTCTGCATCTGGATCATGTGGTTTCTCCCGACCTGTGGGGGCTGGTCTGGTTAGATCCCCCAGGGTTTCGACAAATGGAAAAATCCCGGAAGCTTACGCTTCCAGAACTTCCCAACGTTTCGTCTTCGATTTCGGCGCGCATTCGATGATGCGTACGGTGTCGCCGACCTTGAAGGCGTTCTTTTCGTCGTGAGCCCGGTATTTCTTGGACTTACGAACGGTTTTGTGCAGCAGCGGGTGCTTGAAACGGCGCTCGACCAGAACAGTTACGGTCTGCTCGTTTGCGTCGCTTGTTACGGTGCCGGACAGGATACGCTTGGGCATCTGATTACTCCTCGGATGCCGCAGCAGCGGCCTTTTCGTTCAGAATGGTTTTGACGCGGGCAGCATTGCGGCGGGCCGCTTTGATGCCGGCAGTGTTTTCCAGCTGACCGGTGGCCTGTTGAAAGCGCAGGTTAAAGCTTTCTTTCTTCAGGTTGGCCAGTTCCTCGCGGAGCTGGTCCGGGGTCTTGTCACGCAGTTCTTGGGCGTTCATCGCCTTTTTCCTTTGCTCAAAACACCAGAAGGCCCCCTGACAGGGTCACCTTGGACCTGGTGGATGAATGATAGACATGCGAATCCCCCGACTCGGCCGGGGGACTTGCAGGATGCCGCCGTATAAGGGTTTAGGGGGTGGGTGGCAAGGGAAAGATTTAGCCTTCTATATTCGCACCAGTATCGCCGTCATTGTGACGCGGCCGATACTCCAACCCGAATGGAATTGTAACGAATGTCGCGATCAGGACTACAGCGGTGGCGCTAAACCAAAAACTGACGCTTCCAAACACCGGCAGGAAGTAACGCTTGTCCATGGGCGCACCAATAACGTCGAGGAAATCAATCGACAATCCGGCGGACTGGGCCAACAGATAGCTGACGGCTGCTTCGAAGAAAAAAGCCAAACCGAAAACAGCCGCGACAGTTGGCAATTGGAAACCCCAAAGAGGTTTCTTTTCAACCTCGGGTAATTGCATCAGTTGAACGCGCGCCACCCGGCCCAGAAAGAGCGGCGCCAAAGCGGCAAGTCGTAATACCATCCCTAAAAAGGCTGGCTTAGTCGCCACTGACAAATAAAGCAGAACCGCTGCCCAAGCTAAGAAAACTGCAAAAATATAGTAGATTACTGCGTTTGACATTTAATCGATGACCCTTCCGATCTTTATGGGCACATCAGCTGCCTTCAACTGGATCAAAACACAACCCAAGTTTGCAGTTTACCTCATAAAATCAATTCATGCGGAAGTCACTTTCATCAATGCAGCTTGGTCATCTATGACAATCTGAGGGAAATTGCGTGCAGGCAAAACCAGCGCTTCACTCCCATTTGTAATTGAAGCTCACCGAAATCCGCTCTTCATCGGCACCTCGTAGCGCAGCCAATTTTCCCACAGCAGGACGTCCCCCACCTGTGGTTTCATTTAGATGAATGGCTGAAAATCCCGCCCCAACCTTTCAAGCGCGTCGGGGCGGCCATCATGCGGCCTGAGCGAGGGTCTTCCAGATTCAACGCGCTGGCCCCTTCCGGCATCGCGCCACATAAGTCGTGTCGCAGATCACACTTTGCGGAGGCAGGTGGCTGGAATGCATCCCACCTTCGGGCAGGATATTGATCCACAAATTTTAGAGCTTCAGTTCGCCCCTACCCAGGTCGAACTCCAGGTCCTTGGCAAAGGTCGCCACTCGCGGATCCAGCGCCGCATCCAGATTGGCGAAGACTGTTGCTATATTCAAAGCATCCACCCGTTACATGCCTGCATCTATCACCATTCGAATAGCTTTATGCTTCGTGCATGACCACTTCGCGTGTGTTATTTGCGAAAGAAGGTCGTCAAATTCTCACCTGAACTGGACACTGATATGGCCAACATAAGTATGGTTTCGGCTACGGTTGATGGCAGCCCTATTGGCTTCACAGGTAGCGGCACTGGAAACCTGGATGTCTGGACGCTCGACGACATCGACTTCACAGACTACGATGGCGTGGTGACCGTGGTAATGGATTTCGATGCTACGTTCGGTGCCGACGGCTCTCCTTTCACAATTGTAGATGCAGGGAATACGTCTGACTTCGGCGGCAGCCTCTCGGTCGATCAGGCCACCGGTGTCTACACCTTTACATTTGATACCGCTGATTCAGACGTTGTATTCGGCGCGCAAGTCACGTTTGTCGTCTCGGGAGAAGGAGACCCCGCCGACACGGTTTTCATCAATTTTGTCTGCTTTGCCGAGAACACACTGATCGATACGCCGGAGGGTTTACGACCTGTCGAAACGCTCAGAGTTGGTGATCGAGTTAATACACTGGAGAATGGTCCCAAACCGATTATGTGGATCGGATCTCGTACTCTTAGCGGCAATGAACTTGCCGATCATGCGCATCTGAGACCAATCTGCATTCGAGCGGGAGCTCTTGGCCCGACACAGCCTTCTTCGGATTTGACCGTTTCGCCACAGCACCGGGTCTTCATATCCAACGCATCCGTTCAGCTGTTGTTCGGCCTTGATGAAGCGTTGGTTCCGGCGAAAGGCTTGCTCGACGGGCACTCTGTTGTTGAAAGTAACTGCGACAGCGTCACCTATTACCACATCATGTTCGATCAGCATGAAATTCTGTTCTCAAACGGAGCATGGAGCGAGAGTTTCTACCCCGGCGCCACTGCAACCAACAGCTTGAACGATGCGACGCGTGATGAATTGTTCGAACTTTTTCCAGAGCTGAAAAACAAGGCCAATATTTGGGTTACTGCGGCTCCTGTTCTTACCAGAAACGAAACCAGCGCCTTGGTGTGCATTCAACAAGCGAAATCGCCAACGGCACACTGATGACCTCCAGATCCATGCCTGAGCCATCGTCGGAATTTCCAAGCCCTGAAAAACAGCGGATTATGGGGGAGTTTCTATTTCTCGCAATGCGCAGCAACTTGTATCAGGGGCTGCCGCTTGCCAAGTTTCGCGAGGCATTTGAGCCGGCCATAGACAACAAGCAGTTTCAGATTTTTCGCTTTCAGGATGTACCGCGTGGACTTTTGACTTGGGCTCGGCTCACCGCGGACGCAGAGCGTCGCTTTATCAGTGGCGAGGGGCTGTCAGCAGCCGACTGGTGTGCAGGCGACAGATTTTGGATCGTGGACCTGATTGCCCCGTACAAAGGCATTGGGACTATGATGTCCCGATGGATCAGAAAGCCAGGAAATCTGCCAACCCGAGAATGTAGCTTTTTGCGCGCCGACCCGGTCGATAAGACCGTAAAGAAAATCGTTCGCGTCAATCTTGATGCGCCAAAAGGTCAGAGAATTTGGGTTGAGCGCCCAGCCTCCCGCCGAGAGAACTAATAGCAGATGCTGCTTGGGCCCTTAGCGTGACCTTCCCTACTCCCACTTGTAATTGAAACTGACCGAAATCCGCTCTTCTTCGGCCATGTTCATCGGCACTTCGTGGCGCAGCCAGCTTTCCCAAAGCAGGACATCCCCAACTTTCGGCTTCATATAGATGAACGGCTGTAGATCGCGTCGCCCGCCTTTAAGGCGCGTCGGCGCGGCCATCATTCGGCCTGAACGGGGGTCTTCCAGCTTCAAGGCGCTAGCTCCTTCGGGCATCGACACATAGGTCGTGCCCGAAATCACGCTGTGCGGGTGCAGATGGCTGGAATGCATCCCGCCCTCGGGAAGGATGTTGATCCACAGGTCTTCGAGCTTCAGCTCGCCTTCGCCCAGATCAAACTCCAAATCTTTGGCAAAGGCCGCCACATGCTGATCCAGCGCCGTGACCAGATCGGCGAAGATCGGGAACCGCCATGGCAGATCGGTCAGCGAGGCATAGCTGGTGTAACCGGGATAGCCGTTCTCTTCACACCAATCCTGCCCGGCCTCATCATCCTCGGCAATGACAAGGCAAGAGCTTTCCAACTCCTCCGGGTCGATCTTGGGATCAAACTCGGACAAAGCTGCGCGGTAGAGACGGGTAACGAAGAGCGATTCAATCTGTGCCATGTCCCGGCTATAGCCCAGCGAAAACACAAGTGCGAGACCAGCCGCCACAGAAAAGCGGCTGGTCGGGTGCGACTTAATAGAAGTAACGCAGCCAAATATAGACGTTGGCGATCATCAGAGTCAGGATCATGATCGGGAAGGCCATGATCGCGAACTTGACGAAGCCGATGGGTTGTTTGGCTTTCTCGGCAAACGCCGCGACGGTCAGGTTGGCGCTGGCACCGAGCAGAGTACCGTTGCCTCCCAGACATGCGCCCAGAGCAAGTGACCACCACAGAGGTTCGATCGCGTCGGGGCCGCCGAACGTGTCAGCTGTGGATTCGATCAGCGGGATCATCGTGGCCACGAAGGGGATGTTGTCCAAGATAGCCGACAAGATGCCCGAGGCCCAGAAGATGAAGAACGCGGTCCACATCATATCGCCTTCAGTCAGTTCCAGAACCTTCTGGCCAAAGAACTCCAGTAGACCAACATGCTCGACACCGGCGACGATTACGAACAAGCCACCAAAGAAAAAGATGGTGACCCACTCAACTTCACCAAAGATGTGGTGGACGGATTCAGACTGCTCTTCGCCGTGCTGATGTCCATAAGCCAGCAGCATTAGCAGCGCCGCACCTGCCAGCGCTGATGTTCCGGGCTGAATGCCATAGCTGTGGCCCAGAGTGAAGCCCAACAGAACCAGCGCCAGAACTGCCAGAGACTTGATCATCAGGCGTACATCGGTAATCGCTTCGTCTTCATTGAAGCGCATGATTTTTTCGCTGGCCGATTTCGGGATGGCCGCCAACGTGCGGCGGTTCATCAGGTAGATGATAGCAGTCAGCACCACCAGACAGATGGCCGAGATCGGGGCCAGGTTGACCACGAATTCGTTGAAGCTGAGGCCCGCTGCCGAGCCGATGATGATGTTCGGCGGGTCACCGATCAGGGTAGCGGTACCGCCCACGTTCGACGCCAGAATCTCGGCAAAGAAAAACGGAAACACCGGCGTTTCCAGCGCATCGGTGATCAGCAACGTGATCGGCGCGATCAGCAGCACCGTAGTGACGTTGTCCAGCAAAGCCGAGAAGACCGCCGTGATCAGAGTCAGCATGATAAGGATGCCGGTCGGGTTGGCCTTGACGACTTTGGACGCTTTGATTGCGACGTATTGGAACAACCCACATTTGCTGGTGATCCCAACGATCACCATCATGCCGATCAACAGCGCCAGAGTGTTGGCGTCCACGCCAGCCACGGCCTGTTCCTGGTTGAGAATACCAAAGAGCACCATCAAGGATGCGCCCAGCATCGCAAGAATGGCGCGGTTCACCTTTTCGGTGATCAGCACAGCGTAGACGGCAACAAGAATGCCAGTAGCGACCCACAAGGGATCAATGCCCAATAGTTGAGGAACGGAGAACGCGTGTTCTCCATACGAAACGGAATGTTCGGTCAATTTTCTGATCCGGTATGTAGGGGTTAACTCAGCGCGTGATCAATCAGCGAGTTCGGGCTGACGGTGCCGACGAAACGTTTGGTTTCCGGCTCGACCAGGAAGACGTGGCGCTTGAACTTGTGGATCAGGAAGATGCCCTCCATCACCGGTGTATCTGGGGCGGCGACAGGAATGTTGGCCGGGTTTGACAAATGGTCCCCCACCCGCTCTTCATTCAGTTGCTCGATTTCCTTCCGAAAATCCTCTTTGGTCAGGTCCATAAAGCTGAGGTTGCTGATTGGAACACGTGCATCCGAACTCCTGCCTATCAGCGCTGCCTTCGGAAGGATCATCTTGATCAGCGTCGGGGCTGTGAAAGCACCCACAAATATTCCGTTCTCGTCCACGACCGGGAGAAATCTTGCCCGGCTGTCCCGAATGATATCGAACGCTTTGGCGACGGTGTCATCGGGGTGAATTGTCTGTTGTTTTTCGGTTGGGACCATAACGTCCCGGCATGTGAGGCCCATTGTATCTCTCGGTTCTGTCACTGAGTACCAGAAGTGTTCTCTGCTTGCTCGTCCGGACTGAATCGGCGCGGTTGCATTCGCAAAGCCGATTCCAACAGGGGCGAAGCTGACGCGCGCTTCATTTCACCGATGCTGGCGAGTTACCACCCTTCAACCCTGTTTTTCTGACCGCGCGTTGGAAAATAGCCGCAAGGCCGGACTCAGGTTTTCACAGGCCCTTTCCCGCATCTGGGAATTGGGCGTCCGCCGTCGGCATAGGCCAAACATAAAACGATCTCATCCGGTTTCGGCGCATCGGGAATGCTCAGCGTCATTGTGTCGAAATGGTCAAACGACCACGGGTCGTCCTTGTGCCCCAACGGCAGGTCGATCGCACAGCCCGGTGCGCCCAGCTTGGCATTGGAAGGTATCACCGCTTCTCCGCCACCGGCTGCTGCGCGCATGGGCGCGCCAAGCTTGGGGTGGATCACCGCCCCGCCCTGCTCAAGGTCGCCATTTGCACCGACAATTGCAGCCTTGCCGTATGAAACCGGCGTGCCGTCCAGTTGCGCCACCGCTTCGGCGGCGAGGTTCGTGCCCAAAGCGCCACCAATCTCGAACAACGCGGACAAGTCCTCGGAAAACGTACCGGCCAGAGGGTTCTGAACGACTGCAAGGACCGCAACGCGGCTGATCGGATCGCAGGGTTGGCCTAATTGATCCGTGGCTATGACTTCCTTGATGAATACCTTCTTACGCAGTTGAACCATAATACCCTCCCATTCCTTGGGCGCAGGTCGACTTTTATCACGACCCGCATAATCACAAAAAGCAGAACCAAAAGAAAACCCCCGCCGGTTTCCCGACGGGGGTTTCGATTCTTAGGCTGGGGATACACCCCATCGCCTTACCAGTCTTCGCGAACCACAACGCGGGTCTTGATCGGCAGCTTCATCGCAGCCAGGCGCAGGGCCTCGCGGGCGATGTCGTCATTGACGCCGTCGATCTCGAACATCACGCGGCCAGGCTTGACTTTGCATGCCCAGCGGTCGACCGAACCTTTACCTTTACCCATACGAACTTCGATCGGCTTTGCAGTGACCGGAGTGTCGGGGAAGATGCGGATCCAGACACGACCCTGACGCTTCATGTGACGCGTCATGGCACGACGTGCAGCTTCGATCTGGCGTGCAGTTACACGCTCAGGCTCAAGAGCTTTCAGGCCGTAGGTGCCAAAGTTCAGATCAGAGCCGCCTTTGGCGAGACCCTTGATCCGGCCTTTGTGCATCTTGCGGAATTTAGTACGCTTTGGTTGAAGCATATCTTTCCCTCCTTAGCGACGACCGCCACCAGCACCACGAGGTGCAGGGCCGTCCTGGAGTTCCTGTGCTTTACGGTCACGTGCCTGCGGATCGTGCTCCATGATCTCACCTTTGAAGATCCAGACCTTGATCCCGATGATCCCGTAGGGGGTCATCGCTTCGGCATGTGCGTAATCGATGTCGGCACGCAGGGTGTGCAGAGGCACGCGGCCTTCGCGGTACCACTCGGTCCGTGCGATTTCGGCGCCGCCCAGACGGCCAGCGACGTTCACCCGGATACCCAGGGCGCCCATGCGCATGGCGTTCTGAACCGACCGCTTCATCGCGCGGCGGAACGAGACGCGGCGCTCCAGCTGCTGAGCGATGGACTCGGCAACCAGCTGCGCGTCAAGCTCGGGCTTGCGCACTTCGACGATGTTCAGGTGCAGTTCGCTGTCAGTCATACGAGCAAGCTTTTTGCGCAGAACTTCGATGTCTGCACCTTTCTTGCCGATGATGACACCGGGACGTGCGGTGTGGATCGTGACGCGGCACTTCTTGTGCGGACGTTCGATGATCACACGGGCAACACCGGCCTGCTTGCACTCTTTGTTGATGAACTCACGGATCTTGAGGTCTTCCAGCAGAAGATCACCGTAGTCCTTGGTGTCGGCGTACCAGCGGCTGTCCCAGGTGCGGTTGACCTGCAGGCGCATGCCGATCGGATTTACTTTATGACCCATTAGGCTTGCTCCTCAACTTGACGCACCTTGATGGTGATCTCCGAGAACGGCTTCATGATCTTGCCGAAACGGCCACGGGCACGCGGACGACCGCGCTTCATGACCAGGTTCTTGCCAACCCATGCTTCGGCGACGATCAGCTCGTCAACGTCCAGGTTGTGGTTGTTTTCGGCATTCGCGATTGCGGACTGCAGGCACTTCTTGACGTCCTGCGCGACACGCTTGTTCGAGAAAGTCAGGTCGGTCAGAGCCTTCTCAACTTTCTTGCCGCGGATCATTTGCGCAACCAGGTTCAGTTTCTGCGGGCTGGTGCGAAGCATGCGCGTTTTCGCCATTGCTTCGTTTTCAGCCACGCGGCGGGGGTTCTTTTCCTTGCCCATGACTTACTTCCGCTTCGCTTTTTTGTCTGCGGCGTGGCCATAATAGGTACGGGTCGGCGAGTATTCACCGAACTTCTGACCGATCATGTCTTCCGAGACGTTTACCGGGATATGCTTCTGGCCGTTATACACACCAAAGGTCAGACCCACGAACTGGGGCAGAATGGTGGAACGACGCGACCAGATTTTGATGACTTCGTTGCGGCCCGACTCGCGCGCTGCTTCGGCTTTTTTCAGCACGTAAGCATCGACGAAAGGACCCTTCCAAACAGAGCGAGACATAGATTAACGTCCCTTCTTCTTGGCGTGCCGCGAGCGGATGATCAGCTTCTGGGACGCTTTGTTCTTGTTGCGGGTACGCTTACCCTTGGTGTCCTTACCCCACGGAGTAACCGGCGTACGGCCACCCGAGGTACGACCTTCACCACCACCGTGCGGGTGATCGATCGGGTTCATTGCAACACCACGAACCGACGGACGAACGCCTTTGTGGCGCATACGACCGGCTTTACCGAGGTTCTGGTTCGAGTTGTCGGGGTTGGACACGGCACCAACGGTGGCCATGCATTCCTGACGGACCATGCGAAGCTCGCCCGAGCTCAGACGGATCTGAGCGTAGCCGCCATCGCGACCAACGAACTGAGCGTAAGTACCGGCCGCACGTGCGATCTGACCGCCTTTACCAGGCTTCATCTCGATGTTGTGGACGATGGTACCGATTGGCATGCCCGAGAACGGCATTGCATTGCCCGGCTTGATGTCAGCCTTTGCCGACGCGATGACCTTGTCACCAACAGCCAGACGCTGCGGAGCCAGGATGTATGCCTGCTCGCCGTCTTCGTATTTTACCAGTGCGATGAATGCGGTCCGGTTCGGGTCATATTCGATCCGCTCGACGGTTGCCGCGACATCAAATTTATTCCGTTTGAAGTCAACGATCCGGTAGAGACGCTTTGCGCCACCGCCGCGGCGGCGTGAAGTGATCCGTCCGGTGTTGTTCCGGCCGCCCGATTTGGTCAAACCCTCTGTGAGAGACTTGACCGGACGTCCTTTCCAAAGCTCCGAACGGTCGATCAGCACCAGCCCGCGCTGGCCCGGCGTCGTCGGCTTGTACGACTTGAGTGCCATGCTTTCTGTCTTCCGTTTAGCAAGTGCAGGGGGCTTCCCTGCTATGTGATAGGCCCCCGTAGGTGCCAAGGGTATAGGGCCCCGAAGGTCCCCGGTTACAAATATCAGAGGCCCCGGAACGAATCCGAGGCCGCAAGATTGGGAGCGTTTAGCAGTGTTGGGGGTGGGTGTCTATAGGGTGCGGTCCAAGATTCTTATGGAGACCGAAGAAAAAGGTAACGCAATATTTGCCCCGGGTTTCATTTCCTCAAGTCGCTCGATCAGTCCGTTTTACGCAAACAGCCAGAAGAACCCAAGTAATCAGCCACTTCACTGATACAATGCGCGAGCCTCGGCGAAGGACAACAAGCGGCGGTGTTTTTCGTCCCACAAGTGCAACCGCGCGTTGGCAATGCTCTCACGGATGGTCATCCGATTGCTGTTTGCCAACTCGTCGTGATCGCGTAGCACTTCGGTCAGGCGGTAGAAAGGAATACGGCTGTACAGATGGTGCACGTGGTGGATGCCGATATTGGCACTGAACCACTGTAGCACCGGTGGCAGAATATAATGCGAGCTTCCGTGCAGGGCCGCCTCGTGCAACTGCCAATCCTTGTCCGAATCCCAATGCGTTTCTTCGAATTGGTGCTGCACATAAAACAGCCATACTCCGGCAGTTGCCGCAATC
Organism: Ruegeria atlantica; assembly: GCA_013032095.1. Taxonomy (GTDB): domain Bacteria; phylum Pseudomonadota; class Alphaproteobacteria; order Rhodobacterales; family Rhodobacteraceae; genus Ruegeria; species Ruegeria atlantica_E. Next base: position 9,040 of record WQBJ01000021.1, on the reverse strand, counting down.
AGGGTTGAGGGCAGAAAGATCAACAGGACCGGCATCAGGCCGCCAAAGTAGTAAACGGCCAAAAGTGCGGTCAGAATAGCGACATTGGTGCCCATCGCGCTGAACCAGAACCGAGCGCTACCCGTCAACCCCAACGGTAGGCGGTTTTGGAACAGGAACAAATAACCGGGGCCAAGGACGAACAGAGTGATGGGATTTCGGTAAACGCGATACCAGAACCGGTTCACAGGAGTCTTGGATTGGTACTCGGCCACTGTCAGCGTGTGGATATCGCCCATTCCCCGCTTGTCCAAGTTACCCGAGCTGTTGTGATGGTAAGAATGCGTGCGGCGCCAGACATCATACGGTGTCAAGGTTAGCACCCCGATCCCCCGTCCGACCCAGTCACTGACCGTCCGGTTCTTGAAGAACGCCCCGTGCCCGCAATCATGCTGTATTGCAAAGAGACGCAGCAGGAAGGCCGCATTCAGGACCGCAATCGCAAATGCCAACCAGTAGCTGACGGAAAGCGCCATCCAGGACAGCGCCCAAAGCACAAAGAACGGGATAATGCTGGCACCCAGTTCAAAGGAACTGCGCCACTGGTTAGGCTCACGGTATTTGGCAAGCGTCGAAACCCAATCCCGCGCGGCGATTTTATCCGGATTTTGCCGGTTCGAGAGAGAGGTTTCGGTCATGCGCCTGCCATGTTTTATGCTTGTTGGAAGCCGGATAGACTACCCGCCCGACATAGCAAGCGAATTGTGCAAAACAAGAGTGTTTCGCGCTCTAATTTCTGTGTCGCTGTTAAAGATAAACCCCCACTTGCGCGGAAGCCTTTATCCCTCCCCAAAGACGCGCCTAATCACAGACCGATGGAAAAGTCGCAGATGTTGCCCTCTTCCATGGACACATTTGCTTTTTGACGTCTTTCCGACGGCCGAGCTGGCCGTGGCCTACCCGTCTGCCTTCATCTCAGTTGTGATGAGTATGGTGATCGGCCCGGTCGAGAATGGCCCCACGCCGAATTCCGTGTGGTCAATCTCTCCTTCGGCCGTGAAGGCCATCCAATCGCCCGCATAGTATTCGATTGCGCTGCCCAGCGGGTGCTCACCCTGATGGGTCAGTGTGGTCTTCAGGGTCACAGGCTTGGTCACGCCATGGATGGTCAAATCTCCGGTCACATCCGCGGTGGTATCGCCGGTCCGTTCAATCCCGGTACTGACGAAAGTGATCTCGGGATAAGTTTCGACCTCTAGAAAATCAGCCGACTTCAAATGGTCGTCCAGAGGCCCAAACCCCGACGACAGGCTGCTGGTGTCAATCGTCACGTTCAGAGTTGAGGCCTCGACATCATCTGCGTTCAGGTCCAGCACGCCTTCAGCCTTGGTGAACTCGGCATGCTGGTTGGACACACCCGCATGGCTCCAGCCGAACCGAACCTCGGTATGCCCTTGGTCGGTTTTGTAGGTCTGCGCAAGGGCCGAAGTCACAGTAACGCTCAAGACAGCCGCGACAATCATAGACTTGAAGGTCATTGTAGTGTTCCTTTCTTCAGGCAGATACTGGATTATAGATGAATTTTCATCTAATTGAATGAAGCCACCACCGCAATCGAAAAGAAGGCGAACACGAAGTCGTGAAAGACAATCTGCCAACAGCTTTTGAAACAGAGATCTGGGTCGCAATGAACCGCGCCACTCGGCGCATCCAATCGGACATCGGCGCAGCTCTGAAAGAAGCGGGTCTTCCGCCCTTGAAATGGTATGATCTGCTTTGGTCCCTTGAACGCCACGGGGGCCAGTTACGTCCATTTGAACTTGCGCAAGACACCATTTTCGAACAATCGAACCTGTCTCATCTATGCAAGCGGCTCGCCGCAGAATCTCTAATCGAATTTGTCGATTTCGACAGTGACAGGCGAGGCAAAGTTCTGAAAATCACAGCAAAGGGACGAGATCTGCGGAAACGTATGTGGTCCATTTATGGCCCTATGTTGCATGACAGAATGCGAGCCTTTGGTAAGGTCGACGGTTGGCAGGCTTTCATCGACGCGGAACAGGACCAATCCGGCCAAAACTAACGAGCACCCAATCAGCATGTGAGTAAGCACCTCACGAAAAAGCGCAAAAATCTCCGCTTTCGCGGGCGCCTTTCTCTCTCCAATGCAGCCCCCCCTCAAAGACCGATGCAAACGTCGGTGGTGTTGCCCTCTTCAAGGGGGCCACATGCTCTTTTAACGTCATCCCAACGACTCAATTTCACCCCAAAGACCGCCTGCGGCACAGCGGTTCGGATTCTACGGCAATCCGTTGCTGGCGTTTGATATGGCCCAGCACCTCGCGAAAGGCGCGATGCTTGGGTTTGCCTTCCAGATAGTCTGCCAGTTTGAGAAGGTTGATCGGATGCTTCGCAATCAGCACCTCGATCCGCCGCACCGCATCGTCCAGTTCATAGTGATCCACGAACTGACAGGCCACCTGGGTCGGGGTCAGCAGGCAGTAATCCTGCGGGCGTTTCTCGGTGTAGCGCGCAATGTCGAAAGGCGACGCGCCGAGGGCGTGGAACTTGGGGATGTACACGCGCATGTCTGCCTCGGCATGCTCCAGCACGGTGCCGGAGGTCTGACGAAACCCCAGCGGGCCAAGCTTACCGACCACGTGCTTTCGCATCGCCGGAGAGATCATGTCCACATCCGCCCGGTCATATTTCAGGTCATCGAAAACCGACAACAACCCCAGCCTTTCATCGGCGATCTGGAAATAGGGCTCGGCGCTGAACGCCCACATCTTCTCCAGCACCTGTGCACGCACTGTTTCAGGGTCTGCAACGCAGTCGGCGCCGGCGGGTTGAACATCCGAAGCATTGAATAGTCCCAGTAAACGCCAAATCAATGAACGGTGCTCAGGTTGACTTTTCTGCCTTGTTTCTGAATCGGACATACATTCCAATGTAATGCCGTCGCCCACTCTGACCACAGCCTTAGAGGGAAGTTCTGAGAAAGCGCATTTGGGCAATTTATGGTCCATTTCCGTGCGAAAAGTTGCGTTAATCGCATAGGGTGATGGGTGGCGGACCTGTCGTGCCTCTTACGCGCCGTTGAAACGATCAAGGATTGGCCGAGGTCAAAAAAAACCCCCGCTCTTGCGGGGGTTTCGCTTTCGTCCAAAGACTAGTCCGATCAGAGACCGGTGCTCACGTCGATGGTGTTACCCTCTTCCAGGGTCACATATGCTTTTTTAACGTCTTTCCGACGGCCCAGCTGGCCGCGGAACCGCTTGACCTTGCCTTTGGTCACGGTGGTGTTCACCGCTTTGACTTTCACACCAAACAGTGCTTCAACGGCCTCTTTGATCTGCGGCTTGTTGCTGTCGATCGCCACTTCAAAGACAACCGCGCCGTTTTCGGACGCCATGGTCGACTTTTCGGTGATGATCGGCTTGCGGATCACGTCGTAGTGTTCTGCCTTCGCGCTCATTTCAGACGAGCCTCCAGTGCTTCGACAGCCGCTTTGGTGAGCACCAGGGTGTCACGCTTGAGGATGTCATAAACGTTTGCACCCATCGACGGCAGGATATCCAGACCTTCGATGTTGCGCGACGCCTTCAGGAAACCTTCGTTCACGGTCGCGCCGTCGATGACCAGAGCACGTTTCCAGCCCAGGTTTGCAACCTGCTTGGCCAGAGCGGCGGTCTTGCCTTCTGCTTCGGCGTTCTCGATCACAACCAGTTCACCTGCTTTGGCTTTTGCCGACAGAGCGTGGCGCAGGCCAAGCTTGCGGAACTTTTTCGGCAGGTCGTGGCCGTGCGAACGAGGGGTCGGGCCCTTGTAGATACCACCCTTGCGGAAGATCGGCGCGTTGCGGTCACCATGGCGTGCGCCACCGGTACCCTTCTGGCGATAGATCTTCTTGGTCGAGTAGCTGGTTTCCGAGCGGGTCTTGACCTTGTGGGTGCCGGCCTGCGCGTTGTTGCGCTGCCAACGGACCACACGGTGCAGGATGTCCGCACGCGGCTCGAGACCGAACAGATCGGCGTTCAGCTCGATGTCGCCGGCTTTGCCGCCGTCCAGTTTGATTACATCAAGTTTCATGCTTCACCACCTTCCGCGGGAGCTTCTTCCGCAGGCGCTTCGGTTGCAGCCGATTTCACAGCAGCCGGGAAAGGCAGGCCTTCCGGTGCTTTCTTCTTCACGGCGTCCTTGACGGTGACCCAGCCCGATTTCGGTCCGGGAACGGCGCCTTTGATGAAGACCAGACCACGGTCGGCGTCGGTTTTGACGACTTCCAGGTTCTGGGTGGTGACACGGGCAGCACCCATGTGACCGGCCATCTTCTTGCCTTTGAACACTTTGCCCGGGTCCTGACACTGACCGGTCGAACCGTGCGAACGGTGGCTGATCGAAACACCGTGCGAGGCGCGCAGACCACCGAAGTTGTGGCGCTTCATCGCACCGGCAAAGCCTTTACCGATCGAGGTACCCGAAACGTCAACTTTCTGACCTTCCAGGAAGTGTTCTGCCGAAATCTCGGCGCCCACATCGATCAGGCCATCTTCGGAGACGCGGAACTCGGCCAGCTTACGCTTAGGCTCGACCTTGGCAGCGGCATAGTGACCGCGCATGGCTTTCGAGGTGCGTTTTGCCTTGGCAGCACCGGCGCCCAGCTGAACGGCGGTGTAGCCGTCTTTGTCAGCGGTACGCTGTGCAACAACCTGCAGGTTGTCCAGGTGAAGAACGGTCACAGGGATCTGCTTGCCGTCTTCCATGAACAGGCGGGTCATGCCAACTTTTTTTGCGATAATACCAGAGCGCATAATCTATACCCTCCGATCTTACGACTGCAGCTTGATCTCGACGTCCACACCAGCAGCGAGGTCGAGCTTCATCAGCGCGTCAACGGTCTGGGGGGTCGGATCAACGATGTCGAGCAGACGCTTGTGCGTGCGGATCTCGAACTGGTCGCGGGATTTCTTGTCAACGTGAGGGCCACGGAGAACCGTGAACTTCTCGATCTTGTTCGGCAGCGGGATCGGGCCGCGCACGTTCGCGCCGGTCCGCTTGGCAGTGTTGACGATCTCTTGCGTGCTGGCATCCAGAACGCGATAGTCAAATGCCTTCAGCCGAATACGGATGTTTTGGCTTTGCATATTAACAGCCTTTTATCAGGCGTTGAGGTTGAGAGGAGGACAGACGCGCATCGCCAACCCTCTTCGAACCCAAAAGGCGGGAATCACCCCGCCTTGACGTTCTTATTGAGAACTCGCGCGTACTATAGGGGCCTGAGCATTTTGGCAAGAGGCAAACGCCACAAAGAATTCCTATTCATCGCCAGACATGCCGTTGCTCAACCAAGGGTTTTCGACCTTCATGCCTTGATACACCGCGTGCATGAATAGATGCGCAATCACAGGGTCGTTTGAAAACGGCGAGAATTGCAAATTGCCCTCTTTGACGCCTTCCTCAGCTTCGTATACGAACTCATCCCCCTTGACGGTCACCAGCACCTCAAGTTCAGCCAAAGTCTCCGGATCAACCGCCGTGGGATCATCCGACAAGATCACGAAATCCGCAACTTTGCCAACTTCGATAGTTCCCTTTTCATCCTCCTCGAAGTGCTGCCAGGCCGGCCAGATCGTCATGGCTTTCAGGGCGGTCATGACATCAACCCTCTGATGTGGACCCAAAATATCACCGGACCGAGTGCGGCGAGTGACGGTTGCCGCAAGAACGCGCATGCTGTCCGGAAAGGCCACCGGAGCATCATGATGCGTGCCAAACATCATGTCCCGTTCACGCAGCCATCCCGTCGGCGAGATGTTGTCGGCATTCAACGGCCCGACCGTGTGATCCCGGTGCCAATCACCCCAATAGAATGTGTGCATCGGGAAGAGCGACGGGAAAACACCAAGACGCTTGAAGCTCGCGACCTGATCCTCCCTTAGAAACTGGCCGTGTATCAGAACCGGACGGTTGCCGGGGTCGCCGTACTTTATCTGCGCCTCTTCGAGCGCGGCGATCAGCATGTCAGAGGCCCCTTCCCCGTTAGAATGCACAAGGATTTGGAGCCCATTTTCGTAGCACCAATTTACAGCGTCCTGGAGTTGCTCCATCGTGATCGCAGCATATCCAGCATATCCGGCAGCATAGTTCCCTACCGGATTGTAGTAGGGTCGATCCCGCAAAGCCGTGAAACCCTGAGGTGATCCGTCAATTGTTAGCTTACAGCCTCCAACTCGAACTCGGTTGTCGTAGTTTTTTGAGGTGTTTTTACCGATGTAGTCCCTTGCCTCGAGAACGTCGGGAAAAGCCACCACGTCGATCGGAAGGCCTTCTTCGGCGGCAACTTTTTTCAAAACATCAACAATTTCACCCGAAGATCGGCCTTCTTGTCCGGTTGTATATCCAAATTTAGCCCAAAGATCGGCACCAGCTCGGGCGAATGCTGCCAGACCTTCCTCACCCAAATTGCCCAACATAGGGACAAGAACCGAAAAGAATGCATACTCTTCCAGCACACCATTCGGTTCCCCAGCTTCATTGCGCTGAATCACTCCACCCGGAGGAGCTTCTGAAGCCGCTGTGATGCCAGCCAATTCTAGAGCTTTTGAATTTGCTACACCCAAATGCCCCGATTGATGAATGATAATGACGGGCAAATCCTGAGACACCATATCCAGCTCTTGCCGCGTGGGGTGGCGCAATTCCGTAAGCTGAGCATTGTCGTAACCGAAGCCGATGATCATTTTCACCTGTTCAACGGCCTGCGCATTCTCTTCGGCCCAGTTGGACAGGGTGGATAGAAGACTGGCGATATCAACGACCTCTCCGTCTGGCGGCGCGAGAAGGTTGGCGGACAGCGCCTGCAATCCTCCCATGACAACATGCCCGTGGCTATCAACGAACCCCGGCAACATCGCGCGCCCATCCAGATCATAGGTTTCGGTTTCTTCACCCAGATGCCCCGACAAATCTGACAGCGACCCCACCGCAAGGATGCGTCCGCCTTTGACCGCGACTGCCTCGGCGGACGGAGCCGTATCGTTCATCGTAACGATTGGTCCTCCGAGATAAATCCTATCCGCAATTTGTTGCGAAGACGCTGAGGTAGAAGAGAAAACAACTGCTGCAACAAGACAAACTAAGCGCGCCGAAAAGTGCATCTTAAAACCTCTTTCTAATTGCGATGCCTAAATACGGAAGAAGTTAGCATCTCTGTTAGCTTTGGCAAAAAACGAAAAAGGGCGTACCTAGGGACGCCCTTCTAGATCTCCTCACCGAGTTGCTCCCGGCTGATTTTCCTGTGGAAATCGCCTGCCGCAACCAGTCGCGACAAGCACGACTTACTCGATGATTTTCGACACAACGCCCGCGCCGACGGTGCGGCCGCCTTCTGGATCACGAAGCGCAGACCGTATTCCATCGTGATCGGTGTGATCAGCTCAACGCCGAACGACACGTTGTTGCCGGGCATGGCCATCTCGGTGCTTTCGGTCAGGGCCACAGCACCGCTAACTTTCAGACGGTTGAGGCGACGCATACCGGGGTGCAATGACCTTGTCGTAAAGCAAGAAAAGCAATGGTGTCAGCACCATCGACAAGGCAACGACAATAATCAGAGTATTCGCCAGGTTAGCACTCAGCACATGCGTGGCGGTCGAGAATGATAGCAACACAAACCCGAACTCTCCGGCCTGCGCCATTCCCAAAGCAAACAGCCAATTATTCGCACCGGAAACCCCAAACAATCGGCCAAGCGCAAAGAGAACCATTGCCTTGACGATCATCACACTAAAGGTCAGCGAGACTACCAGCCCTATGTGATCAACCATCAATCTAAAGTTCACCAAGGCTCCGACGCTGACAAAAAACAACCCGAGAAACAGCCCCTTGAAAGGAGTGATCTCTTTTTCAAGCGCAGTACGATACTCACTGTTGGCCAACACCACCCCGGCGATGAACGCCCCCAAGGCCGGGGTCAGGCCGACGGCCATCATCAACACGGCAACCCCGACCACAATAGTAAGAGCCATGGCTGTGAACAGTTCGGGCAGTTTGGCGGACTCGACATATCGGAACACAGGCCCGGTCAGATAAGCCCCCCCGACAATCACCAGTATGATCGAGCCAAGCGTTACCAGCGCCCTTAGCCATCCCGGCAGGCCATGAACAAGATTCAGCGAAAGCCCGGTGCTTGTCGTGTGCCCGTGACTGACGGAACCGCCCCCCATCGCAGCAAGATCTGGCAGCGCCAAAAGTGGCAGCAGTGCGAGAATTGGGATCACAGCAATGTCTTGCATCAACAAAACCGAAAAGCTCGATTGCCCGCCACTGCCCATGAGCAATCCTTTTTCGTGCAGTGTTTGAAGCACGATGGCCGTGGACGACAATGAAAAGATCAGTCCGATAGCCAGTGCTGCCTGCCATTGTTGGCCAAACACCATCGCCAGCCCCATAATCGCCACGGTCGTACAAAACAGTTGCAGCCCGCCCAGTCCCAACAGCCTGCGCCGTAAGTCCCAGAGCTTCTTTGGCGCCAATTCCAGACCAATTAGAAACAGCATCATGACCACGCCAAATTCTGCAAACTGCTCCATGTTCTCGACATCGACATTCAGTGCAGCCAAGGTAGGACCAAGAAGCATCCCGGCAATCAGGAAACCCAAAACCGATCCGAGTCCAAGCCAAACGGCAATTGGGACAATGGCGATGCCTGACCCAAGAAGAATAAATGAAAGAAGAAGATAGTTTTCCATAAATTACTGGTTTTGTTTCAAGGTCTGCCTCAAACAAGCTCCTCATAAGCGGATCAGGGTAACTAAGTGTTAAGCATACCGTCACCCCCGACAGCCGTCGAGACAACCAGAAGACAATCAAGTCCGGAAACCGACTAGTTCTCAAAAGGGGCGTGGAATGTTGGACAATCCAAAACGATTTGAAAACCGGATATTTTCGTCATTTGGGGGAAACTCACCAAAAAGGCCGCCCCTGAGGGAGCGGCCTTCTTTAGTTCAACGATGTGCCGGGCTGAAGCTCGGCCTACCGTGATTACTCGATGATTTTC
>WQBJ01000209.1 GCA_013032095.1 Ruegeria atlantica | reverse complement strand
CAAATCGTAAACCCGGATAATCAAACAAGATAGACGGCCTCCGCCGGAGCATTACCAAATGTCAGAATGTGTTCACGCTCAAGCTCGAGGCGACCGGCGTCCCGGATCTTGCCATTCTCCAGGATCGCCACCTGAGCGAAGGTGCGATGCACATCAAGCGCAATGATTTTCATTCAAGCGCAATGATTTTCATGTCGGGCTCCTTTCCATGGTAAGTAACCAAGGGAACCAGCGGGCCACACGACAACTACGGATTCGCGCTCGCAGCGCAACCGGGCAAGTCGAAGGGGCGGCCAGATAACAACTCGAGCTCGCAGCTCATCAAATACTTCGGCCTGCCCGCCATTCGTGCTCCCAACGCCCCAATCCCGGTGGATCAATATTAACTCACATTGAGGTCTTCAAAACCTCCGATTGGAGCGCTGAGCTCATTCATGCCGGATAATAACATCGTGGAACAGGACCACCGCTTCATCAAGAGACGCACGCGACCGATGTTAGGGTCAAGGCCTTTGCTTCAGCGGCGGCAACGCTCGACGGAATCGAAGTGTCGCACATGATCCGCAAGGGACAACTCACGCCCGGATTCTGCCCATTTCAGCAGTTCGCTGAGCTCGCCACCTGACTCACAAGCGATTTGTCACTGGGGAGTGGAAAGAACCTGGGGATCAAGCGGCTCGGAGTAGACCTTCGCCAAGCCTTCCATCCAAAACTGCGGCCCTTACCGTTGCCACCCGATGCGCGCCTTGCGGGGACCAACGCATCCGGCGCTTCTTGCCCATCCGGGCGTTCGCGACATCATTGACCAGTCCTTCTGCTCGTGATGTCGAGATTGCCTTCTCATTACGACGCCGACGACCATAATCGACGAGTGCAGCAAGATTGTGTTCCAGGTAGGTGCGCAGCTCCATTGCTCGTGCAACCGCTGAAAAGGCCGCTTCATTCGTTCGGCCAATTGTTTCGCGGCGCACGCGCATACCAAATCTGAACAGGGTTTCAATCGCATCAAGTGCCCGATCCGCTTGCCCGTGCCATATGCGCCATCGAAGGCTGTGTGCTAATGGCTCAAGTTCTGGAACCTCGACCCCTTCCAGCAAAGAAAGCAGAGTTTGAAATGTCGTTTCCACATGTCTGATGCGGATCGAAATATGCCACCAGTCCAGGACGTGACTGACATCCGCACCTGTGGCGTCCCTCACCAATCGGGGCAATGCAGGGTCACCATCAGACAGAACCGTAACGGTGGTGCCATCACGCCATCCGGCCGCTTCTAGATTTCGTCGCAGATATTCGCGCGTATTGTTCGCACCAATCACGCTCAAGCCAAATCGGCGTTTCTCGCATCCTTTGCTCTCGATGGAACCAACAATGACTTCAAAGTTCCGGCGTTGATACTCCGGTCTTGATCGGACATATGCGCTATCCAGAAATACCGTAATCTCAGATGACTCAGTGCGTTGATTGGCTTCTGTGGCCACAAGAAGTTCGCTGCCGGAAAGGTCATCAGCGATGGTCGCGACTCGGTTTCAGATCGTTACGTGGTTCTGTTTAGCACAAGGTGTCAGTTCATTCAGAAGCCTCGCAGCTTCCCGAAAACTATGGCGCGCTCCCAGTTCTGCCTGCAGTCGTCGAAGCTCTGGCGTGGCGTTGTCCGGCAAAAGGCGCGTCAGAGGAGAGTGCGCTACTTTCAACGTTGGAATTCCCGGGAGACCACACATGCATATTCGAACCCGTGGCGCTTCGACGATGACCCGACCGAAAAGCGTGTCAATACGGCGTCGGCGGCGGTCATGAACCGGTAGATAGGTGCCGCAAAAACGGCAGACACGAGCGATTTCGCCGATCTCTTCGACCTGATCCTGCAGCAGCGCGCGCTGGATCTCATTAAGTACTGATTTCGCCTCGGCCAGACACAGTCCAAGGTCTTCCTCGGACGCATCAACCGACCGGCGTTCCAGGGTGCAAATCTCGTGTGATCGCTTCTCGCCCCAACCAAACTCAGTCTCTAACCTGATCTTGAATTTCATCGCTTTGCCTCCTGAAAAACAGCGAGACATTAGATCAG
>WQBJ01000208.1 GCA_013032095.1 Ruegeria atlantica | reverse complement strand
CGGCTCCGGATGGTGGCACGGTCTCACCTCCGCCCGATGACGTGATAGCCTATGAAGCGCTGGACAGTACCGCGGAGGCAACAAGCGCGCTTGGCGGTGTGGCCATCCGCTCGAACGGGACAACCGACGCTGTGGAACTGGTGGCGACCTCCGGCGCCATGACCCACAATACCGGCAACACCACCATCACCGACAGCACCTATAGTCTGACCGACAGTGACGGCTTCGATGGCAACGGTGTTTTGACCGATGGGTCATCGGCCCTCACCTCGGACGGCAGCCAGGGCTTCACCGGCACCTATGAATATGTGATGACCTATGACCAAACCTATACTGCAGGCGGGATTACATATGACTCGGTTGGCATGAACGGTGTAGTTACCAACGCTTCAGATGTACCGACCAAGGGCAATGCCACCTACACCGGCGAAGCCACCGGCACAGTTGTCACAGAAACCGAAGGCTTTGATCTGAATAACGGGATCAGCACGGTAGCAGCCGACTTCGCGGCCGGCACAGTTGATGTCACAATGACGGGTTTTACCGCAACAAATCTGAACCCAAACGATGCAGCTACCGTGCCCATTGATACGATTACCGCCACCGGCATGACAATTTCCGGAAACGGTTTTTCCGGTGGTACAGTGGCAACCACCCACGGCGGGGCACCTGTCGATGTGACCGGGGCGAACACCACGGCCGCGGCGCAGGGCGCGTTCTTTGGTTATGACGCAACCGCCGCCGCTCCGGACGAGGTCGGTGGCTTTGTCCTGATGCAGGGCGATGAGGGGATTGTTACTGGCGGGTTCATTGCCGACTAATTCCGCGTTGCGCTCTTTTTTCTCACGACCCTCACTCAAAGTCCTGGCGCTCATCGGGGCCGGGGGCATGCTGTTCGCCGGTTCCGCGGTGGCCCAGAGCGGCCATGCCTCGAATATTTCCCGGTTGATCAACGCCGGGCAAATCGAAAATGCCCGAGCGGCCATGGAGGCGCGGAACCCGTCAGAAGCCGACAGGCTCTTCTTTGACGGGCAGGTTCTGAAAGCCCGGGGCCAGCTATCCGAGGCGATCCGCGTCTTCCGGCAGGTGCTGCAAATTGATCCCAACTATATCAACGCCAGACGGGAACTGGCCCATACGCTGTTGCTGAACAAGGATTTTGGCCCCGCTGAATATCATTTCGATGCGCTGTTGCGTATCGATCAGAATGACCAGATGCGGGAGGGCTACCGAAGGTTTCTGAACGTCATCAGCCAGAACAAGCCTGTTGGCTTTAGCGGGTATGTTGCGCTGATGCCCTCCACCAACGTCAATCGTGGCACCACCAATACTGTCTTCGATACGACCCTTGGGCGGTTTATAATCAATCCGGACTCACAGGCGGAATCCGGTATCGGGATACAGCTTGGTGTCTCAGGGTATGTCCGGCACCTGATAAGCGTCCAAAGCCGTATCGCATTGCTTTGGAGCCTGGCAGGCACCCGCTACGAAAAAGACCACTACAACAGCGCTGTGGGAAGCATTGCGCTTGCCTATGAGCAAATCACGCAATCCGGCAGATGGTTTGCAGGCCCCTACTATCGCAGATCCTGGCGGGAGGATGACGATGATGGTGATGCCTGGGGGTTGCGATTTGGGGTAACGCATCGTCTGAACAATAAAAACCAGTTCAGCTTGTTCGTATCCCGGGAAAGCCGCAGTTACCGGGTGCATACCTATCTGGATGGCCCCCTCAATACTGTGTCCGGCAGTTTCAGTCGCCAGATCAGCCCGAGCGTGTCTGTAAGCGGGGGTGCGGGGTTCGAGCGCAGTTCGCCCGAAGCTGAGCATCTTCGGTACGACGCACCTAAACTTTTTGCGGGGTTGTCAAAATCCTGGCGGGGCGGATTGCAGGCTGGTCTTAGGCTTGAATTCGGACAACGCAACTTTGCCGGGGCTTACCCGTTGACCTCATCCGCCCGCAAGGACGTGTTCTGTAAGATTGGCATCGGAATGCAACATACCCGGATTGATCTCAACGGTTTCACCCCGTACCTGTCCTGCTCGCATGCCGCCAATCGGTCCAACGTGGCTTTCTACGACTATAACGTCACCGAATGTCAGGCGGC
>WQBJ01000207.1 GCA_013032095.1 Ruegeria atlantica | reverse complement strand
GGCTTGGCGAAGGTCAACTCCAAGCGGCTTGATCCCCACATTCTTTCCACTCCCCCTGAAGATATTGGCTCCGAACGCGGTCAAACTATCCGGCAGAAAAGAAGGGATCGGCGAATGACTAATGAAATGCGCTGCCTGCTTCTTCGCAGACCCGCCCTGTAGTTTAATCAAGGAGATGAGTCGGGTTCTCTCTTTTAGTTCAGGCAGCCTTCAGTGCGCTTTGGTAAGAGGCTCCTCAAGTTCAAGGGCCTATCGGCGACAATATTGGAACGTAGTGCTTCGTGTGCGGCGTGGCATCTTTTCTTTAAAAGTCACATTATTTTGGAAAGAAGATTGCTTTTGCAAATTGGATGTTCGAAACAATGGCTAACTCCGACAGGCTCCGTAATACTCAGCGGGTTGCAAAAAACGGCTACACCCTGAAGGCCGATACCTCCACGGTGGATGACAGGGACGGGCACGGTCACCGTCAACTATGAAACCAACACCCTGATCTACACGCCGGATGTCAATTTCAACGGCCCCGACACCATCACCTATGAGATCTACGACGATCAAGGCGATATAGAGGAGGCGTCAATCGCCATGACCGTGAGCAGTGTTAACGATGAGCCTGCGGGCGAAGTTGTCATCAATGGCCTGGCCAAAAACGGCTACACCCTGACGGCTGATGCCAGCGGCATCACCGACGGGAACGGGTTCGGCACCTTCTTCTACTATTGGCAAGTGTCTGAGGACGGCGGCGCCAGCTGGACCGATATTGCCGGGGGTGAAGACCCATCCTTCAGGCTGGCAGACGCTCAGCTCAGCGACCCCCACGTCGGCGGGGTGCAGAGGATTGTCCGGGTTGAGGTCCGCTATACCGACGGCGAAGGCACAGTTTCCGCTGTGCCCAGCGCACCCACGGCGCCGATTGGCGAGATTTTCGAAGCGGAAACGTCAGCCAACTATACCGGCACCGCCGGGAATGACATGATCATTACCCATAATGGAAACTGGTACGGAGGCGATGACCACCAATACGACAGCGGCGATGGCGATGACGTTATGTACGGGCTGGGCGGCGGCACCATGAAAGGCGGGGCAGGCAACGATACGATCTACACGAGCACCACCAATGGCGCAATCGTGTACGGCGGCTTGGGCGATGACAAGATCTATCTTAACCCGAAAGACCTGGCTTATGGAAACTCAGGTGCAGACAGCGACACCTATGTTCTGAAAGGCAGCAACTTCGGCGGCAGCATCTTTGAGTTTGACGCGGCCAACGACGTGATTGTTCTGGATGGCGTGGATGGCATCAGCTCTTGGGCGGAGTTGCAAGCTTATTTGACGGAAGACGGCGCCGACACGACCATCGAACTCAGCGATGGCAGCTATGCAAGGCTGCTCCGCACAACCGGGCTGACAGAAGCGAATTTCCAATTTTCCGATACCGATACTCCGGTGGCGATGGATACAGCCTTCACCATCGAGGAAGACGAAACCATCACGATCGATGTGCTTGCCAATGTCACCGATACCGACACGGACCCTGCGGATCTGACCCTTGTTCAGGCCAGCGCTCTGAACGGCACGGTGACCATCAATCACGCCGACGGCACCGTGATCTACACCCCGGATGCCAACCACACCGGTTCCGACACCATCACCTACGAAATCTACGACGATCAGGGCAACCTCTCAGAAGGCACTGCCACGGTCACGGTGAACGCGGTCGACGACGGGGCGAGTGTGATCGGCAACGACATCAATGGCAGTGGTGACGAAGATGCCGGGGCAATTACCGGCACGCTGAGCGCCACCGATGATGATGACCTGACGGATGGCACGTATTTCACGGTCACTGTCGATCCGACCGACGGCACGGCGTCGATCGATGCGGCCACCGGAGCCTGGAGCTACACGCCTGACGCGGATTTTGCCGGAGATGACAGCTTCACGGTGACCGTCACCGATGACCAGGGCTTCGAGACCACGCAGGTGATTGACGTCACCGTGAATGCGGTCGACGACGGGGCGAGTGTGATCGGCAACGACATCAATGGCAGTGGCGACGAAGATGCCGGGGCAATTACCGGCACGCTGAGCGCCACCGATGATGATGACCTGACGGATGG
>WQBJ01000206.1 GCA_013032095.1 Ruegeria atlantica | reverse complement strand
GGTCGTTGCCGTCAAAACCAACCAGGGTTTGATCGTCTGCATTCGCGGTGAGCGTGTCGTCATCGGATGATCCGCTGAAAATTGAAGTGCCAGCATAGGTCATGTCGATGGTGAAGTCGATACTGCCGTCCGCACCATCGAGCGCGGCAAGGTCACGGGCCAGCACAAGGTAGCTCTCGCCCGCCATACTCTCGGCGTTGCTCACGCCGGCGGCAAAATGAGCACCGATGAGCAGGTCGCCCAAGCCGTCGCCGTCAACATCCCCCACAGACGCAACCGACACACCGAGCCGATCACTGACATCCACACCGACAAAACGGTAGGAGCCGGTGCCACTGCTGATATTCCCCATGTCGATCATGAAGTCGATACTGCCGTCCGCACCATCGAGCGCGACAAGGTCACGGGCCAGCACAAGGTAGCTCTCGCCTGCACCTTCCTCGGCATCGTTAACGCCGTCGGCCCCCGTTGCACTGATGAGCAGGTCGTCCCCGCCATCCCCGTCAACATCTCCCGCAGAAGAGGCTGAATAGCCGAGCCAGTCATCGCTATCGGTGCCGACAAACCGGTAGGAGTCGATGCCGTTGACACTACCGATATTCGTCAAGGTGATCGTGAAGTCGATGCTGCCGTCAGCCTTATCAAGTTCTTCAATATCTTTGGCCAGCACCAGGTAGCTCTCGCCCGCATTTTCCTTGTTATTGTTCACGCCGTCGGCAAAATGAGCACCGATGAGCAGGTCATCCTTGCCGTCCTCGTCAACATCCCCTGCAGACGCAATCGACGCGCCCAGATTGTCATCGGCATCGGCACTGACAAAACGGTAAGAGTCGGTGTCGTTGCCACGACCAATATTCGCCATGTCGATCGTAAAGTCCCTGTTGCCGTCAGCCTTATCAAGCTCTTCAAGATCTTTGGTCAGCACAAGGTAGCTCTCGCCCGCATCTTCCTCGTTATTGTTCACGCCGTCGGCCGCGTGTACACCAAAGAGCAGGTCGTCGTAGTCGTCGCCGTCAACATCCCCCGCAGAAGAAACCGAAAACCCGAGCGCGTCAAAGCTATCAGCGCCGACAAAACGGTAGGAGCCGGTGTCACCGACACCACCGATATTTGCCATGTCGATCGTGAAATCGGTGCTGCCGTCAGCGGCATCGAGATCAGCAAGATCACTGGCCAGCACAAGGTAGCTCTCGCCCCCACCACCGGCCCCGTGGGCTCCGATGAGCAGGTCGTCCCCGCCGACGCCGTCAACATCTCCCGCAGAAGTAACCGAATAGCCGAGGTAGTCGTTGCCATCAGCACCAACAAACCGGTAGGAGCCGGTGCCGTCGACGCTACCAATATTTGCCACGTTGATGGTGGAGTCGGTGCTTCCATCATCGCTATCAAGCTTCTCAAGATCCTTGGCCAGAACGAGGTAGCTCTCGCCCGAATCTTCCTTGGCATTGTTCACGCCGTCGGCAAAATGAGCACCAATGAGCAGGTCATCCTTGCCGTCCCCGTCAACATCCCCCGCAGAAGAAACAGAGTCGAGGTAGTCGCCTTCATCAACACCGATAAACCGGTAGGAACCGGTGCCACTACCGATATTTGCCATGTCGATCGTAAAGTCCTCACTACCGTCAGCAGTATCAAGCGCAGAAAGATCTATAGCCAGCACCAGGTAGCTCTCGCCGGTATCGATCTCCGTATTGCTCATGCCGGCGGCATACCTGGAGCTGATGAGCAGGTCGTCCCTGCCGTCCCCGTCAGCATCCCCCGCAGATGAAACCGAAATGCCGAACCAATCACGGCCATCGACACCGACAAAGCGGTAGGAGCCGGACCAGCCATCGTCATTGCTGATCGTGCCCGTCGCCTGAACACCTCCCACCGTCAGCGTGAAGGTTTCATCACCTTCGAAAGCCGTATCCTGCACGCCCGCAACCGTCACATCGAACGAAGTCACGCCCGCCGCAACCGTGATCGTGCCGTCACCGTTGTCGGTCACGCCCGAACCGAAGCTCACCGCACCGTAGTCACCAGCTTCGGTGGTCACATCCGTCAGGCTGAAGGTGAAGCTCTGCGCACTGTCCACAGCGTGGCTCAGGCTTACCGAGAACACCAGGTCGCTGCCTTCCGCAGC
>WQBJ01000205.1 GCA_013032095.1 Ruegeria atlantica | reverse complement strand
GTTGGGTGAGCCGATATGCCGGTCTTGTAGCTGATGCTTCGCGGCACAAGAAGCGATTTGAATCGCCTCAATGTCATTTGCTTTGTCTGCCTTGATAAATACAGTTGCTAGGTTGTGGCGGAATTGCACGCATACGCCAATCTCAATCGCAGCACTCGGCTTGCCTCGCTTGAGCTACGCTCAGCAGGCCTTGACCGCAACCAAATCAACAGAAAGAAACAGGAACGGATTCTAAACCTAAACGGCCCGGATCAGGAGGCTGGGTCAAAAACTTTGCAACAAAGCCTAGAAATCCCCCGACCTTCACATCTGTATGCCCCCCGATTCTTCTATTCACCTAATTGAGCATTTTCTGATCCAAAAAGAGAAATCTGTGGATAACTCCCCGATCCCATCTCCGATCTTTCACCTTTTTCCCCGAATTTCTCATTTCAGCACCCCAAAGCTTCATACTTACCTTTGCAACACTATGATTTACTGAAAGAAATCGACTTACGAAGAATGACTCTGGAACTTAGAATAAGATGAATGGCCCACCGTCACTGTTGCTACCTCACAGCACAGTGTCGCAATATGCAACATTTGTCAGTTGACAAATACCCTTTAGGAACCCAAATTTGTCTCAGGATAGGAAGAAAAAGCACCCAAATAAGGAAATCGAAACCGCTCTCTGTTATGCCGAGAGTAAAGGTTGGGTTATTGAAATCTGCACAGGTGGCCGGTCACATCCGTTCGCCATGATGAAATGCCCATACTATGACAAGCCTGAGAGATGCGGTCACAAATGTCTCAAGTCCGTATACAGCACGCCCAGAAACCCAGGTCGGCGCGTCAAAGAAATTGAAACGACAGTGAATAATTGTATCAACAACTCTGGGAAATGATGAACCATGTCTAATGAGTTTGAATTCGAACTGATCTTCACCTTTCCCAAAGGTGCAGAAACCGATCCGGAACAGCTCGCCAATGACATCTATCTAGCTGTCGAGGATGGTGATCCCATGCTTGGCTTGGGTGACCCCACCGGTGTGTCTGTCGAACTGCTGATGCAAGGCGATAATCCTTTGACCGTTATCCTCGATGCGGCGCAGCGTATTATGAAAGCACTGCCGGATGGCTCGCAGCTTCGGGAGATCAAGCCCGATCTTGTTAGTCTGGAAGAGGTTGCTGAAAAATTCGGCACCAGTCGTCAGAATATCCGCACGAAGCCCCTACCCCGCCCAATGTCGACCGGTCATTATCAGGCGCATGAAATCTGTCATCTCGTCTTTTCAGAAGGTATGTGGCGCACTTCGAAGTCACTCGATTATGATCGCGCCAAATCCTGGCTACTTTCCGCCAGCGCTGCGCATAGACTCAATGGTCATCTGGCTGCTGGAGTAATGGATCTGACCAGAGACGACATCGCGGCCAGAATTGTAGAGATTTACGCGGGCAATGAAGAAGACCCACTTACCCTGCCCTATCAGAGTCTGTCAGCAGCGTTTGAAGACGAGTCAGAAACGACGGTAAAATTGCGGCATCACGCTTGATGCCGCTTCTATTTCATTACACTTGATAATCCCGCGTTATCATCAGTTGACTGTTGTCCGGCAGCTCTTGGCCCATGCGGCGGGTCATGGCGTGGGGCATAGCTACCTTATCCAGCACTCGGCAGGTTCCGGTAAGTCGAACAGCATAACCTGGGCGGCTTACCAACTGATCGAGACCTATCCCGAGAACATGAACCTGCCCGGCGCGCAGGCGCTGGATGCGCCGCTGTTCGATAGTGTCATCGTGGTGACTGACCGCCGCCTGCTCGACAAGCAGTTGCGCGACAACATCCGGGACTTCTCCGAGGTGAAGAATATCGTCGCCCCGGCTATACGCTCAGCAGACCTGAAGGCAGCTCTGGAGAACGGCAAGAAGATCATCATCACGACAATTCAGAAGTTCCCTTTCATCATCGACGGCATCGCGGACCTTGGCGACAAGCGCTTTGCCGTAATCATAGACGAGGCCCATAGCAGCCAGAGCGGACTTGCGCATGACAAGATGAACCAGGCCATGGGCGGCACTCAGGACCCGGATGAAGAGGACAATCAGGATAAAATGCGGATTTCAGAAATACCGGACAGCGATTTCAGTAATTACGGGACAGTTAAGTC
>WQBJ01000204.1 GCA_013032095.1 Ruegeria atlantica | reverse complement strand
GCGCAGCATCACGATGTGACCCGTCAGCAGATTTATGGCTGGCGGCACGAGTTGAAGCGGAAGGGGCTATGGTCGCCTGACCTCGGCACAGTGTTTCTGCCGGTTGATATCCCGGCGGCCGAGGCTCCTCCTGCGGAACCCGCTGCCTTCCCGTCGGTTCCTGTAGAGCTGCGCCTGGCCAACGGGCGGTGCCTGCAGTTTTCCAGTGATCTGGACGCAGGGGTGCTGATCAGGCTGATCCACGCGGTGGAGGCGGCATGATCGGCCCGGGAACCGGTGTCCGGGTGTATCTTGCGTGTGGTATCACTGATATGAGAAAGGGGATCGCGGGCTTATCTGCCCTGGCGCAGGACGTTCTGCGCCAGCGACCTGCGAGTGGTGCGGTCTTTGCCTTCCGGGGCCGAAAGGGTGACCGGATCAAATTGCTCTATTGGGATGGGCAAGGGTTTTGCCTCTATTACAAGGTGCTTGAGCGCGGGCGTTTTCCGTGGCCGAGTACGGAGAACGGCGTTACCCGGCTCACTTCGGCGCAATTGGCAATGCTGTGGGAAGGCATAGATTGGCGGCGGCCGAACTGGGGCACTCCGCCTGCGCGGGTCGGATAGATTATTCACCTGAAGCCCTTTGTTTTATTGGCTATTCCGGATGCCGCATGGTAACTGTCGGCATGTCCAATGATGCCGGCATTCTCTCCAACGATCCTGCTGTTCTGAAGGCAATGATTGCCGCGCTTCAGGCGGAGAATGCGCGCATGTCGGCTACGCTTCAAGCCCATGAGCAGCTGGTCCGGGCGCTGCGCCTGCGGATCGCCAAGCTCCAGAAACAGGCCTTCGGCAAGTCGTCAGAAAAGATCGAGCGTGAAATCGAGCAACTCGAACTGGCACTGGAAGATCTGCAGGTCGCCATGGCAGAGGCGGATGAGGCCACCGTGGCGGACAAGCCGGAAGATGCCATTGCGGCGATTGAGGATGCCCCGGAAGAGCGCAAACCGCGCCGCCGACCACGGATCTCCAAAGATGCGCCGCGTGAGCGCCGGGAACTCGACCCCGGTGACAATTGCCCCGATTGCGGCGGCGATTTGCGGGCAATCGGGGAAGATGTCAGCGACCTGCTCGACATGATCGCAGCACAACTCAAGGTGATTGAGATTGCCCGGGTCAAGAAGTCCTGCCGCCGCTGTGAAAAAATCGTGCAGGAGCCTGCTCCCAGCCGCCCGATCCCGCGCAGCATGGCGGGCCCCGGCCTGCTGGCTTATATCCTGACCTCGAAGTTTGACGATCACATTCCGCTCTATCGCCAGCATGAAATCTTCGAACGCATGGGCGCGGACATCCCCGACACCACGCTGGTGGATTGGTGTGGCGGGGCCATGCGGACACTGGCCCCTCTGATTGAGAAGATCGAAGCCGAGATCATGGCCAGCGATCTTCTCCATGCGGATGATACCCCGATCCGGGTATTGGATCGCTCACGCCGGGACAAAGGGCTAGGCAAAGGTGTGAAACAGGGTCGGATTTGGACCTATATCCGGGATCAAAGACCCTGGGCCGGGCAAGCCCCGCCGGGCGCTGTTTATTACTTCTCGCCAGACCGAAAAGGCGAACATCCCCGCAAACATCTCGAAAACAGCCGCGGGATTTTACAGGCGGATGCCTATTCCGGCTTCAAAGCCCTCTATGAGCGGCACACTGATGGCAGTGTTCAGTTCCGTGAAGCTGCCTGTTGGGCACATTTGAGAAGGGACTTCCACGACGTCTGGACGGGAACGAAATCGGAGATCGCCAAGGAAGCGCTTGATCGCATCGGCACGTTTTATGACATCGAACGAGGCATCTCTGGCCAATCTGCTGAAGCCCGCCGGGCTGTCCGGCAGGAAAAGACAAAACCATTGGTCGAAGACTTCCGCAAATGGGCAGAAGACCAACTGACCCGGATCCCGGGCAAAGGCGACCTGGCCAAGGCTTTCCGCTATGGTCTCAACCGCTGGCCCTCCTTCACCCTGTTCCTCGAAGACGGGCGCGTGGCCATCGACAATAATGTGGCCGAACGCGGAATGCGCCCGATTGGCGTTGGAAGACGCAATTGGCTCTTTGCGGGATCTGATACCGGCGGCGAAACCCTCGCCCGTGCAATGACCGTGATCGAAACGGCCAAGATGAACGGCCTCGATCCGCAAGCCTACCTCGCCGACAT
>WQBJ01000203.1 GCA_013032095.1 Ruegeria atlantica | reverse complement strand
GTCGTGATTTCCGATCTGTCCGCCGCCGACTTTCAATTTGTGCGCTGGTCCGGCTCCTACCGTTTTGTCGGTGCTGATGGCGGTGACCGGCTCGGCAGTTCCGTTTCTTCTGCAGGGGATGTTGACGGCGATGGCCAGGATGATCTGCTCATCGGTGTCAGAAGTGCCGACGGCGTGAACAATGCCGAGGATGATGCGGGCGAGAGCTACCTTGTGCTGGCCCGTGACCTTGCCGCGCTTGATGCCGCCGATGGCAGCGCCGACTTTACGATTGACATGGCCAATGTCGGGCTGGGCACCGGCTCCTACCGTTTTGTCGGTGCTGATGGCGGTGATCTGTTCGGCTATTCGGTTGCCTCTGCAGGAGATGTTGACGGTGATGGCAGGAACGATCTGTTCATTGGTGCCTGGTATGCCGCTGGTGTGGACGATGCTGAGAGTGGTGCGGGTGAGAGCTACCTTGTGCTGGCCCGCGATCTTGCGGCACTCGATGCCGCTGACGGCAGTACCGACTTCACTATCGACATGGCGAGTATCGATCAAGGCACCGGCTCCTACCGTTTTGTCGGTGCTGATGGCGGCGACCGGCTTGGCTGGTCGGTTTCTTCTGCGGGGGATGTTGACGGGGACGGCAAGGACGACTTGCTCATTGGTGCTTATTGGGCCGACGGTGTGAACAATGCGGAGAATGATGCGGGTGAAAGCTACCTTGTGCTGGACAAAGATCTTGAAGACCTGGATGGTGCTGACGGCAGCACCGACTTCACGATCGACATGGCGTATATCGGTAGTGTACCCGACAGCGGGTCCTACCGTTTTGTCGGCGCCGATGGCGATGACCATCTCGGGTCTTCGGTTGCGTCTGCGGGGGATGTTGACGGCGATGGCCAGGACGACCTGCTCATCGGTGCAATTGCGGCCGACGGCGTGAACAATGTCGAGGCTCTTGCAGGTGAGAGCTACCTTGTGCTGGCCAAAGATCTTGAAGACCTTGATGCCGCTGACGGCAGCACCGACTTTACGATCGACATGGCGTATATCGATAGTGGCATCGGTTCCTACCGTTTTGTCGGTGCCGATAGTGATTCCTTCGGCGCGTCGGTTTCTTCTGCGGGGGATGTTGACGGCGACGGCAGGGACGATCTGCTCATCGGGGCTTATTGGGCCGCTGGTATGAGCAATGTCGAGATTGCTGCGGGCGAGAGTTACCTTGTGCTGGCCAAAGATCTTGAAGATCTTGATAAGGCTGACGGCAGCGAAGACTACACGATCGACATGGCGCATATCGGTGCTGGCAGCGGCTCCTACCGATTTATCGGTGCTGATAGCCATGACCAGTTAGGCGTTTCGGTTTCTTCTGCGGGGGATGTTGACGGCGACGCCAGGGACGATCTGCTCATCGGGGCTTATTGGGCCGCTGGTATGAGCAATGTCGAGGCTGTTGCAGGGGAGAGCCACCTTGTGCTGGCCGGTGATCTTGCCGCGCTCGATGCCGCGGACGGCAGCACCGACTTCACGATCGACATGGCGCAAATCGGTGCTGGCAGCGGCTCTTATCGCTTTGTCGGTGCTGATAGCTATGACCAGTTAGGCGTTTCGGTTTCTACTGCGGGGGATGTTGACGGCGACGGTCAGGACGACCTGTTCATCGGTGCCAGTAATGCTGGTGGTCCTGCAGGGGAGAGCTATCTTGTGCTGGCCCGTGATCTTGCCGCGCTGGATGCCGCTGACGGCAGCGAGGACTTCATCATCGACATGACCTATGCCGGCACTTCAATTTTCAGCGGGTCGTCCGGTGATGATACGCTTACCGCGACCGCAGATGATCAAACCCTGGTTGGGTTTGACGGCAACGACCGACTTGAGGGCCTGGGTGGCAATGATCGCCTGGTTGGTGGCAGCGGCAGTGATACCTTTGTCTTCGCCGAAGGATTCGGGCAGGACGAGATCATTGATTTCGTGGCTGGTGTAGCAACCGACGATGTTATCGCGTTTAACACGATCTCTGGCCTTGCCTCCTTTGACGACGTATTTGCGAAGGCGACCGACGATGGTGCCGATACGACCATCACGCTCGACGTCGACAACACCATTGTTCTGAAGAATGTCGTGATCTCCGATCTGTCCGCCGACGACTTTCAATTTATCTAGGGTCAGGATCTGTAATTTGTGGAGCTCGGCGGTGTTTCCCTTGAGGGTTTCAA
>WQBJ01000202.1 GCA_013032095.1 Ruegeria atlantica | reverse complement strand
AGGGCTCATACCGCCAGTCGAAGCGTACCGCAGAGAATGGCAGCGTCGAGTCTTTTCCGGCGGATGCTGTGGTCGCGGCGAATGTCTGGTTTTTGGTATTTCAACTGAACCATGTAAAAAGTCATGATTGCCAGGGTCACAACGAATTGCGCGGAAAAGTTGTTGGTCATCGCTAAAGCGTGATGCAATCAGCCTCGAACCGTTCGTTGCCAACTTTGATACTTAGACTCTGGCTAGCTAAGGAGTATTTGCCTGCTGGAAGCAGTTTCGGCCCAGCACGGAGGCGGGCAATCTGCGTGTGTGTATCGACGTCGATAAAGTAGAGGTGGTCGCCGTCTTCAGAGGCGACCGAGATAAAGCCATCACCGTTGGCCCAGAACACCCATGGACGGTAGAACTCCAATTGAGAGGATAACCGACTTGGCGAGCCATCTATAGGAACACATTCCAACCGTGACTTAGAAGTCGAATGGTTAAACAGTCCGTATAGGGCCACGCCCACTACGATCACTGTTACTGACATAGCTTTCCGGAGACTAGTCATGCTGTTGAACTTCAAAAGGACATCTAGGTGTCTGTCTCGACAATACCATGTTAAGTGCTGGTAAAGGGTACCACCGAAAGCGGGCATTACAAGCATGTTTGAGGACGGCAGGTTTGTCCGCACCCCTACCATCCGAAACTGGATTTTGAACGTTCGGAATGAGCGGTTTTCGGTCCGCTACATGAGCGGAAGTCGGACGTGGTATCAATGTCGGCTAGGGGCTCAAATGATCTGTCTGAGGTCGCTACAGAGAGCTGTGGTCACTAACCCTTATTTAACCTTGGAATACATGGCACAGTCCCGAGGTTTGTCTGAGATGTTCGGATGTCGGAAATAGCATCGCAAGATGCCTTCGCGCGTCATTCCCGCTTTCTCCATAACGCGCGCAGATGCCGCATTATCCAAATCACAGAATGCTTCCGCCCTGAAAATCGCAGGATGTGACAGGGCATGATCCACCAACCAACTCATGATCTCCGAGGCACACCCTTTGTTCCACGCCGAAGCGCGCAATACATAGCCATAATTAACACGATGGCCGACCACGTGAGGATGAAACATTCCGATAAGGTCGTCAGGTTGGTTTCGAAAGAAAGCAACAACCGGAAAACCCGCTTGTTGTTCCCATTCGGACGCCGCGGTCTTGAGAAACGCCTCAGTCTCATCCACGCTCCTGTGCGGACGCCACCCCAGAAACTTCACTACTTTTGCGTCGGTCGCATAGCCGTTGAATATTGCTTCCGAGTCATCAACCTCTACACGTCGGAGAAGAAATCGCTCAGTTTCGAATTCGGTGGGCAAGTGATAAAGATTGTCCATCCGGATATGCTGTTACGCAAAACCGAACTCCGCAAGTTTTTTGACCTTCCTGAAGCTCGACGGTAACTTTCGTGTATTCCCGGAATGAGGCTTCAGATGTCCAAGTGGACCATCCATTTTCTTAATGCACGTGAACGCTTGTCTGACCTGCCTGATTTGTTTCAGGAGGAGATATTTACCACGAAAGACCTGCTTGGAAGGACTGCGCCAGAGCTGACCCTGGATATAGTAATCCGGGCTTCGGATTTTACGATGCCACCATCGCTTGTTGTGGCGGGCTCAGCGCTTGGCCCGGGGAGGATCGAACTCACGGTCGATCTTAACCAAAGCATTTCGAAGCCGGACCTCAAGGGCCAACTCCAGCGGACGCTTATTCATGAATATCACCACGCAATGAGATGGGAAGGGCCGGGATATGGCCGAACCCTTGGTGAAACGCTGACCAGCGAGGGATTAGCGCAGCGCTTCGTTCACGAAATAGTCACCTGCCAGCCTGAGCCGTGGGAAGTTGCGGTGCCGGTCGAGGAGCTTCCCACGCTCGCACTGCAGGCCAGTCCATTATACGACAGTGCAGACTTCTCTCACTCTGCATGGTTCTTCGGTCGTTCGGATTTGCCCGTTTGGGCCGGATACACCCTCGGAAGGGCAATGATCGACATCTTTTTAGAGGGCGCGCCGGATGAGACCGCTCTGTCTCTTATCAATAAACCAGCCAGCATTTTTCGAGACACACTTTCGGGCATAGCGAACAACGGTTAGGATCACCACTTACTCTTCAACCGTGGTTTCATCGAATGTCCGCACTTGGCGGTTCGCGACGCGCCGCACATGCAAACGGCCGAAGTGCGATCAACGGCGGCTCTGGGCTC
>WQBJ01000201.1 GCA_013032095.1 Ruegeria atlantica | reverse complement strand
GCGCCGGTGCTCACGGTGACGGCACGCTACGACTTCACCGAGGACAGCGGGGCGGAAGTGGGGGCCGTGGTTGCGGAATACACGGTGAGCGATGAAGACGGCGATGCGGTGACGGTGACCCTGAGCGACCTGATCCACTATGCGCTGGACGAGATCAATGGCACCGTGACCCTGACCCAGGCCGGCCTTGATCGGGTGAACAGGGGAGAAGACCTGCCCGCATTCACGCTGACCCCGAATGACACCAACCTCAATGGCGCCGGGGTCAGTGTCGATCCGTCGGTGAGTGCGGTCAATGATGCGCCGCAGTTGACCGGTGACCTGTCGGCGACCATGGACGAAGGCAGCAGTTACGGCCTGACCGCAACGGATCTGGGCTACACCGATGTTGATGATGGCGCTGGGGATGTAACTTTCACTGTCAGCAATCCGAACAACGGCACGATCCTGGTGAATGATGATGCACAGGCGGCGAGCTTCACCGGTAGCCAACTGATGGCAGGGCAAGTACGTTTTGTCCATGACGGCAGCGAAACCACGACAGCGTCGTTTGATGTGAGCGTCGAAGACGGTGACGAAGATAACAGCACACCGACGACCAGCACCTTCAGCATCACGGTGAACCCGGTTAACGATGCGCCGATCATTTACGCAGCCCAATCTGTCGTCACGGGCGAAGTGACAGAGGCCGAAGGTATTGTGGGTGAAGGAAAAAACCCGACAACCGTCACCGGCCAGTTGGTGGGGGAAGATCCGGAAGGCAGCGATCTGAGCTGGTCAGTTGACAGGACACAAGGCAATTACGGCACGTTTGCGGTCGTGGCATCCGGATCCGCCCCTTGGACCTACACCTGGACCTACACGCTTGATGAAAGCCTGGCAGACCGGCTGAATACGGGTGATGCGGAGCAGGAAGTCTTTACGCTTTCCGCGACCGACGGAAGCAATCTCACAACCTCCCAGGAGGTCACCGTGACCGTGAACGGCGCAACGGATGAGAAAATTTCCGGCAGCGGCGAAATCTTCGGGGATGATGGCAATAACGAGATTACCGGTGGCGGGGAGGATGACACTATCGAAGCTGGTCTGGGTGCTGACTCCATTACAACCGGCGAAGGTGAGGACATCGTTCAAGGGTCTGCCGAAGAGTTAAACGGGGACGTCATTGAAGACCTGTCGCTTGAAGACGAAATAATCTTCACCGGCAGTACCCTGACCCGGAGCAATTTCGTCTTCGACAATGAGACCGGGACTGTGTCGGTCGATGCCAATGGTGACAACATCGCGTTCACGCTCAACGGCAATTTGAGCGGCGGTGATCTGATGGCGGTTGCCCATGGCTTCGATACCATCATCACCTATGAAACCTTCCTGCCAACACTTGCGGATCAGCAGCAGGTTGATGCCAGTCAGGTCAATGGCATCAACAACCAGAATTACCTGACCGGGGATGGCAACAGCGATTTCCGGATCACGCTGCAGGACATGGGCTATGCGGCTTATGACAACGTGGTGGGCGTCTATGAGGTGGACGGAAACGGCAATATCGTGAACACGCAAATCCTGTTCGACAACGCCAATGCCGATAAAGAAGCGCAGAAGGACCTCGAGGATGTGGGTGCAGGCCACGAGCTGGGCTTCTTCCTTGTCCAGGATGGCGCTGAGTGGTTGGCTAGGTTGGATGATACCGACACGCTCAGCTTTGTGAACAGCGCGGGCGACGCAGCGGATCTCGATGATGGCAACGACATCTTCATTGCTGTCAATGGTGTGGCGACCGACGAGACTGTTTTCCACAGCTACTCCAAGGATATGAATTCGGATGGGCTGCAGCACGTGCTGTCCGGCGTCGAGGCAGAAACCGGGAACATGTTTGTCGGCTTCGAAGACCGCACAGATGGCGGCGACCGCGACTATGAGGACGTCGTCTTCCATATCGAGTTCGGTGATGATTTTTCGATCGTGTAAGTCACCGGCCAGACGGGAAGGGCGCTACCCTGGCGCCCTTCCCGCAAACCCAAATCCAAACCTGCATCGTGCATCTCCTGCGTCATTCCATGAGCTTTGCCAGCTAGGGGTCTGATGCCGGAGGGGGGGTGCGCCAGTCTAACTGGTGATAGTGCAGCGGGTGTAAGTCCTGCGGGAAGGAAAGGTTAACCACCAACTTTCACCGCGAGCCATGTGTCACTGGGGAGTGGAAAGAATGTGGGGATCAAGCCGCTTGGAGTTGACCTTCGCCAAGCC
>WQBJ01000200.1 GCA_013032095.1 Ruegeria atlantica | reverse complement strand
CACAGGCTCACAGGCTCACAGGCTCACAGGCTCACAGGCTCACAGGCTCACAGGCCTAAATTTTGCTTTAACCGCTACCTGGAAAACCCTCGCCGTCTGGCGTCGCCAGTGTCGGGAACGCCTATGGCGTGTGCGGCGGCTACAAGACCATCGACATTTGCTTGTCGCAAAGAGGCGACGCTAC
This sequence comes from Ruegeria atlantica, assembly GCA_013032095.1. Taxonomy (GTDB): domain Bacteria; phylum Pseudomonadota; class Alphaproteobacteria; order Rhodobacterales; family Rhodobacteraceae; genus Ruegeria; species Ruegeria atlantica_E. Next base: position 2,089 of record WQBJ01000200.1, on the reverse strand, counting down.
GGCGACCCCCATCTTCCTCACGATCAGGACAAGTATGTTCCACACGGCTGCCTACTGAGTATTGCAGCGCGGCGGCGTCTGATCGTGCCTTCACCCTTCCGTCACGTCGGCCAGTGATGCCGACTTCAAGCTCCCGTTGCCTGAGAGCTGCGGCAGATCGGTTGATGCCGGTGACCGCATTGGGACAGCACAGTTGCGGAACCAGTCTCTGTGGGGAGTGGGTTGGTGCTTCGGTTGGCCTGAAGCGCCAGGGTGGATCTATCGAAATTCGACCATTTGAGTGAGAAAAACATGACGAAACGAACTCTTTGCGGTACGCAATCCCTTTTCAAGCTCATTGTGATATCCACAATTTTGACGGGTGCCATGGCGCTGCCCGTTCATGCCTTGCAGATTCCGGCTGGCGTTGTTCAGGATGTCGATGGCAATGACAACGTGGCATCGATGTCATACCAGATTACCGACGGTGTCGCGCCGGGGCTGGATGATTGGCTTAACGATGGCGGGACATATACTACCGACGGGACGATCACGGTCACCATTCAATTCGATGAAGCGGTCACTGGCCTGACTTCGAATGATTTGACTGTGGAAAACGCAACAATTGGTACAATCACGCCTGTCAATGGCGCACCGGCGACAGACTGGACGATTGAACTGACGCCGATCGGCGGCGATATCACGCTGGCGGTCAGTGCAGGCGCCGTCACGGACCAATATACCAATGACAGCACCGTTGCCATGTCGATGGATATGATCGAGGATCTGCTTTTCCCGACAGTTGATGCTTTCAGGGCCAGTGCAAACAAATACACCCTGAACCAGGATCTGACTTTTACGGTTACATTCAGTGAGCGGATGTCGGGCCTTCAGAATGACGACTTCACGCCGACCAATGCAAGCGTCAAGAGTGTATCAAGCGGTGCTGATAATCTGACATGGACGGTTGTGGTCACACCGGATGGTAATGGTCCCGTCGATCTGGAAATCGAAGCCAACACACTGGTGGATGAAGGCGATAATACGCTGCCCGCAACGGCATTTTCGACAGGTTTCAACAATGGTTTTGGCATTCCGAGCGATGCATCTCCTGGCGTGGTGATTTCATCCACCGAGAGTTCTTATGACGACAAGGGTGCCCAGGAATTCACCGTCACCTTCGATGAGGACGTGAATGGCTTTACAGCAGATGATGTGAATATCGTGACGGGCGGCCAGAGCGGCAGTGTCGTGGTTACAAGCGGTGGTGATGGTGATGATGTCTACACCATCACGGTGATGCCGGTTGGCACCGGCCCGCTCAGCCTTAACATTCCGGCTGGCGCGATCCAGGATGTCAGCGGCAATGACAGCAGTGAACTGTCCCTTACCGTTGCCGATGGTATAGCACCGGTTGCTTCGTTTGGCGGGGATACATCTCATGACGGTGCTGGCAATTATGTCGTTGATGTTACCTTTGATGAGCCCGTATCACTGGTTTCGGGAGGTGTTGGTGCCGTTAGCACCACGAACACCAATGTCGGCATTACGATCGGTAATCTCGTAGCCAAGTCCGGGGATGCGACCCGCACGCAATGGCAGGTTACAATTACACTCTCCAGTGGCGTATCCGGTGAAATCCCGCTGACCCTGGCTGCGCAAGCCGTCAAGGATGACAATAATAACGAGAATGTCGAAACAACGATGCCATCTCTTACGGATGGGGCGGCACCGACTGTTGTCAATGTCCAGTCAACCACGACGGAATATACGGATGAAACCTCGTTTACCGTTGACGTTACGTTCAGCGAATGGGTTTCCGGTGTTGCCAACAATACAGAGGCCTTCACGATCACCAATGGCACGATCGACAGCGTCACGACCAGCGACAATGTCATCTATACGCTGACGATCACGCCGCCAACCGATCTGGCCGGCAACATTGATCTGGGCCTGAAGGGCAGTATTGCAACCGACGGTAATCGCAACACGGCAGCGGCGATCGCTTCGTTTGCAACGCACATTGCCAGCTGGAGTGCGATTCTGGACAAGGCCGGCCCTGCCGGATCAATGCTGGCGGCGCAAAACCCGTATCAGACGAAAAATGCGC
>WQBJ01000020.1 GCA_013032095.1 Ruegeria atlantica | reverse complement strand
TGCGGAATTCAACGCTCCGGCAACCTCTAACCCACTGAAAATACATAACCCGGGTGATGAAGCCACCTCAAATCAGCGCCCGAACTGTCGAACTCCGGGAGGACGGTGGCTGCAATGGGCATGTGCCAAGTACCTGTACTATGATGATAGACGGTTCTTGTGCAAAGATAGGTGGAAACCATCCTGTTATTGACGTGTCGTATTTGGACGCCGTGGCCTATACGAATTGGCTAAATGGCAAGGTCGGCGCAAACGTTTACCGATTGCCGACGGAAGCAGAGTGGGAGTATGCCGCTCGGGCAGGAACGCAAACGCCGTTTGCCCAGGGCGAAGTACTTAGCACAGATCAGGCCAATTTTAGCGGGAGGGCGACCGAGAAAATGCTCGGGGAGGAGCTGCCCGATCTTGTGTTCCGCGGCAAACCTGTCCCGGTTGATCAACTTGATGCATCGAACGCCTGGGGGTTGAGGCATATGTCAGGGAATGTTGGAGAACTGACACTGTCTTGCTGGTCGGATAGATACGCGGGTTGGCAAACGTCCAGCCGCTATCTGGAAGACGCAATTTTACCTGATTGCATTTTACGGGTCATGCGGGGAGGAGCATATTGGGTTGCGATGGATTTCTCGCAAGTAGCGTTTCGAGGGCGGGTCAAAGAGCTTAGTCGATCAAACTCAATGGGCTTTCGTGTTTTGCGAGAGATGCAAACACTCCATGTTCAAACCAACTAGCTGAGAGCCGAGAACAACATTTCCAAGGCAACAAAGTCCGCGTTGCCGCCATTTCGATCGGGCAACGGCCGTGGTTTCGCCTGCTGCGCCACCGCCGGTCCGGTTTGGGCCCAAGGCGCATGGGGCTGTAACAAGCGGGAGAGTAGCCGTCTTTGTTTTGATGGCAGCCAAACAGCACACCTTGCATAATGGGCAGGACGCGCAAAATTCGAACTAGGCAGGAAACTGGAAAACCATGCAAGCCCCCGGCGACAGGACGGCTGACCACAATGAGACTGCTAAAGCGATCAATCATGGCAAATAGCCTGGAGCTACAGTTCTGGGGATATGAAATTGGCAATCTGTTCGCCGCTGTCGCTGGGTCTGGCGGTTTCGCCAGCTTTTTTGCGGAAATCAATGCGGTGGTGTCGAATCCAAACCTCGATCCTGTCGGCAAGGCCCTAACCCTCGCCCACGACCATCCCGACGCTTTTGTTACGATTGCGCTCGGCATTGTTGTTCTGCTTGCACCGCCTATGAAGAACCTTGTCAGCCGCGCCGGACGACTGGCGCTGATCAATCTCTTCGATGCTGCGATGTTGATCGCCGCTGTTCTTATTCTGACATTCACGCTGAATGCCGATACTAGTTGGCTGACTGATGCTGCGGCATCATTTGTCGTTGGTTCTTCGCTGTTGCGCCAAAGCAAGCGCAATCCATTTTTGATGAAGCCAGGTAGTTTGGCCCTCAGTCTTGGTGGAATTGCTCTTGCCGCCTTTTGGGTAGTTGAGGTTACGGTTGATTTGGAAACCAGTGACGAGATTGGCCTAGCCCTCAGCGCCATTGCGATTGCCACAGGCGTCTATGTGCTCGCAGCAGGTCTGCTAACCTATCAAGGAGGCGTGTTTGAAACAGCTCGCTTTCTCGCAGCTTCGAAGGGGAGAACTGTCGAGAAAGACTGGGCTGCTGGACTTCTCCATCCACACGACGGCATCCTGCCGCGCTTGTTCGAAACTCTGCTCGACAGGCCAGTCGTTTGGTTCTGCGATGGGGTCGTCAAACCAGCGATTTTCTGGGTTTCGGCCCATACCAAACGCGAGAGACCGTTTGTGACAAGCATGTGGGCGCGACTACCGTGGCGACTATTTTCAGGTGGACTAGCCTTTGCGACGGCTACACCCCAGGGAATGGTCTTTGGCCTTGCCAATATCTGCTGGGCGGTTGGCGATGTGGCGATTGGTTCGCTCGACTGGACCAAAGATCAAGAACCCTGATAGTTGCGACCGGTACCCGCTCAGTCAGGGTTATCTTTAGGTTCTGGACCCATTAAATTGGTTGCCGCCATGTCGACGGCGCGATGGTTCTTTCGCAAACTTCGTCCCTGTGGTCCGTCTGGTGAAGTTTGGCACAGGATGGCGATGCACGCAGAGAACTGACAGTCAGGTGACGTCAACGGCCGTGGTTTCGCCCGCCGCGCTACCGCAGGTCCGGTTTGAGCCCTTTTCTAACATTTCCCCGAAACAGAGTTGTACTACAGGCTTGACGAAAACGGCTCGCCAGTTGGTCTTGGTCTCTAGGATTGCTATGCAACCAGAAGAGTAAATTTTCGAGAAAGAATTTTGAAGGAGCGTGGCGTTGCGTATTGGAATTTGGTTGATCTTCGCGGTGGTATTGCCTTTGAGCGCTGCCGCCCAAACACCTACTCTTGGTTGCGGGAATTTTACAGTTCCTCCCGAAAGCGAAGCTCTAGTTTTCGGCAAGGATGGGGGCATAAAGCGAAAGGTGCGCCCCGGTCGACATACATGTGTCCCATTTTTTGAAACCGTTTTGATCGAAAAAACAGTGCCGGAGAGACGTGAAGATATCGTAAGCTCAAGATCTATTGACGGTTGCAAAGCCACAGTTTCAGTAATCTGGAGAATATCCGATTTGGAAACATACCATATTGAGGGAAGCGAAACTGCCGCAGTCGCCAAAATACAGGATTTGATACAAGAAACTTTAGGGCTCCCGGAGGCAGCAATGATTGACCGGGAGAATGTTTCAAGTCACATGCAGTCTGCCCTTCGCGAAAGAAACCAAGAGTTTGAACAAATGGGGGTAGATTACATTCGCTCTTTCGTACGCCTTGAAAACTGTGCGCAAGAGTAGATTATTGATAGGAGCGAACGGCAGCTTTGTCCGCCCACCTGCCATCCGGCACCGGATTTTGAACGTCCGGAATGTGCGGTTTTCGACGTGCCGCACATGCGAAAGACTGAAGCTCGCTAAAGGGCAGGAATGGACTCAGATCGGTCATTCGATGGATTTGGTTGGTCTCAATGTCATCAAACGTCGGCAGTGCGGATTAAAGCAGGCCTTCGCTGCGCTTGCGCCAATGTCCGCGAAAACACCGCTGTCTCGTTTTCTCGGCGATAGCCGAAGGAGGCCTATCCTTTGTCGGCTAAAATGTCAGCAATGACCCCAACGCACAGAGATCACTTGTTTCTTTAATCGATTTTCGCCATTTTTTTCGTAACATACTGAAGTTAATTAGTTCATTTTCAAATTTGGAGGCACGCCCCCATGTCCAAGGCAAATTGTCAGAACCGTTTACAGCGCATCAGTGCCAACTCACCGCAGCAACAGCCCATAGCCCGAGGTGCGCCACGCACGGTGCGATCTGGAGCGCAGAAGCCTAAATACGGTCTTTTGATCACGGGCGCGGTAATCATTGTGATTGGTTCTCAGGCGGTGAAACTCGCCAATGAGAACTACGAAGCGATCCGAGATAGCAGTGGGGCCGGATCGGCGGCAGGGCTTGGTCTTGCCGCAATCGCAGTATTTCTGATCGGGATCTTCGTGACGGTGATTGAAGTCTTCAAGAGACTTGCTGCACCCGACAGGGCAGCCGAATCTCAGTATTCTGCCGCTGTTGCAAAGCCCGTGCGAAGCGCCTCAAACAGGGCGCGGGTGATTTCCGCGCTTGTCGGCTTCGCTTTCGGAACGACTGCCTTCTTTCTCGTGTACTTGGCGGCGGCGGCACAGTTTGTCGAAACGGAGGCGGCAGAACATTTTGCGATAGTTTTCGTTCCTATAGCGCTTCTTCTCTTACTTGTGTCCTTGTTCTCCGGTTTAGTGGGTCTGTTCGTCCGTGGTTACTCGCTAGGGCGTGTACCGGTCTACTTTCTGTTTGGCGGGGGGCTGGCCTTTGCCGCTGTCCGGTTTTTCAGGATAAACCCTCTCGAATGGCCGCAGTTCTTGTCCCTGTTGCAATGATCCGCCTCGTGATCACTTTTACTGAATCGCAGGTGGTGCGGATTTCATCATGTCAGTCAGGGTACCAGATATTGCTGACTGCCAATCCTTAACGCATCGCTGATTCATCGAAATGAAACACTGATACTGCCCATCCAGCGTTGAACTCGGACATTCACGTGGGGTGTAGCATCAAGCATTTTTGGGTTAATCGCGGACATTCTCTGCATCCTGAACGAATAGCGGGTTTTGGGGTCCAGAATGTCCGGTCCAGTGACGCTTTCGGTGGCAATGCGGACTTTGCAGATCTTGATATTGTTTACCTCTGAGCAGCAAGAAGAAGGAAAAAGCTGATGCGGGCATTGTGCGATTGTTGAGGGCAAGGGTAGCAAACTGCCCCTGCTCGGCCGGCTGTTCAGAATGGCACCCGATGGTGAGAAGGCGGTGGGCGTTCAATCTGTGGCGGGAGGCCGACGTCCTCCCTAAGGTAATCCGGCAGTTCAGCCAACTTGCGCAGAACAGGCCGTTCTCTGCTGGATCGCAAGGCAAATAACCGATGCGACTGACTCCATATTTGACCCAAGCAACGGCACTTCAGGGCACGCGGGGTCGTTCCTACTACTGAGTGTGCTGTAACAACCGCTCAAAAATATGCGTACACCACTATTGTGATCTTCAGTCTAAGCTTTCACATTAAGAGTGCTTCATCTCGACCAACAGCTCAGTAAGCTGATCCGTTGTAAGTTTGTCTAGTGCGCACTGTAGCTCCAACCTGCCTGGGGTGACTGACCCAGAGACGTGAAGAATCCCTATTGGAATTTGGAGTACGTCACAGACCCGTAAGAGATTGGTGTAACTAATAGAGCCGCTCCCGTTTACGAAAGTTCCTAACGTGTTGATGCCAAGTCCAGCTTTTTTGCCTACTTCTGCAGCTGATGTCCTCTTCAAGGCAAAAGCTACCCGTAGGTTTTGCCGTACGAACTCCAGTCTAGGGTCATTGTTTTTCACTGCATCACAATCTGTTGTTAAAATTTGGTGCGGTCCATGACTTTCACAAAATAACGTGAATTTAGGAAGTGCTGAATACCTTGCGCCTGCTAATGGAGGATTTGTCAGGAGTATTAGCGCTGAACCTTGTTTTTATGTAGAACCGAAGGCACATTTCACTCGTGAAATCTACAGCGTTTTCAAACCTCTTGCGTTGCAGTCAATGGCGGATTAACGTGATCTTGCGTCGGCAAAATCCGTCGCCGGGATTGAGACCCCGATTTCTTCGTAGGTGCTAAAAGCCGCGCTATATGCAGCGGCTTTCTCTATGGTCAGGCGTTCTGGGCCGCGATTTCGCGGGCCGTATCCTACGAGCGGTAGTCTCAACCCTGTTCGTCTGGCCGCCAGAGGTTGTGTTCTCGGCGGTTTTTTTGGAAGACCTACTTAAGGAGTTTGCGCATGTGCAGCACAACAGACGCTATTGAGACAACTGAAGCATTGGTTTTGATGCTTTCCCACGCTCGTTCTCAGGCACAAGCAATACATCAATTGGCAAAAAATAGTGGTAATCTAGCGCCGCTTGAAGTTCTCACTATGATTGAGGGGATGTCCGGTCTTTTGGATGATGCGCTTATTAGCGCGCATGAGCGATCTGAAGAACTTTGGTTGGAAGCCTTTAAAGTGCAGCCAGAGTCGCAATCGAAAGTACTGGAGTTTCAAGGAAGGCCTTTATAAGGGAAATCGTCAATTTCGCATTCGATGACCACCTCGTCCGGGTGATAGAGCAGGGAGGGGAGCCTTGGTTTGTCGCAGTTTATGTGTGCCAAATACTTGGGCATGCAAATAATCGCAATGCGCTTTCTAAACTTGACGAGGACGAAAAGGGTGTCGGTTCAACCGACACCCTCGGCAGTCAGCCGCAAGTTTCTATTGTTACTGAGAGTGGTCTCTATGCTCCTGCATTTGCTAGTCGCAAGCCTGAAGCCAAGAGGTTCCGTAAGTGGGTTACAAGTGATGTACTGCCAACGATCCGTAAGACGGGAGGTTTTATGCACCGGGGTTCTGGTTCGGCGGTTGCACAACTTCAGCCGGAATCGTTGGATCGGGCTCTTTCGATATGCCGGGAGGTCCGGTTGACCTCGGGTCGAACGGCAGCACGGCGTTTCTGGATCGAAAACGGTCTACTTGAGGTCTAGAATCCAGATTTGGATCTTGATAACCTATTAGGCACGCCTTTGGCACTGTTTCTAAAGGATAAATGCGAGGTCACCGGCGCCAGTGAGGATTTTACGCCATCACGCGATCCTCTGGATGCGCTACTCAATCAAATTGAAGCACAGGGTTTCCCGCGCATGGGGCGTCGCACGGCGTCCAATGCCTTGCGAGCGTTGTCCTTTGCCTACCGTAAGCCGGATACCGGAGCGAGGTTCTGGCATCACAAGCGCTCTGACACGGGTTACTGTGGCGTCAGGCTGCGCGCCTGACATCTCCGACCCAGGTGGGATTGACCTCTCACCTAGGCAATAGTCTGTTGTGTGGGTTGGTTTCGTTCTAAAGCCGCGCTGCTGCCTCCCCGCACCCCTCTACCAGAATAAACAGCCGTTGGGATCAGTTCGGTCCCTGATCGGGACCGAAACAGGGATTAGTTGGGACTGACTTTCGAGGGAAATATCTTGGTATTTCAATCTGTTGCAAGAAATCAGGGACTGATGGGACTGAAATCCGCAAGTTCTTTTTGTTTCTGTATGGGGTAAGGGGTGAGGGCGTCGCTGTTTGAAATCGACTCGCGTGTAAGGCGAGAATTTCGGTCCCTGTGATCCCTGATTTACGTGTCACCCAATGTTTTCAATGAGTTGCAAGTTTATGTCAGTCCCTCACTAATCCCTGATTAATCCCTCAATGGGAGTAAGTCAGTCCCTAGGGATAGATTTAGGGGGATGGGAATCACAAAAATTGTGACGCACCTTGGCCCGGTGACGACATGGAGGGTCAGAGATGCAACAGGCGAGTTATCCCACCCCGGGCGCGCTTATTGCGGCGCTTAATCTGGATCTGATCGCGGCGGCGTCGGCGCGGTGTCAGGCTAGCGAGAAGGGCGGCGGCGACCGTCCAGCGCCAAGCCTTGCTGCGGGTGCCGTGGATCTGATCGCGATCCACGACGTAGATCGGTGTGGTGATGTTACGGCAACCGAGCGCGGCGAAAAGACGTCGCTTCGGCGCGCCCCTGCGTTCCTGTCGCGCTATCATGAGCATGACGACCGCCGCCTCGCTGCGCTATGTTGCGGCGCTGGAGCGTGTGGGCGGTGTGCAAGGCGCGGCGCTGTCGATCGAGGCGGAGATCTCCGGCGGATCCAGCGGGTGGAGTGATGGCGGCGCGACATCACGCGTCCAGGCCTTGGATTTGATCCAGACGGTTCACGGTTTGTTCAATCATTGGAAATGGGATCTCGGTCGCGGGGACTTTGTGCGCGACACGCCGCGCGTGGTGTTGTTGCCGCGCCGGGGCAATGACCGGCACCCGGATCGCCGCCCGATCACCGCTGTTGCCCAGCTCAACGGGGTCCTGATCGACGGGCTCTCGATGGCTGAGATCCTGTGCTGCTTCTGCTGGTCGGTGCAGTCGAAACAGCGCGACAGGCTCACCGAATCCGCCGAGGAGATGCTCGAGCGGGTGGCGGAGAAGCTGGGTCTCTCGGCGCGCATCAAGCGGCGTTAGGGCCACTTTTTAGCGAAAAATTTTGATTTGTTGGACCGCGTTTCTGTAATGGATTCGACATGGCTGAAAAGCGACCGGCCGTACGAATCTGCTCCTTGTGTCTCTGCTCCGATGGCCTAGTCGGTTGCTTATCCCTCTTCCCCTAAAGAACTTACGAGGCGCTGACATGGCAATGGACCCACGGCCGAGGCGGCGGCTTTACAAGACGACGGCTTGGCTGCGGTTGTCGAAGGCGCAGAAAGAGCGCGAGCGCGCTCTGTGCGACATGCCTCCTCCTTCGTTGGGTCGACGGTGGAAGCTTGAAAGGTGACTGCACCCCTGACCGTCCTCCGCCGTCGCTATCTGGTCGCGGATCACAAAATCCCGCGTCGAGCCGACGAGTGTCTTTTCTATGACCCGGAAAATCTCCAGGCTTTCTGCCCGGATCATCAGGATTGGTACAAGCAGAATAAGGTGCGCAAGGGTTACTCTGAATGGCGCGGCCCCGATGGCTGGCCTATCGACCCTCGCCACCCGGCCACCCAATGATAGCGTCTCGGGTTTCATATTTTTTCGGGGGGGGGAGGGGTAAAAACAAAAGGCTTTCTCTCTGGGACCGGAGAGGGAGCCTTTCTGTGCAAAAAACGGGAATTGAATACAGTTCTCCACTCTGAGGGTTGCCCATTTCTATGACAAGTAAGGTAAGTGGGTGTGCGGTGGCGGGGCGAATTTGAACGCACGGCGTATTTGTTAGATGGGGTATTCTGGGTGACAACTTTGAAGCGCCTCCCGTCAAGAAATTAATTGGTCTGGAGGTGCCTCCCAAGGATGCCGGCGCGGTTATCGGCAATAGCGCCGATCTGGCGAATCTGCGCCGCGAGATCCGTGTAGCGTTTCTCTGTTCTTTGGGTAGAACGGGCCGGGAACGCTTCACCACTTTTTCACCAAAATGTGGTGAAGCCTCCAAGAATTTCACAGAATTTCAATGAATATCACTAAATATTGTGAAGTGAGTTTTTTCAACTTTTTTGCGCGAAAACCCTTGTGTTTATTGGCTCTTATCGACTACACCCACCGGCGGAGACGTGGCCGAGTGGTCGAAGGCGCTCCCCTGCTAAGGGAGTAGGCGGGAAACCGTCTCGAGGGTTCGAATCCCTTCGTCTCCGCCACCTACCATTTTGTAGATGCGGAAAAATCAACGACTTACACTATAAGTCGTTAGCCAAGCCCGATGACTTGGCTTTGAGATGCGGTACGGTTGCAGCCCTAGACAGGCGCGACGGTTGATCTCTTCAGATACACATTTCTAGCCGTGCCTCAGGGAAGGATCTGGTCACTGATTCAGCTCGTGTTTTTGGCAGAGCGCACAACGCTGTTGAAAGACCGTCAGCAATGGCGGCGCTGGAGGCAGAAACGGAAACCACTTGTACATGTCGCGCAGTACCTTTTGGATTTAGGATATGCCCCTGGGTATCCGTCAGCATGAGGCTGCTGGTGTCTGAAGTTGCGACCGCGCGGTCCTGCAATTCTATGGATTTGCGAATCTCACGATTGGGTCCGGCTAAGCCGACCTGCCAGGCTTCCCCATCGGCGCGTTGTCCCAGCGCGGTGATTTCACCCATGTTCACTAGCACATTCTGAAGACCCTGCGCCATTAGAAGCGCGCTGATGTGGTCGGTGATGGCCCCTTGTGCGATGCCGTTCAAAGTCAGTGCAGAACCACCAGGCTGGGGCAGGTGGATCGCGTCGGTTTGCACAGAGACGCGGCTCCAGCCGATGGTTTCTTGGGCGGCGCGGATTTGGGCCGGGGTAGCGCCAGTTGCAAGGGCTGACCACAATGGCTGAATGGTGGGGTCGAACGCGCCCTCCGAAGCTTCATGTAGTGCCGAGCATAGGCTGAACACGTTCAGCAACTCGGGCGCGGGATTGGAAAGGTGACCATCGCGATTCAGGCGGCTGAGTTCGGACTGGGGACGATACAGGCTAAAGATGTTCTCCAGCCGGTTTAGTTCGGCCTTTACCGCAGAGATGATCGGTACGGCTTGCGCGTCGGTCAGCCCTTCTAGCCGCAAGCTGGCTGGGGCCCCCAAAGCGATCCCGCGCCAATTGGCGACCGGGGCAGGCGACGCGCCCGCGGGAAGGGCCGCACATGCTGCAGATATGGCTAGGAACCGACGGCGCGAGAGGGCGGTCATGAGGGGGTCTCCAGTTTCAGATCCAGATCGACGGGGCCAAGAACCTCGGCCTCGGGGATGTCCGGTAGCGACAGGGGCGCACCGCCGAACTGAGTAATAAAGGCCTCGGCATCGGTGGCGTTGGCGAAGGGTACAATTTCAGGCGCGCCCATACCTCCGGCCACATTGGCACCAACCACGAAGGTTGCACCATCGGCTGCGATCCAATTGGAAATGCCCGGTTGCTGCCAGTTGGGAGCCACCCCCATGTCGCTGACATAGACGGCGGTGATTTCGGCATCGCGTTCGGGGCTTTTCAGATAGGCCACCATGTCACGCACCTGTGCAAAAAACAGTGGCGTGGGATAGCCCTCCAGATGAATCTGCCCTTTGGGGCCGCCATGTTCGGCTATGTTCATCTGACAGAAATAACTGAGCGCATCGGCGGTCAGATCAACCGGGTCAGGGACAGCGGCCTGCTCCTCTTTGCAGGCGGTCAAGGCGAGCAGGGCGATCAGGCACAGGCGTTTCATGGCTCAACCCTCCGGAATGCAGCGCGGGCGAGGGCAAATCCCAGCACTGGCCAGATCAGAAGCGAGGCAGGAGCCGCCCATACGGGCAGGGCTTGTGCCGCACCGGTCATGCCGGATGCCATGGCCACGCCTTCGGTCGCCGCGATGTTCCACAGACGGAATGCGTCGGCCGGGTTGGCTACCATCACCCATGGAAAGACGGATTGGGTGAAAGTGCCGCCCTTGTCCATGACGACAGCCCCCAACAGGCCTAGATCATAGAGGACGACAAAAACCAGCCAGAGCCCGGCCGACAGACCTGCCGCCGCCGTAGCGCCCCTTGCCAGAGCAGACAGCAGGTAACCCAGCGCCAGAAACACGGCGCCCAGTAGGATGGATGTAAGGATGAGGCGCACTAGGGCCATCAGGCTTTCCGGTCCGGCACCGCCAAAGAAGGCGGCCACCGCGCCCGCGGTGCCGAAGCCCACGGTCATGGCAAAAGCCAGCGCCGCCAGGTGGGCTGTGAATTTGCCCAACAGGATTTCTCCGCGCCCTGCCGGGTAGGACAGCAATAGTGAAAGACTGCCTCGGTCCACGTCACCGGCGATGGCGTCGAAGGAGATCATCAGTGCCAGCAGGGGCGCTAGGTAGACCGATAGGGTTGTCATCGAGGCGACCGATACGGTCAGCATATCGACGCCCAGCGTACCGGTTGGCGCACTGCCTGCAAATGTCAGCGCCAGCGCGAACAGCACCATGATCAGCGTGGCCACCAGCAGCCAACGGTTGCGGCGCAGGATCAGCATCTCGGTGCGGGTGATTGCAAGGAAGCGAGTCATTGCATCTCCTCCTGTGCGTAATGGCGATAAAGGTCTTCCAGCTTGGGCGGGGTCATTTCCACATCCGCCACGGCATCGCCCATTCCGGCGATACGGCGCAGAGCCTCCATCTTGTCATCGGGGCTGCAGAGCAATTCAACCGACGCGCCATTGATGCGGTTTCCGCCCAGTTCCGCTGCAAGCGCTTCGGGGTTGGCGCTGGCGCGGACCCGCAGGCGGATCGGCAGTCCGGCCAAGGCAGAGAGGTTGTTCAGTGTGTCATCGGCGACCATCCGGCCCTTGCGCATGATGGCGATGCGGTCGGTGCGTGCCTCGACTTCGGTCAGCGCGTGGGAGGCGATAAGGACCGCCGTTCCTTGTGCTGCCAGTTCGTCGATGATGGCGTAGAGATCCTGCCGTGAGATTGGGTCCAGGCCGGAGGTCGGCTCGTCCAAAAGCGCAACTTTCGGTTGGCCTAGTAGAACCTGCGCCAGACCCAGACGTTGCCGCATCCCCTTGGAATAGGTTCCGATCCGGCGGTCCATTGCATCACTGAGCCCGACACGCTCCAGCAGGCCCGGCACATCGGCCTTCGCCCCGGACAATTTCGCGAACAGGGTCAGTTGCTCGCGCCCGGTCAGGGCCGGGTGGAACGAGACAGCCTCGGGCAGATAGGCCGTCTCGCGCCGCGCTTGCGCGCTGCCGGGGGCGGCGTCTCTGATCCGAATGGCTCCGCCATGGATCGGAGTCAGCCCAAGGATAGATTTAATCAGGGTCGACTTGCCCGCGCCATTATGGCCCAGCAGCGCGACGCGCTGACCGGGGGCAAGTGACAGAGTGATATCGTCAAGAACGCGGGTTTTCCCTCGGTCCTTGCAGACATGGTCGATAGACAGGGCCTTATCCGTCATGAGGCACCTTTTTCATTGCTGGGGGTTCAGGGGCTTGCATCAATGGATTGCTGTCCATCACACCGCCCGGCAGCAGGGCCGGGAAAGCGGATTGCGACCAGCGCACCAGCTGCACGGCGGGGGAGCCGAGCAGAAGTTTGGCTGCGGGTTGGGTCCACAGCACATGGTCCATCGAGTCATTGGGGCGATAGGGGGCATCGGCGATGCCATTGCCATCCACATCATATGCGGCAAAATCGGACCAGTAATTGCCGCGCCCATCCTCGGACCACTCGACCCATTTGGTCGAGACGTATTTCACTTGGGTCCGGTTCCCGATGAAAGAGTTGCCAACGATGCGGTTGCGTTCGCTGCCAGCGGTAAAGTGGATGCCGATGCCGCATCCTTGGAACCAGTTGTCGGTGAATTCGTTTTTGTTCGAGTTATAGAGGAAGGTGCATTTTTCCTTGGCACCTTTCACCACGTTGCCAGTGATGGTGCTCTTGTTGGCATAGTTCAGCATCACGCCGTGTTCGCGGTCGCCGATCGAGACGTTGTTGGCAACTGTCACATTGGTTGTGAACATCACCGCATAGCCCAGATCATTGCCGATCGAGACATTGTCGCTGACGATAGAATTATCAGCATACATGTAGTGCACGGCAAAGCGCAGGTCGCGGAACAAGTTGTTGGTGAAGGTGTTCTTCTTGGACGAGTTCACAAAGATCCCGTCGCGGCCGTACCGGATGTCATTGCCATCAACCACCGCACCCGGCGCGTTCCAGACATAGACGCCATTACCGCGGTCATTCATCCGCTGATCCAAACGTCCTTCGATCCGGTTGCCGCGTACGATGCTGTCCTTGGCTCCGTGAATATCGACGCCATAGAGGTTGCCCAGCAGCACGTTATTCTCGACCACGGGCGCCTTAGCCGTTTTGGTCAACTGGATGCCACTGTCGATACCCTCATGGCTTGAGCCGGAACCGACCACTGTCAAACCGCGCACGGTCACACCCGGCCCGGTCACGGTGATGACGCTGCCTTCGCCTTGTCCGTCGATGGTGGCCTGTCCCAGCCCGTCGAGGGTGACGGGCCGGTCCAGAACCAGTGTTTCGGTGTAGACACCGGGGCTCAGGCGGAGGGTGTCCCCATCCGCCGCCTGCGCCAGTGTTTCATTGATGGCCCCCGCCCGGTTGGGCACATCCCAGTCCGCCGCCCAAAGGGGCGAGCCGAGCAGGAGCGGTAAGAGCAGGGGCCAACGCATGGGTTATGCTCCCTGCGGCTCGACCAGCATCCGGCCGCGCATTTCCATGTGCAGCGCGTGGCAGAACCACTGGCAATAGAACCAGTGTACGCCCGGACGGTCAGCGGTGAAGGTGACCGAAGCGGTTGCCATCGGTGCGACTTCCATCGCGATGCCGTAGTTGCCCAGGCAGAAGCCGTGGGTCACGTCGTCCACGTCATCCAGGTTGGTGATGTAGACCGTCACCTCGTCGCCCTGTTTGACGGTGAACTTCTCAAGGCTGAAGGTCGGGGCCTGCGAGGTCATGTAGACCCGCACCTTGTTGCCGTCCCGGATCGGTTCCTCGGCACCTTCTTCCAGATCGATGCCATCGGCCTCGGCCTGTTTGCGGGCGTCTTCCCAAGTGACGTCGTTGCGGTCCCAGACGTTGACCGGGTTGACGATGTCGCTGCGAACGATGATCGAATCATGCGGCTCGGCAAAGGTCGGGCCGTCGTGAACCACCTTCATCTCGTTCGAAGAGATATCGATCAACTGCTCGTTCTCAGGCTTCAGCGGACCCACGTTCAGGAAGCGGTCTTTCGAGAACTTGTTCATCGAAATCAGCCACTTGCCATCGGCGTCCTTGGTTTCACCCATGGAAGTCGAGTTGTGGCCCGGCTGATAATGCACATCGACCTTCGAGATGATCGGATCGACATCCGCGCCACCATAAGCCTGGATCGCCTTGTCGATGTTCCACTTCACGATCTGGCTGTCGAGGAACAGCGTGGTGAACGCGTTGCCCTGACCGTCATAAGCAGTGTGAAGCGGGCCAAGACCCAGCTGCGGCTCACCCACGATGCAGGACCGCGGATCGGCATCGCTTTCGAACAGGGCGTCCAGCTTGGTCACATCCATGATCGACACGGTGGGCGACAGCTTACCGTTGATGCAGACATGCTTGCCATCAGGCGCGGTGTTGATGCCGTGCGGCGAGTTCGGGATCGGGATGTAGCGGGTGTATTTCTTGTTCTGACCCTTACGTCCATCCAGAACCTTGACGCCTTTCAGCTCCTGATAGTCGCCAGCTTCGATGCCTTTTTCGATTTCCGCGAGGTTGAAGACAACAACGTGGTCCAGCTCGTTCTCGGTCATCTCGGCCAGGTTCATCCCCATTTCAGAGTTGTACGAGGTCGAATAGGCGTATTTGCCCTGATAATCGCAGTCGGTGTTGTCGAGGTTACCCGACACGATCACCTGCCATGCCACTTCCATGGTGTCACCGTCCAGCGCGGTGAAGATGTTCACGTATTGCGACGGATCGTCTAGCACGGTGCCATCATTGACCAGCGGAGTTTCATCTTCGCCATTGGCAAAGACATATCCGGTGCGTGGGAATTTCTGCGGACGCAGACCGTGGATCGCCTTAGCATTCGGGATCTCGGTGATCTTGTCGCATTTCATCACATCGCAACGCACACGGGCGACACGGGTGTTGGCCTTGTCGTTCATGAACAGGTAACGGCCGTCATAGGTGCCGTCGGTGAACGACATATGCGGGTGGTGCAGGTCGCCATTGTCGTAGGTTTGCAAGCCACGCTTGGCGAGGAATTCCTTGGTTTCGGGCAGCAGGCCTTCAGTCATGATTTTCAGCGACTCGTTGGTCTGACCCCAGCCGGTGGCCGAGCAGCGGTTGAAGACTGGCACCCGCATCAGCTCGCGCATGGACGGGAAGCCCAGGATACGCAGCTCACCGGTCTGACCCGAGGACCAGAAGCCGTAATACTCGTCCAGCTCACCGGGCTGCAGATTTGCATTGGCCGCAGCACTGGCTTCCTTGGCGGTCATCAGGGTCGAGCCCAGACCGGTCCCGGCCAGCACAGCGCCGGTTGCGGTTGCACCCAGCATCCCGCGGCGTGTGATGTTCAGTTTGTTTTCATTGTCCGACATGATCGTTCCTCCTTTTTTAGGAAACGGATTGCGGTTTGGCGTTCGGATGGTTCGCCGGTGGTTGTCCGAGTGGGGTCTTCATCTGGACCGACCCTGTCTTGGCCCGCCGTTTCAGCTGGCGGATAACGACGGGACATTTGTCCTCGGACTGGTAGAGCACCTGACAATGCAGGCAGGTGACGCACTCGTTCGGGTTGATCTCACCGGTGGGGTGGATTGCCTGAACGGGGCATTCGTTGGCGCAGGTCTGACAGGGTGTGCCGCAATCCTTGTAGCGGCGCAGCCAGTCGAACATGCGAACACGGGCGGGGATCGCCAACGCTCCGCCCAGCGGGCAGAGGTAGCGGCAGTAGAACCGTTCAATGAACAGCCCAATCCCCAGCAGGAGTAGCGCAAAGACCACGAAGGGCCAGTCGCGCATGAATTTCAGGATGATCGCGGTCTTGAACGGCTCAATCTCGGCGTATTTTTCAGCCAGCGGGATCGAGACGAAGCTGAGGCCAAAAAGACCCAGGAAAATCATGTACTTTGCGGGCCACAGGCGTTCGTTCAGACCCCAAGGCAGAGTCCATTGTGGCACCTTCAGCGCACGTGCGATCTTGTTGGTCAGTTCCTGCAGCGCACCAAACGGGCAGAGCCAGCCGCAATAAGCGCCTCGACCCCAGAACAGAAGGGCAGCGGCGACGGCGAACCATTGGATGAAGACCAGCGGGTCCAGCAGGAAGGCATCCCACGAGAATCCGGTGCGTAGGCTACCGGCCAAGGCCATCAGGTTCACCACGCTCAGCTGCGCGTTAGCGTACCAGCCGATGAAGAACAGGGTCATGGTCAGGTAACCGATGCGGAACCAATAGAAGACCCGTGCGTTCATCGTGGCATGGAACTGGAAGAAAAAGGTGGCGGTGAGCACCAGTAGCATCAGGCCCAGGACGCCAATTTCAAATGTGCGGTCCTTCCAGATGCGCTTCCAAAGGGCGGCTTTTGCTGCGGCTTCGCCGGTGGCGTCGTCAACGACAGTTGGTGCAGCAACGGGCAGCAGATACTGCTCGGGCAGCTTGTAACCCAGATCGAAGGTCAGAAAGGTTTTCTCGACCGCACCCACGGCCCGCTGCACCAACAATTGCAGGCGGAACGGTTCGGCCGGGTTAAATTCGGCTTCTGCGGGGATTTTGAAGATATCCAGTTCGGTGAAGCTCGGCGCGTCCGGGGCAGCAACTTTGCCCAGGCGCTCTTGTTGCTTGTCAAAGAACCGCACCGAATTGTCGCCCTGGATCAGCTGAATGCGGTCGAAAATTCCTCCACGCACATAGCCCGAGCCCTTGAAGCTGTAGGCCCCGCGCCCCAGCACCAAAATGGCATGTTCGCCTTCGTCCAGCCAGTTGGTCAGGTTCTGGTATTCAGCCTCTCCCAGCAGTGACTTGCCGATCGACGGCACCGAGACAAGCGCCAAATGCATATCGATGAAGGTATCATCCGGTTCGCCCGGTTCGGGACGTTTGATGGCGCGTTGATCCCCCGTGGCTTCAAAGGCCGCGTTGACCTGCCCAACATCCAGCGTTAGCCGCCGGATTGAGCCGTCTCCGGACAGGGTGGTCCAGTCGTAAACAGCATTCCGCGCCATATCGACTTCGCGCTTTGGTCCGTCAGCCTGTAAGGGCGATAGCCCACCCAGCCCCAGCGCGCGTGCCACTTTGATGCCGCCCCGCACAAGGCTGTCGTCGATCACCATGATGGTTACGGTCGCACCCGAAATAATATCGAGGTCGTGACCCTCACCGCCGGTTTCGGCCTCAACCTTGAGGTCCAGCCCGGCATAGCCTTCGGTCAGTTCGACCATACGTGAATTGGGGATGCCGATCAGAACGATAGGCTCCGAGTGCTTGACCAGTTTGACCCCGGTCAGAACCGCATCGTCATCAATGGCGGCAACCACGTGGATCGGTTTGCCGGAATAGCCGGTGGTACCCACGAAATCAGAGGTCAGGAAGGCCCAGGCGACGGTATCCCCGCCCTTCAACACCGGGGCAACGGGCACGTCGCCGCGTACCGGGCCAAAGGCATCGGCACCGGAGACCAGATCGGCGGGCTCAATCTCGGGGAGAAAGCTGGCGAGGCTGTCGGCATGGGCGCTGATCGCCATCAGACAGGACAGAACAAAGGCCAGCAGGAAATGGATTGCGCGACTTACGACCACGGCGCACCTCCGATTACTTGGGTGGACGCCATGGACGCGCGCAGGGCGCGTTCAGATTCTTCTTGGGCTAAGCGCGGGGGACCCCGGGTTTCGGGCCACAAACGTTTCAAGCTTGAGATATGTACCAAGTCTTGCGTTTCGCAGCGTGCGGTTTGAACAGAACTGTCCCGAATAAGCACTGGTAGTTCGGGTACCGGGGCCGCTGAAGTGACGGCGCACAAGGCGCAGTCAGCGCATTTCGGGCAGGGCGCGGTCGGGTCTTTGGTTTCCTCCTCAAGGTCTACCTGAACCCAGACCGCCCCTGCCTCCGAGCAGATCTCCACCCACATGCTTTGCCCGGGACTCGCCAGCGCCGGGCCAAGCAGCTGCAACAGCAGAAGGAAGACGCCTGCCATAGCACAAGCAACGCGGGACGCGCGAACAGCTGACATGTGCAGAGGGTTGAGGGCAGGCATGGAGCATCCAACTCGGCATTCTTTCCTGAGTCCTATGCCGTCCTCTCGATTCGAAACTTGACTTAAGTCATTTGTTCGCAAACTGATCAAAAATTAATCTTGGGAATTTTTCACATAAAAAGCATATGGTTAGCGGGGTGCCTTAGCCGTCTGCCTCGTCCATCAGTCCGCGTACCCACCGCCCGGCAAGCCAGGATGCAGGTACGCCCAGAGGGATAGACCACAAGATCGCAGTAACCGGCTCGATCACGCCAATACCAGCGCTGTTGGCAATCAGACCGGCCAGAAACAGGTTGATGGCCACGGTCAATGCCGTGGCCGGATAGAGCAGAATGGCCAGTTTCCAAACCGGCCATTTACCTTCAGTGGCTGGTGCCTTCTGAGAATGTGATTTTGTTCCAGACATTGTATTTCCCCGAAGGTTTGCGCATCGGCAGGCGACGGATCTCTTCCAGCGTCTGCGCGTCATAGACGATTACTGCGCCGTCATCTTCCCAGATTGAAACCAGCGCATGGCTGCCATCCTTTGTGAACTCCACATGGGCAACCGTTTTGCCGGGGGCAGGGCGCAGCGTCTTCACGATCTCGAGGCTTTGCTTGTCGATCACGTGCATCGCGTCCTTGTTGGGGCCGAAGAACACGTCGGCCCAGACGTAGGGCGAATTCTCATGGCTGCGCATGAAGAACCCCGGCCCTTCGGTCTTGATCCGCTTGACGGTCTCCCAAGTCTGCATGTCGATGACCGAAACAGTGCCGTCGGTCAGATGTGGTGTGGCCATCACGGTGGTGTCGCCATGCTTCCACGTGATGCCCGAACCCAGATGCGGCATGCCCGGCAGGTCCAGATCAGCCACTTTCTGACCGATGACCAGATCAATCACCTGACCGCCCTTGCCGTCTCGGGACGCGCCCATGACGTATTCGTAACTCTGGTCGAAGAAGAAGTCGTCCAGATAATCGGGCGTCGTAATCTTGCGCACAGGGAAGGGATCGGGATTCTTGAACTGGCCTTCGATGCGGAAATCGTGTCCCAACCCGAATTGCGGCGGGTTGGCCCCGTAGAAGACCTCCCAGATTTCGGGCACGTCTTTCAGAGCCAACACGAAGCTCTCGCGCGGGGGCGCCTGATAGACGGCCGAGACACGGCTGGGAACGCCCTTTTTGCTTTTAACCTCGACGACTTTCGCGACCGAAAGGTCTTCAGTGGACAATAGCGTAAGCGAATTCGGCAGGTAGTTTGCAACGGCCACCCATTTGCCATCACCCGACATGGCAATATTGCGGCTGTTCAGACCCGCGCGCACGCGACCCACCTGTTTTAGAGCCCAAATATCATATTTCTGGACCCACCCATCGCGGGACATGATGAAGACATAACGACCGTCGGGGCTGAATTTCGGTCCGCCGTGGACGGCGAATGGTGTTTCGAACCGGTCCAGAACCTCGAATGTATCGCCATCTAGAACGCTGACATGGTGATCGCCGGTTTCAACAGCCAGCGTGATGTTCATCGGGTCGCTGTCCCAAACGGGAGCGTCAACCGAGATATAGTCTTCGTCCAATGTGCGGCTGGCCATGATGTCGGCCTCACCCCATTCCGGGTCGGTCTCCAGCGGAGATTTTAACCAACCCGCCAGTTCCTCGATCTGTAGCGCATCGAGTTCGTGTGCAAAGGCAGGCATCTGGGTGGCCGTGCGCCCTTCGGCGATGACAGCTGCCACGCGGGGACCGCGCATTCGCTTAAGTGTCTCGGGGATCAGCGCGGGGCCGACCCCACCCAAGCGGTTCTCTCCGTGGCAGGATGCACAGTGTTCGGCGTAGTCCGACGGAGCGTCTGCCCATGCAGTACCCGCCAGAAGAAGCGAGCAGAAGGTGCCGATTTTCAGAGAGTTAAAAGAATTGATGTGCCGGATCATGACGTTTCCCCCGGAACGGCGTGACCTGCAGGCGCTCGCCTGCATCGTCGACGCCGATTTCTTGATTGGACAAATAGCAGGCCGGATCTTCGGCCCAGGGATCGCCGGTCAATTGCAAGGCCCGGATGCGGGTGTTGCCACCGCAGACATCCTTCAACTGGCAGGCTCCGCAGCGCCCTTTCAACGGGCGGGGGCGGGTGCGCAGCATGGCGAGCATCGGATCATCGCTGGCCCAAAGCTCGGAAAAAGAGTGGGTCTTCACATTGCCGACCGTGTAATCGGACCAGTAGGTATCCGGATGGACCCGTCCCAGATTGTCGATGTTTGCAACACCCAGGCCGCTGGAGTTGCCACCCCATGCGGCGAGATGCTCGCGAACATGTGCAGCTTTCACATCATCGAAATGCGCGCGGACCCAGTTCAGGAAATATCCGGCATCGGCATCGTTGTTGCCGGTCACGATGTCCAGCGGACGCCCGCCCGAGGCGGCCTCCCACGCACGGTCTAGCAGCAGGTCCAGCCCCTTGCGCGTGCGCAGGTGTTCTGCGTCTTCGCCGCGGTTTTTGTCGCCGCGTCCGGCATAAACGAGGTGGGACAGATAGAACTTGTCCACGCCCTCATCATCGCACAACTGTAACAGATCGGGCAGGTGGTGCTGGGTGCCTTCGGTCAGGCAGAACCGCAGACCCACCTTGATGCCGCGCTTCTTACATTCGCGCACACCGCGCAGGGCATCGGCAAAGGCGCCCTCGACGCCGCGGAACCAGTCATTGGTGGCACCGATCCCATCCAGCGAGATACCAACGTAGTTGAACCCCACATCGGCGATCATGTCGGCGGTTTCGTCGTAAATCCGCGTGCCATTTGTCGACAGCGCCAGCATCGGCACCAGGTCACGGGCGCGTTTGGCAATGTCGAAGAAATCGAACCGATCCAGCGGTTCCCCACCCGAGAGGATCAAGGCCGGGACGCGAAACTGGCCAAGATCCTCAAGGGTTACCATGGCTTGCTCGTGACTGAGCTCACCCGGGAACGCAACATCCGCCGAGACGGTGTAGCAATGGCGGCATTTCAGATTGCAGCGCCGTGTCAGGTTCCAGATCACCACTGGTTTGACCGGTCCGGGGCGGCGTTTGCGCACAGGGGTCGGGGTGACGAGTTGGTGCATGTATTCGGTCAGGCGGAACATGTCTCAGCCTTTCGTTTTCAGGC
The DNA here is from genome assembly GCA_013032095.1 of Ruegeria atlantica. Taxonomy (GTDB): domain Bacteria; phylum Pseudomonadota; class Alphaproteobacteria; order Rhodobacterales; family Rhodobacteraceae; genus Ruegeria; species Ruegeria atlantica_E. The sequence goes on along the minus strand of WQBJ01000020.1, from coordinate 52,630 downwards.
GCAGCCCGGTTTTTTTCAGGATGCGCGTGGAATAGAGAATATCTTTGGCCCTGCAAGCGTCGCCGAGGATGGCAGTGATCTCGGCGCGTTTTTCCTCGACTTCATTCCGGTCGGCGCCGTGGACCATGGCGAACAAGTTATAAGGCCAGTCGGGCAGGGCGCGGGGGCGTTCGTAGCAATGGGTCACAAACGGCAGAGCGCCGATCTGGGTGCCCAGTTCGGTCACGCGGTCGTCTTCCACATCCCACACGGTCATCCCGTTCGAGGTCATGCCCAGTTTGTAGTGATTAGGCGCAGCAGCGATGCGGCGGATCACACCGCGCGATTTCAAGTCAGACATGCGGTGCAACAACGCATCTTCATCTATGCCCAGATCCGCGGCGATCTGCGCATAAGGCGCGGGCACCAGGGGCAGGCCGCCTTGCAGCGCTTCGATAATTTCTCTGTCTTTCGCGTCGATCATGCCGCCACCCGGAAGCCGATGAAAAATTCCTGCAGTTTGGGGAAACGGAGAACCTCGATCCCCGTTTCCCGTTCGATGGCATCGGCGGTGGCCTCGATCCCCTCGGGCGTTTCGGTGGCCAGCACGAACCACATGTTCAGCCGGTGCGTACGTTCATAATTATGGGCAACCTCGGCGTGTGCATTGACTTTGGTCAGGACGGTTTCGAAATTCCCGGGCGGAACGGCCATTGCACACAGGCAGAACGCGCCACCCATGGCGGCGGCGTCGAAGAAGGGGCCAAAACGAGTGATCACACGCTCGTCTTTCATGCGTGTCAGGCGGTTCAGCAACTCACTTTCCGAAATGCCCAGTTCAGCGGCAATCGCGGCGTAGGGATGAGTGGTTAGGGGCAGATCGTCCTGCATCCGGTTCAGGATTGCGCGGTCGGTTGCATCCAGGTTCATGCGGCGGCCTCCTTCGGTTGGATCAGCGCGCCTGTCTGTTTGAAGCAACGGGTCGAGAACAAGACCTTGTGACGTGCACCGGCCAGTTCCGGCAGATCGGCGGCCTCTGACAGAACTTCCAGCGCTTCGTTGCGCGACCGGGCGTGGATCATGGAATAGAGGCGATAAGGCCAGATATCTTCGACCGGGTTGCGTTCGTAACACAGGGTTACACCGGGATGCGCTGCCAAAGCTGGGCCAGCGGTGTCGACCTGATCGGCGGGCATATCCCAGACCACCATCGCATTGGCCGACCAACCAAGCGCCCGGTGCCGCACAATGACACCAAGGCGCGAGATTATACCGGCGTTATGCAGTGCTTCTATCCGTGCCATCACGTCGTGTGTGTTCCGGTCCAACGACCGAGCCAGCGCGGCGTAGGGATCTGCAACCATCGGCAGACCCGAGCTGAGTGCTTGCAGCAGAGTACGGTCACCTTCTCGCATGGCACTGCAATTCACCTTGCGGGGGCCGGGAACATTGCGGGTCTCACCCGACATGCGGAACCCGAGATCAACGTTGAATGGGCGTACCAGCCGCAGATCCAGCACGCGCAGCCCAGAGCGGTGGCTGATCCGTGCCAGCGTATCATTTACGTGCGCGCGGTCCGGGCCGGTGGCTACGAACCAAAGGTTCCAACTATCCTCACGCTGGTAATTGTGGTTCACGCCGGGTTCCGCATCGATCAGGGCGGCAATCTCTTCCAAACGCTCCTCCGGCGCGGCAACGGCGGCCAAAGTGCTGGCCGAGACTGCCCCCGGCGCAATCGTTGCGCCAACGCGCGTGATACGACCGGTTGCGCGCATACGGGTAAGGCGGTCGATCACCTCGGCCTCTTCCAGCCCTAGCATGTAGGCCAAAACCTGAAACGGGCGTTCGGTCACTGGAAAATCGCGCTGAAATTCATCCAGCAGGCGGCGGTCGATCGGGTCCGTGATGTGTTCCATCTTTTAAAGCCCCGTTCTGTGCGCACGTGCGGTAAAGAAGATGCCCGAGGGGCTGTCTGCTTCGATTTCGCGCAGTTTTTCAAAGGTGTGAGTGTCGTAGACCATCACCTTGTTGGCGTCGCGCACGCTAAGCCAAACTTCATGCCCGCGAGGGGTGAACTCCATGTGAAGCACGGCAGGGCCGGGTTTGAATTCGTGGATGATCTCCTTGCTGACGCTGTCGATCACTTGGATAGTATCGTTCAGCGGGTGGGCGAAATTCACCCATACCTGCCGACCGTCAGGCCGGGCCATGGCAAAGACCGGTTGGCCATGGGTTTTGGTGCGCCCGGTCTCTGTCAGTGTGTCAGAGTCGATCCATAGGACTTCATGATGACCAACAGCAGGCAGCACGAATTCGCGTCCGGTCAGCGCCCAGCCTTCCAGGTGGGGCATCTTGTAGACGGGCATCTCTTCCTGCCCGCGCCCGTAATTCGGCAACACGCGGATGGGTTCAGGTGTTTCGGCCCAGAGGTCCAACGCGGTCAGCCCGTCCTCGCCGAACAGGCCGGTGATATAGGTGCGGCCGTTGGTGGTGATCAGCGCGTCATAGGGGTTTTTGCCCATGTCGGGTATTTTGGTGATCTCTGGGTCGCCTTCGTTGAAATCTGCAATCCAGGTCTCGCCTGTGTCCCACATGGTAAAGACGAACCGACGACCTGGCGCGTCGACAAGGCCGATAGTTTTGCTTTCAGTAGGGATGTCTGCGACCATCTCCAGCGTGTCCGCATCAAAGACACGAACTCCGCCGGGTTCGTAGTTCGACACGGCCACCAACTTTCCATCGTCCGAAATCGCACCGCCGATTGCGTTGCCGGCCTGTACCACGCGGTTTACGATCTGGCGGGTGACGATATCGACCTTGGTCAACCCTCCGTCGCGTCCGAAGACGTAGGCAAAGCGTTCATCGGGGGAATAGACCAGCGAGGCATGGGACAGGTCGCCCAACCCTTCGATCCGCGCCAACGCGGCACGGTCGGATTGGTCGACCAGCAGGACCGATCCCTTTGCACGTTCGATCACAAGACCAAGATCTCCGGTCGCGGTGGGTTCGGCCTGAGCGGTGGTCATCATCAGGGTGGCTGCAAGGCCGAGGATAAGCTGTTTCATTGTGCCTCCTGTTCCAGCAGGTAACGGGCGATCCATTCGGCCTCTTCTTCGCTGATCAGGGGCCGCCATGGGGGCATCGCGGTGTCGGGGATGCCGTCTAGGATGACGCCGGTCAGTACGTCCGGGTCATAGTGTTGCAGGGTATCGGATCGCAGATCGGGGCCAAGGCCGCCTTTCAGCGACAGCCCGTGGCAGGAGCCGCAATCCTGATGAACAAGCCGTTTCAGGGCGTTGGGATCGATGGCGTCGGCGGCAAAGGCCGATGTGGCCACGAGCACTGCGGTGGTCAGAACGCTGCGCGAAACCCAACCGGAGCGCGCTTCACGTCTGCGCGGAAAGGGGCGTTGCCCTTTGCGCTTTGATCCAAGCCTAGCCATGGGCCTGTTCCAACAGATCCGCCAAGGGCCGTTCAGCATAGAGCGATACGACCTTGCCGATGATGAAAAGCGTCGGCGCTTTCAGATTGGCATCGCGCACATCCGTCGCCAGCTGGTCTAGTCGAGAAACAAGACGGCGTTCATCGGGGGTTGTGGCTTTACCTACGGCCAGAACGGGGGTTGATCCGGGCAGGTTCTCGGTCATCAGCCCCATGGCAATCTGACCGATATTGGCGACGCCCATATAGACCACCAGTGTCGTCTCGGGATCGGCCAGCCGTTTCCAGTCCAGATCCAGTACTTTGTCCGCCTGCCGGTGCCCGGTGACATATTGGACTGAGGTTGCCAGCCCGCGATGAGTCAGCGGAACTCCGGTGGAACAGGAGGCGCCCTGTGCAGCTGTTATGCCGGGTGCATATTCGACTGCGATGTCGTGTGCCATCAGATAGGCGGCCTCTTCCGAGCCGCGCCCGAAGATCATCGGATCCCCGCCCTTCAGACGAGCGACAGTGTGACCGGCACGAGCCTCTTCCAGCAGGATTTCGTTGATACGATCCTGCGGCACCGTATGGCATTTGGGCGCCTTGCCGACCGGGATCAGGCGTGCGTTGTCGGCGTGCAGATCGAGGATGTCTGCCGAGACCAGACGGTCATAGACGACCACGTCGGCCTCTTGCAGCATGCGCAGGGCGCGCAGGGTCATCAACTCGGGGTCTCCTGGGCCGGCACCAATCAGAAAAACCTTACCGCTCATGTGCAAACTCGCTTGTTCTGAATGTCTTCGGAACCCGGATATACTTCGCGCATTTGGGACGTCGCTGGGTGAGCCGGGCTTGTCATGAACGCAGGTTGGCGCAATCGTAAACCAACCTCCTTGACATAAGTTAAGGAGCGCGGGATTTGCGCCCGCGCTCCTTAGTTCTTGCCTGTATTTTGCCTCGGCTCAGGGTTCTACGGTGACCATGCCGATCATGTTCTGTGTTTCCCAATGTGGTCCGCACAGGTATTCTTGGGGACCTGGGGTCAGGAATGTCAGATCGACCGACTCCTCAGGAAACAGTCGGTCGCTTTCCGGTTCGCTGCCGTCTTTCAAAAGGACCGAATGGCTGGTGCGTTTGTCCACGTTTACCCAGCGGACCGTGGTACCTGCCTTCACTGTCAGCTCGAACGGGCAGAAGTTGTATTTGTACATCAGCACCACTTCGGCGTCCTCAACGGCTGAAGAGGGTTGACCAAACACCTCGACATACCGTTCTTCGGCTTCAGCACAGATTTCAGTGGCCTCATTTGCAACTGCGGGCGCAGCCACAAGCAGCAGCGCGGGAAGAAGGCGGTGGGATATCATCGTCCATGTCTCCTTTCCAAAGGGGAAGGGGCCGGATTACCCGGCCCCCTTGGTTATTGTTTGACCACGTTGATATTGGCACTGTCGTCGTCCAGCGCCAAGCTGGTGTTCAGCGTCACGTGGTGGAACCGCGCGGCGGCAAAGTCATCATGGATGGCAAAACCGACCGTGTAGGTCTGACCGGGTTCCAGCGGGATGTCGCCGGGTGCGCCAGAGTTCAGCGGACGGGTGAAGACCACAGTCCACATACCGCCAGCCAGCTCGGCCGATGCGGCAATCTCACCGTCATTCACGACACGCTGTTCCAGCAGATAACCGTTCGTGGCGCTGCCATCCGCATAGACACGCATCAGGTCAAGATAGGTGCCGTCAGCCAGGTATTGCTCGATCTGCTCGGCGGCATGCAGTTTATCCCAACCACCCATCGGCTTACCGCGGCGGCCTTTGGTGTCGATCTCGGTGCGGCTTTCGCTGATGTATTTGGTCACGGTGTCTTGGGCAGTCAGACGACCCGATACATCACCATTGGCTGCAATTGCCTCTGCACCCGGATCAAACGGCATGTACGTGTTGTCGGCATGGCAAGAGGCCCAGCAGCCAACCTGATCGCCCATTTCGATGCCGGTGCCGGTAATCATCATGGCGACCTTGATCTGGTTGTCTGGGTCCATCTTACCGCCGTCCACGAACGGCGCGGGGTTGTGGCCCGCATCCGGCCATTGCATGCGAACGTACAGGTTTTCATCATCATGCGCCGCCTGAACCGTTGCGTCGATCACACCACGTTTGCCAGGGATCGGCGTTGGTTCCAGGTCACCACCGGCTACGATCTTGTTGCCGATCGTGTCCAGTTCCTTGGCGTGACAGGTCGTACATTGATCACCCCCTTTGGTCAGAGGACGAGCGCCACCGTGGAATTTGCCGTTCTGAACCCACTCAAACGAAGCCTGACCGGGGTAGAATAGTTTTAGATCCGCGCTGGCCACGGCGTTCCAGTCGATGTTGGAGGCAACATCGCTGCCACCGCCGCGCGCTGGAGCAGCAGAGGCTTCGCCTGACGCATTGGCACGTTCTTCAGCCACAGCGGCATCAACAGCAGCTGCGATCTGGGCCTGCACAGCTTCTTGCTGAGCTTTCTTGGCTGCTTTTTCAGCCTCTGCCTCGGCGGCTTCCTTGGATTCGATCTTTTCAAGGCTGGCTATGTATTCCGGTGGAATTTCGCGGATGAAGGCCGGGTTCGGGGCTTCGAGCTGTTCCAGATATTCTTCTTCGGCCCGGTCGCGGGCATCCGAGTGCGCGATCCCCTTGTGACAATCGATACAGGTTTGGCCCACTGTCATCGCGTTCAGGTGTTGCTGACGCGCGCGGGGTTTCTGGAATTCGGGCATCATCGATTCGAAATCGTGACAGTTGCGGCACTCGCGCGAGTCGGTGGCCTTCATCCGCTCCCATTCGTTCATGGCCAGGTGCACACGCTTGGCTTCAAACTTCTCACGCGTGTTGATGGTGCCAACCACCTTGCCGTAAAGCTCTTTGGACGCCTTGATCTTGCGGATCATCTTATGGGTCCAATCCTTGGGCACGTGGCAGTCGGAACAGACCGCGCCCACGCCGGAGCGGTTCACGTCGTGGATGGTGCCGGTGTATTCCTCATAGACGAAATCACGCATTTCGTGGCACGAGATGCAGAAATCCTTGGTGTTGGTGGCTTCCATGGCGGTGTTGAACCCGCCCCAGAAGATGATGCCGCCAGCAAAGGCTGCGGCAATACCGGCCACAGGCATTCCCCACAGGAAATACCGGCGCCAGATCGGTGGTTTTTTATCCGGTTCGGAGGTCATATCCGGGCTCCGTTTTGGCTGTCTTGTCTGGCCTTGGGTGGCAGGCCGGTGAGTTTGGCTGATGGGTCAAACGAGGAAAGGGCGGGCGAGGGGCCCGCCCTTTCCGGTGTTGGTTTCAAACCCGTTAGGTGACGTGGTTCGACCGGTTGTAGACGTTGAACTTGCCGGTCGGGGCAAACAGGCCCTTCACGCGACCGATTTCTTCCAGCGTCTTGGCGTCGTAGATCACGATCTCACCGTTGGCCTCTTTCGAAGTCGAGCGGTTCCATTTGGATACCCAAACTTCGGAGCCGTCCTGGTTGAACTCGAAGTGGACGGCGACGTTGCCTTCCTCTTCGGTGATCTGGATCGTTTTCACGATCTCACCGGTTGCCTTGTCGATGACCTGCACCGACTGCTGAATTTCAGGCTCGGGGTGCTTGGTCTGGTCGGCCCAGATGTAGTCCGACGTCGGGTGTGTCCGGATGAACAGACCGGGTCCGTCGGTTTCGACCTCATAGCAGGTTTTCCATGCCTGATCCGGGTGACCTTCGGGGTCGTTACCCCAAACGGTGACTGTGCCTTCACCCAGGTGGGTGGTGCCGGCAACAGGACCGCAATTCGGGTCATCCCAGTTGGCGCCCGGTCCGGGGTGCGGCAGCGGCGCGGTGTCGATCAGGGCTTCCAGCTTGTGGGTTTCTGTATCGACCACGACCATCTTGTTCGACGCGTTTGCGGCGATCTGGAAGAAACGGCCGGTTGGATCAAAGAACCCGTCATGCAGGAATTTGGCGCTGTCGATCTTGTCGATCCGTAGGTTGTCCAGATCGGTATAGTCGACCTGCCACAGTTGACCGAGTTCCTTGACGGCAACGATCCATGTGGGCTCGTTCGGGGTGGTGTAGATTGCGGCCACGCGGGCCTCTTCGACATAGTCCCCGTCCACGTTGTAGCCCCGGGTCGAGACAACCTTTTTCGGCTCCATCGTTGCGGCATCTACGATGGCGAAATGCGGCGGCCAATAGGCCCCACCAATCACGTATTTACCGTCACCCGATACGGCCACGTCGCGGGCGTCATAACCAATGGTAACCTCGGCAACGAGCATGTTCTCGGGGTTCTGCCAAAGGTCGATCTTGGTCATCTTGCCGTCGCGGCCCATGGTGTACCAGAAGCGGCCCGGGTTTTCCGGCTCTTCCAGTTTGTGGTGCTCGGACGCTTTCAGAACGTGCACCGCGTAACCGGTCGGGATGTGCGCCAGCACTTCTTTGGTGTCACCGTCGATTACGGCCACCTTACCCACGTCGCGTTCGATGACCACGAAGAAGTTTTCCCAGTTGCGGCCGTGGAGCGGCTCGGTCGGGTAATCTTCGGGTTCGACATAGACCTTGCGGGTCGCCATCATTTGCTCAAGCGACATTTCCGGCGGCTTAGGCGGCTCCATCTGGATGTAGGTCGCCATGTCGCGGATTTCTTCTTCGGACATCACGTCCGAGAAGTTGTTCATCCCGCCTTCGGTACCCCAGGCGATGATCTTTTCAAGCCGTTCCTGACCCAGTTTCAGGGTGCCGGACTCGGTTACGGTGCCATCGGCGTTTTTAGTTTCCACCAACGGTTCAAGGCTTTTGCCGGTCGCCCCTTTGCGCAACACGCCGTGACAGCCGGCGCAGCGTTCAAAGTAAAGTTGTTTGGACGATTCAAAGGCTTCCTTGCTGAGGGTTGGCTCTTCGGCGAGGGCTGGTGCAGCGACGCTGCCCAGCAACATCGCCAAACCGACCCCGAAGGCGCGGCCAGTTTTGTTATAGCTGATTCCAAGTGACATGATCACTCTCCATTTGCGTGGTGAGGCAGGTCCAAGGGTGAGACATCGCGCATGGGTACTCCTTGACGAAAGTCAACACCGAGGGTGCAAATCAGCGATTGGGCAGGAAAAAAGTGCCAAATAACTACTGGAAAATAAGAGTTTTAGAGGCATGTTTTTGGTGGGTTTGATTTTGGTTAAGTCATGCATGCGGGCAGGCTGCTAGGGCTGAGAAAACGGTCAAGGAGAGCAGTCATGTCCACTGTCGTCACCCGTGTTCTCGGTGAGGGGTTTCGTGTTTTCTTCCTGTCTGCCGGTCTCTATGGGTTGTTTGTTGGGGTGGTCTGGGGGCTGTGGCTGACCGCGCCTTATCTGGCGCCGGATTACGGAATGACACCGCCGATGTGGCACGCGCATGAGATGATATTCGGCTATGCCACGGCCGCGCTGGGCGGGTTCTTTCTGACAGCTGTGCCGAATTGGACGGGCGCGCCAGAAGCGCGTACTCGCTTTATAACTTTTGCCGCTGGGTTGTGGCTTGCCGGGCGGATGGCGATGTGGTTCTCGGGTACGCTGCCGCCTGTGTTTGTTGCGGTGGTTGATCTGGCGTTTGTCCCGGTTCTTGCAGCCAAAATCCTGACACAGCTAATGCGCAGACCGAAACCGCAGAACATGATTTTCTTGTTGTTGCTGAGCATGATCTGGGTCGCGGATTTGATGACTCATCTGGAATGGATGGGACTCACGGCAGATACACTGCAGACCGGGCTACGCGCGGGTTTGCTTTCATTGTGTTCAATGATCGCCATTCTGGGTGGGCGGATCACGCCGGCCTTTACCCGGAATGCAATGAAACGCGCAGGTGTGCCCGAGGCGGGATGGCCGGTCTCATTCCCTGCCTTCGACAAGGCTGGCATGGTGCTGGCTTTGATCCTGCCGCTGAGCGTTCTGGTTTTCGGGGTAGGGCCGGTGGCCGGAGCATTGGCGTTGGCTTTGGGAGTCGTCCAGATTCTGCGTATGGCGAAATGGCGTTCGCATTGGGCTGCGCGGCAACCGATTCTGCTGGCTTTGCACCTGGGGCTCGGAATGCTGGCGATCGGGCTGATCCTCTGGGGGCTGGCAGTGTTGGGTCTTGGCAACGAGGTCGCCGCCCTACACGTTCTGGGTATCGGTTGCGTTGGCGGCACGACTCTGGCGGTCATGAGTCGCGCCGCGCTGGGGCACAGCGGTCGTGCGTTGATCGCGCCGGGGCCAATGGTCGTGGCTTATGGGCTTATGGCTGTGGCAGCTCTGTCGCGCTGGGTCGGGGCCGAGCTGAACGCGGGTTACATGGTGGCGATGTTGCTGTCGGATGGTTTGTGGGTCTGCGCCTTTGCTCTGTACCTGATTGCCATGTGGCCTGCTTTGACGGGTCCCCGCGCGGCCCGGGCAGGATGATTTTTAATTACTTCTGCCAGTCTTGACTTTCGTTAAGGAGACACCATGGCCCAACGGCCATTCTGACCAGACTAGCTAAACTGCGCAAAGGAGAGCGCAATGCGAGAAGTCATGACCAAGAGCATGGCCCGCAACATATTCTATGGCGGGTCACTGTTCTTTATCCTCATCTTTCTGGCCTTGTCGGCCCATTCCCACTGGTACATCGTGAATTCCGAGAATTCGGCAAAACTCGATGAAAGTGTGGTCCGGGGCAAACACGTCTGGGAAAAACACGCCTGTATCAACTGTCATACGATCATGGGTGAAGGGGCCTACTTTGCTCCCGAAGTCGCGAACGTGATGACCCGCTGGGGCGTCCTCGACGATCCGGAATCGGCCTTTGAATCCCTTAAAGGCTGGATGGAGGCGCAGCCGACCGGCATTCCCGGTCGTCGGCAGATGCCGCAATTCAACCTTAGCGACGAAGAGCTCCGCGATCTGACCAACTTCCTGATCTGGACGGACAATATCGACGCTCAGGGCTGGCCGCCTAACGAGGCCGGTTGAGAAAGGGAACGGAGAAATGAAATACGAATCCCAAAAAATCGCCTACGCCTACTTTGCGGTGGCAATGGCCCTGTTTGCGATACAGGTGATCGGCGGCCTGCTGGCCGGTCTGATCTATGTATTCCCGAACTTCCTGAGTGAGCTTCTGCCGTTCAACATCGTGCGGATGCTGCACACCAACTCTCTCATAGTCTGGCTGATCCTGGGCTTCTTCGGTGCGGCTTACTTCCTGATCCCGGAAGAATCCGAGCGTGAAATCCACTCACCCAAGTTGGCCTATCTACAGTTGATCATTCTTGTGGTCGGCACTTTGGGCGTGGTTGTGACCTATGTCTTCAACCTGTTTGAAGGCAACTGGCTGCTGGGTAAAGAGGGACGCGAGTTCCTTGAGCAGCCCAAATGGGTCAAGGCAGGCATCGTCGTTGCTGCGCTGATCTTCCTTTACAACGTGTCGATGACCGTTCTGAAGGGCAAGAAGACCGCCATCACCAACATCCTTCTGTTGGGTCTGTGGGGTCTGGCGCTGCTGTTCCTGTTTGCTTTCTATAACCCGGGCAACCTGGCCCTGGATAAGCAATACTGGTGGTATGTCGTCCACCTGTGGGTTGAAGGCGTGTGGGAACTGATCATGGCCTCGATCCTGGCCTACCTGATGCTGAAGCTGACCGGTGTTGACCGCGAGATCGTCGAAAAATGGCTCTATGTCATCGTCGCCGCCGCGCTGTTCTCGGGCATCCTTGGAACGGGCCACCACTACTACTGGATCGGTACGCCTGCGTACTGGCAGTGGATCGGGTCGATCTTCTCGAGCCTCGAGGTAATCCCGTTCTTCGCGATGATGGCCTTTGCCTTCGTCATGGTCTGGAAAGGCCGTCGTGACCACCCCAACAAGGCCGCACTTCTGTGGTCGCTGGGTTGTGCCACGCTTGCGTTCTTCGGTGCCGGTGTCTGGGGCTTCCTGCACACACTGCACGGAGTGAACTACTATACCCACGGTACTCAGATCACTGCGGCGCACGGACACCTGGCTTTCTATGGTGCCTATGTCTGCCTCAACCTCGCGATCTTCAGCTATGCAATGCCGATCCTGAAGAACCGTGATCCGTACAATCAGGTGCTGAACATGGGTTCGTTCTGGCTGATGACCAGCGGCATGGTCTTCATGACCTTCGTGCTGACCTTCGGCGGTACCGTGCAGACACACATGCAACGTGTGGTCGGTGACTACTTCATGGACGTACAGGACCAAATCGCGATCTTCTACTGGATGCGTCTTGGTTCGGGCATTGTCGTGGTCCTTGGTGCACTGCTGTTCATCTACTCGATCTGGGTTCCCCGGAAAGAGATGGTTGAACCCGGCCCGATCGAACGTGACCGGCTGGAAAATGATCCTGACCACGTCGCAGCGGAGTCATGAAGATGGACGGCTCAAGAAACATGGGAACGGGGGCGGCAAACGCCCCCTTCTACCTGCCCCAAGGCGATGAGTGTGACGTGTTCACCGCCGCTTATAACAACGACTTACCGGTTCTGTTGAAAGGACCGACAGGCTGCGGCAAGACCCGCTTTGTGGCCCATATGGCCGCCCGTCTTGGCCGCCCCCTGTACACTGTGGCCTGCCACGACGATCTGGCGGCTGCCGACCTGATTGGACGCTACCTTCTGAAGGGCGGAGAAACTGTCTGGGTTGATGGCCCCCTGACCCGGGCGGTGCGCGAAGGCGCGATCTGCTACCTCGATGAGGTGGTCGAGGCCCGCAAGGACGTCACCGTCGTTCTGCACCCGCTCACCGACGATCGGCGTATCCTGCCGATCGACCGGACGGGCGAAGAGCTCGAGGCCGCGCCTGGCTTCATGCTGGTGGCCTCGTATAACCCCGGATACCAGAATATCCTGAAAACCCTGAAACCCTCGACCCGGCAACGGTTCATCTCGCTCGAGTTCGACTTCCCGTCGCCCGAGATGGAAGCCGAAGTTGTCGCCCAGGAAAGCGGTCTGGCGCTTGAGCGTTGCAAGCCGCTGATCCGGCTGGCGAACAAGCTGCGCGGGCTCAAGGGTCAGGATCTTGAGGAAGGCGTTTCCACCCGTCTGGTCGTCTATGCCGCGACGCTGATCGCGCAAGGCATGTCGACCGACCGCGCCATCCTTGCCGCAATGATCGAACCTCTGACTGATGACGAGGATATCAAACGCGGGCTCCTCGATCTTGTCACGGCTGTCTTTGGGTGAGGCCGGCCGATGGTCAGGATCGATTTTGAGCCATGGGAACCCGAAGAAACGATCGGGAAACTGTGGCACACCCTTGCCAGCCGCCTCGATGCACCTGAGGTGCATGTTGGAGCCGCGGTCGACCTTTCTGAGGTCGCGGGGCGGCTGGCTGTCCTCTTCCGAGGGCTTGGGGGTAGCCCGGGCGTAGAATTACGCCCGGTCTCACCCGAGGTTTCACGTCACCGTTTAGGCTGGCGCCGCCGACTGGCGACTGAGGTCGAGCTGATGCCGCGTGCCTCGTTCGACGGAGAGATTTTGAGGCTGCCGGATCGGCTGGCTGTTTTCCCTGCGCGCGAAGCAAATGGCGCGCTCTATGTCTGGCTGGCTGCCGCTGCCGCTCATGCCGGAACCCGTATTGATGAAGAGGATCCCCTGCGGGCCGATTTGTTTGCGCTGAAGGCTGCGCAGGACATGGTTGAGGCCACGTTAGAAGACGCACCGGGCCTTCGCCCGCTCTATTCTGAACTCTGCAAAGGTATCCTTTACCAGCGAGACGTCCCGAACCTGCCGCCGGCTGAAGCGGCTGTCGAAGAACTGGTCCGCCAGATGCTGGGTGATCCCGGCTCTTTGTCAGAGAAGGCAGAGCAACTTAAGACGCTGGACGGCGATGTAACCGCCCCTCGTGGATACCAGAGTTTCCGCCCGGTCCCCCATTGGCCAGAGCTGCGTGCCGTTGGGTTCTCGGAACATAACGAAGTAGAAAACCCAGATACGGAAGGACCACCCGAGGAGTCGGGCGAAAAAACGCACCGTGCGCGCCGTCGCAAATCTGATCAGGCCTCGCGAAGCGACAGCTTCATCCTGCACAAATTTGAAGCGATCCTCAGTTGGGCTGAGTTTCTGAACATCAATCGGCGCATCGACGATGACGATCCCGACAATGCCAAGAAAGCTGCCGACGATCAGGAAGAAATTGGGCTGGGCCAGATTTCCAAGGCTCCGCCGACGAAGCTGAAACTGCACCTCGATCTTGCGCCCGAAGATGTAAATCGCGAGCGCCTGTCTGGCCGTATTCTCTATCCTGAATGGGATGTGCGCACTGGACAGTACCTGCCCGATCACGTCAACGTGCTGACTTCGGATGCCGATATCCGCGAAGACGCCGCCGAGTTCGGCAAGGATGCTGCCACAGCCCGCCGTATCCGCGCAGTGAAACGTCAGTTCGAAGCCCTGCGCCCCGGCAGGGTGATGACGCGTGGCCACTTGGACGGCGACCAGCTGGATATTGAGGCTACCGTGCGCGCCGAGACAGACCGGCTTGCCAGCGGTGAGGGTAATGAGCGCATCTGGATGCAATCCCGCCCCGTTGCACGCGATTTGGCCGTGTCGATTCTACTGGATGTAAGTCGTTCGACTGAAAGCGCTGTGACTGGCCGCGCTGTGATCGACATCGAACGCGAGGCGCTGGCCGCGCTCGCCTGGGGTCTGAATGCCTGTGGCGACGATTTTGCGATCCATGCTTTCAGCTCGCTCAAACGTCAGCGGGTTTATGTGCAGCGGTGCAAACGGTTCGATGAGCCGATGGGCACCATGGTTGAACAACGCATCGCCTCACTGCGCCCCGGCCATTACACGCGATTGGGAGCGGCAATCCGTCATTGCTCTGCCGATCTGGTCAAGCAATCGCGTAAACGCCGACTGCTGCTGGTGATCACCGATGGCAAACCCAACGATCTGGACCACTACGAAGGCCGCCACGGCATCGAAGACACCCGCCAAGCTGTCTGTGAGGCGCGTCGGGCCGGGCAGTCGGTCTTTGGTGTCACCATCGACAAAACCGGCAAAAGCTGGTTCCCGCGCATGTTCGGGCAGGGCGGTTTCGCCGTCATCCCCGACCCCCATCGCCTGACGATGGCCTTGCCGCAAATCTACCGCCAACTGGTCGGCGCATGAGTGACATGAGCGACTCGTCTCTGATTGACGAATTGCCGGGCGAGTTGTTGATGTGGGTGTTGATCATCTCAGAGTTGCTGGTGTTTGGCGCCGGCTTGATCGCCTTTATGGGGGTGCGCCTGACCGATCCGGCAGGCTTTGCCGAGGCGCAATCGCATCTGCACCGCACGGGTGCCGCGTTCAATACGGCTGTTCTGGTCACCTCGGGCTTTTTGGCCGCGCAGGCGCTGCATTGGCGTCTGGCGGCGCGACGGGGCGCAGCTCGTCTGGCATTGATCGGAGCGGCCCTGCTTGGTGTGATCTTTCTGGTCATCAAGGGCGTGGAATACGCTGATAAGGCGGCGCAGGGGATCAGTTATGAAACGCACCCCTTCTTTTTGTTCTACTACCTGTTGACCGGTTTTCACGCTGCGCATGTGTTGGCTGGTGTGGGTATCCTGCTGCTGGTCACCTGGCGCGATGACCCTCGCAATATCGAGGCCGGTGCACAATTCTGGCACATGGTCGATTTGGTTTGGATCATGCTGTTTCCGGTGATTTACCTTTTGGGATGAGTGCGATGGTCAACAATCCTTTGACACGAGCCTGGTTCGCGCTTTTGGGGTTGAGCCTTGGGTCGGCTGTACTGACCATGATGCCTGTACCACCTGCGGTCATGGGTGGAGGCATACTGCTGCTGGCGCTTGTCAAGGCGCGCGTTATCCTTGCCCGATATCTGGACCTTGCCCACAGCCCGAGTTGGCTGAGCGGGTTAACCATGGTGCTGAGTGGTTTCGCGTTGGTGATCTTTGGTCTCTACCTGATCTGACGCAGAAAAAAGCCGCCCGAGTCGGGCGGCAGTTTGCAAAGCTAAGGGGCGCTTCGATTTATTGGGCGGCCATCGGTCTTCGTGCGATCTGGCACCGCTGCCAAAGGGCTGACAGAGCACCGACTAGATGGTCGATATCTTCGTCGGTATGTACCGGAGATGGGGTAATCCGAAGACGCTCGGTTCCTTTTGGTACAGTGGGGTAGTTGATCGGCTGGATATAGATGCCAAACTCTTCCAGCAGCGTGTCCGAAATGAATTTGCATTTTACCGGATCGCCCACCATCACCGGGATGATGTGACTGAGGTTGGGTAGATGCGGAATTCCCTCGGCGTCCAGCCGGGCGCGTACTTGCGTTACGCGAGCCTTTTGCAGATCGCGTTCGGCGTTCGACTGTTTCAGGTGTCGGATCGAAGCCGCAGCACCTGCAGCAATCGACGGCGGCAGGGCAGTGGTAAAAATGAACCCGCTGGCAAAGCTGCGGACGAAATCACACAGGGCAGCTGAGGCAGCGATGTACCCGCCGACCACACCGAAGGCCTTGCCAAGAGTACCCTCGATCACGGTTAGGCGATCCATCAGACCTTCGCGTTCGGCAATACCACCTCCTCGCGGGCCATAGAGGCCAACGGCGTGAACCTCATCCAGATAGGTCATTGCACCATATTTGTCGGCGAGGTCGCAAATCTCTTTGATTGGTGCGATATCCCCATCCATCGAATAGACCGACTCAAAGGCGACCATCTTCGGGGCGTCCGGGTCAGCGGCAGCCAGTTTTGCCTCAAGGTCTTCCAGGTCGTTGTGTTTCCAGATCACTTTTTGTGCGCGGGAATGGCGGATACCTTCGATCATCGACGCATGGTTCAGCGCGTCTGAGAACACGATCAGGCCGGGAATTTTCGCGGCGAGGGTGCCAAGGGCAGCCCAGTTCGAAACGTATCCAGAGGTGAAAAGAAGCGCGGCCTCTTTTCCGTGCAGATCGGCCAGTTCGGCCTCAAGCAGCACGTGATCGTGAGTGGTGCCTGATATGTTCCTTGTGCCCCCGGCGCCCGCGCCGCAACGGTCCAGCGCGTTGTGCATGGCCCCGATTACCTCGGGGTGCTGGCCCATTCCCAGATAGTCGTTCGAGCACCAGATCCGCACATCGCGCTGTACCTGCCCGTCGGTCTGGCGGGCGTTCGGAAAGGAACCGCAGCGGCGTTGCAGGTCGATAAAAACACGATAGTTTCCTTCGTCCCGCAGGTCGTCCAGGCTCTGGGTGAAAAATCGCTCGTAGTCCATCTTTCTTGCTCCCCGGATTACTGGCTTTAGGGTGAATTTAGGCGCGGGGCGGACCCAGTAACATGACAATAGTCAAGTTGATGCATGAAAAGACTGGTGCGTAGATCACAGCTTTGGCATAGCCTGAACACGAAGGATGTACCGGTCAGACTATCGGCCAGGGAAAAAGGGGAACCTTCTTGGCGCACGAAGCACAAAAAGCCATCGCGCGGCAGTCGCTCTTACTCAAGAGCTTGCCGGACCAGCATATCGACACGTTGCTAAGCCACGCAATCTGGCGCAGCTATGACCGGGGCGAGACGATTTTCCTGCAGGAGGAAGAGGCCAAGGCTGTGCACGTGGTGCTGGCGGGTTGGGTCAAGCTGTTCCGCATGTCACCCACCGGGGCCGAAGCGGTGGTGAGTGTCTTTACACGTGGCGAAAGCTTTGGTGAGGCGGTCGCGTTGCGGAACGTGCCATATCCTGTTTCGGCTGAGGCGGTCTCGGCTTGCGAGGTTATGCACATTCCCAGTCCGGTCCTGCTGTCGCTAATGAAAGAAGACCCTGAGATTGGCGTGTCGATTTTGGCGGCGACCTTTACCCATCTTCATTCTCTGGTCGCACAGTTGGAACAACTCAAGGCTCAGACCGGGGCGCAGCGGGTAGCCGAGTTTCTGCTGGGGCTTTGTGATGCGGAAATCGATGGGTGCGACGTGGAGCTGCCTTATGACAAAATGCTGATCGCAGGCCGCTTGGGAATGAAGCCGGAAAGCCTGAGTCGGGCATTTTCGCGTCTCAAGACGGTTGGCGTGAAGATCAACCGCAACCACGCAGTGATTGCCGATATAGAGCGTCTGCGGGACTATGCCGAAAGTGATCCGTCAGAGAAGTGATCACCACTGACCCGCCGCCGTAATTCGAAAGCGTGGTATTGCATAGCAATGGCCAGAATGAACTTCCGTAGACTTGCGTGAGCGTTGCCGCTTGATGGCGGCGCGCACCAACGCATCAACCGTAGTCTGGAACATACGGTTTTTACTGCTCAGAAAAGTCAGGCAGTACGATTCTTACTTTCTGTATGCGGCAACGTCCGAGTCATTGCGCAGAAATACAAACACAGGTAGCAAGCAACTGTACCAACTAGTCTATAACTAGAATCGGATTACCAATGTTAAAAAGTCGGTTAGTTACCTTAATTTGTGTATTCATGGTTTTTTCATTTGTTTCGGCCTGTGATGATGGCGCAAGCGAAGTGAAATCAGTCACGAAAATAAAATACTCGGGCAACTTTAACACGATAAGTGGCAAGCTTTCCGACGGAAGCGAGTTTGAGGGTGTCGCTTGGTGGGTTTCCGGCGCTTACAAAGGCAAGTTTTGCCTTCAAACCGTTGAAGCCGTATGTTCTGGAAAATTCTCTGCTAGAGCATCGCGAGTCATTGCTGGCCAGTTCGAATGCTCAGACATGACGACTGGGTCGTATCGGACAGAAAGAATTGCAAAAGGCGCACATCTGCATCCAATAAAAGCAACGGGTATCCTGTCAGACGGTCGGACAAGCGTTGCGGAGTTTGCACCTCTCCAAGAAGGTTCGGGCGAAACGATTTGCTACCAATAAAGTCAGTTTTCTGGCGCGATAGGTCAGCCCGAGATTGGAAGCTGGCAAAGCTAGAAGTGCTTCGGAGCAAGTTTTTCCAACCCCTCAAACAGCGGATATCAGTGCGTTTGCCGCTCCAACAAACCCCGCCACCGCCACTGCGCTCGCCAGTAGAATACAAAAAACTTCAAGCACGCTAAGCTTCATTTTAACCCCCATTAAAACGTCCGCAGGGCTTACGGCAATTATGATGGGTCGCAAAGGGGGTTAAAGTTTACGCCGCGGAAACTTGCTGAGAGAGCGGCGCAAAATTGCCCAAATATTGGGTTTCGATGATACGATAGGCATTCACGGGAATATTCAAAGCTTGCCTTGTAACAGTACTGCATCACCAGAATCGTTGAGTCTGTGAAGACACGGAAAACCGAATGGTGGGAGCGCAATCGATAGGCGCTTTGTCTGTTCTTTTGTTTGCGGCACCTTACACCTGCAATGTGCCGTTCGTGGCAGAATTTTGGTCAGCAACATCAGTGCATAGGGAAAAACGGGACGCAGATAGACAGGCATTTCCTGACTAATTGATCTTACATCGATTTTCTGGGATTAAATGGTGCTGCTGGAGAGAATTGAACTCTCGACCTCTCCCTTACCAAGGGAGTGCTCTACCTCTGAGCTACAGCAGCGCTGTGGGCGGGTGATTAGACTCAAACGAAACGCGGCGCAAGGGTGTCTGGACGGTTTTTTTCGCCTCCTGTAGAGAAAGATTATGGCAGACAGAAATACACCCAAAAAACATAGCAAATCCGGAGATGCGCGCGAAGAGCGGCTGAAGGCAGCGTTGAAAGCAAATATGGCACGGCGCAAAGCGCAGGCTAAGGCGCGGGCGGCATCTGAGGATAAAGCCGATAAGGATGAGGGATAAGAGCAGATGGATTCGATTCTGGTGACAGGTAATGGCCCGCTGAACGGTCAGATACCGATTGCGGGGGCCAAGAACGCGTGTTTGACGCTGATGCCCGCGACCCTGTTGAGCGAAGAACCGCTGACGCTGACCAATGCACCGCGGCTGAGCGACATCAAGACTATGACAGCCTTGCTTCAATCGTTGGGGGCCGAAGTGTCTTCGCTGCAGGATGGGCAGGTCATCGCGATGTCCAGTCATGACCTGACAAGTCAGACAGCGGATTATGAGATCGTTCGCAAGATGCGCGCCTCGAATCTGGTGCTAGGTCCGTTGCTGGCCCGGTTTGGAGAGGCGGTCGTCTCTCTACCCGGCGGCTGCGCAATTGGTGCGCGACCGATGGACCTGCATGTTGAGGGACTAGAGGCGCTGGGCGCTGAGATTGAGTTGGAGGACGGCTATCTGCACGCCAAGGCGCCGGGCGGGCTGAAAGGCGCGGTGCATGAGATGCGCTTTGCCTCCGTCGGCGCGACCGAGAACATCGTTATGGCGGCCACGCTGGCCAAGGGGACCACGGTGCTTAAAAACGCAGCGCGCGAACCCGAGATCGTCGATCTGGTTGAATGCCTGCGCAAGATGGGTGCGCAAATCTCGGGCGAGGGGACCTCGACCATAGAAATTCAGGGCGTAGACCGCCTGCATGGCGCGACCCACCAGGTTGTTACAGACCGGATCGAGCTGGGCACCTATATGCTGGCTCCGGCAATTTGCGGCGGTGAAGTGGAGCTGCTGGGCGGCCGAGTGTCTCTGGTCGAGTCCTTTGCCGAGAAACTGGACGCTGCGGGCGTGGATGTGGTGCAAACGAAAAACGGTCTGAAGGTGGCGCGTAAAAACGGCCGCGTTCGATCCGTAGATGTGGTAACCGAACCCTTCCCCGGTTTCCCGACCGACCTACAGGCGCAGATGATGGCGCTGATGTGCACCGCCGAGGGCACCTCGGTTCTGGAAGAGCGAATCTTCGAGAATCGTTTCATGCACGCCCCTGAACTAGTTCGAATGGGCGCGAATATTGAAGTGCACGGCGGTACGGCCACCGTGACAGGGGTCGAGAGCCTGAAGGGCGCGCCGGTGATGGCGACGGATTTGCGGGCGTCGGTCTCGCTGATTCTGGCAGGTATGGCGGCCGAGGGTGAAACGACAGTCAGCCGGGTCTATCATCTGGACCGTGGCTATGAACATGTGGTGCGCAAGCTGGAAGGCGTGGGTGCCAAAATTGAACGGATCAAGGGCCAATGACAGACGCAAGTTTCCACGACGGGCGCGAGGCCCCGCTGAATCTCGGTGCCGAGGACGCAGATGACCTGCAGGTCATCTCGACCCTGACGCAGGACGCCGTGTTTCCGATCACCGAGATGACATGGCAACCGTCTCAACGGCGGTTCGGGCTGCTGCTGAATCGTTTTCGGTGGGAAGATAAGGACGCGGCCACCCGTCGCGACCGGCCATTTGAACGCGTTCAATCCGTGCTGGTTTTCGATTCCGTTCTGTCCGTGGCCAGCCAAGGCATCGACCGCAGCGATAAGGACATGGTGATGTCGCTTCTGTCTGTTGATTTCGAGGCCGGTGAGGATGGTGCAGGGCAGATTCTGCTCACGTTGGCGGGGGACGGGGCCATCCGGCTGAAGGTCGAGGCGCTGGACGCAACGCTCAAAGATGTCACGCGACCTTATCAGGCCACATCGGGTCAGGCCCCGCATCACCCTGAATAGATGCAAAACAAGCGCGGTATTTCTCAGGCATTTCCGCAGGCGATAGAGGGGATTTACCTGCGCCGCGCAACCGTTTTTGACGTGTTCGACCTGAGCAAGGTTCTGGTCCGCTCGATCACTCAACTCTGCCAGGCGGATCATCAGAACGATCCGGAAGCAATTGCACAATGGACCGCGAACAAGGACCCGGCAACGATCCGAGGCTGGATCGCTGGCGGGGCTCAGATTTGGCTTGCTGAAAATGCGGGCCAAGTTGCGGCCGTTGGGGGGCTGCGTGATGCCGAAATCACGTTGCTCTACCTTGATCCGGACCATACCGGTTATGGCATCGGAGCGGCCATGTTGCACCGGCTCGAGCAGGAACTGGTCTCGACTGGACATGCGGAAGCTCGGCTTGAGGCCACTCGAACGGCGCAGGAGTTTTACCGGCGGCATGGCTGGCTGGCCACAGGCCAGTGCGGTGCGCGCGGCGATGTCACGTGCTTTGCCATGCGCAAATCGCTGCACCCGCGGGTCTAAGGGTTGAGGCCAGCCTGCACCGGCGATATGTCCCGACTAAACGCCCCGGAGTGCCAGATCATGCCTGTTTTTCTTGATACCACATCGCCCGATTTCGAGACTGCCTTTCAGGCGCTGTTGTCGGCTAAGCGCGAAGACAGCCCGGATGTGGATGCCACCGTGGCACAGATCATCGACGATGTTCGCAGCCGGGGCGATACCGCCGTCATCGAATTGACCTCCAAATTCGATAGGCTCGATCTGACGCCCGAAACGCTGGCCTTTTCTGCTGAGGAAATCGAGGAGGCGGTTGCAAAGGTCTCGGCAACTGACCGTGCAGCGCTGGAACTGGCGGCTGAGCGTATCCGGGCCTACCACGAAAAACAGATGCCAGAAGACCTGCAGTGGACCGATAAAGCGGGGGCGGTCCTTGGCTGGCGCTGGACGGCAGTCTCGGCGGCAGGGCTGTATGTGCCGGGGGGGTTGGCCTCGTATCCGTCCTCGGTTCTGATGAATGCAATTCCGGCAAAGGTGGCCGGCGTTGAGCGGCTGTCCATTGTGGTCCCCACTCCAGACGGGCAGGTGAATCCGCTGGTTCTGCTGGCGGCGCAGCTGTCGGGTGTGGATACGATCTATCGCATTGGCGGCGCGCAGGCGATTGCGGCTCTGGCCTATGGCACCGACAGTATCGCGCCGGTCGACAAGATCACCGGCCCGGGCAACGCTTTTGTGGCCGCCGCCAAACGTCGCGTATTTGGTAAGGTTGGCATCGACATGATTGCCGGCCCGTCCGAGATTCTGGTGATCGCCGACAAGGATAACGATCCCGACTGGATCGCGTTGGACCTACTTAGCCAGGCCGAGCATGACGAAAGCGCACAGTCGATTCTGATAACCGACGACGCCGATTTTGGGCAGGCCGTGGCGCAGGCGGTCGAGGCGCGCCTGGAAACCTTGCAGCGCCGCGCCATTGCTGGGGCCAGCTGGCGCGATTTTGGCGCTGTCATCACCGTGCGCAACCTAACCGAGGCTGCCGCACTGTCGAACCGGATTGCGCCTGAACATCTGGAGTTGTGCGTCGCCGACCCGGTCACGCTCAGCGAGAAAACCGTCCACGCAGGTGCGATTTTCCTCGGTCAGTACACTCCGGAAGCCATCGGAGATTATGTAGGTGGCCCAAACCACGTATTGCCCACCGCACGTTCAGCCCGGTTCTCGTCCGGTCTCAGTGTCATGGACTTTCTCAAGCGTACCACTCTTAGCCAGATGACACCCGAAGCGCTGCGCGCGATCGGTCCCGCAGCCGAGCAACTGGCGCGGTCGGAAAGTCTGGAAGCACATGGCTTGTCTGTCACGGCGCGCCTCAAACGTCTGAACGATTGAACTTTCCATGCCCTGCCGGTCACGCCATTAACCGAACCTAAAACTGTCTGACTGAACAAGGTCGAACCTAAGGGCAGACCTTAGGCGCCGCCGAACTGGCAACCGGGGGGAGTTTATATTGGAGCGAGAATAGGGCGCGCTTGCGGGCCATTTGTTGCGAAAGCGCCAGATCGACCCGAATGGGCATCCGATTTAGCGTTTTCCCGCGTTGTCCAATTTTTTCAGTTGCTATAAGTCTGTCGTGACCTGAACGGACCTGAAACTTATGACCCGTATTTCGCATATCGAACTGGATGACCGAAACCTGCCTCCGCCGACCCCTGAGATCGAGCAGGAGCGCAAGGTAGCCATCTATGATCTGCTGGAAGACAACAGCTTTACCTTGCCGCAGCGGGAAGACCGCGTTGTACCGGATGGGCCGTATCATGTTCAGCTATCGATCCGCGATAAACGCCTGGTCTTTGACATCGCCACCGAGGCGGAAGAAAAGGCCGCCGAGTTCCATTTGTCGCTTGGGCCGTTCAGGCAAGTGGTTAAAGACTATTTCCAGATCTGCGAAAGCTATTTCAATGCAGTAAAGACCCTGCCACCCAGCCAGATCGAAACGATCGACATGGCCCGGCGTGGTATCCACAACGAAGGTAGCCGAGTGTTGCAGGAGCGCCTGGAGGGAAAGGCGAATATTGATACCGATACCTCCCGTCGCCTGTTCACGCTGATCTGCGTGCTGCACTTCGGGGGGTGACGGGTGACGCCTTTGCCGCAGTCGGTCCTGTTTTGTTGCGACCACAACTCGGTTCGGTCGCCGATGGCAGAAGGCATTATGAAGAAATTCTATGGCACCGGAACGTATGTGCAATCCGCTGGTGTGCATAACGATCTGGAAATTGACGGGTTTTGTATTTCGGTCTGCCAAGAGATCGGTGTGGAACTGTCGCGTCACCGGGCGCGCTCGTTTGACGAGATGGAGGAATGGGGTGATGACCTCAGTTCCTTTGACTTGGTCATCGCTCTGTCGCCCGCCAGTCAGCGCCGGGCGCTGGAACTGACCCGGGTTTTTCATCTGGATGTCGATTATTGGCCAATAATGGACCCTACTGGACTAGGTGAGAGCCGTGAACAAAAGCTACATCACTACCGACAAACCCGCGATCAGATCATCAAGCATCTGATAGATCGCTGGGGCGAACCAAGGGAGTGACCATGAACCAGACCGTCAAAACCTATTTCGATGCGTTCAACGCGGGTGATGTCGAGGCCATGCTTGCCTGCCTGTCCGAAGATGTGGCCCATCACGTGAACGAGGGCCAGATTCGTGTCGGCAAGGAAAAATTCTCCGCGTTCTGTGATCATATGAATCGCTGCTACAAAGAGAACCTGACCGATATCGTGGTGTTCGAAGCCGAAGGCGGCAACCGCGCGGCGGCCGAGTTCTTTGTGAACGGCACATATCTGGAAACCGATGAGGGGCTGCCAGAAGCCCACGGCCAGACCTATCGCCTGCCTGCCGGATCGTTTTTTGATCTGAAGGATGGCAAGATCACCCGCGTGACCACCTTCTACAACCTCGCCGACTGGACCAAACAGGTCTCCAATGGCTGAGGTCACTGCGGTACGCCCGCTGACCGGAGCGGCGTTGGAGACCGCTCTGGATGACGTGGCGCGCCTGCGGATCGCGGTGTTTCGGGCGTGGCCGTATCTGTATGATGGCGACCTGGCCTATGAGCGAAAATACCTGCAATCCTACCGCGACAGCGACAAGGCCATCGTCGTCGGCGCCTTCGACGGTGATCGTCTGGTCGGCGCATCAACCGGGGCGCCTCTGACCGATCACGCCGATGATTTCGCTGCCGCCTTCGAAAGGACCGAGCTGGACCTGTCACAGATTTTCTACTGCGCAGAATCCGTCTTGCTGCCAGACTATCGGGGGCAGGGCGTCGGCCATAAGTTCTTCGACCTGCGCGAGGGACATGCCCGTGCACTGGGTTTCAGCAAGTGTGCGTTCTGCAGTGTGCAGCGCCCCGCAGATCACCCGATGCGCCCCGACAGCTACCGCCCGTTGGATGCCTTCTGGCGCGCGCGGGGGTACGAACCACTTCCTGGCGCAATCGCACAGTTCTCATGGAGGGATATTGGGCAAGAGGGTGAGACGCTGAAACCGTTGCAGTTCTGGATACGGGACTTGTGATACTTTTGTCCGCAATGCGGACAAAGCGGACGTTAACCGGACCAGATTTCTAACTCGAAAATCGAGCCCGCACAGCGTCCATTTCGAGTTGGTGTTCTGTTAACCGCTCGGGCTCCCATTCACTCCTTTCCGCCTCGAAGAAGTCACCACCGTAAACGTGCAAAGCAGCCGTTAGCTTGGGGATTGGATTGGTAACAGAATGGATGACATCCGCGCTCATAGGGCAAACGTCGCCAGTCGACAGAGCCTTTGCGCCCGCCGCTTCGATTAGCCCCTCTGGATGGCCTTTGATCCGCCGCCAAAAGATGTTGTCTTCTCGCCCCCCATAGATTCCAATAACAGCCCACATTTCGTGGTTGTGTGGCGGAATGGTTGTTAACGGCTTCCAAGCGAGATTTATGATTGTCAGCTTTTGGGATTGATAGAGCGGCGTGATCCCTGGTTCCGTCGGCTCTCCTAGCGCTTCTAGTATTTTCGAAGGTTCCGACATTGCGCACCGCACCACCTCTGCAGCGGATTTGTGCGTCAGGTCATTCTCAATGGCTTCGCAGCAGTCGGCAATGAAATTATCGACATCGAACATAGGGCATCCCCCTGTACTTTACTTTATCATAAACAGGAAAATGAATCTGCTCCGGGCTCTGAGCAGACTTCGCACTTTGTTTGCCATGGCCAAACGATTAGCCTGTACAGCCCGTGAACGCGCCCATTAATGTTGCGCTAGAATTACCCCTCAAGGATCGCTCACCCATGAAAGTTGCAACCGCTGCCTACAACCTCGACTGGCTCGACAGCTGGGCGCAGTATGAGGATAAGCTGGATCGCTGGGTGTCTGAAGCCATCGGGCAGGGGGCGGAGTTGCTGGTCTTCCCAGAATACGGTGCGATGGAGTTATCGACGCTGGACGGAGCGGAAGTGGCGCGCGACTTGGAACGTTCGATCCGGGCTGTGTCGGATCGGATGGAGGCGGCGCAGGCTCTGCATCAACGCCTCGCACAGGCATATAATGCATATATTCTGGGTGCATCGGCCCCAGTAGTGGACGGGCCAGGGCGCCCGGTGAACCGCGCTGCGTTCTATTCGCCCGATGGTCAAAAGGACCATCAGGACAAGCAGATCATGACACGGTTCGAACGCGAAGATTGGGATATTGCGCCCGGCGGGCCACTGAAACTCTTCGATACCGCGCTGGGCAAGGTCGGCGTGCTCATCTGCTATGATAGCGAGTTTCCCCTGCTGGGTCGCGCCCTACAGGATGCCGATCTGATCCTCGTCCCGTCTTGCACTGAGGCGCTGGCAGGTTACTGGCGCGTTCGTATCGGGGCGATGTCGCGCGCCTTAGAAAATCAATGTGTTACGGTTATGGCGTCTCTGGTCGGGAACAATGACTGGTCCGAGGCGGTGGACATGAACACTGGCACCGGCGGCATTTTTGGCCCGCCCGACAAGGGTTTTCCGCCAACTGGAGTGCTGTCTGAGGGTGCGCTGAATCAACCTGGATGGACATATGCGGATATCGACCTTTCAGCCATTGCAGAGGTCCGCGCCGACGGTCACGTGCTGAACCGAACTCATTGGGAGGAGCAATCCTCTCGAGTCAATTCAGTCACAATATCTCCCCTTTAGGTGATTCTGGCCTTGAAATAAGCCTAAAATGGGCTCATTTAAGCGCACATCCCCGTAGATTCTGCGGGTGCAACGTAATGATGGAGACAACATGGCCAAGGAAGATACGCTCGAATTTCCCGGTGTCGTGAAGGAACTCCTGCCTAATGCGACGTTTCGGGTCGAGCTGGAAAACGGCCATGAGATCATCGCACATACGGCAGGCAAGATGCGTAAGAACCGCATCCGCGTTCTGGCCGGCGACAAGGTTCAGGTCGAGATGACCCCCTATGATCTGACCAAAGGTCGGATCAACTACCGCTTCAAGTAACGCCTGCCGCAATGGCGTTTATCTTAGGATCGGGCAGCCCAAGGCGGCTGGACCTGCTGGCTCAGCTCGGCGTGCAGCCCGATGCAATCCGCGCCCCGGACATTGACGAAACGCCCATGAAGGGCGAGTTACCTGTTCCTTATTGCAACCGCATCACGCGGGCAAAAGTGCAGGCCGTTCAAACAGATAGCGACGATATTACCCTATGTGCGGACACCACTGTCGCGTTGGGTCGCCGCATTCTTGGCAAACCCGTAGATGTGGGGCAAGCGGCGGAATTTCTGCATGCGCTGTCTGGTCGGCGGCACCGCGTGATCACCTCGGTTGCCGTGCGGCGTGGGGATCGGGTGCTGCAACGCGACGTGGTTTCTCAGGTCAAGGTCAAGCGTCTGTCAGACGCAGAGATCAACGCTTATCTGGCGACCGGAGACTGGCAGGGCAAAGCTGGTGCCTATGCTATTCAAGGCCCGGCTGGGGCCTTCATTCCGTGGATTTCGGGCTCGTTTACCGGCATTGTGGGCTTGCCCCTGTCTGAAACCGCCGCTCTTTTGCAGGGCATCGGTTATCCCTTATATCGTGAGGCATCATGAAGGGTCGCACCATCGTTCTGGACCATATCGATAACTTCGAAGCCGCTGCCTTGATGGTGGATGGTAAACTGGACGATTTCCTGATTGCATCGGGCGCGCCCGCACCGGGCACGATTTATCGCGCCCGGGCCGATCGCCCGGTCAAAGGGCAGGGCGGGATGTTCTTGACGACACCTGACGGCCCGGCCTTTCTGCGCCAGGTCAAAGGTTTGGCGCCCGGAACCCTGATACTGGTACAGGTGACGGGTTATGCCGAGCCGGGCAAAGCGCTGCCGGTAACGGATCGCGTTCTGTTCAAAAGCCGCTACGCTATCGTGACGCCCGATGCACCGGGCCTGAATATCTCGCGCAGTATCCGTGACGAAGACGAACGCGACCGCCTGCTGGAAATTGCACATGAGTGTATGGACGGCAGCGACTATGGCCTGATCCTGCGCTCCTGCTGTCTGGGTGAGGACGCGGGCGAAATCGCCGAAGATATCAGTGCCATGCTGGCCCATGCCGATCAGGTCCTGAACGATTCAGGAACCGAACCAGAGCTTCTGCTGGAGGGTGACGGCCCCCATGTTCTGGCCTGGCGCGACTGGACCGACCCGGCCGAGGTTGTGACGCAGGACGGAGGATTTGAGACCCAAGGTGTGCTCGATGCGCTGGACGTAGCGCGCGGAATTGCCGAGCCCCTGCCGGGTGGCGGGCATCTCTTTATCCAGTCCACGCGCGCACTGGTCGCTGTGGACGTCAACACTGGGTCCGATACGTCTTTGGCTGCGGGCACCAAAGCAAACTTCGCCTGTGCCAAGGCGCTGGCCCGTGCTCTGCGCGTCCGCGGTCTTGGCGGACAGATAACCGTTGATCTAGCCCCCATGCCCAAGAAAGACCGCCGTGGATTTGAGTCGGCCTTGCGCGCCGCGTTCAAGGCCGATGGCATCGAGACTACTCTGGCTGGCTGGACGCCGCTTGGTCACTACGAATTGCAGCGCAAACGCAGCCGTATTCCCTTGGAAGAGGTGTTGAAATGAGCTGTCCGATCTGTGGCGAAGACACGGTGACAAAGTTCCGCCCCTTCTGTTCAAAACGCTGTGCTGACATTGATCTGGCCAAATGGCTGAATGGATCTTACGCAGTCCCATCGCAGCGAGAAGAGGACTTGGATACAGAAGTAACTGAGGGTGAAATCAGTCAATCGCGCCCACATTGAAAAAATGTCAAAAAGCCTCTGGACACTGCCTGTAGCAAGTCATAGAAGGCCTCCACCCAACGATAAACATCGTTCCCATGCCCGGGTAGCTCAGGGGTAGAGCAGTGGATTGAAAATCCTCGTGTCGGTGGTTCGATTCCGCCCCCGGGCACCACAATACCTTTTCATAGCACCACATGACTTCTCAAAAACATTGATTTTTCAGTGGGTTTTGGGGTATGTTCTGAACATGGATGAACATGCGATACCCCTATTTCTCATCATATTGGGGGTATCGGCGGGGGTAATACCCCCAGCCTAGAGAGAGCGATACCCCCAATGGCCCTCACCGACCTGAAAATCCGCAAGGCCAAACCAGACCTCAAGCCATACAAAATGGGTGATGGCGGTGGCCTTTTTCTGCTCGTGAAGCCGGGTGGTGGGAAACTCTGGCAGCAAAAATACCGTTATCTTGGCAAAGAAAAGCTATTGTCACATGGTCAGTACCCAGATGTCACCTTAGCGCAGGCACGGGAAAAGCGAGATGCCGCGCGAAGTGTGCTGGCAGAAGACCGTGATCCGGCTGTTCAGAAGAAGCTCGATAAAGTCGCCGCCGAGACGCAGGCACGGACTACGTTCAAGCTGATTGCCGAAGAGCATCTGAGAAATATGGAAGACCGTGATCTTGCGCCAACTACTGTAGCGAAGAATACATGGTTGCTTATGAAGCTGGCACTGCCGCTGCATAAGCGTCCTATCAATGAGATCACCGCTGCTGAGGTGCTGCATGTTCTCAAAGGCGTGGAAAAGAGCGGTCGGCGTGAAACTGCCCGGCGTTTGCGCAGTATGCTCTCTAGCGTCTTTCGGCACGCAATCGTGACCCTGCGAGCTGAACGTGATCCCACAGAGGCGCTTAAAGGCGCGTTGCTTCCACCAAAGGTGGTAAATCGCCCTGCCATCGTGGATGAAGCAGCCTTTGGGGCCTTCCTGCGTGCATTGGACGACTTCAACGGCTATCACCTGACCAAAGCGGCGATGCAGTTTCAAATTCTCACCATGGCCCGCCCCGGCGAGGTGCGTGGGGCGACCATTCACGAAATTAATCGCGAGAAACGTACGTGGACGGTGCCATCTGAGCGCATGAAAATGCGCCGTGAACATGTTGTTCCACTGTCCAATCAAGTAATGGCGATTGTAGAGCATGTTTGGCCGGAGATTGATGGCGTTGAGCTGTTGTTCCCATCGGTGCGGTCTAATCGCCGGAGGCTCTCGGAGAATACATTCAACGCAGCCCTGCGACGTATGGGGTATGAAAAGCATGAAGTCACCGCACATGGGTTTCGGTCCACAGCCAGCACGATCTTAAATGATCGAGGCTTTGACCCGGAAATTATCGAAGCCGCGTTGGCGCATCAGGACAAGAATGAGATCCGACGCACCTATAATCGATCCACCTACTGGGATCAGCGCGGAAAACTAATGCAAGATTGGGCTGATCTGTTGGATGAATTTCGTTCGAAGTGAACTGCCAAGTTCTCTTGCATTGCTGGTCTGTTGCTTGCAAGCCAAACTGCGGTTGGGGGTGTGGTTGGCAGCTAGAGCAACCTGATCAGTATAGCCAGTTCAATGGCTATAACCATGAAAATAGCAAAGTTAATGGTTGCGTCTTTGACGATAGCATCAACGCGAGTGAAAGGGTCAGCAGGGAGCGTATGGGGATTGCTGGTGGTATCAGTGGTAGCTTCCGGCGCGCGCTCCACCAACCGAGACACCACGCCCACTATCGCCTCAGCCTGCGGGGTATCGACCCCAGCGTCTCGCAGCTCTTTGATTGCTTGATGGGTATCAACGGTAGCCATACCCACCCATAGCTGACTGGTGCGGTGTTTAAAAGAATTTCCTCATACAGCAGCGATACATGTCACGCTTAGATTGTAGTGATTTTAGCGCAGCTCTGTGCCAGTCTATTCAGCTCTGTACCCACATAGGGGTTGGGGTTGGCTATTGAGGTGAAGCCATGAGAAAGTTTAGCCAACCGTATTTTCAGTAGTACAAAAAAGGCTACCAGAGAGGTGGCCTTTGTGTTTGGACTCCGGGCCGATGTTACTGCACGTGCCGTCGCCGCATCATCCGCACCGGTTTGTCACTGTGCCCTTGGGTGATTTCGCTATGGTCACCCCAAGAACACGCGTGCTTCAGGGGTAAGGGTCCTGATCGGGTGAATTTGGTTTTTTCCCCATAAAAGTATATTACCCGCCACAAGAGTATTCCGAGTTTTTTCCAATCCTGTGTCCTCGAGTCCCTTGGTCGAAATCGACGGTCGTAGAAGGTGACAATCATTTGCTATCCCCTGCGGCCAACAAGATCACGGAGCTTGTTTGGCACGTACCTCACCAATGAAATCCGCCACAGACCAGAGCCAGCCCTGCTGTGCTTCCGCATAGCTGCTATGGACGGAGCGGGGCACAACCAGCTGTAGACCTGAAGCTTCCATCTGGTTGGTTTGCGGCTCCGAAATCCCCGGTTCCAACGTCAGAAGATGCTTGCGGCTTATCTTCTCCGCTTCGGCCAGAACCTGCCGCCAGCGGTCCTTGCAGGTGGACTTGGCTCCCAGCATTGTCAGACGAGCATCACCCTGCGCAGGGGCAGCCTGGTAGGTCGCAAGGTCCGGAAACAGGAAATCAGGCTTGTGATTGTGTTCCGTCACAGCGCCACGCACATGCTGGATGTCATGCGCCATGAGGACAGCCGCCAGATGGTTCTCCAGAGAATGGCCCATCCGTGATTTTCGGCGGTTTTGAACGCTCAGAGAAAAACTGATGAACCCGTCAACATCTGTACCTTCGTCGTTTACGAACCCGGCCTCGATCCGAGAGGACACTACCTTGCGCTCCAGTCTGCGAAACAATGCCTCTTCATGATCGAGCCACGCAATCAGCGCGGCGTCAGGGTCGTCCTCCGCACGAACCTCGGGCAGAGTGAGACGGGCCAGATCGGAGAACTCCGCTGTTTTGGGAAAGGTGGTGCCGAATTTCTCGATAATGCTGTCCAGCTTGTCGGCCTCCGGTTCCTCGAACTCGATGCCCAGCTCGTCCAGAATGAAACGGGCGGCAAAATCCAGCTCCGGCTCCTCGTCGGAGAACTCACGGGAAACAAAAGATTTGCCTTCGGGGCGCAGGCCGAACAACCAGAAAAGCTGCTGCTCGCTGGTTGATCCTTCTGGGGCCACAATAAACCACAGAACGCCGCTCTGATCCTTTGCAAGGAACAGAGTGTCTCCGGCCTTCATGGCCTCCGTCACAGGGTTTGAGGGGTAATAGAGCCGCCATTCGGCCGCACGGGGTTTGTTGATCCGGGCGTCATAATGGGTGGCCCAGCTTTCCTCGGTAAAACCCTCCTGATCGCCACCCAGCCAGATGTAGATCGCCGGGAATTTCTGCTGGTGGTTTTCACCTAGAAAGTCATCCCGCATTTTGCGGGTCGTTCCGATCTCGTGCTGATTCGACGACTTCGGCTCTGCATCGACGGCTGACAAACGCTTGACCCCAACACCTCCAAAATAATCAGATAACTGGCCGCGCTTCATGACCGCTCACCTCAAATGTTTTTATACCCGATTTCAACCATATAGAGCATTGATCGACAACCTCGTCGAAGGACAGGCGGGTCTTTCCTTTCAATGCGCACTCCCAAATCGTCCCGACACGCCAGCCTGAACCGGCAAGCGCCTGATACTGTGCCTGATCGCGGGCAATGTTCTTGCCGATTTTTTCACGCCAGAAATCTTCCCGGGTTTTGGGCCAACGGAACAGATGGCATTCATGCCCATGCCAGAAACAGCCGTGAACAAAAAGAACCGCATTGTGCCGAGGAAAGACCAAATCGGGACGGCCGGGCAGGTCTTTCCGGTGTAGCCGAAACCGGAAACCTGCCCGGTGCAGCGCAGAACGGATCGCCAACTCCGGTTTCGTGTCCTTGCCACGGATGCCGGACATCATCCGGCTTCGTGTAGCAGGTGAGACAATATCTGTGGGCACTACACCCCGGCTCGTGCCGCCTCCAGCATTTCGAGGTTTTCAGCAGGCATTTCGCTCGCGGCGTAAATGCCCGGTTCGGCCAAGGGAAGCTGCGCCTGCATGGCTTCGGAAACCTCGCGACCATCCAGCACCATAGCATCCGCAATACGTGATTGCATGAGTTGCGCAACGGCTTTCACAACCGGTACAACTACCGCATTGCCCATCTGGCGATAAGCCTGCGTATCCGAAACGGGAATCTTCCAGTCGGCCTTGCCGGGCTTCTCGAAACCCATCAGCCGGGCGCATTCGCGTGGTGTCAGTCGGCGTGGACGATTGCCTTTCTGTGCGATCAGGATTTCTGAGCCATCTTTGTAGTACCGTGCTGACAGGGTGCGAGCCACGTCATTTGGTCCGAACAGGGAAAATCCGAAACCATTCCCGGCGCTGCGGTGCTTTTCCTTGTATCCTTGGAGATAGGTCCACATGTTTTCTGTCAGGGTGTATTTCGGATCGACCTTCTTATCGAGAATCGTCCCGAGGGTAGGGCCGTCGCCCTCCGGAATGGCGAGCTGGTCGAAATCAAAGTCGATGTTGTGATCCTTGAACCCGACAATAAAGATGCGTTCACGTTTCTGCGGTACCCAGGGGGTTGAACTGATAACGCGGTAGGAGACCTTGTAGCCCAGTTCGTTTTCCAGAACATGCATGATTGTGGCGAAGGTCTTGCCGCCGTCATGACGCTCAAGGTTCTTCACATTCTCCAACAGGAACGCAGGCGGGCGGTGATGGTCGATGATCTTGGCCAAATCATAGAAAAGTGTCCCTTGGGTGTCGCAGAGAAAGCCATGCGGACGGCCAAGTGCGTTCTTCTTGCTCACACCAGCAATGGAGAACGGCTGACAAGGGAAACCCGCCAGCAACACGTCATGTGCAGGAATTTTTGCGGGGTCATTCGCCCATGGGCGCACGTCTTCCGCAAAGACGTGATCGCTGTCAGCCGGCTCCGGAAAGTTCGCCTTATAAGTTTCGCGGCTGAAGCGATCCCACTCGGCGGTAAAGACACAGCGGCCACCAATTTCCTCGAACGGAATCCGGATTCCTCCGACACCCGCGAAGAGATCAATGAATCGGAACCCTGTCGCACGGCCCTTGGTGCAACGGGAATTCGCAATCTCGCGCAGCTTGTCTAACTTGAGGGCATCGATGCGCTTGCCCTCACCTTTGACATGTCGCCGCACTGTCCTGTCGCTGATTCCGAGGAAACTGGCGGCTTCCTCGATGCCCAGACCGGCGCGGTCCATCAACTCGGCAAATTCGGTGCGGAGATGCGCGTTCATGCTCAATGCCTCTGTGTCATTTATTGACAATATGTCATAAAGAGTCCCAGATGATTTGGCTACCCCGTTTTTACGATTGTTCACTCTTTGTTCCGATTGGTGATTGGCGCGCAGCTCGCTGACAGGGAGTGCATTCTCTTAAAATCAGAAATGTTCAACGCCAATGTTTGGTTGGCCAGTCCTGCTTATGAAGGCGCCAAAGCGCTGAACTAGATTGCCCAGGAATGGTGGG
The DNA here is from genome assembly GCA_013032095.1 of Ruegeria atlantica. GTDB lineage: Bacteria > Pseudomonadota > Alphaproteobacteria > Rhodobacterales > Rhodobacteraceae > Ruegeria > Ruegeria atlantica_E. The sequence continues at coordinate 18,403 of WQBJ01000020.1, read as the reverse complement.
GAAACCGAAGCGACTCTTACGTCAAGTTGTTTGTTCAGATCATTTAAAGGTATCGTCCGTATTTTGCCAAACTGGACCAAGATCGGTTCCACCGTGCCGGGGACAGGTGGCAAGAAATGGACCGACGCGGGCAAATTCTGATTGACGAAATTACGCAAGAATTCGGTGGGCTTCCTCCGCTTGCTGTTGCTGGTTGCTGCTCGCAAAGCCTCAACGTTTTCTGCCCAATACTCAGCGCCGAGCGCGCATTCTGCCAATAAAACATTGGGAATCTTACCGGTGGCCATGTCGCATTGGGGCGTAAGAACGATCCAGTTAGTGTCTTCAAGGAGGAAGATATCTCCTGTATGCGCTCTGTCATCAATGTAAGATGGCACTATAAAGCTCTCAAACGGATGCCAATCGTTCGAGGCGTCCTGGCCAAGCAGTTCGGCCGTGTGGCTGGCATACTGTCGCGCAATTGCGATAGCCAGTTTTTTATTGTCGTGATCGATGGCCTCTGCCATTTGTGACCAGTTAGGCCAGATTCTCCGTGCGAAAACCTCTGCTGTGGATTGTTCAAGCCTTTGGCGCACAGCGCGCAGCGCGTCCATCAACTCCCACTGGGACGCCAGCCAGTTTACCGCTTGTTCATAACCGTCATCAGCCTTTTCAAAGGCTCGAACGGTTCCTCCGCCAATGAGGTCAGGCTCGGCTTCACCTGGATGTCCGGATATAATTGCGACCGGAATGCCGTTTTCTCGCAATAAATTAGCAGCGAGTGTATTTCCATTGCTTGCGTCCGTTTTGTCAGAAGCGTCGTCCGGTGGCAAACGCAGGTCGACGAGGGCACAGTCAATCTTTCTGTTGTAAAGCTCTTGAGCCGCGCCTTCGGGGCTCTTTACGAATATCGCCTCAAAACATCGCACACTACCCTCGTTGGCGGCATTCCAGTCTTCCAAGGCATCACTCAGTAGAGTGATCATCCGATCTTCGTCTTCAACGACGAGCATGGTCTTAATGTTCAATTTTCTGGTCCTGTCGGGAATACGATTTCAAATAGTGCGCCGGCCTCGTGTTCCGGGTGGAATCGAAGCTTTCCGCCTGACCTTGCCAGAGCTTCACGAGCAATGTTCAAACCCAAGCCTGTGCCACCATCTTTGAGAGTAAAGCCGACATCAAAAATCCGCTCCATGAACTCTCTTCGGACGCCCGGTCCATTGTCCTCAATGAAGACATGGCCACCTTCTTCCGAACGAGACAAAGTGATCTGGATGCGGGGTTCGGCAATATCGGTTGTTTCGAGCCAGTGGATCGCATTACCCACTATGTTGACCATTGCAGTGGACAAATCCTCGGAATGCCCGAGGAACTCCATGCCTTTGGCCGTCGTCTCAACTGATACGTCCACTTTATGGTTTTCAAACAATGCCAAAGCATCTTTGATCGTCTTTATTGGGTAGAACAAAGCCGGTTGCCGCCGCTTGCCACCTGCCAACGGTCGTAGCGCCCTAAACAAGTTTGCCAGTTTGTCTCCCGATGCCTTTATCTGTGGTATCCGGGCCGAGAAAAACTCCCTTGCCTTGTTCTTGCCGCCGTCATCTCCAGTCAGGAAAGACTTCAGCATGACATTCATGCGGTCCGCGCTTTTCTGCACAAACGTTGCTTCCGGGGACCCCTCGTGCAGCACTTCCGCAAGAATTGCGCCAAGCGAGGATTGCGCCTCGAGAACCCTCTGCCGCTCCCGCATTGCATCAACCCTCAACGATAGTCGCTGACTTTCTTTGTCAATGATGCGTTCGGCCTGCTCTCGCTGTTTTGGTTCAAGTAGTGCAACCAATTTTCGGACACGTTTCAATTCTGAAAGCTCTTTAAGCTCATCAAATGATGACGATCGAGGGCGCGAAATACCGGCTTTCTCGCGAAAATCGAAGCGTTTGGGTTCAACTATCTCAGCCAGTAACCTCTTTATCAGCCGGGCTAGGTTCTGGAAGGCCACATTGTCCTCAAATCCTTCGCGACTGCTGCGTTCCAGAAGATTTGAGTCATGTTCACCTTCGATCTTCAAATAACCGGCTATCTGATTGTGACCTATCCTCAGAGATGGATCCTGGACGCGCCTTGTGTCCAATGCCAACCAGTCATTTTCTGGATCACCGTAAGGCCGAACCCGGAACCCTTCACGGTATATTGCAACCCCTGAAATGCTGTCGAGCAACCGGCGGGCTTCCGTTGCGGTCAGATTGCCCATACCTGCCGCTTTCATGTTGCTCTTCAACGCATCAGCCTCTCTGTCGAAGAGATAAAGTTGTACTTCGACATTCCCGGCACTATCACTCCCTTTGATGCCCGTACCCGGAATTGTGATCTTCTCCGAGCCACGCCCGGCACGATGAATTGTGAATGATCCTTCGAATGCGCCATTCGGTGCGAGTGTTCCACTAAGTTCATAGTCGCATGTCGACAGTAGAGGAAAGGGGTGAACACGCTTGCCTTTGCCCGGATATTGGCTTTCTTCAGTCTGATCATCAGCGCCTTCGAATATATCTGTGGGATCAAACCCTACTGCGCTTTCATTGCAATCCGATAGATCAAGATAGACACTGAAATCGTCTCTTTTCTCTTGCGACGCGGAGAAAGGTGAAAGCAATCGCCGCAGTTCGTTATATAGCTTGGACAACCGGTCTTTGGTCCAACTCTCGTGCAGTTCGAGCACTTCGATGGTTGTTCCGGTCGGTTCTTCGACACTTTGGACGAGGTAGTCGATAGCGATATCAGACAAGTACACATCATCGCTAAAGATGCTCCAGTCCAGTTCTGGGATGAGAACCGCTGTTCTCCCGCCTTTGGTCTCGACTGTAGATGTCAGGGCCATCTTTGCCCCCAACTTGGCAGCGGCAAATCTTCCGATACCTTTGGAACCCATCATCTTCCGTGCCTTGGACGGAGAGCAGCGATCTTTCACTTTTGAAGCAGTTGCGGGTTCCATCCATTTCAGGCGGATGTCGTCCAGCGACATCCCATGACCATCATCTGCAATGGAAATCCGGCCTTCGCCCGGCAGAAGCGGAGGAGTAAATTTTATCTCCACAAAACTCGCATCTGCGTCATATGCATTCTTTACCAGTTCGATCACGGCCGCTTCCGGACCACTAATCAACCGATCACCGATAGTGCGTATTATTCGCGCCTTCGGCCTAAATCGGAGCTTGTCTTCAGCGACGTCGGTCATTGGCTATCGCCTCTCCATGTGAATAAATTGGCGATCTTCGCCCACAACTTTGGCCATAGTGGCTTTTCTCTTTTTATTTCATTCGACTACGTGATTCTATCGGTAATAACCGGCTACTCAAATTCTTCTAACACGCAGCACAGCCCGTTCGTTGACCTTGAACATTTGCGCAATCTCCAACTGGGGCGCTGTTTGTCATCCCGCATCCGACGCATTTCGTCTTTCTATGCTGGTGTCAGAGCTGGGGCTGTCACCGATCCGGCTCATGAATGGCACGGGCGCAATGCAGGGAGGAACTAGTGATGCGGATGTTTCGTCTCAAAATTCATTCTCGCTACATTTCCAGCAAATTTTTAGCGGTGCTAAGGGGCGTTTCTGGGGTCATTTTAGTTTTAGTTCTGGTTTTGATGAAAACCCCTATACAGATACCGCATTTCGTTGAGGCATACCTCACAGTGATGATTCTAAACGGAAACTCTAATTTTCCTTTTGGGGACTATCTGTGCCACGATGTGGATTCAAGCAGACTCGGTTTTTCGGATAGTGAGAGGAGAACTGGAACACCGTCTACATGAAACTTGTTTCATGTAGAGATGTGGGGGGCTGCGCTGAAATTTTGATAATTTCATCTGCGGATGGTCAGAAGTCTAGCGCTCATGCCTGCGGACACCCCCGCACGGCAGGGACCCCCGACCTTGTGCGGAGGATGCACTACAAGATTGCCGCTGGCAGGCCCTGCCTGCCCGCTTGTGGCAGATGTTCCTGCCTATCGCGAAGATCCGTTGCGCTTGTCAAATGCTAAGAAGATCAAAGCTCACAGTCGCTTGCCGATCCGGTCGAAAGCAACGCAAGACGCCGGTCAAATACGGCAAGCGCGGATACAAGTGACGAAACTGCATCGAGATCATGTTCGGCTGACTCAAGGATTGGAGGCGCGTGGCGACACGCTATGCCCCCTCTCCAAAGGTCTTCCTATCAGCCATCGCCCTCGCAGCAACCGTTATCTACTGGTTATGAAATCTGACCCTAAGTCCCGTTGCCTGTTTCTCGGCAATGAATCGGCGTTGGTTTTCCCGGTTACGTTTTCTACTCATCACCGGCTTCGCATTCCCGGTCGGTGGGTGTTCAAGCGGGGTCGAAAAAACCGCAAGGGGCAATCTCCGAACCGCTTGGAAAAGTCAGATTTGAACCCGGCGTCATGTTCAAACATTCCGGGCGGCTCAAAGATGTTCAGGCTATACGGCTCGCGATTGCGCGTACCACATTTACGGTAACAGCGTTTCCAAGCATCTTGTATCGTTGTGTGTCGCTGGCTCCTTTTGTCCATCCGTCAGGAAACCCCTGCAATCGTTCGCATTCGGTTGGCGTCAGACGGCGAACAGGGGCATTTTCAGTCAGAGTATTTTGCTGCATACCGGTATCAAGCGTATGAGCTATATCAGAAACTCGACCTCGGCGAGTTTGGCTATTGGGTACGGCCAGGTTTATCGACTGTCCGACACACGCTTTGGCATAGCCCTCCTTCGTGGCTTCCGGGACGATCACACAGGGTTGGCGTTCAGTAACCAACGTCGGGGAGATACCGGTTTCGTCAACTGTTTGGTAGCTGCACCGATACCGTCTCATGTGCGCAATCGTTTTGATACGTAAACCAGCTTTCTTGTTACCGCCAGCGAGAGGAAATACTTCCGGTCTGGGCGTTCCTCTAAGACATCCGACAATGAACAAGCGCTCGCGGTTTTGGGGGACGCCGTAATCTTTGCTGTTAAGCACCTGCCACTGGCAGTCATACCCCAATTCATCAAGCGTGGTGAGGATTGCAGCGAATGTATGCCCGTGGTCGTGAGATAGAAGCCCTTTGACGTTCTCAAGCAAAAGAAGGCGTGGCTGCCTTTTCCGCGTAATCCGAGCGATGTCAAAAAAGAGCGTTCCGCGCGCGTCGGCAAATCCCAGCTGCTTTCCGGCACTTGAGAACGGCTGACAGGGAAACCCGCCGACGATGAGGTCAAGATGTGGTAAATCCGCCGGGTCAATTGTGGTGATATCCCCGAAGTTTCTGTGCTCTGGGAAGTGACGTCGGTAGATTTTTTCAGCGTGGCAGTCGATCTCCGAGAAACCGACACAGTTGGCTCGGTTCCCGATGCCAAGTTCAAATCCGCCGATGCCCGAGAAGAGTGAAAGGTAGTGCATTGCATGTAAGTCCTCCATTGATGAGAACTCAGCAATATTCACATATTAAAGCCCGTGTATAAGGTTGGTATAAGCAGGTATGTGTGCCTGATTTCCCCTTTGAATTGCGTTGTTTACCTATCACATTTTGTTACAGGCGCGCGCTTTCGACAAACGACCATCACGCGCAAAAAAGGCCACCCGAGGGATGGCCTTTGTGTTTGGGCACAGAGCCGGTGCTACGGCGTGGGTACAACTGGAAAAACCCGATTGAGAACCTGCAGGAAAGCGATGCCACCGATCACGATGCCGCCGAGTCGGATGGTCATTATGTTCGTGACGTTTTCAAGACCGTTGTCGATCTTGGTATTGAGCGCCTGCATGTCCTTTCTGAGTGCTGCAATACTATTATCGAGCTTGGTATCGAGTCCTCGCACGTCCTCCTTAGTCGCCAAGCCATCGGTCAATGCTTGCGCGACCATGTTGACCATTGCTTCCGCCTGCGAGGTCTCGACCCCAGCATCTTGCAGCTCCTTGGCTGCTTGAAGCGTGTTGAAGTTACTCATAGCCATACCACTAGACATAGGCGGCCCATGCCGTTTCGCAAAGAACTTTATATTCCATTCTATCGTTTCTCCGTATGTGTGGAAGTTGGTTAAATATATGATAATTAACGAATTTCGTCAAATTTTCGCGCTTCCAAAGCTCTGTGGACGCAGCGTTTCAAACGAATGGTTTTCAGCCCAAAAAACGCTGCGGGACGGTTTTGGCACACACACTTCCGTCATGCTTCTTTACTAACGGTTTGTGGTTATCACTATGGGGGCAGGGGCAATGAACGGCCCCTACCTCCTTGTGCCAGTTCGGTGGGGACTGCGACCTCGCCGAGAAGGTGCCGCCCCTGCGGGGGCGGCACCAGTTGTTTCCGCTATGGTGCACACACCAGCCTTTCACGTGGCCCGTTGGTCTGTAAAATTGCATGGTCAACCATCGTGCCGCCGGTCGAATGTCCGCGCACATTCCGCCAGCGCCAACGCCTCAAACAAGATCATCATGTAGGGTTCATTATCAAAGATGCGGCGTTTTCGCTTGGGTAGGTAGCCCGCGATCTCCGGATAGCGCGCGGCCAACGCTTCGGCTTCTTCGTATTTTGAGGGGTGAGTGCGCGGACGCGGTACGGAAATATCCAGCGCCGCGTTGTGACTGGCGAGTTGGGCAATTGACCGTATCAGCTCTTGAGTTCGCTGACCCTTGCGGCAGCCTGTCCCGCATTGTTCCGTTACCACCACGTCTGGTTTGGCAGTATTGATTATTCCCTGTACAAAGCCGACCAGATCGGCGCTCAGTTTTGGCGCTTCGGTGGTGCCCCAGCCGTCAAGTTCCCTGTCCTGAAGGCAGACATAGGCGGCTCTTTGCGCGGCTACGGCCACCGCCAGCACCCTAGGCGCTGCCATTATCCCTGTTCTTTAGTAAGAAAGGATTGCAGGCGTGACAGTGAGTCAGAGCGGTTAAACGTGCGTCCTGTCTGGTCTTCGAGTTCAGGCAAAGTTTTCAGCTGTTTGTTGAGATGGCCGCGGCACTCCCGCATCAACTCATCAAACAGGCTCTCAAACGAGCGCCCGAAGATAAGCGAGAGCATGACGGTCTGCTCCAGGGTCGGGCGGTACCGGCCATGCTCCAGGTCAGAGACGACCGTCCGGCTTGCCGTTAAGAGATGCGCGACGTCACTTTGCAGGAGGCCCGCCTTGCGCCGCGCCACGCGCAGGTCATGGGCAAATTGTGTTGTCATAGACAAGTGGTCTTAGATTAGGCTGGTATGAAGCCTAGTCTAGCTAAGTGACCGTGGGCGGCACTAGGTAGGGGGATGGCAAAGCGGCGGGTGGGCGTCTTCCGGAACCCTTAAAGGTTCCGGCACCAAACGCTCCTACCCAGCCGGTATGTTTGTCTCTGCCATACCGAGGGGCAGAAGCCATGAACCGGTTTTCAGATGATTGAGCCGCCGAGGCAGCGTGGCAGCTACAGTTCCGAAGGTGATGACGTTTTTGCGAGGCAAATTCTTTCACTGCATGGGCACTCAAGAATAAAAAACGCCACCCGACTAGCAGGTGGCGTGCCAAAGAGAGCTGACGACGTAGCTCAAAACAGTTTCAATTGACGGTTCTCAGCCAGGAAGCGCTGCCACTTGGGTTTCGTGGCGGCGTCATCCAGCCAGGCCAGCACCCGCACCTTTAGGTCGTTCTGACTGAGCGTATCGTCAAGCACGATAAAGCACGATCGATAGCCGGTGGCCGTGACCGGCAGCGGTTCAGTGGATCGTAGCTCAAGGTGGCACCAGCCGGAATTGAGCCAGTTGCGCTGGTAGCTGACTTCGATCGTGTGACCCTGCCAGGTCAGCTTGAACCGCTCATACCCTTCAATCATGCCTAGTACTCTGAAGCCAGCATGATGGTCAGGATACGGTGGGTGAGCATCTCGTTGGCGGGATTCTCACTGCCCGCCATGAGGTCGGGGGTGTAGTAGTTGAATTTCCAGAAGATTTTCTCGCCCTCGACTTCAAACGAGCCAAAGTCATGCTCGCCCCACGGGTCATTGTCGTCGTTGAAATCCGCGTAGCTCTGCACCGCGTCAAGTACGGCTCGCATAAAGCTCTCACCACCATCTTTGATGCCGTTTGTGATAAGGATCGAACCGTTGCCAACGCCGGTGGTGCGGAAGCGGTCATTGAGTTCGCGAATACGCAGCTGGGGCGGTGTGTCAGCCTGTACCCAATTCAGGGTCGTTTTGGCCCCACACTCAAAACAATGGGCCGTATCGGACACACGTTCTATTTCCCATAGACCGCTGTCCGGGTTCCAACACACGGCGGCAATTTTCACCACGCGTTCAGAGCTGCAAATCTGGCAGCGCGGTACACTGCCGATGATTTCGCTGTTTTTTGCTTTGTTATTTGTTTGTGTCGTGCCCATTGCACATCTCCTTTCAGGCGAGCACGCGGGAGACATTCCCGCGCACTCGGAGAAAGGCGATGCGGGGCTGGAACTGATCTCTGCCCATGATGTGCTCATCGCAGCAGGCGCACTAGCTAGGGTCATGCCACGAGATACCCGTAGCTAGTGCCGCCTGCGGAGAAGCCTGAGAATGCGAGCATGACAAAAACCACTCTCGGCATGGCCTATAGAAGATACAAACCGCCGTTCCCTTTTGGCATCGGGCGGCGTGACCGGCTGTCTCATATCCTGCTGATTGGGCAAACCGGCACCGGCAAATCCACCCTGATGCACAACATGGCCATACAGGATGCGTGGCAACGTCATGGGTTCTGCCTGATCGACCCGCACGGGACATTGGCCGAGGGGCTCCACCACACGCTGCCCGCATCGCATCTCTATTGGAATATTGCCGACCCCGAGTGCCCGTATGGCTTCAACCCGTTGAGGCGCGTTTCTGCCACCTACCGGCCACTGGTTGCCTCGGGGCTGTTGGAAGCGCTCAAAAAGCAGTGGCCGGATGCTTGGGGGGTTAGGATGGAACATTTGCTGCGCTACGCCATCCTGGCGCTTCTGGAGCAGGAGCAGGCCGATCTGCGCGACATCATGAAGCTCTTCACCTTCAAGGGCTTCCGGCGACAGATAAGCCAGAGCCTCAGCGACCCGCAGGTACGGCAGTTCTGGCAACATGAGTATCCGGCCATGAATTACCAGTCGAGCGCGGACGGGGTGCAATCGGTCGCCAACAAGCTCGGGGCATTTCTCGCACATCCCAATGTCCGCGCCGCGCTCTGTGAGCCAAAGGAGCCGCTGCGCTTCCGCTCGCTGATGGATACCGGTCAGATGCTGATTGTGAACCTGGCCAAAGGGCAACTGGGGGCGGACGTCGCCAACATCATGGGTGGCCTTATCACCGCCAACGTGATGCTGGCCGCTTTCACCCGCCACGGATTGCCCGAGTTGGCGCGGCGTACCTTTTTCCTCTACGCCGACGAGTACCCCAGCTTTACCACGCAGTCTTTTACCAACCTGCTGTCTGAATCGCGCAAATATGGTCTTGGGGTCGTGCTCGCCAACCAGCATCTCTCACAAGCAGATACTGAGGTGCGTGAGGCCGTTCTGGGCAATGTCGGTACGATGGTTGTGTTCAGAGTAGGGGCGATGGATGCACCGCTGTTTGAGAAGCTGCTACCACCCTTTACCGCCACCGATCTCAAGAACCAACCCAACCGCCGCGCTGTTTTGCGTGTCATGCACCAAGGGGAGCCGCTGCGCGCGTTCTCTCTTTCAACCTACCCTCCGCTCCTGGCATAACTCCATCTAGGGTGGAATGCTCCGCGCTCGTATCATGGGTACATCACGTCCCAACGGCTCAAATGGCTTCCCTGGTGGCCGTAACCTGAACCGGATGGAGCTGCGCTTCGTACCATGAAACACGATTTACAAAAGCTGTTTGAAGAATACATAGAGGAATGCCAGTACACGCGACGGCTGAGTCCCGAAACCCTGCGGGGGTATCGGGAAGTCTGGAAGCACTTTATGCGGCAAATGCCCGAAGTCAGGTCGGCAGATGATCTGAAGTGTTTTTCTTCGACCACGTTTTTCAGAAGGCTTGAAAACAGAAAGCGGCTGGTGGGCAAGGAAATGAAGCGAACCGGTGTCAAAGCCTCCACCGTGGAGACATATGGCAGACGGCTGAAGTGCTTTTTTGAGTGGCTGCGCATTCAGAAGATTATCGAGAAGAACCCGATCAATTTGGAAAGCCTGCCGAAAGCTATCTACGACGACAATCGGGCGCTCAAGAGGCGTGAGATCGAAAAGATTATCGCCGCGATCACCCAAAATTCTAAAAACGCTTTTCTGTTGCGAAGAGACCTGGCAATGGTAAACGTGTTTCTGTACTGCGGCCTGCGGCGTGGTGAGATGCTGACGTTGAAAATGAGCAGCATCGATCTGGTACACGGCACCATCGCAGTGGACGGGTCAACGTCAAAATCCAAATTCACCAGAACCATTCCGGTTGCCAGGGTCGCCTTGCAGAGCATCGACGAGTATCTGAAGGCCCGAAAAGAACGAGGTTACAAATGCGAATATCTGTGGGTATCTGATACGCGTGACTGCCGCTTTACTGAGCATGGCCTGAAACATTGGGTAAAGAGAATATCACGGCTGTCCGGTCAAAAGTTCCATGTCCATCGGTTTCGTCACAGCTGCGCGTGTGCTTTGGCCAAAAACAAAAACAACATATCGCTGATAAAAAAGTTCTTGGGTCACAGGGATTTACGAATGACCGAGGCCTACCTGCGGTCGCTGGGCGTTGATGACATGAAGGACTCTTTGGGTGACATGTCGCTTGCCAGTTTCGACTAGTCATGTACCATGTATGAGGGAGCACATATTACAAGATCACGTAACAGTGTTTCACTCAAAACTGGGCTGTAGCTTTGACACACATACGGTGTGAAAACAGGTCTACGAAACGGCATCAATTCCCGCCCCAATTTAAGCATAATAGCCTTTGAAATAAGGGTAATTCATGGATATTGCCTTGATCCCTTTTATGGTAATGAACAGGTCTACCCTGTATGCCAAGGATGTCGCTTAAACATTGGGTTAGATTGCTTTCGAAAGGGATGTGGGACCACTTCTCTTAGAAAACAGGTCGGCGGCGGGTATTGACAAAACGCAAAAAAGCCAATGTAGCTCAGTCGGTAGAGCGCCGTCATGGTAAGACGGAGGTCTGCGGTTCAATCCCGCACATTGGCTCAGTTTTGAGTGATGCACATCTTCACTCTATGAATGACATTACGATCCTGACGCAGCAGTTCTGCGACTATTCCACCTTTATCAAGGGCTACAAACTGCCGACGATCAAGCGGTACAAGTACGCTATTGGCTTCTACCAGCGATTTGCTCAGATAGAAACGCTCTCAGACGTGACCTGCAGCAATGTACGGGCTTTGTTTGTGTATGGCCGTACCGAGCGTGGCTGGTCAGCCAACACGTTCATCAATTACCACAAGTCACTTACTGTTTTCTTTCGCTGGTGCATCAAAAACGAGTACATTGACTTTGATCCGCTGCAGGATATCGAACTGCCAAAACTCGAAAAACGATTGCCTGCCAAACTCACCAAACAAGATGCCCTGCGCCTGTTGGAGATCGTCTATAACTACCCATACGACTTCCAGTTTCTGCGCTACAGAAACCATGCGATTTTCGCCACGTTCGTATTCGCTGGCTTGCGTAAACAAGAGCTTTTGAACCTTAAACTGACCGATGTTGACCTTGAAAACCTGACCATCTTTGTCAATCAGGGCAAAGGTGGAAAGGATCGCATCGTACCAATGAGCTATACGCTGGCCCAGACGCTCAAGCGCTATGCAGAAGAAAGAAAACGGCTGAAAAAGACCTGTCCTGAATTCTTCACTTCGCTCAACCGTAATTGCGGCTTCACCGACAGCGGCCTCAAACGATTGAAGAAGAAGATGGTAGAAACTTCCAAAATCAAGTTCTCAATCCATAAACTGAGGCACACCTTCGCCACGCTCATGCTGGAGGGCGGTTGTGATATTTACAGTTTGTCAAAGATGCTCGGTCATAGCGATATCAAAACCACGACCATCTACCTGGCAGCCAGTGCTGAGCATTTGCGTGGGCAGATAGGAAAACACCCGTTAAATGAGTTATCGGTTAATGGCATAAAATAGCTGTTTTAGTGAAGTGAAATTGCGATAGTAAATTGAACCATCCGCCGCTGTAGTTTTCGAGATGATACGGACAAACAGATTAACGCGGGTCGCTAGTCGGTTTACGAACCAAGTACCCATTTTCGCCGTATTATGGCGAAAATGGGTGTGCGGCCCTGTCGGGCTGCGGCGTCCACATTCGCGACGCGATTTCCTGTTCTTCCGGGCCGACCGCCGTGGCATAAATGGCAGTGGTCTCCATGCGTGCATGACCCATCCACTTTTGTAGCATATGAAGTTGGACGCCGCAGCGCGTGGCGTGAATGCCATATCCGTGACGGAGTCCTTTTGGTGAGGCGTGTACGCCGACAACCCCGGCGTCAGCCATGACCTCCTTAACCCAGCGATAGGCTGAAATCCGTGGCAACGGGCGATTACCCTCGCCCCATAAATACTGGTCGGCTGCGGTGAGGTTGATGCAGTGAGTTTCGTACAGGACGCGCGCAAAGCACTCAGGAATTGGAATCTCCCGAACTTTTACCGTCTCCCGTTGCTTCAGGGTACGTATGGACATCAACAACTCAGCCAACATCAGGTTGTGCTGCCCCAGTTGGCAGGCCTCGGATAAGCGGCACCCCGTGTAGGCCAGTGTAAGGCAAAAAGTTTGTCTTTCAGGCGGGCATTTATTGGCGCATGAGATAAATCGCTCGCGTTCGCTGGGGGTGAGATAGAGCCGACGACCATCGTCGTTGTGCAGACGCATCCTGGACTTGGTAGGGGGTATTTGCATGAGTGGACCGAATTTCAGTTGAAACAGAATTGCCAATTCTGGCTCAACAATTGAAAATCATTATAAATCAACTGGTTAATACCGCCACGTTGGTCTTGGTTTTTCCATATTTCTGCCTCAGACGGCTGTTAAGCCATTGAAACTCCTTAATTGATACAAAATTGGCAATTCTGATTCAGCGATTCCCGTCATTTCGGTCTCACCTCCGAAGGGACGGAAATCATGGATGGAAAGCAAATTCTGGTAATTCTGACAACCGCAACAGTTGCAGCTTGTGGGGGCGGGTCAACTTCTTCACAGTCATCAGGAGCAACAGGTGGCAGTCCATCTTTTCAAACTGTGTCGTTTGGCGCGATAGACTCTGCTTCCGGTTCGATTGCCGGTGGCGAGTTTGTTCCTTCCAAGGTCACAATCAATGGTGCCGAAAAAGTTGTCTACCAGACGAATTCTGAGGCTCGCCGAGCTATATATTCCGATGGTGCTACTAGCTATCTAACCGTAGCCGGCACTGATGGTGCCAGCCACGGCATCATCGGGTATGACTGGTTAACCGGCGAAGTTTTTGGCAGCAGTTTTACAACTGCGTCCGCTTCGCCAACCTCAGGGTCGGCATCCTATGCGGGTAGATACACCGGTCAACTGCGTGGTCTACTTAGTAGCGTGTATGACGAGATTACTGGCACTGCAAACGTTGATGTCGATTTTGATGCCGGTACAATCAACGGTGTAATTACTAACCGAACGGACGTGATCCCAACAATTGGGTACGATCTCGACTCCCTTGAGTCTGATATTGTTTTTTCTGGTTCGGTTAATGATGGGGCATTCAACGTAACTCATAATGATAGCAACTCGTCCGGAGCTGTTACCGGTGCGATATACGCCGATGGAGTGATTGGAACTGTCGCTGTAACTCACACCAATGCACATACTATAGGCAGCTCGATTCCCGAAATTGGGACTTTTTCAGCAAACTGAACCACTAATTGTAGCGGTTTCTCGGCACATTGCGATGCTGTCCGGGGCAGGTTGTTTTCGATTTATGTATCGGTCGAAAACAATCCGTCCTCCCATCAACTCGTAACAGCAGAGTCGACCAATCTGCGGGGTGTGCAGGCGATGCAGTATTCAGAATTTTCAAAAAACTGGTTTAGAGGTATAGGCCGTTGTGCAAATTGAGTGGTTTTGCCTTCATCGTTTGCTTGCTTGCTACCATGTGGGCACCAGCCTCATGGGCGCAACCTGCCGATCGGGACGAACGGGCAGCACTTGAACAGCGCTTCCGTACTGCCGTGGCAATCATTGACGCGGATCGGCCAGACGTCGCAATCCCCATATTGCAATCGATTCTGGCACAATACCCCACACTGACGCGGGCAAGGCAAGAACTCGCACGAGCATACTTCAATAACCGCCAGTGGGCAGATGCCCGGCGGGAATTTGTGCGGGTCCTGTCCACCGACTTACCGCCAGATGTCCGTAACAGTGTCTTAAAGGCCATCGCCTGGATTGACGCGCGACGCGGGTTTGACTGGCAGCTTGACCTGGCCGTCACGCGGCTTGGAGGCGGGCGAGAATATGATACCGATGCGATCAACGTATATTTTGGCGATGCGGTTCTTCCAGCCCAGATAAATAGGGTTGCTGAGCAGGCCTGGGGTGTAACCTATGATATGTCCGCCCGGGTAGCCACGCGTGTAGACGAACTCAGCGGGTCGCGGGTGGTTACGACATTGGTCTTTACGCCGTTTGTCTACGGAGATTACGCTGAGCCCGATGTGCTACAAGACACTACGTTGGGCACCCGGGCAGGCCTTCACGTGGTGCGACGACAGACCACCATGGTGTTTGACGTGCTGGCCGAACAACGGCATGTCGCGCAACATCGGTACGAGACCAGTATCGGTTTGGAATATCGGTATGAATACCGGCAACCAAGCGGTCTAAGACTATTCGGTGCTACGCGTTTTGCCGATATCGACAACCATCAGAACGACAATCTGAAGGGCCACATGACGCGGGTGCGGTTGGGATTGTTGCAAGGGTTCGGTGGCACGCGCAGCCTTGGCGGGGCGATATTCGGAGAGTGGCGTCATACAGCGCGGACTTTTGACACTTATGACCGCCTTGGTTTATCGGTCTTTGGTGACATCCAGCTTGACCGTGGGATCGGCATTTCCGCGTCAGCCTATGTGGCATGGCGCGACTATTCCGTTCCCAACATTCTCTACGTCGATGACCCGGACGAGGTCGAATACGGCGGAACCCTGCGGGTGGAAAAAAAAGACCTGATACTGGCCTCGCGCTTCACTCCGTACATTCAAGTCGATGTACGGCGCAACGATAGCGGCATCGCCGCCTTTAGTTACATCGAATCCAATTGGAGCTTCGGACTGGAGAAGGCCTTTTAATTGTGTTGTGAAATTGGGTTGCATTGTGACGAATAAAAAGCACGTCGTACCTTTCGGGTCTCCACGGCCTGACTTCCCGAACTTATCCAGCACAAGAGTGAAATAATATCTCAAGTCGCACTATTGGAGAGCTTTGGTGCATAGGGCGGCAGATGACCATCAAGCTTGCATCACAGTAGTCACTTGGAGCTTCCCGCTAAATGATCGCGGCCCGGATACATACCCGGGCCGCCACATTCTAAAACCGGCAATCATGGTCAGTTACAGATGATCAACTCATTGACCCGCTTCGCTTTTTTTCGTGCCTTTGTGTAGTTGGTTTGCACTATCCGGACGGAAAAGTGCCTAAAGATGTCCCTGACCTCCGGGGCATCGTTGATCGACATGATGAAACGGCCTTTCAAGCCGGTGAGGCACGTAGCCAGGCTTAGAAAGTCCGCTTGGGAAAACAGTCCCTCCCCGTAGTCATTCTCGTGTCCCCAATACGGCGGGTCCAAATAGAATAAGGTTTCTGGATAGTCGTAGCGCGCGAGGACTTCTTGATAAGGCAGAGATTCAATCACCACACGCTGCAAACGCGTATGGATTGCTTCAATGTACCGTATTGCTGCTTCGCTGGAAAAACGGGCAGTTTGACCGTTGCCTTGTACACCAAAAGTGCGACCAGAGACTACGCCGCCAAACGCGCATCGTTGCAGATAGAAGAAGCGGGCAGCCCGCTCAATATCAGTCAGTGTCTCCGCAGGTATCAGCTTGAGCCGGGCAAATTCCTCGCGACAGGTCAACAGATAGCGAAGCTCGGAAATCAGGGCTTCCTGGTGCTTTCTCACCACCCGGAAGAAGTTTGCCACATCCCGATTCAGGTCATTGATAACTTCGCATTTGGGTCGCGAAGCCCGGCGAAAAAACACACCGCCCATGCCGCAAAACGGTTCGACGTAGCTGCGGTGCGGAATTTGATCAATCTCGTGGCACAGGCGCTTAGCCAGAAGCCGTTTGCCGCCGATATAGGGGAGAGCCGGAGCAATCGGCGTTACAGGTGTGAGTGCTTCTAGTTTTGTCATGATAAGGGTCTTTCTCTATGGTTGATGACCCTTTTTGTCAGTCCGGTAAGTCTCTGTATCCGTGCGGTATTTTTCGATATGCGCCATTACATCCCGCTATGTTCCGCTATGAGACGCTCAAGAATTTTTGGCTGGCATGTAACTTCTGATAGGCGTGTTGCTCCAGCACCACACCTATCACCTACGGGCTGGGCAAATGCTCCCAATAGCCGACAGAAAGCTAGCTGATGGGCTGGAAACTCCAAGCCCATAGCCGTCCACCAAAATCGGGAAGACTGACATTCCGCCGTCCTCCCAAATTTGTGGCTGAAGGGACGGTCTCCAGAATTGTTCAACCCTCATGCGGCAATTGCTGAGAACTCGTAATCTGGGTTCTTGGGGCTGAGCAAACGAAACGATGTTTCGGTAGCTTTGGCGTGCTCTGCACGGTCAGCTCCCGCACCGACAGCGGGCAGGCCGATGATGGCTTTGCGCTGCTTGGAGCAGATCCCACAGGTGGCGCAGGTCATGCCCTTAAACCGCAGAGCGGGGCAGATGATAACTTTGCGGCCTTCCGGGGTCGTCAGGTTGCTACGTTGAGTGGTCGGCAACACTACAGCGACCGGCCCAACATTCAGCGCTGCCAGTTCGTCCGCTTCATCGAGATTATTAGCGCTCAAGTTGACGGTGAACCCGGCTTGATTGGCCGCGCGCACCACACGACGGTTTTCCCTATGGTCACGTACGTCATAGTGGGTATAGGTGAACCCGCGCCGTCCGGTATTTGTTTCGGCAATCTGACCTAAGGTGGTTTCGTCGATGGTAACCTGATCTTCACTGAACAGATCGCCTGCCTGATTGTGTCGCCACAAGCTACTCTCAGGCAAAGCCCTGATCATACCCAGGAGACCCGGTAGATCATGGACTGTGATTTGGCCTGCTTTGAAGCGCTCTCCCGGTTGCAAATTGTCGAGTTTGGTCCAGATGAAGCCGCCCAGAAACCCGTGCTCGGCGTAACACCCTCCGGCAGCTATACCGGTGGCGTTTTTCCGCAAAGGGCAGGCATGGGGGCAGGTTTGGCGCGGGCTGGTGGTTACCATGATGGGGCCAAGGATGCGGTTGTATGACTTCCTGGTGATGAGAAATTTCTGCATTTTGGGTGTCCTCAGAACAGTTGAGGACACCCAATTGAGCGGGTTTTAGACGTGCGTCACCGAGCGCTATTTTTCGGTGCGGCTCGTAATGCGCAGTGGTGTGGCGCAGTGTTCACCCTGATTTATTTACGTATTTTCAGAAGATCGTTGGTGAGTGTTGTGAGCAGGCCACAGTTTCTACTGCCAGTGGCGTGTCGTCGCCGCTTGTTGACAGCAAGATAAAGCCGCGTGCCAACGCCACGGCATCAGCATGGCGCATTTGAATTGAGGATCAGTCGGATTGACAACAGCGTGTTGGAGCTTTCGCCAGGCAGCCCAATTGGAAAGTTCCGAAGTTAAGGCGGTGGCTAGTCAGCAGGTATGGTTGATGTGAATTTATGAGAAAAGGTGCCGAGCCGCCAGTTCCAGAAAGCGGCGGCTCTGTTTTTTTTAGGCGGTCAGATCGTCGATTGATTTACCCGCTTTTAGAGCAGATACGACCCACCCTGGCTTGCGACCTCGGTCACTCCACGTCTGGCTGGGGTCGTCGGGGGTGGAGTATTTGGCTGGAGCCGCGCGGGTAGGTTTCACTTTCTTACCTTTGTAAAGCGCGATACCTTCCTCAAAGGGCACGCCGTGCTTCTCGGCCCCCCCCCGGGGGGGGGTAGAGGGGGACAAACAATTAACATATTGTTTTTTAAGTGTTTAATGATACACTGAGCGTTGGAAGTTCTTGGAAAGGCGTAATCGATCGGTGAACTCGCTAAGAGGGATAACCAAACCCAGACATACAGCTAAGGCAATATGGCCTCATTAAGTGAACGCAGGTTGTTCTAGAGAAATTCGTCGCATGCGCACGTGTCATATGTGAAAGACGAGCCGAAGCTTATGATCACCCCTTCACGTCCTATGGGCTGCGGGTTTCACTAATTCCCGGACAGGCATTTCAGTAATTACGGGACAGCGATTT